>CAWHNM010000017.1:0-279665 GCA_963830665.1 uncultured Chloroflexia bacterium
AAAATTCCAATCCTTGGTGGTCGTACTATCACTAAAGCCCTTCCAAAGCATAATCTCCTCCATGAAACAAATCCTTTGGAAGCTATTTATACCACTGCCAGGTTAAATAAAAAAACCGATATTCCAGGGAGCCGCTTCCGTATTTGCCTTCCCGAGCTTTCATTTTTCCATATTAACTAGACGTCGAGGGCTTTTGAAAGTTATTATTTGTATCATATCGGAAATCCAACAATAAACATCGAAGATTTATCGAATTCTTGATAATATGTCCCGCCCATTAATTTGCTCGTTGTTTATCCATATTCCGCCTATCAAACTGGCACAATTGTCCTATTTCAGTCTGAACTTTTTTATAACGAAACACGGTTGAAGCGCCGTTTTATGATCGCAACCGCATTAAAAAACCCTGTTATTATTTTTTAATCACAGTAGTGTAAAATCCTTCGATAACATTGCAGAAAGGTATTTTCAAGGTTGTGGAGAATCCTAAACTTTCCCGTCGTTCATTTTTGAAAATCATGGGTTTCCTGGCAGGAGAGATCTTTTTGATGGGAGCTGGTGGGATGCTGTATGCATCCCAAATGGAACCCGGCCTGAGTGGAAGTTACACAAGCCAGGTTGAAATTGCCCCGGCTCGGAAAAGCCCTGGATGGGTTTCGGATGGTGCAAATCAGTGACATCCATATGGGTGGGTGGATGGACGCAGAGCGTTTTTCGTATGTTATGAAATTAGCACTCGCCCAGGAAGCAGATTTGCTGGCGCTGACCGGCGATTTTGTGATCTATGAAGGCAGGCGACAGGTTAGCGCCGAGGCGATCAACGAGTTGAGTGAAGTCTTCAATATGATGGGGGCAGTGCCACGCGTGGGTATTCTAGGTAACCATGACCTTCGCACGAACCCAGGCGAGATTCGCAAGCTGCTGGAAAAACATGCGATCCTGGATTTGACGAACGGAGTTCATTCCATCGTGCGCGGGGGCGAGCGCCTGCACATTGCGGGCGTGGACGATATTCTTTTTGGTCACCCGGACCTGGAGGGTGTGATAGCGGCCATACCGAAAGACGGTGCAGCGATCCTGCTTTCGCACGAACCAGATTTCGCGGATGAGAGCGCTAAGACCGGGCGCTTTGATCTGCAGATCTCCGGGCATTCCCATGGAGGGCAGGCTGTCCCCCCAGTGATTGGTCCACTTTACCTGCCCAGGGGCGGGCGGAAGTATTATGATGGACTTTACCAGGTGGGCAGCATGCTCCAATATACCAACCGCGGCGTAGGGATGGTGCCACCTTTCATCCGCATCAACTGCCGGCCTGAGATCACGGTTTTCACTCTCCAGGCTGGCTGAACAGCACGCCATATCTTTGGGGAAACAACAGGTCTCGTGATAAGCAAATATTAATGTTTCCCGGATATAATACAATTATGGTCTGATTTGAAGAATTTAACCAACCATCCATAGGAGGTCGCGATGACAGACTACATTAAACCACCTGAATCCGAACTTCGGAAACGATTAAACCGCACACAATACGAGGTTACCCAACACGAAGGGACCGAACCAGCCTTCAACAACGAGTATTGGGATAACAAAAAGCCCGGCATCTATGTGGATGTGGTCTCGGGAGAACCTTTATTCAGTTCGCAGGACAAGTATGATTCAGGGACCGGTTGGCCGAGTTTTACCCGTCCGATGGAACCGGAAAATATCCTCACCCACACCGACCATAAGCTCTTCATGGCGCGAACCGAAGTGCGCTCGAAACATACAGGATCCCATCTTGGGCATGTTTTTGAGGATGGCCCGGCACCGACCGGCCTGCGTTACTGCATGAACTCAGCCGCCCTGCGCTTTGTCCCGGTCGAGCAGTTGGAGCAAGCCGGTTATGGTCAATATCTGACCCTGTTCAAGGGCGATGCCCAAAAGGCTTCCAAGAGCCCCGGCGATTAGCACCCCTCACTCTCTCTTAGAAAAAACTGCAATAAAAAGACTCCCGTAACGGGAGTCTTTTTTGGGGTGCCTGATGGGGGTCGAACCCACAACAACCTGATCCACAGTCAGGGACTCTGCCATTGAGCTACAGGCACCACGAGCGGGGGCGATTATACCACCAGCATTAAGGCCTTTCAAGGATGCGTTTGACAGCGCCCGGAAGCGCAGCCTGTTCGATAAGCCTCCTGAGTGCCGCTGGACAGGTCCTTCACCGTGACCTGGCCTTGTGCGGCTTCGTCCGGCCCGAGCACCAGGATGACCTTCATCCCCATCCGGTCGGCGAGTTTGAACTGCCTGGGCAGTTTGCCCGGCTCCGAGGAACAGACCACTTTCAGCCCAGCCGCACGGAGTTCCGCGGCCAGTTTCATCGAAGCCGGCTGGAGGTCAGAGTTGAAGACAGTCACCAGGACATCGGCCGGGGAACGGCCGGGGTTGGCGGGCAGGAGACCGAGCGTTTCAAGCATCAGGGTGATGACCACGTCGCCCATGGCAAAACCGACCGCCGGGAGCGGGTCGCCGCCCACCTGTGCCATCAGGTTGTCGTAACGCCCCCCGCCGAGGATGGCACGCCGGACGCCGCCGGTCAAATCGAAAGCCTCGAAGACTGTGCTGGTGTAGTAAAGCAGGCCGCGGATGATGTTCGAGTCGTAACGAACGTATTCCTTCACGCCGAGCGCCTCGACTGCCGCGAAAAGCCGCACAAGCGTTTCCGACTGTTCCCACAGGATCGGGATCAGCCAGGAAGGCCTTCATCCCATCCAACTGGGCCTGGGACATGCCCAAGGTCAAGGGCGTTGCGGTCCCAATCGGCGGGCTGCATCTTGAGGCGGCGATCAATCAGGCCAAGGAAATCCGGCCGCTTTTCAGCAGGAATGCCAAGCTTCTCCAATTGGCTATTGGTCAACTTGCGGTCGTTCACCAGGATGACGGCTTGCTGCGATGACAACCCCACCTGCTGAAGGAAAGAAGCGGCGATCGCAATCAGCTCGGCATCCGCCTCGGGGGAATCCACGCCGATCAGGTCGATGTTCCACTGAAAGAACTCGCGTGTCCGGCCGCGCTGCAGGGCGTTCGTAGCGCCAGAATGGACCGTATGACCACCAGCGCAATGGGAAGGACCAGTTCATTCTGCTTTTGGGCCACCAGTGCGCGCCAGGGAAGGGGTCAATTCGGGACGCAGGGCGATCATATCCCCGCCGCGATCAGGGAAGACGAAAGACTGCTGATTGACAAGCTCGTCACCCGACTTGGCAGCATACAGGTCAATCGTCTCGAGAATGGGCGCTTCCCATTCCTGATATCCGAAGGATTTCCGAAACACGCCGGACAGTGCCATACAACCAGGTCCGCACAGCCATCTGTTCCGGGTAGAAATCGCGCGTTCCTTTGACGGGAGGAATGATATTCTTCATGGTCGCTCCGGGTTGAGGGTTTTCTTGAAAAACATTTTAGCATATTTCGCCCTTGATAAACGAAAAAGGGATAAAGGAAAGGAGTTAGGGGTTGCATTATCCCGGCGACATTGCTATACTCGTTTTGGTACCAGCCAGCAATCATGACCGTCCTTATAATCCAACGTGGAGGAAAACCCTATGAGAGACAACTATCTGAAAAGCTTATTGGGTGAAAATGAGCAGGTTCTTTTTGTGACCCACCAGCACTGGCTTGTGCTGGCGGGGGAAATTGTGAGCGAGAGCCTGTTATCGGTGGCATGGGTGGTATTGGTTACCCTGATATGGTTGAACTGGGTGTTGAATCCTCTCATGGCGCTCGGTTACCTGCTGCTGATCCTGCCGCTGATCAGCCTGGGCCGGGATGTGCTGGTATGGTCAAACCGCAAGTACATTGTAACCAACCGCCGCGTGATCCAACTCTCGGGCGTATTCAGCAAGAACGTCACAGATTCCTCATTGGAGAAGGTAAATGACGTTAAGATGAGCCAGTCTTTCCTGGGGCGGCTATTTGGTTACGGAGATATCGAGATCCTGACCGCCAGCGAGTTGGGTGTGAACAAGCTTGCCCACATCGGCCGACCGATCCAGTACAAAACCACCATGATCAACGCCAAGGAAAAACTGGAACATACTTCCGCAGATGTCAAGCCAGGCCAGCCTGCGCCATCCCTGCCGGACCTGCTGACGCAATTGGATGTGTTACGCCAACACGGCGTGTTGACCGAGACGGAGTTCCAAATCAAGAAAGCTGAATTACTCAAGAAGATGTAGACCGATGATCCTTGACCACATATCCAATTCTGCCATATACCATGCCATCCATCCGGGATTCAAAATGGCTTTTAATTTCCTACGGGAAGCCGACCTGGCGGGCATGAAAATAGGCAGATATGAAATCGAGGGTCAGAACCTCTTCGCGATGACCCAGGAATACAACACAAAGCGGAAGGAGGAAGCTTTTTGGGAGGCCCATCAGCGTTATATCGACTTACAGTACGTTATTCAAGGTACTGAGCTAATTGGCTATGCGAATATTACTCACTTATCCCAGGGTGTTTATGACCCAACCAAGGACTTCCTGCCCCTCCACGGGGAAGGCGACTTCCTGAGGCTGCATGAAGGCCACTTCGTCATTTTCATGCCCCAGGATGCACATATGCCCGGGATCGCGATTGACTCGCCTGCAATCGTAAAAAAGATCGTCCTGAAGATCGCTTTGGAATGGGAGGGCGACTCCCACAGCACGAGATAAGTCGCAAGCCGGCAAGGAAAAAAACCAGCGCGTTTTCATCAGAAAAGGGGGTAAGGTCCAACCATTTGTGAAATTCGTAACTTATGCTAAAATACGGCCATCGAACAGGAGAATACCGCATGAATCCTACCGATGAAGTATTTGACGAACTCCAGAAGATCCCCTGGTTCCAGGAACTGAAGCCGGAGACATGTCCGGCAATTTGCCGAGATCTCCAGCCTGCGGCATTTCAAAGCCGGAGAAGTGTTTTTCCACGAGGGCGACAAGCAGGACTACTTTTACATCGTCCTGAGCGGTCGCGTGGCACTGGATATGTTCGTCCCGCACCGCGGCAAGGTACGCTTTTACACCTGCGAGGAATGGGACAGCTTTGGCTGGTCGAGCGTGACGCCAGTGGTGCGCACGCGCACAGCCGGAGCGGTGGGCGTTATGGACGGGATCGTCATCGCCACCGACACAACCAAGCTGCAGGCGCTCTGCGATCGCGACCATGACATCGGTTATCTCTTCATGCGCCGCATGGCCAATGTGATCGCCAGCCGGCTGCTGGTCACCCGCCTGCAGTTGCTGGATATGTTTGCCGAACCGATGGAGACCAAAACTGATGAATGAAAAGAACCTGACCATCGGAAGCACCGTGGCTCTCCCGAAACCGGAACTGGACGCCCTGCTGGCGGATCTGCGACTCGAACGGTTACCAGACCGTCGGCCCGCACCTGCAGGACGAGAGCATCGTCTACAAGGAGATCGAAGGCTTGCAGGACCTGCCGCGTGGCATCCTGAGCGAACAGGCACCCGGCCTCCTACCGCCTGATCCAGACCGGCCAGGAGCGCTACTTCGACTTCATCCCGGCCGCGCAATCCTGGAAGCAGTTCCTCTTCCCGCCCCGCCATGAACTTTTCACGGCCAGAAAAGCCGATCCAGATGAACATACGCGAAGCAAGACAGGCAACTGGCAGATCAAGGAGAACGACGCCCCCGCCCCGCGCTATGCCCTGGTGGGCGTGCGCGCCTGCGAACTGGCCGCCATCGCAATCCAGGACAGGGTCTTCCTGCGCCCGGATTTTTACGACCCGATCTACCGCGCCCGCCGGGAGGGACTGTTCATCCTGGCGGTCAACTGCCTGCACCCGAATGCCACCTGCTTCTGCGTCTCGATGGGCACCGGCCCGCGCCACCAGGGCGGTTTCGACCTGTGCCTGACCGAAATGGATGACCTGTTCCTGGTGGAAGCCGGCTCGGAGCTGGGCCTGAGCCTGCTGGCCCGCCGCACCTACGAACTGCCCTCCGCCTTCATCCAGACCGCCGCCAACCAGGCGCTCGAACAGGCCACCGGCCAGATGGGCCGCAGCCTGGACACGCAGCGACCTGCCCGGCCTGCTGACCGAACACCTGGACGCCGAACGCTGGAACGAGGTGGCCAAGCGCTGCCTTTCCTGCGCCAACTGCACCCAGGTCTGCCCGACCTGCTTCTGCTGGGACGCCACCGACCAGACGGACGTCACCGGCAAGCAGACCCGCCGCGAGCGCGTGTGGGATTCGTGCTTCAACCCGAATTACTCCTACGTCTTCGGCGGGAACACCCGCCCGAATATCCGCTCACGCTACCGCCAGTGGCTGACCCACAAGCTGGGCCAGTGGAAGGCCCAGTTCGACGTGCTGGGCTGCGTGGGCTGCGGACGCTGCATCACCTGGTGCCCGGTCGGGATCGACCTGACCGAGGAAGTCGCCGCCATCCGCAAGGAGGTGAAGGCATGACCACCACCCTGATCGATACAGCCCGCCCACAGCGCCGGTTATGCAGATAAACTGCTCCTGCCCGCCTGGGCGGAGGTGGTCAGGATCACCCCCGAAGCCGAGGGTGTCACCACCTTTGCGCTCCGATTCACCGACCCGGAGCTCCAGCAGCGCTACCGCTGGGAACCCGGCCAGTTCAACATGCTCTACGTGCCCGGCTACGGCGAAGCCGCCATCTCGATGAGCTCGGATGTGGAATCGTCGGACGGCCTGGTCATCCACACCATCCGCCACGCCGGCAACGTGACCAAAGCGACCAGCCGGCTGAAGGTGGGGGACGTGGTCGGGCTGCGCGGCCCGTTCGGCAGCTCCTGGCCGCTGAAGGCCATCCAGGGCATGGATGTGGTCATCGCCTGCGGCGGCATCGGCCTGCCACCCCTGCGCGGCGCCATCTATTCCATCATGCGGGAACCGCGACAAGTACGGCAAGGTGACCCTGCTGTACGGCGCCCGCACGCCCAAGGACCTGATGTACCCGAGCGAATACGAAGCCTGGCAGAAAGCCGACATCGACGTGCAGGTCACGGTCGACCGCGGCGACGAGACCTGGACCGGCCGCGTGGGCGTTGTCCCGATGTTGTTCTACCATTTCCGGGTCGACCCGCACAAGACCGCCGTGCTGACCTGCGGCCCGGAGATCATGATGCGCTTCGTCATCTACGAAGCCCTGGCCCGCCGCATCCCGGCCGAGCACATCTACGTCTCGCTCGAACGCAACATGAAATGCGGCCAGGGCGCCTGCGGTCACTGCCAGATGGGTCCCTACTTCATCTGCAAGGATGGGCCGGTCTTCCCGTTCAACCGCCTGGAACCCTTCTTCAACGTGGAGGAGTATTAATGACCCTCACACCCAAAACACAACCCAAGCCGAAAGTGGCTGTCTACAAGTTTTCCTCCTGCGACGGCTGCCAGCTTTCGCTGCTCAACCTGGAAGATGAACTGCTCGACCTGGCCTCGGCGGTGGACATTGCCTATTTCCTGGAAGCCACCCGGACCGTCAAACCCGGCCCGTACGACATCGGCATCGTCGAAGGCTCGATCACCACGCCCCACGAAGCCGAACGGATCAAGGAAGTGCGCGCCGAGTGCAAATACCTGATCGCCCTGGGCACCTGCGCCACCGCCGGCGGCATCCAGGCCTTGCGCAACTTTGCCAAGGCGGACGAGTATGCCAAGACTGTCTATGCGCATCCGGAATATCTGCAGCTACCTGGAGAAATCCACTTCCATCGCCGAGAATGTGCCGGTGGACCTGGTCATCTGGGGCTGCCCGGTCAACAAGTACATGGTGGTGGAAGTGATCGCGGCCCTGCTGCAGAACCGGCGGCCCGAACTTCCCGCCCAGCCCGGTCTGCCTGGAATGCAAACGCAACGGCACCGTCTGCGTGGTGGTGGCCCAGGGCATCCCCTGCCTGGGACCGGTCGTGCACGGCGGCTGCGGGGCACTGTGCCCCGCCAACGGGCGCGGCTGCTACGGCTGCTTCGGCCCCTCCAGCGTGGCCAATTTCAGCGCCCTGGTGGAAGGCATGGTCCCGCGCGACCGCTACCCGAACGAGACCGCCGGCCTGCTGCGCAGCTTCAGCTGCCATGCCCCGGCCTTCAAGACCGCGGCCGAGCAGGCCCTCAAACTCTCACGCCGAAAAGGAGAATCAAATGAAGACGCATCGAAGTTCCCGCCCTGGCGCGCGTCGAAGGCGAAGGCGGCCTGTATATCGGCTTGAAGGACGGCAAGGCCGTCGAAGATCCGCCTGGATATCTACGAACCGCCGCGCTTCTTCGAAGGCTTCCTGGTCGGCCGCTTCCTGCAGGAAGTGCCGGACATCACCGCCCGCATCTGCGGGATCTGCCCGGTGGCCTACCAGATGAGTTCGGTGACCGCCCTGGAGAAAGCCCTGGGCGTCGAAGTCAGCCCGCAGGTCTATGCCCTGCGCCGCCTGATGTACTGCGGCGAGTATCATCGAGAGCCACGCCCTGCACATCTACCTGCTGCAGGCGCCGGACCTGCTGGGCGAGCCCTCCGCGCTCGACCTGGCGGCCATCGCCCCGCGAGGTGGTCAAGAACGCCCTGCGCATGAAGAAGATCGGCAACGAGATCCTGAAAGGCGATCGGCGGGCGCTCGGTCCATCCGGTCAATGCCTGCGTGGGCGGGTTCTACCGCTGGCCGGAGGCGGCTCCGCTCAAGGCGCTGCTGCCCGAGCTGGAATGGGCGCTGGAAGCCGCCAAGGAGGCGGTCAAATGGGCGGTCACGCTGCCCTACCCGGACCTGGAGATCGATTACGAGTTCGTGGCCCTGCACCACCCGGAGGAATACGGCGTCATCAACGGCGAGGTCTGGTCATCCAAGGGCAGCCAGCTTATCGGTGGCAGACTACGAGACCCGTTACCTCGAAGAGCACGTCAAGCATTCCAACGCCCTGCACGGCCATACCAAGGAAGGCGGGCATTACCTGGTCGGTCCGCTGGCGCGCCTGAACCTGAACCACGCCCAACTGCTGCCGCTGGCCCAAAAGGCCCTGCAGGATAACCAGATCAAGCTGCCGATCACCAATCCCTACAAGAGCCTGATCGCCCGTGCCGTCGAACTGGTGCATTTCTATGAAGAGGCGATCCAGCTGGTCAAGGCGTACGACCCGAGCGGCCCGGCCCACCTGGAGCTCAAGCTGAAAGCCGGGGAAGGCGCCGGCGCCAGCGAAGCGCCGCGCGGCCTGCTCTATCACCGCTACAAGATCGACGAGCAGGGCCGGGTCCAGTTCGCCAAGATCATCCCGCCGACCGCCCAGAACCTGCCGCGCATCGAAGAGGACCTGTTCGCCCTGGCGCCGCAGCTGGTGGAGATGTCGCAGGAGCAGGCGACCCTGACCGCCGAGCACCTGGTGCGGTCGTACGATCCGTGCATCTCGTGCGCGACGCACTTCTTGAAGTTGAGGATAGAGAGTAGAGAGTAGTGAACAGAGAGTAGTGAATAGAGAACAGAGAGCAGAGAGCAGTACCACCAGGAGGCGAAATATACCTCCTGGCGGTTTTTTTATTCAAATGACTTTTTTTCACCCGAGGGTTCGACCAGAGCCTCCGACTTCGCCCTGCTTTTCTACGTGGAATTCACTCCACCTTAAACATACTCCTGGCAATGATGTGATCCTGGTATTCGGGCGCCAGCTCACAGAAATAGCCGCTCCAGCCCCAGACGCGCACGATCAGGTTCTTATGCCGCTCGGGATGGGCTTTGGCGTCCAATAAGGTCGTCCACATTCAGGCTGTTGAGCTGCAATTGCTGGCAGCCGAGCTGGGCAAAGATGCGCACCAGCATGGCGACTTTGCGGATCGAATTCGGCGTCCCGGAAGACCGAATCAGACAACTCCATGGTGATCGGGCCTCCGTTGCAGACCCGCCGGTAATCGATCCTGGAAAAGCTTTGCAAGGTGCTGATCGGGCCGCGGACGCGTACGCCGGGCGAAGGCGCCAGGTTGGCGCTAAAGGGCTGACCCTCCAGGCGCCCATCGGCGGTCGCCGCGACCACCGGCTCACGCATCCCGGCATGTCCGCTGGCCAGCCAGATGTAATACATGGCCGAACCGGTGCCCGGCCTGAGGATCCCGCCGCGTGGCGTTCGGCCATACTCTTCACAGGCGCTGGCGAAATCCTCAAATAAACGTACCAGCAACGCATCCGCACGGTCATCGTTGCTGCCAACCTTGGGCCCATCTTCGTCAAGCTTCCGGCGCATGGATTCGTAGCCTTCGAAATTGGCTTGCAGGGCTGCCAGCAGCTCTCCGGGCAGACATGGCTTGCTCATCGAAGACGAACTGTTTGACCGCTGCCAGGGCATCGGCAGCATTGGCCGAGCAGGCGCCATGGATGCCGAGATTGTTGTATTTCAAGCCTTGCGAGAGATCACGCCCCTGCTCGAGACAACCGCGCATGGAACACTGAATAGTATGGCGCCGGCGGCAACAGCACATTTGCGTATGCATCCGCCAAGGCTTGCACCTGGCTGTGTATGTTTATACCGGTGCGCGTGAGGATCTCATCAAAATCCGCTCCGTCTGCCAGCCCGCTGCGGATGGCCTGATCAACGGCAGCCGGGAAGGAAACCGCCCCGATGTTGACGATCTCCATGCCGCGCCCGGGGATGATGAATTCCCAGCAGGCCGCCACAACGTAATCACGCGCATCCTCCAGCTCGTATCCATGCGCAACCAGCGCCGGTATGACCACCTCGTCATTGCTGTACTGGGGGAAACCCAGCCCTTTGCGGGTCAGCTCGCTGGCCAGGCAGAGCAGTTCAAGGTCGGTTTGCGGCGAAATGCGCAGGTTGATCTTCGGGTCGATCAGTTCCAGGTCACGCGAGACTCGCAGCACCATACGGGTCAGCTCGTTGACCGCCTGCGAGCCATCCGGTTTGACCCCGCCCAGGGTCAGACTCTGGCCGTTATCGCCCTGCTGGACGCCCGGGTAGAGATCGCTGTCTTTATTCAACGAGATGAAAAATTCCGCCAGCAGCTCTTCCGCCTGTGGAATTGTCAGAGCGCCTGCCTGAAGGTCGGATTGGAGCAATGGCCACATGTACTGGTCGAAGCGCCCCAGCCCGACGTGGTAATTGCCTCCCAGCCAGACGACTGCCTGGCACAGGCGCAGCGACTGCAAGCCTTCCCGGAAAGTGCGCGCCGGGTGAGCCGGGACGGATGCAAGCATTTCAGCCAGGTCCTGCCGGCCGAGCAATTGCGCCTGTTCTGCATATCGGGCAGCCAAGTCCAGGACAGCATCAATGGTTTCGATGGCGCATCAAGGAACTCAATTGCCCCGGCATTATCCGCCAGGCGAGCGC
The DNA here is from genome assembly GCA_963830665.1 of uncultured Chloroflexia bacterium. GTDB lineage: Bacteria > Chloroflexota > Anaerolineae > Anaerolineales > Villigracilaceae > UBA877. The sequence goes on from CAWHNM010000017.1 coordinate 11,324, forward strand.
GCGTGTTCGCTGCCACTTCCCGGCGGCCAAGCAGCCCCTGCGTGAGCAGCAGCTCCCAATCTGCACAGATGTTGCTGACCGGTCCAAGCTCATGCAAAGTCCGCCCGGCGGTCAGGCGCGACCACTCTTCCGCCGAATACACCGGGGGGATGCCAGCCAGGGTGCGTGTAAATACGATCATTTCGTCGGGTTCAATGACCACCTGTTCGGCTTCGCACTGCCGGCGCACCAGGCGGGCAACCCGGCGAGACCAGGAGAGGCTTTCAACTTCACATTCCGGCAGGATATCGACCAACCTGGCCTGGCGAAGGGTCTTATGCTGACCTGCCCGCATACGTTCTTTTAGAAGTGTCAACCGGTCATTCATATTGGTTACCTTGAGTCAAATCCATCCAATAAACGCGTGCCAACCCATATTATTTAGCTGATACCTTGATCCCAGCTCTTTCGAAGAGGCTCGTATTGATATTCACAGGGAGCTTTTCATCATAATCCGGTTTAAATTCCATCCCGGCATATTGCATATTTTGAACCAGCCGCCCGATTATACGGCAACAAATTCACCTCGACCAGACCAGGCAAGCCTCCAACGGTCTCGGCGATGGCAGCCAGGTTTTCATCCGTATCGGTCACACCAGGCACCAGGGGTACCCGGATAACAAACGGCTTGCCCGATCCGCTCAGCAGATGCAAATTGTGCAGGATCAGGTCATTATCACAGCCGGTGTAGCGCAGATGCTGTTCCCGGTCGATCAGTTTCAAATCGTAGAAAACCAAGTCCGATCGAGCCAACAGCATCAGAAAATCCGCCTGTGTTCCGTAACCACAAGTATCCAGCAGCACGTGCAGATCTGCCAGGGCGTCGATCACTTCGGCCACAAATTCGGCCTGAAAGAGCGGCTCGCCACCCGAAAAGGTGATCCCGCCTTCATTCGTCTGGAGGATCGAGGCTTGCTGGTTCAAGAGAGACGCCAGTTCCCCGGCTGTATATTCCCTACCAGCCATCCGTTCCCCGGACAGGCTTCGAATGACTTGAGGCTGCATGGATTGGCCCTCGGGGTTGTGACACCACATGCAGGCCAGCGGGCAGCCTTTCAGGAAGACGGTGGTGCGGATCCCGGGTCCATCGTGGACAGTGAATTCTTTTATGTCAAAAACAATACCAGATGTCATAGCTGGCAGAAATTTCGGGCAATTCAGGCCTGTACCAACTTCCTGGCACCCTGGGCTGCCGAGGCGGCATCCGGGGCATAGAAATCCGCGCCGATCTCCCTGGCATATTGCTCTGTCACCGGAGCACCGCCGATCATCACCTTGACCGTATCCCGCAGGCCGGCTGCCTGCAGAGCCAGAATGATGTCCCGCATGCGCGGCATGGTGGTTGTCAGAAGGGCCGAACAACCGATCAGGTCCGGGTGGTGCTCCTGCACGGCCGCAACGTATTTTTCCGGTGCAACATCCACACCCAGATCGATGACTTCGAACCCGGCCCCCTCCAGCATCATCCCGATCAGGTTTTTTCCGATATCATGCAGATCGCCCTGGACGGTGCCAATGACGACCTTGCCGATCGCCCGGATGTTGGCGGCGGCCAGGCTGGGCCGCAGGATGGCCAGCCCAGCTTTCATCGCCCGGGCGGAAACGAGCATTTCAGGGACAAAAAATTCGCCTTCTTCAAACATCCGGCCGACTTCGCTCATCGCCGATATCAGCCCATCCGTCAGGATCCTTTCGGGAGGGATATTTTCGGCCAGGGCTTGACGTACCTGATCCTGGGCGGAATTTTGATCGCCCTCGATAACGCTCTTGCGTAAATCCTCCAAAAGACTCATTGAACTAGCTCCTCTTAATTTTCCTGGTAACCAGGTTGGTTTTGAACAATCTCCATGAAAGCCAGCATATTTTCAAGGGGCACATCCCCTTCCACATCATGCGCTGGCGCAAAAATGTAGCTGCCGTGTGCACCCATTTTCAGCAATCGTTGCGTTTCCGCCCGGACATCTTCAACGCGGCCGAACGGCAATGTGCGTTGAGTGGACAGCCCTCCATGGAAAGTTAATCGGCCGCGATAGCGCTCCATCAGGACCTCAACATCCATCACTTCGGGCTGGAAGGGGTTGAAGCAATTCAGCCCGATCCCGATCAGATCATCGAAGACTTCATCCACATCGCCACAGGAGTGAATAAAAACAAGCTTGCCGGAATCCCGCACGACTGAATACATGCGCTTGAGGACCGGATAAATAAACTGGCGCCACAGCCGGGGTCCCATTTGCAAACCGCGCTGCTGCCCCCAATCATCCCCGAAATAGACTGCATCGATCTCGTACTTCAAGGCTTCCCGGATCTGAGCGATGTTGTAATCAGCAATTGTTTCCAATAGACTGCGAACAAAATCGGGATGATCATAAAAATCCATCAACAGGTTCTGCATGCCGCGCAACGTCCAGGCGCGTTCATAAAGTGAAAAACCGATCTGGAAAACCCGGAAGCGATCTCCATAGCGGGCAATGCGGTCCGGAATATCGGCAAAGAATCGATGGTCCAGCGGATCGGGAAAAGAGTAGTTCTGCAGGCTGGGCTCAGGCAGCAGGCAGCCCTGCACATTGCCGATATCCTTATCGATAGTGCGATCCCAAACCACACCGAAAACATCCTGGACGTGGTCCTCTCCCAGGTCAGTAAAAAAACCGATATCGCTGCCCAGCTTGAGCAAGTGATTCTGGAGCGCCTGTTCCACCCCCACGGGCTTAAAATGCTCTTCCAGCTTTGCCATGGCTTCTTTGGTAAATCCACATGACCAGGGCACATAGGCGGGCGTCTGCCCGGCAAGCACGGCTTGAATGACTTCCCGTTTGGTCATATCGCTAGGCCAGCATTTTATAAGGTGTATTCCGGATCGTCTCAATCATCGCCCAGAAATTCTCGAGGGGTGTGTCAAGCTGGATATTGTGCGTTGGGCCGATCAACAACCCGCCATCCCTTCCGATCGTCTTCAAGCGGGTGATCACTTCCTGCTTTGACCTGTGCGGGTGTGCCAAAGGGAAGGGTCTGTTGGATATCGAGAGAACCCCAAAAGCATAAATTCCGGCCATATTCATTTTTTAATCTGACCGGATCCATGGCAGCCGGTTGGATCGGGTTCAAGACATCCAGGCCGATCTCGATCAAATCCGGGATGATCGGATAAACCACCCCGTCGGTGTGATAAGCGATCTTGATGCGCGGGTTGATGGCACGCAGGGAGGCGATTAATGTCAGCCATCCGCGGCTTGAAATATTGGCGCCACATCTTTGGAGACATCAGCATCGAAGTCTGCCCGCCGACATCGTCGCCGAGCCAGATCATGTCCACTCCCAGGCTCACCAGGCGCTGCGTGACCGACCTTGTGATAGGAATATGGTATATCAAGGACCCGGCTGGCCTTGTCGGGGTCTGTGGCCATATCCATCAATAAGCGTTCATAGCCGCGCAAGGCCCAGGCGGTTTCGAAAATAGTTGTTGGGGTAACACCAACAATCCAATACTCATCCTTAAATTGCTGGATGACACGAATAGCTTCGTGGTAAAGCTCCGGCCGATTGGGATCAGGCGAATGATATGTATCCAGCGCGGCATCTTCAACCAGCGGATGACCAGAAGGTTCGGTGTATTTCCCCTTGCCGTAGGGTGTCGCATATTCGATGGTTTTCCAGATCACGCCCCATTCATCAGGATAGCTGGCAACATTCTGGTAGCCATCCTGGTAATATCCGTTGACCCAGCCAACAGAAGTAAGGAGCATATCCTGATCGAGAGTGCGTTCCAATTCGTAGGTATTACCGCCCCCATGCGGATTGTGCAAGCCCTGACCCTTGAGTTGCAGATCGGCCTCGAGGCGAGCAGCAAATTCGGGGGTGAAGCTGATCTGCATCGGGCAACGATCGGGCGCTTCATGATTCAGCGCGGTCTGAACACGCTCGCGAGGTTTCATCCAGTTTTCTCCTAAACAGGTCGATGATCTTCATCCACAAAATGGATCAGGAACGGATCCTGCCATACTGCAGTGCGGTATCAAAAGCCGTAATAATATTTTCCGGCGGCACGAATGCCTGGATGTTATGGACCGCCGCAAATACAAACCCGCCGCCCGGAGCGAGGTCATCAATGCGTCGTTTCACTTCGTCGGCCACTTCCTGAGGCTTGCCGAATGGCAGGACATGCTGGGTATCGATACCGCCGCCCCAAAAAACGATGTCCTGTCCGAAGGTCTTCTTCAGTTCCCGGGTATCCATGTCCTTCGCCGATACCTGGACCGGATTAAGGATATCAAACCCGATCTCGATCAGATCCGGGATGAGACCACGCGTGGCTCCACAGGAGTGGTAGAAGAGTTTGGCAGCCGTCTTTTTCTTGATCGCTTCGACCAGGCGTTTCTGCTTGGGTTTGATCAGCTTTCGATACAAGGCGGGGTTGATCATCCAGCCGTTTTGTGAGGCCAGGTCATCCCAATATGTGAAAACCTGGATGAAAGGGCCAACCTGATCGAGGTAGCGATTGCAGGATTCAATATAAATATCGGTGATGGTCTCCATCAGGCGGTCGGCAAATGCCGGTTCGGAAACCAGGGCCATTAAGAAATTCTGCAGCCCCATGACCCGGGCTGGCTGTTCAAAGATACCTCCGCCAATCACCGCACTGCCGACGAGCGCATAGTCGGTGGTTTCGTAGAGGGCCCTGGCCTGTAAACCCAATTGTACGTTGACCTCGGCCGGATCAGGCTGGGGCCATTGATAAGCATCCAAAGCTGCCATTGTAGCAGTTTTGATCGGGAAGTCAACCCAATCAAAATACAAACCACCCTTTTTAGGCATATGCAGCTTCGACCCCCAGCGATCGATAAAGGCTAAATAATCACCTTCTTCGAATATATTCACCCCCAGCGTGGTCGCCGAAGGTAACTGCACCATCCGAAAATCCACATCGAAGCGTTCCATCAGCGCATCATCAACGTAGGGCAGTTGCTGCACGTAATCCAGCATTTTAATTTCTTCAACAGGCAAGCCAAGCGCCTGTTTGAGTTCGACGTATGTATCCTTGACGATCGAACTTACGATGGTTGCGCCCAGATCGATCGGGACGCGATCAGGCTCTGTATGATTGAGGGACTGCATCACCCTTTGGCGGGATTTCATCTCCTACTCATTCTCCTGACTGAATTGGTTTCAAATTGGATGCAGGGATGATAACATCATCGAGAATCTTAGTCCAGTACGCCATTCTGATAGAATCGCCCGGTTTTGCGTTATTGATCGTTATAGCATACAATTGGCTCGAAAAGAGGCAGTATAAAAAACATTACCCGACAATTGATTGGATTGGCTGGATTGGTTTTCATGCTGGGATGCCAAGCGCGGGCGGTTTCGAGCCTCCCAGCCAGTGAAACAGCTGGAGCGCATGTAACCATCCTGGATCATCAGGAATATCTTGTTCACCAGCAATTGACGCTCACCAATGAGGGAGCAGGACAGCCAGAGAAGCAGAATATATGGGTGGCATTGATCCGGGATTTTCCTCCTTATCAGACGGTGCAGTCAATGCAAGTGTCTCCCAATATTTATTCGCGGGTGGTTGACGAATATGGCAACCATTACGCCGAGTTTGATTTTTCCGGACAACCCGCCGGGACGGTCCAAACCGTCAAGATCGATTACCGGGTGAGCGTGAACGAGCTGGCATACGATCTGTCAGATTGCCAGGGGAAACTTCCGGATGAATTCACCCAGCCCGAACTGCATATCGAATCTGAGAACCCCCAAATCGTGGCGCTCGCGAGAGAATTATCCAAAGGCAAAGCGACTGATTGCCAACAGGTACGGGCATTTTATGATTATATTGGTAATAACCTGGTCTACACCTTCAACGGAGCGAATTGGGGAGCGCAGGCCGCACTGGGACCGATGGGGGCAGACTGCACAGAATACACTGACCTGCTGGTAGCGCTCAGCCGGGCGAAAGGGATCCCGGCGCGATATTTCGAAGGATTGCTGTACCTGGACAAGGGAACGGGCGACCTTGCCAAAACCGAGCATGCATGGCCGGATGTGTACATGCCGAACAACGGATGGGTGGCCCTGGATCCGACCCTGGGACGCCCATTGGTCAACCGGGAGGCCTATTTTGCCCATTATTCGCCGGACCATATCATCGTCACGATGGGTGTGAACCCATCCGTGCTGCGGGGCGGCGATTATTGGACGCATCTCTACTGGCCGGGAACGAGTACCACGATCAGGGCAAGCGGGGATTGGAAGATCGAACCCATCAACGGAAAGGGCCAGTAAAAATAACCATTACCCTATTTCGCTTCCATTAAAAACGAAGGTGCAGCGGTGAAAAGAGCCGCCGCACCTTCTTTTTCGCTAATTATTATTCCCCACGCTTGCGAAGGTAGGTATGCATGATCACCGATAACACGATGATGAAACCATAGATAAACTGGGTCCAGAATCCGGTCAAGCCAATGGCAACCGTCGCAGCTTCGATGGCGCCAATGATGAAAGCTCCGAGGAAAGTCCCCAGGATCGTACCAACGCCACCGAAGACGGAGGTACCGCCCAGGAAGACCGAGGCCAGCGTGCTCAGCAAGAAGCCATCACCCAGACTGGGCCAGAAATAAGCCACGTAAAAACTGGCGAGTATGCCGGCAAAGGCCGAGACCACGCCGACCAGCATGAAAGCCTGGATGCGAGTGCGCCTGGTATTGACGCCCATCAGTTCGGCGCTTTTCACATTATCGCCAATCAGGTAGATATGCGCGCCAAAGCGGTGACGGTTCAAGATGACCCAGCCCAGGATCGTGATCAAGACCAGCCAAAGCATTTGCATGGGGAAGTATGGGCCGATCTTGCCAACCAGCAACTGATAAAAAAAGGTCTTTTTAATAAATTCCAGGGAGAAATTTGCACCCTGTGTAAGCACCAGATCCGCACCCCGCCATAAGAATTGTGTGCCGATGGTGACAACGAGTGAAGGTATGCCAAACTTGACAATGATGAACCCGTTCATCCAGCCGATCGCGGCTCCGGTGGCAAGGGCTGCGATAATTGCCAGGAACACCTGCAAAGTCTCATTATGGAGGAAGGCTGTCACGCCGTGGATAAAGTTGAACGCCACCATGCCCATGGCCATGATGGAGGGGAACGAGAGATCCATCTCGCCGGCGATTACAATGATGGTCAAGGGGATCGCCATGATGGCAAAGAACGGGATGGAAGCCATAAAGGCAGAGTAGATCCGTGGAGCAAGAAAAGTCTTGGGCGCTAAAAGAATAAAAATGATCCAGAGGGTTATAAAAACACCCAGAATTCCAAGCTGGGCACTGTTCGCGCGTAAAAATCTCCTGAAATTAAAGGGAACTTTGTAATGTTCGGTGATTTCTGGGAGCGATTTCATCAGTTTGAGAATTCATTGCATCCATCCTTCGTTGATCAATTAAGGCTGCCGGTTTCTGCAACATGGACCATCTTTTCCATTAACTCTTCCAGACCGATATGTTTGGTTGAAAATTCACCGGCAACTTTGCCCCGGTCGATCACCACTACACGGTCGGCAACATTATAGACATGCAGGATGTTATGATCGATAAAAATGGCGGATTTACCCGCCTGCTTGATGCCATTCACAAAACTGACCAGTTTGGCGGTCTCCTTGAGCGAGAGACCCATGGTAGGCTCATCGAGAACAATGATTTCCGCATCGAAGAAAAGGGCGCGTACGATGGCAACACCCTGTTTCTCACCTCCCGAATAACTGCCCACGTGCGAATCCGGGCTGACAGCGTGGGATGTAAAACCCATCGATTGGCTCATCAACCGGTGCGTTTCATCCCTCATCCGCCGGATATCCAGGAAACCCATCGAGGTGGTCAGTTCGCGTCCCAGGAAGATATTCCGCCAGAGGGTCTGCAGTTCTGCCAGGGCGCGTTCCTGGTAGACAGTTTCCACGCCCAATTCCCTGGCCCTGGGTACCGTCAGGTTATCCACTTTCCTACCGTTGAATAAGATCTCACCACTCGTGGGCTGATAGTAACCGGTGATGATCTTGATCAAGGTGGATTTACCGGCGCCGTTATCTCCCAGAAGGCCAACAACCTCATTGCGGCCCAAGTGAAAGTTGATATCCTCAAGCGCCTGGACTTCTCCAAAGGATTTGGAAACGTGCTTTAGTTCGAGGCGGTATTCTTCCATCTGGTCATCTCCATTCCGTGATTGGGTAAGATGATACTATTTTTTATAAGAATGGCAAGGGCTAAATGACAAGGTTCGTTGAACGCCATTTAGCCCTTGCGTGGTTTCCTATTGCTGATTCAGATACAGAACAGTGTCAGCAAATTGGTGGAGCGGTTAACATTTAGCGAACCTGCGCCTTTACCAGCGCGGCCAGAGCATCAACATTGTTCTTGTCGGCAAAGCCAGCGCCCGTATCGATCTGCAGACCAGCGAATTTGTACATTCTTGCTCAGACAAATCTGCAGAACGCCAAAGTAGCCTTGCAGGTACTGCTGCTGATCGATCACCAGCTGCAGCCAGCCACCTTGAATGGCGGTAATGGCATTGCCGGACATATCGAAGCCGGCAGCAAAGACTTCACCGGGCTTCTTGCCAGCGGCTTCCAGGAAGGTCTGGATGGTGCCGGTCAGGTTGCCGTGATCGGTGACGACCAACTTGATATCCGGGTCCTTGGAGAAGACACCGGTGAAGATCGGAACACCCGCGGATGCGTTCGCATTGGTGGCGTTATCGATCTCCTGGTAGATCACTGTCAGTCCGGCCTTCTCAAGGGCATCCTTGACGCCCTTGGTGCGCTCGCCTCGACCGGCTTGCGCCAACAGGCCCCATAGGAAGGCCTTATCGCCAGACTTTGCGCCTGAGCGTTTGACGGCTTCCTGGCCCAGGGCGTAACCGGCCTGGTAGAGAATGGCGCCAGCATAACCGAAACCATTGGGGGCGTACTTGGCTTGCGCCGTCGGCAGCTGAGTATTCATGCTGGTCACAATGATGCCCTGAGATCTCGGCATCATCGATCAAGGGATCGAAGGCGGTATCGCCAGGATGGCCCATGACGGCAATGCCATCGGGCTTGGTGGCTGCAGCTTGCTGGAACTGGGTGGTCATCTTGGCAGGATCCCAATCGGACCAGACGTACTGTACATCCGCACCGGTATCCTTGGCAGCCTGCAGAGCACCGTTATAGACGACCTGCTCAAAACCACCACCGGCTGTTCCGCCAGGGAAGAAGACGATCTTGGTGCCTGAGCACCAACCGGTTCCGGCTGCCGGAGCAGCTCCAGTAGTAGCGGTTGGGGCAACCGGAGCAGCGGTCGCGGGGGCAGCCGGGGCACTGGTGGCCGGGGCAGCCGGAGCGCTGGTGGCAGGGGCGGGAGCCTGAGTGGTCGCGGGCGTACCGCAAGCAGCCAGCACGATCGATAGTAGGGCGATCACGGAAATGATCCGTGAGACATTCTTGAACATTTAAGCCTCCTTAGATTATCGAAAAGGTTTGTGAAATCGATACGATCCTTACGAATTTCCTGAGCCTAAATTATGGTTATATGTTATCAGGTCACCTCCTTTCAAACGTACTTTTTATAGTGGAGATATCCGGCTATCCTTTCAAGAATTGGCCTCGGGGAATAAGGCCGAAGAAGTACTGGCACGGACGATCAACTCAGGCTTCAAGACTGTCGATAACGGTCGAAGTGGTTCCCTTTCCGACCGGCGCGCCGTGATCAGTTCATGCAAGGTTTTCACCGAGATCCGGCCAATATCAACCAGTTGCTGATAGATCGTGGTCAAAGGAGGCCAAAAGAAGGCTGCTTCGGGGATATTGTCGAAGCCCACAATGGCCAAATCCTGAGGCACCAGGCGGCCCACCTGGTGGGCGGTCCCCATTGCACCCAGGGCGATCTGATCATTGCCCGCAAAAACCGCATCAATATCCGGGACCTGCTCCAGAAGAACACGCATTCCCATCTCACCATTTAGAGCCGACCAATCATTACTTTTTACCACGAGATTTTCTGAGGGCTCCAAGCCGGCGTCCTCCAATGCCTCCTGCCAGCCACAATAGCGTTCGCGCGCCTCCCACCAGGCCATCGGACCTGTGATAATGCCGATCTTGCGCCGGCCCTGCTGCAATAAGTGCTGCACGGCCTGCCTGGCGCCATCGCGGTTATCCACAGAGACCGTGGAAATTCCCGGGCACGTTCCCATGCTCAGAAAAACGACGGGCGGAATTTGATCAAGGCGGCTGGACTGAATCCAACCACGGTTATTACTCACTTCGGGTATGGCCCAGATGATGCCTTCGACACGGCGGGAAATCAGGGTGTCCAAAATTTGGGCAGGACTATCAGTTGGATGACTTACAAGGCTCAGGAATAGGGCATACCCCAATTCGTTCGCCTCCTGCTCGATCCCCACTACGGTGCGGGAAGGTCCAAAATAGTCGATCCCCCATGCAATCACCGCCAGCGTATGGGAACGCTGGTGGATCAAATTGCGCGCCAGGATATTCGGCCGGTAATCGAGCTGGTCGATGGCGGCCTGAACACGCTGGCGTGTGGCTGGGCTAATCTCGCTTTGACGATTGACAACGCGGCTTACTGTTTTGGTGGATACACCCGCCAAAACGGCCACATCCCGCAAAGTGGCAGGAGAGTGATGATTCACGTTTCGAACGAATGAATCGCTACTCATAACGAAGCGACTATTTTAGCCTGTTGGATAAAAGAAGAAGAGTGTCCGGAAATGACAACGTTGACGACAACGCTGTCACCCAGAGGATACAATATTCTCAACGCACTGTCAATAGTTAAATCGCAAAAAAATTCGTTCTGCTATACAAACGACTGTTTATAATCCGAATCGCTTGGTCAATAAACCTGCAACAAACGAATGGCCTCCGCGATAATGCTACAATAGGGATCATCGGCAATGGAAATTGGTTCACCATGAAAAAGATCGCAGTGATCGGCATTGGGCAATCCCTGCGCGGCGACGACGCGGCCGGGCTGGAAATTGTCGGATTGTGGCAGGCAGAATACCCGCTGACCGCCCAAAAGGTAGAGGTGGAACTCGCCGAGCTGCCCGGGCTGGCCCTGCTCGACCGGTTGGAGGGTATGGAGGCGGCCATCCTGGTGGATGCAGTCCATTCCTCCGACGCAGCCGGCACACTCTACCGCCTCGGCCCGGAAGATCTGGCAGCCTTCAGCACGGATGCGCAGTCTGCGCACGGCTGGGGCGTGGCCGAAACGCTGGCGCTGGGGCATTCGCTTTATCCCGAGCTGGCGAAGTGCCGGATCAGCCTGATCGGAATCGCAGGAAAAACATTCAACATGGGCGCCGGGCTAAGCTCCGAAGTACAGGCCAGCTTGCTGCAGGCCGCGTCGATGGTCGAAAAGGAAATCCAGGGCCTGATGGATCCAGGCAGGCTGCCGCTGGAAAAATAAAAAACGGAAGCCATTACGGCCTCCGCTTTCTTCATAAACTAATCTCCTTATGCCTTCTTCGGCATGCCGATCTCGATCATCCCGTCCACCACCCGCACCGGATAGGACGGGATATCCTTCACGGCCGGCAGGGAAGTGGCCTTGCCGGTGCGAATGTCGAAACGACCGCCATGGCGTGGACAGATGATCTCGGTTTCTTCGATCTCGCCATCCCCCACCGGACCGTTATCGTGGGAACAGACATCCCCAATGGCAAACAATTTGCCCGCCAGGTTGAAAATGACGATCGACTTGCCTTCCACCTCGATAAAGATGCGTTCCCCCTCCGGCAGCTGGTCGGCCGGGGCAATTTCAAGAAATTCGACTTCAGAGGGTCGAGGGTTGCGTAATTAAACATAAAAGCAGTCTTGAGCTTATATTGGCTAGTCTTATAGTCAATCGGATGTCTGTAACTAATGCAGACTATCAGACTATTGACTATGCGACTATTCGACCAATGCATCGCTGGCCTCCCCAAGGCCATATACACCCGCCTTGAGCACTTTCAGCGAAAGCAGGGCGCACTTCAAGCGCACCGGGCCCAGCTCGATCCCGAGCAGATCCAGTACATCCTGCTTGGAGAGTTTCTTTACATCTTCCACCGGCTTGCCAATGATCGAACTCGATCAGCAGGTCTGCAGAGGCCTGCGAGATGGCGCAGCCTTTGCCGTCGAAAGCGACCATCCGCCACCTTGCCGTCTCCGTCCACGCGCAGGGTCACTTCGATATGGTCGCCGCACAGCGGGTTATCGTCCTCGAAATGGATATCGTTCGGGTCAAGATGGCCGCGGTATTGCGGATTTTTGTAGTGGTCAATGATCAATTCACGATAAAGGTCATCCATGTTCCCGTTCTCACGTGTCCCAGGTTTTCACGTTCAAGTACGTTGGAACGTTCCGAACGTGTTGACGTGCTCAGACCTGTAGACAATCTTATCCAAATATCTTCTTTAACCTTATAAATCCCATCCACCAGCGTATCCACTTCTTCCTTGAGACTGTAGACATAAAAGCTGGCGCGGGCGGTGGCGGTAATGCCAAATTTCTCGTGCAAAGGCTGGGCGCAGTGATGACCGGCGCGGATCGCCACGCCTGTACGGTCCAGGATCTGGGCGATATCATGCGGGTGGACACCCTCCAGCGTGAAGGACGCCACCCCGCCCTTCTTTTCGGCTGACGGGCCAAACACCTTCACGCCCGGGATCTCTTCCAGGCGTTCCAGGGCATAACTGACCATCTCCTGCTCATGGGCCGCCACCGCTTCCATGCCGATCCCGGTCAGGTAATCCACGGCCGCGCCAAACCCGACCGCCTCGGCGATGGCCGGAGTGCCGGCTTCGAACTTGTGCGGCACGTCATTCGGCGTGAAGGAGCGCAGATGGACGGTTTTGATCATATCGCCGCCGCCCAGGAACGGCGGCATGGCTTCCAGCAGATCCGCCCGGCCATACAGCGCCCCGATGCCGGTCGGACCGAGCATCTTGTGGGCCGAAAAAGCCAGGAAATCCACATCCAGGGCCTGCACATCCACCGGCAGGTGCGGCACAGATTGCGCCCCGTCCACCAGGACGATCGCTCCGGCTGCATGCGCCAGGCGGACCATCTCCGCGACCGGATTGATCGTTCCGAGCACATTGGACATGCCGATAAAAGCCACCAGCTTCGGGCCACGGGTCAGCAGGTCGCGATAGGCCTCCAGATCCAGCAGGCCATCGGCCGTCACCGGGATGAATTCCAGTTCCACGCCGCGCTCGCTGGCCAGCATATGCCAGGGCACCAGGTTGGAGTGATGCTCCATCTCGGTCAGGATGACCAGGTCGCCGGCTTTCAGGTTGGCGCGCGCCCAGGTGTAAGCCACCAGGTTGATCGACTCGGTGGCATTGCGGGTAAAGATGATCTGTTCGGCTGAAGGAGCATTGATGAACTGCCGCCACTTTTGCACGCGCCTGCTCGTACATGGCCGTGGCTTCCTCGGCCAGAGTATGCACACCGCGGTGGATGTTGGCATTGTTGTGTGCGGTAAAACGCATCCATCGCTTCGAGACACGGCGCGCGGTTTCTGCGATGGTGGCGGTGGAATCGAGATAGACCAGCGGAATGCCAGGGTGCACTTCCCGGGTCAGGATGGGAAAATCTTTGCGGAGGGAATGAACGTCAAGAGTCATGAGAGAATAGAGAACAGTGATCAAGTAGAAGTACAGAGTAGTGATCAGGTAATCACGGTTGGAGAGCAGCCAGTATCAACGATACTTATCTCTGATCACTGATCACTGATACGTCTAATATTCCAGGATTTCTTTGTTGCCCAGTTTCTTCTGGGTGCCCAACGGGCGGATATGTTCCGAGGTGACCGGATACCAGAGGATGCGATCCGGCACCATCCAGCCATCCGTCAGGTAGACGTTGGTGCGGAACTGGACCGCCACCATCTTTGCTGTCCACCTGGACGACGATGCCTTTCAGCCAGCCGCGTACACGTTCGCTGCTTCTTTTCGTGGTCACAAAAGACCTCCACGGTGTCGCCCACTTCATAGGCATGTTCGGCACCAGGTGAACGCATAAATGCAAATTGGGTCATTGGGCCTCCCCGAGATGTTTTTCTGGGTTTATTGTAGCGATGAACTTTCCTTATTGGCAAGCGGTTTAATGGTCATTCTGCTGCCGTCTTTTCATGGATCGCCTGCTGGAAGCGGGCGCGTACACCTTCAAAGGGATGCGTTGCATAATGGGATCGAAGAATCCTTCCACGATCAGCCGTTCGGCTTCCCTGTCCGGGATGCCGCGCGACTTGAGATAGAACAGAGGCTCCTGTTCGAGTTTGCCGACCGTCGCGCCGTGCGTACAGCGGACATCATCGGCCAAAATTTCCAGGCCCGGGATGGAGTCGGCACGCGCATCCGGGCTGAGGATGAGATTCCGGTTGGCCTGGTAGCCATCCGTCTTCTGGGCACCGGGGGCCACGTAGATCATGCCCTGCCAGACCGACCGGCTGTGCACCCTTGAGTGCGCCTTTGAAGAGCAGGTCGCTGGTGGTGTGCTGGGCCAGGTGGTTTTGCTGGGTATCATGATCGAGGTGCTGGTCGCCATCGGCAAAATAGAAACCCGGACATCCGGCCTGTCGCGCCCTCACCCGACCAGGTCCAACTCCGAGAAGTTTTTGGTCAGGTGCGAGCCGACCGCGCCGAAGATCCAATCCACATTGGCGCCGCGCTCCCACGCTGACGCGTTCGTGGCTGAAATTCCAGACATGCCGGCCCCAGGATTGCAGCTCGACAAACTTCAGGCTGGCGCCGTCGCCGACCTTGATCTCAACGATCCCGGCGTGCATGGAGGCCGCGCCTTCATCCGGCGAAGCCGCCTCGTGAACATAGGTCACCGAAGCGCCTTCGTCCACCCAGACAAGGATATGCGAAAGATGCGCCAGACCCACACCCGGGCCCCACAACAGGCTGTTCAAAGCGGTTGTTCGACCGTCACACCTTTGGGGACATACAGTACAACCCCGTTCTGCGAAAAAGCTCCGGCCAGTGCGGCAAACTTGCCTTCCTCCGGGCGGACAAGCTCACCCGCCATGCGGGCGACCAGATCTGGGATGTTCCATTTCAGCAGTTCGCAGATCGGTAAAAACCACATTCTTGCGGACCAGCTCAGGATCCAGCGATGCAACGCGCACCACCCGGCAGCAGGATCACCTGCCGCCTGACTGCTCGGCAGTCAGCGGCCTGAGCAGCTCTTCTGGGACAGGTGCAAGATCCTTGAAGGCACCAACAACCGGCAGGCGAAAGGTATCCGCGGGCAGGAGGCGCAAGTCGGTGCGCCGCCAGGCTTCCTCCTTGACATTCGGCATGGCCAGATGGGAATAGGTCTCCCAGGCATGGGCGCGGTAGGCATCCAGGGCGCCACCGGCGGGAAGCATGGTCGGCAGTAAAGGCAAAATCCCTGACCGCTGGTTCCGGGCGGCGGGTGCGGGTGATGACGATTTTGGGTTTCTCTTCCATAATCATTACGTTTGAACGTTTGCTCGTTTGCACGTAACACGTTGGTTGCTGAACTTATACATGCCAACGTGTGACGTGATAACGATCGTACGTTATCCTATCGATCCTTCCATCTGCAGTTGGATCAGGCGGTTCATCTCGACCGCATATTCCATCGGCAGTTCCTTGACCAGCGGCTCGATGAAGCCGGAGACGACCATCGTGGTGGCGGCTTCCTGGCTCAGGCCGCGGCTCATCAGGTAGAACAACTGCTCCTCGCCAACCTTGGAGACGGAGGCTTCATGACCGATGGTCACATCATCCTCGTCGATCTCGATGGTCGGGTAGGTATCGGTACGGGACTGCGGGTCGAGCAGCAGCGCATCACAGACCACGTTGGACCTGGCGCCCTTGGCGCCCTTATGGACCTTGAGCAGGCCGCGGAAGGAAGCCTGCCCGCCACCCTTGCTGATCGACTTGGAGGTGACCTTGCTGGTGGTGTTCGGGGCAAAATGCAGCATCTTCGACCCGGCATCCTGGATCTGGCCCGGGCCGGCAAAAGCCATCGAGAGCATTTCGCCATGCGCACCGGGTTCCATCAGGTAGCAGGATGGATACTTCATGGTCAGCTTCGAGCCCAGGTTGGCATCCACCCATTCATGCGTGGCATTTCCGTACACCTTGGCGCGCTGGGTCACCAGGTTATAGACGTTGGTGGACCAGTTCTGGATGGTCGAATAGCGCGAGCGCGCGCCGCTCTTGACGACGATCTCGATCACGCCGGAGTGGAAGGAGTTGGTGGTGTATTGAGGGGCAGTGCAGCCTTCCACGTAATGCACCGAGGCGTCTTCATCCACGATGATCAGCGAACGCTCGAACTGGCCGACATTGGCGGTATTCAAGCGGAAATAGGCCTGCAGAGGCAGGTCCACTTTGACACCCTTCGGCACGTAGACGAACGATCCGCCCGACCAGACGGCCGAGTTCAACGCGGCGAATTTGTTATCTTCGATCGGGATGACCGTGCCAAAATATTCGCGGAACAGGTCCGGGTGCTGGCGCAGGCCATCCTCGATGGACAGGAAGATCACGCCCTGCTTCTCGAGATGCTCCAGGATGGAGTGATAGACCATCTCGGATTCATACTGCGCACCCACACCCGCCAGGAACTTCCTCTCGGCTTCCGGGATGCCCAGTTTATCGAAGGTGTTCTTGATGGTATCCGGGACATCCTCCCAGGATCTTGTCGATCCTTCGGTGGGCTTGACATAGTAATAAATATCATCCAAGTTCAGCCCGGAAATATCCGGACCCCAGGTCGGCATGGGGCGGGTCAGGAAATGATCCAGCGCCTTCAGGCGGAAATCCAGCATCCACTGCGGCTCGCCCTTCATGCGGGAGATATTTTCCACCACTTCCCGGCTCAAGCCCTTTGCCGGACTTGAAGAAGTAATTTTCCTTGTCGTGGAAACCGTACTTATATTGACCAATATCTTCCAATATCTTTGCGTCTTCGCTCATAGTTTTCACCAATAATTTAAGAACCGCTTGCACGCTATCACGTTGGAATGTGTCAAACGTGTAAACGTGCAAACATATAAACGTACTCAGGCCTTTTCCTCTTCGTACTTTTCGCGCACCCAATCGTAGCCCTGTTCTTCGAGATGCAGGGCCAGGTCGGGGCCCCCGGATTCGACCACACGCCCATCCAGCATGATGTGGACGAACTGCGGCTTGATGTAATTCAGCAGGCGCTGGTAATGCGTGATGACCAGCGCGCCCAGTTCTGGACCGGTCAGCGCATTGACGCCATCTGCGACAATACGCAGCGCATCGATATCCAGACCCGAATCGGTCTCATCCAGGATGGCAATTTCCGGCTTGAGGGTCGCCATCTGCAGGATCTCGGCGCGCTTCTTTTCGCCACCCGAGAAACCATCGTTCAGGTAACGTCCGGCAAAAGCCGAATCCATCTTGAGCAGTTCCATCTTCTCCTTGAGCATATTGCGGAATTCCAGGATGGGGATGCCCTTATCTTCCGGATTTTCGGCATGCCGGCGGGCATTGAGCGCGGTGCGCAGGAAATTGGCCACCGTCACACCCGGGATGGCGACCGGGTACTGGAAGGCCAGGAACAGACCCAGGCGGGAGCGCTCGTCTGCCTGCAATTCGAGGATATTCACGCCCTTAAACCAGACCTCCCCCTCCGTTACCGTATAAGATGGATGACCCATCAGGGTATATGCCAGCGTGGATTTGCCGGTGCCGTTCGGACCCATGATGGCGTGGGTTTCGCCTTGTTTCACCGTCAGGTCGACCCCTTTCAGGATTTCCTTGCCTTCGATGCTGACGTGTAGATTCTGGATGACCAACTCGGACATAAATACTCCTCTTAGATCTGGTGCCTGACGAACACGCATTATAGCAAAGAAAAGGGAATATGTCAATATTTATCATTTTTTTCTAGTATATTAACTTAACAGGCGTTAAAAGGTGCCACTTTGGAGGTGATTGCCATAGGAAGATGGGCAATGATTGATATGCCATCAATACAATCCCGGCATAATCGGCGATCGTAGACGGATCCAGAGAAAGTTCGCTCACCTGGCGGGCATTTTCGCCAGCCACCAACAGAAACTCATCCACACGGGCAAAGAACAGCCCACCCAACCCCATTGCAGGCGTGCGATAATGCATCGGGACAGTGATGGCGGGATGCAACTGTTCACGCACTTCCTGCGCCTGTGCGACAGTGATCGCAAATGAACCGCCGACCGGCAGCAGTAACACATCCACTTTTCCGATCTGACTGAGTTGATCGGGTGAGAGCAAATGTCCCAGGTCACCGCAGTGACAGACGCGTATCCCATCCAGGCTGAAAACGTAGACGACATTTTTGCCCCTTTTTGCGCCCATGGAATTATCGTGATACGTGAGCGTCCCGGTGATGGCAATGTCTTCATGGGTATAACTGCCTGTCTGGTCAAGGTGATGAAAATTCCCTTTTTCAGCTTGAATATAATTATGATCTTTGTGAGAGTGGCTGGTGGTAACAACTTCAGCCTCCACCTGTGGGATCTTGTAACCAAACCATTTATTGAAAGGATCCATGAGCACGCGTGTGCCTGCAGCCGAGGCCAAGAGAAAATAGGAGATTCAATATTTATGATAATTATCTATATTATTGACAAAGTTCAATGAGACTGTTATACTCCAATTTATGAAAAGCACACGCGATCGAATCCTGCAAACCTTGCTGCGCCAGCCGCGCACCACCATCAACGAACTGGCTGTTGCAGTTGGGATCAATCCAATTTCCGTACGTCACCACCTGACCAATTTACAGGTCGAGGGTCTGGTTGGGACGGACGAAGAACGCCACGGAGTCGGGAGGCCGCGCCTGGTCTATTTCCTGACCGAGGCAGGCATGGAACGCTTCCCCACCCGCTACCTGCGGCTGACCACGCGTTTGCTATCACAGATGAAAGAAAGCATGCCTGCGCCAGTGGTCGCCAAACTCTTCGCCGAAATGGCGGATGGGCTGGCCGAGGAATATATCAGTCAGATGAAGGGGTTGGATATGGAGGAGCGTCTTGACCTGGCAAAGACCCTCATGACAGAGGAGGGCTTCACCATCGAATGGGAAAAGACCGGCGGACAATACCAGATCCACGAGATCACCTGCCCGTATCTGCAGATCGGCCAGAGCCACCCGGAAGTCTGCACGGTCGACCAGACGCTTATCTCCAGGATGCTGGCCGTTCCGGCCGAAAAAGTCTCGTGTGTCCTTCAGGGTGACGCCCACTGCACTTATGTTGTGCAGGCGGAGGCCATGGCAAAATGAGCACGCAAGCTCCCGTAACCCCGATCCATTGGGAAATTCATGATACACATCCGGAGCTGGTTGAACCGCTGCGCGCAAAATTATCCGAAGTGGTCGACCCGGAAATTGCGTTGAATGTCATTCAGTTGGGTCTGATCCGCAAGGTGGCCGTCATGGACAAGGAGGCCAAAATCTACGTGGTGCTGACCACCCCGTTCTGCCCGTATGGCCCGGCCATGCTGGAGGTCATCAAGCAAAAAGCCAGCGAAGGATTGAATATGCCGGTCACCCTCGAACTGGGACCGGAGGTGTGGGACTTTTCATATATGGAAGATCCCGGTGCCCTGGATTGGGGAATGTACACCTAAAAATCAGGGGAGAAGTGGTTTAGGGGTTAAGGCAATAAGGAATAAGCATCATTACTGCATCTTGAACAGGTTCAACAATTTCAAGGCCAGGCTCATGTCTCCAGCTATCCTGATCTTGCCCTGCATGAACGCCTGCATACCGTCCAATTGGCCAGAAAAAATCTTGATAAAGTCCCCCGAATTGGCAGTGGCGGTCAACTTGGGGGCATTCGCAAGCCCCTGATTGATCGTGCATTGGTTATCCTTGATCGTTAAGAACCATTCTCCGGGCTGGGCTCCCGTCAGCTTGACCTGAATGGTTGCATCGATACCGGCGGCTTTTTCAGGGACGAAGGCGGCCGACATGCGGCTGATGAAATCCGAAACGGTGGTGTCTGACATGCTTTTCTCCTTTGCCCGATTGTAAAGCCAATTCGTTTTTTTGTGGCAAGGCATTTTTTGATACATCAATTCTTCTTAACCACAGATACTCCAAGGGTAAGCTGTGAAAGGGATTAAAGGGATGGAAAAGGTCTTTCTTTTCACATCCCGGGGAATTTCTGGCACTGTTTTACCCGGTTAAATATCGCACTTACTGGTATGTAAAAATGGGCAATTAGTCGATTGCGATATTCGCGCGCAGAGTGTATGATGTAAACGATTATTTATGAACCCGTCCATTCACGTAATAGATGCCAGAACCTGAGCGGATCTCGATATTTTGGTTTGAATAATGGCTTCGAATAAGCAAATTGCTGTAAACGCCATAAAGAATGCTTTTATAGAGTTGCACCTGGGTAAAAAACAGGCGGCGAGAGCCCTGGCGTTAGGCGCCCTCAAGCTTGCCCCAGAATTGGAAGACCCCTGGTTGATCCTGGCGGCAGTAGCAGAACCGCGCGCCAGCCTGGAATACTTGAAAGAAGCCTTAAAAATCAATCCGGGCAGTTTTCGCGCCCGGCATGGCTTGTTGGAGGTCCAACGGCGGCTCGAAAAGACCAGCAAAATAGCCATTCCACCTGCAGCCCGCCAGGACTCATTCGAGACCCAGCAGCAGGTCGAAGAGCCAGCCAGGAGACCAATACCATTTGCAAACCGGCCTGACTTTATGGATACCCGGCCGCGGTACAAAAAATCCAGCCCAAGCGCATTACCGCAAGCCTCGAAAGTTGTCCCCAAAAAAGTAATAAGACCTTCGCGTTGGAGTTGGTTCGGATTGATTTCGTTCTTCGGCGTGGGGGTTATTGCGATCCTAGCCTTGAGCGTGGTCACATCCCAGAACGGGAGCGTAAATGCGCGCGGGCTGAGCACCAGCGAGCGGGAAAGTATTGTTCTGCAGCAAATGGCTACATCCACAGCCACTGTGACAGAGACTCCGAAACCCACCGAACCAGCCCCCGCCACGCCCCTGCCAACTGATACAGCCATTCCCACAGCGACGCAACCCGAACCGACCGCGCCTCCCAGCGCCACCCCGGCCCCCGCCCCAACCCAACCGGTCGCGTCCGTCAGTTTTAATGCACAAGTTCTGCCTGCGCCCCCAGACTCGTCCGGCGGAAAATCCATTTTTGTGTATATATCCCAACAACATTTATACGCTTACCAGGGAAGTACCCTGGTGTATAGTTTTGTTGTTTCGACCGGCGCAAATAATGCCACCCGCATAGGCACTTTCTCCATACTGGATAAAATCCCGAACGCATGGAGCGATCCATGGGGGTTCTGGATGCCGGATTGGCTGGGAATTTATTGGATCGGGGATACAGAAAATGGGATCCACTCCCTGCCGATCCTGACCAATGGAAACGTCATCTGGGGGGATGGCCTTGGCACGCCCATTTCACACGGATGCGTGGTCCTAAGCTCGCAGGATGCGCACCTGTTGTTTACCTGGGCAGACGTAGGCACCCAGGTTCAGATCCTGAGGTGAATCCGGGCTGGGGCGGGCAACTTGATCCGTTCCCGCTTGCATAAAACAAAAGTGGTTTGATACCTAATGGGTGGATCCTAGCGGATTAAAACCGCAGCAGCAACAGCACCAGGAGTTGTGAGAACAAGATCTTGAAAATGAGCGCCGCAGGATAAACACTGGCATACGCCAGGGTGGCCTGGTCGGTAACCGTCTGTTTATTTGCAGCCGAAAGGCCGGGCGGATTGGTCATGGCGGCTGTGAGCGCCCCCAGGGATGCAAGTGTATCCATTTTGAACAGCCTGAGTGTCAGCAATACGCCGGCAGCCACCGAAAGGATCGTGATCAAGGCACCTGCCAGGAGCAGCGACCAACCCTGTTTCTGGATCACCTGCACCAATTGCGCGCCGGCGGTTGTACCGGCACCCGCCAGAAAGAGCATCAGGCCGAGTTCACGCGTCAGGTTCTTGGCGGCCGGCGGGACATTCAAACGCAGGCTACCGATCCGTCCAAAATGCCCGATCAGCAGGCTGACCAAAAAGGCGCCTCCGGCAATACCCAGCTTGACCTCCACGCCGCTCGCCAGGCGGAACGGCACCAGCCCCAGGCCAATCCCCAGCACCAGCCCGAGCAGGTAAGGAAGCATATTGGTTTCCTGGGCCTGACGGGTATCGCCGCCAGCCTTCTTTATAAATTCCTGCACTTCCAGGGGATCACCGACCACGTGCAGACCATCCCCGATCTCGAGCATGATGCCACCCACCGGGCTGATCTCAAAGCCCTGGCGGCGGATGCGCGTGATGATCACTCCATAGTTATCCCAGACCTGCAGCTCGGCCAGGGTCTTACCGATGAAGGCAGAGGAATTCAATTCAAGGTCCTGGGTGGCTATGTCCGAATTCATATCCATCGGAACCTCGGTTTCTTCTCCAAGCACCAGCTTGATCTTCTGCATTTCAGAATGCGGACCCACCACCATCAGGACGTCGCCCAGGTGCAGGATAAAATCCGGCTTCACCAGGCTGACCTGATCGTCACGCGAGACGCGCGTGATATTGACATGCGCCAGACGGTGCGGGTCCATCTCGCGTAAAGACTTACCATCCATGTTCGGATTGGTAATACGCAACTGTTTCACCACCAGGGAAGGTAATTCCTTTTGGCGTTCGGCCAGCCAGTTCTGCTCCTCCGCCCGCATATCCCGTCTTGAGCAGTCTCGGCAGAAATTGAACCAGAAACACCACACCGATCATGCTGAATGGATAGGCGATCCCATAGCCAACTGAGACGGCCGCGTTCAGGTTGGGAGCCGTTCGAGCAAAAGCGTCCAGGGCAGCCGCCAGCGCGGGTGTACAGGTAAGCGCCCCGGCATAAAGGCCTGCGGCCAGGTCATCCGGGATGGTAAACAAATACGTAACGCCCAGCGTTACCAGGACACCGGTCAGAGCGACCGCAACTCCAATAACGACATAGCGCATGCCCTGCTTGCGGAACATGCGGAAGAAGCGCGGTCCGGCCTGCAGACCCACAGCGTAGACGAAGAGCAGCAGACCAAGATCCATAACGGCTTTCGGGACTGACAGGCCAAAGTGCCCGAAGACGAGGGCGACAAAAAGGACTCCGGCGGTGCCCAATGAAATGCCGCGCCAGGAGAAACTTCCCAACAGCGCGCCGGCTGCAAGTATAATAAAGAGAACGAGCATTTGATCAGAAAGAAAGGCGGTCACAAGGTCATCCATTCAGAGATATCTGCCCGGTAATTATAAACGCTGCCGGGAACTATTCCATGGCAGTATTCGTCCTCAAAAGTATCAAGACAGGCTGAAATGAAACAACTGTTCAAAGGAGACTCCGGGGTGTTCCTATATCAAGGTTTTATGGAATTAATGCGACAAATTTACAGCATGGGATATACTAGCAAAAAAAATCATATTCAAGAAAGGAGCAATAAATGAAAGCATTCCGGTTCATATCCACAGTCCTAAGAAAGGTCCTTCTCCTGGCGGTCAGCGCGGCGGTCGGGCTTGGGGCAACATTTTCTTTTCCCGCAAGGGTTGCCCTGGCGGCGCCGGAGGATCCTCAAAATTATGTCAATACAAAATCTTTAGACCATCTCCAGAGGGCGTTGATCAAGCAACAGGCTAATGTTGAAAAGGCATATGCCCTGGTGCCTGAATATGAGAATCTATTCATGGAAGCAGGATGGTATGGCATTGACACTACTTCAATTGCAGCGGCTTTAATAACGTACCAATCGCAATTGGACACGGCCGTGCCCTTCATCACTTCGGCAGCCGATATTCTCTCCGCCCATGAAGGCTATGATGATAACGGGAAAGTAATAGATCCAAGTGCTGCGACGCTGACCATTAAAAACGCCAGACAGGCATTGGTGAACGCACGCAACCTGCTTGTGAAAGCCGGGAAGGATTTTGCTACGGCACTCAAATCCTGGAAAAATAAACGGCCGGAGATCATGCAGATCGAAAGACTGCAGGCAGCCATGGTGAACTATCAGACCTGGTTTAGTAATCAAAAGGCCGATCTGGCCGGCGCCGCCGCACTAGTAACAGACTTCGAGAACTTGATCTCTGTGGCGAAAGCTAACGGATTTAATGTTCAAGATCTTGTCCAAATGTTAAAGATCTATAACAAAAAAATAGTGCTTGCCCAAACTGCGAATACTACTGCGTCGAATACTCTCTCAACTCATAATGGTTACGATGCCAGCGGAAATGTGATCAATATCCATGATGCATCGATAACATCGGATGATGCCAGCGCGGCTCTGCTGGTCGGGACCAATGAATTGTTCCGAGCCACCGGCCGTATCATGCGCAATGTGGTCACGTGGAAGGTGGGGAGGGGTATCTCTTCCAAATCGACTACTTATGCTGCCTATATTCTGGCTTACAATAACTCCGTGAAGCTGTATAACTCGGTGCACGATGAGAACGGGAACCGCATATCCAATCTTGATACCCGCCTGAACGAACTAATAAAGGCCATTTCAAAAATACCATAAACCAACCAGGCTTACCAATCAATCTGAAACCCGGCAATCCAGCGCCGGGCTTCTTTTTTTGTGCTCCGGCGAACGAAAATGTTTGACAGCATGACTTAATTACCATAACCAAAAAGGTCTAATTAGTTTTATACTGTATAAGGTATTGATTTATTCGTGCCATTTTTTCAGGGAAAAGCCGGTCATCTGATATGGTTTTGCCTCCCAACAATCAGGAGATCCATCATGAATATTTCAAATGACTTTTCCCAATCGGGTCTGAAGGGGGAAGATAAAACTGCCATTGACCTTCGGCTGACAGGGGCGTGGCAAAAGGCAGGCATGATCGTCTGGGAATTGTCACACTGCTCAGCCTGCTCTCTTTCTCAATAAGCATATATAGTCTGAATGTATGGGACCGGGTGCCGGCCGACCAGCAAATCCAATATTTCCCGGATCTGACAACCCAGGATGTACAAAGCCACGCCGATTATCAAAACATAGTCATCCAAACTGGATTCAGCCTCTCAGGATATGCTTCCATTTTTACAATTGCCCGTATCCTCGGAGGCCTGGCGCTCTTTGTAACCGGTTTTTTACTTATCCGCCGGTACAACGACCGTTTGATGGCTGTGCTGATGGCCTGGCTTCTCTCGGTGTTTGCTGCCGCGGGCATTTGGGGCAATACCCTGTTCAGTTGGGCTGTCACCATTTCTCCATGGATGCTCATCCCGGCCGGCCTGCTTGGCTGGGCTTTGTGGTGTGGGTTAATAATCGTGTATATATTTCCAGACGGCCGTTTTACCCCACGTTGGACACTCTGGCTGGCGGTATTGCTGGTTCCGCTAACATTCTTCCTGGCATTTTCCATCAATATCTTCCTCAATCCGGATAACTGGCCGGACCCAATCGCCCTTTTACCGAATGTTCTTTTCATTGGCGGTGGATTGGTTGCGCTCCTGTATCGTTACTGGCGTACATTAGACTCTGACAAAAAGCGGCGGATGCGTGCGTACGTGACAGGTCTGACTTTACTTATGCTGGTATATTTTATTGATTTCTTTATCAACGAGATATATTATCGTTTGGCGGGGCATCCGCTGATCCAGGGATATCAGGCAGGCATGGGATATGCTCTCATATACGAACCGGTCTGGTACGTTCTGGAGGTCGGCTTTGCCGTTGGTTTGGCAATCTCCGTGTTCAGGAACAAAATTCTTGAAGATTAACGCATAAAAGTCCTGTTAACCAAGGCTAAAGACCGCAGTAGAAATTAATTGTGCTATAATGACCGAACATGACCGAAAATATCCCTGAAACCCCAACTCCTGAAGAAGAAGCTGCCAGCCGAGCCAGCCTGGTCAAGCAGCGTTGGATCCTGGCGGGAATCATTGCCGGGGTGGTCGTTGTGCTGGCTGGGATCGTGGTTGCCGTGATCTTTCTGGCGAAAAGTCCCGCCGCGGCTGCCAATGTGCGCGATATCTTCATTATTTTCATGGCGCTCGAGTCCCTCCTGATCGGCGCAGCACTGGTGGTGTTGATCATTCAACTTGCCAGCCTGATCAACCTGCTGCAGAATGAGGTCAAGCCGATCCTTAAATCGACCACAGAAACGGTCAATACACTGCGAGGTACGACCGAATTCCTGAGCGAAAACCTGGTGGAACCAGTCATCAAGCTGAATTCCTACATGGCCGGGCTAAAGAAATTCTTCGATCTATTTAATATTATCCGCAAGTAATCCATTCCCAAAAAAAGGAGAGATAAAATGTCAGACAGCGATGATTTTGGAATGTTCCTGGTTGGTTTTGTTGTCGGTGGTGTAGCTGGAGCCGTTGCCGCCCTTTTGCTGGCTCCCCAGTCCGGTGAAGAGACCCGCACGCTGATCCGTGACAAGAGCATCGAACTGCGCGATGCGGCTGCCGAGCAAGCCGACATGATCGCGAAGAAGGCCAATGAGCAATACCAGATGGTCTCAAAGAAAGCCGCCGAGCAGTACGAGATGGTCTCAAAGAAGGCCGGCGAAGTAGCCAACGATGCAAAGAGCCGCGGCAAGGATCTGGTCGAATTTGCCAAAAAAGTGGTAGCCAAGAAGCGCCCGCCTGAAGCCGCCAGCGAATAAATTGAATGTGCTTTGATACAAGGGTTTGACCAAAACGGGTCAAACCCTTGTTCTATGAGTGAGGTACTCGCATCGTTTTTCTGTGCGCCTGGTCTCATAAACCGACGAACCTCCCAAGACTGGCTTTTGGCCACAGGGTGGGGAGGAGAATTCCACGATTTACGAGGAGAAAAACAACGCAATGAAACTTAATCCACCCAAGAAGATAACCTTTTGGGCAGCGGTAGCCATCGCTGTAGTGAGCGTGATCGTTTATATTGTCCATATTTTAGCCACCCAGATCGCTTATCTGGGAGCAATTGGTTTCGTGTTACTATTGGCCGCCTTTGTCCTGCTTTGCCTGGGTCTCATCATTAAAGGGCTCTAATCCGCCCTGATCCTCCCAGAACCTGTCTCCTGGTGGTCCGCCCTGCCCAGGAGACAAATTTTTTCTTAGCCTGTCTTATTAAGCATGCGAGCGGGGTTTTATAATTAGAAAGAACCAGGACCGATGCATGAATCTCTCCCGCAGGAAAGGAACTTCCCTCTGATGAGGGTCCCAAAGGCCGCAACAGTCGCGACGCAAGCCGAAGTTGAAGATGGTTCCACAATGCCCAAGTCTTTCGAGGCGCTCTTCCTCGAGCATTGGAACATGGTCTACCGGCTGCTGGCGCGCATGACCGGCGACCCGGCTGAGGCAGAGGACCTGGCGCTGGAGACGTTTTTACGGCTTTACCGGCATCCACCCGGAAATGGGGCAGGTTCCAACCTGCGCGGCTGGCTGTACCGGGTGGCAACCAACCTGGGCCTGCGCTCGATCCGCAGTTACCAACGCCGCCAGCGCTACGAGATGGCAGCCGGCAAAGGCGCCCTGGAGGATCCGGCAGAATACCGGCCGGCAGAGATCCTGGATAACAAGGAGGCCAACCGGCTGGCCCGCCTGGCGCTTGGACGCCTGCCAACCCGACAGGCAGAATTGCTCAGCCTGCGTTACTCCGGCCTGGCATATAAAGAGATCGCCCAGGCAATGGGCCTGGCGCCCAGTTCCATCGGTCCCCTGCTCGTGCGTGCTGAACGCGAATTCGCAAAGATCTATCGTTCCCTATCCCGGGAGGAAGAATGAACGGACATTTAAGTGATGGCCATCTACGTGCCGCTCTCGACGGAGAGCTGGCGGAAATCGAAATGAA
This sequence comes from uncultured Chloroflexia bacterium, assembly GCA_963830665.1. Classification (GTDB taxonomy): domain Bacteria; phylum Chloroflexota; class Anaerolineae; order Anaerolineales; family Villigracilaceae; genus UBA877. Next base: position 39,202 of record CAWHNM010000017.1, read on the forward strand.
GCATCTGAATACCTGTTCAACCTGCCGGAGGCGCCAGGAGCAGATCCGGCTGCAGATCCGGCCGGCTGCCGAAGGGCTGGCATTCCTAACCGCCCCGGCTCAGGGACCTATTCCGGACGCCCGCAGCGCCTTGAAAAGGTTACAAAATCGCAACACCATTCGAAAGGAGAACTCCATGTTCAAAAGAATGTTTGCCTCCCCGGTCCTAAGGATCGGACTGGCGCTCGTACTGATATTGGTTGTCGCTCTCTCCATCCCCGCCACGCGGGCCCTGGCAGACCAGCTGCTGGCCCTGTTCCGCGTCCAGCAGGTGGTTGTGATACCAGTGGATACCACCGGATTGCAACAACTGACCGGCAACAGCACGCTCGGAAAGCAGATCGGCCAGCTCATTTCAGGCTCGCTGACCAGCGAACAAAAACCAGGCGACCCGGTGACTGCCACGGATGCCAGCCAAGCCAGCCAGTTGGCCGGTTTCAGTGTGCGTCTGCCGCAGGGATCAACCCCGACACGCATCAGCGTGGAGAATAAGGCGGCCTTCTCGTTCAAGGTTGACCGGGCAAAAGCCCAGGCCCTGCTTAACGAGGCCGGGCGGCCGGACCTGGTGCTGCCGGCTTCCATCGACAGCGCGAAAGTTTCGGTAACCATCCCGGCCAGCGTAAGTACGTCCTACGGCACCTGCCCTGAACCCGGTGCAGAGGACAGCGGAGTGAGCATGAATGGCTCGGCCGGACGGAAGTACCCGGACTGTATCATCCTGGTACAGCTCCCCAGCCCGACCGTCTCTGCACCCGCGGACGTGAACATCGCCGAGCTTGCCCAGATCGGCCTGGAGTTCACCGGAATGACGCACGACCAGGCCGTGGCGTTCACTCAAACAGTCGATTGGACTTCTTCACTGGTCGTCCCGATCCCGAAGAATGCAGCCACCTACGAACAGGTGCCAGTGGACGGCGTGACCGGCACCCTGATCGAGAGACCCGCAGATGATGCTCCGCAATTCCTTCTCATGTGGGTCAAGAACGGCACCGTCTATGCCATCGGCGGCCTGGGCACCAATTCGCAGCAAGCCCTCCAGATGGCCAATTCACTGCCCTAACGGGGTTCCATGAGCTCTATACTCGCCGTTGAAACCGATGGACTGAGAAAAGTCTTCGGCGACCACGCAGCGGTCAAAGGCCTCACCCTGCAAATCCTGCAGGGTGAGGTGTTCGGATTCCTCGGGCCGAACGGAGCCGGCAAGACCACCTCGATCAAGATGCTGGTGGGCCTGATCTCCCCGACTGCCGGCAAGGCCTCACTGCTTGGCCTGCCACTGGGTGACCGCCGCACCATGGCGCAGGTTGGCTTCCTGCCGGAGCATTTCCGCTTCCAGGATTGGCTGACTGCAGCCGAATTCCTGGAACTGCACGGCCAATTATTCGGCGTCCCGCGCCGTGAACTGCCAGGGCGAATCGATACGCTGCTCGAACGGGTTGGACTGTCCGAGTTCCGGGACAGCCTGCTGGCGACGTTTTCGAAAGGCATGCTGCAACGAATCGGGCTGGCGCAGGCTCTGCTCAACCGGCCAGCCCTGGTTTTCCTGGATGAGCCGACCTCCGGCCTCGACCCGGTGGGCCGGATCCTGGTGCGGGATATCATCCGTGAGCTGCGCAAAGAGGGCACGTGCGTCTTCCTGAATTCACACCTGCTGAGCGAGATCGAAGTCACCTGCGACCGGGTGGCATTCATCAGCCACGGCGAGGTTGTCCGGCAGTTGGAACTGGCCTCGCTGGATACCGGCCAGGTCACGGTCTCCATCCGGCTGGCAGGCTTCAGGCCAGAGATAACCACCGGGCTTTTGACCTGGGCCAGGGATATTTCCCAGCAGGATGGGCGTTTGACGCTGACCGCCAACGGTGAAGCCGTTTTACCCGAGATCAACCGTTACCTGGTTGCGCAGGGAGTGGACGTGTACGAAATTACACCCAAACGCGTCTCCCTGGAAGAATTATTCATTGAAACGGTCGGGAAGGAGGGCGGCCTATGAACCCAATCCTGATCCTGACCCGAATGACTTTCCGGCAAGCCATCCGCAGGAAGATCGTTTTGACCGGCATCCTGCTTGGCATCGGCTTCCTGGTGGTCTATTCGATCGGGTTCCACATGATCAACGTAAGTTCGGTCCAGCCGTTGGCGGAAGCGTCCGGAGGCGGGAAAGGCATTATGAATGTGCTCGACCGGGAGAAGGACAACGCCCTGACCCTGGCGGGATTGTATGCGATCACCTTCCTATCGATCGCCATGGCGGCCCTGCTGGGAGCAGACACCCTGGCAAGCGAGATCAGCTCCGGCACGATCCAGACGATCGTTGCCAAACCGATCCGGCGTTCAGACGTGGTTTTCGGGAAATGGCTGGGGTTTGCCAGCCTGCTGGGTCTCTACCTGGCACTGATGGCGGGGGGCGCGGTCATAAGCGTGTGGGCGCAATCCGGGTACCTGCCCCCCCACCTGGCGGCCGGGCTGGGCCTGATCTACCTTGAGAGCCTGCTGGTGATGACGATCGCGCTGCTTTTTTCCAGCCGCCTATCCGCGCTGGCCACCGGCGGAGTGATCTTCGGCCTGTATGGAATGTCCTTTATTGGCGGATGGATCGAGCAGATCGGCTCGGCCATCCAGAACGCGACGGCCGTCAAGGTCGGCATCCTGACCAGCCTGATCATCCCGAGCGAGGCCCTGTGGCACCGGGCGGCCTATGAAATGCAGTCGCCACTATCGGGCGTGCTGGGGTTCTCGCCTTTTGGAACCACCTCCGTCCCCAGCCTGTTAATGGTTGGATATGCTGTGGTGTACCTGCTGGCTGCGCTTGGATTGACGGTGTACGTATTTGGGAGGCGGGACCTTTAAGCGTCTGATTGTGTGTTTTGAAAAAAGGCTGCGGGAGCAGAAAGCGCTCCCGCAGCCTTTTTTTTACTGAACGGAAGGGAGGGTGGGGAGGCCATGAATACAGGGTGCCCAATCGCTTTTACCGATCCCCGTTGACCTGTTGCACCCGAGAATCGTTTTTGCTATACTTTATACAAGCAAGATCCATGTGGATGGCTGGCAGACTGGACCAGGAGCAGGCCAGGATAACCAGCCTTTTCACCTTTCACCCGGTAAGTTTCAGGAGGCTAAAATGTCATTCTCCCCAATCCTCGAAGTTGCGATCGCGCTCGTGCTGGTGTACTACATCCTGGGCTTGATAATTTCATTCATCAGTGCCCGCATCCTGGAGTCGATTGGAACGCGCGGCCGGGATCTCGAAGACAACCTGAAGAAGCTGATCGGGGAGGTGAAGCTGAAGGAAGTTATGATGGCGCCACAGATCAAAGCGCTTGCACCGGTCAAGTATGATGGCTGGCGGGGGGTTTTCACCAGCAAAATCAAGGAAGAGACGGCAAAAATTGAACAAATCCCAGTAGCCAACCTGGTGGACGCAGTGTTTGACAATTTCCTACTGGTTGACAAGCAGAAACCTTACAAAGTGGATGAGCTCAATAAAATCCTTGAAATCCTGCCCGATTCGGATGCAAAGACCAGCCTGCTCAAGCTGGTCAATGATGGGGTCACCGATATCAACCAATTACGCAGCAAGACTTCGATGTGGTTCTCGGGGGTGTTGAACCAGGCGTCAGACTACTACAAAGCACATGCCCGCCAGTGGGTGATCATCCTATCCCTCCTGGTGGCATTCCTGTTCGGCGTGGACAGCATCCAGTTAGCGAAGAGCCTCTGGAAAAACGCGGATTTGCGAGCCAGCGCCGATGCCCTGGCAACAGCCTATGCCAGGGACAGCAGCAACACCGACATTACCACGCTTGCCAATGACCTGAAGACCTTCGATCTCCAAATTGGCTGGTGGAAGGCACCCGCCGATCTGCCTGAAACGGGGAAGGCGCTGGATTGGGTTGGTTGGGCACTCCTTAAGGTTCTCGGCCTGGGCATCACGGCCGCGGCGGTGTCACAGGGTTCGTCCTTCTGGTACGATATGCTAAGGCAACTCAAGGGCGAGAAAGCAGCGGCGCCAAGTGCGAGTTCAAGTGGAGGTCAGGGAGCCGCGGCAGGGTAAAAGGGTAGATCGTAAAGCAGACCTCCGAATTTTTGAAAAACTCGGAGGTCTCGTCTATTGAGCTTTCTCCCCGGAAGAAGGGATGGATTGTCTTTACTTACAAGAGTGTCTCTTTCAGAAAATCGTAGGCACGCCGGCCGCTGATGCGGTGCCGGCCTTCGAAAATATCCGTCTCGAAACGCTCTTCGGCGTGCCAGAGGCGGTAGACACGTTCACGCGCAATTTCCACGCTGTGTTTTACCGCCTGGATGGGGAAAATCGGATCGTGTGTCCCGGCCTCGACCAGGACCGGCCTGGGAGCCACCAGCCCGATCAGGTCGTACATTTCCCCAAAGCGGTGGAGACCGGGGACGAAGTTGCAGTCGCAGTGACGACATTGCCAGGACGCTATCCCGAAAAGTCGAATAATAGCCGCTGATGACACAGGCGCGGATGCGCTCGTCCAGGCAGGTTGAGAAGAGCGTGTGCATCCCGCCACCGGAAATGCCCATGGCGCCCAGGCGGCGCATGTCCACATCCGGGCGGGTTTCCAGCCAGTCCACCAAGCGCAGGGCATCATGCACGCGCAAGCCCAGCACCGATCCGCCCAGGTGAAAGGCCAGGTGGGCGGTCTGTTCGCAGGTGGTCGGAACCGGCTGCCCCAGGAGCGGGTCAAGGTAGCTGTAATCGGTCTGGCGCTCCCCGAAGCAGGAGATCTCCGGGGCGACGACCAGGAAGCCATGCCGGCACAATTCGACCCCGAAATCCTGGTGATAGCCATCCGACTCAAGGCGCTCCTGCCCGTTTTCCCATAACCCGAGGATATCCTTCACGCCGTAGCCATGCCCCGCAAAGGCCAGCACAGGCGGAAAGGGCGCGGTGCCCTGGCGGGGAAACAACAAATAGACCGGCATGAGGGCACCCTGCCAGGTCTGGAGCAGCCATTTCTCACGCACGTGGTCCGAACGTTCCACACGCTCGAGCAGGGTCGGGTTCAGAGGCGCAGGCGGCAGGTCGGTGAAGCCGAGCGCCTGGCGCAGCGCCGGACGGACCTCCTTCTGCCACGCCTCAGCTTGTGCAACCGTTCCAGCCTGGAAGCGCATGGGAGCAGCAGCGGGATCGTAAAGGTTCCACAGCCCGTGGGCGGGACTGAGCTGCGGATATTCGGATGAATTCAATAGCCTGGTTGACATGGGCTCATTCTACACTAAAGAGTTCTTTCCACACTATCCAATCCAAAGCAAATCAAGCTTTGATCTGATCAAGTTGCTTAAAGCTCTGTTCAATGTATTCGACCGTTGCTTTCACCACGACATCCAAGGCGAGTTTGCCCTTCACGGCAGAGGCATCACCCGGCCTGCTTTCATCCCCTTCTGGCAAGAAAGCCGGCGCCAGGTCCATCAGGATCGAAGCTCTCCAGTACACCAGCTTGCAAATCCAGGTCGGCCGAAGGGAACAATGCATTCAATGCCTTCCGCCCGGCGGCAAAAGGCTGCACCCAGATGGCAGTCAATCCGGGGGTTTCATAATTCAACTGGCGAACCGCAGTTTTGACGATGGAATTACCAACCGGGAGGGCAGTTGATGTTGCAGGCCGAGCCATGATTGTTGATCACCACCACGTTCTGAATATCGTGTTCATATAATGACAGGACAATATCGCGAACCACGGCCCAGAGCGTCTCAAATCCCAGAGAGATGGCGCCAGCCTGTCCGGCCATACTGCATGGATGTGCCAAACGGCCAGGTTGGCAGAAGGAAAGTCGGGAAGGGTAAACGCTGCGGCTACGCGACTGGAGATTTCAGAAACAATGAACTGGTCTGTGCCAGCGGCAAGTGCCGTCCGTGAGGTTCCAGACCTGCCAGCGGCAGGATCGCGACCTGCGGCGGCTGTTCTTTGAACTCCCAGGCTGTGTTCTGCCAGTTCAGCATCATCCCTGCATCCCTGAAAGCCTGCTGCGCAAATACGGTGATCGCCTTTACCTGAGCCGCAAAGGTGCGTGCGCCTTTGTCTGCAGTTCCTTTACCTGGCGCTGCCCCACACACCTTCAGGGCTGATCAGGTCCATGGTCACATAATCCAGAAACTCACGACCGACAGGTGGCACAAAATCCACCCGCTCAGACTTGACCAGATCGGGATTGAGGTACAACTGGATCGAAGTCTCAATTTCACCGGCATGCAGATCAGTCTCGGGTGTTTCAAAGATCAAACCTTCGTTATCGCTCACCGGCCACACGTCGGGCGGCATAACCACATGCATATCCGGGAAATTTATTGTTAATGGCCTGGATGGTTGGCTCCAGGATGAAATTGCCACCATGGCCATTCAGAACCAGTACCTTATCAATCCCCTGGGCGTGCAGCGAACTGGCAATATCCTGCAAGACAGCGGACAACGTGGCAGGTTTTAACCAGACGGTACCCGCGATCGAGCCATGGCATTCACTCATACTGATGGGGATGGCCGGGAGGAGCCAGGCGTCCAATTCATTCGCGACGCGCCGGCTCAACTCGCAGATGATCATCCAATCTGTGCCAATGGGCAGATGGCGGCCATGTTGTTCAATGGCGCCAATGCCCACCACCGCAATCTCGGGGTGGGCCTATTGATCTCAGAACTGGTCGACCGTTCATCAATCATCGTGACGAAAGCATGCCTGCCCGGGATAGCGCATCTGCAATCTGCCCGGATTCTTCCGGGCTGATCTGAAGCATGGGCGGGCGAACATAGGTCTGGTCAGACTTAAGAACGCCAACGTGCGCCAGGGCAACTTTGCAGCGGGCGCGATAATCCAATACGGGATCCTTATAGATCACGTCCGCAAATCCCTGGACACGTGGACGCATTGCCACCGCCTCCTGCCATTCGCCTTGGCTGAACTTGTTCAACATCTCGGCCACCATACCACAACCAATGGCACAAAAACCCAGCAGTGCACCTTCCGCTCCCAGTAAAAAGCTTTCGGTGATGAAAAGATCATTCCCGGTCAGGAGCGTGATCTTACGGTCAGCCGTATCCAGGATGCGCCTGGTATATGCAAAATACTTTGCATCAAAAGAGGCCTCTTTTATCGCCACGACTTCAGGAATTTCGATCAACCGTAATATGGTTTCGCGCGAGTAATTGACACCTCCAAAGACCGGCGCAAGCTGAAACAGGATGATCGGCAACCCGGTCTCTTCGGCGATGGCTTTGTGATATTCGAAAGGAATGCGAGGGTCCAGCGGTTCATTTCGAAAAGCCGCATTGGGAAATACCACCAGGCCGTCAGCGCCGGCTGCCTTGTACATCCTGGCTATTTCAACTGCATCACGGGTTGTCCCACCCATCACACCTGCCACGACACCGCAGCGCTTGTTGGCTGTTTCAACAGCAACCTCAACCGCCCGCCGCCGCTCAGCCGAATTGAGTTGGGGCCCTTCTCCGGTATCCATGTTGACCGCCAGGGCAACCGCATTTTCGCTGATGAGCCAGTCCAGATAATGGGAAAATGCCTTGAAGTCTGGTTCATAATCTTCCGTCATGGGAAGAACTGCGGCGGGTAGAACGCCTTTTAAATTCAGGTCTTTCATATGATCTCTCCTTAGTGTTTTATAACATCTCGATTGTGCAGCACTTCATCTGGCGGTAACACTAGCCGCTATTAAGATGTATTGCTAATCACGGCCTATCCGGATAGCAGCCGCGATCAGCTCTTTAAGACGCACGGTCAGCGCCCTGGCGCTGGCCACCTTTGGCTGCATGTGAGGTTCCACAGAAATGAACCCGCCGTAACCATCTGCTGCGAGTGCGCTGATCTGCCCGGTCCAGTCAATTTCACCATTTACTTCGTAACGATAGCCCCCCTGGGCCGTATGGACCACATCTTTGAAGTGAACATGACGGATAGTATCCCGTACCGCCTGGTACCCATCCGGATAGGGGATATCACCGGCAACGAATGCGTTACCCGGATCCCAATTCACGCCCAGGGCGGGCAGGTTGATCGCCCGGACAAGTTCTGCCGTACGCTTGCCCGTATCAGCCCAAAATCCATCTTCAACCTCAATGACCAGTTGCAGACCGGATTTATCGGCTTGCTCGGCCGCCCAATGCAGGCTTTCAAGGACCTCATCCGGCGCCGGACCCGGTGGATTGGAGCCTCGATCAAAACCAAAAATAATGATCTTATCCGCCCCGATCTCCCTGGCGTAATCGAACGAAGCAGGAAGCAGTTCATGCAGGTGGTAATCAACCAGGCTGTGAGCGTCATGCCATTTCTGGTAAAGGTTCGAATCGAACACTTGCAGTGGGAAAGCGTTCCCGTTTTTTGGATGGATAGGGAATTTTGAACAATCCGGTGAAATTGCCACCACGCGTGCGCCATACTCTTCCAGGAGTTCCCGAACGCGTTGTTTTTGGAAATCAGAGAATAGTGGAACACGCTGGGTACCAAAACCGCGCAGCTCGAAATCATGGATGCCCCACTCCGGTCCCAAGCTCGATGGCAGTCTCAAGGTCGGCGCTGATTTCATCGGTAACGATGCTGATCTTCATTATTTCGTCCTTACGAAAGGATGGCATAACTTCCCTGGCCAGAAGTTTCAGTTCATTCATGATGAACTCATGAGGAATACCTGGAAAGTACAACCGGCAGATCAGGTGGTCAACGCCAAAAGCATCTTTGAATTTTTGCAGTTGGCGAATGACCGTATCGGGACTACCCACCAGGAAGCGGTCCTGGCTGATGGCATCAATTTGATCCACCCGGGCAGTATCTTCCGCCCCGATCAGGGGATGTTTCCACTTGCCTCCGCCATATTCATCACGATAGTTGATCAACAGGTGGCGCTCGGCCAACTCCCAGGCTTTTTCATCCGTCTCGGCAATGATCACTTCGCGTGTTAATGGGGTTGGCACGGAGTCTGGTTCTTTGCCCGCCGCACGCAAACATTCCAGATAAGATTTCTGAGCATCCAGCAGTTTTTCCAGCCCGGCGGTTGGCCCGGCACCCAGGCATCGCCCAGGGTGGCTGCCCGTTTTAGAGACAGCGGCCCCCAACCACCCAACCAGATAGGCGGTTGCCTGGTGGGCCTGGGTTCGATCTTAACATTTTCCACCTTATAGTAATTCCCCTGGAAAGTGACCGACTCCTGTGTCCAAAGCAGACGAATGAGGTTGATCGCCTCAGCATACGCTCCACCGCGTTTATCCATCGACAACTGGTAAAGGGCAAACTCATCCGGGCGATAGCCAATGGCAGCTCCCAGGATGAACCGGCCATTGCTCATGATGTCCAATAAAGCGATATCTTCAGCTATACGCACCGGGTGGTAGAAAGGCAGAACGATGATGTCCGTTCCCAGCATGATCCGCGAAGTTCGAGTGGCTATCCCAGCCAGGGCAATGATCGGTGAAGGCCAATAGTGATTTTTACACTGTGATGTTCCTCCAGCCAGGCCGAATCAAAGCCCAATTCCTCAGCCAACAGGACTTCTTCAAGGCATTCAGGGTAATAATTTCCCCCTCGGTTGGGATGAATCCGATTTTCATAGATCTACTCCATTCATAATTCGAATGCTGGGATGAATTTGCCGGAATGTTTCATCATTTCGTAATCTCAGAGGGAGGCGCAGTTGAGGCCCGTATTACCAGGCTGTGAGGCACGTGATGGATCGGCTCGAGGATCTCTGTTTGTGCCAATGCCCGCAGAAATTGCTTGACTCCCAAAACACCAATATCATACATGGGCACATGCACGGTCGTCAGCGGAGGTTGAACATATCGGGTTGTTTCAATATCGTCGAACCCGGCAACACTTACCTGTTCAGGCACCTGGATACCCAGTTCCGCCAACCTGAACAGACATCCCAGGGCTTCGCGATCATTGGAACCAAAAATGGCGGTAGGCGGATTCTCCTGTGCCATCAGTTCATCAGCCGCGTGCCCCCCACTCTCATAAGTAAAATCACCCTCAATCACCAACCTCGGGATCAAAAGCAATGCCAGCCTGTTCCAGGGCCTGCTTATACCCATCCAACCGCAGCAAGCTGGTCGTCAGGGCGAAAGGTCCGGCAATAAAGCCAATTCTTTTATGCCCCAACCCGATCAAGTACTCCGTCATCTCCCTGGCATGCCAGGATGTCATCGATTTTTACCTGGGGCATATTCAAGTATTGGTTGCTCAGGGCGATCAGGGAACATTCTGCTCCTGCAGCTTCGCCACGATCTCACCAAGTTCATCTCTGAAACTTGAATCGATCAAGGCTCCGCCGGCAAAGATAATGCCGTCCGCGCTATAGTCGCGTAAAAGTCTGAGAAAATCAAGTTCGACCTCGGGAACACGCTCGGTGTTGCAGATAATGGTGAGATATCCATTTTCCTGCGCAGACGCCACTGATTCCTCGGACAATATTCGCAAAGTAGGGGTCTGATCCGTCCCCTACAATTACTCCGATAAGCCGGGTCCGGTCATTCGCCAGAGCTCGCGCCAATTGGTTGGGCACAAAACTTAACGCCTCGATTGCCTCCAGCACACGAGTACGCGTTTCGGAGTTTACCGGGTGATCGACTATTATTCAGAACGCGCGATACTGTCGTTACAGACACGCCTGCATACTTTGCAACATCCAGGATATTTGGCATAGGTTTATGATCTCACTTGACCAGATGAAATTAGGTTATTGTATGGTATTCCTTAGATGATTATTCTCTGACTGCTCCGGAAGCAACTCAGACTTCGTCCAAAGGAATGCCGGCCAGCTGAAGGTCTCCAAATTTGATCAATCCGATGTTTCTTTCTCTCACAAACTCCATTACTTCGTGATCAGTAAGGATGGAAAGCTCGCTCTCGCGCTCCTTTTGATAATCAGAGCTGCCAATCAGCCCTTCATCAGCATAACCCGGGATGGCACATGATTTCCGTTGTGCCGACGGGTAAATTTTCCAGAAGGTCGAACAGCACGGTGCGGGTGGCGTTTTCTCCATAAAAGGAACTAAGAAAGTGGTCTGGATGACACGGGTCGATACTGGTTCACCAGGCGAAGATTGCTTTCCAGACACTCCCGAGCTGATTCCAAATGGACTTCACCCAGCATATCAACGGCAGCCTCTCCGGTAGGGAAGCGAATTGCGCATTCATATTTTTGAGCCAATTCAAGCATGACCAGGAACAAACCCGGGGATAGGAAAGAAATGTGATGATGCGAGTCAAGGTGGTCAGGAGTGTGTCCTGTAACAGAAATAAATCTTTCGATCTGGGCAGACCATTCTGCCTTGACTTCCTCCGGATCGAGAGACGAAAGCCTGCTGGATCAAGTCGCTTCGCATGTGCAAAGGAGTTATCTCCGGTGATGAGCGAGGGCACTTGCGAGGCAGGCAGTAAAGGGGAACCAGTCGTCAGAATCAAATGAACGCCCAATCCCAATCGAGGGCATTCCCGCATGGCGCTTCATGGAGGGCTTCTTCCACTCCCGGCATATTCATCATGGCAGTGGTTGAGGAAACAATCCCATGCAGGTGACTTTCCCGAATACCAGCCGATACACCCGGGGTATGCCCATAATCATCAGCATTTACGATCAGTTGAGGTGAAATAGGCTTTTCCTTTCCCTGCCCGACACGAGGTCAGGCTTATTTTCCATCATACTCTACAACCGGGCAGGCGGGTTCTGTAAAAAGCCCGGGTTCAGGGACCAACGTGCCATGGATCGCATCTGGGCGCTGACAGCCAGCCACATCCATACCGAGAAGCACTGCACCTACAACAGGCGGAACTTTCAGGCGAAGCAGACGTGCTCCAGGAGCGAGGGCCTGGATGGTCTGCCGCATGGGCTCGATTAGCATTGGGCCGCCATCGAACATACTGCCAACCAGGACGGTGTCAAACTCCAAGGCCTCAAATTCCAGCTGACGAATGACCGCCTTGGCCAACTCTCCCAATTCACGTCCCGCCCATTGAATGATGTCATTGGCAACCGGATCACCTTCAGCAGCCACCTGGAATACCAGTTGGGCGGCAGACGAATTCAATTTGTATTTTTCCTCGCAAAATCCTTCGAGGAAGTCGGCCAGGCTGCGCGCACCGGTTAGTAAGTGAGAATGGCCGGGGTCAGTTCAGTATGAGGGCCACGCTGTGTCCACTCGTACGCAATGGCCTGCACGACTTTCTCAATCAGCTCGGTGCCCCCCGCAGCCTCTCCGACCAGCGAGGACCGACCCACCACCCGGCCTTCTTTCGTATGATCCTGATCCCAGCCCCAACAATTACAACCAGTACCAGAGACAACCGCAATCCCCCAACCCTGTGGGGATCCAGCAACCAGACCCAGGATGGTGTCATTCACAACCGCAAGGGTTGATTTTAACCTGAGCGCCTGAATTGCCTGAAGGGTAGGTTCCCTTTCGGATGGCCAGTCATATCCAGCCACACCAAAACCAGCTCCAGAAATCATTTCCCTTTCCACACAAGCAGCAGCCAGGGCCTGATTGGCAGCTTCCAGGAGAGAGAGCCTTAATCCATCAAACCCTACGGCCTCATGGTTGCCAGGGCCACTCTCTCCAAAACCAACAATCAATCCGTCCTGGTCGGCGATCAAAACGTGCGTCTTGGTTGCACCAACATCAGCGCCCAAGTAATAACGGTTCACAATGCCTCCTCGGACTTGGGCCAATCCGGCACTGGCTGGTCCTGGGTAAGGCGCGCCATTACAGGGGAGCGTTTTACGGCAAACAGCCGTTGCACTCGTTTTTCCATGATCTTCAACCAGTCCATATCCATATGGATTTTCTTCCAGTCACCGAACGTTTCACATATCTTCCTTATATGCGACCGGCCATTCAGCCTCTGCATGGATTTCTCCAAACAACACACCCGCAGTGGCTTCCATGTTATGGGGTGAGGTGGCAAACGAGACCACTACCGTATCGGCGTTCGGCGGGATGCTGTTGCGATACGGCGTATTGGCGATCACAACAACTTTCTTCGATTTGTCGCCAGCTACTTCCGCGACAATTGCATGTTGCCTCTTGAAGAACGGTAATAAAAACTCGTCATCACTATGGTGTCAAACTCTTTGATCAGTCCACGAATATTATTAATATCTGCTTCATCGGGAGTGAAATCAACCTCCAGGTATGTCGCACCCGGATTATATTTTAAGCAATGTTTGAACAGGATGCCGGGATGCCAGTAAATGGTATTGATCTCAGTCTGCCTTTGTTCGATGATCAGCACTCTTTCATCTTTGGATAAAGGTAACACGTTGCTTCTGGTTTCTAGCCACAACAACCGATTTCCTGCCAACCAATTTAGACAGGTTCACAATTCTGGGATCCCGGATAGCCGTTTCGGGACTCTCGGGCCAGAGCGTGCCATAATGGAAAAGCCCATATTCATGCTTACAATTCAATACCCGATAGACTTTATCATCCAACTCCTGCAGGGTTATTTTTCCTTCTTCCACGTAGCGCTTGATCGTATTGGAGGTGGCACCGACAAGTTCGTTTTCAGCTTTCATCAAGACCAGATCTGCCCCGGCCTGCAGCGCCATGGCACAGGCTTCATCCACCTTATAACGGGTCGAGATGGCGCCCATGGTCATACTGTCAGTGGTGATCACACCCTCAAATCCCAAATGATCACGGGCAATGCCGGTAATGATCTTCTTCGAAACGGTGGAGACCGTACCGTCATCAATTTTCGGATAAATGCAATGAGCCACCATGATGGCAGGTAAAAGTTTTTTATCGATCAGGTGCTTGTATGGCATTAATTCCCGCTTATAGAGCATATCCCGGTCAATATCGATCGTCAATTCAGCGTAATGAGGGTCAACTGAGGATTCTCCCCGACCAGGAAAATGCTTGCCTGTCGCAATCAGGCCGGCCTGTTTGAAACCCCAGGCAGGTCTGTTCTGCATATTCGATCACATCTTCCAAGCGGTCGGAATAGGAACGAGTACAGATACCGGGGTTCTCCGGATTGACATTGATGTCCAGATCAGGCGAGTGGATCCAGTTAAACCCGGTGGCCCGGCCTTGTCGAGCGATGGCAAGAGCGACTTCATATGCCAGTTTACTGTCCCCGGTGGACCGCAAGCCCATCGGCTTGGGGAAAATATTAACACCGCCAAAAAAGAAATCGGCGTTACTTCCGCCTTCCTGGTCGAATGAAAAATGCAATGGGATCCCCAACGGCCTTTCCATCGCCAGGTTTTGTAATCCATCCAGAATTTCCTTATATTCGGTCGCAGTCACCGTCGGCGCATTCAGACCTTTTTTATAACCTTTGGTATCCTCCACATTGACTACCATTTTTCCGCTTTTTGGTTCAACATAACTTCCGAAGGTCCTCGAACCAGGTGTAAGTCTTAATCCCCCGCAATGATATTTCTGGATGGCGGCATGAATATGGGGCCGGACAAAGGTCCCGCTGAATCCCAAGGTCATCACAGCGCCCACTTTTTGATCCAGGGTCATTCTCGAAATGATATTCGCTATGAACTTGTTCTTCAATTCCATTGGCATATGAAATCTCCCAAAAGAGATCAACCGCAAATTATTTTTAGTGCTTCGGCATCTTCGAGAAACTGATCAGGTGAATCGCCTTTGACAAACTCGAGCAGGCAGAAACGGTCACCCGGGAGGTCCCTGGCAATTTCCAAATATTTGGACCATTCAGCGATCCCATCAACCAGTGGCCCAAGCTGCGCCCCAGACTGGTTGAAAACATGAAGATTGCTCAGCCAGGGAGCGATTTCGCGCAGTCCAAGGATACGCGCCTCGAAGCCCAGATCAACCGGTGGCTGCCAGTAACTGCCCACGTTCGGCCGGTCGATTTCTTTTAGCAGCCGGCAAGCTGAAGCCGAAGTATCCGTAAGCGTGTCCTGATGGTATTCAAAGGCGAGGTTGATGCCTGACCCGGCCGCCAGCAAGGCTATTCTCCGGGAATCATCGATCACCTTGCGCCACCCAGCTGCATCGGCCTGGTCCGATCCCAGCTCGCCAGCCCAAACCCGGATGGTGGGCGCCTGCAATGTCAAGGCCGTTTCCAAAACTTTCTCGAATGATACAGTACCCGTCTGACTGCCAACCTGATAGTACGATCCATAGGAAGCCACCCGCAAGCCGGCTTCCCGGGTAATTTGCAGAACACTCTTGGCGCGCTGGATGTCCCCGTGAGGCACGTGCACATCGCCGCCCCATTCGATAGCATGCAAACCCGCCTGCCGGACCAACGCAACAATTTCGGCAGGTTCCAATTTACGAAATGTGACTGATACCAATCCTGTTTGGATCATCTGTCCAACCTTGGGGTCAGGAACTAATGCTCTTTCGTCATTAACTGGAATTTCTCAAAAGGAATTCCATACTGCAACGGCTCTCCTTTAGAGAAACGCCCAATCTCTTCGATCATGGCGTAACTCATCTGTTCGCGTGCAGGAATCCCTGCCACATGCGGCAGCAGGATCACGTTATCGAGATCCCGCAGAGGACTATCAAGAGGCAGTGGTTCCGTTTCAAACACATCCAAAACCGCCCGAAACCTTCCCGTTTGGAGCTCGCCAGCCAGGGCCTTCTCATCCACAATGGCTGCCCTGGCAGTATTGACCAACAAGGCGCCAGTCTTAATCAGCTTCAATTTATTTCCATCCAACAATCCACGGGTTTCCCTGGTCAAGGAAGCGTGTATGGAAATAACATCTCCCCAGCCCAGCACATCCTTCAGAGCTGCCAATTCTACATTGGGATATTCCTTAAGAGTCTCGGCAGGGATATAGGGATCATAGATCTTTATTTGAACGGCAAATGGTACCAGCAGATCGATCAAAAACCTTCCAATCGTCCCCAACCCGATTAGTCCTACCTTCGCACCGATCAGGCTGTTACTCTCCACTCTTCTTTTATTCCAGACTTTTTTGTACTGCAAATCAAAAGCATGTTGGGGAATCCAGCGCAAACCGGCCAATATATATGCCAGAACACCTTCGGCTACATATTTCGCCATGATGGTATTGGCACTGCACACTTTGATACCGCGGTCATAAACCTGCTCTGTAACCAGATCCGCGACACTCCCTGCCGCGTGCACGATCAATTTTAGCCGGTTGGCATGTTCCAATACATCTTCCGTAAACGCGGGGCAGTCCCAATGTGTAATGCAGACATCTTTATTTTCGATGGCATTTGCCAGTTGTATTCGTGTAAAAGGCGATTCGGTACGATTGTATGTAATCGTTCCAAGCGTTTCCAGGAGGCGAATGGCTTGTGCAGGAAAATAGATCTCTTTAACCGGGCCATTTTCGGTGGTAAACAGAATGTTCATGGAAGCATTTTCCTCAATTATCTTTAGAATCAAGAAGACTGGCGGATTCTGCATCCAGATAAAGCCTTGCGCTCGGATGGCGGCGCAGAATGGTGGCAGGGCATTTCGTTGAGATTTCAGTATTGAGAGTTTTCCATACTGCGATGGCTTTATGGGTACCCGGTACGATACACAGGATATCTTTGGCTTGCAGGATGGCGGGAATGGTCAAGGTCAACGCACTGCTCGGCACACTCACCAGGTCCGGGAATACCCCATCGTGGAACTGTTGCTCCCGGCAGGCTTCGTCCAGATCGATCACCTTGACAGGCATCGGATCATCGAAATCTGCCACCGGCGGATCATTAAAAGCCAGGTGACCATTCTCACCGATGCCAATACAGGCCAGGTCGATCCCATCCTTATCCAAAAGCGCCGCATACCTGCGACATTCAACGGTCAGATCCTCCGCCCTGCCATTCAGCGTTTCAAAACCACGGAACGGCAGCTGATCGACGAGATAATCCTTCAGCCAGTGGGCAAATCCATAAGATGTTTCCGGTCCGGCTCCCACGAACTCATCCAGGTGAAATGCATTGATCCGGTTCCAATCCACAAACATATGATTACGCAGCAGGCCATCCAGGAACTCAACCTGAGAACCGGCGGATGCGAAAACAATATTTATGGTATTTTTCTTCCTCAGCAAACTCTGAACCTTGTCAATGAAGTCAAAGGAGGCTGCATTGCCAGCCAGGCGACGGTTGGAAAAGATTTTCACCTGCAAATTCTGACCATAAGTTTGCGCCGCTGGAACAGTCTTTTCCTGCCATTCGGAAAATTTATTCCTCATCACGTAGTATGTAGACTTTGGCCGACGGTAATAATCCACCATCCCTTTATGATTGATCAACATCGGCCGGCCCAGGTAACTAAAATTCTCGTTCGCCTGGGAAACGTCGCGCCAGTTCGAAACTCGAAAGTCGGCAAAGGTCCACACTATTTCTCCAACGATATTCTTGAAACTCATGTAAACATCAGCAATGCGGGACAGGTAATCGGATTGCAAATCCTCTGACCAGGGCACTTTTTCAACATAACTTCTTTCCCCGTAGAGCCCTTCCCAACCATGGGACGTGATCAGAAGAGGTTTTTCCGGAAAACGCTGAGCCATGGTGGTCAGAAAATTAATGGCGTCTTCAACACTGGAACCGCCATACCAACCTTCCCAATAATTCACACCAACCACATCGAATAGATCGTATGTGACATCCGTAAGCGGCCGATTGGAGGCCATGACCACCAGGCGCGTGTCATCCAACTCCCTGGTAAGAACGACCATTTTCTCCACGAATTCACGCGTGGCAGGCAGGTCGGTTTCGCATTCAATAAACAAACTCCAGAACATGATGCTGGTGGTATTCTTTTCGCTGCGGATCATTTCAGCCAGCATCTGCATGCTTTTCGAAAGCATCTCAGGACTGGTCATCTGGGCTTCACGCAAAAATACCATCGGGATCTCGGATATGGCGACCATCCCCAGTTCATCCAGCACTTCATGTTCCAACGGATTGTGCGGGTAGTGAGACAGGCGGACAATATTCGCGTTCATCTGCCGAAGCAAGTCATAATCTTTGATCAATTGCTCACGGGTGACGGTCCGTCCTGTCATTGGATATTCGTCATGCTTGGCACATCCGACCAGCTTGATCTCTTCTCCGTTCAACAGGATTTTTTGTCCCGCCATTCCAAATTCCCGAAGGCCGAAACGTTTTTCCAGGCTGTCACATAGGGTACCTTGCGCATCCAGCATTTCCAAATGCAAATGGTAGAGATAGGCCGCTCCCAATTTCCATAAATGTGGGTCGGGGACCATGAGACTTATCCCGACTTCCCGCATTTCCTCAGAAACAAGTTCCAATTTAATTTCATCTTGAGCTACCGCCATGCCCATCTGATCAGTAATAATCGCAGCAAGACGATAAGCTCCGGCCGGTCCAGAATTTGCAATGTTCGTCGAAAGATGTACAGAGCCATTCATGCGGGTCTTGAGGGTGGTATCGTCGATGTAGGCTGCATGGGTGGTTTCGAGATATAAAGGACGGTAAATTCCGCCGTAATTAAACCAATCCACACCGCTGGGTGGCAGCGTCCAGTCATCCAGCTTGCCATTCACCCTGATCGCGATCAGATTAGGCACACCTGGTAGAAGCTTTTGGGTGGCGGGGAAAGAGAAAGCTGTAAAACCGCCTTCATGCATGCCGACCAGTTGCCCATTGATGAAAACCTCGCAGCGATAATTGACTCCCTCAAAACACAGCATCACCCTTTCATCGAGATCCTGAGGCTGCAAGAAAACTTCCCTAAAATACCAGGCGGTGCCTTCGTAGGAAAAATATTCAGGGAAGACTTCATTCCAACAGGAAGGTAAATTTATTTGACGGCAATCTTTAGGAGGAACGCCTGCCCAGCCAAGTCGTTTCCCTTGTTCTGCCTCGTCAAACCTGATTTGCCACCATCCGGCCAAACTTATTCGTTTTCTCATTGGATCTATCCTTTAACTGCGCCAGCCAAGCCATTGACGAACTGACGCTGGAAGAGGATAAAGACGATGATGATGGGAACCATCGAAATGGTTGTGGCAGCCGCAAATCCTGAGATATCGACCGTATACTGCCCGGTGAAAGCCCGCAATCCCACCGACAGCGTGCGCAGTTCCGGTTTTCCCAGCGTAAAGACCAACGGAGTAAAGTAATCCTGCCAGGCTGAATTGAAACCCAGGATGACAGACGTGGCAATGATCGGGCGCGCCAGCGGGAGAACCAGCCTGAACTGTTGTAAAAAGCTGGCACCATCGACCATGGCCGCATCATACAAATCCTGGGGGATATTCCTGAAATAGCCCTGAAACAATACGGATGAAAAACCAACCCCACCACTCAACGCCAGGATAACTGCAAAGGGTGTATTCAGGATCCCCAACTTCTGCATCAAGTCGAAAACAGGCAGGATACTGGTGGCAGTCGGCAGGAACAGCATGGCAAGGATCAGGAGTTGCAGAAAGCGACTACCCGGGAATTTGTAGCGCGCCAGAACGTATCCGGCCAGGGCGCTCACAATCACGGAAATACAGGTTGAGGAAACGGCATACAACACGGAATTCAACAAGTACCGGTTGAATTGAGCTTTTGACCAGGCCCGGATGAAGTTATCGAGTGTCCAATGCTGCGGCCACAGACGCCAACCCGCTCGAAACATTTCATCGGAACTTTTGAATGAAGAGAAGATCGGCCAGACAAAGGGGTAAAGCCAGATCACGCAAACAATGACCAGGATTATGGATGTGATCAAATTTAAACGTGCGAAACGACCTGGATTCTTCTTTTTCATTATCAAACTCCATATTCCCGGCGTTTGCGTTGGGCAAAGTTGATCAGCCGCGCATTGAAAGCAAAGATAGCCAGGACGGTGATGCCAAAGAGGAAGCCTGCCGCACTGGCGATGCCATATCGCATTGGCATACGTGCGAATGATTTCATGAATATGTAGTAATACATGGTGTAGGATTGCGTTCCGGGACCGCCGGCAGTCATGATCTGGACCCAGTCAAAGATACCCAAAGCCCAGGTAATCCCCAGGAGAGAAATAATGATAGCCATGGGTGCAATCAGTGGCATTGTGATATAGCGCAGCTTCTGTGATTCGGTCGCGCCATCCACCTCGGCAGCCTCATATAACTCATCCGGAATGCTCTGCAAGGCCGCCATCCAGAAGATGACATATTGACCCATGATTTGCCACACACTAACGACAGCGATCGTCGTCAAGCCTGCCCAACCGGTATTGAAGAAATTGATCGGGGTCTGAATCAGGTGGATGTTCAGAAGAAATTGATTGACCGCTCCATTGGCCGGGTTAAGCAGGTATGTAAAAACCATGGCGACGATCGATGGAGGCATTAGCCAGGGCACAAAGAATGCGGTTCGAAATAAGGTATTCCATTTGAGCCATTTACGGGTTAAGAGAATAGCTAAAAAGAAAGAAATGGGTAATTTTATAAGCGACTGACCGATCGTGAACAGCCAGGAATTGAGATAAGATTGCTGAAAGACGTGATCCTTGACGACCGTAATGTAATTCCTGATCCCAACAAATGCGGCTTTCGTCACGGGGCCGATCCCGTTGTAATCATACAGGCTGAATTGGACTGTACGAACTATCGGCCAGATTGTCAGTGCCCCGAAGATGATGACAAACGGCAGGATCGTCACGTAGCACCAAAAGTAATCACTGCGACGCATGACCATTCCTGTTACCACAGGCTTCTTCTTCACGCGTGACTCGACGTCCATATCAGCGTCACCTTTTCTTCTTCAAAAATCGGAATAAATAATGGCTTAGGAATAATGGGGGGCGCAACCAGGTCCTGCTTAGCTGCGCCCCCGTGACTATTTCTGCTATTCAATCACAGACAGCAGACGCCACTTTGGCTGATCATTTATTGTAGACCGAGTAATCAAAATCGGTCAGACCATCCCATTGGGTTCAGCAAAACAATCCACTGAAACTTTCAACCCTGAAGCTGCTTCTGCTTTGAGAGTGTCCTCAAAAACCTTGTTCTGAGCATCCTGGACCTTCGTGGCCATTGTTACCCAATCCCCACCATTGGACAGGTATTCGAACCATAGTCGTCACAACCCCAATCGGTTTGGAGTTCATCAACCTTATTGCGGGCCTGAGATTTCGCCAGATCCGGGCATTTCAAGGAGGCCTGCGGCGCCATCACATGCACCTTCGGATCCAACGGGATCAGATCGCGGGTTGGGTTGTCGGCGGGCATATAGGATAGTAGTTGTGCAGGATCACCCCAGGGCAGGATATCAAACCCGTTGGCCATGAAGTTCTTGGTGAACCAGCCATCCGGCCGAGTCGTCCACTCAAGGAAGAGTGTCGCCTCATGGACATGCTTGCTCTGAGCGCTGATAAAGGTTTGTCCCAGCGGCGGCCCAGAGGCGATCTTGCCCTTATATCCACCTTCCGGAGCGGGAGGAATGGCTACGCCGAAGTTGTTGAACTTGAAAGTGCTTGGGAAGACCGAAGACATCCAACCACCATCAAAGTAAAAGGCTGCTTCGCCATTGGCAACCGCCTGACGGGAGAAAACCTTATCGTTCTGACCCGGGTACGCATATCCGGCTACGTAAAGCGAACGCAGGAACTCGATGGCCTTCACAAAGTCCGGATCAGTCATGACTGTGTATTCACCAGTCATGCTGGAAATCCCGCTATCATTATAGCCTTTGACTGCAGTGCCCATGAATGGGATGACGAGGCGGTTAAGCTCTATGGCAGACTTTCATGGCGGCCGAGAAGCAATACTTGCCTTTTGCTTTCAATGTTTTGCATGCGGCTTCGAATTCCGTCCAGTTTGTCGGGATTTTGTCGGTCAAGCCGGCGGCAGCAATGACATCCTTGTTGTAATACATGTAGGCATAACCAGCCACACCGTTTGAAGGAGGCCGGGGAATGGTGTAAACCTTGCCATCCTTACTGTAGAGGCCTTCCATCATGTTATTGGTGCCGCGGAAGCGTGCCCGGAAATCAGCGGGCAGAGCGGATTCATCCAACGGCGCCGCCCAGCCCAGATCGAGCAGGTCCTTCATTTCAAAATAGTCACCTGCAGCAGGCCAGGTGTAAACAAAGATATCCGGTGAGGAACTACCCTGGAATGCCAGGGGGAGCGTCTGCCTGTAATCGTCTTCCACCATGGTTTCCGGAAGGATGGTGATCCAAGGATAAACCTTGTTGAACTCAATTGCAGCCTGCTTATAAAAATCCAACCGCTCCTGGCTGTAATCCAGGTATTTGAGTGTCACTGGTTCGTGAGTGGGTTCGACGGTTGGTGCTGCGGTGGCTGGCGCCGCGGTGGCTGGTGCTGCGGTCGCGGGCGCTGCAGTGGCTGGCGCTGCGGTGGCAGCGGGTGTGGCTTTGGCACCACAACCCGAGAGAACCAGGCTGCAGAGGGTGACGATGGTCAAAACACAAAACGCAAATTTTCGCATTTCAGCATCTCCTCTTATCGATTGATTGTCTTATATCATAGTATGTGATCAAAATATTCGGGGGTCAAATGGGTTGTAAAGAGTGATAATCGCCTCCTTCCGATGCTTGCATTGGCTTGAACAGTTTGAACATAATTTAATCCAGAAAACAATTCTGAATTAAACGGATCGCAGACTAACCGATCAATTCGCCAGGATGGTTACCAATAAATAAGGGATTTGAAGATTATTCAGTTAAAAAAGGCATGGAAAGCGATTTCCGGAAACCGCTTTCCACAGTATACAATATCCTCAATTGATTGTCAATATGGATTCAGAACAAAGCAGTCGCCAAAACCGAAGGAGACGGATAAATCGAGAGGATCTGACCTGGTCTTTATCCGAGCTTCAGCGACCGGTCATAAAAAAGTGTAGTAGTCAGAGGAATGCCTTCAGGCCAAGCGATATGCGCGCCTGGCGAGGTCAACCGCCAGTTCCTGCATCATCGTGCGGGCATCCTGCATATCCACAATGGAACGCACAACCAGCCCGGCCACCCAATCTGCGCAAGCCCGCCTCCAGACTGAATGCCGGGCGGGAATGGAGCAAAAGGCGCGCGTGTCGTCATTGAACCCGGCGGTATTATAAATCCCGGCGGTCTCCATCACCCCGTCAAAGTAGCGCCGCATGCCGTTCAGGCTGTCATGGAACCACCAGGGCGGGCCAAGTTTCAGAGCCGGATAATGCCCGGCCAGCGGGGCCAGCTCGCGAGCGTAGGTGGTTTCATCCAATGTGAAAAGGATCAGGGTCAGGCGGGCGTCGTTGCCGAATTTGTTCAGCAGAGGCAGCAAGGCCCGGGTATATTCGGTCTGGATGGGGATATCCCCGCCCAGGTCCGTGCCAAAGCGTTGGAACACCAACTGATCATGATCGCGATATGAGCCCGGGTGGAGCTGCATGACCAGGCCATCCTCCACGCTCATGCGGGCCATTTCCATCAGCATGTGGGCGCTGAAGCGGGCCGCCTCGCCGGGCGTGACCTGTCCATCCAGGGCATGCTGAAAGATTTCTTCGGCTTCGGAGTATGGCAACCCGGCTGTGTAAGGCGTCAGAACGGCATGGTCTGTGGCAACCGCGCCCATCTGCTTGAAGAACTCCCGGCGCTGCTCCAGGGCGCGTATATAGGCGCTGTAACTGCCAATCCCACCGATCCCGCCAGCAGAGCTCAAAAGCTCCAGATTCTCCCGCCAGCCAGGCCTGTCCAGGTTTACCAGCGCATCCGGCCGGAAGGTCGGCAGGATGCGCCCCTGCCAGCCGGAGGTCCGGATGGCCTGATGCGCTGCGAGCGTGTCGGTGGCGGCATCGGTGGTGCACAGGACCTCGATATTGAAGCGTTCGTATAATCGCCGGGGAGTGAACTCAGGCAGGGCCAGCTTTTCGCTGATCAGGTCGTACAGCCGGTCAGCGTTTGCGGCAGATGGTTTCTGGTCGATCTCAAAGACCTCGCTCAGTTCGTGCCGAAGCCAGATGCTCGAGGGCGTGCCAGAAAAAAGGTGGAAGTTCCCACAGAATATTTTCCAGATCTTGCGATGGTCGCGTTCAACCTCTCCCCCATCCAGGGGTGGTATGCCCAATCGATCCAGCGGGAGACCCTGCGAATACAGCATGCGCGTGACGTAGTGGTCCGGGAGGATAAACAGGTCAGCAGGCGAACCAAACCGGGCATCCGGGTCAACGAACAGGCGCGCATCCACGTGGCCGTGCGGGGAAAGGATCGGAAGAGCCGCCACCTGGTCGTAAAGTTCATGGGCCACATGGCGCGTGGCTGGATCGGGGGAGAAGAATCGGTCAGGAGATAACATCTTCAGGTCAGGTGTTCCTTTCCATAAAAAAAGTTGACAGAGGCTGATTGCTGTAGAGCTTATGAGTATCTATTTCGATATCGAAAGAGAGCCAGAGTTGAATTCCTAATGGCAGGTGCTGGTGCCTGAATTGGTGAAGGTATAGCCAGCTGCTGGCAGGAAGTTCCAGCTATAGCTGTTGGCCAAGAGGGTCAGTTTGAGCACCCCATAAACGATGCTCTGGTTGCGGATGGCTTCATTGGGATCAAGAGGGTGCGAGGCATACGTGTAAGCACTCCCAGGAGCGCCCCCGGTACCCACAACGAACTCACGGATGCCATCCGCGGCAGCTTGCTCCAGATCATCGATCTGGTTGAAGCGTTCGTAGTTGTGGTTGTGGGCGTTCGCGACGATGTCGGCCTTGTATTGGTAGAGCAGGCTCCACCAGGAGGCGATCGTGTCGTACCCTGTAAACTGTCCGCTGGTCCAGCGCGGCTGGTGCCAGACCGCCAGGAGGCAGGGTTTGGTGTTGGCGGCCAGGTCATTCTGCAGCCAACTGTATTGGGAACTGCCTCCACCACAGCCGCCCGCCTGGCTGCATTCGGCGTTCAGGACCACCACGTGCCAACTTGGACCAATTTCATAACTATAATAGCCGCCTGGCCGCGGCCCTGCCGCTGCACCGAAATAATCGAAGTAGGGGCCGGAACCGCCCGGCGGGAGGAAATCGTGGTTACCTTCCAGCGAGTGGGTCAAATCCAGGAAGCTGCCCCAATTGGGCGCGTAAAGTTCCTGGTACTGGGCATCATAAGAATCTGGAGCGGGTTCATTGTTGACATTATCACCGAGGGTCTGTACCCGCGCGCCCGGGTTGGCGACCAGTTCACTGCGGATAAGATCGCCCGTTTTTCTGCAATTTGCAGTGTAATCCGTACCATCCAAATCGTATCGACAAATATCGCCAGCCATAAGCAGAATATCGCTGGCCCTTGTGAGCACCAGTTGGGGTGCGTACGCCCCGGACTCACGGGAGGCCAGGTTTGTATTGGTTGTACTGGTGGTGGTCAATGCCAGGTTATAGGAGCCCTCGCCCTGGATGTAACTGCTGATATCCAGGGAAACCCAAACGTTCGCGCCAAAGGCTTTCGAAGTGTTGATCGTGCTGCCTACGACAGGCGCATTGGAATAGGTGAGCTTGTTCTCCAACCAGGTGTTATCTGCCACGGCCTGAACTGAAAAACCGGTTGTATTCGCACTCCTGGCGTAGATGCGCAGAACCGCCGATTGGATGGCGGCACCATTCAATCCCGAGACAACAAAGCGCAGGTAACTGCGGGTAATGGGGCTGCCATCCACCCGCAGGGATGTGCTTGTACCGTAATTGGTGGTTGGCGAAGTTTGGATAACATAGGCATCCAAAACCGGTTTAAGCAGGAGGCTGCCGGGACCAATGTCAGTAGGCAGAGGAGTTGGAGTACTGGTTATTGTCGATATGGGGGTTGCGGTTGGAAAACTTGTGCCGGTGGGGCTTTGGATGGAGGTCGCGGTAGCCTGTTCAACGGTGGTGAGTACCAGTTGCGGTGCATTCGCTGCCGGATTTACGGGCGGCCAGATTGGTATTTGTAGTGCTAGTGGTGGTCAATGCCAGGTTATAGGTGCCTTCTGCTTTGATGTAACTACTGATATCAACCTCCACCCATACACCTGCACCAAAGGCTTTCGAACTGGTGATCGTATTGCCCGCAGCCGGCGCATTGGAATAATTGATCTGGTTCTCCACCCAGGTGTTATTCGCTACGGCCTTGACCGAATACCCGGTCGAGTTGGCGCTATTCGCAAAAATGCGCAGTACCGCCGACTGGAGGCTTGCACCATTCAGACCTGTTACAACGAAGCGCAAGTAACTTACCGTAACAGGGCTGCCATCCACCCGCAGGGATGTGCTCGTGCCATAATTGGTAGTGGCCGAGGTCGAGATCACATACGTGTCGGCAACCGGTTTGAATGTGGCTGCCGGGGCATTACCGGGAGCAGGGTCAGGGCTGGCGTACACAACCAGATTTGTTCCAACCAGGAGGATGATCAGGGTAAACAAACAGGCTAACCGGTAAAAGGCCTTCTTTTGCATGACAATAATCCTTTCCCTTGTCACCCATCACTCCCAAGACGATCATGGGATAATTATACCCAGCAGTGATTTCCCGGGCAATCTTATCGGGGCTGGCCCTCACAACCATATCCAATGAAAATACTTCCCTGAAAAATATAACCCGCGCCATCCAGATAGGTTGTGAGGAAGGCACGGGTTATTTGGGCATGGATGGTGAGAAGAGTAATTGCCTAATGGCAGGTACTGGTGCCAGAATCAGTGAATGTATAGCCAGCAGCCGGCAGGAAGTTCCAGCTATAGCTGTTGGTGGAGAGAGTCAGTTTAAGCACCCCATATACCGCAGTCTGGTTGCGGACGGCTTCATTAGGATCGAGAGGATGAGAGGCGTACGTGAAAGAATCGCCCGGTGCGCCGCCGGTCCCGACGACAAACTCACGGATGCCATCCGCGGCTGCCTGCTCCAGCGGATCGATCTGGTTGAAGCGTTCATAGTTATGGTTGTGGCCATTCGCGACGATATCAGCCTTAAACTGGTAGAGCAGGCTCCACCAGGCAGCATAATTGGCAGTCATCCGGGTGGCGCCCACTTGTCCAGCGCGGCTGGTGCCAGACTGCCAGAAGGCAGGCGTCTGGTATTGGCGGCCAGGTCATTCTGCAGCCAGGTATATTGAGGACCCGAGCTACAACCACCGGCCTGACTGCACTGGGCATTCAACACGATCACGTGCCAGTTCGAGCCGATATTGTAGCTGTAATAGCCGCCCGGCGCGAGGTCCGGCGGCAGAACCGAAATAATCGAAGTATGGTGCTTGAACCGCCGGGGGGATAGGTATCGTGGTTACCTTCCAGGGCATGGGTAACATTCAGGAAGCTGCCCCAATTAGGTGCGTAGAGGTCCTGGTACTCGGTGTCGTAAGAATAAGGGGCGGGCTCGTTGTTGATATTGTCACCGAGAGTCTGGACCTGGGCACCCGGGTTGGCAGCCAGAACGCTGCGCACCAGATCACCTGTTTTCTTGCAGTTGCCCGTGTAATCCGTGCCGCCCAGATCGTGTTTGCAAATATCGCCAGCCATAAGCAAAATATTGCCGGTCCCGCTCGATCCATACTCAACCAAAGGCAGGTAAATGTATTTTACTGAGCTGCTGTTTATCCGCTGGGGGGCGCTTGTACTGTAATTGACAGCAGAGGTTTGGACAGCATTGGCGGACACGGATGGACCGGTAGCATGTACCCTCCCATTCGTTCCGAACAACGTTACAAGCAGGATGGATAAACTTGCGACCCTGTAAAACCTCTTCATTGGAAGACAACAACCTTTTCCTTTCCAAGCGCCATTTGAAGATAATCAAAAATTGAGGACTCAAGGCCATTCCTTTATCCAACTTTTGGAAGGCTAAATGTTCACGATCGGATCTTTCCGGTTGTTATTCACACTTTTCAACCCGGCCATCCTTTAGGGTTGCTGTTCCAGCGCCTAGAACCGGCATCAGGACGAAGAGGCGATCCAGCGACTTACTGCACGCTCAAGCGTGATAAAAGGAATGTGCCGCCACTCCCGCCAGCCTGGCTGCACCCCCATTCAAGGAAAGTGCGCCTTTACCTGGTGATCGTGAATGTATCGATTGTGGCGCCGGAATTATTGACGACCTTCGCCGTCAGAGTTTTGCCGGAAATCGTAAACTCGGCGAAGCTGTACGTTTTGACGGCGACGACAATATTGGGTTGGCCGGTGGCAGGCGTGTAGAGTGGAGCGCCACCGCCACCCACGGTGAGATGGGTCACGCCATTTACAAGCGCACGCGCATAGTAGTGGTTATGCCCACCCAGCACCAGGGAAACTCCATACTGCACGAACAAAGGCTGCAGGTCATTCTGCACGGTGGTATTGTCCGGGTGGCCACCGTTGGCTGACCAGCCCGGTTCATGGATCGCAACGATCTTCCAGGTCTTGGTCGAGGCTGCCAGATCGGACTTGAGCCAGTTGTACTGGGCGGAACCGGAATTAAAGGCTGTATAGACATCCATCAATACAATATGCATGGGGCCGTAATCAAAGGACCAATACAGGCCGCCGGATTGGAAGGGCTCGGGCCAGTAGCGTTTCCAAAAAGTGGCTGAGCCTTCGTGGTTTCCGCGGATGCCAATGTCCGACAGGTTGGCATCCTGTGTGCGCAGACTGGTATAGCTGGTGTTGAACCACTCGCTGGTCCAGGCGCTTTCGCTGTCGGCGCTGACCCAGTCACCAACATGGATGTTCAGGGTCTGGAAGGCCGGATCGGATTGGAACAAGGAGACCACCTGGCCAGCCAGCCCGTTATGGGAGCTGCCGTTGGTACGCGTATCACCGTAGGAGATAAATTTGACGCTGGTGGCACTCGCAGCCGGGGCGGCGTAAAACGTACCGCTGGAACACTGCGAGCCCGTGACCGCCCGATAGTAATATTTGGTGCCGGGGGTCAGGCCGCTGATATCGTAGGTATATAAATGGTTGGTGGTATCGGAGGGGGTTACTGCCACGTTGCCCTGGCTGTAACCGGTGGTCGTTCCCCACTGCATTTGGAAGGTCGCATTGGAGCTCCACTGCCAGAAAATGCGCATTTTGGTGTTATTACCCGTATAGATCAGGGTCGGGCCTTTCGTCAAGACTGTACTGCAACTCCCACTATTGCCGCTCCCGCTTTGAGCCCTCTCGACCAATGGCAGATAAGTGGTTGTTCCAGGGCTGCCAGCTGCCAACGGTTCCTGCGTGCCGTCCCCAGTGATCGGCACCACAGGCGTTACGCTTTGGTTGAAAATGCCTGCAGGGGCAGGCGTGGGTGTGGAGCTGAGTCTGGCATGCAACGCCAAACCCGTTCCCACCAACAGGGCAGTCAAAACAACCAAACTTATTATCCAATAAATGGTCTTCTTTGTCATAAGAATAGTCCAAAAGAGGGTCAGGCCTCTTTTTCAAGTGGTCTGAAACCAATCAGCATGCATCCTTTTTTTATATGGCCGGACTTTCTCGGCGGAAACCCCCTGATCGTGAACAGTGCAATTCAAACTTATTTTACCATTATTGTAATATTTTGTAAAATCACTTTGGCAGCTGCCCCAATGCAACAAGCTCAGTTTCCAGCGAGGCCGGATCAACTTGCGCGGGTAAAGCCACCGCCAGGGAATATTCCAGCACCTGCCCGGGAGCGGCCGAGTCGGTGATGGCCAGGTGTGCACTGCCGGTTGCCAGGATATCCCCGCCCGGCTTTTGACGCACCACGGCGATGAGGATGGCGTTGTTTATGCCACCGGCCAGGTCGTTCTTAACCTTTCCAGTAAAAATGACCAACTGGTTATTAAAGGACTGTGTGCCATCCAACAATGTCAGTCTGGCCACTTTGGCATCCACCGGCCAGGTTAGAAACGGTTCAACGCGCAGGTCGATGGCGGCTTTTTCTGCAGCCAATTGGTCCCACAAACCAGGTGTGTGGTTAAGCACACCCCAGCCGGTCAGGTCGAATGGCAGGGTTTCTCCCGGCTGGAGCGGTACCCAGGTATTGTAGGCGGCCGCGTCCACCACCGCGCTCCTGGCCGAGTCTGCATAGACGGTGGCCTGCAAACCGGCCATCAATCCCGTTGCGTTCGGATTGGTGATCTGGCCGAGCAGGTGGAATTGGCCGTTAATGTCAGTGTAGTGGGAGAGGATCTTAACGTCACTGGCACCATCCAGCGGAAGCGGGGCAGGTTTATTGACCAGGACATCCATAAAGAACTTGAAGGTCTTTATATTCGCAGCCTGCCCGGGCGGCAATGCCAGGGTTGCCCGCACCGGTCCACTTTCACCTGGCGCCAGTTCACGCGTGGCAACGGTTGCATAATCGGCGCTAACCAAGGCGCCGGCATTGTCATAAATTGCCCCCATCAATCCATTCACCAGGACAGGTTTGGGACCCGGGTTAAATAATTCAGCAGTCAAGTGGGCAGTACCGCTCCCATCCAACTGCATGCGGCTGCCGCGCACTTCCACCCTGGCGCGCTCAACCTGTTCAGCCAGCACGCACTCATCCACCTCAACCACAAAATGATCCAGGCCGGGGATCTCACGATCGATCCAGGCTGTGAAAGGCGCCTGGGCGCCGGCTTGCAGGTTGAGCGGATAAGCGCTGACATCTTCGCCCTGGTCGGCGGGCTGCCCGGCGCTGGTAATGGTTTCCACTCCAGTCACCAGCTTGCTGACCGCTTTCGAGGAGCGGTTGTTGATCACCCCTACCACGCGCCAGGCCCCCGAAGGTTCACGGAACCAGTGCAGGCCGGTCACCGTGATTTTACCGGCATCGCAGCCTGCCACCGCCGAAACCGGAGTTGAATTGGCGAGGTTCCTGGTCGACGAACAACCTGTGCTTGTCAGAACCAGGCACACAAGCATAGCTGCCGGGTAAATCCAGCCGCGAAAAATCGCTCTTCTTCCAAAATGTACGGGCATACTTGTAAAACTACCTATAAAAGACCCAGTCTCCGGAAATGGAACGCAGCACGCGTTCCATTTCCGTGAACCGGGTTAGGAGAGAAACCTGTTCCTAATTGTGGTCAGTTGCCGTTTGTATGCAAGAGATCCAGATATTGTCCAAAACCTGAAGAACTGGCCCACTCAACGGCAGGTTCGACGGAAGTGCCTTCCCCCCATTCACTGAAGGTAGTGACCAACTGCCATTTGGCCCCGGAGGCTACCATATCACGAACATTTTGAGCCCAGCGGGTAATATCGCGGGGCAATCGTTCGGCATTTCCCTTGAGCCAGAAGCCCGGGCTGATGCTGTAACTCAGACTGCCCTGCTGGTCTGCCGCGACTGCTGGCGAATATTGGTGCCAGGCGTCCGGCTGGCTGGCGCAACTGGCATAGCCTGGGAATACCTTCAGAACCACATAGGCTCCAACGGTATTGGCCTGTTTCCAACGATCCGCCATCCCACAGACATCGTTCGTATACGCGTACACAAAGACGACAAATTTGCCATTCACGCGCAGATAGGTGGGGTCCTTGGCGTATTTGTTCAAAATATAGGTCAGGTCATTATTGATCTGGCTGGCAGTCGGATCTCCCTGGCTTTCATTTTCATAATAAAGAGCCCAGCGAAAATTCGTGCCGGAAGCGGCAGTCAGCAGACCGGCGATCTTGGTATCCGTCTGGCTGCCCTGACCCCACCAGGAGGCGATCCCGGCCTGGATGTTGCCGTACTGCATCATTTCAATGTGCTGCTTGAGGATGCTCTGGTCAGTGTTGCTGTAAAAACCCAGCTTGGGGGTGTAGTAGGTATATGGGTAGATGCCCTGCTGCGTCCAGGCTTCGGCGAACCAGGGGTAGTAGAAAGCCGCACGGATCGGGAAGGACGGCTGCCAGCCGGTTCCTCCCGGAACGGTTGGTGTGCTGGAGGGAACCAGCGTTTTGGTGGGGGTCAAAGTAGGTGCAGTAGTTTTTGTGGGGGTCAAGGAGGGTACGCTGGTCCTGGTGGGCGTCAATGTGGGTGGGGTAGTTTTGGTGGGTTGCGGGGTGGCTGTCGAAGTCGCCAGAGTGCCCGTGGTGATCAAGAGTTGCGGAGCTTTTCCACTCACTTCGCGAGAGGCCAGGTTGGTGTTGGTGGTACTGGCCGTGGTCAATACCAGGCTGTAGGTGCCGGCAGCTTTGACATAACTGCTGACATCCACACTCACCCAGGCAGCCGCCGCACAGGCCTTGGAAGTATTGATTTTACTCCCGACGGCGGGCGCATTGGAATAGGTGATCTGGCTTTCGGTCCAGGTGTTGTTTGCTTCAGCCAACACTGACAGGCCATTCTTATTGGAGGTATTGGCATAAACGCGCAGCACTGCGGATTGGATGGCCGCGCCGTTCAATCCTGCCACTGTAAAACGCAGGTAAGTGCGCGTGACAGGGCTGGCATCCACACGCAAGGATGTGCTGGTACCGTAATTGGTTGAGGCCGAGTTTGAGATCACATAGGAATCCGCAACCGGCGTGAAGGTCAGCGTTGGGGCGTTGAGCGGCGCGGCATTGCCGGTGGCATGCGCCACCAGGGTCGTGCTGACGAGCATTGAAAACGCGAAAAACAGGCTTGCAAACCAGTTAATGGTTTTTCTTTGCATCAAAGTAATCCTTTTTAGGATCGTTGGAAAGAAGCGGTCCAGAGTATCCAGGCCGGTGGCTGTTCCGCCTGCAGCCTGGTCATCACAACCACAACATGGGTTGTGGGAGCGTCTTTACGCCCCGCTTGGTTTGGGCAAGGAATTACGCAGCTCACTTGCCGTTCGTGTGGAGCAGATCCAGGTATTGCCCGTAGCCTGAAGAACTGGCCCACTCTGCGGCAGGTTCAACCGCAGTTCCTTCCCCCCATTCGCTGAAAGTAGTTATTAGCTGCCAGTTGGCACCTGAAGCAACCATATCCCGCACATTTTGTTTCCAGCGGGTAATATCGCGTGGCAGCCGCTCGGCAGTCCCCTTGAGCCAGAAACCCGGGCTGATGCTGTAGCTTATACTGCCCTGCTGGTCAGCCGCGACGGCCGGGCAATACTGGTGCCAGGTGTCCGGCTGGCTGGCGCAACCGGCAAAGCCGGGGAATACCTTGAGGACAACATAAGCTCCGACGGTGTTGGCCTGCTTCCAACGATCAGCCATCCCACAGCCGTCGCTGGGAGTTGAATATACAAACACGACAAATTTGCCATTCACACGCAGGAAGCTGGGATCCTTGCCATAATGGTCACGGACATAGGTCAGGTCGGAGCGGATCTGGCTGACGGATGGGTCCCCCATGCTTTCATTTTCATAGTAAAGCGACCAGCGGAATTTCTTACCGGCGGCGGCAGTCAGCAGACCGGCGATCTTGGCATCGGTCTGGCTGCCCTGACCCCACCAGGAGGCAATGCCGGCCTGGATGTTAGCGTATTGCATCATGGCAATATGCTGCTTGAGGGTATTCTGGTCGGCGTTGCTGTAATATCCCAGGCTGGGGGTGAAATTGGTATATGGATAGATGCCTTGCTGATCCCAGGCCTCTGCGAACCAGGGGTAGTAGAAAGCCGCACGGATCGGGAAGGACGGCTGCCAATCGGCTCCACCCGGATTGGTGTTGGTATTATTCCCAACCAAGGGCAGAAAAACGGACGTGGTGGCAGGATTATTCGCACGTTGTGACGAAAAGGATCCTGCATTGGCGGGGGAAGTGGATTGAATAACGGGAGATTTTGCAGCCGTGTTCAAAAGGACCGAAGATGTTGTAGAACCGGCAGCCAGCTGAACGTTGGCATGCGCTCTATCAAAAGTACTGAGGGTCAGTACAATCACAATAAGCAGACTCGCAGAACGGTAAAGGTTTCTTAAATGCATCACTAAATTACCTCTTTAAAACTACCAATAAAATGTTGAGCGTTGGGGAACAATAAAAATTATAGGCCAGGCACTTCAGTTTCCATCCTGCAAATAATCATATATTTACAGGGAAGAATGTCCCTTTATCAGTGACACGAAAAACGAACTTTTGTGCATGAAAAAGCCCGCCAAAATGTTCTGGCGGCCTTTTGTAACTGCTCACATCCACAACCACCCATGCACCCGCAGCGATGGCTTTCGAGCTGGCGATGGTACCGCCGGCAGCCGGCGCATTGGAATAGGTGATCTGGTTCTCGGCCCAAGTGTTGTCTGCCACAGATTTCACCGAATATCCGCTGGTATTGGCGCTGTTGGCATAGACGCGCAGCAGCGCGGATTGGACGGCTGCGCCATTCAAACCCGTCACTGCAAAGCGCAGGAAGCTTGTGGTCACCGGGCTGCCGTCCACACGCAAGGTTGTGGCAGTCCCGTAATTTGTCGTCGCAGAGGTCTCGATCACGTAGGCGTCAGCGAGCGGTGTGAAGGTTCCTGCAGGGGCACTGAGAGGCGCGGCGCTGCCGGTGGCATGCGCCACCAAGGTCGTGCTGACGATAAGTGTAAGCGTAATGAAAAGACTGGCAAACCAGTAAATTTTCTTTCGTTGCATTTCAACTATCCTTTTTAAGATCGCGGGGAAATAACGGTCTAAGGCTTCCAGGCCATGGATCAATCTGTAACAGCCTGTTCTTCACGACCACGCAAAAGTCGTGGGGGTTGTCTTTACGCCCCCCTAATCAGGGTAATGGATCAGGCAGATAAGTGCCGTTCGTGTGGAGTAGTTGGCCGGATCGCCCAACCCTGGATGGGCCAGTCGATCCCGCGGCAGGTTAATCTGCTGTGCGTTGCCCCCATTCGTTCATCGTGATCACCATCTGCCAATTGGCTCCGGATGATCCCGGACGGCGTTTCGTCCATGGCTTGTTGGATATCCTGACAAGTTGCCGACCGGTATGCGATTTATTCGCGCAGTATAAACGAAAGATTCCAGGTTATCCTTAAAAACAATCGGCAATACTGTAAGCTTACAAAAGAACGGAAGTCGAGAATATATGTGGTAAGCGCGCAAAAAGCCGGTTTGTATGGATACAAACCGGCTTTTTCCCAGCACTTTCTTGGTTATGCGAATGCTACTGCGTTTCCCCCTTTCAGTTACCAGTCAGCAGTTCGTCGCGGCGTATCGATCAGACGTTTAAATACCTGAAACTCCGGCTGAAGCGCCCGTTTGGATATCCCGCTTTGAGGCCTGCCAGCGGGCTGCTTCCGGACCCGTGGCGGGTAGCGGATTGGAGGGTTTATTTTCCGCTTTGTTCGCCTGGGAAGCCAGGCTGCCGGAGCGCTCCAGCCAGAACTCACCCCAGTCCTTTAAGAAATCGGAGCTGCTCCAGAGTTTGGGCCGGCCAACCTGCGAAACGAGCTCGATCCCCAATTCCTGGCAGACCTGCCACTCGGGGATATTGGTATTATCGACCCGGTCGCCGCCCTTGGTGAACACATGTGGCCGGATCCGGCGCAGCGCCTGGCTGACGGTTGGATCGTTCTCGATCTCAAACGGGATCACATAATCCACCTCCCGCAGGCAGGCCACCAGGTTACAGCGGGTCTGCAAATCCATGAAAGGCTTGCCTTTTTTACGCTGCAGGAAGTTGTCACCGTTGACGACAACCACGAGCGTATCACCATACTGCTTGGATTCGACAATGCAGGAAGCATGGCCAGGGTGGAGCGGGTCGAACCCGCCGGAGGTGCACACGATCCTTCCAAGCTGGTCGCGGAGCTGGTTGAACTCTTCAAAAGTCACGATCTGGGCATATTTTTCCATGATAGCTCTCCTTTTTATTATTGAATGTTATTTCGGATTTACCTAATTATTTGGTAAAGCTGGATCTGCCGGAGAGATCCAGGGCGCCTGGATGGTCTGCGTGGCAGGTTGTTGTGTCTCACCCAGGTACGGCAAATCCCAGGCCGCCAGGATCGTTTTTAGCAGGTCGTAATGGGAATAAGCGGTCGGATCGTTAAAACCCGGGCGAGCCAGGGGGGAGATGAGCACTGTCGCAACCTCCCCGCGCGTTTTGGCGTTGGTATTCTTCTTGACGCCTTCGTCAAAAGTGATAATGATCAGGCTGTTCTCGCCAAGGGCAGGCGAAGACTGCAGTTTGGCAACCATCGAATTCACCCACGTATCAGCGGTTGTTGCCGGGCAGTTATGACCCGAATCACACGCATTCGGGATTACCAATGAAAAATTTGGCAGCTGGTTGGTTGCCAGATCCTGGTCCAGTTGTATCAGCGACACAATACTACGGTCACAGCGAGCCGGATCGAGCCGGATCGAGTCGAAGTACAGGAAAGGGTTGGACATCTGGAGATACGGCATTTGATTCCCAATAAAACAGGGCGAGGGCATACTCTCGTGGTAGGATTTCCAGGTGCGCCCGCTGGCTTCGATCTCATCGGCCAGGTTGGGCTGGTTGAAAAAACAACCGGTGCAATTGCTGGTGACATTCTGGGTACTGCCACTTACCAGGACAAGATAATTGGGCAGGCTGGGATGGCCGGCGGCGAAGTAATTGGATAACAGTACATACTTGCTGGCCAGGGCATTGAAGTCGGGCATTTCTGCGCTCCCAATCACATTCTGTAAATACTCATTTTCCAGCACGATCAGGACAATGTGATCGAAATTGGGGAGGTTCCCTGCCGCGTTGTCGGGCGTTGCCAACGCCAATGCAGTGGTCACAGCCGGTTGGGAGGAGGCTTGCGCCGGAGGTGGGTCTTGCGGAGCAGGGGTTGACTGCGGCGGGCTGGCAGCAGCAATGGGATCAGGTTCCGGTTTAACCGCCTGCATGGCAAGACTGGCATGGGTACATCCGGTCAGGATCAACCCCAGGATGGTGAAAAAAACGATTTTCTTCATGGTGTCCTCTGTTCTTTATGATAAGGGTATGTATGGGCTCTAGTAATCCCATAGCAGATAGCTCGAATCCAGGCTAAAAATCATGTGCTGCACGCCGGATGTCTTCCCAGTAATGCTCACTGAAGTGGTCACCGTGACATTGCCGGTCAGGGTGCTGCCGTTGGCGGGGCCGGTGAGACAAATTTGATGGAGTATGCGCCCGAAGAGGGTGAACTGGTTACGCAGCCAACTTTCCAAAGGTATTCGACAAATTCCAAATCTTAGTAACAAGTGAGATGATCCCGGCTTCCTGTAAAGCCGATCTCCTTTCAGGGCAGATAATAAATAGCGGGCAGATAGATCCAAAAAGGGTCATTGCCGGTGAGCACCACTGTGGCGGTAGGCGTAGGGGTACGTGTAGGCGTCGCCGAAGGGGTGGCGCTAGGTAAAAGTGTGGGCGTATGCGTGCTCGTCGGCGAGGCTGTGGCGGTAGCCGTGGGTGTATTGGTGGCCAACGGCAAAGGTGTTGGAGTGTTCGTCGCAGTTGGGGTTGCGGTCGGAGTAGGAGTGGGGGCACTGGGTGCGCTCCCCACACATTGTCCGGTGCCGGAATCAGTGAAAGTCTTGCCGGCTTCCGGTACGAACTGCCAATCATAGCTGGTGGCATGCAGCGTCAGCTTGAGCACGCCAAATGTAGCTGTATTGCGTAGTTCACTATTCGCAGCAATGGTTGCGATGGAGGTGTGGTCGGACCCTCCGGTCCCAACGATGAATTCGCGGATTCCGAGGGACTGGTCCAGGGCACCGCTGGCGTTCTGGGGAGCAAAACGTTCATAGATATGGTCATGACCGTTCAGAATGAGGGTGGCTTTGTAGGTATAGAGCGTATTCCAAAATGACTGGCTGTTCGCGGCAGCCCGGCCACCGGAACTGAAGAGGGGGATATGCCAAAATGCCAGGGTGCACGCGGCCGGGTGGGCGATGAGATCGGCTTTCAGCCATTGGCCCTGGGGTGAACTGGAGTTGCACCCGCCCGCATCTGTGCAATTCGAATTCAGTGCAATGATGTGCCAGGTCCCAACGTTAAAACTATACCAGCCCTGGCCGGCCGTTCCGGCTGCCGAGCCAAAATACTTGAAGTAACCGGCTGCAGCCGCATTAGTACTATCACAACCCGTGCCGCCGCTGGTTAGATATTCGTGGTTCCCTACAGATGGGTGCGTGATGGACTTTACGCGGCCCCAGCTCAGGTTATACGACTGCAGGAAAGCCTGGTATCCACCGCAGTAATACTGGTTGTCGCCCAGGTCCAGCACCGCCGCCAGACCGGCGTTTACCAGCAGGTCGGAGGTATATTTCTGGCGGCAGGCGTTGGAGTTACCCAGCCCGCCATTGAAAACGCTGTTAGCCGGGTCGCAGGCAATATCACCAGCCGCGGCAATGACCGGATCCGATGCCGCGCCTACATTGAATGGATTTCCGGGCAAGGTGGGATTTCCCACCAGCAGAGCGGGCATAACCCATAGCATTGCCAGAACCAGCATGACCACCAGGACTGCCCTGCTGAGGCGTTTGGAAAACCTGAGAACCGGATTCATATGAACCTTCCTTAGTCTCCAGGATGACGGTGTTTATTGTGTATCGATGATGAGCTGGGGTGCGTTCGCACCGGATTCACGCGAGGCCAGGCTGATGGCCGTAGCGCTGGGATCGGTAATTCCGAAACTGTACGTCCCGTCCGCCGTGATGTAGCCGGTCACCGTCAACGTGACCCAGGTGCCCGTGGCAATACTGCTGGAGGTGACCAGCGCACCGCCCATCGCCGGGGCATTGTTGTAGGTCATGCTCGTTTCTCCCCAGGAGGTATCCGCCACCGCATTGGCAGTGATACCGGTATTCAGGCTGCTGTTCGCAAAGATCAGCAGGCGCACGCGCGTGACCGTGCCTGTTATGCCCGAAACGTTAAAGCGCAGGTAGCTGTTCACGATGGGAGATCCATCCGTGCGGAGGGTGGTCTTCGTGCCATTGTTGACGGTCGGAGCGGACGAGTTAACGTAGGTGTCCGCTGCAGCCGTGAATGTCAATGACTGGCCGGCACTGCTCGTCGGAGTGGGAGTGGGCGGTAAGGGCGTGGGTGTATTGGTCGCCAAGGGCGCTGGTGTAGCAGTATTGGTCGCCACCGGAGCAGGAGTGGGAGTATTTGTAGCAACCGGCAGAGGAGTCGGGGTGTTCGTGGCTGGCGGCAAAGGCGTCGGAGTTGGAGTGGGGGCACTGGATGCGCTCCCCACACATTGTCCGGTGCCGGAATCAGTGAAAGTCTTGCCGGCTTCCGGTACGAACTGCCAATCATAACTGGTGGCATGCAGCGTCAGCTTGAGCACGCCAAATGTAGCTGTATTGCGCAGTTCACTATTCGCAGCAATGGTTGCGATGGATGTATGATCGGAACCTCCGGTCCCAACGATGAATTCCCGGATTCCGAGGGACTGATCCAGGGCGCCGCTGGCGTTCTGGGGAGCAAAACGTTCATAGATATGGTCATGACCGTTCAATATCAAGGTGGCTTTAGCGGCATAGAGTAAATTCCAAAATGGCTGGCTGTTGGCGGCAGCCCGGCCACCGGAACTGAAGCGGGGGATATGCCAGTAGGCCAGGGTGCATTGGTTCGGATGCGCGGCCAGGTCGGCCTTCAGCCAGGCGTATTGAGGCCAACTTGAGCCGCAGCCACCGGCATTCGAGCAATTCGTATTCAATGCAATTAAGTGCCAGGTTCCAACATTAAACTATAGTATCCCTGACCTTGAGTGCCGGCGGCAGAACCAAAGTACTTATAGTATCCCGCTGCGTTTGTATTGAAACTGTTACAGTCCGTACCTCCGCTGGTTAGATATTCATGGTTCCCTACAGATGGGTGCGTGATGGACTTTACGCGGCCCCAGCTCAGGTTATACGACTGCAGGAAAGCCTGGTATCCACCGCAGTAATACTGGTTGTCGCCCAGGTCCAGCACAGCCGCCAGGCCGGCATTTACCAACAGGTCGGAGGTATATTTCTGCCGGCAGGCGTTGGAATTACCCAGCCCGCCATTGAAAGCGCTGCTAGCCGGGTCGCAGGCAATATCACCAGCCGCGGCAATGACCGGATCCGATGCCGCGCCTACATTGAATGGATTTCCGGGCAGGGTGGGAATTTCCCCCCAGCAAAACGGGCAGAACCCATAGCATTGCCAGAACCAGGATGACCACCAGGATTACCCTGCTGAGGCGTTTGGAAAACCTGAGAACCGGATTCATATGAACCTTCCTTAGTCTCCAGAATGACGGTGTTTATTGTGTATCGATGATGAGCTGGGGTGTGTTCGCACCGGATTCACGCGAGGCCAGGCTGATGGCCGTAGCGCTGGGATCGGTAATTCCGAAACTGTACGTCCCGTCCGCCGTGATGTAGCCGGTCACCGTCAACGTGACCCAGGTGCCCGTGGCAATACTGCTGGAGGTGACCAGCGCACCGCCCATCGCCGGGGCATTGTTGTAGGTCATGCTCGTTTCTCCCCAGGAGGTATCTGCCACCGCATTGGCAGTGATACCGGTATTCAGGCTGCTGTTCGCAAAGATCAGCAGGCGCACACGCGTGACCGTGCCTGTTATGCCCGAAACGTTAAAGCGCAGGTAGCTGTTCACAATGGGAGATCCATCCGTGCGGAGGGTGGTCTTCGTGCCATTGTTGACGGTCGGAGCGGACGAGTTAACGTAGGTGTCCGCAGCAGCCGTGAATGTCAATGACTGACCGGCACGCTCGTCGGGGTGGGAGTGGGCGGTAAAGGCGTGGGTGTATTGGTTGCAACCGGCAAAGGAGTCGGGGTGTTCGTGGCTGCGGGTAAAGGTGTGGGAGTATCCGTAGCTGGCGGCAAAGGAGTCGGAGTGTTCGTGGCTGCCGGTAAAGGTGTGGGAGTATCCGTGGCTAGCGGTAAAGGCGTGGGAGTATTTGTTGCAACCGGCAAAGGAGTCGGGGTGTTCGTGGCTGGCGGCAAAGGAGTCGGAGTGTTCGTGGCTGCCGGTAAAGGTGTAGGAGTATCCGTGGCTGGCGGCAAAGGTGTGGGAGTATCCGTGGCTGGCGGCAGAGGAGTCGGAGTGTTCGTGGCTGGTGGCAGAGGTGTGGGAGTATCCGTGGCTGGCGGCAAAGGGGTCGGAGTGTTCGTGGCCGCTGGTAAAGATGTCGGGGTTGCAGAGGCTGGCGGCAAAGGAGTCGGAGTGTTCGTGGCTGGCGGCAAGGGCGTCGAAGTTGCAGTGGCGGGCAAAGGCGTTGGAGTGGGACTGGGTAATGAAGATGTATTATAGGTAACTACAAGCTGAGGGCGCGTTTGCACCCGATTGGCGCGACGACAGGCCGATTGCGGTCGAGCTCAGACTGGTCACTCCGAAACTGTAAGTGCCATCGCCGGTAATGTAGCTGGTCACATCCAGGCTGACCCAGGCTCCGCTCACAAAGGAGGTGGAAGTGGCCAAAACGCTGCCCAAGGCAGGAGCGTTGGTATAGTTCGTCGTCAGTTCACCCCAGGTGTTATTTGCCACCCCCAGAGCGCGGATGCCCTGGCTGTTACTGTTCAAGGCAAACAGGTTGAGACGCGCCTGGCTGACCGTTCTGCCATTCAATCCTGCAACGTTGAAACGCAGATAGGCGTGCAAGTCCGGGCTGGAGTCCAGGCGGACAGAGGTGGTACTGCCGAAGTTGCTGCTTGGGCTGCTCGCACTCACGTAGGTATCTGCAACCGGATTATAGGTGACAGGATTGGGAACAGGGGTGGAGGTATTGGTGGGTGTCAGTGTTGCGGTTGGAACGGGTGTCGGAGTGGGAGCGCCTGGCACGCATGCGACAAAGCCTAAATCGAGTATGGAACCATTCGTGCTGCGGTAACTGAACGATGCACCAGTCGAGCTCAGGGTCAGCAGAAGTACCCCAAATGCAGCCGGGTTCGAAGAATTCGAGTAGGCAACACGTGAATCAGATGTGGTGATGGTCTGCAATCCATGTCCGGCTCCGCCAGCCACGAATTCGGTGATCCCGTTGGAGTTGAGTTGACCGCTGCCGTTCAACGGCAACCAGCGTTGATAATCATGGTCATGCCCGTTCAGTACGATTTTCACTCCATTTTGCGCCAGCAGCGACCAGATGCTCGACATGGCAGTCGTGGCTCCCTCCGGACCGATGTTGAAGAGCGGATGGTGATAATATGCGATCGTACATGGCAGGGTGTTGGTCGCCAGATCCTGCTGCAGCCAGGCATATTCGGCCCCGGTGGTGGTGACATTGATCTTTGAGGAGTTCGAGTTCAAGCTGATAAAGTGCCAGCCACCGGCATTGAAACTGTAGTAGCTCGGGACGTTATTCCAGTAATCGAAATAACCGGCTCCGGCCATGCTGTTCCCATATTCGTGGTTACCGATGGTCGGGTTGGTGATGGAGCGCAAAGGGGCTAAATTCGATGTACCAGTCCCATACCAGTTATAGAATTCGGCCTTGCTGCCGCTTTCATAGACATCCCCCAGATACAGGAGCAGGTTCGGATTGAGCGAATTCACCAGGGCGTTCACATTTGTGGCAGTGGTTTCACCGCTGGCGCCGTCTCCCATGGCAGCCACTACAAAGGGCTGCCCA
This sequence comes from uncultured Chloroflexia bacterium, assembly GCA_963830665.1. Lineage (GTDB taxonomy): Bacteria > Chloroflexota > Anaerolineae > Anaerolineales > Villigracilaceae > UBA877. The sequence goes on from CAWHNM010000017.1 coordinate 81,499, forward strand.
CTGGCCGGGGCTCTTCCGGTCGAAGGCGTGAAAGTGCCGGTATTCACCGGAGTGGTGGCATTCCCATTGATGAAATGGAGCGTTACCTGTGTTTGACCGGTGGTGAAACCGTCCCGCATCAAAGCGTTGGCCAACAGTACATAAGTTCCGTCCGCCCATTTGCTGGTCGGCAGGGTGAAGGTATACGGACTGCTGTAATCCGTGAGCAGATAGGCCGTTCCCAAATTGAAAATCATGCGCTGCACGCCAGGATTGGTACCCACGACACTGGCGGTTGCGGTGACGGTGCCATTGCCTGTCAGATTGCCATTATTGGCAGGGCTGGTAATGCAAATTGTCACCGTATAGCCGCCACTTATAGGGGTGCTGGAGGCGCAACCCACCGGAGCGGCCTGGACTGCGATGGAGGGATAAATAAAAGACAGGGCCAGTAACACGCTCATCAATAGTGTTGAAAGAACACGTTTTGTTTTCATATGACACTCCTCAACAACATTCTCCAAAAAGGATGACAAATTTCAAGGCAGGTTTTTGCAGGAAATAGATCCGGAATCGAGCACGGATCCATTCGTGCTGTGGTAACTAAATGTTGCTCCACTCGAGCCCAGGGATAGAAGGAGGACTCCGAAAGCAGTCGGGTTCAGGTCATTCGAATACGCCACCCGGCTATCGGTTTTAGCGATCGTTTGCAGGCCGTGCCCGCCGCCGCCAGCCACGAACTCGGTGATCCCGGTGGCGCTCGGGCTGCCGCTGCCGTTCAAAGGCACCCAGCGCTGGTAGTCGTGGTCGTGCCCATTGAGCACGATGCTGACCTTATATTTTGCCATCAACGACCAGATGGTGGACAAGGATTTCGTAGAACCCTCCGGGCCGATGTTGAAAAACGGGTGATGGTAGAAGACGATCGTGCAGGGTTTGGTGTTGGCAGACAGGTCCTGTTGAAGCCATTTGTACTCAGGCGAAGTTGTCTTAAAACCGCCCACCTTGGAGGAATTGGAATTCAGGCTGATGAAATGCCAGCCGCCGGCATTGAAACTGTAGTAGTTGGGGATGTTATTCCAATAATCGAAATAGCCGGCTCCGCCAATCCCATTATTGTATTCATGGTTCCCAATGGTCGGGTCGGTGATCGCCTGCAGACGGCCAAAATTGGATGCGGAAGTTCCATAATAGTTGTAGAACTCGGCCTTGCTGCCGCTTTCATAGACATCGCCCAGATACAGGAACAGGTTTGGGTTAAGCGAAGTGAGCAGGTTGCTGACATTGGTGGCGTTACTTTCGCCGCTGGCGCCATCCCCGGCGGCTGCCACAACGAAGGGCTGACCACTGGCCGGAGCCCGGCCGGTCGAAGGCGTGAAGTGCCCGGTATTAACCGGGGTGCTGGCATTGCCGTTACTGAAACTCAGTGCAATATGCGCTTTTCCCGTGGTGAAGCCACCCGGCATGGTCGCCTTGGCATAGAGCGTATGACTGCCATCTTTCCATTTTTCAGTGGGGAGAATAAATGTGTATGGGCTCTTGTAATCCGTCAGCAGATAGCTCGAATCCAGGTTAAAAATCATGTGCTGCACGCCGGATGTCTTCCCGGTAATGCTCACTGAAGTGGTCACGGTGACATTGCCTGTCAGGGTGCTGCCATTGGCGGGGCCGGTGAGGCAAATTGTGATGGAGTATGCGCCCGAAGAGGGTGAACTGGTTACGCAGCCAACCGCTGCGGACTGGACCGTGAAGGTTGGATTCACCAGCGCCAGAGCGATCGATAAAGTAATCAACAAACCGGACAAGGTACGGATGGCTTTCATGGCAGTCTCCTGCTAATTATCCAAAGGGTATCGACAAATTCCAAATCTTAGTCACAAGTGAGATGATCCCGGCTTCCTGTAAAGCCGGTCTCCTTTCAGGGCAGATAATAAATAGCGGGCAGATAGATCCAAAAAGGGTCATTGCCGGTAGGCACCGCTGTGGTGGTAGGCGTAGGGGTGCGTGTACGCGTCGGAGAAGGGGTGGCGCTAGGTAAAAGTGTGGGCGTACGCGTGCTCGTCGGCGTGGGTGTAATGGAAGCTGTGGGAGTGGGTGTGCGCGTGCTGGTCGGCGAGGCTGTGGCGGTAGCCGTGGGTGTGGGTGTGCTCGTGCTGGTCGGCAAGAGTGTGGCGGTAGCCGTAGGTGTGGGCGTGCGCGTGCTCGTCGGGGAGGCTGTTACGGAAGGAGTAAACGTAGGAGTGCGGGTGGCTGTGGCGGTAGCAGTCGAAGTAGGCGTCGGGGTATTCGTCGCTGAGGCAGTAGCCGACGGGGTTGGAGTGGCAGTTTTGGTGGCTGTGGCCGTGGCTGTCGGTGTGCGTGTGGGTGTCGTTGAGCCTGGCGGGCAGGCAATGAAGCCGGAATCGAGCACGGAGCCATTCGTGCTGCGGTAGCTAAAACTGGCGCCAGTCTGGCTCAGTTGCAGTAAAAGAACTCCGAAGGCAGCCGGGTTGAGATCATTCGAATAGGCCACACGTGTATCCGAGCTGGCAATGTCCTGCAAGCCATGTCCGGCGCCCCCAGCGACGAATTCGGTGATCCCGGTTGAGCTGGGCTGGCCGCTGCCATCCAGAGGCACCCAGCGCTGGTAATCGTGGTCGTGACCATTCAGTACGATGGGCACGCTGTACTGTGCCAGCAAAGACCATATACTCGACATGGCAGTTGTGGGTCCCTCCGGGCCGATATTGAAGAGCGGCTGATGGTAATAAACGATCGTGCAGGTCTGGGCATGGGCGTTCAGATCCTGCTGAAGCCAGGCGTATTCAGCGCCGTTGACAGTGACATCAATCTTGGAAGAGTTTGAATTCAGGCTGATGAAATGCCAGCCACCGGCATTGAAACTGTAGTAATTGGGGATGTTGTTCCAATAATCGAAATAGCCGGCACCACCAATATTGTTGCCGTATTCATGGTTCCCGATGGTTGGGTCGGTAATGGCTCGCAGAACACTAAAATTGGACGAGCCGTTCCCGTACCAGTTGTAGAACTCGGCCATGCTGCCGCTTTCATAGACATCCCCAAGGTACAGGAACAGGTTCGGGTTGATTGAACTGATCAGGTTGGCTACATTCGTGGAGGCGTTCTCTCCGCTGGCGCCATCCCCGGCGGCGGCGACCACAAAGGGCTGGCCGCCCCCAGCAGGGTTACCGGTTGAAGGCGTGAAGGTAGCGTTATTGACCGGAGGGGTGGCGTTGCCGTTGTTGAAACTAACCGCAATTTGGACCTGCCCAGTGGTGAAGCCATCCCGCATCAGCGCGCTGGCAAACAGGGTGTAATTGCCATCCGCCCATTTGCTGCTTGGCAGACTGAAGGTGTAAGGACTGGAGTAATCCGTCAACAAATAGCCCGTTCCCAGGTTGAAGATCATTCGCTGAACGCCGGGATTCGTGCCAACCACGCTGGCAGTGGCTGTGACAGTGCCATCGCCTGAGAAGGCGCTGCCATCGGCAGGGCTGGTAATGCAGATGGTGACCGTATAATTGTTTGAAGGGGGTGTGCTGTCGATGCAGCCAGGCGCGGCAGCCTGTGCCAAGATGTTTGGAATAATCAAGAACATGGCCAGCGTCACAGTGGTGAACACTCCAGCAAGGATACGGTAGGTTATCATCGGTAATTCCAGATCAAACACTCCGAATATGGATCACGCCTGATGATATGAATTGAAATAAAAGTGGCTGCACTAATTTCATTGCGCAGTTTTGCAGGAGATAAAACCAGAATCGAGTACGGCCCCACTCGTGCTGTGGTAGCTGAAGTTGGCGCCGTTCTGGCCGAGTTGGAGAAGGAGGACTCCGAAAGCCGTCGGGTTAAAATAGTATGAAGCGGCCACACGGGGGTCAGTCTTGGAGATCTTTTGCAGGCCATGCCCGGCCCCACCGGCGACGAACTCGGTGATACCGTTCGGGGCGGGATTCCCGTTACCATCCAACGGGACCCAGCGCTGGTAATCATGATCGTGGCCATTCAGCACAATGCTCACGCCGTACTTTGCCAGCAAGGCCCACATATCCGCCATGGCTTTTTGCGGCACTTCCGCACCAATGTTGAATAAAGGTTGGTGGTAAAAGGCAATGGTGCAAGGCAGTGTATTTGAGGACAGATCCTGCTGCAACCAGGCGTATTGGGCGCCGGCGGGAGAAACGTCAATCTTCCCGCTATTTGCGTTCAGGCTGATGAAATGCCAGCCGCCCGCATTGAAACTGTAGTAATTGGGGACGTTGTTCCAATAATCGAAATAGCTGGCCCCGTTGGCGCCGTCATTGTATTCGTGGTTCCCAATGGTCGGGTCGGTGATGGCACGCAGGGCGCTAAAATTGGAGCCAGAGGTTCCATACCAGTTGTAGAACTCAGCCTTGCTGCCGCTCTCGTAAACATCTCCCAGGTACAGGAACAGGTTCGGGTTGAGCGATTTAACCAGGTTTACAACGGATGTGGAAGCGGGTTCGCCACTGGCGCCATCCCCGGCAGCAGCAACCAGGAACGGGCCGCCGCTGGGTGGAACCGTTCCGGTGGCAGGCGTGAAGGTGCCGTCGTTGACCGGGGCGGTGGCATTCCCATTGCTGAAATCAACCTGTTCCTCGGCTTTCCCGGTGGAAAAGCCGTCCCGCATAAGGGCGTAGGCGAAGAGCGTATAACTGCCATCCGCCCATTTGGCGGTTGGTAAAACGAAAGTATAAGGATTGCTGTAATCTGTCAGCAAATAGGCCGAACCCAGGCGAAAAACCATGCGTTTCACACCCGGATTGGTGCCGGTTACGCTGACGGTGACGGTGACAGTTGCGTTGCCCGAAACGGTGCTGGTATTGGCAGGGGAGGAGAAACAGATCTTGGCGATGTACGCACCCGAGGCAGGCGAACTGGTGGAACAACCATCCGACTGGACCGCGGTGAGGACCGCACTGCTGGCAGTATCTGTCGGAACTGGCACGCTGGCGGTATTATCGGAATTGGGTTGAGTGGCCAGGCCTGTCCAGGGGGCTGTGATCGGCTGCGTGGATGCCATGGCTGTTGCACCCAGCGCGGGCAGGTTCCAGGCGGTCAGGATCGTCTTCAGCAGGCTGTAATGTGAATAAGCCGTGTTATCGGACATATCCGGGAGGGCCGTAGGCGAGATGAGCACTGCCGCCACATGTCCACCGGCCGGGGTGCTGATCCCGCAGCAGCCGGTCTTATCCTTATCACTGGCCTCATCAAAGGCAACGATGATCAGGCTGTTGTTCCCCAACGCCGGGGAGGCCTGCAGTTTTGCAACCATGTCACTGACCCACTTGTCGGCTGTCGCGGCGGAGCAATCATGACCGGAATTGCACAGGTTTGGCATTATGTAGGCGAAGTTCGGCAACCGGTTCCCGGAGAGATCGCTTTCCAGGCTGTTCAACGGGACAATGCTGCGTTCGCAGCGGGCAAAGTTCAAACGGATCGAGTTGAAATAGATCAAAGGGTTATGTTTCTGCGCATAAGGAGCGGCGTCTCCGACAAAACATGGGGATGGCATGCTCTCCAGGTAAGCTTTCCAGGTGCGCCCGCTGGTCTCAATTTCATCAGCCAGGTTGGGCCGGTTCACAAAACAGTTCGTGCAATCCGAAGTGATATCCTGTGTGCTGCCGCTCATCAATGCGATGTAATTGGGCAGACTGGGGTGCGATACTCCAAAATAATCCGAAAGCAGCACATTCTGTGTCGCAAGCGTGTTCAGCAGCGGCATTTGCGAGCTGCTGCCAATCACGTTGCTGTAATCACGGTTTTCCAGCATGATCAGCACAATGTGGTCGAAATTGGGAATGCCAGACTTGCCAGCAGGTGCGGGCGTCACCGTAACGGAGGGACTATTGCTGCCAACCGCAGGAGTAGCGGAAGGAAGCGTCCCGCCGGTACCGGGATTGTTGCTGGTGGGCAGCGGAGTGGCGGAAGGGGACATCCCACCGGTGCTGGGGATATTGCTGCCAGCCGCAGGAGTGGCGTTGTTGCCTGGCCCTGATTGAGGTGAAAGTTGGGCCGTGGGTGCACAACTGGCCAGGATAAGAGCAATGATCGAAAAAACAAGGATTTTTTTCATTTTGATGATTTCCTTCTGCAATTCTTCCTTCACATCACAATTCTGTTTCTCAGGAAATGGCCATCAGCAAAACCTGAAAAATCTTCAGGCATGCCGACGGACAATCACGATCAGGCCAGTCAGGATCAAGACCAAGAGGCCGCCGAGGGCGATCCATTTTGAAGCCGGCAATACTTCCGGATAGGTTGCCGCCGGTTGGCTGGAATCGAAATCGCCGATAACCGGAGCCGGCAGGTGGTTAATCTCACTGATAATGTTCAAATAAGTGGAGCCGTAACCCTTCGACGGTTCGATATAAGAGTTTTCACTGAATTCGTTCCAACTGATGATCCCGAGCACGTCCGGGGAAGACGCCACGGCCGTAGCCAGTTGGGTGCGGAAGGTGTCGCCATTTTTCCGATCCACCACGCTGGTCCCACCGATCAACCTGGCATCGAAGCCCGGGGCAGCCGGTGGGATCCATAAACCGCCATTATCATGAACGGCTTGGCTCATTTGGGATAATTTATTCAGGTAGCCAGAAAAGGTATCCGGGTTGACGGACGACCAGTAGTAGGCGTTTCCGTCAACGTACCCTGCCAGCTTTTGATACCCGGCCAGGTTGCGTTCTGAAGCCAGGATCAATAAAGAAGTGCGGCGATCCCTGGTCACCTGGTCAATTTGCTCCTGGGTAAATTTCCAGGTGCCCGACCAGATCACCAGCGGTTTTGAGAAAAGCTCGAAGGGCTTGCGTCCGGCAAAATGCTGGATGAAATAATCCAGGTCATTTGCAACGGTGGTCAGCGGGAGCGGGTTCCGGTTGAAATCCAGCCCTTCATAGATCATGGCCAGCTTGAAGTTTTGCTGCTCGGCCAACTCGATCAACTGTTCCATGCGCCGGTTGAGCACATCCGTGCTCTTCCAACTCACGATAAAACCCGTGATCCCGGCGGACTTAGCCCACTGGATATGCTGGAGCATGACGGCGCGGTCATCGCTGGAATAGCGGCCAAGCAGCGGGAAGTCAATCTTGGCGCGGCTCCATGAATTGGTATCAAACCAGATGTAATAGTAAGCCAGGGTCGGGATAGGGCTGGAGGAACCGGTTGGATCTGTTGGATCGGAGGATGGGACCTGCCGGGCCTGCACAGGTGCAACCGATGCAAACAAAAACGCACCAAACAGCATGGCAGCCAGCCAGGACTGGAAAGTCATTTTCCTGGCGCCCTTTGAATGTTGCGTTTTGTCTGACATCATTTTCTCCTGTAAATCCTTACACCTGGAAATCACCCGTCACGACCACTTGATCAATGCTGTCATCCGATGACCCGGCTTTTACTTCGATAGTCTGAAGGTTTTCCAATCCCACCTTGGGCTTTGGAGCCTTCATGAACGCAGATTGAAAACGTTTGATCCGTTTACTCAGCCAACGACGCCGCCCATATATGATCAGACCAAGAACTGCCATCAAACCCAGGCTGCCGGTAATGACCAGGTCAAGCCGGGTGGGAATTTTTATTACCACGGTCTGGCTGCGCGACAATGCCACCGGAATGACCTGATTCAAGCCCCTGGCATCGATCACCTGGACGGTATAGTTGCCGCGCGCCAGGCTATCGATCAAAACGGTCCCATTTTTGTCGAATGGATAGTTGATGACGTGCCCATCGGGGTAAATTAAATTGATCGATTTACCAACCGATGAACCAACCAGACTATCCTTTGCGCGGATGGTGAGCGAATACAGGATCAAGGAAACCTGCCAGGTATCGTTCGGGTGGACAAAGAAGCGTTGTTGAGATTGATTTACGACGTTCGACCCATCCACCATCGCATCGATCACAGAATACAAGAGCGGCGTGGCTTGCAGGCCATTGTTGAAACGGGCAACCCGGCTGGCCGGGACCCATTGAAGCTGGTTATCCGTAAACGTGAAGATATCTCCCTGGGCGCTCCGGATGGTCAACTGGGTCACACGTCTGAGGCGGAACCGCAGTTCCGTCCAGGTCCACAAAGCGCGGGCCGACTTTTTGGTAAACATTCAGACCCACCTGGATCACATTATCAGTCGGCACACGGATCTGTGTGAAAGGTTGGTATAATTCTTCCATCCAACGGGCAAACTCGACCTTCTGGTTCGGATCCTTGTATTGATCCGCCAGGACTGTCAACTGATAAGTGCCGGCTTTTCCAATCCAGGCAACTGCCTCACCATCCGATCCTGCCTTGATCTTCTGCCCGGCTATCTCAAAGGTAAGGCCGGGGATGGGCGGGACCGTCTGAACGCGCACCTTGGTGGGCAGGATCTCCAGGTTCGAAGTGGCGGATGTCCCAAGATAATGCAGGCTTAGATCCGTATAAGCCTGGATCGTATGATTGCCTGCGTCGAATAGTTTTGTAAATTTTCTCTGGAAGAAACCCGTTGAATCCGTACGAGCTTGTCCGAGCGAGTTACCATCGATCAAGAATTTGACATTTATGTCGGGAACTGCGGCTCCATACCAGGTTTTTAGGGTCCCTGAAATGAAAAATGGTTGGCCCAGTTTCGTAATGGTAGTATTCGTGAACGAAATTACGTTCAGGTACTTGGGAATCCTATCCGCACTGGCTGGCAGGGGCGATCCAGCCACCAGGCTGAGAGCAAGCAGGCAGGCAAAAACATATTTCAAGAATGCAGGTTTCATTATCAGGTTACTCCTTGGCCGTTACCCGTGACCAGCGCGTGCGCAGGGCAGCGAAGCCAATCGCCACGATCGACAACAACAGTGCCAAACCGTAGGTTGAAAAAATCATATAGGCTGGCGCCTTCTTAGGAACTGCAGCCACCTCGACCGAGGCGGATAGGAATACGGGCAGGCGGGGCGCCAGGCTGAAGTCGAAGGCGGTCAGAAAATTATTGGCGCTGGCATCGCGGGCGGTCAATGGCAAGACATTCCAATTCGCTTCGATGAATTTCAGGACGGAGGTGAAATCGAGTTGGGTGCTGTCGATGTAGCCTTTTTTGGCAAATGGGCTGATCAATAATGCCGGAACACGCGCCCCGTACCCCAACTCATCCACCTGGGGAGGAACCACGTGGTCGTACCAACCACCCCAATCGTCATATAAGAGCAAGAAGGCGGAACTGCTCCAGCTGCTGGAACGCATCAATTCCTGTACCAGGTTTTGTACCGAGCGTTCTCCGCTGCTGGGAGATTGAGGCGGGTGCTCACTGGCACCGGATGGCACGATGTAAGCTACAGCCGGCAGGGTGCCCTGCTGCAGATCAAGATAGTATTGGCTGAGATCAACAATATGGCTCGCCAGGTTCGGGTTGTCGATGAAACGGTCAAAGTTGAGTAAAGGTACCCAGATCACCTGCGATTCACGGTTGCCATGGTTGGCCTGGTCACGGTAGGTTATCTTTGGATCATAATTTTCCACGTAAAACTTCCAGGAAACCCCGGCAGCCTGAAGACGATCGAAAATGGTGGGCGTGCCAGCCAGGATGGTTGACAATTGCTGTCCTCTTTTGGCCTCGGGCATGCTGGCAGTCACCCAGAACATATGGTTGGCAAAACTGCCATCCTTGGCCGAACTGAAAAAGTGGTCGAAGAGAACGTAGTTCTTGGCCAAATTCCAGTAGTAGGGGATATCCTGGCCGTTGTAATAGCCCATCGCGATCCGGCCGTCTTGATTGCGATTGTTCAACGCAGACACAAATCCATCCATTTTTCCGTTGTTAAACTGCTCGAGAAATGTAGGTGCATTGTGGCTGAGGTCGGTGATCGTGCTGTTACCGATATGCCAGGGGGTTATAAACCCTGCCGTCGGGATTTTTTGGGTCGACCGGCATCTTTGTCCCAGCGGGCAAGCCATCCGCACCCGGATAGGTCCCAAAATAATTATCGAAGGTATGGTTCTCCTGCATAAGGACCACCAGGTGCTTGATCGGCGAAGCAGCCGGTGGGACAGCCGGGTCTGGTGCGGCTTTTGCCAATTCAAATTGGCTGGTTCCCAGCAGTACCATCAGGAAGAACGCAGTAAGCTTGCGGCGAATCATGGGTGCACCTCATAAATAATGATGACCGGTTGATCGACCAGGTTGCCCTGGCCGTCCATCACCTGGATCGATTCGGTATGGATGGCGCGTCCGTTATATTTCTTAATATAACCAACCAATTTCTGTGCAAAGAACGGCGAGCGGGAGGCCGAAAACGAATCCCAGACAATATATTGCAGGTTGGATGTACGCAGTTGCCTGTCCGGGTTGAGGATGGGGTCGTAAGCCGGGTTGCGATGAAGCGGGTTTGGATTGATGGACAAGCCATAGGCGTTCCGCACACCATAGAACTCAACGATATTTGCCATGGAAGGCCCAATGGCCATGAATTTCGCACCCACCGGAACATTTTGGTTGATCCAAAGACCAGCCTGCCGGCCTCCGGGAATGCCACCGGTCCCGGCCAGGAATAAAGAGGAGGTATTCGGCTGGATGCGCTGCCAACTGGCCAGGGCGAGAGATAAAGCCAACACTCCAACCACCCCCCAGGTCATTCCTCGGGGGATGGACGGATAGTTAAAGGCGGGCTGCACTGTTTGATCAACCTGGCCGCCCCCGGCCAGCCGGCCTAAAAATCGTCCTGCCAGCAGCGCAATTGGAGGTGCAATCGGCAGCAGATATTGAAATCCTTTCACCGGCCAGATCTGAAAAAAGACCGCCGCGACCAGGATCCATGAAAGTAATAGTGTGTCGCGCCAGGAACGTTCCCTCCAAAGGAAAAACAAACCAATAACTGCCACCACCACCAGCATGATCCCTAAAGCTGGCGTAACGGTCTGCAAGTAAAACATCTCATCATGGTTGGGCCGGCGGAACAACTGATAAACCAGGTAATTATTTCCCGTAGAGCTTCGACCAGCCAGCAGAATTGTCAACGGCATGGGCGCCATCACCAGTACCATTAGCGCGAGAGCGACCAGCAGGTCACGGATACGTAAACGTAAATCCGGTGAAAGCGCCAGAAAAATGAAGACTGCTCCCAACAGAATGATGCCAGTTTCCTTCGATAAAAATGTCAGTCCAAGGGCGGTCCCGGCCGCATACAACCATTCGGCCCGGTTACTTTTGCCAAAACGCGCCAACAGGTAGAGTGTGAGGGTGGCAAAGAACACCATTGGCCCATCCAGCAGGAACTGCCTGGAGACGGTCACCTCGTACGGCATCAACGCCAGGAACAACGCCGCCACTGCCCCGGGGAGCCGGCCATAAAGAGTCTTTCCGACCAGATAAGTCATGTATACCGTGCCCAGGCCGAATGCCACTGCCAGATAGCGCCCAGCCACGTCGCTGAATTGAACCTTATAGACCAGGGAAAGCAGGAACTGGATCAGCAGTGGATGGGCCCGGAAGATCGGAAAAATATCCTTCAAGCCGGCAACGCCGCTGATGGCAGCCGCCTGACCGGCATAGACGGCCTCATCGGTGTTGAATCCGATCGCATTGATCTGCCAGAGCCGCAGGAACGTGCCGGCTGCCAGAGCCAGGGCCAGGAGGCCCCGACTGATGGCAACTTCATGAACCAGCGCTGCCGCCCAGGCCCTCACCCTGGGCGGCCTTGCCAACTTATCCATGCTGGTAGCGATATTGAATGACTTTTCAGATTTCGTATCCATGATTCTCACTAAGAACTGACCCGTTCAGTCTGTCCAGTTATCTGGCTGTGCGGCGCGCCTTCCACTTGCATGGCGCGGCCGATATCCTTGAAGACATGATCATCATTCACAAAGGCCGGGATCTGTGACCACCAGTCCAGGCTATTGGAGCGGATCACCCGGGCCGGCAGGCTGTCCATGGCCTGGCGGATGATGGCCTGTTCTCTTTCATGCAGGTCAACATTGTCATAGCAATACAGGAATTCCTTTACATCGTCATAGGGCGGAAATCCATAGGCATCCTCACAGTTCTTCAACAGAACTTCCATGGCCTCGTTGTTCTCGATATTCAATATTTCATCCTGCCCACGCTCGATGATGAACATTCCAGTCAGGCACGCCCTTGAGGTAAGCTTGACGTTGGGTACCAGCTTGTCCACAAAATACTTGGGGGGCGGAACCAGCATCTGGGTGATCATGTTAATGGTCGCAGCCGGAAGATGGGTCTTGCTGATCAGGAAGGCAAAGCGCCTGCCAGAGCGGGAATGGATGCGGCTCTGGATCGGCAGGGTGACTCTTTCCCTTGAAATTCAATGTATCCGCGTTGACTGCCCGCAGGGTGTGATAGCTGATGGTGAGGGGCTTTGGATAGGTCATGGCCGTTCCCATCCGGGGAGACGACCGTCATGTCATCAGAAAGGAAGGCAGCCTGGTCGCTGTTCACGGCGCTGGTAGGCCAGGATCTTCAACAAGGTCGTGGTTTTGCCGGTATCCGTCCGGGCTGTGATCATATAGGCTGATTCGCCAAATGCGATGGTGGCCCCATGCACGAGTGCGTAACCGCGCTTGACAAAGGTCCAGCGCAGCAAGGGCTCGACCACATTCGTGTAAAGCACGTGCGGAGAATAGCGCAGCATGGGAGCAGCCATCACCTTGACCTGCTGTTCACCCATCTCGATGCCGACCTCGAAGCCCAGGTGGCCAAATAATTCACGGTAACGCATGTACTGCCCATGTTCTTCGCCGGGTTTCCCCTTGCGGGGGATGCCGATCTGCACCAGAATGGTCGGATCCTGGATGTCTGCCATAACCCGGAAAGGTTTGAGTTCGGGTAATTCGCCCTCGGATACCACCGTAACGATGTTATGGATGTTATAAGAATAGGTTTTCTTCATTGTTCGTCTCCTTATTTGTATGGTAGGTTCAGTAATGGAAGAGTGTGATGGGTTTCGGCCCCAGATGGCGTTGTCTGCCACGAGGAACCGCAGGACTGTCAATGCCGCCAGCGAGACCAGGTTTGAAACCACATAGTAAATTCCCAGCAGGCTGGTCATCAAATAGATCAGTGGGGTGCGCAATGCCAGGGCGATCACGTTCACCACGAAGAACAATCCCAGCCGGCCGAGGCGGCCCTGCGCCTGGCTGCGGGCCCGGTAGACGATCGCTTCGGTGAGGAAGAAGTTCCACAAAGTCGATGCAACCGTGGCGATCCCGGCCGAGACCAGATAGTAGATGTGCAAGCTTTCCGTGGCCAGATACAGGAACAAGGAATTGACCAGAGATGCCGCTCACCCCCACCAGGGCAAAGCCAATAAACCGCAGGCTGCCCTCGCCGAAGCGCAGGTTCCAAAGCAGGTTGAGGTATTTCAGGGCTTCCTTGGCGGAGGCCTTGCTCTGCCCGCTGAAGCGCTCCCCAAAGTGGAAGGGCACCTCGGCCTTACGCAGCTTTGGATTACGGACAAGTATCTCCATCAAGATCTTGAAACCCTGTGGGTGCAGGACATCCAGGTCAAGGGCGCCCACGGCGCACCAGGAAGAAACCGGTCAGCGGGTCACTCACTCCGTGCAGGCGGCGCATGAAAAAGAGGCGCGCCACCAGGTCCAGCCCGCGCGAGATCAGGTTACGCGCCACGCTCAAACCGCTCACCTGGCTGCCATCGCTGCGGCGGGTCGCCACCACCAGGTCCGCCTGCTTTTCAATGGCAGTCTCCAGCAGGACCGGCACCATTTCAGGGGGGTGCTGCAGGTCGCCATCCATGACGCAGACGTAATCGGCGCAGGCCGCCTTCAGTCCGGCGACCACCGCCCCACCCAGACCGCCAACCTGCTGCTCCGGGCGCCCGGTGGATCAGGCGCACGTTTTGGGCCGGGAAGCGCTCGACGGCGGCTTCCACGACTTGCGGTGTGTCATCCGTGGAATCATCCACGAAGATCACTTCGATGAAAGTTCCGTAGAATGCCTTTCTGAGACTGGCCAACAGTTTCTCAACGTTTCCGGCCTCATTGCGGGTGGGAACGACCACCGAGACAGCCAGGCCGCTCTCATTGACGCGCATTTCCTGGCTGAAAACCTTACTTGATACAACATTCTTCGTTAACATAGTTTCCTCCTGATGAAATCTATTCCATCCAAATCTGTATTGACGCAGTCTACTGGTCTTGACTAATCGAAAGGCTTGTTATCCGGGCAAGCATGCCCAGGAATTTCAACCCACACACAGGACATCCAGCAGGTCGGACTGGCGGGTCATCAGCATATCTTTCTTATGAAAGATATGCACCCAGTTGGAATCTTCGCTTACTATGATCACCTGCAATTCAGGATTGATCATCAGCAGGTGTCCCAACACATCTTCCTGGCGAGTGGCGTGGATTCTCCGATCAGGACAACATCTGGCTTTAATTTGGATGTTTCCTCGATCAGACCCTTAACATCATTTACTCCGCTGGTAATCACCTTGATATCGCAGTTCGGAGTTCTTGAGGATATCCGTCAAAGCTGAGTTCAAGAGCGAATCCTGGTTCATTACGAGAACACGTAGGTATATTCATGGTTTATTATCCTAATTAGACCTGATTTATCCTAATACCGATAATACAGTATTCCCTCAGGATAGTCCATTATCCTTGCAGGTAAGGCGGGATAAAAAAAGGACCATCTCTGAATGGCCCTTATCGAAAAGGATTAGCCCCTGGAATTACGGGAGGATTAGCCCCCTATTTTAGATTATAGACACAAATGGATCAGGCATTCATTGGAGCTGTGGATATTGTGCTCACCAGTCCATTCTTGCGGGCAAATTCGGCAGCCTGGCGCCGGTTGACAAACCCAAGTTTGGTCAAGGATGGTTCGAACGTGATGCTTGACAGTGTTCACGGATAAGAACAGGTGCTGCGAGATCTCGAGGTTCGTTTCGCCGCCTTCCATCTCGCGTAACACATCCAGTTCACGCGGACTGAGCTGCATGAGCAGCTTTTCATTCCCAGGTTCCGACACGGAAGTGCGGGCGAACTCATCCACGATCCGGCTCATCAATTTGCGTGAAATTGCTCTTTCCCCCTGATCCAGCTTGCGCAAACTGGATAACAGGTTAGAACTGCTGATATCTTTGAGGATATAGCCTTTGGCACCCAGGCGCAGGGCTGCAAACAGAGCCTCATCATTCTCGTGAACGGTCAGGAAGACAATTTTGCACTCCGGCATACGGGCCAGGATCACCCGGGTCGCATCCAGACCTGTGCCATCCGGCAGGGAAAAATCCATCAAAATAATATCGGGATTAAGTAAAACCGCCTGCTCACAGCCCTCATGGACACTTCCGGCGAATCCGACCAGTTCAAAATCAGGGGTCGAACGAAGCAGGCTCATCAGCCCTTCACGGAAGAGGATCTGATCATCAACCACCAATACTTTTTGGGCAATTTTCGTGGAATCATTCAGATCGCTCATATACCCGCTCCCAACTGCCCCTGAAAGGTACTCGGGACATGAATATCGACCACTGTGCCGGAGTTCTCCATGGTGATGAGAGTGATCCGACCGTTGACCGTCGCCATGCGCTCGTTGAGGATCTCCATTCCAAAGTGCCGGTCCGTGTTTACATCCTGGGGATTAAATCCAACCCCATTGTCCGAGATCGTAAGTTCAAAATTATCCGGCATCCATTCAGCCAATATGGTTACCCTGGTTGCCTGGGAATGCTTTTCCACATTGCTTAGCGATTCTTCAAAGGCATAGAAAACTGCTTTTTGAGTCTCTTCCGGAAGGATAACCGGACTGCCTTTGATCTTGAAATCGATGGCGATATCCGAACGGCGGGAAATCTTACGGGCATATTCCATAAGCAAATTGGAGAGGGTCCGGGTGGTTTCCGGGTGGATGGTTTCGAGTATGCCGCGCACAATCTCATAAGATTCAAATGCGGCACCCCGCATCAGTTCCAGGTCGTCCAGAACCCTTTCGAGGGAAAGCTCATCTTTTTCCGTCAGAAGCTGATCCATTTTTAAGTGCAGGAATCCCAGGCTTTGACCCAGATGGTCGTGCAAATAATGCGAAACCGAGCGACGTTCAGCCAACGCTGTCTCAGAGATGCGCAATTCAGACAATACCTTGCGATCCTGGCCGGCTTTTAATGCCACCGCAATATCAACGCCGATATTCCTAAATATATCCACTTCTTCATCCGTCAGGGATTTTCCCGCCTCCAACGTAAAATGCAGGATGCCCAGAAGACTTTCTTTATCTTTTATCGGGAGACAATATTTTTTCGGTTGGTCGGATGGCCCGCCTGCCAATGGGTCGGGTAGACACTGCTTGAAGGTCAAGTCGGCAGTCCGGCCAGCCTCGATGCAATCCTGGCAGGCTGCCTCGGAGCACAAATTTGATTCATATTTCCCCATAATACTCCATTGAGCTGCCAGTTCGAATTGATTGGTGATAGCGTTGGAAATAAAAAAACAGGCTTGAACAGCGGGCGCCAGGCTGCCCGGGAATTTGGCGATCTGTTCAACCAGCTCATCCCAACCCTGGATCCCCGATAATTCCAGGCTGAGCGCATGCTTGGCATCCAGCACGCGGATGATACGCACCTGATTGCGAATTCCGCGCCCGAGGGAGATCAGCAATAAAACGATGATCCCCACCAGGATCACATAGATGACAGACTCGACTATGTAAAGGGATTTGCTATGCGGGTGGGTAAAATCATAGGCCTCAAAAGAAACCAGCAGCAGGATCAACAAGCCAAGGATCCACCAGGAGTTGCCAACGATCCAGACAATGGCCCTGGATGTCATCCGATTACGAGGATAGGAAGATAAGGTTATATCACTACTTTTTCTGTTCCGTTGCTTCGTTGTCATGGCTGCCCTTCGTTGGCCGACCAGGGAAACCGGAAAATTTCCCTGATTGGAGTATTTCCAGAAAATGAACTGGATCGCTGAGATTCGAGATGATCCATTATTATATAGTCCAACTCTTAAACTATTATTAATATTGACCCTATATTATATAAAAATTGTCCAATACAACAATACCCCAAAAGGACTAGGCGTTGGAGAGGAATTGAAGCAAGCACACCGGTCCCGGTTTGGCTTCATTTTGATGGCAGGCAAACGCCGCCATGCAAAACCTTTTCATCCTTTCTCCGTCTTGATAATAAGATTGCTTTAGGCAAAAACTACAGCAGAATTTAAACAAAGTCCAGAACAAAAGAACCATCTGGATCAGGCGCTGGCAGCGATCTTTGATCTGTATTTGCGCGCCATTTTTTGATTTACGGAGCGCAAGTCGGAAGATACTCTCAACGCGGATCAGAGCGGTGGTGAAGTATTTAGCCACTTTCTTGAACAGGCTTCCGGAGGAGAAGGCATACCAGCCGGCCTGAAATCAACCTTTTGACAGACCGCCAAGCATATCTTTGTCGATCATGCGACAGAATCAATTCCTACGCCTGCGCATTCAGGAAGATCCCGGCTTGCGCAGATGTGTGGACAGCATGGGAAAAGACTTTAACGCAATTGAATCACAACATCAACGCGGAATTTTATAACTGCAGAAAAGCCTGGGAATAAGCCTTGAAGCATAGCAAAGCATTCAGCCAAAATGAAGTAAAGGCGCTATTGTCCAAGCTTAAAACCAGCCAGGAAGAATATCCGGGCGATCTTCTGGCGATCCGTCGCAATATGTTCCTCGTGCAGGTTCCCGCAGCCGGGATCTTCCTTGCGAATAAGGCAATCCTTACCACGATCCTGCATGGGATGCATGCATCCGCAGCCATGCTGATAAAGATGGTGCTCCTGTCAGTAATGGGCGTAACCGTCACGGGAACGATGCTGGTGGCTGGAAATAATCCGCGCTTCATCCAGTTCATCAAGGATGGAGTAAAGAGCGTTCAAACCAGGGTCGCTCCCACTCAACTGGTTGCGCCGGCGGGCCCCTCCAATCCGGTAATAACGATCAGCCCATCCGATTTGGTTGAAACATCCACCCCAACCCAAATGCCAACGCCGACCTTCCTGGCCACGAGCAGCTTAACGCCCACGACGGTTGAAATAAATCCAACCAAGACACCCGAGAGTCAACCGACCAGGATGCCGGACATTCAACCCACCAAGACCTCCAAGGGTGATAATGGAAACCACTTTGGCCAGACTAAAACCCCCCGCCCCAAAAAGCCTTAGGGATGCTTCTGATGACCCTGTTAGCGGGTTGCGCTCCATTTTCCATAGGAAAACCCAGGCGTTATTTTAAAGTGCCCGGGTTAGCATAACTTTTTCGCGATTTCATCGTCATGCTAACGAGATTGCTTTATTCCCCTTTGGGGGGAAGCGTCGCTGACAGCGCAATCCCTTTTTATCCTGAACGCCTCACGGAGGCAGGGGAGCAGAAAAAGAAGACCGGCGTTCACCTGCCAGGGGGTGTAAGGGGGCCAAGGAAAACGAGACCTGCGTCATTTTTGGCGCAGGTTTTGTTATGTCAGTAGATGCGCCAGTTAGACTGAGATGCTTTGGCCCTGGCGTAAATCCGTATTCACTGCAATGGTCAACCTTACAATTCCAAGTATTGGAAACCAACCAATTTTTGCATTTAGGGGTGGACAGCAAACATCCCCCCATATATTGGGATGCAACACGAGGAAAAATAAAAAACCTTACAAATTTGTAAGGTATCAACGCGACATTTTTCAATCGATTTCGTCTTGTAATTACAATGGGAAGGAATTCTTTTTGAAAAAGATCCTTTGGCCTTAAACATACTTTTTGAACGAAAGGAACTTCATTATGTATGATCCAATTGATTCGTTTGTGAAAGATATACAGGGAAATGCAGGATTTATCGATAAAATATTTACCAAGACCAATCTGCTGATTGGGACGGTGGGCATTATTGGGGTTTTGGCAGTCCTTGTACTGGTTATAAAATAGATCCTATCCTTTTGGCATGCAATAGAATTTCGTAGAGCCATCATTACCCTATTATCTCGATCTATACATGGTAATGAATTTGGCATTCTTGAATAGTATTAAACTGTTCAAGTCGTAGCCACATTGGTAAAAAAGACTCGAAGCACCTGGCCCGCATCTGCACCAAAATGGAAAAGTGCAGCCAAACCAGAATTGAGTCTAATTCTTTTTAAGCCCTTTGCGTTATCCTCCAGGCTAAAGAATATACCTGGGCAGAATAAGGAAAATTCGACCGGATGCAGCAGTCCCCGGTCGATTTTTGTTCAGTCTGACGGCCTGCCCAGTACCTGCACAACTGCGTCGAGCAGGATATGGTCAATCTTCATCGCATGCGTAGTCGGTACATCATTAAACTGGATATGGCTCAGGTAAAGGGCGGTCTCTTCCAGCAAAGCCACAGCCTGATCCTGGGAGATCTTGCCAGTATCGATCACCAGGTCAAAGGCTGAGATCGAATCCCAGCGCTCGGTATACATCGAGTTAACAAAATCCTTGCGCATCTGGTCGCTTTTCCGCACGAAAGCCTCGGCTTCAGCGAGGGTTTTGAAAACCTGTTCTTCTTTCACACGCTGAACGCGCGTTGAGAAGGGCGCCTGGATGCGCACATTGAGCACATCTGCATAACCTTTGAGCATGGCAAAACCTCCGCGCCCAAGCAGGATGACCCTGCCTTGATAGGCGGCGGTCTCGATGACGCGATTGAGAAAGCTGACCATTTCTGCCCGGTGCGGGTCAAATTGCGCCCAGAACCCGGTTGCGTCGTAGACTGCTTTGAAATCCACAAAACCATATTGGGAGAAGACTTTTTCGATCGTGTTCTTGTCCACCAATTGATAACCCAACCTCTTGGCGGTCCGTTCTGCAATGAGGTCACCCTGACTGCCAATCTCCCGGGAAATTGTGATCGCTGTCATCGTTGCCTCCGATCCTATTGATTTTAGGGAAACCAGTATTTTCCAATATCAGTATAGCACGGCAGAGGCACGTGCGGTACAGAAACTAAAAGGCGCCCGTTATTGCTGAAACCGGAGTTGCCGGCATCGACCAATCACCAGATTGTCCCTGTCATTTCACCTTCCGGGTGTAAAATAGGGTTTCCGCCTCGTACCGAAAGGCTCCAAATCCCGGGCGCTCGACCGCTTCCCTGGCGGGCTGTCCCTGCTTGAATCCGTTTCGTGCTGCCGGTTCCATGAAATATCTTATTCGCCTGCGTACATTCCTCGTCCCTTACCGCGGCCAGCTCAGTCTCAACCTGGCAATCCTGCTGTCCACCACCGGGCTCTCTCTGGTGATCCCGCAGATCATCCAGCAGGTGATCGACCAGGGGCTGAAAGCCGGAGAAGCGGCCTTCCTGGTCCGCTCGGCGCTGATCCTGCTGGGCATCGGCGCCCTGACTGCCGGTCTGAACCTGGGACAGCGCTATTTGACCGAGTGGATCTCGGCCCATGTGGGCTACGACCTGCGCAACAGCATGTATGACCGCATCCAGTACCTGCCCTTCGCGTACCACGACCATACCACCACCGGGCAGTTGATCAACCGCTGCATCGAGGACGTGCGTTCCGTGCAGTCCTTCGCCGGAGAGAGCATCGTCGAGATCGTCCAGCTGGGGATCATCGCTATTGGTGTGGTGACGATCCTGATCCTGCGCAACCCGCTCATGGCGCTGGTCAGCCTGGTGCCGCTCATCCCGATGGTCATGATGACCACCGATTTTGGCAACCGCATCACCCGTCTTTTCTATAACGTCGATAATACCCTGGGTGACCTATCGGCCCGCCTGCAGGAGAACGTCACGGGGGTGCAGGTGGTGCGCGCATTCGCGCGTGAACCGCATGAGATCAACCAGTTCGATACGATCAACCGCGACTATTACCATGCCCGGCTCAAGGTCAACCGGGAGTGGGCCAAGGTCATGCCGACGACCTCCCTGCTGATCACAATGGGGACCATCCTGATCCTGATGGTCGGAGGTCCACTGGTCCTGCAAGGACACCTGACGGTGGGCGAGCTGGTGGCTTTCAATGCCTACCTGTTGATGCTCTCCGGTCCGGTCCAACAACTTTCGTGGCTGGTCAATACAACCGGCGAGGCCGAAGCCGGCGCGCAGCGCGTCCTGGAGATCCTCGAGCATGAACCGGAGATCCGCACGCCCGCCGGTGCAATCGAACTGGGTCCTTTAAAGGGGCGAATAGAATTCCGCTCGGTCTCCCTGCGCTACCAGGATGAAAAGATCGACGCTCTTTCGGAGATCGAGCTGGTGGTCGAGCCGAACCGGCTGGTGGCCCTGATCGGCCAGACCGGCTCGGGCAAGACCTCGCTGGTCAACCTGATCCCGCGTTTCTACGACGTCAGTGAGGGCGCGCTGCTGGTGGACGGCGTGGATGTGCGCCAGGTGGACCTGGTGAGCCTGCGGCGGCAGATCGGGATTGTCCTGCAGACCTCGCTGCTCTTTTCGGACACGATCCGGGCGAATATCGCCTACGGGCGCCCGGAAGCTTCGGATGAGGAGATCCATGCGGCTGCCCGGGCTGCCCAGGCGCACGATTTCATCGTCAAATTCGCCGAGGGTTATGAGACCCTGGTGGGGGAACGCGGCGTGACGCTCTCAGGAGGCCAGCGCCAGCGGATTGCCATCGCGCGCGCACTCTTGATGGATCCGCGCATCCTGATCCTGGACGATTCAACCTCCTCGGTCGATACGCAGACCGAGAAGCTGATCCAGGAAGCCCTGGACCGGTTGATGGAGGGCCGCACCACCTTCGTGATCGCCCACCGTCTTGCCACCGTCCGGCGGGCTGACCTGATCCTGGTGATGGACGACGGTCGCATCGTCCAGCGCGGCCGGCATGCCGAGCTGCTGGCACAGGGCGGGTTGTACCGTGAGATCCATGATCTGCAGCTTTCCCAGCACGCAGAGTATGTGGAGGTGGAAGAGCAGCCAGCACAGGGACTGGAAGAGGAGTTGAAATTGGAAGAAACCCCAGCGCTGGAAGAGATGCTCGAAGAGGATCCTTCAGACCGCCCGATTAATTAACCGCCAAGGCGCATGAAGAAAAACAAGAAACAAAAAACAAATAGAGAATAATGACCACAACCATCGTTCCACCCGCCTACGTGACCCAGTCCGAGGAGCAATACGACCAGGGCGTCAATCTGAGGAATGCCCGCCGGTTGGTTGGCTTCGTCCGGCCCTATACGGTGCGGTTATCCCTGGCGGCCTTCCTGATGCTGTGCGCGTCCGCGGCGTCTGTGGCAGGACCTTACCTGGTGGGCTACGCCATCGACAGGGGCCTGGGCGCCGGGGATACCCTGATCCTGCGCAATACCCTGCTGGCCTACCTGGGAGTGATGGTGATCCAGTGGGTGGGCACTTATTATCGCGTCAACATGATGACCAGGGTGGCTTTGGGGATCATATACGACCTGCGTAAAAGCCTGTTCAACCATCTTCAGAAACTCTCGCTCAGCTTTTACAGCCGCTATTCGGTGGGGCGGGTGATCACGCGTGTCATCAATGATGTCGAGACCTTGCGTGATTTCCTCACCTGGGCCGTGCTGGCGATCACGCGCGATCTTTTCACCCTGGCCCTGATCATCTTCATCATGCTGGAGATGGATGTACGCCTGGCCTTGTTGACCTTCATCGTACTGCCGGTCATGGTGCTGATTACCGTGGTCCTGCGGCGGGCGTCGCGGCTGGCTTATCGAAAAGTGCGGGCGGCCGTCTCGTGGGTGAACTCGGTGCTGGCTGAGAACGTCAACGGCGTGCGGGTGGTACAGGCCTTTTCGCGCAATAAACAGAACTACGAGCACTTCCGGGAGTACGTCAACAAGTACTACCTCGAACGTGCCATTAATACGGCCCGCATATCATCGCTCTTCAGCCCCAGCGTTGACCTGCTGGGCGCCATCGCGACCGGCCTGGTGGTCTGGTTGGGCGGCACGGCCGTCCTGGGCGCCCACATCACGCCCGGCCTGTTGGTGGCATTTATCCTGTACATCGACCGCTTCTTCGACCCAATCCGGGACCTGAGCCGCCGCTACGATGCCCTACAATCGACCCTGATCGGATGGGAGCGCATCATGGGCCTGCTGGATATTCCGGTGGATATCCAGGATGCAGCGGGCGCCGTCGCACTGCCTGGCCTGAGCGGGCGGGTGGATTTCGATCACCTTTCCTTTCACTATTCGGACGATCCGGCGCCCATCCTGGAAGACATCGACCTGCACATCCGGCCGGGTGAAACGGTCGCCCTGGTGGGAGAGACCGGGGCCGGAAAAACGACCCTGGTCAAGCTGCTATCGCGTTTCTACGACCCGACCGCAGGTCGCATCCTGGTAGACGGTTGCGACTTGCGTACGGTTACCCAGGCCTCCCTGCGCTCCCAGATGGGGGTTGTCCTGCAAGACCCATTCCTTTTCAACGGGACGGTGGCGGAGAATATCCGCTTCGGCCGGCTGGCGGCGGACCAGGCGGAGATCGAATCGGCGGCCCGGGCGGTCGGGGCGCACGAGTTCATTATTCGATTGCGGAAAGGATATGAGACTTCCGTGGAGGAGGGAGGCGTCATGCTCTCGGTGGGACAGCGGCAGCTGCTCTCCTTCGCGCGCGCCCTGCTGGCCGACCCGCGCATCCTGATCCTGGATGAAGCCACCTCGTCCGTGGATACGCAGACCGAACACCTGATCCAGAAGGCCCTGGCGCGATTGTTGAAGGGCCGCAGCTCGGTAGTGATCGCCCACCGCCTGTCGACCATTACCAGCGCCGACCGCATTGTGGTCATCCATGACGGCCGGATCATCGAACAGGGCAGCCATGCCGAATTGCTGGCGAACAAAGGCATGTACTATGAACTCTACCGGACCGGGTTCCAGGATGAGCAATAGCCAGGAAAAAATAAACACAAAGGACACAAAGGGAAAAAGACATCCATCCACGAAGAACACCTGTACCTGCGATACACCGTCCTGCGTACGGTGCAGGGCTGGCGCAGGCACGAAAGAACACGGATAATATATTAAACGCTTGAGGTGGATATGAAACGGAAAATATTGTATAAAAACGGCGTTGCTCTTTCTTATGCCGAGTATGGGGATAAGCTTGGCTATCCGATCCTGATCCAGCATGGATTGATCGCAAGCATCGACGACCAGGCGCTGTTTGAGGGCCTGATCCAATTGAATACGCGCCTGATCTGCATTGCCCGGCCCGGGTATGGTGAATCAACTCCTTATAGTATGAAGAGCCTGGCAGAGTGGGGCGACATGCTGGCGCCACTGATCCGGGAATCAGGAATTACCCAATTTGACGTATTGGCGATGTCGTCCGGGGCGCCCTACGGGTATTCCATCGGCAGCAAATTCCCGGACAAGGTGCGCAACATTTATATCTTCAGCGGCATGCCAGCCCTGTATGACGAAGTTGTCCGATCCGATTGGCCCTATACGATGGCCGGGGATAAGAGTATGACTGAAATGGAAACCCTGGCCCACGAATTATTTTTCTCCAACTTGACCAGCGACGATCTGGCGAGAAACGATATAAGGGATTCAAGCATGCATAATGGGTTTGGTGTGGCTCAGGATCTACTGCTGCGAGGCAAGGATTGGGGATTTAGCTTATCGGATGTAACCGAAAAAGTGTTTATGCATCACAGCAAACAGGATGATTCTGTGCCTTTTAGAACTGCCGTCAGGACGGCGGAATTATTGCCCAATTGTGAACTGGAGCTGGCTGAAACAGGTCCGCATTTTTCCAACGAAGTTCTGGATGATTTTATACGGACAACAATCGGAAAAGAAATCCGCCGGCTTACCGGATAGCGCAATTAGTTTTAAATTCAGCCTTCGATCCCTTTGGGCAAGGAATTTATCTTCAGGGGACTGGCACGTTCCTGACCACCAGCACCGAGCAACCCGAATAGTGCACCAATTTGCGGCTGACGCTGCCCATCAACCAGGAGCGGATCTGGCCAAGGCCGCGTGAGCCGGTCACGATCAAGTCGATTTTCTTTTCCTTCACAAAATCGATGATTTCGGTGGCCGCGTCGCCGCGCTTGAGGATACTTCCAACCGCCAGCCCGGGCGGCAAGGAGTTGATGGTCTCATCCAGGAGGGCCTGCCCTTCCCGCTCTTCCTTTTGCCTGAGAGCGGTTTCCATTTCCATCACACTTTCGGGCGTGGCTACCTGAATACTGCCAAACTGGGTATTCTCCAGAACCATGTGGATGGGCGGGGGCGGCAGAACGTGCATGACATATACCTTTGCCTCGACAGGCAATGGAAATAAGGCCAGGTATTGAACGGCCTGCTGGCTGGAGGGCGAACCATCCGTTACCAGCAGGAGGCTGTGCAAATCCTGATAAGGCGCGCGTACTACCAGCACCGGGCAGCAGGCATATTCGACCACTTGCTGGGCCACGCCTCCCAGCAGGATGCCAAAAGTGGCCCGCAGGCCCTTGGCGCCCACCACGATCAGGTCAGGTTTGTGCTCTTCGGCATATTCGACCAGCTTTTCGGCCGGAGAGCCCAGCCGCAGTTCCGGTCTGGCCTGCAAGCCTTTTTCTCTCAGCCGGACGCAGGTCTGGTTCAGGGCCTGCTCCAGAGGCAAAAGGTCAGCCGCCTGGGATGGGGCGAAAGCCCTCAAAACGGTCACTTCACTCCCGCCTGGCAAAGGCAGGTCGCCAACCAGCCGGCTGGCGGCCTCGGCATGTTCCGAGCCGTCATCTGCCAGCAGGATCTTAAAACGGTCTTCCTTCTTTTGGGCCAGCATGGGCCACCTCCTTTCAACCCATTCACGGCAAGCCTTCATTTCCCCTTAACCATACTATAGCACGTTCCACAGCAAATTTCTATTGGGTAAAAGAGGGGATTAAGGCCTCGGGACAGTTATGATTAGCCATACCGGACTATTTGCATTGGAATTATCTTTTTGTTACAATAATCATGACAAAGCCATACAAAAATAATACAGGAGGTTGTCATGAGCAACCATGGCGATAAGATCATCCTGGTGACGGGCGCAACCGGACAACAGGGCAGCGCGGTCACGAGGCATCTGTTGAAGGAAGGATGGAAGCTGCGTGCGTTCGTCCGCGACCCGAACAGTCCAGCAGCTGAAGCTTTGGCAAAGCAAGGCGTGGAACTGGTGAAGGGTGATTTGAACGACCAGGCTTCCATCGAAAGCGCCCTGAAGGGCATCTATGGTGTGTACAGCGTTCAAAACTACTGGCGGCCTGACGTGGGCAGGGAAGGCGAGCTGCGCCAGGGGAAAAATGCTGCCAACGCGGCCAAGGCCGCCGGGACGAAGCATTTCGTTTACAGCTCCGTCGGCGCGGCCCAGCGCGGCATGGGACAGGCACATTTCGATACCAAATGGGAGATCGAGCAGTATATACAGAAGCTGGGTTTGCCCTACACGATCATCCGACCGGTGGCTTTCATGGAGAACTATAACCGGTCGCGCAACCAGATCCTGAGCGGCACCTTCACGAGCAGGGGCCTGCAGCCCGGGAAGACCCAGCAAATTGTGGCGGTGGATGACATAGGCGCGTTCGTGGCGATGGCTTTCGACCGGCCCCAGGAATTTCTCGGAAAGACGATCGAGCTGGGAGGGGAAGAGTTGACCGAAGCACAAATTGTGGCGACTTTTACCAAGGTGATCGGCCGGCCGGTGAAGCTGGTCAGCCCGCAGAGGGTGGAGGGTCAACAGCCCAATCCGGAGATGGCAGCGATGGTTAAATTCTTCAATGGCCAAGGCTATGACGCAGATATCCCGGCATTACGCCGGATGTACCCCCAGCTTAAAACGTTGGAAGCCTTTCTCCGGGAAAACGGTTGGGAGAATGCCCAGCCGACCGGAGAAGCCCAGAAGCCCTGGGGTTAGTTATCCGGCTGAATGTGATTCAAGGAAATCATCAACCAATTCGGTCTCCCCGGCAGGCTGATCGGTCCCAGGATAGGTGATATTGTTTCCAGCCACCTTCGCCCAGGCTGTGAGCTTATGCGGTTTGCTGGCCTTTTCGCGCATAATATGTTCCACCGGTACATCCCGCACCAGCAGGGCATCCGCGATCAGCGAGCGATGACAGCGCCAGGGGACCGCCTCTGCACACATCAGGACGATCTTTTTTTCAGGTGAAAGCGAAAGAAGCTGTTCGATGCCGGCTTGAAATTCTGCCGTCTGCATATAGTCTGCAAAGCCACGGAAGGAGGCATTTTTCCATCCGGTATTGATGGATGTTTTGGTGGTGTGGCGGAGCCCGCCAAGTTCCTTCAAGTGCCAATATTCGATGGCGTGGGCATGCAATTCCCTTTCCAATTCAGCCTGATCGAATTGAGGGTTGTGGCGTGACCTCGGAATGCTGCGGACATCCACTACCAGACCAATCTCGAAGCTGCCCAAAATCCTGACGAACCTGTCAATTGGGTGGTTTGAGTGGCCGATGGTGTAAAGGGTCGAAACCAAAAGACCTCCTGGTGAGCCAAAAGGCCTTACCGGTCTTTCTGCTCCTTATTCGCCCGAGTGCGCCGGATCGGGACGGCGGGTAATTGTTCAATATCCTTTTTTCGAAGTTTCAGGTAAACAGTATTCCCGCGGTAGTGATCGATCTGGCCGACCGGAATGGTGACATCCTTCTGCCCCCACAGATGGCCCTCCCGCATGACCAGGTGGGTGATGAGATCATTTACAGGATCGATCAGGAATTCATCCACGCGGCCAACCGGACCATCAGCTGCTTCGACCCCGGCCCCCCGCCGGATGGCGAGCTCGTCCGCGGGAATATGGTCTTTTTCCAGGGGGTTGTTGGAGCTCGCCGGATAATAATACGGCCACATGACATATGGAGTTCCATTCAGGCCTGCCGTAATGGTCGGAATATACTCCACTTTATCAAAAACAGGCATTTCGGACAATTCATCCAGGCTGCAATTTAACTGGATCTCGTTGGGAGTTCCTTCAGCGACATGGTCGATCGATACCATGTATTCGATCTCCTCGAGCGAATCGTTACTTACCACCAGGTGGGTTATTTCTTCGCTGGTCGGTTTGAGGATCACATACATGGACTGCCCACAGGGACCGTCTGAACAGCGAACCTTGGCATTGATCGGGATATCCATGGGACATGCCTCCTTGCCAAAAGGCGACAATAAATATGATATTTCTCTAATTTATTATAAAGCGATAAACGGCGCGCGTCAATAGGGCCTACGGCTTTAACAAAGTCTGAAAGCCGTGCCCCCGACCCCCTACACCTGCGCGTTGTTGATGGACGGTTCCAGCCAGGTCCGGCCATCCTGCGCGATCAACGCAGGTGCGGTTTCCGGTCCCCAGGTTCCAGACGCATAATTGGGGAAATCCTTTGGGGCTTTATTTTCCCAAACCTTCAAAATGGGTGTCAGGATTGACCAGGAGGCCTCGACCTGGTCGGCGCGCATGAAAAGCGTTGCATCTCCGGCCATGACGTCTGCCAGCAAAGTTTCATAGGCCTCCGGCGACCTCGATTTAAATGTTTCCTGGTAGGAAAAATGCATATTAACGGGGCTCAACTGCAAGGCTGGCCCGGGCTGCTTGGCCTGGAACGCTAATATGATCCCTTCGCGAGGCTGAATATGAATGATCAAACGGTTGGATTGCCAGGCCTGGATGGCCGTTTTTGGGAATGATTGGTGAGGCACCGGCCGGAAATGGATCTCTATTTCCGAGACCTTTGACGCAAGCCGTTTGCCGGTGCGCAGATAGAAAGGAATGTCCTGCCAGCGCCAGTTATCGACAAATAACTTGACAGCAGCAAATGTCTCTGCAGTAGAATCTGGCGACACACCCGGTTCATTTCGATATGCAGGGACTTCCTGACCTTGTATCAAACCCGGTCCATATTGACCGCGGACAGCATACTTTTCAACCTCAGCCTCTTTGATCGGTCGGATCGCGCGCAACACATCCACTTTTTTATTGCGAATCTCATCTGCGCTGAAGAAAACCATCGGCTCCATGGCGATCAGGCAAAGGATCTGCATGAGGTGGTTCTGGACCATGTCGCGTAAAGCGCCGGCATGCTCATAATATGCGCCGCGATGTTCCACCCCCACTTGTTCGGCAACCGTGATCTGGACATGGTCAATGTAACGGCGGTTCCAGAGCGGCTCAAACAGGGCGTTGGCGAACCGGAAGGCCAGAATGTTTTGCACGGTTTCCTTGCCCAGATAATGGTCGATCCGATAGATCTGGGATTCATCGAAGACCGCAGTCAGAGCACCATTTAGCGCCACAGCCGAAGCCAGATCATGACCAAAAGGCTTCTCAACGACAATTCGGGTACGTTGTTTATCCTGCGCCAGTCGCGCCGTGCCAAAACCCCGAACAATGCTTTCCATAATGGTTGGGGGTGTGGCCAGATAAAAGATGGAATTGGCCGGACCGCCGAAATGTTCCTCGCAATCCTTTATCTGCCTGCTTACCTGGGCATAAGTGGCGGGGTCCGCAAAGTCACCCGGAATATAAAAAAACTGCTGTGCGAATGCGCCCCATTTTGCTTCGTCAACCTGCCCACATTCACAAAAAGTCGCGGCGCCATCCTTCATACGCTGGCGGAAATCTTCCAGGCTGCCTGCTTTCATATCCACCCCGATCACTGCAAATTGTTCGGGAAGAAATTGGTTAAGAGACAGGTTGAACAGGGCGGGGGCCAGTTTCCGCCAAGCCAGATCGCCCATGCTGCCGAAAATTACCAGAATGGAAGGTTCTTTTTGAAGAGTCATGCCAGTCGCCCTTTTTTATAACATGAAGAGATCATCGACCCGTCTGCGTTGGCTGCATGGCAGCCCGCTTTTCGCTGAGCGAGGCCAGCGATTGCGCGAAGGCCTGATTGAACTTTTGCACCCCTTCATCTTCCAACTGTTGCGTAACAGCGTCAAGGTCGATCCCGACCTGGTGTAACCCTTCCAGGGTTTGGTAGGCTGCCTGCGTGCCTTGCTCCAGGCTTGCGGCAGGTTTGCCGTGGTCACGGTAGGCATTCAAGGTTTCCACCGGGACGGTATTGATCGTATCCCGGCCGATCAACGGTTCGACATATTTCACATCACTATAATCCGGATTTTTGGTCCCGGTGCTGGCCCAGAGAAGGCGTTGAGGCCACGCGCCCATTCGTGCCAGTTTTCGATAGCGCTCACCGGCGATCATCTCCCTGTAAATGTCGTAGGCTACTTTCGCGCTGGCGATTGCCACCTGTCCATGCAGGCTGGCCGCGATCTGTGCGGCGGCGCCTGGCTGCGAGCGGATTTTCTCCAGCATGGGGTCTACCAGGACATCGATCCGGCTCAGGAAAAAGCTCGCCACTGAAGCAATCCGGTTGAGAGGCTGGCCGGCCGCCGCCAGGGTTTCCAGCCCGGCCAGGTAGGCCTCCATCACCTCCCGGTCAGCGCGGCAGTCCGAACAAAAGGGTTATATTGACATTGATCCCTTCCCCGAGCAACTGCCGGATGGCGGGCAAGCCCTGCCTGGTCGCGGGAACTTTGATAAATAGATTGGGACGGTTCACCGCGGTCCAGAGCTGGCGCGCCTCGGCAACCGTGCCAGCCGTATCATAGGCCAGCCCGGGAGAGACTTCCAGGCTGACAAACCCATCGGCGCCTTCCAGCCGGTCATAGGTGGGCCGGAAAAGATCGGCCGCGTGCCGGATATCTTCCAATGTGAGGGTCTGATAGATCTCATTGATACCCTGCCCATCCAGCGACAGGGTGCGGATGGCATCGTCATAGTCGTGGCTCCCGGCGATGGCTTTCTCAAATATGGATGGGTTGGAGGTCAGGCCGCCGGCTCCATCCTGTTCGATCCACTGCTTAAATTCCCCATTCTCAAGGCTATTCCGCCGGAGATAATCGAGCCAGATACTCTGCCCGTGACTCTCCAGGACCAATAGAGGATTTGTATTCATTTTTTCACTCCTTTCCAGACGGGGTGGGGCCGCCGTCCAATAGACCTTTTCTTTCGTACCTGAAAAATACCTGCGCGATCTGCGAGCCGCTTTTCGTAAGCACATTTTCCTGGGAATACTGGCGGCTGATGCGAAACTCGTTCAGTTCATGCACTTTCTGCCCTTCCGGCAAAATGGTTTGCACGGTCGTGGGATCATCAAATGGGATCTCCAATTGCGCCTCCGTAAGGTAAAAAAGATCCAGGCGGTTTGCCTCAAGCAACAGCCCGAGCACGGCTGGGCCGGTTGCCATCATGATGACACGATAACCCATTCCATGACTGAGGCAGTCGATCATCCGGTTCCCGTCGACCCCTGCGTCACCGCTTCCGACCACGGCTGCTCCCGCAGCGTTCATGGCCCTGGCCCGGTCGGAACCGGCCTGCGTATCCGTCGTAAAGATGGTTATCTTTCGACCGCTTGACAGCAAGCGATCCGGGAGCTGAAAATCCAGGCTGCGGGAAACGACTGCCACGTCCGGGCTCCTTTTCTTATAACCGGCGTTCAGCCTCCAATCGCCTAATTCTTCATACGCGTTCCCCGGCTCAAATTGACAGAGCACATCCTGAGCAGAACTGCCGAGGGATGCAAGGCGCTTGAGATAGGCTTCTCCGCTGATGATCACATCTGCCTGGGCCAGCAGCTCCTGAAAAAGCCGCCAGTCGGAAGTGTTCCTGAGTTCCAGGGGCACCTGGAAATGATGCTGTCCGTCGGTTTTGGCGATCACCCCATTCCGGTCGGTCAAAAAATCGGTGATCACCAGGCTTCTGCCAATTTTTGCGGCAATCCCGGCCAACTTTTCACCAAGATAAAGGCCTTCGAGCTGAGCCGGTTTCTTTTCAGGGAAAACCTGGGTTATTATTCCGGAACCTGGAACTGCTTCGTTTTTCATGGTCTGATCCCGTACCACGCGATCAAAAAGCAAGCTTCCAGCCCGGTTGGATGCCTGCGTGGAAGTCTTCCGGCTTGAACGGGCCGGGTTGAGCGATCAACTCGCGTGCGCTGGGAACCTTATCCCAGACATTCCACAGCAGGACACCGCAGATGCGCTGGTCCTTGAAATAATAGATGATGCCTTTTTGGAATGGTTCGGCCCAATCTGCGGCGGTCTCCAGGCGGGAATCCAGCTCACCCACCGCTTCATAGCCAAGCTCGAACAGGTCGGAGTAGAAATACGGTAAATAATGGTAGGGTTCGGAGGCTCCGGCCATGTTGCGACCGGCCTGGCGGCCCATATTCTTAGCGTTATCTTCATGCTCGAGGCGTATGCGCCTGCCAAGGGCCGGATTATAAAATTCGGCCACGTCGCCAGCCGAGTAAATATTGGGATGGCTGGTAAGAAGGAGCTCGTCCACGCGGATCCCGTCACTCAACTGCAGACCGGCAGATTTGGCCAGCTCGACGTTCAACTCGATCCCGAGACCGGCGATGACGCCATCCGCAATTACCTCGCAACCACCGAGCGTCCTTAGCACGCGTTGTTTGCCACGCGATGTCAGGCTGCCGACCTGTTCCCCTGCCAGGATCTCCACGCCCTTTTTCTGGAAGAAGTCATTCAGGAATTGGGAAAGATCATGCGGATAAATGCGCGCGCCAATCCCATCTTTTCGAAAGATCATGGTCACTTTTTTTCCGGCCATTGTCAGGGCGGCCGCGATCTCTGCGCCGATAAAGCCTCCCCCGACGACTGCAAAATTCTGGCCGGAATCACTCATGGCAGCCAGGCGGCGGTAATCCTGCAGCTTGCGGTAGTAGATGATATCCTGCTCGCCAAAAGCAAGGCGGCGCGGGCGGCCGCCAGTGGCCAGTAAAAGCTTCTCGTAATGGAATTGATTGCCTTGATCATCCCTGGCAAGCATTTGATCTGCATCCAGGGAAACGATCTTCCGTCCCAGATGCAAGGCAACATTCCGGTTTTGTGTGTCAAGCCAGATGCTCTCTAAGGGTTTACCCTTCCATAGTCCTTTGCTGAGGGGAGGCCGTTTATATGGAGGGTCGGCTTCCAGGCTGAACAACCCGATCGAACCGTCCGGGTCAAGTTCACGGATGCCTTTTACCGCTGCATCCGCCGTCATCCCGCCGCCAATGATAATGTATTTGAAGCTGCTCATAATTCACCTATCGCCTTTCGCTTTGCTGCAAGGTACAGGCTGCAAAAAATTCCGAACGCAGGCCGTCATTTCAGGAGGAGTATAGGGTTTCCGTTTTCGCAGCCATGATGAAGTCGTTCATCGACAGCCCTTTGATCTTATGAGTTCCACCAGGTAAGGGTCACTTTTCCCCACTCGGTCAAAATCGCCGGGTGATGGTCTTCCTGATCGGCCAGTTGGGCAACCCGATTGGTGAAAGCCAGCGCCTGACTAAAATCCTTGAATCGGAAGGTTTTTTCCAGGCGCAACACGCCTTTCTTTGTATGCGTATCCCAGCCTGGCAGTTCTGCCTTCAGGCGACCTGTCTCCTGAATAGAAATCCGCGGGGTGTTGGCAGTTACCGGGCTGCAATGCTGTTGGAATAATACACTCATTTGGTCTCCTTCTTTCGAAAAAGTGCAAACCAGCCCTAAATTCAGTGATCCTTCGGCAAAGGCACAATGAGACGCACGCCGCGCTCAAAGAACAAGTAATCCCAGGCCCAATTGACCAATACGAGCAAGCGATTACGGAAACCGATCAACCTGTAGATATGCACACCCAGCCAGAGCAGCCACGCAAAAAAACCCGTGAAATTTCGGCCGAGCAAATGCACGGCGGCTGCATTGCGTCCGATGACAGCCAGGGTCCCGAGATCATGATAATGGAATGGCACAGGCGCCTGTCGATTGATTTGTCGCAGAATGTTTCGAGCGGCCGTTTCGCCTTCCTGGACAGCCACTGTGGCGACCATTCCCATAGACTGCCCATTTTCTTCGTGGTGGGCCAGGTCACCAATAACATAAATCTCCGGGTGACCAGGCACTTGCAGGGTGGGCAGGACATTCACCTGTCCGTTGGGCAGGATGGGTAGAACCGTCGTCCCGGCGGGCGGGGCGCCATGTACCCCGGCAGTCCAAATGACCGTTTCCAGGAAGATGACAGTCCCATCCTTCAGAGATACACTCTCCGGCGTGATGCGGGTGACCAAGGCTCCCAGGCGCACATCCACTCCCATCTTCTGTAACCGATCTTTTGCATAAACCTGCAATCGTTCCGGCAAGCCGGGCAGCAGATGGCCGGTCGCTTCCAAAAGGATCAAGCGCACTTCTTTAAAATCCAGCGCAGGATAATCCCTGGAAAGAGGACCCCGGATCAATTCGGCCAGCGCCCCGGTAAACTCCACCCCGGTCGGTCCGCCTCCGATGACAACAAAGGTCAGCATTCGTTTCCGTTTTTCCGGATCGGTCTCGCACAGAGCGCGTTCGAAGCGGAAAAGGATCTGGTTGCGCACGGTAATCGCTTCTTCGAGGCTCTTCAATTGAAGAGTGTTTTCGGAGGCTCCCTCCACGCCGAAAAAATGAGCTGTGCTTCCCTGCGCCAGAACCAGGTAGTCATAAGGATGCGTATGATCCAGCGTTTTGACGAGCCGATTTTCCGAGTCGACGCCGGTCACTTCCTCCATAAGCAGGCGTAGATGTTTTTCTCCTCTTAAGGTGCTCCTCACGGGATAAATAATATCCTCCGGTTCAAGCTCCGCGGCCGCCACCTGGTAAAGTAAAGGGGAAAAAGTGTGATAGTTGTGACGGTCCAGAATAAGCACATCTGCGCGTGCACGAGCCAGCCGTCGGGCAGCCCGCAAGCCGGCAAAACCAGCGCCAACAATGACAACTTTGGTGAGGCCGGGTGTTTTGATCAACCGAACACTTCCTTTCCGCTATAAGATAATATTTATCAATTTTATCATAAATATTATATTGCGATATTCGGCCCAAGTCAATAGGCTGCGTGTCAAAACAACCAAGTCTGCGCATGGCTGGGCTGGTGGAGGAGTGGCTGGAAGGGCTCATTTTATTCCCACCGCTGAGATCGCCAAGTTCGCAGGGAAAATCAAGGGTGTTGCTCCGCGCCCCCTGTGTGCTGTGGGGAAAAAATCCAGAAGAAGCCGACAAGATCAGCCAATCCGGCTGGTGAAGGAGGATGCATGGCGGCGGAAGAATGTAATATACTTGAAGGAAATTTTTACCTGGCCGAATGGAATTTCCGGTTCATACGAATTAATTATGCCAATCGAATCTGCACTGGTTGTCCTGATCCCCGAAGCAGAAGGCCTGATCGAGACCTTCCGCATGCGCTATGACCCATCCGCTGCCACCGGCGTCCCGGCGCATGTGACGATATTGTATCCGTTCAGAAGTCCGGAGCAGCTCACGAGCGATCTTATTACGACTCTGCGAGGACTTTTCTCGAAACACAACAGTTTCACCACATCGTTTTTGGAAGTTCAACGATTTCCGGACATGCTTTATCTCGCGCCTGAACCGGCAGAGCCTTTCCGGCAACTGACCGAGATGATCGCCAAGCACTTCCCGGATACGCCGCCCTACGGCGGGGCATTTGCTGAGATCATTCCACATCTCACCATCGCACAGTTCAAAGACTCTCAACAATTGGATCAAATCGCACCTGATTTCATGGTGGCAACCAGGGACATGCTGCCAATCCATGCCAGTGTAAATACTGTTTCATTGATCGAAAATTCAGATGGTGATTGGCAAATCTGTGCACAGTTTTTTCTTCACACAGATGGAAACCAGGCCCGGGATATTCACATTGGATAAGAATAATTTCCAAAGCAACCATCCCATGCGCCTGTTCCTCTTCCTTTTCCGTTTATTCTTCCACCTGCTCTACCATGAATTCGCCTGGACGTATGATCTGGTGGCAGGGGTTGTCAGCCTGGGTCGCTGGAAGGGCTGGGTGCTGAGCGCCCTGCCCTACCTGGATGGGCGCGTGCTTGAGATCGGATTTGGCCCCGGGCACCTGCAACTGGCCTTGAACGAAGGCGGCCAGGCGACCTTTGGCTTGGATGAGAGCCGGCAGATGAGCCGCCAGGCCCGCCGGCGCCTGCGCAGGAAGGGACTCCCCATTCGCCTGGCGCAAGGTTATGCGCAAGACCTGCCCTTCCCGGCCAATACTTTCGACACGGTGACGGCGACCTTCCCGAGCGAATATATTTTCGAAGCGCAGACACTGGGAGAGATCCGGCGCGTGCTCGTTCCGGGTGGAAAACTGATCGTCCTGCCATCCGCCTGGATCACGGGAAATGGCTTCCTGGACCGGCTGGCTGCCGGCCTGTTCAGGGTAACCGGGCAGGCCGGGGCGATCGAGGCTATCCTGCCGGCCATAAAGAGCCGCCTGCTGGCCAGTGGTTTCTCGGTGAGGCACGAATTGGTGGAACAGGCCGAAAGCCGTGTTTTGGTTATCATCGCGCACAAATCCGGATAAAAATGAAGATTGGCAAAAAAGATCTCAAAATCACTTCAAATTTACAAGAGAGGAAGGTTGTTGAGTATCTTCGAAATTGCTAGATGGAGGGATTTCCGCCACAGATGAAAGGGATCAACACAGATATTTTTAGTGGAGGCATTTTTGCCATGGATGAAAGTGACAAACAAAGAGGCTTGTGGTGGAGACATTTTCGCCACAGATAAAAGTGATAAACACAGATATTTTTTATGGAGAAGTCATGAAAAACGATGAGCAATCCATTTCATCACTCTATCCCGGTTATCCCTATATCTTATCTGTGGCTAAATGACAAAACACTTGCGGCGCATGATTTAATTTGAAAAACATGCGGATATTTGGAGTAAAATGAACGCATGGAAGTCCAGATCGCCGTCGCAAAAACCAACAAGTATGCCGTCACAGAGAGCGGGGATACGCTGGAAGTGGTCGAACGGCCCAACGGCGGTTTGTCGGTGGTACTGGCAGACGGGCAGACTTCGGGCCGCGGCGCCAAGGCGGTCTCGATGCTGGTGGTTCGCAAGGTGATCGGCCTGCTGGCTGAAGGGGTGCGGGATGGAGCCGCCGCACGTGCGGCTTCCGATTCACTTTACACCGATAAACAAGGCAAGGTCTCAGCCACCCTGAACATCATCTCGGTGGATCTGCATACCGGCACAGTCGTACTCAGCCGCAACAACCCGGCGCCCTTCTTCGTGGCGCATGGCGAGCGGGTGGACTGCATCAGCACGGAATCAAGCCAGATCGGCGTCAGGCGGGATACACGCCCGGTCATCAGCGAGATCCCGGTCGAAGCAGGCCTGGTCATCGTGATCTACACGGACGGCCTGGTACATGCCGGAAGCCGCACCGGGCAGCCAATGGACGTCTGCACTTCATTAAAAGCGATGCTGGAAGACCAGGAGCCATCCCCTCAGGCGATCGCAGATGCCCTGCTGGCAGAGGCGGTAGCCCTGGATGATGGCCGTCCCGGTGGACGATATCAGCGTGGTGGTCCTCAAGGTGCTCAAACGGCGCGGGGATGCGGTACGCCGGATGACGGTCCGTCTGCCGATCGACATGATGAGGTAAGCATGGCTGGCGGCAGATCTTCCGCTCTCACAGCGTTGGCGAATGGCCTGGCGCGAGACCCTGATCCTGCTCAAGGAATTCCGACGCCCGGTGCTGATCTTCCTGATCGCCATCCTGGGTCTGGGCTTGCTGTACTCCTATCTGGCACGCCAGGCGGGCGAACCGCTCTACAGTGTGCCGGAAGCCGTTTACCTGATGCTGACGCTGGCATTCCTGCAGCCCAGCGGTAACTTTCCGCATAATTCAATCCTGCAAATCTTTTATTTTTTGCTGCCGGTCATCGGCGTCATTACGCTGGCCCAGGGGTTGGCCGAATTCGGTGTGATGCTGTTCAA
The DNA here is from genome assembly GCA_963830665.1 of uncultured Chloroflexia bacterium. Taxonomy (GTDB): domain Bacteria; phylum Chloroflexota; class Anaerolineae; order Anaerolineales; family Villigracilaceae; genus UBA877. The sequence goes on from CAWHNM010000017.1 coordinate 119,258, forward strand.
CCGCCGGGCACGCAGCAAGGAGTGGGAAATGGCCGTTGCTTCCACCTACAGCAAACATACCATCCTGGTCGGGTTGGGACATCTCGGTTTCCGGGTGGTCGAGCAACTGCACGCCATGCAGGAAAACGTGGTCGTGATCGAACTGAAGCCGAGCGCCCAGATGGTCTCGACAGTCCAGGACATGCAGATCCCGGTCATCCAGGATGACGCCGCCCGTCCTGCCACGCTGGAGGCCGCCGGGATCAAACGTGCCAAGACGATCATCCTGGCAACGCAAAACGACTCGCTCAACCTGCAGATCGCCGTCAAAGCGCGCAGTTATAACAAGGATATCCAGGTGGTCATCCGCATCTTCGATGAGGATTTTGCCGAATTCCCTGAAGGAACAATTCGGGTTCACCGCCCTGAGCGCCACGGGCATGGCCGCGCCGGTCTTTGCGGCAGCCGCGGCCGGCGCGGATGTGACCAACCCCATCTCGGTGGAAGGGCAGCAGCTCAGCCTGGCGCGCCTGACCATCGCCAACAGTTCCGATCTGTCCGGGAAGACGGTCGGGCACGTGGAAGACAATTATCACCTGAATATCATCCTGGTCCGCCACGATCACCACTCCGAGATGCACCCCACCGACAGCCTGGTGCTGAATGGCGGGGATACGCTGGCAGTGCTGGGCGGGCCGGAGGCGCTCAACCATTTGCTGCACGCGAATGAGTGAGGCTGGAGGTTCTGAGGTCATGAGTTCCAAGGTTCCAAGGCACCTGGGCTTTCGTGGAGAACATAAAAGGCTGCCGGATGCTGGACGGTGAACGATCGAATGGATGAGCCTGCAAGTACGAAGAAGCTTCTGATCGGAGTGGTCGGTCCGTGCGCAGCCGGGAAATCCACGCTGATCGCCGGTCTGACCCGCCTGGGCTACCGCACCCGCCACATTGCCCAGGAACACTCCTACGTGAAGGATATGTGGCAGCGCCTGACCAACCCGGACATCTTGGTCTTCCTGGATGCATCCTACCCGACCACCTGCCAGCGCCGGAAACTGGACTGGACGCGAAGCGGACTGGCAGGAACAGCAGCAGCGACTCAGCCATGCCCGGGAGAACGCCGACCTGTATCTGGATACGGATAAATTATCGATTGAGGAAGTGCTGGAGAGGGTGGTGAGGTTCGTGAAGAAGGTAGGCTGAGAATTGAGGTTTCTGACGAGCTCCACTCGCAATCCCAACTATTCCTATCCAACTTCCTATTCCACTCAATCAGAGTATAATGCCCCCTGCCGCCAGCCAAAGGCTGGTATTTTTATGAGCGGAGAAACAATCCATGACCCGACGTCCTTACACTGACGCTTGTGATTATCCTCCTGTTAGTGGCTTTCGCCGCCTGGGTGGATCTGAGCAAGCAAATCAACATTTCCAACCCGTTTAACGGAAAGCCTCTCATCAATCGCAACACTGACATACGCCTGGGCCTCGACCTGCGCGGCGGGCTGCAGGTGCTCCTGGAAGCCGACCTGCCGGCCAACACCACGGTCAGCTCGAATGACCTGGCAACCACCCGGCAGATCCTCGAGAACCGTGCCAACGGCCTGGGCGTAAGCGAAGTGGTTATGCAGAGCGCCCCGCCCAACCGCATCGTCGCCCAATTCCCCGGCCTGCAAAACTCGGACCAGGTCGTGGCGTCCTTGCAGGAGACCGGGCTGCTCGAATTCGTGGACCTGGGCAGCACGCATCTCGCCGAAGGGACCGTCATCCAGACCGATTTTGGGACTGCCGGAGCCGGGCCGAGCGGGATCGTTACGCTCACCCCCACCAGCAGCGCCTCCCCCACGCCCGCGCCCACCGATACCGCCACCCCCACTGCGGCTCCCGACGCCACGCCCCAGGCCACTGCGACCGAGGCGCCCGCCGCCCCCACCATCTATCATACCGTCATGACAGGCACTTCACTTGAGCACCGTCAACGTGGAAACCGGCCAGCAGGTCGGCACCACCGGCTATGTGATCGCCTTTACCCTGAAGTCGGATGCCACCCAATCCTTCGGCGATTACACCGGCAGCCACATCGGCCAGACCCTGGCGATCGTCCTGGATAAGAAAGTCATTTCAGCCCCAACCATTAACGCCAAGATCGACAAGGGTTCAGGCTACATCGAAGGCAACTTCACCGCAGACAGCGCCAATGCCCTTGCCATCCAACTGCGCTACGGCTCGCTGCCCGATCCCGGTCAAGGTGGTCGAAAGCCAGATCCGTCGGCGCCACCCTGGGCGCCGATTCGGTCCGCCGCAGCCTGATCGCCGGGATCATCGGCCTCCTGGCGGTGATTATCTTCATGCTGATCTACTACCGCCTGCCCGGTTTCGTCGCCGACCTGGCGCTGATCGTTTATACCGTGCTTACCCTGATGCTCTTCAAGCTCATCCCGGTCGTGCTTATCCCTGCCTGGTATTGCCGGTTTCGTCCTGGGTATCGGCATGGCAGTGGATGCCAACATCCTCATCTTTGAGCGTTTGAAAGAGGAGCTGCGCGCCGGACGGACCCTGCGCCAGGCGATCGACCTGGGCTGGAGCCGGGCCTGGCCTTCCATCCGGGATGCCAACATTTCCACCCTGATCACCTGCCTGATCCTGTTCATCTTCGGGAACACCTTCGGGGCCAGCATGGTCAAGGGCTTCTCGGTCACGCTCTCCCTGGCCGTTCTCGTCAGCCTGTTCACAGCCATCATCGTCACACGCACTTTCCTGCATGTCGTATTGGATCGTGTCAAATTCACCGAACATCCGCGCTGGTTCGGTATCACGGAGGGTTCGCGATGAATCTCATCAAATATCGTTACCTGTACTTTGCCATTTCCCTGGTGATCATCATCCCGGGGATCCTGGCTTTGATCTTTTGGGGATTACCACTGGGGATCGACTTCACCGGCGGCAGCCTGCTGGATGTACAGTTTAAATCCGGAAACCCACCGACCATCGCCAATGTGGCAAAGGTCTACAGCGATCTTTCCACTGCCGCAATGGACATTTCCGATCCGGAAGTCCAGCCGCTGGGGACTGACAGCATATCCATCCGTTCCCGGGAAATGGACGATGCCACCAAGGCCAAAGTGGTGGCAGCATTGAAGGATCAATTCGGAGGCGGCCAGGATGTGGTCATCCAGAACTTCTCCCAGGTGACGGCCTCGGTGGGCGCAGGAAGTGGCCCGGGCGGCAGCCATCGCGGTCGTCATGGCTTCTGTTGCCATTTTGATCTACATCTGGTTCGCCTTCCGCAAGGTGCAGCATCCCTTCCGGTTTGGCGTGGCAGCCATTATCGCAACGATCCACGATACCCTGGTTGTGCTGGGTGTGGCAGCCATCTTCGGTCATTTCCTGGGCTGGCCGGTCGATTCGCTCTTCCTGACCGCCCTGTTGACCGTGATCGGCTTTTCGGTGCACGACGACCATCGTGGTCTTCGACCGCATTCGTGAAAACTCCAACATTTACCGCCGGGTGGAATTCGAGACCGTGGTCAACCACTCGCTCGTTCAGACCCTGGATCGCTCGATCAACACCCAGTTGACCGTCATGATCACCCTGCTGGCGCTGGCGCTGTTTGGCGGGGCATCCATCCGTCACTTCGTGGTGATCCTGCTGATCGGTGTCTTCAGCGGCACCTTCTCATCCATCTTCAACGCTTCCCCCATCCTGGTGGTCTGGGAGAACAAGGAATGGCAGAACTGGTTCCGCAGGAAACCCAAGGTTGCAGCAACAAATTAAAAAAAGACATCCGGGAAAAACCCGGATGTCTTTTTTAAAGTTAACAATTTTGATAGAATTCAAATAGATTGTCTGGACTATTAGAACTCGTTGTACAATATCCAGACTAAATACCATGCAGCAGGAACTGGCAGACAAATTCACGATCCTGACCGCTTCCAATGTAGATGAAGCGGGTGCAGAGGCCTGGGATACCTTAAGCGGTAACAGGCCTTTTCAGAGCGCCCGCTGGTACCGCTTTGGCGAACGTGTCATGGAAGACTGCCGGCCCATCTACATCATTCTCTCATTGGAGAACCGGCCGGTTGCACGCGGATCATTTTGGGTCGTGCCCAACGAACCTTTACCGGTTTCCCCCTTTGTACGGAAGTGGCTGGCCCCCAGCCTGCGCCGCAGGCCATTGCTGATCTGCCGCTCGCCGCTTTCGAATTCCTCCGGCCTGATCCTGCCTGAAGGTTCCATGCAGGCAAGCGCGCTGAAAATGATCGCTCAGGCAGCTTCCAGGGAACTCCGCAAGCTGGATGGCTCCTTTCTGATCTTCGATTACCTGGATGAGAGCCAAACAACCAGGCCGGGCTGGCCGCCTCAATTCAAGCCGTTTAAGATCGCCGATCCCGGCACGCGGCTGGCGCTTGAATGGAATGATTTTGAAGCGTATCTCAGGTCGAATACGAAATTCAGGATACACCAACATTTCCGGCGCACCAGCCAGGAAGCCGCCGATCTGGGAATCCGGGTCACACGGCACGCCGGCCCTGACGGTCTTGACCTGGCGTTGGAATTGATCCACAATGTGGAACACCGGCACGGATCGATGCACAACCCATGGGCGGCTGGGATGCTCGAGCATATGCAAATGGTGGAAAGTACCTGGTTGACCGCCCACATCGGGAAGCGGCTGGTGGGCTGCCTGCTGCTGCTCGCAGACAATCGGGTCCAGATCGCCAGCCTGCCCGGTCTGACCGAGGATGTGCCCTTTGCATACTTTATGCTATTATATGAAGCCATCCAGGAAGCCCTGGAGAGGAAGCTAAGCCTCCTGCGTTGGGGCAGCGGCGCATATGAGACCAAGCGGCGGCTTGGATTTGAATTGGAACAAAATAACCATGTGCTCTTTCAGGGCAACGGCTTGATCCCCCAATTGGTCACACGCATGGCATCATCATAGAAGGAGATCTTACGATGGAATCGCTACGCCAGGTTTGGGCCCAATCCAAAGCGTTTCGGACCTTTTTAATTATCGCCATCCTATGGTTTGTCCTCCGCCTGGCCTTTCAATTTGCATACCAAAGCAACTTTGGGGAAAAATGGTTTCTGGCAGATGACATGCAGGCTTACAAGCTGGCTGCCGAACGTCTGGTATCCCATGCCGAACTCTATCGCCCTGAAGAGATGAAAACGATCTCGGCTTTTCAATATGCGCCAAGTTTTGCGCTGGCTTATTATCCGCTGACCCGCCTGCCGGTCGCGGTGCTTTCGATCGGCTGGATGCTGGTCCAGGCAGCCGTGTGGTTATTCCTGTGGCTGCGCTGGAACGCCATACTGGCAGCGCTGGAATTGAAATCTGCAAGAGAGATCCTGGTGCGGACTTTGCCGGTCTGGCTGATCTTTTCCACCTTCTGGGCGGATGTGGCGTATGCCAACGTGTATGTGATCATGGCGCTTTTGGCAACCCTGCTTTTGGAAGCAGTTTTGAACCATCGCCTGGGATGGTCGATCGTCTGGCTGGGATTAATCATCCAGATCAAGCCGCAGTGGGCGTTCCCCATTTTTATCCCACTCTGCCTGCGTGAATGGAAATTCCTGTTCAAAGTGCTGGGAGGAGCAGGGTTGTTGTATCTGGCTTGCATGGGCGCAAGCATGCTGGTGGTTGGCTCAGGTTTTATCTTTTCACAATACCTGGCATATTTACGATTTATGAGCGCGTTGAATTCCTATTTCCCATGGACCAAGCTGCCCTTCCTGGGCTACAACCATTCGCTTTTACAAACGCTGATCCATTTTGCCCATTGGCCGTATTCAGCATTGACGGCAGGCGTTGCAACCTTCATTAAGGTGTTGCTTGTGGCCCCTTTGGTGTGGGTGAGCTGGCAATTCGGGCAAACCCATCGAACGCAAGCCCATGCACTTTTATTAGCCCTGGGGTGGTACCTGGCGATCTTTCTGATGATGGATGTGGTCTGGGAAGTGACCCTGGTATTACCCATCCTGGCGCTGGTCTGGCCAACTCTGCGAAATCCCTGGGAAAGGTGGGGTCTGGGTATTTTGATCAGCGTGTATGCGGCGTTGGATATCTGGCAAATCATCAGCTATTCAATCTGGGGGGACGCGATCCTATGGCAGGGTAACAGCTATATGCTGACCGACCCGGCCCTGTATGTACCCATCATCCTATTGGTTCTGCTGGGCTTCCATGCAGCCCTGCTTCGAAACCTTATCGCGCAGCGGCTGCCTCGCAGACAATTGGTTTCTCCGGTCATAGAAGCTGTCCAAAAAGCCCCGCCGGCCTGAAAGGTGAAGCCATGCTGTCTCTGAATGAATTCCTTGATCTGCCAACCGAAGAGATCGCCCGCCTGGTACGTGCGACCGGTTCAAAAGTGTGCGTTTTTCCGATCAATGGGACACGCCGCTGGTATTTGCTCGAAGCGGAGGCTGGCGGAGATTACTTGAAAAAGACTGCCGACCGGCACATTGAAGTTTACCGGATGGTATTTTCGCATGGGATCGATACTCTTCTGGCGCCCATGTTCGGTGCAGAGCTATTGAAGCGCGGGCCGGAATACATGGAATTGGCGGTTGAAGGGCTGACCCGGCTGGCAACCCATCCAGCCTTCCTGGAGTTTTACCGGGAATTTGGCGTCAGAGTGCGATTTTATGGGGATTATCGCAAACAATTGGCTTCTTCTCCCTATGCGCATCTGTCCGATCTTTTCGATCAGGTTACCGCGCAAACATTGGAAAACAACCGCCAGCGCTTATTCTTTGGGGTATTCGCCAATACGGCCAGCCAGGCAGTCGCCGAATTCTCCATTCGCCATTATTCGGAGCATGGTCATGCTCCGAACGAACAGCAGGTGATCGAGATGTATTATGGAGAGGATATCGGGCCGGTCAGCCTGTTCATCGGCTTCGACAAATTCTGGGTCTTCGATATGCCGCTCCTGGCGACGGAGAATACCGACCTTTATTTCACCGTCAGTCCATCGCTTTATCTGAATGACCGGCAATTGCGCGCCATCCTGTACGATCATATGTATATGCGTCCGCAGCCGGAGCCCGATTACGAAACCCTGCCACTCCAAGCGAGGAACAGGATGCAGGCATTTTATCGCGCCAACCTGGAGAACGTATTTGGGGCGGGCATTTTGCGGGATGGCATCTGGTATCCCCGCTTGGCGGAAGATGGCGGGCCAAAACATGAAATATATTAATATGCAGGTGTACCGGATCTTTCTCTAGATCGATATTATAATTTTTTTACATAATTTGGAATTTATTTATCCGCTGGAGAGGTCATGCTCATCGAGACACAACAATCATCATGGACTCGCGATGTCTGGCAATATCATTCCCTTCAATTGCTGGATGAAATAGGAACCGGCCTGATCTCTCCCTCCGCCTACGATACAGCCTGGGTTGCCCGTCTGATCGAACAGGACCAGGAACTGGGGGAAGCTGCGCTGGAATGGTTATGCGCCCATCAATTATCGGATGGGAGTTGGGGAACCGAAGAGCCGGCCTGCTACCACGACAGAGTGATCTGCACCCTATCTGCGATGATTACCCTGGCGCGTTATGGCCGCCGGGCACATGACCGAAAATTGCTCAGGAACGGCCAGGCAGCGCTGGAGGAACTCACCCGCGATGCCACCAGCAAGCTGATGGCGAACCCGGTTGGCGCGACCGTCGGGTTTGAGATGCTTGCTCCCGCGCTGGTGTGCGAGGCCGGAGAATTGGGCCTCTTGAATAATGACGGTGCCCGTATCATGGGGAAATTGGAAAAGAAGCGCAAACTTAAATTAGCAAATTTCGCCGGGATGCGGATCGATCGTAATATCACGGCGGCATTTTCAGTCGAGATGGTGGGCCAGGATCTCGCACGCCTGGATGTCGATCACCTACTGGAAGCCAATGGTTCGGTTGCCTACAGCCCATCAGCTACCGCTTTCTACCTGTTGAAAGTCCGGCCGGGAGATCAAGCGGCTTTGGCCTATTTGCGCCAGGTGGAATGCGGCGGCGCAGTACCCTATGTGGCTCCGGTGGATATTTTTGAATGCGCCTGGTCGTTGTGGAACTTAGCTCTGGCTGATTGGAGCGAAAGCTTGAAAGACGCCTGCCAGAAGCATGTGGAGACGCTTAGGCTGGGCTGGCAATCAGGAGCAGGCGCGGGAGCCGCTACCGGACTCTCGCTGGTGGATGGCGATGACACCAGCGTGGCGTTCGAAGCCATGTCCCGGTGGGGATTCTCTCCTGATATCGCCGCGTTGTTATCTTATGAGGCCGACAAGCATTTCCTGTGCTTCAGGTTCGAAGTGGATCCTTCCACCAGTACAAATATTCATCTTCTGAGTGCATTGAGGGCTGCCGGCTGCGAGAAAACCCATCCCGCGGTTCAAAAGATCAACCATTTCCTTCTTCGCACCCGGATGCCGGATGGAATGTGGGTGGACAAGTGGCATCTCTCACCTTACTATCCGACCGCACATGCCATAATCGCTTGCGCTGGATATCAGGAGAAGTTGGTTGAAGGCGCCGTGAAACAGATCCTCGCGTCTCAAAACCCGGATGGCTCCTGGGGAGCCCTTCTACCAACGGCGGAGGAGACGGCTTATGCGTTACAGGCCCTGTGTGTTTGGAAACGGCACGGGCACCCGGTGGATGAAACCATTCTTCGGCTTGGAGCGCGTTGGTTGACCAGCCATGCTGAACCACCGTACCCATTACTCTGGATAGGAAAATGCCTGTACTGCCCAGTGCGCGTCGTGAGGGCCGCGGTCTTGAGCGCCCTGGGGATGCTATTGCAGGAATTAGGAGGCAAATTGTGAATATAGCCCGAAGTTTTAGTAAATGGTTGGATGTGCCATCCACCGATCCCGAAGATGGGCGCCGTCGTAAACTGTTGAATATTATCCTGACTGGCTTGATCATTCTCTGCCTGCTATTTGTGTTATTTATAATCTGGCTTTGGTTTACGACACCGCGTGCGGCCTGGCTGGCAGCCGGGAATAACATAATTCTTGCGGTTTCATTTGGCATCCTGGTCGGCAGTATTTTGTTGTTTATTCTCAACCGATACATGCGCGGTTGGCTGGCAGGGGGATTATTCCTGGTTTTAATCACCACTGGGATCGCTTTCGCCGATTCCCCCCAACAACTTGTGGCAGGGCGTAGTACGTTTTTATTTGCAGTCCCGATCATCCTGGCAAGCGTGCTCATGCCTTCCTGGACCGCTTTTTTGGCGACCGGATTATGCATCCTGATCCTGGGCAGCCTGCAAATCCAATTGACCGGAAACATCATCGATGCACTGCCCACTTTTTTTGGGTTCACATTCATTGCCTTATTGGTCTGGCTGTCGGCCCGCAGCCTTGAAATGGCGCTGAAGGAACTCCGTTCCATTAATGTCAACCTCGACCACCTGGTCCAGGAGCGCACGCAGGAACTGGCAAACTCCCTGTCACGCGAGCGTATCGAAGCCGGGCGGAACAAAGCCATCCTGGAAAGCATTGCCGATGGCGTGATTGTATTCGATATCAATGGCACCGCCATCATTGCCAATCGTTCGTCGGTGCGGCTGCTCGCAACCACATATAATGATATCGTCGGTTCAACCGTTGACGAGCTGGGACAATCCAAAGCCCTGGACGCGCAGAGCGGCGAATATTTGACGAAGATGTTGACAAGCCCGGGCGAACAGGCGACCAGCCGCCATATTGATTGGGGCAGGAGGACTCTTTCCGTAACCTCGGCGCGCGTCAATGACAGCCAGGGCCTCCACATCGGCACGGTGGCGGTCTTCCGGGATTACACGCCTGAAGCCGAAATCGAACGCATGAAAAATACTTTCCTGGCAATCGTATCGCATGAATTACGGACACCCCTTAACGCCATTCTGGGGTATGCAGAGATGATCAAGGAAGCCATCTACGGCCCGGTCAATGAGAAACAGGTGAACGCCTCCGACCGGATCATGGCCAATTCATTTCGACTGCTGGAAATCGTCAGCGATCTACTCGACCATGCCCAAATGGAGGCCGGCAAATTGGCCCTGCACATAAAGCCATTCCGACCGGCAGATCTGGTCGAGAACGTCCACGGCGTCATGGATAAAATAGCCGCCGATAAAGGGCTGGTCCTGACAAGCGAACTGGACCCCGACCTGCCTGACCAGATCAAGGGAGATATAGCCCGCCTGCAACAGATCCTGGTAAACCTTATCAATAACGCAGTCAAATTTACCGATAAAGGCACAGTCCACATGAGCCTGCTGCAGTCAGGCAGGAAGTCCTGGTGCTTAACAGTAACAGATACCGGCATCGGGATCCCGGAGGCGGAAATTACCAATATTTTCGAAGCTTTCAGGCAGGTGGATAGCGCGGTCACCAGAAATTACGGCGGATTTGGACTGGGCCTTTCCATCGTCAAGCGCCTGGTAGAGCTCATGAAGGGGGATATAAGCGTCGCCAGCCAATTAGGTTCCGGGACCAGCTTTACGGTCACCTTGCCTCTCAAATTGGCAAAAAGGATCACAGAATGAACGATCTGGCCCTGATTATTGAAGACGATCAAGATCTGGCCGCCATTTTTACCCAGGCATTGGAGAAGGCCAATTACCAGGTTGAGAGTATCCGGGATGGGCTGTCTGCACAGAAACGGCTCTTGCAAGTTGAACCATGTACAGTTATTTTGGATATGCACATCCCTTATCTATCTGGCGCGGATATTTTAAAACAAATCCGTTCCGACCAGCGCTTGAGTAGAACCACCGTGGTTATCGCCACTGCCGATGCACGCATGGCAGAACTCTATTCAGATATTGCCGATTTCGTGTTGATCAAACCGATCACCTTCTCACAATTGCGCGACCTGACTGCCAGGCTGCACTGGATATGAGAATAAAATAAGTGCAGTGGTAACAGCCTTGAAGAATATGGTAAATTAAAGAAGGCCAATTATATCGGTAATAGGAGTCGGTATGTTGCGTGATTTCGGTCTTCCCGAGCTCTTGATCATTCTGGTGATAATTATTGTCCTGTTTGGACCCGGCCGCATCGGCAAAGTCGCCGGCGAACTTGGCAAGGGCATCCGCTCTTTCAGAGATGGCCTAAGCGGCAAGGATGACACCAAGGATGAACAAAACAAGGATCCGGAACAGAAAGTTGAGATGGAATCGAAAACGCCTGAGAAATGAGCCAGCTCATTCATATGGAAAAGCCCCCCACCTTAGGATGGAGGGCCTTTTTTTTCAAAAATACGTTCCAAAGGTTCTATCTGCACACGTTGATTGGTTGAACGAACCTCAAGACGTTAATTAGAAAGTTCAGCCTGACTATTTCGCGGGGCCAGCTTCTTTCTGTCTGACCTTTTTCCGACCTGGTCTTTTGGGGGCGCCAAAATTCGCACGTTTTTCGGCATACATATTCGCATCCGCCTGTTTGAGAATCTCCGCCAACGCGGCACTTTTTTCTGCCGTACTCACGCCGAATGAAATTTGCAGCCGCGGCCCTGCCTGGGAAGTATTGTGCTCCTGCAGGATGGACCGAACCCTTTCCAGGGTATTCTTCGCTTCCAGCGCGCCCGTGTTGGGCAGTAGAACGGCGAATTCATCCCCACCGATGCGCGCCAGCACATCCTCTGCACGGAAGGCAGCCGAAAGGACCTGCGCCAGGCGCCTGAGCAGCATATCCCCGGCGGCATGCCCATCCCTGTCGTTCACCTGCTTGAGGTGGTCGACGTCAGCCATCATAATGCTGACCGGGAATTGACGTCCGCGTTCAAGGCGTTCCATCTCCCCTTCAAAAAAGCTGCGGTTGTAAAGACCCGTCAGAATGTCGTGGGTGCTTAAAAGTCTCAATTTCTCTTCCGTCTGTTTGCGGCTGATCGCAATGGCAACCTGCGAAGAAACGAATTCCAAAATGTGTTGTTCGCGCTCGCCGTAGGCCTCCGGATTGGTATAGTGCTGGACGACCATCGCACCGATCGTTTTCCCTTCAATGATCAGTGGTACACCCAGCCAGATCGCCGAAGGCGCGCCGATCAATATTACTGTGCCCCTGTGCTCCAATTCATCGTGGACTGCCTGCGTGCAAAGCAGCGCTTTGCCCGTCTTCAATACGTACTCGGTCAACCCTTTTCCGGGTTCGATATCACCGAGAAATGGCTCATCCTTGACATCCCTGAAATATGGGAACCGCAGGAATTTCCTGGTTTCATCATACAGCGCGATATAGAAATTCTCGGCCGGCATGACTGCCGAAATGATCTCATGGATCTGCGGATAGAGGTCACTCAAGGATTGGGCGGTCTCGGTGGCAATCGCGATCAGGTAGACGGCTTCCTGCAAGGCCTGGGCTTGTTTGCGCTCAGTGATATCCAGGAAAGAGCTGAGAAGTTTCTCAGGGTTGCCGGCTGCATCGCATTCCACTTCGCCTTTGACTTCAACCCAGATCGTCGTTCCATTCGGGCGGACGATGCGATATTCGTTGGAGTAAACTCTCATTTCGGCGATGGCCTGATCCATCAACATTGTCGCCCAATTTCGATCCTCCGGATGGATCAACGCGATCAACACATCGGCGGAGGGTTCGAACGCGCCTGGCTCAAAACCGCACATCCGGAAGAACCCGGCAGACCAGACGCTTTTCCGGGTGGCGATGTCCATTTCACAACTGCCCAGGTTTGCGATACGCTCCGCATTTTGGAGATGCCGCTCGCTACCCCGCAATGCGTCTTCGGTTTGTTTGCGGCTGATCGCAATGGCGACCTGCGAAGAGACAAATTCCAAAATGTGCTGTTCGCGTTCGCTGTAGGCCTCCGGGTTGGTGTAGTGCTGGACGACCATCGCACCTAACGTTTTCCCTTCAATGATCAGCGGCACACCCAGCCAAATGGCAGATGGGACGCCAAGCAATTTTACAGCACCTTTTCGCTCCAGCTCATCATGGACGGCTTGCGTGCAGAGCAGGGATCTACCCGTTCTCAACACGTAGGCGGTCAACCCTTTTCCGGGTTCGATCTCCCCCAGGTAGGGCTCATCCTGGGCATCCCTGAAGTAGGGGAACCGCAGGACATTTTTCCTTTCATCGTAAAGCGTAATATAGAAATTCTCGGCCGGCATGACTGACGAGATGATCTCATGGATCTGCGGATAGAGGTCACTCAAGGATTTGGTGGTCTCGGTGGCAATCGCGATCCGGTAAACTGCTTCCTGCAGGGCTTCCGCCTGCTTGCGCTCGGTGATGTCAAACATGACGCCCAGGAGGGTATTTGGCTGCCCGTTTGTACCTTCGAGCAAGACCGCATGATCATCGATCCAGACCAGGCGTCCATCCCGCGCGATCATGCGGTACTCCTGCTCAAAAGGCTGACCTGTATCCATAGTGTCCTGATAGGCAGACAGCGCTTGCTCACGATCATCGGGGTGGATCATATTTGCCCAGAAGTCGTCACCATTCACCATCCACTCTTCCGGGGAAACGCCAAGGATGGACTGGATCTGCGGACTGACAAACTGCGATAAGCCAACTCCATCCGCAAAATCAACATAAGAGATGGCCGGAAGCTGCTCGACCAGGGCGCGGTAATTGGCCTCGGCGGCGCGACGAGCTTCCTCCTCCTGTTTGCGCGGGGTCACATCGAAGCCATACAGGTTAACGTAGTTCGCCCCTGCAACCGGCGCAACAAAGTAAGAGTAAGTTCGTCCTCCGGATTGCGCTTCTATGACGCGGGTGCGTTGATTCTTGAGCACATCGGAAACAACACCCCGCCAGAATTTTGGAACGCGTCCACCCTTTGGTATACCCAATTCGGACAGGAAACTCCGGGAGGCTTGATTAGCGAAGAGAATGTTGCCATCCCGATCAAAACGTAAAACGGGATTGGGATTTTCAGCCGGGATCCTGGCGATCATACCCAGTTGATCAACTCTGGTTTTCCACTCTGTGATGTCGCACAGGTTGCACTGGATCACCCGCCTGGGGCCGACCAGATAGGTATCAGTGACAAATTCCACAGCCCTGTGCAGTCCAGCTTTGGTTTCCAACGGCAAATCTTCGTAACGGCAAACCTTTTTCTGCTGCAATTCCCGAAAGAGGGCCCGACCGGCTTTGATACTACCAAAGAAACCCCCTTCCCAAAGTTTTTTACCAAGCATTTGCTTGCGCGGGAAGCCCAACAGTTTGACCAGGGACCGGTTGACTGCAAGGATCTCCCCCGATGTGGCATCCAGAAGGATGATCCCATCCCGGGTCGACTCGAAGAGCCTCCGGTAGCGTTGCTCGGATACTTTATAACGTGGATCGGGTGGTTGTCCACCTGCCCGCTTTTCCACTTGACTCATCCCGAAGTTCCTCGCAAGAATTCCAACTCAATACCTGACCTTTTCCCCAGTTTCACCAATGGTCTTTCCCTCATTAATTATATAGGCGGGATAAAAAATAACCATTAAGAAATAATAGCAGTTTTTCAACATTGATCAACCAGGCTGGGAAACTTCCAGGGCATTTTCAAAGTCAGGCAACTCTGCTCCTGCGCATCACGCTGGAGAGAAAAGAAAAAATGGCTGCGGGTGATCCCAAATGCCCTCACAGCCATATTATCTCACAATTTTCTCCCCCATTGGCAAAAGGCAGCCTCCCGAAGGAATGAATTACACAACCTAATTAATGGATCAAACCCTCGGGACGACTTTTCGCTACTTTTGCAGAAGTTTGCTTATCTCCTGCGGTATGAACGGCACATCCAGCCCGGCACCCATTTCCCAGGTTTCCGTCAGCTGCGTCGATTCGCCTGCAGCCAGGCTGACAAGTGCTCCCAGGGTTTCCAGTTCCACGAAACGATCCCCGCAATAGGTCTCGGCGTTGCAGCCGCCATCCGGATAGGCCGCTCCGGGGTGAAGGTCGAAACTCTTGCGGAACAGGATACCGTCACGCCAATAGGCCATCCAGCCAGCAGTACTGGCATAACCCAATTTTATCGGCGGAAGAGCTGCATTGGCATGCAAAAGGATGAAATCATCGCGCAATACCAGGCGCGGGTCGTTGACGCGGGTATACGGCCAGAGGGCCAGAAAACGATTCGCCAGAAGGCCGTGCGGGTCGGTATTGCCAACCGGCTGAGGCAGAACCAGCGTTCCGCCCTGCTTGAACATGGTGATCGCCCAGGGCGCGAGCATAATAGGAATAGAGCCGGCATTCACAATGGTATGCACCAGCCGGACAACCGGGCGGTCCACTTCGAGTTCGATCTGTATGCTCTTTTGCACGCCTGAAACCTGTTCGATCAGTCCGGTCAGGGTCACTCCGTTCGGATCCTGCGCCACCTGCAGACCTGACCCATCCGGGATGTAGGTTTTCTCGATCAATTCAGGGCTGATCCACAGGCGGTGACCACCCAGGAAGTTGTATTTTCCCAGTGGAGTATCCGAGCTCATGTCATGCACATCGGCCAGCAGGTTGGGGGAACCGTGGAAGGAAAGCCCAACGATGCGCGGACCGGCTGTGGTCAGGTATTCCAGACGGAGATGCCCGTTATCGAGTGCTGCAGTAGGGAGTCCATGAAAGTCAGTCATAGGCTTATTTTATCAGAGTTCGATCCGGTCAAAGCCAGGCTTAAGCGCCGGGTAGAGGTCGCGATATAACGGATAGGCTTTCCGGTAGGCTTCCACCTGGGCCGGATCGGGAAGGGTGCTGCCGGTGATCTTGACTGCCGCCGCGCAGGCCGCCGGGACGCTGGCCCAGGCGCCCGCGCCCACGCCCGCCAGCAGGGCTGCGCCAAAGGCCGCCCCCTCGCTGGTGTTGACCGTCACCAGCTCGGCCTCCAGAACAGAGGCCAGGATCTGCCGCCACAGGGCGCCCTTCGTGCCGCCGCCGGAAGCGCGCACCTGGCGGATCTCGCCCAGGCCGGCATTCTGGATCAGGTTGAAAATATCCTTCAGCCCGAAGGAAACACCTTCCAGCAGGGCGCGCGTCATATGGCCGCGCCCGTGCCGCAGGGTCAGACCCACCCAGGCGGCGCGCGCCAGCGGGTCCGGGTGCGGCGTGCGTTCGCCGCTCAGGTATGGCAGGAACTGCAGGCCCTCGCTTCCGGCCGGGACAGGCCCGGCCTCACGCAGCAGATCGTCAAACGACTCGCCCGGGGCCAGGGTATCGCGGTACCACTGCAGGCTGCCGGCTGCTGAAAGCATCACGCCCATGAAGTGCCACATACCCGGCACGGCATGACAGAAGGCATGCAGGCGGCCTTCCGGCTCGACCAGCGCCGAGGGGGTGGTGGCAAAGACCACACCGCTCGTTCCCACCGTGAGCGCCACCACGCCGGGCTCCACTGCGCCTACACCAACCGCCTGGGCGGCCTGGTCGCCTCCACCGGCTGCCACCGGAGTGCCGGCTTTCAGGCCGGTCGCGGCAGCCGCTTCGGAGTTGACCACGCCTGTGAACTGCGGGCCTTCAAAGGTGGGCGGCATCCAACCGGCCGGAATACCCAGCGCGGCTAAAACCTCGGCCGACCAGGTGCGCTGCTTCAGGTCAAACAGCACCGTACCGGCCCCATCAGCCTTATCCATGGCGAATTCGCCAGTCAACTTGTAGCGGATGAAATCCTTCGGAAGCAGGACATGCTGCGCCTGTGCGTACAGCTCCGGCTCGTTCTGCTGCACCCACAGGATCTTGGGAGCGGTAAAACCGGTCAGCGCCACATTTCCGGTGATCTGGATGAAGCGGGCCCGCCCGAGGCGCCGGTGGATCTCGTCGCACTGGGCTTGCGTACGCTGGTCGTTCCACAGGATGGCAGGACGCAACACCTGCCCCTGCCCATCCAGCAGCACCAGGCCGTGCATCTGCCCGGTCAGTCCCACTGCAGCCACGCTCTCCCCATCCAGGCCGGCCTGTTGAAGGACGCTCCGGATGGCGGCCGAAGACGGCCTGCCACCACTCACGCGGGTCCTGCTCGGACCAGAGCGGTTTCGGGGTCTGGAGTGTGTGCGGGGAGGTTGCAGTGGCAACCACGCGGCCGTTTTCGTCCACCAGCAAAGCCTTGCTGCCGGTGGTGGAAACATCAATTCCGAGAAAATAACTTTTGGTCATAATTGCTCCTTTGGTTCCTTAGCAGGCCTTCCCCCACCGGCGTGCCTGCACCAGCAACACGCGACGGCGGGTTACGGCGTTCCATAGCCTTGATCACTTCATTACGCGGCAAAGGTTCAAAAGCTCCTGCCAGGGTAACATCAGAAAGTTCCATTTGAGGAAGGGGAGGGCAAACTTATTAAGCAGACCTGAAGGTCGCGCTATGAAATTTCAACCGGGCAGACAAAAAGCCGGTCTTTCACCTGGATCTTTTGCGCGCCGGTAATCTCAAAGCTGTCTTCACAACGGATATCGTTCGAAGAGGAACCCAGCATGACCTTGATCGTTCCAGCCTCCACCACCAGCTTCAGTTCTTCATCATAAAAGGCCAGTTGGTTTACAGGCAGATGGAAGGTGACCCGGCGGATTTCGCCTGGCTGGAGGGTCAGCCGGATAAAGCCTTTCAGTTCTTTCACCGGGCGCGGGACACAGCCATATTCGTCACAGGTGTACAACTGCACCACTTCATCTCCCGCAGCGCTGCCCGGTATTACGGATGTTCAGGCTCACATCCACGCATCCCACCCGGCTTCGATCTGGCGGGAGGAGAGACTGAGATCGGTATATTCGAAGGTGGTGTAGCTCAATCCGTGTCCGAAAGGATAGAGAGGACTGCGTTCAACACTGACATAATTCCAGTACCAGTTCGACTTGCCGCCGGAAGGTTTCTGGTTATAGAACAACGGGACCTGCCCGACATGGCGCGGGAAGGTGATCGGCAGTTTGCCGCCGGGATTGACATCTCCAAAAAGCACCTCGGCCACGGCGGCCGCGCCTTCTTCGCCCGGCAGCCAGGCTTCCAGGATGGCGGAGGCTTGCTCGGCCAGTTCCGGGATGGCCAGCGGACGGCCATTGACCAGCACCACCACCACCGGTTTTCCGGTGGCCAGGATGGCCTTGGCCAGCTCATTCTGAACGCCGGGCAGACGCAGATCGACGCTGTCGCGCGTCTCGCCGGTGGTGCAATCCGGCGAAAGCCCGGAACGATCGCCCAGAACCAGCACCACCACATCCGCCGATCGAGCAGCCTGGACGGCTTCGTCAAACCCGGACGTATCCGGATCAAGGTTGTCGCAGCCGCGGGCATACAGCACATTTGCTGTCCGGGGCAGCCGCGCGGATGGCTTCCAGGATGGTTGGTATCTTGACGGTACTGGTCTGCCAGGGAAGCCGGATCAATGCCTGCCAGGGGGGAATCCGGCGGAATGATCGAAAGCATATATTCCAACTGCGCGGCATAGGAATAAGCGCCCAGCAGGTTGCGCCATTCGTCGGCATTCGGTCCGATGACAGCCAGCGTGCCGATGGTTTTCTTGAGCGGCAGAAGGCCATCATTGGAAAGCAGGACCATGCTCTGGCAGGCAATTTGGCGGGCCAGGCGGCGCTGGTCGGGAGTATCAAAGACTTCCAGCACACGGCCTTCGTCCACATAGGGGTTTTCGAACAGGCCCAGCTCGAATTTCTTCTGCAAATGCCGGGATACGGCCGTATCCACCAGCTCCATCTCGACTTTGCCAGCTTCGATGGCCTGCTTGAGGGGCTCCCGGATAACAATCCGGGTAGGGCAGTTCCACGTCGATGCCGGCGCGGAGAGCCAGGGCAGCTGCGCTGGCTCTATCCGCCGCAACATGGTGGTAGTTGTGGATCATCAGGATGGCCTCGTAATCCGAGACGACCAGGCCATCAAAACCAAGTTCGCCGCGCAGCAGGTCGGTCAGGATGGCGCGCGAGGCTGCCACCACCTCCCCATCCAGCTCGGGATAGGCATTCATGATGGTATGCAGGCCGGCATCCCGGATGGCAGCCTGGAAGGGGCCGATATAGGTATCCAACAGTTCGCGCTTGCCCATGTGGACCGGGGCGCAATTCATGCCGCCCTGCGACAGACTGTGACCGACAAAATGCTTGCCGGTGGCCATTACGCCGCCCTCCTGCAGGCTCTCCCCCTGCAGGCCGCGCACATAGGCCATGCCAAACTGGCTGACCAGGGTGGGGTCTTCGCCAAAGGTCTCTTCCATGCGGCCCCAGCGCGGATCACGCGCCACATCCAGCACGGGCGCCAAGGCCCTGGTGCGCGCCAACTGCCCGCATCTGGGTGCGGATGACGGCGGTCATTTTTTCGGCCAGTTCAGGCTGGAAGGTGCTCGCCAGGCCGATCATCTGCGGGAAGACCGTCCCGCCGAGGGCCATGTAACCGGAACAACATTCCTCGTGGACGATGGCGGGAATGCCCAGGCGGGTTTCGGTGACGAGATAGCGCTGGATGAGATTGGCAGCCCGGGCGCTGGAAACGGGATCGAAAATGGACGAACCGCCCAGGCGGGTGATCTGCCCGATCCCCAGTGCAAGCAATTGGCGCCATTTTCCGCGTGGAGAGGCTGCGGCTGTCATCCAGGAGATCACGCATCCAATAGGAATAGAGCTGGGCCAGTTTTTCATCCAGGGTCATCTGACCCAGCAGGTCAGCGACCCGGCTGGCGATCGGGAGGGAGGCATCACGATAGGACATCAGCGCACGCCCAGGAGCAGATCAACCGTCAATTGGTCAAGGCGTTCGTACTTCAGGCCGCGGCTGGCAATGGCAGCCCGGTCGAAGGGTTGCGCCTTGAGCGCGGCGGCCTTTGCGGCGGTGTACTTGCCGAAGATAGGCAGCCATGCTGCCATCGTCAGCGTTGATCTCAGCCAGGAGGGCCTGGATCTCCGGGTCGGCATTCCATTGGGCGGCCTTTTCCTTCAGGATCAGGTAGGTGCGCATGCAGCCGCGCGCAAAATCCTTGACGCCTTCGTAATCTTCGGTGCGGTAGGCATGCGCATCGAAGTGCCGCGAGCCCTGGTAACCGACATCTTCCAGGAACTTGACCAGGAAGAAGGCGGCTTTCAGGTCACGCGAGCCAAAGCGCAGATCCTGGTCGTAGCGGCCGGGATACTGGTCATTCAGGTCGATGTGGAAGAGCTTGCCGGCTTCCCAGGCCTGGGCCACGCCGTGCATGAAGTTCAGCCCGGCCATGTGCTCGTGGGCCACTTCGGGGTTGACGCCCACCATCTCGGGATGGTCGAGGGTGGCGATGAAAGCCAGCATGTGCCCGGTGGTGGGGTTGTACATATCGCCACGCGGCTCGTTGGGCTTGGCTTCCAGGGCGAATTTCAGATCATACTTCTTGTCCAGGACATATTCGCACAGGAAGTTCATGGCTTCGCGGTTGCGCTTGATGGCATCCACGGGTTCTTGCTGGCATCCGTCTCGGTGCCTTCGCGCCCGCCCCAGAAGACGTAGACCTTGGCGCCGAATTCCACGCCCAGATCAATGGCATTCATGGTCTTCTGCAAGGCATAGGCGCGCACCTTCGGATCGTTGGAGGTGAAGGCGCCGTCCTTGAAGATCGGGTCGCCGAACAGGTTGGTGGTCGCCATGGGCACCACCAGGCCGGTATCCGCCAGGGCTTTGCGGAAATCCTTCTTGATCTGCGTCGGCTTCGGCGGGGGTGGCATCGATCGGGATCAGGTCGTTGTCGTGGAAGTTGACGCCGTATGCGCCGACTTCACCCAGCAGGTGGACCAGTTCGGCCGGGCGTCTTGGCATCGCGCACCGGGCCGCCAAACGGATCGCGGCCGGTGTTGCCAACCGTCCACAGGCCAAAGGTGAATTTATGCTTCGGGTTTGGGTTCATAGATTCGAGCTCATTGTATTTATCCTTTCTCCAGATAGGAACTAACAATAGCAAGCTAATCCTTGCAGATACGCCAGATAGCTCTCCAGGTTACACAGGCGAATGATCGGATTAGCGATGCTTCTTGAAGTAAACGTCGACGTAGACTGCCGCAACCAGGATGATCGCTTTCACAACAAATTGCCAGGCGGGCTGCCACATTCATCATTTGCAGTCCGGTGGTCAGGCTGGCGATAATCAGCGCGCCGATCAGAGCACCCGGGATGGTGCCAACCCCACCCAGGGGCGAGGTGCCGCCCAGAATGCAGGCGGCAATGGCATCCAATTCATAGCCCGTGCCGGCAGCAATGGTGCCATAACCGACATAGGAGGCCAGCACAACGCCGGCCACACCGCACAGGAAGCCCATCAGGACGAAGACCCGGAATATTATGCTGCTGATGTTAATACCGGAGAGGCGGGCAGCTTCCCTGTTGCCACCAATGGCATAGGTATATCGGCCGAAGCGAGTGTTGTTCGCCGCATATACACATGATCATTGCCACGATCGCAAGCAGCAATACCGGCGCAGGGATGCCCTTGTAATTATTGACACTGATAGACATAGGCAAGGACCAACAGCACCGGGATACCCACCGTCAGCAAATCGAGGTAGAGCGGACGAGGCGTAAAACCATACTTCTGCTTGCTGCGCCGGCCGCTGAACACATTCCATACAAGCGCCGCGACAATTAGCGCAAATATCACCCAACCCCAGATAGGCGGGATATAACCCTGGGCAATATCAGAAAACACCGGTTGATTGGCTGCGATGGTTTTCCCTGCGGTAACCAGCAGGAGCAGACCATTGAACAGCCACATGCCGCCCAGGGTCACGATGAAGGCGGGTAAACCCAAATAGGCAATAATATAGCCCTGGATTACACCAGCCAGCAGGCCGACCAGCAGGCCACAGATGATGGAAAGTATGGCTGGCAGGACCGGACCTGATCCGGAAAATACTTGAACCAGACATAGAATTGCAGATAAGCTGCAACCACGGAGACAAAACCAGCCAGCTTGCCCACCGACAGGTCAATGCCCCCGGTAACGATCACCAGCACCATGCCGATGGACAGGAAGGAGGTGACGCACATCTGGCGGAAGAGATTCGAGATATTCTGGGATACAGGTAACTGCCGTGGGTCGGAAAGAAAAAGATTGCCCAAATAACGACCACCGCAATGAGGAGAATATAGGTTTGGATGTTACGTCTCACGCTTTGAAAGAACCTGGTTCCCAACGATTGTGGTTGCTTCGCTTCAGCAGTAGCAGAAATGTTCACGGGATACCTCACTTTATTCTTTGTTTATTTTCAGGCAACTGCAACGCCGGTGGCCAATGCCATTACGCGTTCCTTGTCGGCCTCGGCGACAGGCAGAGTGGTGGTTGAGTGGCCCCGGCACATCACCATGACCCGATCACTCATTCCAAGGACTTCTTCCAAATCACTCGAGATCATGATGATTGCCACACCCTTCTCGGCCAGTTCATTCATCAGCTTGTAGATCTCGAATTTCGCCCCAACATCAATGCCGCGGGTCGGATCGTCCATGATCAGAACCTTCGGCTTGGATAGCAGCCATTTTGAAATGACCACTTTCTGCTGATTGCCACCTGAAAGGTTTCAGCCAGCACTTCCAGGCTGGGCGCCTTGATCGTCAGGCTTTTGGCCTGCTGCAGACTGGCCTGCATCTCTGCATTGGCGTTGATGCGGAAGAATTTGGAGAACTGATCCAGGTTGGGCAGGGAAATGTTCCTGAGGATCGATTGGATCAACACCAGCCCCATCTTTTTGCGATCCTCAGGCACCAGACTCAAGCCCGCATCGATTGCTTCACGGGCACTTTTTGGCTTGATCTCCTGCCCATTCATCCGGATTTTCCCTTTGGTGACCTTGCCATACTCACCAAATAATGTCATCACCAGTTCGGTTCGACCCGAACCCATCAATCCGGCGATCCCGAGAATTTCGCCCTTGCGCACATTGAAACTTACTCCATCCAGGATCTTTTCGATTGGGATCGTTGGGGTCGAGTGCTTCAAGGTCCTTCCACTTCAAATACGACCTCTCCGGGCTTGCGCTTTCCCTTGGGGAAGCGTTCCTTCATCTCGCGACCAACCATGTATTTGACCAGATCATTCTGGGTCACATCTTTTGTCGGTTGAGTGGTGATGATTTTGCCATCCCGCATGACCGTTACCCGATCTGTGATCAGGAAGAATTCCTCCAACCGGTGAGAAATATAAATGCAGGTGATGCCATGCTCCTTAAGCGTTCTCAGGATTTCCATCAGTTTTTCGACTTCGGCTTTACTGAGGGCGCTGGTAGGCTCGTCCAGGATCAGGACCTTGGCATTTTCAGAGAGCGCTTTGGCGATCTCGACCATCTGCATTTTACCGACCCCCAGGTTATTGACGATTGCCCGTGGATCGACATCCAATTGATACTTCGCCAGGATCGCCTGTGTATCCGCATAGAGCTTATTCCAGATGATCCCGCCATGTTCCACCGGCTCCTTACCCAGGAAAACATTTTCGCCAACCGTTCTGGTTGGAACCAGGGTTAATTCCTGGTAAACAATGGCAATTCCCTTCTCAACCGCTTCCCGGATGGAACTTTGACCCAGTTTCAATTCCTCACCGTCATAGATCACGGTGCCTTCATACGTCCCATGGGGATAAACACCGGAAAGGATCTTCACCAGGGTGGATTTGCCTGCGCCATTCTCTCCACAGATGCCATGAATTTCACCACGACGGATCTGGAAAGAAACATCATCCAATGCCACCACGCCCGGAAATCGCTTGGTTACATGCTTGAAATCGAGAATAATTTCATTATCCACTGCGCACTCCTTCCAGTGTGACAAGAAGATCTTCTTCATTATACAATTACTTTTCCGGTGCGAGATTCCCGGCTCCCCGGAGATTGATCTCGGGAGCCGGGAGACATTAGCGAATGAACTCAGAGATTACGGGTCGCGGAGGCAGTTGATCCGCGGGAACGTTGCGATAGACATCATCGTAAGCTCTGGAAGCCGCTCTTGACGACCACGTCATAGACATTGTCTTTGGTGACCTGGACAACCGGCAGGAAGGTCGCCATGACATTGCCGGTCTTGGTCTTATCGTTGGTCAGTTCAGCCAGCGTGAATTGCTGTCAGGCCGGCGGGCGTCTGACCCTTGACCAGGGCATCGATCATGTCGACAGCCTTCGGGGCCAGCAGGCGGGTGTCCTTGAAGACGGTGACGGTCTGTTCACCCATGACGATGCTGTTGCAGCCATCTGCGGTGGCATCCTGACCCGAGATCGGTACCTTGCCGGCCAATCCCTGGGCCTTCATGGCCTGCAGTTCGCCGAGCGCGGTGCCATCATTCGAGGCAACGACTGCGTCGATCTTGTTCTGCTGGGCGGTGAGGATGTTCTCCATCATGGCTTCGGCTTTGGCAGCATCCCAGTTGTCAACCCACTGGTCGGCCACGATCTTGACAACGCCCTGGTCGATGTAGGGCTGGACGACTTCCATCTGGCCCTGGCGGACCAGGACGGCATTGTTGTCGGTCGGAGAACCACCGGACAGGACTACCTTGGCCGGGTTGTCTTTCGTCCAGGTGGTGCTTCCGGGCAGGCCCAAGGGCTGTCATGACGCCCAGGGCTTCCTGGCGGCCGACTTCGACATTGTCGAAGGACAGGTAAGCAGAAATCTTGTCGGTCTTGATCAGGCGGTCATAGGAGATCACTTTCACGCCAGCAGCAACAGCCTTCTCAACAGGAGTGACCGCAGCATCGCCATCTTCGGCGATGACGATCAGGCCCTTGACGCCTTGCGCGACCATGTTGTCGATCTGGTCGCTCTGCAGCTTGACATCATGGTCGGCTTCCTGTGCGATCACTTCGTAGCCCAGTCTTCTGAAGCAGTTGGGTCATCTGGGCGGCTTCGATCGGCCAGCGTTCGGTCGCGTAGTCAGAGAAGGAAAGACCAACTTTGATCTTGCCACCAGTGGTGCCACCGGAGGTGGCGGGTTTGGCACCGCAGCCAACCATGCTGGCAATCAAAACGATCGCGAACGTTACGTACAAGATTTTGCGAAACATCATTCAGCTCCTTGAGTTATAGATACAAAATTTGAATAGGATGGTTTCGACGTGCATGGGTATTTGGGGTTTGTGTTTTCTGTGCCTCCTTTCTGGGTCTCGATGGGCCAGATCAGTCTCCGTGAGACCGGGTAGTCGCAGGATGGGCTAATTCGCCGAGCCTGCGCCGGGAATGTAAATGTGAAAGTTACCGCTGACATGAAGCAGCGCCAGCAAATAAAGCATGCCATCATAGTAACGCCATTGACCGGAGGGGATCTTTGCATCCCATAACGCCTGGACAAAGGGTTTGCCAACTGCGGGGCTGGCAGCCAGGGCAGCCACAGCCGCATTGGCTACGAGCCCGGTGGAATGGTCGCCTGAAAGTTGTTTACCAGTAAGGGAATATTGGTTGGGGTAGCTGTCCAGGCCCTGCGAGGCCAGGAAGGTCAGCACCCGGTCGGATTGTTGGACCTGCCATGGGTCGGCGCCGAACCAGGCATGGTCCACGGCAACGTTGGAGAGCGTGCGCCAGGCATCAAATCGGAAATCCTTGTGCTCGTCGGTGGTGGCGGGGGTCCCGTCAAAGTTGGCGTAGTCCGCCATCAGGCCGGTCTGGGGATTGGCAGCCTGTCTGAAGAAGTTTCGGCTGACCCCGGCTGCATCCGCCCAGAAGGTATTATCCTTGTCCGCCCAACGCGCCCAGAGCTCATAATAAGCGGGTAAATGATAGGATGGGTCAGAGAAAGTGGCATTCCTGCCGCTGGGGACAAAGACAACTTGTTTTGCACCCGGATCGAACATATCTGTCGCAATCCCGTTATCTTCGGCACTCTTGGTGCGCATTGTGTCAAGAATGGCCTGAGCCTGTTGTCTATAATTATACATCTTTTCGCCGTCCCCCCAGCGCCCGGATGCGAAAAATAAGGCTGTTACAAACCATTCTTCACCATCCGAGGCGGGGTTGGCAGCCAGTTTTTTCCCATCGGTGGAACAATGCCAGGCGAAATAGCCTTTATAAGGGCCGTCCGTCTGGTACATATAGGTCTTCGCCCACTTCCAGATCCGGTCGAACTCGGCTTTTTTATCGAACTGGACCGCCAGCATCATGCCGTAGCTCATGCCTTCGGAACGCACGTCGCCATTGCCGATATCTTCAATATAGGCCATATCCTCGCCGACCGGGTAATAAACCCGCTGGGAGTCATCGCTGCCATAAAAAAGCTGCTTCCAGGCCGCATCCAGCCTGGCCTGAATATCGGTGTCCGATTTCCCGAGATATTCCCTGAAAAGGTTGCGATAGGTGATCGTACCCAGGTCTTTTGTGAGGGCGGGAATAGGAGTGGGAAGCGCAATTGTAGGGGTAACCGTTGGCGGTAGAGGGGTATCGGTTGGCATAAGGGGTGTATCGGTTGGCATAACCGGGGCGGCCGGAATGACAACCGGCTCTGCCGGGGTGGGAGAAGTTCCACAAGCAGACAGGAGAACCGAAATAATAATCATACAAATGAAAGAGCGTTGAAAAGAAGGCATCGTAACCAATATCCCACGACAAAGTATCATACACAGGAAGCGCCAGATCCGACAGGATCAGCACTTTTTTACGATCATCAAGAGTTATCCAGCCCGATGTAAAAGGTGGATCTATCCTTTGAGCGCGCCGGCCGTCAGACCAGCCACGATCTGGCGTTCGGCAAACAGGTAGAAAATGATCGCCGGCAGCGCAGACAGGGCGACGAAAGCCGCCACCATGTTCAGATCCGTGCCATACTGTCCCTGGAACTGCATGGTACCCAGCGGCAGGGTCCAGAGTTTATCCTTATCGATGATCACCAGAGGGGTAAGCAGATCGTTCCAACTGATGATCATGGTCAAAGCTGCCACCGCCGAAAGGGCCGGGCGGGCCAGCGGGAGCAGGATGCGCCAGAAAAAATCAAATGCAGAACAGCCGTCGATGGAGGCGGCATCCTGCAACTCAAGCGGGATAGACTGGAAAAAGCCGCGCAGGATCATGATATTCCCGGATATCCCGAAGGCGGTTTGGACCAGGATGACCGCCATAAGCGTGTTGGTGAGATGCATCTGGCGGATGACCAGATAGACCGGCATGATGGCCACCGTAATGGGGAACATCAGACCGAGCGTCAGGATATTAAAGGCCAGGTCTTTGCCCCTGAACTGCATGCGGGCGAATACAAAGGCAGCCAGGCTGCAAATGACCAGCACGCCCGCAGTGGACCACAGCATGACGAACAGGCTGTTACGCAGCATGCCCCAGAAACCCAGGCTTGGATCGGTAAGGATCTTGCCAAGATTCTCCCAATGGGCCGGGCTGGGGAGGGAGTATGGGCGGCTGTACATCTCCCCGCGCGTCTTCAGGGCGCCAAAGACCAGGATCACGATCGGTACAACAACGATCAGGACCACGATGGAAAGAACCAGGTATTGAAAGAACCTGGGAAGTCTCTTTTTGAAAGCGTCGGTTTTTCGGTAATCGATGGTTGCCATGTCTGCTCCTTTCTAGAGGCCGCCCAGGTAATCGGGCTGGCGGTTCAAGCGCTGGTAGGCTAATGAAAAGGCCAGGCAGAACAACAACATCACGAGCGCCACAGCCGAGCCGTAGCCCAGCCAGAAGCGGATGAAACCGAAGCGGTACATGTAGGTGGCCATGGATTCGCTGGCATTGACCGGCCCGCCCTTGGTCATGATCCAGATCAGGTTGAACTGCGTCAGCGAGCCCAGCACCGACAGGTAAATGGTGGTGCGAATGGTGCTGCTGAGCAGGGGGATGGTGACATAGCGGACCAACTGCCAGCGGTTGGCGCCATCGATGAGGGCGGCCTCTTCGACCTCGCGGGGGATATTCTGCAGCCCGGCCAGGTAGAGCAGCATGTGCAGGCCGAAATATTTCCAGGTCAGCACCACGAATATGCAGGCCAGCACTATGTGGGTATTGCCGAGAAAGACCTGGGCTTTGACGCCCGGGATGAGCACCAGGAGCGCATTGATAAAGCCGCGGTCGGGGTCAGGATTGAGGAGGCCCAGCCAGACGATGGCGGTGATGACTTCCGAGAGCACATACGGCAGGAAAAAGATCGCCCGGAAAAAGGCCCGCCCGGGCAGGTCGCGTCCCACCAGGATGGCCAGCCCCAGGGACAACGGCAATTGCAGGCCCAGGGAAAGGACCACGATCAACAGACCATTCACGACCGCTTTCATGAAGATCTTATCGGATAGGATCTGAATGTAATTCTCTGCCCCGACAAAATTTACCGCCGGCCCCAAGCCATTCCAATTGAACGTGCTGAAATACAATGATCGTATAATGGGATACACGATGAAAACAAGGAAAAGAACAAATGCCGGCAGCAGGAACAGCGCAATGGTCACGTAGTCCTGCGTACGGCGGGAGGGGCTCTTCTGTTTTTGCGATCTGATCTCGATTGTTTGGGCCTGGCCAATTTCCATGATCTGCTCCTTCCAGGATGCCTGAAAGATTTACTTTCACTATAAGGGCAATAAAGCTTTCAGTCGTTTTTTATAATATACATCAAAACGACTGAAGTCGTTACTACTTTTTAACATTGAATTTTTGCGGGGGTCGGGGCTTGCCCCCACCCGACCCCCGCGGCATCTAAAAAGCGGATTTACTTGAGATTTTGCTTGGCGGAATCTTCGATCGCCTGGGCACACTGCTCAGGGGTCAAAGTACCAGCGAAGAGACCCTGGGTGCTGTCGTTGATGACGGAGCCCATGGCAGGGGGCAGCGCTTGATCGTAGTAGAGTTGGAAGTACTGCGCAGCCGCAAAGGTCTTCTGAACTGGATCATCAGAGGATCGGACAGACCGACTTCGCCGCCCTTGACAACCGGGATGGCGACGCCGATCTTGGCCAGGGCAGCCTGGTTCTCAGCGCTGGTCATGAACTTGACGAAGTCAACGGCTTCGGGTGAGGCATTCTTGCCGACTGCAAAGCCATTCCCACCACCGACGGCGTCCGTAATGGCGCCTGCGCCTCCCTCAACCATCGGGAAGGGGAAGAAGCCCAGTTTGTCGCCAATGCCCTTCTTGTCGGTGCTGTTGGCCTGTTCGACAGACAGGCGCCCACTGGCCCATCAGTTCCATGGCAGCCTTGCCGTTGCCCATGGCGGTAGCTTCGTCACCATAGGTGGCGGCCAGGAAACCATCCTGGAAGGGCTGGAGGGCGATCAGTTCCTGGAGTTTCTTGCCAGCTTCGACGAACGGTGCATCGCGTGAAGGAACCGGTGCGGAGCAGGGCGCCTTCGAAGTTGGCCTTACCGCCCAGGCGGGTGACGAGATAGGCCCACATGTGCATGCCAGGCCATTTGTCGCCTGCGCCGAGGGCGATGGGGGTAATGCCCGTGGCTTTAAGAGCCTTGACATCGGCGAGGAATTCGGTCCAGGTGGTGGGAGGTGCTTGGCAATGCCGGCCTGAGCGAACAGGTCCTTGTTGTACCACCAGCCGATCATGCCCATATCCCACGGCACGCCGTAGTTCTTGCCTTTGTAGGAATAGACACCCAGAGCGCCGGTTGCGAAGGTGTTGCGCCAGGCGCCGCCATCGGCATCCAGTTCGGGGGTGATATCCCGCAGCAAGCCGGCAGTGGCATATTCATTCATCACGCCGCCGCCCCAGCTCTGGAAGATATCCGGGGGTTCGCCGGACTGCATGACGGTGGTCAGTTTGGACTTGAAGGCTTCATTCTCCAGCACCGTGATCTCAATGGTGACATTCGGGTGCAGCAGCCAGTATAATCATCGGCCATATTTCTGGAAGAGCGCCTTATGGGCTTCAGCAGTGGAGATATGCCACCAGGTGATCTTGACCGGTTTGGCGGGTGCGGCCGTTGCGACAGGCGCGGCGGTGGCAGTCGGGAGGAGCACCGGGACAGCCGGGGCCTGGGTGACTGGAGCAGCAGGTGCGGCGGTTGTGGCAGCGGGTCCGCAGGCCGACAGCGAGAACGCTGCGATCAGCACGAGGCTGACCAGAAAAAATAATTTGCGAAGCATTTGTATTCTCCTTCTTTTTGAATATGGATGGGTATTGGATTTCATACGCACAAGGAACATCCAGGATCAATTCTTGTTGTGGGCACCTCCTATCATATGGTTGATCTTTTTGCAGATATTGTCAGCGCGGGATCCAGCGGACGATCGGTGCGCGGCGAACTGCATGAATCACGCACCACCAATTGCGTGGGCAACTCAATCCGGTTGGCCTCCCTTTCAGGATGATGAAGCAAATCGAGCAGCATTTGGGTGGCGACGCGGCCCATTTTCTCCAAGGGCTGGTTGATGGTGGTCATGGCGGGGTGGATCAGGGAGGCCTGAGGAATATCGTCAAAACCGATGATGGAAACATCCTCCGGGACACGCAGCCCGCGGTTGCGGACGGCGTCCATTGCGCCCATGGCCATGACATCATTCGAGGCAAAAATTGCCGTGGGTGGATTGGCAGGTCGAGCAGGACCGAGGCGCCGGCATACCCATCCGGCTGGAAGAAAGTTGCCTTCATAGATCAACTCGGGCGCTTCCGGGATATGGTAGGTCCGCAGGGCCGAACGATACCCATCCAGACGGTCGCCCGCAGCAGCCAAGGTCCATCGAGCCGGTAATGAAACCGATGCGGCTGTGCCCAAGCTTGATGAGATATTCCGTGGCGTTATAGCCCCCCTGCCAGTTGGTGGCGCCGACTGCGGGACAATCCCGGCCGGCGCCCTGGTGATCGATGAGAACAAATGGGAATTTACGCTGGGTCAAGTTTCCAATAAAATCAGCCGGGCTGCGCGGCAGGACCAGCAGCAGCCCATCCACCATCCCCGTGGCAAGGTTGGTAACGTAGTTGGATTCCTTGCTGGCGGTTCGATGGGTGGTATATAAAATCAGGTCAAGGTCTGTCAGGCTGAGTTCGGCATCGATGCCGCGAATGATCTCCCCGATATATCCGGTGCCCAAATCCGGGACGAGTACGCCAATGCTGTTCGATCTTCCCCCGGCCAGACTGCGCGCCTGGCGATTGGCAACAAACCCCAGACGCTGCATGGTCTCCAGAACACGTTCACGCGTTTCTTTTTTGACGTGGATATCGTTGTTGATGACACGCGAGACCGTTCCAAAGGAAACCCCGGCTTCCCTGGCAACATCCACAATTGTAACTTTTGAGTTCGGATCTTTTTCCATAAGGAATGTAAGCGTTTACACGATTTCCTATTTTTTATGCCCATCTACTCAGAAAACCAACCAAATGCAGGCGGATTTATGAGCAAAAAGGGCATTATCGAGTGTAAAAACTGGCCGATCGCTCAAAAAACTGGGGCTAACTCACAAGATCGAGTCAATAATTTGTAATTATTTTTGGAAGCGTTTACAAGGAAAATGATAGCATTAAACAAGACAAGAGTCAAGTACTTTCTGGCACAATTGAGGAATATGATCTTTGATCCGCAAGCGCGTCGCAACCAGTCCCCCCCATTCCAACGGAAAACCCCGCCTCGGATGGGTCAGGAAGCGTACCATTGGACGACCAGGGCGAGACGATCAGCCTGGCCGTCGGAGATAGCTTCCTGTTCGAATTAGGCGAACAAATTATCCGTCAATTCCCGGACAGGACTAACCAAATTCGCTGGCCAGCCGTTGGGCGGCGATGCGCGCTCCATGCAGCTCCATGCGGCCTGCCAGCGCCTGGGCTCGCGCCGTCACTTCGGGCCGCAAACCTGCCCGCAGCGCCCCGGCCAGGCCGTCCACGCTGAGCTCATCCCGCACAGGGCCAGACACGCCCACCCCCAACTGCTGCACGCGGTGAGCCCAGTAGAACTGATCGTAATTGTGCGGAATAATGACCTGGGCTCTGCCCGCGCGTGCCGCCGCGCTCGTGGTCCCGGCGCCGCCGTGATGAACGATGGCGGCCAGGCGGGGGAACAGCTTTTCGTGGTTGACGTCGCCAATCGAGAGGCAGTCCACCCCGGGTTCGCCCGGCGTGAGATTCGCCCAGCCCTGCGAAAGGATCGAACGGAGCCCCACGGTCCGGGCCGCCTCGACCAGCACACGGGCGGTCTGGTCGGAGGCGCGCATGCTGCCAAAGCCCAGGTAGATGGGCGGTGCGCCGCCGGCGAGAAAATCCTCAAGCTCATCCGGCAGCGGCGCCGGATCGGAGATGAGCCAGGCACCGGTCTGCACGACCTGCATGCCGGCGAGCGGGAAGGCCGGCGCGATCACCGGATCGGCGGCCAGCCACGGACGATCGGTAAACATGTAGGACTGCACGTTCGTAAGCGGACCCAGGCCGATCTTCGCCCGCTCTTCGTTCAGCGTCGCTCTGAACCGGTGAAAGTCCTGGTCATTTTCCTTCCAAAGCTGCAGGTTTTCACTCTCCGACAGCGCAAACGAATGATGAGCGCCCATTTTCGGCGGTGGATATTTTGAGGAGGGCAGGACGGCCGGGCAGTAGGCCGCAAAGACGTACGGGATGTCCTGCGCCTCGGCGATCGAGCGCGTGGCGATCTGCAGCGCCCCGGCGGCGACGATCAGATCGCAGCCACGCGCCGCTTCGGCGATAACCTGGAATTGCCCGCGCACCATTTGATCGGCCATCTGCTGCAATTGTTCCGGAGGCGGCAGGACCGGCTTGCCCGGCACGGTCCCACCGGTCAGCTTCTTCAGGTCCGGTCCGATCGGAACACATTCCAGCCCAACTGACTCGATCCACTCCTTGAAATTGGGAGCCACGCACAACCTGGCGGGATGTCCCAGCGCCTGCAGCTCAAGTGCGAGCGCCAGAAGGGGCTGCACATCACCACGCGAGCCGATCGAGGATAGCAGTACTTGCATAGGACCTCCAACCTGTAAAGATTTATCCCCGGAAATTCTTCGAGGGTGATCATGGTGTGAATTGGCAAGGTCTTATAGCATTTTCTACAGGCGGATTCAATAGCGATTAAGGGGTATTGAAACCAGGTCGGGAAGGGAGTAAAATGAAAATAGAAAGCAATCCAGACCAAATTTCCGGTTGTGCCGGTAAGCGCGTGACCAAGCCTGTGTGCAAAAAGGCGGCCAGATCAGCCGCCTTTTTCGTTCGCTGTTTGATGAGGTAGTTCCTGGAGTAGACCCTATCCGAACCGATCGGGCCTGCCTGCCATTAATCCAATTTGCCCAGGCGCAGCTTAAGATACTGCGACTGTGTGTCCGGGGTGACCAGGACTCCAGAGGGGGTCATTTTCGCCGTACCAGCCTGCAGGGCCGGCAGCACGCGCAGTCCCACCAGCAGGAGCTGCCAGGGCCTGGCCGGGCCGCTGCGTTCCACTTCCAGGGTATTGGTAGTACGCCGCAGGGTAAAGGTCTGGTCAATCTCGCCCGCCATTGTGGGGATGCTGATGATCCTCTGCCCCACTTCCAGCTCATACACCTGCAGGGTCAGGCCATCGGCGTAATCGTAATCGGGGCGGTCGGTGCGGTTTCCGACCGGGATGATCGAATTGGGGCGCACCAGCAGGGGCAGGCTCATAAAATCGTGGGTCTCACGCACCCAGCGCGGACCCTCGACCACGCTCCCGTTCAGCAGGTTCGTCCAGCGTCCGGCCGGGACGTAATAATTCACCACCCCGTCGTGGCTCAAGACCGGGGCAACCAGCAGGCTGTCGCCGAGCATGTACTGCCGGTCAAGATAGTCACAGGCGGGGTCGTCCGGGAACTCCAGCAGCATGGCGCGCAGCATGGGGATGCCCGTTCTGGTGGGCTTCGCAGGGCCGCGCCATACAGATAAGGCATCAGGCTGCATTTGAGTTTGGTGAACTTCGCCAGCACATCCACCGCTTCTTCATCGTACACCCACGGGACGCGGTACGAGCTGCTGCCATGCAGGCGGCTGTGCGAAGAAAGCAGGCCAAAGGCCGCACCAGCGTTTGTACACATCCGGCGTGGCAGTCTGCTCGAAGCCGCCAATATCGTGGCTCCAGAAACCGAAGCCCGAAAGCCCCAGCGAAAGGCCGCCGCGCAGGCTTTCGGCCATCGATTCAAACGTGGCCGTGCAGTCGCCGCCCCAGTGCACGGGGAACTGCTGCCCGCCGGCGGTGGCGGAACGGGCAAAGACCACGGCCTCCCCTTCGCCGCGCACTTCCTTCAGCAGCTCGAAGACAGTCTTGTTATACAGATAGGTGTAATAGTTGTGCATTTTGAAGGGGTCGGAGCCATCAAAATAGACCACATCCGTGGGGATGCGCTCGCCGAAATCGGTCTTGAAGGCATCCACGCCCATGTCGAGCAAGCTGCGCAGCTTGTCCTGGAACCACTCGCAGGCAGCCGGGTTGGTGAAATCCACGATGCCCATCCCGGACTGCCACTGGTCCCACTGCCAGACATCCCCATTGGGTCGTTTCAGCAAGTAGCCCGCCGCCAGCCGCTTCGTCAAACAGGGCCGAACGCTGGGCAATGTACGGGTTGATCCACACGCAGATGTGCAGGCCATGTTCCTTCAGGCGTTTGAGCATGCCGGCCGGGTCGGGGAAACAGCGCTGTGTCCCACTGGAAATCACACCAGTTGAACTCCTTCATCCAGAAACAGTCGAAGTGGAAGACGTGCAGGGGGATGCCGCAGGCGGCCATGTCACGGATAAAGCCGGTGACGGTCTTCTTCGTCATAATCGGTGGTGAAGGAGGTGGAAAGCCACAGGCCGAAGCGACCAGGCGGGCGGCAGGGCCGGGCGGCCGGTCAGCGCGGTGTAGCGTTCGAGCACTTCCTTGGGCGTGGGGCCGTAGATGAGAAAATATTCGAGCGATTCGCCGGGGACGCTGAACTGCACCCGCTCGACTTTTTCGGAGGCCACCTCGAAGGAAACCTTTTCCGGATGGTTGACAAAGACCCCGTAGCCGCGGTTGGTCAGGTAGAACGGGATGTTCTTGTAGGCCTGCTCGCTGCTGGTGCCGCCGTCCTCGTTCCAGATATCCACCACCTGGCCGTTCTTGACGAAAGCCGAAAAGCGTTCGCCCAGCCCATACACGCATTCGCCCACGCCGAGATTCAACTGCTCGTGGATGAAGCGACCATCGGGAGTATCCACAATGCCCATGCCGCGCCAGCCGCTGGAGGTGATGAGGCGCTCCCCGGCCTTGTATTCCACCAGCCAGTCGTCGCCCTTCTGGACCCGCACGCTGAGCTGCCCGCTGGTCAGCGAGGCGGAATCGCTCATCGTTGAGGATGAGCGGCTGCGGGTGGGGCGTTTCATTCAAGATAAATTCCGGCCCGGCGCGGCTTCACGCCTTTGTGATGGACCATCTGCACACGGATGACGTTTTCCATCGGGCTGACGAAAAACGGATGCTCAGCATGGGCCCGCCGAGCGTATCGCCGCGCGTGACGATCGGTTTGGTGGGAGCGTGCACGGTCATTGAATCAGGACCGGTCTCGATCTCATAGGCCTGGGCCGGGTGATAGGCCTGAACGCCTTGCCTTAGCAGCCAATAACCATCTGTGAATTTCATGGAGGACTCCTGAATAAATTATATGCGGTTCCGGCAGGTCGTACTGTAGGCTATTTGCCCGGCCTGCTCTATGCAGCCGCGCGTGCCTTTACGAAAGCATCCACTGAGCGGGCAACATCCTCGGGAGTTGTGGCCCAGGAACAGACGCTGATCCGGATGGCGGGTCGGTCCTGCCAGGTGGTGCCTCCGCACCAGCATTCCCCGGAGGCCTGGATGCCGGCCAGCGTAGCTCGGGTCCGGTCAGGCGTATCACAGGCAGCCAGGACCTGGTTGAATACGACCTCGTTCAGGACTTGAAAACCGTTCCTTTTCAAAAGGCCGGCAAATTGGGTGGCGCGTTCACACAAACCATCCACCAGCTCTGCCACACCGGAGCGACCGAGGAATTTTAAGGACAGCCCACAACTCCACCGCCCTGGCCCGGCGCGACATATCGGGTGTATAGAGCATATTATCCCGGTTCTCACTATACTGGAAATACGCGCCAGAACTTTGCATGGCGGCCACCAGCGCATCCCGATCTTTGCACAAAACAATGCCGCAGTCATAGGGAGTGTTGAGGGTTTTATGCCCATCCACCGACCAGGAATCGGCCTTTTCGATGCCGCGCGTAAGATGTTTCTGGTTGGGTGAGGCAGCCGCCCACAGGCCAAAGGCCCCATCGATGTGCACCCAGGCGCCGGCGGCCTGGGCCAGGCTGATAATATGCTCGAAGTCATCGAAAGAACCGGTGTTGACGTTGCCAGCCTGCAAGATCACCAGGCAGTTTGGATCCAACACGGGCAAGCGCGTAGCATCCATCCGGCCCTGCGGATCGGCCGGGATCAGCTCAACGCGCTGGTTGCCAAGACCCAGCAAGGCCAGTGCCCTAAAGACCGAGCTATGCGCCTGCTGACTTACCACCACCCGGATGGGCGGCGCACCGAACAGCCCATCTGCATTCACGTCCCAGCCGCGTTTCTTGAGCAGGGCATACCGCCCGGCTGCAAAAGCGGTCATCGTGGCGATGGAGGTTCCGCTCACCAAGCCCGCGGCGGTCCCAGGCGGCAGGCCCAACAGCTCGCGCAGCCAGCCTTCGCAGACCTGCTCCAATTTGGCAGCGGTTGGAGACAATACCTGCAGGGCCGGGGTTTGATCCCAAACATCTGAAAGCCAGCGCGCCGCCAGTGCGACCGGAAGCGCGCCGCCGTTCACGAAACCGAAATAACGCCCGCCGGTCTGGGCAACCGTGGCGGGGGAACCGGCCTGATCCAGCAGGCTTAATATTCCATCGGCCGGCTGTGGGCTCTCAGGGAGCGGTTCATCAAAGGCGGCTAATTTTTCGATGGCGGCCGGGTCAGGAAAAACAGGCCTCTGATGGATACCATCCATATATTTATAGGCGCAGGTCCTGGCCTGTTCGAACAGCTTTTTATCTGCTACCTGGGCAGACATTGTTTCCCGAATTGAAGGATGTTGGTTCTCCATAGGATACCTCCAGAAATAACAGGGCAGAATCAAAAATATCGCCCAAGCAAAACGTCCCGAAGGTTTACGCAACGATCGAATGGTTTTCATCTCGACCTTCGGGACGATCTCGAGAGCAGTTATTGGATTGATTTTATCCGAAATACGGGAAATTTCGCGGCGATTTTTTCGAACTCCGGGAGCGCGCAGCCTTGCTCACAGCCAGGTACGGCCGCGACCCGGGTGCATGCTTCAAATTTGTCTGCAAGATCCGAGCGAGTGAATAAGGGCTTTTGTCCGCCGGGGACAGATCGGTGATATCGCGATCCGGCAATGGGTCCTACGGGCTAATGTTCCGGGAAATTCCCACGCCTAAACCGGCTCGATCACGACTGCCGTACCATACGCCAACACTTCCGCAACTCCATCCGAAATCTCATTGGCATCGTAGCGCATGCCGATGATGGCGTTTGCGCCCATCGCCTGGGCGTGCTTCACCATCAGTTCAAATGCCTCCAGCCGGGCTTCCTCGCACAATTCGGTATAAATGGAGATATTTCCCCCGAAGACCTGTTGTATGCCTGCGCCAAAGGAACCGACGACGCTTCTCGAGCGGACCGTGATCCCGCGCACTACTCCAAGATGTCTGGTTACCTTGTAGCCTTCAAAACCAAAAGTGGTCGTTACCATTTCAGGGCGATCCATAAGGCCTCCTCGCATGTCGCATGCCATCTTTTATATATACGAGTCCAACTCAAAAAGGAGTGCAAACTTGATCCCCGCTGACCAATGGATGGACCTCACGCAGAGCAATGTGCCTGGGGCTGATCCTTTTTTCTACTGCGCCTCCAAAAAAGACACACTGGATCCAGTGTGTCTTTTTATGTCCTGAATATGTCCCGGCCTTACGATACTAATGTATCAATGTCATGCACCCAGGCTGCCTTTGTGATGATCTGAAAGTTCTGCTTCACGATCAAAATGCAAATATCGCACTGCATCACGGTGGATGGATTCGTCGATCTGGGAACCGAGTTCCCGCAGGTGAGCCTCAACGACAACCGGATCCATGATTTTGGAAACAAATTGCCTGGCCGTTTCGAGCAGTTCAGGCAAGGCCTGCCGTAATATTGCCAGAGGATAATTCGTGTTTTCCAACACTGTTTGAGCGTTGAAGCGCATCAGCCAGTTGTGTTTTCTGGCAGTCTCTGACAGTTGGTCCAAAAGCGCCTGTGCCATGACCGGCCCACCCTGGCTGACAGCCATTTCCAGCAAAGATCTTATGTAAGAAAGATAGTAATCCGAAAGGAATTGCCCGATTTCGCCATCACTGGAGCTGCCGCTTTGTTGCAGCAAATGGATTGGCAATAACCTGGATTCCGGACTTAAATCACTATCGAACGACCCATCCGCAACCCGCATGCGCAGGAGCAGATTGGCTCCCATATAATTCTTTTCGCTGTCATAAACCGCCAATCCGCTCAGCCGCACGTCCTGTAAAACGCCGGAACGGTTGCAGATCTGGAGGGGCAGATCAGCCACCCTGCCATCCTTGCGGAGTGTGTCGAGAATGGCTTTCCCATTCTGTTCAGAGATCGTCAGTGCCTGTGCCAATGATTTCCCAATTACGTTCGCATTCTCGAAAAAGCGATCGAAGTTGGAGCTGATATTGATCACGCTATCGTCGCCCTTGGTGTAGACCAGGATGTGCCCGTAAGTTCGCACCACCCTGATCCTGGAGGCAAGCTTGCTGTGATATTCCTTTTTCAGCAGGATGCGCATGGCATAGATGCCGAGGAACCAGATCAAGTAGGATACGGTATAAGTAACATCATCCAGCCGGCTGATCGGATTCGCTTGCATGTCAGGATAATACAAGCCCTGCCAGGTTGTGTATGTGAAGAGCAAATCTGAGACGATCAAAAAAATGAAACCGAAGGTCAGAAACCGCCAGCCAAATCCGAAATCACCTTCCTCGAAGGTGAAAAAGAGGCGCCAGATGATGACCAGCAGGAAAACATCCGAGAGCGGGTAATAAAAATTGAGGACACTCTCGATCAGTCTATGGATATCAAAGCTTTGTACGGTGGGAACGAAAATAAATAATATCGTGATCAGGATCGTGATCGCGGAGGCCCCGATAATAAGCAGATTTTGGGAGCGGTTGGGCCGGGCGGGCATGGTCCGGATGCGGGCGACAAGACCGATCCCGATGGGAATATAGCCGAGCCCCCAGAAGAAATCCGCCCAGGATGGGTAAGGGACTTCGCTGCCCACGATCGAATAACCGGCCCAGATCGTCTCAGCCAGGGCCCACAACCCCCATCCGATCACGAGCCCCAACCAGAGCGAACGGTTGTGCTTCTCTTCGCCCATCCGGCGCCAGACACCGAAGGCGGATATTGTGACAAGGATCGCCAGGGGAAAATTTATACTGCTGTTGACAGTATAAATGAACATATCTCCCCCAACAATGAAGATGTTTAGAATGATAAGGACAAGGAAGACTATGGCAACTGCAACAGCCATCCCTTTGAAGCGACGGTCTGAGAAGATGTTCGGCAGGTTCATCATTTAGGCCCCATATGTATCATTAGCATGATTATAGCGTGGAACCATAAAAGGAAGCATATTAATAACAGATTATTTTTGAGGCAGAAGAACAAATTGAGCGCGGCAGGGTGGTGTGGCGATGGGCGGTATTTTCATTGAAAACCATGCCAGTTTCCGCCATTCAAGTCACCCAGAAAGGTACGCTTGTCTTCTGCGTCGCCAATGGCCTGGCCGCTCTCCCGGGCAAGCTGGAGGCACCTGGCGGCTTCGTCACGGTTGCCTGCCAACGCATTGGCACGCGCAACCGCCTCATAAGCATAAGCCAGATCGAAATCCTTCATCAAATCTGCAAATTCCCGGGTAAGGTCAAGGCAGCGAAGTGCATGTCTGAGGGCGGAGTCGGTTTGACCAAGTTCGGTGTGAACATGGGCGATCAGCCACTCGGCCCGCTGGTGATGCAGCCCCGTGCCTGCGATCAACCAATGATAACAGGAGGCATGCGCCGCATGAACCATCAGCTCTTCTTCAACCTTTGAGCGTTCTGTTTTTTGAAGCAGTTCCCAGACTTTACCGTTCAGCGTTTTTGCAAAATGCAGGTGCGCTTCTTCAAGGGTATACAGCTTTGGTTCATCCATCAGAATTATCTCCTGCGGCTGACCGCATAACAGGCCAGCAGGTTGCCCGAACCTTCCCATGTGCGGGTGGAAATGAGTTTGAGCGATACCGGCGGGCGGCCTGCGAACAGGGGCGTGCCTTCGCCCCCGATCAACGGGAAAAAGGTCAGGTGCAGTTCGTCCACCAGGTCATGCACCAGCAGGTCATTCCAGAGCAGGCGGCTCAGGATCACCAGGATGTCTTTGCCGGGCTGCTGTTTGAGCGCAGCGATCTCCAGATACGCATCCGCACGTTTGATGATACGGGTGTTATCCCAGGGCGCCACCTGGTCGGGGGACAGGTTATCCGAGATGACCAGTTTTTCGATGGAGTCCATCAGACCCGCAATCTCACGCCGGATGGCGGTGGCGTTGGGATCGCCCGGCACTCCCGTCCAATATTCCTTGTTGCCCAGGAAGGAGTTGCGGCTCAACAACAGGAAATCGGCGGCATGCAGCAGTTCAGCGTTGTAATAGTCGAAGCTATGGTCATCAGCGTAGTCTGCGTGGTAGTAGTCATAGAGCGAGTTGATGCTTTTATCCTTGCCTTCGTAAAGGCCATCCAGGGTGACAAAGTTACTGACAATGAGTTTTCGCATGGTTCTGCTTCTATATTTCAAGATCGGCCACAGAATTGACCACCCGGGTGGGCCGGTAGGGGTGGGAGGCGATCATTTCGGGCCTGGTAACGCCGGTCAGGACCAGCACGGTTTCCAGGCCGCTTTCCAGGCCCATTTTTATATCCGTATCCATCCGGTCACCCACCATGACGGCATTTTCGGAATGTTCGCCCATGTAACTGAGGGCCGCCCGCATCATGAACGGATTCGGCTTGCCTACAAAATAGGGCGCAAAACCGGTCGCTTTTTCGATCAGCGCGGCGACTGCGCCACAGGCCGGCACCAGGCCGTGCTCGTCCGGGCCGGAAGGGTCAGGGTTGGTGGCGATGAAGGGAGTGCCGTCCCAGATCAGGCGGGTGGCCCGGATGATCTTATCGTAGGGATAGGACTTGGTTTCGCCCAGGATCACATAGTTCGGGTTGTAGTCTGTCAACGTATAGCCCACATCGGTGAGGGCCTGGTAGAGCCCGGTATCTCCGAGCACAAAGGCCGATCCGCCGGGCTGGTGCTTTTGCACGAAGGCAGCCGTCGCCATGGCGCTGTTATAAACATGCCGGTTATCCACTTCGATCCCGGCCTGTTGCAGGCGGTGCACCAGGTCGACCGGGGTAAAACGGGAGTTGTTGGTCAGGATGAGGTAGTGATGGCCACCGTCGATCAAGCGTTGGATGAATTCAGCCGCGCCCGGGATGGCCGTCTGGCCGGCCACGATCACACCGTCCATATCGATCAAATAGCTTTTTTGGGTAGTCATAACGTTCCTTATTAAAGGTTTCTATCTTAATATTTTATCCCAAAAATTAAGAACGACTGCAAGGAACTCCAGAATTGCACGCAGGCGGGTACCAACAGGCTATTGACGTATGGTGGCAGCAGAATCAGAATCTGGCTTTCCAAAAACATGCCTGCAAACAACGCAGAATCCGATTATGGCATGGTTCTGGAGGCATTGCCTCCCGGCCGGCCGCCTGACAAAGGAGAAAGAAATGACCCATCCCATTTTTCTCGATACTTCACTATACGATTCCCAGCGCGCGGATCCACTGCACCCGAAAGAATTTATCTACGACCGCCCGGTGAATTGGATGCAGCAGGCCGCGGCCGGAGCCGGCCTGGCGTTCATAAAGTCGTCTGAAATTGTGACAGATCCAGCCTTTCTGATGCAGTGGGGGCTGGCGCGCAAGGCTGGCTTGATCCTGGGGGCATGGGAGTACTTTCACCCAGGTCAGAATGCGATCACCCAGGCGCAGAAGTACATTAAGCTGATGAATCAGGCCGGCGTGGTGTGGAACGGCAACAAGCTTACCAGCGACAAGTTGATCCTTGATTTTGAAGTCACTGATAATGAAGCAGGATCAGACTGTCTCAAAGCAGCCGCCTCCTGGGTGTTCGAGGTCCGAAAAGCCTTTCCGCACAACGAGATCTGCATCTACACTGGCACTCCATTCTGGACGCAAATCGGTGGAACAGGCGAAGGCGGAAAATGGGCGAAGGATCTATCGCTGTGGTTCGCGGCCTGGCCCCTGGATCCCAATCCTGAAGAAAACGTGCACCCACTTCCATTCGGCTGGGCGGAGGTGCGCCAGATCGCAGCCGACGTTCTTTCCGGGAAGTTTGCGGCGGAACCACTGCCCCCCTGGACGGCTCCCACCTATCGGCAGTTTACCGCCTGGGCCAAGTCCAGTGAAGTACCCGGCCACCCCGCCATAAAAAAGGTTGTGGATGTGGATGTCTCCATGATCGAATTCCCGGAAACAGGCGGGGCGATCCCGGAGGTCCACTCCCCGCAAGAGATACCAGACACTGGAACGCAGCCCGGCGCAGGAAGACAACCGGGCACGCCCGTGCAACCAAGGCCGGGAATGAAAGAGCCTGTTTTCACCAAGGTGGAGGTGGTTCAGAATCACAGCCCCAGGATCCGCTCCGGGCCGGGCCAGGCCTTCCCGGATATTGGCGTCGTGATGCCCGGAACCGTCTTGTTTATTGACGACGGGCCGACGAATTCCTATGTGCACTTTGCCAATGTGGGAGCTACCCCCAATCCGCTGCTGCCGCCCGGCGGCTGGGTTTTTGCTGCCTTCACCAAACCGATAACCCAGGCGCCATAGCCGGCCGCCATCCGAACCGCCATAAAAGCCGGACAAATTCCCTTATGGATACGAATGGGGAACCAGGCTGATCCAGCCTGGTTCCTTTCGTTTCCATGGCCCTGCCTTGTAGAAGTATTTCCAAGCACGGACAGCCGGCACACCGTTTGAATTTCAACCTCAACAATCAATTCGGCAGATATCGAACACCGCCGGCAGCATTGCCAATCTGATTCTTGCCGGAGTTCAGCGATTTCTTTTTTCACGCGGATCCCTTTGTAACCCATCCGGTTGCCTTTTTCATCCATCTTCTTTGCATTCTGGCGGAATAAAGGCTGTGTCCGCCCAACCCCACCTGGACCTCCCCAAAGCGTGGATCGATCCCGGGAGGGCGGCAGGAGGCCGGGCAGGTCCGACCGGCTTACCTGACCTAGGCGGGGGGATTGACAAGATCCCGATAAAGGAATCCCCGCGGCGGATATGGCCTGGAAAATAATCAGGCGGGCGCCAAAACAAGGATGGGTACAGTTTTTGTATCAGGTTTTGTATCAAATTTCGTATTATGGGCATCAAACAATTTGGATAAACTAAGTCCAATTAACAATAAAAGGATTTCCATATGCTAAACTCTTTATCGCCAACCTGCTTTGAAATGACATTACCATCCCGCAGCCTCATCCTGAAATATGAGGGCGAAGATGAACTGGCGTTCCAGGTTTCCGGCGACAA
This sequence comes from uncultured Chloroflexia bacterium, assembly GCA_963830665.1. Taxonomy (GTDB): domain Bacteria; phylum Chloroflexota; class Anaerolineae; order Anaerolineales; family Villigracilaceae; genus UBA877. The sequence continues at coordinate 162,715 of CAWHNM010000017.1, forward strand.
CTGGGACTGCTTGAGCGTGCCAAAGAACCGCCATGTTCCGAAAGCGCTGCCCGACCGGAGCGCACATCTTTTCAAACCGGTCTTTCGCCTGATCGCGCTGGCCTTTTTGGGCCTGGCCCCGGCCGGCCTGGGCACGCTTGTCCTGGCGCCTCTGGCGGCTTTATGGGCGCTGGCACTGGCAGTTTCCCAGCCGTTATCCCGGGAAAATGCCATCCGGGTGGCGATCGTCTGGGCACTGGCAGTCGGGCTGTTGGCCCTCGCCATCCCCTTGAGCAAATTATTCCTGGCGCGGATCGCCTGACAGGAGGTTCTTATGATCACACGTGCATTGTATCTCTCCGGAGCCTGGTTCAGCCTCAGCCTGGTGGTGATGCTGCTGGCAGGCACACGCCTGCGCCGGACCCATCCGGCTCTTTCCCTGGCCTGGCTGTCGGTCGTGCTTGGATTGGGCGATATCTGGGCCTTGAAAACCTTCGGCAGGCCGGACGAAGTCCTTTTTCTGACAGGCATGGCCTTCATACTGGGATTGGTCTGCATCTGGAGGCTGCGGGATTGGAATGCGTTCGGACAAGTGGCCTGGCTGATGACCCTGATTGCCACCCCGCTCTTCCTGGTCTATGCTTATTCCGTTACCATCAGCGCCGGTCTCCCACCGGCCTCTTTCCTGGCGGCCCTGATGTTCCTGTTCGTTCAAGCGACTGCTTCCCTGCTGGCGCTGACCCACATGTTCGAAAACATCGATGTGACCTGCCGGGTGCACTGGCGCAAGCGGATCGAACGCCTGGATCCAGCACCGGGTTTCCAGCCGATGGTCTCCCTGCACCTGCCGGCTTATGCTGAACCGCCGGAAGTGGTGGAGGCCACCCTGCGGGCGCTGGCTGCCCTGGACTATCCCAATTACGAGGTGCTGGTGATTGACAACAATACGCCGGATGAAAAAACCTGGCAGCCGGTCGAAGAACTGTGCGCCGACCTGGGGCCGCGTTTCCGCTTCATGCACCTGGATAAATGGCCGGGGTATAAGTCCGGCGCGCTCAACTTTGCCCTGGCCGGAACCTCCCCGGCGGCGGAGATCGTCGGCGTCATCGATGCAGATTACCTGGCTGACCCGTCGTTTCCTGAAGGAAATGATACCCGCCTTTGCCGATCCGCAGGTGGCCTTCATCCAGGCCCCGCAGGATTACCGGGATTTCAAACCGGGCTCCCTGTCAGAGGCAATGTATTACTCGTACGAATATTTTTTTGAAGTCCCCATGCCGGTGCGCAATGAACGCAATGCGATCATTTTTTCCGGGACGATGGGCCTGATCCGCAAATCGGTCCTGCAGGAGATCGGCGGCTGGAGCGAATGGAGCGTCACAGAAGATGCCGAGGCCAGCCTGCGCATCCTGAAACTTGGGTACAAAGCCCTTTACTACCACAAGAGCCTCGGGCGCGGACTGATGCCCCTGACCTTCGCCGGCATGAAAAAACAGCGCTTCCGCTGGTGTTTTGGCAATGTTCAGATCCTGCGCAAACATTGGGAATCCCTGATGCCCTGGGCGCATTGGGTCGACCCGGATAACCATCTCACGCAGGCACAGCGCTACTATTTATCTGGCGGGCTGCCTGCAGTGGTTCTCGGATGCATTCAATTTCACTTTCTTATGCTTCCTGGTGGCGGGAGGGATCATCAAGCTGGTCTCATCGGATTTCACCATCCTGCCCACCACCGGTCCCTGGATCAGCCTGGCCAGCATTTTCATCTTCCTGAACCTGTCACGGCTTGTCTGGGTGATTCGCAGCACGATGCAGACTTTCGTGGGGACTGGCCGTGCGCTGCCTGTACAGCATGTTCAGCGTTGGCTGGGTGGTTACCCTGGCCAGTTTCCAGGCGCTGATCCGCTTCAAAACCGCCTTCCTGCGTACCCCCAAGGCCGCCGGTAAAACCGGTCCGTTCAATTCACTCTTTGTGACCCAGTGGGAAGCAGGTATCGGCGCTGCTATGCCTGGCGCTCGGAGCAGCCATCCTGGCATGGGCTGACCGCACCCCGAACACCTATTTCATCGGCGCTTTGCTGCTGTGGCAGTCAAGCCTTTATCTGACCGCCCCCATCTATGGCCTGTTCTATAAAACATCGACAGATGGTTTGGCAGTCAGCCGAAAGAAAGCGTAAAAACATTACGCACAAACATTACGGAGAAAATCACAAATACGCCAGCGCCTGCCCGGTTGTCATCGCCTGGCCTTCGTCATAGGCGTCTGAGAAGGCAGCTTCGCCCAGGTTTGCCAGGCAGACTTCGATCACCTTGTCCATATCCGCCTGCTCGAGAACTCGGGCGCATGTCAGCGAGCTTTTTGCGCATCGCATCCGCCCAGCCGATCAAGCGCGCCGCCTGGGAATAATTGCCCATTGCAGAATTAACACCGGCCATGCTTTCCAATGCAAAGACAGCCCCAATTTCAAACCCATCTTCATAAAATTCATTGGCAGTGTCAACCAGAAGACGGCTGGCCTGATCAATATCACCCTTGCGTACGAGCAGGGCGCCCAACTGGGAGCGCAGCCACAGGACATCCATGCGGTAGCCAAATTCCTTTTGCTCGGCGATGTTATCTTCCAGCAGTTTTTGCCCGGTTTCAAAATCTCCCTGCATGGAATAAATACGGCTGATGACAATGACCATATTGGTGGCGCCCGCCCGCATATCAAATTTCTGGTTCAATTCAACCGCTTCTTCCAGCCGCTTTTGAGCCGAATCAAGATCCCCGCTGACCGCTTCATGCTTGGCAAGAACGGTCAAAATACTTGCCAATGAATTCCAATCACCCACTTTTCGATACAGCCGGATGGCCTTTTTTATATCAGAGATACGGTGGGGATAATCAGGCCAGACATAAGACAGATACTCATAGACGTAGGCCTGCCGCAGCGGATCCTGGAGGCTTTGGGACAAGGAAAGGGCTTTATGGAAAATTTCCATGTCCGTTTTACCGGCTGTATGCAGAATGGCCCCCAAATAAGATAATGCATCGATCTCGCCGGGCAGGTCCGCGCAGGTCTGGTAGAGTTCCAGCGCCTCGCGGATTTCACTTTCTGCCGAGGCAAAGTCCTCCAAAAAATACACTTTCGATCCAAGCGCCAACAGGGCTTTTGCCCGCGCCAGGGGATATGTTTTCGAATCCGCTTTCTGAAGGAATTCCTGCAGCCAGCGCATGCCTTCACGCAGCATGGAGCTGCTCCAGAAGCGGTTCAACCTTCCCGAGATCCACAATCCCGCTTCCGTATCCACCCGGCCGGCGAACTCCAGCGCAGCCCGCAGGTTATCGAGCTCATCCTTCAATCGCTTTTGCCATTCCATTTGGGTGGGACCGTTCAAGGCCGGCCCGGCTGCTTCTGAAAGCTTGAGGAAATAATGGAGATGCCGCTCACGCAGCGTATCTTCCCCACCGGTTTCAGCCAGCTTCTCTTGCATGTACTGCCGGATGATCTCGTGCAGGCGAAAGCGCGTCTTCCGCCCGGTTTCCGGATCGGTTACGATCAGGCTTTTCCGGACCAGCGCGCTGGTCAGTTCCAGGACGTTCCCATCACAGACGGCCTGCGCCAATTCCAGGGTCCAGCCGCCCGCAAATACGCAGACCTGGCGCATGAAAGCCTGTTCCGCCTGGCTGAGCAGGCTCCAGCTCCAGTCGATCGAGGCCCGCATGGTTTGCTGGCGCTCGAAGATCCCGCGCCTGCTCCCGGCCAAAATGTCAAAGCAGTCGTTGAGCTGCTCCAGGATCTCATCCACCTGCAGGATTTCCAGGCGCGCCGCAGCCAGTTCCAGAGCCAATGGAATGCCATCCAGGCGGCAGCAGATCTCCGCCACAAGCGGGAGATTGTGCGCGTCCAGGGAAAAATCCGTTCTTGCCAGCCGGGCGCGGGCGGCGAACAGGCGCATGGATTCAACCTCCGCCAGGCCTCCCGCCAAATCCTGAAGATCAGGCAGCGCCAGGGATGGCACAAGGAAGGCCGCCTCGCCGACCAGTCCGAGCGCCTCCCGGCTGGTGGCCAGGATCTTCAGGCTCCGGCAGGCTTTCAGCAGCGCATCGGTCATTAGGGCGCAGGCTGCCAGCAAGTGTTCACAATTGTCCAGGATGATCAGCAGGCTTTTTTCCCGCAGGAAACTGATCAAAAGATCTGTGAAGGAGGCAGTGGACTCTGCCACAATGCCAAACTGCGCTGCGATGGTTTGCGCCAGGAGCTGCCCATCCTGGAGCGAGGCCAGCTCCACCAGGAAGACCCCGCCGGTAAATTCTGCCGGCAGCGCTCCCCCCACTTCGAGCGCCAGGCGGGTCTTCCCGACACCCCCCGAGCCGGTCAGAGTCACCAGGCGGTTCTCACGGATCAATTCGAGAACCCGGGCCTGATCCTTTTCATGCCCGATGAAACTGGTCAGAGCGGCCGGCAGATGGACGCCGGATCTATTTCCGTCGGAAGAGCGGTCCTGGTCGGGAAAGTCCGCCAGGCCGCGCGAGAACAGGACCCACTTCGGGCGTTCGGCTTCCGGGATGCCCAGTATCCCAAGCAGGATCAGGGCGAGTTGTCTGGAAGGTTTGAGACTCCCCGCCTCGATGCGCCGCAGCGTAACCTCTGAGCAGCCAGCCTGACCGGCGAGGGCCTGCCGGCTCAGGTCCAGCCTGAGACGTTGTTTGCGCAACCATTCACCAAACAGGATCTGTCCGGTCATAGGGGCGCCTGTGTTTCCGAAGCAAGCTGTACGGCTTCGTCGAGGGTCATGGCCTGTCCGGCAGTATAGGCGGCCTGGTAGGCAGTGCTGCCAATCTTTGCCAGGATGGCGGCAGTATAACCATCCACATCTTTTTGTTCGAGGAAGGGGCGCGGATTGATGATCCTGGCACGCGCTGCATCCGCCCAGCCGATCAAGCGCGCGGCGGCCTCGGCCTGGTCGATGGCAGTGAATACGCCTGCCAGTCCCTCAAAGGAATAGATGACACCATCCATGTTCCCATCCTTCTGGAAGTTCCGGAGGGTGTCGATCAGGATCTGGCGCGCCTCGATCAAGCTGCCTTCGCGCAGCGCCACCATACCCAGATGAGCACGCGACCAGAGAACACTCATCCGCAATCCCAATTCATCCATATAGGCCGCCACTTCCAGAAAATGGGCTTTGGCCCCGGCATAATCGCCGCGTGCCAGGGCGATCCGGCCCTTTACCCAGCCGGCATTATCCTTAAATCTGCCCGTCACCAGGTCCAGCTTATCTGCCTCGTCCACATATTTTTGGGCTCTGTTCGATGTCGCCGGTGGATAACAGGACAAAGCTTGCCATATTGATAGAACAGACCCGAGAGCATCTCCCAATCCCCGGCAAGGCGGAACAGAGGGATGGCTTCCTCCCAAAAATCAAGCACCTTCACGGTGCTGGCATCCCCCAAATGGAAGAGCGCCAGCGCCTGCCGGTGGACATCCCCCAGGGAGCGGGCCAGGGCCAGGGATTGCTGATAATATTCCAAAGCAGATGGCCGCTCAGACAGGAATTCAAGGCAGTAACCAAGTGCAACCAGCGCATCCGCCTCGCCCGGCCGATCCGCACAGGCACGATAGAGGGCCAGGCACTCCCTGGCAGCGGCCAGCGCCTGGGGAAATTGTTGAAGCCACATCAGAAGCTCGCTTTGGGCAAGCAAGGCGGTCGCCCTGGCATGCGGATGATCTTTCGACTCCGGCTTTTGGATGAAGCCTGCCAGCCAGCGCTCGCCTTCGCGGATATCGAAACCATCCCAAAAGGCCACCAGCCGTCCGGAAATATACAGCCCTGGCTCCACCTGGTCCGTTTGGGCGGCATACAGCATGGCTGCCCGCAGATTATCGCGCTCCTCCAAAGCGCGCCGAAACCAATCCAGCTGCTGCGGTCCGGCCATACCAAGGCCGACCTGTTCCGAGAATGCCAGGAAATAGCCCAGCCGTGCAGCCTGGACCTGCTCAACTTCTCCGGCTTCGACCAGTTTTTCAGCCATATACTGCCGGACCACTTCGTGGAAGGTATAGCGTGTCCCGCCTGCCGAACCTGGATTTACGGTCAGCAATGATTTATTGATGAGCTGGGAGATCAAGCCCACTATCCGATCTCTTTTAACCAAATTGTCGCTGCAAATCGCCTGGGCGGATTCGAGCGTCCAGCCGCCGGCAAAGATGGAGAGGCGTCTCAGCAGGATCCGTTCCAGTTCGGTCAACAAATCCCAGCTCCAATCGATGGAAGCCCGCATGGTCTGCTGGCGCGGCAGGGCCGTGCGGCTTCCGCCGGTGAGAACGCTGAAGGAGTGGTCGAGCTGGGCGGCGATCTCGGCCGGGGATAACATATTCACATGCCCGGCCGCCAGCTCGATCGAGAGGGGAATGCCGTCCAGCCGGTTGCAGATTTGAGCGATGGCGGCGGAGTTCTGCATGCTCAGGGAGAAATCGGCCTGGACCAGCCGGGCGCGCGCTTCGAACAGGCAGGCCAACTCAAATTCATGCAAGGGTTCCTGATAATTTTCAAGCGGGGGCAGCCCAAGGGAAGGCACCCGGTAGGAGGCTTCGCCCATCACGGCCAGGACCTCCCGGCTGGTGGCCAGGATCTTCAACCCCGGACAATTCTTCAACAAGGTCTCCGCCAGTCCGGCGCAGGCCTCCAGCAGGTGCTCGCAATTATCGAGCACCAGCAAGGCTGTTTTATGGCGTAAAAAATTGATCAGGGTTTCGGAAACTTGCAGAGGCGGAGCTGGGAGGTATCCCCAAGACGGATGCGATGGTTTGCGGGACCAATCCGGGATCCTTCAGCGGGGCCAGCTCGACCAGCCAGACGCCCTGCGCGTAATCTGCCAGCAGCTGCCCGGCCACTTGCATGGCAAGGCGGGTTTTCCCCACGCCGCCCGAACCGGTCAGCGTGACGAGCCGTTGGCCCTCCAGCAGCCGCAGGATGTCTGCCATTTCTTTTTCCCGGCCGATAAAACTCGTCAGCAGGGCGGTTAGATTGGTCTTTGGCTGGTTTACAGGTGTGCCTTGCGCCTGGGAGGGCAGGCCGGCCTGGCCGCGCGCAAAACGGACCCATTGCTCCCGTTCGACCTGCGGGACGCCCAGTTTCTCCAGCAGGATCAGGGCGAGCTGCCTGGAAGGTTTGAGATTCCCCGCCTCGATGCGCCGCAGCGTCACTTCCGCGCAGCCGGCCTGGCCGGCGAGCGCCTGCCGGCTCAGGTCCAGCCTGAGACGCTGTTTGCGGAGCCAGGCGCCAAAGGAGATCTCATCCGGAGCCATACGATTTTCACTCCACTTCAAACACCGCCGTGACCGGTTGCGCGGCTCCCAATGCCTGCCCACGCTTGCCCGGCGAGCAGCTTCCGACCGTCAGGCGGAACTGCACCGGGTTCGAGTTTTTGTTCACCGTCCTCGTCCACGAACTGCATGCGCCTCGGGCGGCAGGCTGAACCGGACGGTCTTGGCTCTGCCCGGCCTGGACGTGCACACGCCGGAAGGCGACCAGTTTATGCAGCGGCAGCGGGGCGGAGGCCTGCAGGTCGCTCAGATAGACCTGCACGACTTCATCGGCGTCCATCTCACCGGCATTCTTCAGGGTCACCCGGAACGAGAGCGGCTTCCCTGCGGCGATATGATCGGATTTCAAAATCAAGCCGCTAAATTCGAAGCGGGTATAACTCAGGCCAAAGCCGAACGGGATAGAGCGGCTCAGCCAGGCTGTAGCGGTAGGTGCGCCTCTCCATGCGGTAATCGTCGAAGGCCGGCAGATCGCTCGATCGAGCGGGGGAAGGTCACCGGCAGCTTGCCGGAGGGCGAAACATCCCCGAAGAGCACGTCCGCCAGCGCCTGCCCGCCGGCCTCGCCCGGGTACCAGACGAAGACCACGGCCTCGACCATGTCTTCCAGCTCGCCCAGGGCGATGGCGCTGCCCCCGCACAGCACCAGCACCACGCGCGCCCCGCTGAAGACCAGTTTCTTCACGAACTCCACCTGGGCAGGCGGCAGGGCGATGTCGAGCGCGGTCGCCCTTGTGTTCGGAGAGGATGGCATCGCCCTCCTCGCTTTCCAGCAGCGGCGAGTAGCCCATGCAGGCGATGGTCAGGTCGGAGGCGGCAGCATCCCGGATGGTCCAATCCGGCGGATTGAGTGGCCGGCCTGGTGCAGCGGGACGCCCATGCGGTAGCCCACCCGCACACCCTCGGGGGCGCGCCCGACCATGCCTTCCATCAGGGTGGAGAGCGAGTCGTTGTAACCGTTGTAATTCCCCAGCAGGGCTTCGATGCTGGCGGCATTCGGACCGACGATGGAAATGCGCTTCACCTCCGGGTGGATGGGCAGGATATCCGGCGCGGTTCTTGAGCAGCACGATCGACTCGCGCGCAGCCTGGCGCGCCAGCCGGCGGTGCTTCGGGCTGCAGATCACGCTCTGCGGGATGGAGGCGAACGGGACCCGTTCCGGCGGGTCAAAAATGCCCAGCTTGAAGCGCGTCAGCAGGGTGCGATGCAGGGCGGTGTCGATCTCGGCTTCGGTGACCAGGCCGCGCTGGATGGCTTCGCTCCAGTTTATCGTAGGTCACGCCGCAGCTGATGTCACAGCCGGCTTTGAGCGCCATGGCGGCCGCTTCCACCGCATCCTTCGCCGACCTTGTGGTTGGCATGGATGTCGGTCAGCGCCCAGCAATCCGAGACCACATGGCCCTGGAACCCCCACTTCTCGCGCAGGGTCTCGACCAGCAGGAACGGGCTGGCGCAGGCGGGCTCGCCGTTGACGCGGTTGTAGGCGCCCATGACCGCCTCCACCCGGGCGCCCTGCACCAGGCGCTTGAAAGCCGGCAGGTAGGTGTCGTTCAGGTCGCGCATGGAGACGACGCGCATCGAAGACGTGCCGCTCGCCTTCGGGCCCGCTGTGGACGGCGAAATGCTTGGCGCAGGCGGCGGTCTTGAGGTACTTCGGATCGTCGCCCTGCATGCCGCGCACGAAAGCCACGCCCAGCTCGCCGGTCAGATAGGGGTCTTCGCCGTAGGTCTCCTGGCCGCGGCCCCAGCGCGGGTCGCGGAAGATGTTGATGTTGGGCGACCAGAAGGTCAAGCCCTGGAGCTGGATGGTATAGCCCTGGCGCTGGAGGGCGGCGTGGTACTTGGCGCGGCCTTCGTCGCTGATGGCCGTGGCGACGCGGTACATGCAGATCCGTATCCCAGGTGGCTGCCAGCCCGATGGCCTGCGGGAAGACCGTGGCGCGCCCGTTCCCGACCACGCCGTGCAGGCCTTCGCTCCAGTAGTTGTAGGCCGGCATGACCCAGGCGCGGGATGGCCGGGCATTCGTTCAGCATCTGGCTGATCTTTTCGGGCAGGGTCATGCGGCCGATCAGGTCGTCGACACGTGTATCGAATGGAAGGGAGGAAATTCGGAAAGCAGGGAGTTTTTGGGTTTTCATGGGGGTCCTGGACGGAAAGGAGTCTCGATGAGTCTGATGGCCGGATAGTGAATTTGTGTCTGTATTTTACCGCTAACCGTGCTGCAATTTCTAAGGGAAAAAACCGGTTGGAAAGCAAAAGGTCAACGCTAAAGTATCCTCCCGAGGATTGGAAATTTTGGTGGCGGCTTGTTAGTGTTCGCCAGAGGGAATATTGCTTTTCATTTCCCGACTCGTTATAATCAATTGACTCGTGTAATCATTTATCAACCCTCATCAAGTCTTGAATGTCCAGAAAGTCGAGTGGGTGTGAATGGATTTTACTTCCACCATCGGGGGAGGTATTGCCTTATTTTCGCATTGCAGTCATCATCGCCGCGCTAATCAATGCCGTTGGTATACGTAGAGCCGGTGGCACAAACCCATATCCGCCGGCAGAGTCCAGCACCATTGGTAAGGTTGATTCCAACATTCAAGCACAAATATCCAGCCTTGTCCAACATCCAGAGAGTCAAACCTATTCAGAAGGTTATCGGTATTATTTGCCATTTGTAATCAATGAATATGATCCTAACTTCCAACCCACTCCTACCGCAACATTTACCCAAACCAGCACAATAACTACTACACCTACTTTCCAATTCACAAACACCCCTACACCCACAAGAACTGGCACATCGACCGATACGCCTACGAGCACCGCCTGCAATACCCCCACAGCTACTGGGACAAATACTCCCACCAAAACCGCCACGGCGACCAATACCCCTATCAATACCGCCACTTACACCCCATCAGCGACTGCGACTAATGCTCCCACCAAAACCGCCACTTACACCCCCACTGCCACCGCAACCAGAACCCCGACGTATACTCCCACGGCGACAAATACCAATACCCCTACCAATACGCCTACAAGCACACCCACACGAACCAGTACCCCCACGAACACTGCGACTGCCACGTGGACACCAACCGCATCTCCAACGTCCACTCAAACGGCGCACCCCGCCGAATCCCACGATTGCAGTCAGCGACTTTGCCGACTACCGGGTGTTCCAGCGCGATATCGGCAGCACATCAAAGAGTGTCACCATCAGCGGCACCTATTCGAACATGGACTGGAGTCGCATCAGAAGCGCGCATCCTATGGCACGGTACCGACACGACGGTGATTGACTGGACGACCATCGATCTCGACGCCTGGCGGAGGGACATTCTCCGGTAACCTTACCGTTCCCCAAGGAGGCTGGTACAACGTCGAAGTACGCGCACTTGACGGCGCAGGATCGGTGATCGGCTCAAGCCGCGGCACGCACAAGTGGGGCGTGGGCATGATCATCCTCGTCATCGGCCAGTCGAACATGTCAGGCAGAGGCCAACCACCATTTATCACAGCGACTTCCGATCTGGCGGTAAACTACAGCAACGCCGGAACATGGGAACATCTGGCCGATCCCTACGATGATGAAAGCCCTGCCAGCGCGGTTGACTACGACAGCAGCGTGCCGGCGGATCGATGATCCCCGGCATTGCCAATTCCCTGCTCCAGACCTTTGATTTCCCGATCGCCTTCGTACCCGCATCCAAAGGTGGGTCAAACCTGTATGTCAACGGATCCAACTACGGATGGGCTTATCGCAATCCTTCGAATCACTTCGACACCTCCACGCTCTATGGCCAATCGATAACGAAGGCGCAAAGCGTGGGCGGCGTCGAGTTGATCATCATGCACCAGGGCGAAGCAGACTTGAGCGCCGGCCGCACCGAAGCGAACTACGAGGCGGATTTCGCGACGATGATCGGTCACTATCGACAAGACCTCTATGCCGGCATCCCGATCTTCATCTGCCAGCTCGGAACGGTGGGCGATGGAACCGACGCTGGAGTTACGGGCATCCGCAGTGCTCAGCACGATCTGGACAACGGAACGAATATTTTCATGGGCGCCACTGCGATGGAACTGCCGCGGATTGATACCTGGCATTACGACACTCCGGCGTTGAACGTGATCGGCACCCGTCTGGCCAATGCCATCAAGTACTATTTCGGCCAATCCACCTATTCACGCGGCCCGTTCCATCGCCTCGGCCTCCTTCAGTGACGCGAACCGCAACCAGGTGATCGTGACTCTAAATCACCGTGGCGGCACCGACATAACGCCGGCAACGGGATCACCGGCTTTGAGGTGTTTGACAACGGCGCAAGTGTAAGCATAACGTCGGCTGGCGCTATACTGCCAATTCAGTGCTGTTGACCTTGTCAAGGATCAATATCATCAGGCGACACACGGTAACCCTGCGGTATCTGTGTGGTATGACGCCGAACGTGTCCGGCCTTGTTAAAGACAACTCAGCGCTTGCACTGCCCCTCGAGAATTCAACCATTGATATTACCGTTTCAAGCGCGGAGTAGTCCGGATGGTTCGTAATAATACGGTCAAGAAGGTAGTCGGAAACGAAACAGGTCCGCGGGCACCCTGGGCTGTTACTCCGGTGGCATCATCAATTGTAGTTGGACAGACCCAGGCGCGGGATGGGCAGGCATTCGTTCAGCATCTGGCTGACCTTTTCGGGCAGGTTCATGCGGGATATCAAGTCATCGACACGTGTATCGAACGGCAGGTCAGGGTTGAGGTAGGGGAGGGTTGGTTTCGTCTGCATGGGTGATCCTGAGTTTAGTCTGATAGTCTAATAGTTGGTTGGTAGTTGAATAGTTGTATCGTGAATTGGTGGGGGTATTTTATCGTTAGTTGGGGGAATGGAACACCCACCTTAAAGGTGACTGTCGCCTTCAGCCAGCCGAAGATACACGCCGGCCAAAAAAAGACCTGGGCATCCCGGCTTGTTTTTCGAGATTGACTGCCTTGATAATGCAAAGCGTCAGAACAAGCAGGGTCACGAGATAAGACCCGGCTGAGAAGTGCGCCAGGATCGGAATGATCGCGCAGACCTCCCAAAGCAAGGCGGTCCGGACAGACCATTTTTCACTCAACCAGACCATGGCAGGAATCAACAGAACCAGGTCATAGGCGTATGAACGCGGCGCGCAGAAGAGGGAAGCGGCCAATGCAATGGATAATAATGGGATTTTCGGCAGGGAGCGGAAACGGATCACGACAAATGCCGCCAGGATGATCAAAACGATCGTGAAGGGCAGGTTGGCGGTTCCCAGGTAATTTTGGGAAAAACCCAGCAGGGTTGGGAAGGTGGTGAATTTAAAGAATGGATTGGTATCGACCCGGCTGGATTCCAGCGCAAGCAGCCCCAGCCACTGCTGAATCCAATGCGGTGTGATCAATGGTCTCAACCAGGATCAGGAGAAGCGTAACGAGAGCCACCGGTAATGAGGGTTTTCCTCCCGCCCAACCATAACAGCACGGGAATAAAGATAATGAAGAGATGGGGTTTCATGAGCAGAAGCGGGACCAACAGCCCGGCCAGGACCGGCTGGTCCCTTTCGGCCAGCAGCATGGCCAAAACCGCCACTCCCAATAGAAAGAAGGACATCTGCCCGACCGCGTAGACATGCCAGCTTATCCATAGCAGCAGCGAAAATAGGAACAGGCGGTCAAATGGACTGAACTTCCTGTAATGATCCGCCAGGGCATGGATGGACAGAAAAGCCACACTAAAACCAAGGATAAGGTAAATGATCCAGGCCACCCGGCTCGATAAAACTGCCAGAGGCAGGAAAACCCAGCTGACCCAGGGAAAATACCAGAACGGCAATTGGCGCAACCCGTAATTGGTGTAAATGGACAGGCCCTGCAGGGCATTACGCGCGGCGCCATAAAAAACCGGGAAATCAACCGGATTCCGGAATGAAACAAAAACGGTGACGATCACAGCCAGTACACCAACGATCAAATTGACCATGATGAGAGAGCTGTACAGGATCTTTTTATTTCCCATGAAATACTCCGGTGAACTTCCAGTGTATTCGCCTTGGTACGGAAGTATAGTGAATCGGAGAAGACATGTCAAGCGAACTGATTGATTTTAAGGTGGATTGCCTCTATACTGTTTATATCGAACCCTCAGTACAGCCCCTGCCAAAGGAGCAAGTATGACAGACACCTCTTCCGGCGCTGCTCAAGTAAAACCGGAACCCATGCAAGAGACCGGGCCATCGGCCAGTCTGGCAGTGCGTACCGGACTGTTCGTGCTTTTCCTGGCCTGCGCGCTGCTGGTCCTGCTGCTTGGGGCGAACTACTATAAATTGTTCCCCACCAACGGCAACTGGATCTACGCAGCCGGTGTCGCGGCAGTTTTCCTTGTAACCGCGCTGCTGCTCAGACGCAGCGCAGGGCTGGCCCGTTACTGGCAGATCGCCTACGCCTTCTTCGTTGCAGCGATGGTCAACCTGGTCTCGGACCTTTTGGCCGGGTACAACACCAGGATCCTGCACTGGCTGGGCGTGACCAGCGGCACGAATGCCGAATATGCCCTCGCAAAGGTGTATGACACCCTGCTGGTGGTCATCACCATCCTGATCCTCAGCAGGCTGGCGGGCGCGGACCTGGGCGCGCTGTTCATCAAAAAAGGCAACCATAATTGGAAATGGGGAGCAGGCGTCGGATCGCTCCTGCTGGTCAACTTTTTAACCAGCGCATTGATCTTCTTTGGAGCCGGCCGAAGCCCGGAAAAGATCGTTTCAGCCATCCTGTGGGGGCTCGTGTTTTCCTTCAGCAACAGCCTGCTGGAGGAGCTGTGGGTGCGCGGCCTGTTCCTGCGGAAACTGGTCCCGCTGATCGGCGCGGCCGGGGCAGTCATCCTGACCTCCACCTGGTTCGCGGCGCTGCATTTTCTATCGGTGGCATTCCTGCCGGCGGTGGTAGTCCCGATCTTTGTGATCAACACCTTCACGCTTGGGCTGGCATGCGGGATCTTGATGCTGAAGACGGACAGCATTTGGGGCGCCTTCCTGGTGCACGCCGCAGCGGACCTGTTCCTGTTCATCGCCACACTGGCCGTCCGGTAAAGTTGGGCACCTGGGAGATCCTAAAAACCAATTCGAGAAAGGAGATTCACAATGTACCATTTGACAGTGTTTCTGCACGTGCTGAGCGCCTTCGTCTTCGCATTGATGCACGGCGCCTCTACCAAGGTCATTCTAAAACTGCGCAGTGAGAAAAATCCTGAAAGGTTGGCTGCCTTGCTTGGTCTTTCTTCTGAGTATACGAACGTTCTGTATATCAGTCTGCTGGTGATGATCCTGGCTGGAGTTGCAGGCGGTTTCCTTGGAAAATGGTGGGGGACGGGATGGATATGGCTGGCAATTGCCCTGCTCTTCGGCATTTTCGGCGCCATGTACTCACTGGCTACTGCTCCCTTGAGCATCCTCCGCAAGACCCTGGAGCGCTCCAACCCCGCAGGCGCCGAACCTTCTGCTGCAGACCTTTCCACCCGCCAGTCAGAAATTGATTCACGCATCGCCGCGATCAAGCCCGGTTTAATCGCCGCGATCGGGTATGGGGGGTTGGCGATCATCATCGGATTGATGGCGTTCAAGCCTTTTTAAAGCCCCCTCCAGGAGTCTGATAGCTCCTGCTCCAATAGTAAGGAGCGTTCTGCGTGATGAGCATGGATATGAATAGAAAAGAATTGCGCCCCTGGGAAACGCTATCAAAAAAAGTCATCCTCGAGCATGGCAAATTCCTGACGGTTGAAAGCCACACCATCAAACTGCCGGATGGGCGGATCATTTCGGATTGGCCCTGGCTGATCGTCCCCAGCGCGGTCATCGTCCTTGCGGTCACAGAGGACGGGAAATTCCTGTGTTTCCGGCAGACCAAATACGCCGTGGAAGGCACCAGCCTGGCGCCGGTGGGCGGCATGCTCGAACCGGACGAAGCGCCGCTGGAAGCCGCCAAACGCGAACTGCTCGAAGAGATGGGCTGCGAAGCAGGCGAATGGGTCAACCTGGGCAGTTACGTTTTGGACCCCAACCGCGGCATCGCCACCATGCACCTGTTCCTGGCGTTGAACGCCAGAAAAGTCGCCGAGCCGGACAGCGACGACCTGGAAGACCAGGAGCTGCTGTCCCTCGGCAGGGACGAGCTGGAAAATGCCTTGAAGGCGGGAGAGTTCAAAGTAATAACATGGTCGGCAGTCGTGGCGTTGGCTTTGCAGTATTTGAAGGATTGATGGTACGAACCATTCTGCAAGTTTTTTTCATTCAAGCAGCTTATTTACCAAAACCTGCGGGAAGTTTTGCGTGAGCAGAAAGGTGAACAATGAACCGGCGTGATTTGATGTTCGACTTGATCGGTGAAAAAACCCCTTCCGGCTATATCCCGGCGGCCTTTTTCCTGCACTTCGACGAAGCCCACAAACACGGCCAGGCGGCCATCGACAGGCACCTGGAATTCTTCCGGGCCACCGGCATGGATTTCGTCAAGATCCAGTACGAACAGGTCCAGCCGGCTGAGGCGCACGTCCGCAAACCGGAAGACTGGGCAGCTGCGTCCCGCTCTATCCGCAGGAGTTCTTCGAGGACCCCATCCGCGTCGTGGAGGGGCTGGTCAAAGCCGCCGGCGACGAAGCCCTGGTGATCATGACGCTGTATTCGCCCTTTATGTGGGCGGCGCACCTGGTGGAAGATGGAACCATCAACGACCATATGAGAGAGGACCCGGAAGCGGTCGCCAAAGGGCTGGAAGCCCTGACCGAAAACGTGCTCCGGCTGGTGCGCGGCTGTAAGTGGGCCGGCGTGGACGGTTTCTATGCCTCCACCCAGGGCGGCGAGGCTTTCCGTTTTAGGGACCCGGAGATCTTCCGGAAATATATCCAGCCGACCGACCTGGCGGTCTGGGACGAGATCCGGGACTGCCGCTTCAACATCCTGCATATCTGCGACTACGAGGGCGGGTATGCCGACCTGAGCCCCTTCCTGGATTACCCCGGGCAGGTGGTCAACTGCAGCCTCAAGCTGGGGGAGCGCAACTTGACTCCCGGTGAAGTCTCGCAAATGTTCGGGCGTCCCTTCATGGGCGGCCTGGAACGCAAAGGCGTGATCGCCAGCGGCAGCCCCGACAGCCATCCGCCAGGCGGCCGGAGAGGTGCTGAGGCAGGCGCCGGAGCGCTTCATCCTGGCAGCCGACTGCACGGTGCCGGGTGAGACGCCCTGGGAGAACCTGAAGACCGCCATCGACGCGGCGCACCAGTATCGGAAATAAACGAAGCCGCACGGCCAGCCCACGCAACGCAAACTTGAACGGAACGTGGTCTACCGGGTGTGCGGGATCGTCATGGCGGTCTGCATCCTGCTGATGACCATCTATACCTTCCTGCCCGAACCGGTATCCGCCTCCCTGAAAAGCTATCACCCGATCTTCTGGCTCGAGACCACAGCGATCCTGTCCTTTGGCGTCTCCTGGCTGACCAAGGGCGAAGCCATCTTGAAGGATCAGGTCAAGGAAGGCTGAGAACGCAGACCTCTTCCCGGCCAGGCGCAGGGCTGACCGCAGGAACGGCCCGGGGGGACAGGCTGTGATCACACGCAAGTCGTCCAGGATGGAAGAACGATCGTCCAGGAAGCGCAGGACCGGCTGGATCGGGTTGCGGCGGAAGATGCTGCCAAAGACCGAGCGACCGCCCTCCGGCGTATGCGCCATGACATCCAGGGAGAGCGCCGCGTAGAAACGCTGGCGCAGCGGGTCAGGCGGGACCGCAAAGGGATGCTGAAAGGTCAGCAGGGAATTCACGATCCGGGCCGAGTTCGCGCTGGATGCGGGCAAAGGCGTACCCGGTGGAGGGTTTCACCCGCCCGCCGCGCGTCCCGATCGCCATGACGCGCCGGCCCAGGCGGCGCGGGAAGGGCCGGTCTGTCATCGGGATCACGCCGTGCTCGGCCGCCAGGATGCGGTAATCCGCCAGCTTGAGTTCATCCCGCAGGTAAACCTGTAAAGCCGATTCATATTCTTCGGCCGGGAGCAGGTCCGGTGAGAACAAGGTGTACTCCACCAGGGCGCGCTGCGGGCTGAACGGGAGGATGTAAAAGAAGGTCACGCCGCCGCGCTGGGGAGTGCGCAGGTCGAACAGCGTGGCGGTGTGCGGGTCGAAGACCGGCGCATCCGTTTCGACCTCCCAGCCGGTGAAGTGCTGCTTGAGGCTGTTGAAGCGCGGGTTCGGGAGCATGTCTTCAGGGCGGATGCGGCTGTCAAAGGCCCAGGCGGCGTTGAACTCACGGCCATCTGCCTGCAGCACTGCAAAGTCCTTTCCATCCTGTACTTCAGCGGAGGCCTGCACGAAGGTGACATTGTGCTGCTCCAACTCGAGGCGGGCGGCGCGGTAAAAGTCCAGCCCGCGCAGCATCTGGTAGCGGAACGGAGCCAGGGCAAAGGTGCGCTCCACGCCCGGGCTGCGGAAACGCAGGTTCGGCCAGGTGTGATAGGCGATCCCGTCCAGCGGTGTGGGGACATCTGACCAAAAACACCAGGTGCGGTCATTGGTATTCTTGGCATCCTTCTCCACGATCAGGATCGAGCCTGCCTTGAGCGGGCTGCGCACCAGCGCCAGCGCCAGACTCAAGCCGGCGGCCCCGCCGCCCAGGATGGCATAATCGTAAGTCATCGTGAGGTCACCCGCATGAAGACGCCCGGGCGCGGCTCGAGTGTGGCGCCCATGTGCAACCGCACCCTGCGATCCGACAGGGTCAGGTCATAGCGCTGCAAGAGCCGGGCCAGGACCACCCTGGACTCCACCTGGGCGAAATGCGCGCCCAGACAATTGCGCGGTCCCGCGCCAAAGGGCAGGTATGTGTAAGGGGTGTGTTTCACGCCGGGGGCAAAACGCCCGGGATCGAAGCGCTCCGGCTCGGGCCAGTGGGTCTCATCGTGGTGGGTGGCGTAGATCGAGATCATGACGCGCTCCCCGTCGGGGATATCCACGCCGCCAACCTGCAAGCCGCCGGCTGCCAGGCGGTTGCCGGCATGGATGGGCGGGTACAGGCGCAGGGTCTCGTTGATGACCTGGCCGAAATAGGCCAGTCCTTCCACTTGATCCAGCGTCGGGGCCTGCTCAAGCGGCAACGCCGCGGCTTCGACGTGCAAGCGCGCCTGCACCTGCGGATAGCGTCCAACCAGGTACAAAGTCCAGGCCAGCAGGGCCGTGCTGGTGTCGTGCCCGGCGATGAACAGCGTCAGAAGCTGGTCACGGATCAGCCCATCTTGCATGCCTGAGCGGATCAAGCGGCTGAGCAGGTCGTCGTCGCCAAGCGGCTCGGCGCGCCGCCGTGCGATCAGGTCGTAAAAGTAAGCGTCGATGGCCGCCAGGGCTCTGACCGGTTTGCGCTGCGGAAGGCCCAGCAGCCAGAGCCCGGGTGAGATGAACTTGAGCAGTTCCAGGATGGACGGCAGCAGCCGGTCGAGCTGCGGGGTGAAATCAGTATGGAAGAGCGCCTCCATCAGGATCAGCAGGGCCGCCCGGCGCATCTCGACCAGCATATCGCGGGACTCGCCGGTCTGCCAGGTGTCCAGAACCTGGTCCGTGCGCCTCCACATGCTTTCAATGGAGGCATCCACCTGCCGGCGGTGCAGCGAAGGCATGAGCGCCCGGCGCAGTTCGTCGTGGGAGGCGCCATCCTCGACCAGCAGGCCGTGCCGCAGCAATCCGGTGACCGGGTCGGAAGCGTTGCGCCACTGCAAATTCGGGCGCGACGCCGTCAGGGCCTGGTGGCTGGCTTCCGGGCCGGAAAGCACGACCGGGCTGAAACCGGGCAGGGCCGGGCTGAAGATGTAGCCCAGCTCGCGCCGCATGGCCGAAAGACTGCCAAGGAAGTTGCGCGGCCCGAGCAGCTCTTTCAGGGCTGCCAGGCCGGCGGAGGAGTTTACACGCGGTGCAGCAGGCATGCGATCAACTTCCGATCAATTGTCGTACCAGACGGTGACTTCATCCATGGCCTGGGTGCGCAGCCAGATGGAGGGCAGCTGGCGCAGTTTACCCAGCGCGCCCAGGTGGGCCCGCCGTGAAAAGACATCATAATCATGGACCTGGATGTCATCCAGGATGGCCTCGTACAGGTCGGCCGCGGCAGCGATCGAAAACCGCCCGTCGCGGTTGAGCATGGCAATCCCCGGCCAGGCTTCGGCATACAGGCGGCGGGCCCGCTCGATCTGGAAGCGCATGAACTTGCGCCACTGCGGGGTGACCTGCCCGGCCTGCAGGTCGGACTCCGAAAGGCCGAAGGAGCGCATCTCATCCTGGGGCAGGTACAGGCGGCCATTGGCCCAATCCTCGCCCACATCCCGCAGGATGTTGGTAAGCTGCAAAGCCACACCCAGCTTGACGGCGTAGGGGATCGCTTCCGGCCCGCGGTAGCCGATGATGTGCATGGACATCAGGCCGACGGTGGAGGCCACGTTGTAGCAGTAGGAAGCCAGCTCATCGAAGGTTTCATAACGGCGATGGTTCACATCCGAGCCGACGCCGTCCAGGAGCTGTTCGGCGTAGCGGGCGGGGATGCCAAAACGCAGGCGGGCATCCGCCCAGGCGGTTGCCACCAGGTCGGCAGGATCGGGAGTGACCAGAGAGCGAGCGCAACCGCCAATAATTCAGCGCCCGGAGGGGATCTTTTTCCTCCTGACAGTCCACCAGGTCGTCGCTGGTGCGGCAGAAGGCATACAGCGCCCGCACGGCCCGGCGTTTCCCAGGCGGCAGGAGCGCGGAAGCCAATGTGAAGGTCCGGCTGTTCTGGCGGGTGATCCCATCGCAGAAGGCATAGGCCCTGGCGAGCAGGTTTTGATCGAGGGTTGTGTCGGTTGGTATGAAGGCCTGTCCGGAGGCTTCGTGAGCCCTTAAGCCAAGCGGGATTCCCATGAAATACTGGTTTGCATGATATTCTCCTTCAGTAAAAGTTAATCAAACAGCCGCAAAGACAGCCCGCGGCGCGCTGACGGTTTGTTCCTTAAGCAGGCGCTCGACCGTCAGTTTGGCCGAAAGCAGTACGATCGGCAGGCCTGTGCCGGGGTGCGTGCTGGCGCCGGTGAAGTACAGGTTTCCGTAACGGGCATGGCGGTTGTGCGGGCGCAGGTAGCCGACCTGCAGGAAATTGTGGCTCAGACCGAAGGCCGAACCCTTGGCCAGGTTGAGCTTCTTCTTAGATACTCAGGCGGGCCCATGGTCTCCTCGAAGACGATCCGGCCAGCCAGGTCCTTGACGCCCAGCCCTTCCAGGCGCTCGATCACGCTCAGGCGCGCCCGGGCGGTGAGAGCGGCCCAATCCTGGGAGTTCCCGGCGTCCATGTGCCCAACCGGGACCAGCACCATCAGGCTGTCGCCGTCCGCAGGGGCAAAGGACGGGTCGGTGCGCGCGGGGGCGTTGACATAGAACGAGGGCCTTTCCGGCAGGCTCAGGTCATTGAAGATGCGGTCGAAGGAGGCTTTGTACTGGTCATCCGCCAGGAAGACGTTGTGGTGCAGAAGCTCGGGCGACTTTTCGCCTTTCACGCCCCAGTAGAACATCAAGGCCGAGGAGGTGAACTTCTTGCGGTAGAGCCGGGCAGCCGAACCATCCTCCGGGAGCAGGTCGGAGTAGACATACGGCAGGTCGGCGTTGGCGATGACGACGTCGGCGGACAAGATCCCGCCGTCCTCCAGCGTGACGCCGGTGGCGCGGTTGCCGGCGACGTTGATCCTGGCGACCGGCAGGTTGTAGCGGAAGCGCACCCCCAGCCCGGCGGCGATCTGCTCGAGGGTCTCGACCGGCCGGATCATCCCGCCGCGCGGGAACCAGACGCCGTCGCCCAGCTCGGTGTACTGCAGCAGCGAGAAGGTGGCGGGCGCATCGTAAGGGCTGAGGCCCAGGTACATGTTCTGGAATGAGAAAGCCGCCTGCAGGCGCGGGTCTTTGAAATAACTGGCCGTATTGGCAGCGTGCTTGACCAGCGCCTTCATCTGGAACAAGAGCGGTAAATTCTTCAGGTCGAAGTACTGCAGGTACGAATAAAAGTTACGCCCGACGAATTTCTCGAGCGACAGGTTGATAGCTGCGGTAACCTTCGGCCATGAAGCGCAGAAAAGCTTCAAAAGAACCCGGCTCGAGGGCCTCCAGTTGTGTGCGCATGTCCGGCAGCAGGCTGGTCAGGTTGAGGGTTGCACCGTCGTGGAAATGCGCCCGGTAAGTCGGGTCCAGGCGGACCAGATCGAGATGATCCTGCATGCGCTCCCCCAGCGCGGCGTAGGTCTCGGCAAAGACTTCCGGCATCAGGAACAGGGTCGGGCCGGTATCGAAGCGGAAACCGTCCTTTTCGATCACATCCACGCGCCCGCCCGGCCGGGGACCTTTTTCCAAAACCGTTACGGCATGACCCTGACGCGCCAGCCGGCCCGCCGCAGCGATCCCGCCTATTCCAGCCCCAATGACAATGACGTTCATAGATATCTCCTATTCTGGTCTGATTAGGAGATATATTACCCAAATTCACCCAGTTTGTCAAGGTTTTGAATAGTATTTAATATACAATATGTGTACAAATAGGCCAGATCTGGTGGCATGCGCGCCAAGACGCCCGACAGCCGCAGTTCGTCTGGCGGGCGCCAGAGCCATCCCGGAGTCCTTAAATGCAACATGGACTGTCCGGAAATCAGGACAGTCCATGCCATGTTTATCAGCCGGTTAATGCCCGGAGGAAACTCTGGGCGGGACCCGGATGCTTAGCAGGAATTTTGCCGGCAGGTAGCCATTCAAGGGGTCCTCCAGGCTGCCGGTCACATCCATGGACGGGATCACAAAGCCATTCCATTTTTGAGCCAAACGGAAATTGGTCTGAGGCCAAACCGTCTGGTCCGTATTGACAGGGTCTGCCAGGGAAGCGATCACATCCCGGGAGGGAATGAAAATACCGTTGACCGTTTGGGACAAACGGAAGTTGCCGGCGCGTTCCTGTGGCAGGCAGATATTGGCGGGAGTCTCCAGACTGCCGGTTGCATCTGCGGGCGGTATCAGGAATCCGTTCCAAACTTTCGGCGACCGGTAGTTGCCGGCGGAGGCGCCGGTTGCGCATGCCGGGAGAGGCGCCAGGAAGGTAATTGTCAAATGCTGAAACGCGTGGATCTGGCTGGCTGCCAGCGGCCCCGGATGGTTCTTAAATAAAATCAGGGACTGTCCAGGAATTTGGACAGTCCCTGGATTTTCTGCGAGGGCGCTTAGTGCCCGGAGTACAACAGTTTATGCGGCGCCAGGCCTGGCTCGGAACCAAATGAACGATACTGGTATTGCCGGAAGACCGGGGAGGCCGCAGCAAAGGCGGAACGATATTGATATTGTGGGAAAACCCGGGAGGCGGCCGCGCTGGCGGAACGATATTGGTATTGCGGGAAGACCCCGGAGGCGCTGGCTGCAGTGTTGGCAGCACGATACTGGTATTGCGGGAAAACCCTGGAGGCGGCTGCGCTGGCGGAACGATATTGGTATTGCGGGAAGACCGATGAGGCGCTGGCAGCAGCGTTGGCGACCGATACTGGTATTGCGGGAAGACCCGCGAGGCAGCCGCGCTGGCGGAGCGGTATTGGTACTGTGGGAAGACCGATGAAGCGCTGGCAGCCGCATTGGCTGACCGATACTGGTATTGCGGGAAGACCGGCAAGGCACCGGTCACCGGGATGCCCTGGTATGGCTGGGAGGCCGCGAGGACTTCTTCCGGAAAACAAGCGAGAACAGGGTCATCCAGGCTGTTGGTTACATCCACACCCGGGATCAGGAAACCGTTCCAAACATGCGGCGAGCGGAACTCGCTTCCCGAGGATGCAGGCAGGCAGGCCAGGGCAGGTGCAGCCTGCCCGGGGAGGACCCTGGGCGCTCTTTGATACTTGACAGAAGCCATCGTCGAGACTGCCACCAATATCACTATCCCCAATATTCCGAACAGATTGAACTTTTTTTCCATGGTATTCTCCATTTCCTATTTGAATGATCAATGAGCCTCTGTTCTTAGAGAGTGCTCATTCCAGGGACCAGATCTGGTCCTCAAAACGCAGATCAAATCCATTGAAAGAAGAAAGGGCAAAAGCCGGCCCGTTTTGTGCGGGCAATGCTTTCACCTTCCTCAAGGCTATAGGTCAATGTTGGGTTAGAGAGCCTGGAGACGCCTGCAGGTGGTAGATAGTCCGACCGATTCCGATGCCTGCCTGGCGTTCATATTATCCATAGCAATATGTGTTGATTATGGATAAATATGGTATTAATTGTATTGTTTAATATACCATATGGTTTTGAATCCCGGCAGGTACAAAAGCCCGCTGGCCTACCCCCCACAGGTACTATTGTGAGCATAAGTGAAATGGCCTTTCGATCGGATCATTTAAGCGGCCAGGCGGCCGGCTGCAATTGGTTGAAGGTTATAGGCTCCCTTAATGACAGCCGGGGCTGTCCAAACTTTTGGACAGCCCCGGGATTTTCCCGGGATCGTTCAATGCCCGGAATACGATACTTTATGTGGCGCCAGCCCAGACCCCGGATTGGCTGGAACGAAATCGGAATAGGGAGGCGTCTGGAAACCGGTCACAGGGCCGGACCGGACAAAGTCCGAGTAGGGAGGCGTTTGGAAGCCGGTTGCAGGAGAAACCAGACCAGGTGCAGCCTCGGCAGAACGATATTGGTATTGTGGGAAGACCGGCAAGGCGCCGGTCACCGGGATGCCCTGGTAGGGCTGGGATCCCAAAACAGACGGTCCCGGAAGGCAGGCGGGAACAGGATCATCCAGGCTGTTGGTCACATCCACGGGCGGGACCAGGAAACCGTTCCAAACATGCGGCGATCGGAAGTCGCTTCCCGAGGATGCAGGCAGGCAGACCAGGGCAGGCGCAGCCTGCCCGGAGAGGAGCCTGGGCGCTCTTTGATACTTGACAGAACCCATCGTCGAAACCGCCAGCAGTACCACCATCCCCAAAATCCCGAAGAGATTGAGTTTCTTTTCCATAACATACTCCTTTTTATTTAAATGTGAATAATCAATGATCCTCTCTTAGTAGAGGGTGTCATTTGGGCATCGAGTCTGATCTTCAAAGTGCAGATCGAATCCCAGCACAGCGCACAGGGTAAAAGCCGGCCCGGTTTCAACGGACAGCGCTTTCACCTCACCAGGGTCAAAGCGGTGTATCGTTTATCTAAAGACCTGGAGACGCCAGCAGACTTTTGATCGTCCAACCAGATCCAATTCCCACACGGCGTTATTCGTTGCCATTCGATCTGGATATTTATATGGACATATCAGGTATAAATTGTATAAATTAATATAGCATGTTTTTTGTACGCCTGTCAAGTCGAGCCCTCCCGCCAGCAAACTCCCCCATGGGTACTAATCCTTTTTTAACCCCGGAGATATGGCGGCGAGACCGGCGTTCCTGCCCGCAGCTTGGGCATGGTGCGTCAGAGTGCAGGCGATGACATCCATGTGGACTTTAGGACAGCCGTGGGATTACCAAAGGCCCATTTGAAACGTGGATAATTGGGGTATAGAATATCATTAATTAAATCTCCGTAAACGTCAGGAGGCGGACGATGAGACTACGTGTGGTTGTCCTGGGAGCTGGTTTCGGCGGGCTCGAGCTGAGCACGCTGCTGTCTGAGGCATTGGGAGACGGGGTCGATCTGACCCTGATCGACCGGAATGATTGCTTTTTCTTCGGTTTTTCAAAACTGGAGGTGATGTTCGGCCGCCAGAACTCCCAGAGCGGTGCAGCTGCCCTACCGCGCCATCGTCAAAACGGGCGTGCGCTTTCGCCAGGAAAATATCACCTGCCATCGACCCGATCACGCGGCGCGTCACAACCGACCAGGGGAATTATGAAGCCGATGTGCTGGTGATCGCGCTGGGTGCGGATTACGACCTGGCCGCCACGCCGGGGCTGGTCGAGGGCGGCAACGAGTATTACTCGTTTGCCGGCGCGCAGCGACTGCGGGAAGTGATCCCGGCTTTCAAAAAGGGGCATGCCATCGTCGGCGTGACCTCAACCCCGTTCAAGTGCCCGCCCGCGCCAAGCGAAGCGGCCCTGCTGCTGCACGATGCCCTCACCCGCCGGGGAGTGCGCGCGAACTGTCAGATCAGCCTGGTGATGCCTTTCGGCATTCCGATCCCGCCTTCGCCCGGGAGCTCCAGGGCGCTGCTGAGGGCTTTTGCAGAGCGGGGCATCACTTTCATCCCCAACCACCTGGTGCGCGCCCTCGACC
Source organism: uncultured Chloroflexia bacterium (assembly GCA_963830665.1). Classification (GTDB taxonomy): domain Bacteria; phylum Chloroflexota; class Anaerolineae; order Anaerolineales; family Villigracilaceae; genus UBA877. The sequence continues at coordinate 188,294 of CAWHNM010000017.1, forward strand.
CGCAGCGGCATGTCGTCGTGCTCGAGGATGCGAGCGAGCTGCCTTATGACCTGTTCCTGGGCATCCCGAAACACCGCGTCCCGGAGGTGGTGGCCGCCAGCGGCATGACCGAGAATGGCTGGATCCCGGTCAACCCGAAGACGCTCGAGACGCGCTTCCCGGGCGTTTATGCGGTCGGGGACGTAACGAGCGTCGGTACGCCCAAGGCGGGCGTGTTCGCCGAAGCGGCGGCGCGCACCGTCGCAGCCGGGCTGCTGGCAGACCTGGGAATGGGTGAGCGCCCCCCGGCCTACTCCGGAGCGGGTTCCTGCTATGTCGAGTTCGGGGGAGACCAGGTCGGGCGCGTGGATGTGGACTTCCTCTCGGGGCCGACGGTCACCGGGAGCTTCGTGGGACCTTCCGCAGACCTGGTCAGCGAGAAGCAGCATTTTGGAGCCAGCCGGAAGAAGCGCTGGTTTGGGCTGTAGGGAGGTAAGGCTGCACGAATTGCCGGAAAATGCGCGATAATGGGGGTGCCTCCTGCGCCCTTGCGTGCGCAGAAGGGAATATTTCGCAAAGTCAAAGCATTTATCCAAGCCAGCCTTTTGGTACGATGCCAGGCTCTTGCTTTCACACAAACGAAGCATGGGAGAATGACCATGAGCGAACAAGCCGCCCAACGCAGCGTGGAACTGTTCAAGTCCGGTTATTTCTGCGCCGAGAGTGTCCTGCTGGCGCTCGCGGAAAGCCAGGGCATCCGATCAGACCTGATCCCCAGGATCGCGAGCGGGTTTTGCAGCGGCATGGCGCGCAGCGGCGGCATGTGCGGAGCGGTCAGCGGGGCGATCATGGGGATCGATCTCGCAGCCGGCAGAAGTTCACCGGCCGAATCGATCGAGCCCAGCTACAGCCTGGCTCAAAAATTGATCTTCCGTTTTGAAAGCCGGCATGGTAGTGTAAATTGCCGCGAATTGATCGGCTGCGACCTGGCCAGCGAGGCAGGCCAGCGCTTCTTCATGGAAAATAACCTGATCGAACGCTGCCACCAATATGCTGCAGATGCAACCGGGTTGGCGATGAGCTGATGGCTGAATAGCCTTAAATTCGAGGAGAACAAATGTCAAAGGCCGGTCCTGATCTGACCTCGGGGGAGAGGAAAAATGCTCCAGTCGTCCCAGGAGCCGGGCAGCCAGCTGCTCAGGACCAAGTTTTACGTTCCTCCCGGTGCGCTCCAGCCAGATCGCCCGCCCGCGTCTTTCTGACCTGCTCAATGCTGGTTTGGATCGGGCGCTCATCCTGGTTTCCGCTCCGGCGGGTTATGGAAAAACCAGCCTGGCCAGTAGATGGCTAAAAGAATCGAAGATCCCATTTGCCTGGCTATCCCTGGATAGCAGTGATAATGACCCGAACCGTTTCCTGCAATACCTGCTGGCGGCCCTCCTGCCGATCGCTCCAGGCCTTGAGAACGACCTGCCCGGCATGCTGCAGGGAATCCAACCCACTCAATTTGAAAATGTAATCAACCAGCTCGCCAACGAACTGGCATCCGTTTCCGATCCATTTGTTCTCGTTTTGGACGATTTCCACGTCATCCAATCTGAAGCGGACCTAAAAATACTCACCTATCTCCTGGAGCATTTGCCAAACCAGATGCACCTGGCAATCCTTACCCGGACTGATCCCCCGCTCCCGCTTGCCCGCCTGCGCGCCCGCGGCCAGCTGCTGGATATCCGGGCTGATCATTTGCGCTTTACGCAAGACGAGATCGCCGCCTTTTTGAACGAGGCAATGGGGTTGCGCCTGTCTGCCAGCGATCTTTCCGCCATGGAGAAGCGGACGGAGGGCTGGATCGCCAGCCTGCAACTGGCCGCCCTTTCGATGCAGGGCAGCAAAGACATTCACGCTTTCGTCTCGGCGTTCACGGGCAGCCATCACTATGTCATGGACTACCTGGTCGAAGAAGTTCTCAAGCTTCAACCGAAGAAAGTGAGCAATTTTCTTCTACAGACCTCGATCCTGGATCGTCTGTACGGGCCGCTTTGCGAGGCTGTTGTCGACGTGGATAACGCCGGGCCCATGGATGGGCAGGCGATGCTGGAATCCCTGGAAGAGATGAACCTCTTTACCATCCCGCTGGACGATGAGCGGCACTGGTATCGCTATCATCATCTCTTCTCCGATGTCCTCAGGAAGCGGCTGGAACACCAATCCCGGCCGGTGCTGCCTGAACTGCACCGCCGCGCTTCCCAATGGTACGAAAAGAACGGGTTTATCACCGAATCCATCCAGCAGGCCATTACAGCAGGCGACCAGGACCGTGCTGCGAAACTGATCGAAGATAACGGTTGTTTACTGCTGATCAGCGGAGATGTGACATCCCTGTTGAACTGGGCGGATGCCATTGATTTTCAAGCAGAAAACCGCCCCTGGTTGGCGATCCAGAAAGCCTGGGCGCTCGCCCTGACCGGGGACCTGGAGCGCGTCGAACCGACGCTGAAGGTTCCTGAAGCAGTTGCTCTCCCCGCTCGAGGCCACAGACGAGGTCAGGACGATGCAGGGGACGATTGCCGCGGCCCGGGCGCAATGTGCCAACTCGCGCGGCGACACGCAATCAGCCGAAAAATACGCCCGGCAGGCATTGGAGCTGCTGCCAGACTGCAGCTCCATATCCCAGAGCATACGCAGTGTGACCGTTTCGATCCTCGGGGATGCCAGCCGGATCAATGGGGATCTGGAGCAGGCCATCCAGGCGTATACCGAAGCCATTAAGATCGGCAGAGAGGCCAATAACCTCAACATGGTCATCATCGCCAACTCGAATATAGCCGATATCTTAATGGAGCAGGGACAGCTCCACCAGGCAGCGGATATCCATGCCCGGTCTTTGAAAATGGCAGTCCGTCCAGATGGACAAAGATCGCCATTGGCTGCAAATATTTTTGATGGCATGGCAAGATTGTCGTATGAGTGGGACCAATTGGACGAGGCAGAGCAAGCCATTCGCCAGTGCATGGAACAGAGCCGGATCTGGGGAGATATCGGCCAGCAGGCTTACGCCTGGGCAATGCAGGCGCGGCTGGAGCAAGCCCGCAACGATCCGGCGAAAGCCCGGGAAGCCATGCGGGAGGCGGAGCGGTTGATCGGTGAGCATCCACATTCTCCCCATTGGTCCATCCAGGTGCGGTCCGACCTGGCGCGGGTATCAATCGCCCAGGGAAATTTGGAAGGTCCTTCCCAGCGCGTTCAAAAGAGGGGTTTAAAGATCAAGGACGAAATACCCTACCAGCGGGAGAGTGAATATGTGCTCCTGCTGCGAGTGCTCGGGCGCGCGGCGATCATGAGGCCGCCATCATCCTGTCCAAGCGGTTGCTTCAACAGGCGGAGAAAACCGGGCAGAGGGGATTGATGATCAACACCCTGATCCTTCAAGCGCTCGCATTCCAGGGAAAGAAGGAGACCGAGCAAGCCCTGGCTGCCCTGGAAAGAGCCCTGACGCTGGCCCAGCCGGAAGGGTACGTGCGGATGTTTCTGGACGAAGGCGAAGCGATGACGAGGTTGCTGTGCCAGGCCCAGTCACGGCAGGTCGGGAGCGGTTATGCGGCTGTGCTGCTATCCAAGATTGGTAAAACCTCCGGGATGACACAACCATCCATGCAACTCTTGATCGAACCATTGACCACACGTGAGGTGGAGGTGCTGAAACTGATCGAAGCCGGTTGTTCCAACCAGGATATCGCCGGGCAACTGGTCATCTCCATTCCCACTGTGAAGCGCCACATCAGCAATATTTATGCCAAGCTGGGGGTGGAAAGCAGGACACAGGCCGTGGCAATCGGAAAAGAGCTGAAACTCTTCGAGTAAGCATCCATAGTTGATCTTTCAACCGGCTGGCAGGGAACAGGCTTCCCTGCCAGCCTTTTCGTTTCCCGAGTTGGAGAGAAAGCGGGGCGAGACTGGTATCTTTTTCCGCCGGAATAAATACAACCCCATCTACAACCTTCAGACGATGATAACGCGCCGGGAAAATGCTAAATTAGGGTCACGAGGAAACCTGATGAACACGAAAAATGAAAACAAGCCAAATCAAAAACATCCCGACCAGCGGCACCCAGGCAGGCTGTTACGAGGTGCGGGTCAAAGGGCAACTCGATGAGAGCTGGTCGGATTGGTTGGAAGGACTGGAGGTGAGGCTATTGGATAACGGAGAAATGATCCTTTTCGGGCATATCGGAGACCAGGCCGCTCTGATGGGCCTCCTGAATAAACTCTACGGGCTGAACCTGGCTTTGCTCTCGTTGAGCGAGGCCGGACAAAAGAAATGATGACGCTGGAGAAGTCGAAGTCAGAGACTTCGGACTCCAAAGACTTAAAAAAGGAGAATTCAAAATGGAAACCACAATCAAGTTCAATCCCGAGCTCGGAAAAATAGCAATGAGCGCATTCATCATCGAGAAGATCCACCGCTGCGAAGATTGCCCCATCCGACAAACTGGCGATCAAGCAACCCAAGTCGATCTTCGCCCGCATCCACATGTGGCACAAGACCTGGTGGCCGGGCTGGAAGGCCCATCAAGCCAGGAGAACCTGCCCCTACGCCGCCAGGGCAGGCATGCAGGCCTGAACCCAACCAGGTCCATAAGAACCAATGATACGTACCCAATCAAATCATAAAAGGAGAAAATAAAATGGAAAACACACGCAAGTTCACTTTCAATCTTGAAGCGATCGCCTGGGGCGCTCTCTTCATCCTCTGGGGGATCACGGAGTTGTTCCCCTCCCTGCCGAAAGGCACGGGCGCGGTCGGCATCGGGCTGATCCTGATCGGTCTGAATGCGGCACGCTCCTGGACAGGGCAATCCACCAGCAGCTTTACGATCACGATCGGCATAATGGCCCTGATCCTGGGCGGATTGGAACTGGCACGCCCGTTCCTGCGCCTGCCCTTTGAACTGCCGATCTTTGCAATCCTGCTGCTGGCGCTGGGTCTGATGACCCTGACCCGCGGGCTGAAGAAGTAAGAATAAGCGAACACAAGCAGGGATGGTTTTCGAGGCGGAGCATGGATCGAAAACCATCCCTGAAAGGAGATGAATCATGACAAGCGCAGTGGAACCCAAAACACGAAAAGGCATTCTGGCTTTCGGCATCGTCTGGATCGGGCAGGTAATCTCTTTCATCGGCTCCGGCATGAGCAGCTTCGCACTGGGGGTTTGGATCTACCAGAAGACCGGTTCCGTCACCCAGTTCGCACTCACGTCGCTGTTCATCGTGCTCCCAAGGGTGGTGTTGGGCCCGCTGGCAGGCGCGCTGGTGGACCGGTGGGACCGCCGGCACGTGATGATCCTCAGCGACGCCGGCAGCGGACTCAGCATCCTGGCGATCGGACTGCTGAGCCTGGCAGGGCGGCTGGAGATCTGGCAGATCTACCTGGCCATCTTTGCAAGCGGGGTCTTTGACACCTTGCGCTGGCCGGCCATGACGGCCGCAACGACACAACTGGTCCCCAAGGAGCACTACGGGCGCGCCAGTGGGATGCTGCAAATCGTGTCGGCGGGCACCATGCTCGTCTCCCCGCTGGTGGCGGGGACGCTACTGAGCAGCCTGGGACTGCGCGGCGTGCTGCTTGCGGACTTTGCAACCTATCTATTCTCCATCCTCACGCTCGTACTCATCCGCATCCCGCGGCCCGAGACCACCGCGGACGGGCGGGCCGGACGGGGCACGCTGCTGCAAGAGGCGCTGTACGGCTGGAAGTACATTACGGCGCGGTCCGGACTGCTGGCACTGCTGGTCTTCATTGCCATGGCAAATATCATGCTGGAAATGAGCGTGGTGCTCTTTACGCCCATGGTCCTGTCCTTCGCATCCACCGCCGCGCTCGGCCTGACCATGACGCTGGGCGGCATCGGTTACCTGGTCGGCAGCGTGGTCGTGAGCATCTGGGGCTGCCCAAAACGCCGCGTCCTGACCGTAATAGCGTCCATGCTGATGATGGGAGTGTTCATGACCATGATCGGGCTGCGCGCCGATCTGCCACTCATCATGGTCAGCGCCTGCCTGTGCATGTTTTTCTTCCCCTTCACCTCCAGCGCCAACCAGGCGATCTGGCAGAACAAGGTTGCCCCGGACGTGCAGGGCCGGGTCTTTGCCATCCGGCAGGCGTTCATCCAGGCGACGCCGCTGCTGGCTTACCTGCTGACAGGGCCGCTGGTGGATAAAGTATTCGAGCCGCTGCTGATAGCCGGCGGTCCCCTGGCGGGGAGCGTTGGGCAGATCATCGGCGTGGGAGCGGGGCGCGGCGCAGGCTTGCTCTTCATCTGCGCGGGGCTGATCATCGTGCTCGTGTCGGCGATCGGCTACCTGTCCCCGAGCCTGCGGCGGGTGGAAGATGAAGTGCCGGAGGCAGTGCCAAGTAAATCAATCCGGGCGAAAGCGAACAAACCCGCCTTGATACCCTCACCCGCCGGAGATTAGATGTGCAGCTTTCCCAGCTGGTTTCCGTCTGCAGGTGTCACATTCTCAATTCCTTATGAATGAAAATAATGACCATACAGCTTAAGTCAAATGAAGGAGTTACAGACATGGAAAAAACACTTGAAGGCACTTTAAATATGACTGGGCGGAACCCTTCCGATAGCATATGGAGGGGATTGGGGTGGGGAGCGATCGGGGGTCTGGCTGGCACGCTAACCATGGACCTGGTTCTCATGGGAGCATTAGCTGCGTTAGGGTCACCAGCCCTGACGTGCTTCTCGATCGTTGGAAACACCGTGGCGCGTTTCTTTTCGATGCAAAGCGTGGAGGCGACACGCGCCATCCTGATGGGTGTGGCAACCCACTATATTGTCGGGCCGGTGATCGGAGCAATCTACGGGATGGCGGTGGCGCGGATGAAAGCCCTGCGAGTGCACACCCTGAAAAAGAGCCTGCTCGCGGCGATCCTTTACGTTGAGATCCTGAGCCAGCCGCTCCTGGCGACAACCCCCATCCTGCTGAAAATGGCGGCACCCGCGACGCTCCAGTGGTACGGCGGGTCGTTCCTGATGCACATGATCGCAGGAGTTGTCCTGGGCGCAGTCGTGGGCTACGGTCTACGGTTGAGACCGCTGACCCAAAGGAGGGCCTGATGCAGTACAATCTGGACACGAAAACGAAACGAGCCTTCCGGAACCCTTCCGACAGCATATGGAGGGGTTTGGAGTGGGGATCGATCGGAGGCCTGACAGGTACGCTGGTGATGGGTTTTTTCCACATGGGAGCTCTTATCGGCAGTCGGGTTGCCGGCTCTGACCGGCTTTTCAATCATTGGGAACACAGCGGGGGGTTTCTTTTCGATGCTGGGCATGCAGATGGCCGGAGGCGTTCCACTGGGTGCGGCTGTGTACTATCTGCTTGGTCCGGCGATCGGAGGCAATCTTTGGCGCAGTTGTAACTCAAGTCCATGCACTGCGAGTTGAGACTTTCTAAAGAAGGGTGTCGTACTTGCAGTTGCGTACGTGGAGATCCTGAGCCAGCCTATTCTCGCCGCGACACCGATCCTATTGAAGACGACGGCAACCGAGACATTGCTGTGGTTCGGTGTCTCCTTCGTGATGCATTTGATATTTGGGGGCGTTCTTGGAGCGATCGTGAGCCGCGGACTGCGGCCGACTATACCCAGCCTGAAGGCCCCAATGACACTCATGATTGACGACCGGAGCTTGCGCTCTATCCGGGGGTCAAGAAATTCGAACATGTCTACTTTTACCGGGCGGCTGTCAGCGGCAATGAAACCCGGCGACGCTTCCTGGAACTAGCTCACCAGTTGAATAAAGATTTTTCCCAATGAATAGTTGAAAGGAGGATCAGATGGAGTACAACCTGGACACGAAAACGAAATCAGCCTACCGGGCCCGCAGCCTGGACAACCTGCTGCGCATGGGCCATTGCGCCCCGGCGGTCATGCAGACCGTGCTCGATATCAACCACACCGAGCAGGCAGGGCTGGTCAAGTTGATGGCCGGCATGCCCGGGGGCATCGGCAGCACCGGTTTTGAATGCGGCGGCATCACTTCTCCACTGGTCATCCTGGGCCTGCGCTCACGGCCTGACGGAGATGCATGACGGGCTGCCGCTGATCTTCGACCAAGGCCATGCGTATTGGAAGCGTTTTTATGACAAAAACGGCGCCTCGTTCTGCAAGGCTATTCAGAACCCGCGTTTCCCGATCGGCTGTATCCAGGCGGTCCGGCATGCACCGGAACAGCTTGCCGAAACCCTGGCCTGCGATAAATGCCCGGCCATCCCACCTGAACAAAGGAAAGCCTACTGCCAGCTGTACGCCCACATGACGCAAAATAATTTTCACTGCGCCCACGCAGTTTTTCAACAGCTGGGTGATAGCGTCCCTGTAAACCAGGAATTGCTGGATGCCAGCTCGGCCTTCATGGGCGGAACCTTGTTCAAGGGATTGACCTGCAGCGCGTATACTGCCGGCGTGATGGCAATTGGTTTGAAACTCGGCGAGATCGAAAACAGCTACTTGCGGGTGACGCGCATGCTGGCGCTCATGGTCAGCGGCGGAGATGCGTTTAAGGATGACTTGAACAAGTTCAACCGGGCGCTCAATACCGGGCATCGCCTATCGAAATGGTTTCGCACCGAATTTGGCAGCACCCAATGCCAGGCCATCACAGGATGTGATTTCTCCTGCGCAGCCGGTGCCGGGAAATACATTGCCGGTGATGGCATACCCCGCTGCCGCAGGATCGCCAAAAGGGTGGCAGAGCAGGTGCAAGCCATCCTCAAAGAACCAGAATAAGGAAGGTCACAATATGGAAACAAATACCCGGCGATTTAAGCCGGGTATGATTTTTATCTCCTGGGCTGGAGATGCTTTTCCAATTGCCAACGTGGGTCTTTTTAATCGGATCCGGATAATTCCGGGACACGCGGCGCGGCTGACGGTACCGTATGTTTTCCCGATCCCGCTGCAGGGCACGATGACGACCTTGCGTGAGTGCTTTTCCATGGTCATCCTTTTTTGACCTCCAGCTCCGCTTCCCGTTTCATCCTGGCAAAATAGGCCGGCGGGTCCAGCAGGCGCGCCTTGTCCGCCGCCCAATCTTTTGGCTCCACCACTGCCAGCCAGCCGGTCCCATAGGGGTCCTGATTGATGGCTTCCGGAGCGCTGGCCATGGCCGGATTGACTTCGACAACTCTGCCGGTAACGGGGGCGCTCAGGCTGAGAGTGACTTTGATGGTTTCGATGGCCGCGATCTCAGCGCCGAAAGCCACTTCTGTTCCCACAGCCTTGACTTCGGCAAAAGCCACATCGCCGCTGTGCTGCTGCAGGAAATCAGACAGGCCGATCCGGACCCGATTCCCTTCAGCTTTCGCCCAGATACCTTCGTCGTTGTAAAGGCAATCTGTGGCAACTTTAAAAGTGAACTTGTCAAGCGTGAGTTTCCAAGAATTCAGACATGCTTATCTCCTGTTTGCTCTGTCACTGCCGTTTTCATGGACACTGGATCACGCCCTGGGCCCACAGGCAGCCGCCGCAGGTTGGGAAGGTGTTGGCAAAGCAGTCTTCCTCGTTTGCCTGCGACCAGCTGCAGCCGCCGCACCAGGTGCAGGGAGAAAAGTCGAATTCTGATACGCGCTTGCGAAAGGCCACGTAATCCGGTGTTTCCCAAATCGAGCTCAAGTCCCGATCGCCCAGATTGCCGATGACATGCGGTCGAACGGTGCGATGTTGTCCGTTCAGATAGGTAATGTACTGGTGCATCAGCGGCAGGCAGGGACTGACCGCCCCATCCCAGCGAAGGGCAACAGAGCCACGTTCAATGAATGGGCAGCGGCCCTGGTCCTGGCCAAGGGTCACGCCGTTCAAACTGACATTGTTCCGGTAACGCAGCGAGTGAACAATGGCATCCTGGCTTTCCGGGTTGAAGTCAATGCGCGGCAGGTCAATGCGCGGCGCCCAGGGGGAAGGAGTTGAATCGACCCCATCCACCGTGCGGGTGTAAAGCATCTCCTTGCACATCTCTTCCGTGTAAGGAAATACATTCGTGACCATATAGCGCGAAGCTCCCAGGCGGGTGCTCATCCGGATCAGTTGCGGTAGATCAGCAATATTCCTGCGCATTGCTACGAAAGAGATCCCGATCTCCGGATGAGGATTATTCGGATTACGCAGGTTGCTGAAACGAGTGATGTTATCCAACACGGTCGGCAGGGCGGCTCCCAGGCGGACATCCGCAAAATGCTCCGGGGTTGCACCGTCCACCGACACCCACAGCGTATCCAGTCCGGCCTGGATGAGTTCTTGGGAAAGGTGTTCGCTCAAAAGCATACCGTTGGTGATCAACTCAACTTTTCCAGCCAGCGCCTTGACCTGTGCCACCTTCCCGGCCAGATCGGGTATCAACAACGGCTCACCGAAGCCGCCGAAGAAAACATCCGGGCGGGAAGGGAGCGTCTTGAGACTTTCCAACAGCCGCTGGAAGGTGGCCTCCGTCATATTTCCCTGGGTTTCCTCCCAGGCGTTGCGCATGCAGGTCTGGCAGGTCAGGTTGCAGCGGCTGGTCAGTTCCACGTACAGCTTGGCCAGATGCGTGATCGGACGGTGCAGGCGCAGCGATTTTGATCCTGCCTTCATCCGGATCTGCGCGCCGGGCCGAACCCCGTAACGCTCCATCACTTCAGGCGGCAGGATCAGATGGCCTTGTTCGTCCACATCTACCCAATATTCGTTCGTTGGAAACACAATAATTCCTCTTTAAAATCAAAGAATGGAAAGTTACTTACAACATTCATCCCGCTCTTTGGAGCAGTTCGGACATTCGCACACAGGGGAAGGCGCCAGGTCCGGCAGGGGCAGGCCCTGCAATTCGGCCATCTGGCGCAGCACACCCAGCAGGCGCGGCTCTGCCAGGTGATAAAAAATGAACCGTCCCTCGCGCCGGTCAGACACTACGCCGGCCTCCCGCAGGGCCATCAAGTGCTGGGAGAGGGCGGCCTGGCGCAGGCCGAGCATGGCTTCCAGGTGGCAGACGCACACCTCGCCTTCCCCGATGGCCAGCAGGATCTGCAAGCGGGCAGCCGGACCGATAACCTGGAATAAGTTCGAGATCTTTTCGACCGGGGATATATTCAACATATTGAATATAATAACCTGCCACCCAATTGTATATCAGTGTTTTATGTCACCCCACTACCGGCAGGTTGTCATAACAAACAGGCCTGTGGGTTGCACAGGCCTGTTTGTTGCACGGAAATCCAATCTGTGGTCTGAAATGTAATTGAAGACTTCCGGAGGTGTTGTGGGTTACACCTCCCAAGCCAACTACCCGGTGAATTAAAAATCGAGGCTGGCCGCGCCGGAAACCAGGTACTCGACCGCTTTGGCGGCAGTGACGATCCTGGCACCCTCGACCAGTTTATCGTCAGTAATCCCGCGCGGCTTGGCGCAGGTTCCACAGACCCAGATCTGCCCGCCATTGGTGACAAAAGACTTTATCGCTTCTGCCAGCGGCTGAAATCCTTCCTTCATGACATTATCAGCATATCCACGGGTGGCATTCCAGACTCCATCGATAGTCAGCAGCATCACCACCTCCTGGTCAGCGGAGGCTGCCACGTTCCCGACCACAAATGCCAGAATGGCACGTTCGGGGTCTTCCTGCCCATGTGTACAATTGATCAGTAGCTTTCCCATTTCAAAATCTCCTTTCGGCGAAAGATGCCATTGCCAACGAGTCGCTTAGTTCCTTGCAGGAGCGGATATAGCACCATCCAGCTGGATGCTAAACGCACTGTTATTGAAGTCACTGTACCCGGCAAACGTCCCTTGACCAGTAGCGCCAGTGAATCGCCCGGTTCCCCCCAGCACCTCCCATTCACCAGATCCATAATACAGGTTTGGGGCGATTGGACAGGCCACGTCATGACTGACAATTGAAAGCGAGTCGCCATTGGCTGCGGTCAGAGTCTCATAGTTGTCATTCGGGACCCCTCCGGTGCAACCAGCCGAGGCTGTTGTGAACACAACATATCCTTGATTTTCAACAAGCCCCATAAGAGTAAAGGTGCCCTTCCCGCTGAAGACCGGAAACCCGCCGCTCCCAAACGCGACAGTGCCTGATAAAGATCCTTTTAATGGAATCTGGATCCCGGCAGCATATGCCGGGTTCGCTCCCATTGCCATGATCCATGGCGTGATAAGTATCGCCGCCACGAGCAACCGCCAAAACCTGATCGTCTTACGAAAGTACGTTGGTGTCATTTTTATTCTCCTTCATCCAAACCGGTTATTTTTTCTTCACGAAGAAACGCAGTTGCGGACCTTGACCATCAATCACTTTTACAAGCGCGTTTCCTGAGAGGCGGCTCCAGGCTTCGATATCGTCCCTGGCAGTCGGGTCATCCACGCGCACTTCCAATACCTGCCCGCTTTGCATCTCGCGCAGCTTCGACTTGATCAACGGGGTCAAAAGTGCACAGGTCGCGCCAATATCCGCCGCCCCGGTGTGGAACTCCAGCAGTCCGTCCCGGACGGGGTCAGGCTGAGCGGCTTTCGACCCATCATCAGCCCTGGCCCGGTCATCGATCCGGATGGTCTGAAACCCCGAACAAACCAGGCGCATCACGGCAATCTTCCCATCCTGGAGGACAGCATACGCATTCTGTTCGATGACCTGCCAGCCACTGGAGCGGTCATGTACTCTCAGCCGGTAATGCAGGGATAAGACATCCTGGACCATTTCGATGCCAGACTGCAGGATATCGATCGTATCCTTGTCGCCAAACCAGCGCTGCAGCCATCCAACTGCTTCGGAGGCAGTCGCTCCATTACGAAGACCGGATGGAACCAGGCCCTGGAAATGGACCCCGGGTTGAAAGAGCTGCTCAAGGGCCTTGAAATCCCGAACCGTGAGCGCCTCGATATAGGATTCACCGACTGCTTGAGGGGGCTGGCTAAATACTACTTTTCCATTTCCAGGTAACCTCTCTTTGTAAGTATCCACGTTCATTTTTTATCTCCTTTCTAATACTATTAAGACTAACTTGGTGGTATTATTGCAGAAATTGACTTGGATTGGGTATCCCCGATGGATACACACAGGGATACAGTTACGGGAACGTTATGGGAAACAGTAGTTCAAGCGACGTTCAATCATTTGGCGGCTGGGTCCAGAGCCGCCGCCAGGCCATGAACCTGACCCGGGCGGAATTGGCAAAAGAAGCCGGCTGTGCGGCCGTCACGATCAAGAAGATCGAACGGGATGAACGAAAACCATCCCGGCAGATGGCAGAAATACTGGCCATGCATCTGGCGATCCCTCGGATGGACAGGGAAAAATTCATGCAAATGGCTCGCAGCAATTATGCTGAAGCCACCGGCCCGGCCGAGTCATTGCTGCGCATCCCTGCTTTCCTGCAACAAGATGAGCGCAGTCCTGATTTCCTGAAAGGGAATTTTGTAGAACGTCGCAAGGAATTGTCCCGCCTGGAGAGCTGCCTGCATCAGGCCCTGGCCGGCAATGCCATGCCGGTATTCCTGCTTGGAGATGCAGGGAGTGGAAAAACCACTCTGATGCGCGAGTTCGCACACATTGCGCAAGCCGCTCACCCCGATTTGCTGGTGGCCGGCGGTCAATGCAATGCGCAAACCGGCCCAGGCGATCCCTTCCGGCCCTTTCGGGATATGCTGGGAATATTGACAGGCGATCTTGAGATCGACCTGGACAATTGGGATGCTCAACCGGGAGCAAGCCCTGCGGATCTGGGCAGCCATACCGGATGTCATCCGGGCGATCACGGCCTCCGGCCCCCATCTAATGGATATCCTTCTACCCATCCAGCCTCTGGTGCATCGCCTCGCGCCTTACCTGGGCAGGAATACGGATTGGTTCGATCAATTTCAAGGATTCCGCTGAGGCAGCCACATCTGTACAAACAGGACTGGAACAGGGCCAGGTGCTGGAGGAGCTGACCCAGGTATTTCGAACCCTGGCAGGCCAGCATCCTTTGCTGCTGATCCTGGACGATCTTCAATGGGCGGATGACGCCTCATTAAACTCTCCTTTTTCACCTCGGCCGGCGCCTGACCGGCAGCCGGATCCTGCTTTTGGGTGCTTACCGCAGCGGTGAAAGCATTCCCGGGCGTCAGGCCGGACCCCAGGATTCTGCCGGGGCACAATCCCTGGAAAACATCCTCCTGGAATTGGCCCGCCAGTATGGCGATAACCAGGTCAATCTTAACCAGGCCGGCCCTTCGGAGGGCAAGGCCTTCATCGATGCGATCCTGGATCTGGAACCCAATCGACTGGGAGAGGCTTTTCGGGAAGATCTCTATCTGCATACACACGGCCATCCATTATTCACGGTGGAAATGCTCCGCAGCATGCGTCAAAACCAGAACATCGTGCTGGATGCCTCCGGCACCTGGGTGGAAAACAAGTCCTCCGCTCCTGCCCCACGACCAGCCCGGATCGAAGCAGTGATCGAGCAGCGGCTGGCGCGCCTGGAGCCTCAATTGAGGGAATTATTGAATATCGCCAGTGTGGAAGGCGAAGGGTTCACCGCTGAACTTGTCGCCAACCTGCTCGGGCTCGATAAAGAGACAGTGTTGAAATCACTTACTCGCGACCTCGGACAGCACCGCCACCTGATCCAGGAACAGGGACAGATCCATGTTCGAAACCTCGACTTGAATCGCTTCCAGTTCCAACACATGCTTATTCAGGAATACCTTTACAGCCAGCTCATGCCCGGCGAGAAACGCCGTTTGCACCGCAGGATGGCTGAAGAATTGGAAAAAAACCTGATCGGACCGGAAGACGGTCTTCGTCCGGAGCAGGGAACCAAGGCCAGGAGCGAGGAAATGGCGCCGGCTGAATACCTGGACGCGTTTGGTCCTGCCTTGCTGCACCATTTTTGGTTGGGTGAAGTCTGGCCGAAAGCTTCCGTATATGCCGATCATTTGGGAAAACGGGCCAGGCAGCGCTATGCCATGCGGGAAGCCATCGCCTATTACGAACAGGCCCTGCTCTCACTGGACAACCAGGCCGGCGCTCATGCCGAGGCGACCTTCGATGTGCTGCTGGATTGGGAGGAGGCCGCATTCAATTTCAGACCATACCAGGAGCAATTAAAACAGCTGTCCCGGGCCGAAGAAATTGCCCGGGGACTTCATGACAAGCCGCGCCTGGTCCAGGCGCTGCAGTGGAGTGCAAATGTACTGCTCGCCCGTGGACTATGGACCCAGGCCGGACCGGCTCTGACGGAATCCTTTTCGCTGGCAGAAGAGTTGGGTGAGGAACGGCTCTCCGTCCTTCCAACCTATTTCAAAGCGCTTATGACCACATTCGCCGATCCGTCTGAAGCATTGAAGTGGATCGACCGCGCCGAAGGTCTATCCCGCAAGTATAGCGATTTGAATACCGAAGCACTGGCATTGGCCACCAAGGGGCAGGTGCTGGCACAACTTGGCGGGTTTGAAAGCTCCCGGCAGGCGATCGAGCTTGCCCGCCAGGTCTCCGATCGCCTGGCCTCGCCCATGCTCGAATCGGATGTCGACCTGTTTGCTGCCTGGGCCAATCTCACGATGGGGAATAAGGAACGAGCCCTGGAATATGGCCAGACAAGCGTGGAAAGGGCGATTGCCACCGACAACATGGATTGCATCTGTAATGGCCTGACTTGCATCGGCTATACCAACCTCGAGCTGGGCAGGATCCCTGAAGCCGCTTCTGCTTTTGAACGAGCCATCGAACGCTCGGATACTTCCGGCGCAATGATCCCCAAGCTGAATGCACAGGCCGGCCTGGCGATGACCCAATTCATGAGCGGCCATCCGGATGCAATCGAAACCCTCGAGGACGCCGTTATAAACATGAGACTTATCGAAAACCATGTTGGAGCGGCAAATGCCAATTATTTGCTCGGCACCTGTTTGATCCAGCTTGGCGACCTGGAGCGTGCTTCAAGTAATTTAAATCAAGCCGTTGATTTTTATCGTCGTTCACAGATGCACCCGTTCCTGGCCAGGGCGTTACGATCCTTGGGCGAATTAAAGGAAAAGCAGGGCCTGCATTCCGAATCTCAGGAATTCAGGGAGGAAGCAGAATCCTTCCAGTCCATAGCGAGAAATTCCGACTAGGGCCGGATCAGACAGCTTTTCTCAACCTGCCTGGAAAAGATGGACAGGTGAATTCCATCCGGAAATTGTCAATATATGCTGATCGGAATATTCTGTTCCGCCAGCCAGTTCTCGATCCGGTCACGGATCAGGTCACGCACCCGGCGGAACCTGGCCAGCTTTTCTTCATCCGTACCTGTAAACGCGGATGGATCTTCGAACGTCCAGTGCAGACGCTGGTTGACACCCGGCCAGACGGTCGGGCATTTCTTTTCGGCATCATCGCACAGCGTGATCAGATACTCGAAGTGCAGCTTGCCCAGGTAAACGTCAACCCCTTTTGAGTGGTGGGCGGACATATCGTAGCCATCTTCCTGCATCACCTTGATCGTATAAGGATTGATCGCTTTCGGTTCCAGGCCGGCGCTGTGAACCTCAAAGTGGTCGCCGGCGTATTTGCGCAAGATGGCTTCGGCCATCTGGCTGCGGGCCGAGTTGCCTGTGCAGAGGAATATGACGCGGGACTTTTCCATGCTTTGCTCCTGGCAGGTTTACGAGTAATGTCCAACCAATCATACCAGGAGCTGGTTAATAAGCAGTTAAAGCCGTGTAAGCGGCCGGTTAATGATATGTCAGCCTTACTTGTCTTTCACCGCCGACATGACGATCCCCAGGGCGGCCACGCCGGCGGCCGCCAGGAAGCCCATGTCGATGCCCTGAACCAGGGCGTTGGCGGTATTGCGCGCCAGGGCGGTGGTGAAGATGGCTCCGGCCAGCCCGATCCCCAGCACCATGCCGAAATTGCGGGCGGTCGCCAGGACGCCTGAGGCAATGCCCTGCCGGGTGCGCGGCGCCGAGCCCATCAAGGCGCTGGTGTTGGGCGAGATGAACGTGCCGGTGCCGATGCCGGTCAGAGCCAGCCCCAGCCCCGCCAGCCACAGGCTGCTCTCCGCCCTGAGCATGGATAATAACAACAGGCCGCCCGCCAGCACAGCCATGCCGAGCATGCCGGGAGGCGCGAGCCCAGGCGGTCCGAGAGCGCCCCGCTGACCGGCGCGCTGATGGCCATCAGCACCGGCTGGGCCGTCAGCAGCAGCCCGGCCTGGGCCGGGTTCAGCCCGCGGCCCTGGATCAGGTAGAAGGGCATCAGGAAGGTGATGCTGTAAACGCAGATGTAATTCAAGATCGCGCTGGCGGTGGAGGTGGAAAACAGGGGGACGCGGAACAGGCTCAGATCCAGCATGGGCGCCGGGGAACGCCGCTCGATCAGGATGAAAACGACCAGCAGGAGCAGCGCGCCCGCCAGCAGCCCCAGGACGGCCGGGGAAGCCCAGCCCCAGTCGGCGCCTTTGTTCAGGCCGAGCAGCAGCGCCGTCAGACCGGCCAGGAAGACTGCCGCGCCGGGCAGGTCGAAGGGCTGCCCCCTTTCGGCCGGGGCCTCCTTGGGGATGAAGACCAGGCTGAGAGCGAGGGCCAGCGCCCCGACCGGCACGTTGATGTAGAAGACAGTCCGCCAGCCGAAGGTCTGGGTCAGCCAACCGCCCAGGGACGGCCCGACGGTCAGCCCGAGGTAGGTCATCATGGCCACCAGGCCGAAGGCGCGGCCGCGCTGTTCGGGGGGAAAGTTGCCGGTCACGATGGCGGGCGAATTGGAGGCCAGCATGGCCCCGCCGATGGCCTGCATGCCGCGGAAGATGATCAACGCGCTGGCAGACCAGGCCGCGCCGCACAAGGCCGAGCCGGCGACGAAGATGCCAAAGCCCCATACGTAGACGGATTTGTGCCCGCGCAGGTCGCCCAGGCGGCCAAAGGTGAGCAGCAGGCCGCTCAATACCAGCAGGTAGACGATCACGACCCACTCGATGGCCGCCACGTTGCTCTGGAATTCATTGCGCAGGACCGGCAGGATGGTGTTGACGATGCTCCCGTCCAGGGCAGACATGAAAGAGCCGGTGCCGATGGCCATCAGCACCCAGAATTTCCGGTCGAGCTTTTTTGGCATGCAGACCTCGATGATTCGCTTGGATTTTCGATCGAACGGGTCGATTATATATGATAGAGCTGTAAAATTACACTCTGTATTCCAGATCCCAGGGTTTTGGGTATTTCGGGCACGCAGCTCAGTTGGTCATTGCCAATTGGAGCAATCCTCGCTATACTCAACCTGGAGGATGTTCCAACCAATCACCTGTATCCGCCGCCGAATACCTTATAGGAGAGATTTATGAACACTCAAAGCTTGCTGGATGCCATCCGTGTGGTCAAGGAAAATGAACGGAAAGCCGCGGATTTTTACGCCGAGGCGGCCACGAAAACTGCCAATCCGGTCGGCAGGGAGTTATTCGAGCAATTGAGCCAGTTCGAAGAGTATCATTTCGCCCGGCTGACCGCTCTCGAGAAGACGCTGGAGGCGGACGGTAAATTCATTAATTCACGAGGGACGCGAGTTCCCGCAGCCGCCGGAGGTGGTGCCCAGGCCCGTGGAAGAAACTGAGCATCTATCCGTGATGAACATTATCACGCGCGCCCTGGAACTCGAAAAGCAGGCTGAACAAGCCTACGCCGATATCGCTGACCAGGTGACCGACCAGCAGGGGCATGCCATGTTCCTCCGGCTGTCCGGGGAAGAGCATAAACATTACCAGATCCTCAAAGAGGCTTACTGGAGCCTGACCAACTTCAGGCAATGGAAATGGTCGTGAGCGCGATTTGGATGGATTGCTGAGAAAAATGTGACGGTCAACTTCCTATGAACTGCACCCCCAAAGTTGGACACAACCAACGAAGGAGGTGCAGTTTTTTCACCCGGTTTTTCGAAAGGATAAGAGTCCATATTTGCGACTTTCGTCACAGAAGTTTAATGAATCTCTAGCTCCTATTTTGATATACTTTTTTACGAGGGCAATTATCGGCCACCCTTATAAGGGAGAAACAAGCGCGGGCGATCAGGCTGGCTTCTTCCTGTTTGGTTCCAGACAAGTATTTTTTAAATGTGAAGATCCATACATTAGTAGAGAGTTGTGGAAGATCACAACCCAAAGCATTTCGTTGGCCCACTCTTTTTCAACACAGGAGGAAAAATGCACAACCGATATCATCCATCCCTCTCTTCTGGATCAAGACAATTCTGCCAACTGGCGCTGGTGATCGCGCTGGCCGCCAGCCTGATCCTGCCCGGTCACGCGCAGGCAGCGGCCACATGGACGAACGCCGCCGCGCTCAACACCGCCCGCTATGCCTCGACTGCCACCCTGCTGCCGGGCGGCAAAGTGCTCGTGGCGGGAGGCTTTAACCAAAGCGGAACCGTCGACAGCCCTTACCTGAACAGCGCTGAGATTTACGATCCGGCCAACAACACCTGGAACGCCGCCGCCTCGATGAGCATTGGCCGCTACGCCCACACGGCCACCTTGCTACCAAACGGTGATGTGCTGATCGCCGGGGGATATAACGGCGGCTCAATCGCCATTGCCAGCGTGGAGCTGTATGATCCGAATGCCAACACCTGGACAACCGTCCAGTCGATGAATCAGTACCGTGACTATCACACCGCCACCCTTCTCCCGAATGGAAAAGTCCTGGTCGCAGGAGGCTACGGGCCCAGCAGCAGCGTCACGAGCGCGGAGCTGTATGATCCGGGCGCGAACACCTGGACATACATCGCCTCGATGACCAACCCGCGCGCCGGGCACACGGCCACGCTCTTACCCAGCGGCAAGCTGCTGGTTGCAGGAGGAGAATATGGGGGCGCCATTCTGACCAGCGCGGAAGTGTATGATCCGGTTGCGGACAGTTGGACCACCGTCACCTCCATGAACGACAGCCGGGACGCACACACCGCCACCGTGCTGCCGAACGGCAAGGTGCTCGTGGCGGGAGGCTGCAACACCGCCCCCTGCTCCGGGAGCTATCTTGCCAGTGCCGAGCTGTATGATCCGAATTCAGGTGCGTTGGGCACCTGGACGCCGGTCGCTTCCTTGAAATCGGCCATGCATTCCCAGGCGGCGGTTCTGCTGCCAAATGGCAAGGTGCTCGTGGCCGGAGGCTACAACGGCAGCGCCATTGCCGGCGCAGAATTGTACGACCCGGACGATAACTCCTGGACAAATACGGCCACCTTGAACACCGCCCGGTATGCCGGCCCGGCCACCCTGCTGGCGAATGGAAAGGTGCTTATCATTGCAGGCTACAACGGCGGCGCGCTCGCCAGCGCTGAGGTGTATGAAGACCCGGCGGCCGGAGGTTGGATGAATGTCGGCTCGCTGCACACCGCACACGCTGCTCAAACAGCCACGCTGCTGTTGAGCGGCAAGGTGCTTGTCATGGGGGGCGGTGATACCGGTTCGAATAGTTCAGCCAGTGTGGAAAGCTATGATCCGGCGGATGCCTCCTGGACGGTCGTGGCGTCGATGCACGCCGCCCGGGCTTATTTTGCCACAACACTTTTGCCGAGCGGCAAGGTGCTTGCGATCGGCGGCTTTGATGGCAGCGGGTTTCTTGCCAGTGCGGAGGTATATGATCCAATCGCCAACATCTGGACGGATAGCGCTTCGATGAGCGTTGCGCGAGCCTATCCCACGGCGACGCTGATGCCGGGCGGCAAAGTGCTCGTCACCGGAGGCTATTACGGCGGCGGCGGTAACGCCAGCGCCGAAGTGTATGACCCGGCCGCAAATACCTGGACGCCCATCGCTCCAATGAATGTTGTGCGCTATGCCCATACAGCCACGTTATTAACCGACGGCAAGGTTCTGGTTGTGGGTGGCGAGAACACCGGCGCCGTTCTTAACAGTGCAGAGCTGTATGATCCGGCTGCGGACACCTGGACACTCACTCCGGTGATGAAAGCCACCACTGTCTGGCATACGGCCACGCTGCTGCCGAATGGCAAGGTGCTGGTGGCAGGCTCCGATCCGGGTTTCGGCAATGCGATTGCCGATGCAGAAATTTATGATCCCCTCGCCGGCGATTGGTTTAGCGTAGCCCCGCTGCGCTCCGCCCGTTACCTACACACGGCCACGTTGTTACCGGGCGGCAAGGTGCTGGTCACGGGAGGCCGCGACACTCCCATTAACGCACTCAGCAGCGCTGAGCTGTACGATCCTGGCATGAATACCTGGACGGCGGTCGGCTCGCTGAGTGCCGCCCGTCATAATCAATCTGCCACGCTGCTGCCGAACGGCAAGCTGCTCGTGGCAGGTGGCTATAATGGCGGTCCCATTAACAATGCCGAGGTGTTTGATCCGGGCCTCGTCTTCCAGGATGACTGGCGTCCCAGCCTCAGTTCGATCCCCTCCGCGCTGGTGATCAATACCCCCTTCACGTTCAGCGGCGCGGGCTTGCGCGGGTTTGGGCTTTCGGAAGCCTCGGGCGGCGGGACGTACAGTTCCGCCACCAATTACCCGCTGGTGCAGATCCGGCGCCTGGATAACGAGCAATTGTTCTGGCTGACGCCTGCCTCGTTCAGCGCCAGCTCCTTCAATTCTGTGCCGGTAACGGAGGTAGTCAAGGGGCCGGCGCTGGTCACCGTGTTCGTAAACGGGATCCCGAGCGTGTCAAAGGCGATCGTGGTGAGAGACCTTTACCATTTGCTGTTACCATTCATCAACCGGCACTAGCTCCGGTTCGGGCAGGTGAAGTCCCCGGGAAATTGCTGCTGGGAACCCCAAATTCTACAGGCGGCTGGCCATAACAAGGTCAGCCGCCTGCATTTTAAATCCGTCCTGTTCGTCCGCCATTCAACCCGCTTCCAATCATTCCAAAGTTATTCCAATATTCCCGGGCCGGACCCAATGTAGAATGAGAATGGAAGCCTTATGTCCCGGTAAATAGTTGTACTCCAAAAAAAAAAACAAGGAGCAATCAATGTTGACGAAAAATCTACTGGAATCGATCCGGGTGGTCAAGGAAAATGAACGCAAAGCTGCGGATTTTTACGCGCAGGCGGCCCAAACCACCGGCAACTCGATGGGCCGGGAGTTGTTCGAGCAGTTGAGCGAATTCGAGCAGTTCCATTTCGAACGATTGACCGCTCTCGAAAAACAATTGGAGGCCAGCGGCGATTTCATTTATTATGAGGGGAAGGAATTCCCGCTGCCACCGGAGATCGTACCCAGGGCTGCGCAGGAGCCTCAGCACCAATCCATCATGAACATCATTTCGCAAGCCCTGGATCTGGAAAGGCAGGCCGAACAAACCTATGGCGAACTCGCCGGCCAGATCACGGATGCGCAGGGGCATGCCATGTTCAGGAGGTTGTCGGAGGAAGAGCACCTCCATTACCTGATCCTCAACGAGGCCTATTGGAATCTGACCAATTTGAAGACCTGGAAATGGTCGCTGGCGTGATCCGGGCAGCGCGACACTTAATGGCGGCAGGCTGAAAACAATCCGACCAATGCCACGGTCACCAAGATAAGAACGCGAGTCAATCAGATCCAGGATTTCCGGCTCGAACTGCTTGTAGAATGGGAAAGGGAGACTTATTTTCCAGTAACACGCTGCGACTAAAAATCGTTACCCAAAGGAGCAACACATGGCTGCAAAAAATCTCCTGGAATCGATCCAGGTGGTCAGGGAAAGCGAGCGGAAAGCCGCGGAATATTACGCCGAGGCTGCCAAAAACACGGGCGATCCCATGAGCAGGCAGTTATTCGAGCAATTGAGCGATTTCGAGCAATTCCACTACGCGCGCCTGACCAAACTCGTGGAACAATTGGAGACCAGCGGCGATTTCATTGAATACGAAGGCAGGGAATTCCCAGCCCCAGCAGAAATCGTACCCAAGGCAGTTGAAGATCCCCACCAGCAAAGGTCGATGAATATTATTTCGCGAGCGCTGGAACTGGAGAAGCAGGCCGAACAAGCCTATGCCGGGATCGCCGAACAGATCTCTGATCCGCAAGGGCGCGCCATGTTCAGGAAGTTGTCGCAGGAGGAGCGCAACCATTACCGCCTGCTCAACCTGGCTGGCCTGGAATTGATCTTTGGCAGGATCTGGATGGCACGACGTTATATTCAAATGGATCAGTCGGATATATAAGCTTGTGATCGTCAGCTTGCAGGTGATCGTCAAAAGCCTTCCTGGCTGAGCCAGCCGCCGAGACGGCAGTCCAACCCGCCCCGCCGGTCAAAGCGGCCGCGTCACAACCTGCCGGCCCAGTTGACCAGCTTCATCGGGCGCCAGAAGGAGCTGAGCGGGATCAAACAGGCCGTGGCCGGTCACCGCCTGGTGACCCTGATCGGCCCGGGCGGGACCGGCAAAACCCGCCTGGCCCTTCAAGCGGCTGGCGAGCTGATCGAGACCTTCCCGGACGGGGTCTGGTTCGTGGCTTTCGCTCCGCTGGCCGACCCGGCTCTGGTTCTGAAGACGGTCGTAACCACGCTGGGCCTGCGTGAGGAAACCGGGCTGAGCCTGCCGGATATCCTGACCGACTATTTACGCGCCAAGCAGGTCCTGCTGGTCCTGGATAACTGCGAACACCTGGTGGAGGCCAGCGCGCGAATTAACCGAAAGTCTCCTGAGCGCCTGCCCGCACTTGCGGGTGATCGCCAGCAGCCGGGAGGCGCTGGGGGTGCCCGGCGAAAGCATCTACCGTGTTCCGCCCCTATCCATTCCTGACATCCATCATTTGCCGCCGGTTGAGAAATTGAGCGGATACGAATCCGTGCAGTTGTTCATCGAGCGCGCCCGGGCAGTCATGCCAGCCTTCGCGCTGACAGATGACAACGCCCAGGCAGTGGCGCAGGTCTGCCAGCGCCTGGACGGCATCCCGCTGGCGCTCGAGCTGGCAGCCGCACGTGTTGCCCTGCTGACAGTGGAGCAGATCGCCGAACGCCTGGATGACGCCTTCCGCCTGCTGACCGGCAGCAGCCGCACCGCCCTGCCGCGCCAGCAGACCCTGCGGGCCACCATCGATTGGAGTCACAACCTGTTATCCGATCCGGAAAAGATCCTGCTGAGGCGCCTGACGGTCTTTGCAGGCGGCTGGACGCTCGAGACAGCCGAAGCCGTATGCGGCGATAGCCAGGTCAGCGCGGCGGATATTTTGGATCTGCTGGCTGCGCTGGTCAACAAATCCCTCATCACAAAACCACATATCCTCCCGAAGGGTGGTGCAGCAGATCTCAGCCGTTCGATCCGACCCTAGGGTGGTTGCCGCTGCGTAGAACGCGGGCGGCCCGTTTGCCCGCCTGCACCCGGTTCTTAGGGGTGTCCCGTTACCCTGGCCGGCTGATTCGCTTACCTGACCGCTTTCAAAGTGAAGCTAAAGGTGCTGCCCTGGCCGGCTCCTGCGCTTTCCACCCAGATGCGCCCGCCGTGCGCTTCGACCAGGTGCCTGGCGATCGTCAGCCCGATGCCTGAACCGCCGCCGGCCTGGCGGGAGCGGGATTTATCGGCGCGGTAGAAGCGGGTGAAGAGATGCGGCAGGTGTTCGGCGGGCACGCCGATGCCTGTGTCGGTAACGGATAGCTTGATCTCGCTGCCCAGCTTAGCGGCGGAAACGGAAATATCCCCGCCTTCGGGGGTGTACTGCAGGGCATTCCCGACCAGGTTGGTGAGCACCTGGGTGATACGGGCCTCATCCGCCAGGGCTTGCGGCAGGTCCGCCGGCAGATCGGCAAACAGTTCTATATTCTTCGCCCGGGCCTGGCCGGAGAAGCGCTTGAGGGTGGTCTGCACCAGGACGGCGACCTGCACAGGCCGCATGTTCAGAGGATACAGCCCCGCTTCGACCCGGCTCAGTTCCTGCAAGTCGTCGACCAGGCGCGCCAGGCGGCCGGCTTCCTGGTGGATCTGCTGGTAGGTCTCGGGACCGGCCGGCAGGACGCCATCCATCAGCCCCTCCATGGAACCCTGGATGGCCGTGAGCGGGGTGCGCAGCTCGTGGCTGACGTCCCCGATCAACTGGCGGCGCATGGCCTCCACCTGTTCCAGCTTCCCGGCCATCTGGTTGAATGACTGCGCCACCTGTCCGAGCTCATCCGAACCGGCCGCCTGGACGCGTTCATCATAGTGGCCTTCCGCAATGCGCCCGCTGGCAGATGACAAGGTTCGCAAGGGTGTGGTCACCCGGCGAGCCAGCAGCAGGCTGACCAGGCTGGCGACGACCCCGGCCGCCAGCGCCGCCAGCAGGAGCGCTTCTGAAAAGCTGGCCCGGAAGTTCAGGTACAGGTCCGACATCATTCCCTGGCCGGGACCGTTTCCCTGCATCATACCCGTCCCGGGCCCATTCCCCAGTCCTTGAAACTCCGGATTCCCGCGCACGTGCTGGTTGAAGGCCTGCGGGACGGTGACCGTGCTTGCCAGGGCCAGGATGGCAACCCCCACCAGGATGACCAGGATATAGGACAGGAAGAGTTTTACACCCAGGTGGCTGCGAATGAAGTTGATCATAGGGGTTCATCCTCGAAGCGATAGCCAACGCCGCGGACCGTGGCGATGAAATTGACCGGGCCAAGTTTTTCACGGACATGGCCCAGGTGGACATCCACAACGCGCATTTCACCAAAATAGGCGCCGCCCCAGACGCTTTCGAGCAGCTGCTCACGCGTCAGGACGCGCCCGCGGCTTTCGGCCAGGGCCTTGAGCAGGTCGAATTCGATGGCGGTCAGCCCGACCGGCTGCCCATCCACCGTGACCTGGCGGGCGCCGACATCCATGCGCACATGCCGGAATGCCAGCACGGCGCTGGCGCCCCCCGGCCCGCTCCCGGGTTGCAGCCGGCGCAGGGCCGCCTTGATGCGCGCCACCAGCTCGCGGGCTGAAGGGCTTGGTCATATAGTCATCCGCCCCGATCGAAAGCCCGACGATCTTGTCGGTCTCTTCCGTTTTGGCGGTCAGCAGGATCACGTAGACAGCCGACTCACGCCGCAGCTGGGAAAGCAGCTCGATCCCATCCATCCCGGGCAGCATCAGGTCCAGCACCACCAGGTCGGGTTTGAAGGCACGCGCGGACTTCAAGCCAGAAATGCCGTCTGAGGCGGTGTAGACCTCATAGCCTTCCGGCTTGAGATACGCCGTGACCAGGTTCACGATGGAAGGTTCGTCGTCGATGACCAGGATCTTTGCCATGTAGTTATTGTAACGTAAAAAAAGGCTCAATATTTCTCACCGCCGGGATCGCCCCGCTACGTTCGCCCTGACAAAAACGATCCGGGCAGGCGGGACAGGCGGAGAACGCGGAGAAAAAACCTGGTTCTTCTCCGCGAACTCTGCATTCTCTGCGGTAAAAATCCGGAAGAGGCAAAATAAATTAGCTGCTCTCACTCAGTAGACCAGGATCTAAAAATCTTTGGCTTCGATAAAGGTGCCGTGCCAGGTGTGCAGGAAGACCTGTGCGCTGAAACCGTTCACGCTGAGCATCCCGACCGTCTTGCCGTCCCGCAGGATGTCGATGGTGTAGTAGCCGTAGAAGGGATCGGCGTCCGCGGCGGTCTTCGTCCCCGGCATGGCCGAGTCGAGGTACTCCTGGGCGGCCTGGAGGGCCTGCGCCGGGGTGACCGTCATCTTTGCAGAGACGTCCGCAGGCGCGGCATTGAAGGAATAGTTGCCCATCATCCCCTGACCGGGGACATTTCCCCTGCCGCCGCCCATCATCCCCGGATGGTTCAACCCGCCATACTTGAGGTTCCACATCATGTTGGGACCGTGCTCCGGGTAGACGACCTGCGAGGCCGGGTCCACCAGCAGCTCGAATGCGCCGATGCCGGTGCTCTTCTCGACCACGCGCACATAGGCGTTGTTGTCGAAGACCATCACCTCGGCGATCTTGAGGTCGGCGTTGTCCAGCGCAGCCACGTATTTGCCGGCCGCCTGGTAGGCCTGGTCGACCGTCAGGGGCGTGAGGTTGGCAGTATTCCGGCCAAATCCCTGCATCATCCCTGTTCCGGGCACATTACCGTAACCACGCCCGCCGTTCATCATGCCGGGGCCGGCTCCATTTCCGCTGCCCATCATTCCAGGGCCTGCGTCGCTGCCTCTTCGACCGGTACGCGTTCCGCCGTTCATCATGATTGTATCCGGGATGCATCCAGCCAAACCCGAAGCCGGTCCGCCGTCCGATCACTGCGCCGGCAAAGACCAGCCCGCCGGCCACAACCAGGACACCCATACAAATCAGTATGACCTTAACCACTTTACTCATTTGTCATTCTCCTTTGGGTGAGTTTTTCACCCGAGTCATTTGGTATGGCATGAGTATAGAAGGAGCGGGTGAAAGTCCGATGAAGGCTTCATAAAGATTGTGTAAAGATCGAACGTCATCAGCGCTGTTTCGAACCAGTCCCATTTGAGATCAAAAGTGGATCAAGGTCGCGGCAAGCGTGAACGCCGAAGCGATCACGATCACGAATGTGCAACCGGGAGGTCTTGATAGCCCAAATGGTGGGTACTCATTTGGGGATACAACACTATAATTGTCCCAATTACCTTATTCAGGGTGCATCCTGACAGCGATTTAAAGGAGGTCGTATGGCAACGATCCTGGGAATAGACCAGTTCTCGATCAACGGCATCCCATCCGATATCGATGCGATGCACCAGGCTTATCCATTCGGATGGTACCAGATCTCCAACGGCATGCAGGTCGGGATCTTGACCAGGAAAGCCTGGCCGGTGTATTCACGCCATTACGGGGGCTACCATTTCTTTAACCCAAACCCGGATGGGAACTGGCTCTTTCAAAACTGGAACGATTACGCCGAAGCGTGCGCCTGGCTGTTCCTCGACTGCATGAAGGGCAACTATGGCGGCTGCGCTCCCATGATCGACGTGGAGGCACGCGTCTCGCAGAATTACATGCAGCTGCTCTTCCCAAGCCTGTCCAAATCCCAGCAGATCCAGAAAGGCAACCAGCTTTACTTCCAAATGCTGAAAACGATCTGCGACCTGGTTGAACAGGAGACCGGCCAGATCCCGGTGTTGTACACCGGGAACAATCTCTGGCTCGACCTGGGCGGTCAGAGCCAGGCCTGGGTGGCGCGGCTGCCCCTGATGGTGGCAATCTATCCTTTTGATAATTACGAAAAACAGAGCGAATACCTGGCGGCCATCAATAAGATCATGGATGGAACCGCCACGCTTCCCAAAATCGACATACCGGCTCCCTGGACGGCCGCCACGTATGTCCAGTTTACCGGCCGGGGGCCTGCCAGCTTGATTCCTGGCTACGCGAAAGAAGCCAATTGGGCCAAAACCGTTGATATCAGCATCCAGGTTGCCAAAGAGATGCCACAGCCAGGAACGGGCAACCCACCCGATAAAAAAGAGCACCCTGCGGGTGTTACGGAACCCGCCGCGCCCCTTTTCCAACCCAACCGGGATGTGAATGTGCGTGCGGGCCCCAGCCAGGCGGCCGAAAACTCAGGCACCCTGGCCAGGGGAACGATCGTAAAGATCGATCAGGTGCAGGATGGCTATTCTCATTTCATCCCCATGCTCCAATTCCCCCAGGGCGGCTGGATCTTCAGCGCCTTTCTCATCCAGGTCAGCTGAGGGTGTAATTCCTGGATCCAGCCAGAGTCAATTCGATCAAGCTCTGCCTGCGGATGGCGCGCCGATCTGGCCCAGGCGATCCATTTGGGTGGCTTCTGGTTTCAACAAACCTTTCATATGAGCGCTACTTTCCACGATTGGAAGGGAATTCTTCCCAATCCTAAAGCGTGATCACGCTATCAGCCTGCCACATGGCGGTCATGATATCGGCCATCCCGCCGATCGTTCCCACCCTGACTTTTTCGACCAGGCCATAAGTATTCAGGCAGGTCTGGCACAGGATCAGGCGGATGCCTTTGGCTTCCAGGGCCTTCAACTCCTCCAGGACCGGGGAGCCCTCGCACGCCAGGCGGACTCCATCGGTATAAAAGCACATCACGGCCGGCGCAGGCTCCATCTGTGAAGCCAGGGTCAGGAAGGTTTTGGCGAGTTTTTCCTTCAAGACCTGCTCAGCGGTCATGCCCAGGCCGTCCGTCTTGAAAACAAGCACAATATCCTTTTGTTTTTCCATGAATTTTCCTTTACGATAATACGTTGATGATGCCTTCGACACTGCGCTCCTTGAGGTAACGGATGATCTCCGGCAGGTCTGGCACAGCAGGTTGCAGCGGTTGGTGATCTCAATGTAGACAACTTTTGGCCCGGATCCAACTTGTGGCCCCCGCAACTGACCTTCCGGAAGCCGGTAGGCCTCCGGAAGGAATTTTTGCTCCGGCAAGCCAGAGCTGGTTGGTTCGTTCGATCCTGAGAGTTCTGGGCATGCCTGCCATCAATCCTCTCTACAAGTTCATCAGCGCTCCCGGCAAGGCTCACATGGTATCGGAAAAATTGGTTCGCCTAGGGTGCGATCAAACGTTGTCCAATTTTAGCTTATCTCCTTCAGGAAAACAAATCGGTTTGACCCAGAACCCTGATCTTCTCCTCCAGCATCTGCACGGTTGGAAACCCCTTCAAACCCTGCGGGGTGCGGTAGAGGCGGCAACTCAAGCTGAACGAAGTACGCTCTTCGGGCCACCAATCCAGCCCATGACTGCGGAACGAAGGCGACCCGAGGAATTTTAAATGGTTGGCCTGTTCATCGTCCTCCACTTTGACAAGCTTTATTTCAGCATCCAATCCTTCGTTTTGGAGGGCCTGCCGCAGATTTTTCAAACCCGCCTGCCAGGACGCGCATCCGTCAAAATAACAAAAGTCAATCTCCATCAGGACTCCTTCACAGGTTGAGCAAGCAGTTCACGGCGTCATGCGTGGAATATTTTTTCTCCGGCCCGGATGGGCACCTTCAAGCGGTTCTCGAAGGGCGTCAGCGGGCACGACCACTTGTCGTTATAGGCGCAATACGGGTTGTACGCCAGGTTGAAGTCCACCCGGAACTTTCCATCCGGAAGCTGCTCGACCTCCACATAGCGCCCGGCCGGGTAGGTTTCCCGGCCGGCCAGGTTATCCACGAAGGGCAGGAAAAAGCCATCTTCACTGGAATAGAGCGTCAACTCTGCCTTTTGGCCTTCCACCTCGAACTGTAACCGGCCATAGCGCTGGTAGATCTGCGGGTCCCCGCCGGTGGTCAGCATCGATATGGTTTCGCGGGTGGGGAACTTCTCCACCGGGATCTCCAGGCGCAGGCCGGCATTCTCGGGGAAATATTTCAGACCCTTGAAAGCATGCTGTTGTTCGTGGGTCAATGGGCTTTGAGGATCGCTGCCGAAAAAAGCGTCTTTTTCGCGGCGAAATTCTTTTAGATCGGACATGTTTATCTCCTGATTTATATTAGATGCAATACCCTGCCAATTTGATACTTGTCGAATGCCAACTGACAGATATAATAATGCCATATATTACCAAATTTATCCAACCCATGGAGGCCCAGGCAAAACATGCGAACCCAAATCCAACAACGAACTTCTTTCGTCATCCTCGTCCTGGCGGGCCTGATCCTGGCCGCCTGCAGCCCGGCCGGCGCCAACCTTCCGGCCGCCCCGGCGGCTGCAGTCGACCCTGACCCCCACGCCCGGAACCCCGGATTGGTTCAATATCAAGATGACCGATGTAACCACCGGCCAACAGTTCAGCATGAGCGACTTTGCAGGAAAGGTGGTGCTGGTGGAAAGCATGGCAACCTGGTGTCCGACCTGCTGGGAACAGGAGAATGAGGTGAAAAGGCTGTTGGAATTATCCGGCAACCCGCCGGATCTGGTCTCGGTCAGCCTGGACCTGGACACGAATGAAGACGCAGCCACCCTAAAGGACTTCGCCGCCACCGGCAAATATGCCTGGCGCTTTGCCGTTGCACCGGTCTCAGTCGCCCGGGCCCTGGGCAACCTGTACAGCGCAGATTTCTTGAACCCCCCGCTCGTGCCAATGCTCTTTATTGACCGGCAGGGCAGCGTGTATGGCCTGCCGAACGGGGTCAAGAAAGCGGAATCGCTCCAAATGACCCTGGCCCCTTACCTGAAACCCTAGGAGAGCGGGTGGGGATTGCGCTCTCGTCCTTCCTGCTGGGCCTGCTGGCGACGACCAATCCGTGCATCCTGCCGCTTTATCCGGGCTTCCTGGCCTATTTGAGCGGACAGACGCAAGGGGGCGCGGCGCGGCAAAAGTATTTCCTGGGTTTCTTCGTGCTGGCGGGGGTGCTGAGCATGATGGTCGCGCTGGGCGGGCTGATCGCGGCGCTGTCGGTCTCGATCGGGCGCGTCCTGTCGTACCTGATCCCGCTGGCAGACCTGCTGCTGCTGGCCCTGGGGATCCTGCTCCTGCTGGACCGGAATCCCTTCAAAGCCCTTCCGCAGATCCAGTCGCCGGTCCTGCGCCAGCCCTTCCTGAATGCATATATCTACGGCCTGCTGTACGGCCCGATCACGCTGCCCTGCTCCGGGCCGCTGGTGGTCAGCATCTTCACCCTATCCCTGACGGTCGGGGAGGCAATCGGTAAGTTGTGGCTGTTCGTCTGGTTTGGGGTGGGGTTTGGGCTGCCGCTGTTGATCCTATCCCTGCTTTCAGGCGGGCTGCAGCGCCAGTTGACCCGCTTTTTTGCCATGCACAGCCGGCTGGTCAACGCCATTGGCGGAGTGCTGTTGATCGGCATCGTGGTCTATGACGTGGCCCTGAACTGGGGGATGCTGAGGTTGTTCTTCTTTAAGGGCTGAACATGCTACAGTCACCCGGGAAAGAAGGTGACTGTCGTATCACATGTGAACTAGGAAAAAAGGGGCATCCATAATTATGATAAATATTACCTGAAAAGTTTATAATAATCGTGACAGTAAAAGGAACAGGCCCCCCGCCTGACTGCCAGCCAGGCAACCGGCCTCTTCCCGAACCCCTCTGCCAAATCATAATGAAGGAGAACCAACCATGTTATCCGAAATGAAACAGACCCAGTGGTCAGATCCGGCAATGGTGGCGTCGGACGTTTACAAGCTGATTTTGGATAATGAGCGTGTGCGGGTATTCGATGTCAGGTTCATGCCCGGTCAAAAAGCCGAAATGCACGGGCACCCCGACCACGTCATCTACGTCCTGTCGGACTATACCCTCAACCTGATGTTCCCGGATGGCAAGAGCCAGGAGGTCGAGCTCAAGGCCGGCCAGAGCATCTTCATGGGCGCCGGCCCGCACGCGGCGGTGAACATTGGAAAAACCGAAGGGCATGCATTGGTGGTGGAATTAAAAGAAGCGCCCATGCAAAAAATGTAACCTGGCGGCATTGATCGGGCCATGCGGGGTTGCCTGGTCGCGGCCAGAGCGCGCACCGGGCAGCCCGGCAGCCTGATCCAGCTGGATGCTTTTATCGCCCGAGTTGGGAAGAGCGCGTTTGACTTTATGCCAGGGATCGAACCGGCCTGGACGCTAATGTCCGCCACGTACGGGGATGGCTGGCGCGTGCCTTCCATGTCTACAGAAGAGCTGGGAATAACAGACCGGGCTGATGCGGCCTGGGGTTTTTTCAACTTGAAACCGGTCAGGATGCCATGATAAGCATGCCGGATGAACTTGCCCAGGCATTAAATAGCGCGATTGGAAAAAACAAATGACCGCGAGTCGAATCAAGCCATTGGCCTGGGCTGGAATATCCGGCTCAGCAGTGATGATTGTGTTTGGTGTCATTGCATTGGTGTCGCCTCCTCAGATCGGGAACAAGGTTGTCAACCCGGTGTTGTTTCAAATCAAGAACATCCTTGAGATACTTGCGTTTGCCGGCTGGGCGCTGATCTGTTTTGCCTTCCATCAGAGCGGTGCCGCCGGGCGCGGCTGGCTGGCAAAGATTGCGCTGGCGCTGGCGGTGTTGGGCGCGATTACTGCATCCGTCATCAATGTTGCCAATGCCATCGCAATTCAAAATGTGAATACGCCAGATTGGTCAAGTATTTTGCTATTTGGGCAGGTGCTCGTTGCACCAGTCCTGCTCGGCATAGGCGCATTGCGCATGCGAATGGTCTCGCTGTGGCAAGCGCTCTATCCGATCATCATCGTCGGGATCGTGCCTATCGCGTTGTGGGTGATTTTCGGCGATGCAAGTCCTTCGTTTCCGGCCATCGTTCAAGCATTTGCGTGGATCGGATTTGCACTGCTCGCGATGGCGGTTAAACCAAGAACGTAAGTAGAGCAAGTGTAATGAAGGGCTGGCAGGCCAACTCATCATTGGCTGGCTTATGGATTTCTCATTTCCCGCAGACGATCACCAGCATTGTCTGCGTCAAAACCAAAAAGGTCAGATGGAGGTATGAACATGGAATACCGGGAATTGGGACGCACGGGCTGGAAGATTTCGACCATCGGCATGGGTACCTGGGCCATGGGCAGCGCCTGGGGGGCGGTGGATGACCGCGAGAGCCTGGAAACGCTCAACCGGGCGCTCGACCTGGGAGTCAATTTCTTCGATACCGCGGATGCGTACGGCAGCGAGCCCCTGCTGGGCAAACTGCGCCGGCACCGCAAAGAGCCATTTTACATTGCCACCAAAATGGGCATGGGAGTCAATCCCGACCCGCGCGGCTATACCCGCAGGAATTTAACCTTTTTCGTGGAAAACAGCCTGCAGAACCTGGGGGTGGATTGCATTGACCTGATGCAGCTGCACTGCCCGCCCATCCAGGTCTACAACGCCGAAGTATTTGGGGTCCTGGACGACCTGGTGAAACAGGGCAAGATCCGCTATTACGGCGTCAGCGTGGAACGTATTGACGAGGCCGAGAAGGCGATCGAATTCCCCAACGTGCAATCCGTCATGATCATCTTCAACATCTTCCGCCAGCGCCCGGCCGAGGAGTTTTTTGAGAAGGCCAGGCAGCACGGGGTTGGCATCCTGGCGCGTGTACCGCTCGCCTCCGGAATGCTGACCGGGAAGATGAACACCTCGACCACTTTCGCGCGGGATGATCACCGCGCCTTCAACCGGTTGGGCCAGGCTTTCGACCGCGGCGAAACATTTTCCGGGGTGGATTTCGAGACCGGCCTGCAGGCCGTGGAGGAGCTGCGCCCGCTGGTGCCGCCCGGCGTGACGATGGCCCAAATGGCCCTGCGCTGGATCCTGATGTTCGAGGATGTGACCTGCACCATTCCGGGAGCCAAGCGCCCGAGCCAGGCCGAGGACAATATCCGCGCCGCCGATCTGCCGCCGCTTTCAGAAGCGGCCATGGCGAAAATTCACGAAATCTACGACCAGTATATTCGCGCCGAAGTGCATCCTTTGTGGTGAGGCTTATTTTGACAGGCGCTTGCCTGGCTCAGTCTGTGCAAGAAAGTGACAGTCTCATTTTTTTATGTGATCTTCAATCACCCTGAAGGGGTGCTGATCAGCCTGATAAAGGCGCCGACCACCATTGGATCGAACTTTTTTCCAGACTGCCCCCTGATATAGTCGAGCGCTTTTTCCCTGGGCCAGGCTGCCCGGAAGGGGCGGTCCGAGGTGAGGGCATCCCAAACATCCACCACGGTGAAGATGCGGGCCGCCAGCGGGATCTGGTTTTCCTTCAAGCTGCGCGGGTAACCGCTGCCATCCCATCTCTCGTGGTGGCAGTAAGGGATATCGAGCGCAGAACGCAGGTAGGTGATCGAGGAAAGCAGATCGTATGCGAACTGCGGGTGTTTGCGCAAGGTCACCCACTCTTCATCCGTAAGAGGGCCGGCTTTTCGCAGTATCTCGTCCGGGACGCCCAGGTTGCCAATATCATGCAGTAATGCCCCCCGGCGGATCTGGAGCAGGTCTTCCGAAGAGAAGCTGATGCTCCCGGCCAATTTTATGGTCAGTTCGGTCACACGCGTGGAATGGCCGGCGGCCTCTTTATCACGCAGTTCCATGGCCTGCGACCAGCCTTCGATCGTCTCGTCATACGCCAGCATCAACTCAGCCTTGGAACTCTGCAGGTCCTCAAAAAGCTGGGCGCTGTCGATGGCAACGGCAGCCTGTCCGGCCAGCGCCTCCAGAAAAGTATGGCTTTCCTGGTCCAGGGTGATCGGCCCGCGCCGGTAGAGCTCCAGCACGCCCTTGACCTGGCCCTTGGCGATCAGAGGAATCCCCAAGTAGTCAGTAAATCCGGCCTGAAGAGCTTCGACAGGCAGGGTTGGCTTTTTTGAGCCGCCGGGCAGATCCATGACCGTGATCTCCTGCCTGCTCCGGGCCACCTGCCAGGCAAGGCCATTGGCAGGCTGCTCTGAGGCGTGACTGCGCACCCCTTGCGCCACGGAGGACTCAAAAATCTGGGAGATGGAATTGAAGATCAAAACATCCGCCGCATCGACTGTGAATGCCTTGACTACCTGGCCGACGAGGATGCCCAGGGTGAGCTTGATGTCGAAACTGCCGGTGATGGCCGTATCCACCTTCAACAGCGCGTTCAGGTTTTCCAGATGGCGTTCCGTTTGTGAATACAGGCGGGCGTCCTCCAGGGCCAGGGCGGCGCGTTCTCCGAAGACCGCCATCAGGCGTTCATCCGCGGCGGAAAAATGGGCCGGCTCCGTGCTCTGAACATCGATCACACCCGTTACCGTGCCGCCGATCTTGAGTGGGATGGTCAGCTCAGACCTGGCGGCCTGCCAACTCGGAAAATAGTCAGGGTTTCCCAGGACATCCGGGGTATTGATGACCTGGCCGGTACGGAAAACCATGGGAACCAGCCCGAGACCGTCCAGGGTCAGTTCGACTTTGCTGACCTGGTCGGAAAAGGGTCCTGCCACGGCGATCCGGTTGATCTTGCGGGTTTCATTTTCGAGCAAGAAAATACTGCAGTTGCTCTGCCCAAACTCGTTCAGGACGGCCTTGATAATGGTCCGAGCCAGGCCATTCAGGTCAAGCGTCGACATCGGTGAGCAAGGAAGCCGAGGCGCGGTACAGGCGGGCCAGTTCCTCGGTCTGGCGGGCCAACGCCTCTTCTGACTGTTTGCGCTCGCTAATATCACGCGTGATCGTAGAGGCGGCAATAATTCTCCCGTCTGCATCCCGGATTGGTGAAATGGTCAAAGTTGCATAAAAAGTTTGTCCATCTTTTCTCAGGCGTTTTGTTTCATAGAAGTCGATGGATTCTCCCAATTTTATCTTTTCAAGAAACTTTGGCAGCTCATCTGCACGATCCTCTGGGATCAAGACCGAGAGCGACTTGCCGATCATTTCATCCCCGCTGTAGCCATAGATCCTTTGGGCGCCCCTGTTCCAGCTCGTGATGGTCCCATTCAGATCTTTGGCAATGATGGCAGCATCGGAAGATTTGACAATTTCAGCCAGCAGGGCGTTTTTCTCAGCCGCCTGCCTGGCCTCGGTGATGTCGTCAAAAGTGACAAATACCTGGTAAGGCTTGTCCTCAGCGGGCATAAATTGCGGTGTGGTGTTGATATTGACCCAATGGTAAGCTTGCTCATCAGGGAACCAGATGCCCATCACCTGGTTTCGCAATGGCAGGCCGGTCTTTAGGGAGACCATGCTGGGGTGTTCTTCGGCTGGATAGGCCGAGCCGTCCGCGTGGATGGTTAATAAATTGGCATTGATCGCATCCACGCTGCTGATCTGCGCCTGATCCACGCCCAAAATGGAGGCGGCGGCCGGATTCATATCGACCACGCGACCGTCCGCGCTCTGATAGATCACGCCAACCGACATGTTCTTGAACAGGATGGCGTATTTATTTTCCGATTGCTGCAATAACGCTTCGGCTCGTTTTCGCCCGGCTTCCTGCAGACTTTCTTCCAGCCGTTTCCTTTCGGTCACATCATGCAGGAAGATGACTCTCCCCTGCGGAGAGCCTGCTTTTTCGTCAAATGGGGATTGACTGATTTCATAAGTCATGATTCCCGTGCCACACGGGAGCTTTATCTCGATCGTCTTACCGGTGCGCTGATCGGAACCTTTCCCGGGCGGCTGCCAGCCTTGGATGAATTGTTCCAGGGGTTTCCCGATCATTTCTGAACCGTTCTGGCCCAGGATCGCCTCGGCTGCCTGGTTCACCACCAGCAGACGGCCCTGGTTGTCAACGATCAACAACCCATCCGCCATACCCGCCAGCACGGCCGCCTGTACGATCGGTTTTATGTCGAACAATTGCCAGCGGAACAAGCCGATGGCCAGCAGGATGCCGGTGATACTGAAGCCGAGCGGCGTCAGGTCCAGGTCTTTGAATGGGCTGAGATGCAAAACGTACAGGAGATTCCCGATCCAGGGCGCCAGGATCCCGACCACGACCAGGAGGCTCTGCCAGCGAAACAGCCTGGCCGAACCCAGCATGCTGCGGACGATCAACACCGTTGCAGCCAGCAGGAGCAGATAGCTATAGACCCAGTAGACCCAGAATCCGGGGCCGTAGATCTTATGAGAAAGCGCCAATCCATTTTCCAGGTACGGGACATACGCGGTCCAGATCAAGCCGTGCATTCCATTTGTCCAGGCCAGCAGCAGGGTGACTGCCGGTATAAACGCCAGCAAGGCCAGCCGCATTCCCGTCAACTGGCGGCTGTAATTGGAATGGTAGAGTATATATATAAGCAGCAGCAGCGGCACACTGACAACGCCAATGTATTCAAATTTAGCCCACAGCATTTTGTGAGCGAGCTCCTGGTCCAGCAAGCCGCCCAGGGCTGCCGTGATCCATCCGGTGATCCCAATCAGAAGGAGCACGATCGGAATTGTCTCAGAGTTGATGTGGCGGCGCGGCCAGACATACACGGCAATGAACGTGCAAAGCATGGCTGCCACAAGCATGATGAAGACGTAGGGAGACAAGCTGAGCCCCTTTCTTCGGAACTCTCCCGATAATGATATTAAAACAGACGAACACCCGGAGCCGGTCGCTCCAAGAAGGTGTTCTCGTGATTGTACGCCTGGTTGGCAGGAACCAACCGGGATCTATTGTCTAGATTAGTATACCAGCTTTTGTATCAAGAATCAGCCGGGGCTGAACCACGCCCAAACCCGGGTGCAGGCAGGCTGGTGCAGGCAGGCACAGGTGAGGAGCGGTTTCAACCGCCACGGCGATGAGGCGCTCTCACCCCAGCGGGACTGACCCTTGCGCGGACGCCCCATTTTCGCTGCCCGGCCGCGGCCAGGGGACCAGGGCAGTCAATGTTACGCCCTGGCCAACTTGTGACCGGATCTTTAGAGTGCCTCCCATGAGACTTAGACGCTCCTGGAGGCCGATCAATCCCATGCCATCGGTCTTGGCGGTCTCATCCATGCCGCGGCCGTTGTCGGAAACAGTCAGAGAGATCTGCTTCTTCATGTATTTGAGCCTGACCTCGGCTTTGGTGGCATGGGCATGTTTGACGATATTGGTAAGCGCTTCCTGGACAAAACGATACAGGCCGATACCGAAATCGTCCGGCAGGCCCGGCACTTCCTCACCCCGATAGTGGATCGCCAGCCCGGTACGTTTTGCAAAATCCTCGCAGCAATCCCTCAGGCTCAAGTCGATCCCGATCACCTCCAGGACAGGCGGGCGCAGGCTGTGACTGAGCATCCGGATCTTATCCGTTATCGTATCGATGTTATCGATTGAATTCACCAGGCGGCTTTTGGCGTACAGGTTGTTATCCGGGATCTCGCTTTCGAGTGAAACCAGGCTGTATTTCAAGGAGATCAAGGCCTGACCGGCCTCGTCATGCAGCTCGCGGCTGATCCGGCGGCGTTCCTCTTCCAGGGACGTGACCAGCCGGTCGGTCAGATGCCGGAGCTGGGTCTGGCTGGCGATCAATTCGACGGTGCGCTCCTGCACGCGCTTTTCCAGTTCATCGCGTGAGCGCAGGATCTCCATTTCGTTCTGTTTCGGTTTCGTAATATCACGGCTTACTCCCATTACGCCGGAAATAGTCCCCGCGGCGTCCCGCAGCGGTACCAGCCAGGTGCCCAGCCAGGCTAAACGGTCATTGATCCTGACCTCATCTTCATAGTAAGATGGTTTCCCGTTCTTCAAAACCTTCCGGAGATCCTTCTTCTGTTGAGGGTTGGAAGGGAAGAAACGCTGGCGCGGCTGTCCGACAATATCTTCCGCCGGCAGGCCGAGGAAAGCTGCCGCGAAGCTGTTGATATATTGGATCCGGTCGTCCTGGCCGATGATAAAGATCATATCCGGCGAAGCTTCGGCAAGGGTCCGGTAGCGTTCCTCACTCTGAAACAAGGCAGCCTGCACCCGCTTGCGTTCGGTGATATCCTGCAGAAAGCCCGAGCGGACGATGCGCCCATTCACCACGGTTGGGACGTTGCTGAAGCGGATGTCCACCAGGTGCCCGTCTTTATGTTTTAGCCGGAACTCGCCCTGCACCGGTTTGTTAACACGCACATCTTCCGCAATGGGGCCCAAAGCAGGCAGATCCTCTTCAGCCAGGAGGGAAAGCGTGGTCCTGCCCAGTAACTCTTCCTGGGTGTATCCCAGCATCTTTGCAAAGGAATTATTCAAGTAGATCAATTCGCCATCCGCGTTGATCGACTGGAATACCCCATCGATGGAGGTTTCCGCGATCACCCGGAATTGTTCCTCGCGCTCGCGCAGCTCACGCGTGCGCTCTGCCAGCATCGCTTCGAGGTGGGTCTGGTATTTCTTCAGCTCTTCCGTGGCGCGCAGCAGGTCGGCTGCCATGGCTGAGCGGATATCTTCCTGCTGCTCGAGCACGATATCGCGGGCGCGCATGCCGAAACCGGCCGCCATGCCGCTGATCAGCACCATCATGCGCGGGTGCAGCACTTCCGGTCCAACCGAAAATTCGTTCGCATGCAGCGTACTGGTCCAAAGTTTTGCGCTCAATTCCACCGCGAGCGGGTCGATGCAGGGCAGACTGGCCAATTCCCGGCCTACTTCTTTGCCAGCGTCCGCCTGCGGGCCATCTGCCAGCAGGATGGCTATGACTTGATCGGTGAGATCGGAGAACTTCCGGAGCGCTTCGGTGCGGTCCAGTTGAAAACAACCCGCAGATGCCAGATCCAGGAACCATTGATGCGCGATGGCGTCCCGACTTTCCTGGATATCCGGACGGGCATGATCATCCAGTATTGGATCCATGTTCTCCATTCTCCACCTGCCAGTGCTTAGGGTTTGCGGCCCACGCCAGCGAACGCCATGACGCGCGCCGGCTGGTCGACCAGGAGATCCTCAGAGCTTTCCGGGCGCCAAAGCGGAGCGTGGACAACCCCGGGCGTTACCAATTCGAAGCCAGCGAACAACCCGGCAGTCTCTGCGCAGGTGCGCGAGACCGATGGGGAACCCGCGCCGGAGGCCAGCCGGTTGATCTGGGCAATGGTCTGCTCGGGTGCGCCCTCCACGGAGTAATGGGAAATGACCATATAACTGCCCGGCGCCAGCCGATCCTTCAATACTCCCAGGATCTGGCTCAGTTGCCCGTCATCCTTGACGAAATGCAGCACCGCCACCATCAGCACGCCCACCGGCCGGTTCAGGTCGATCAAGGCTGTGAAGGCTGGATGTTCCAGAATTTTTTCGATATTGTGGATATCCTCCTGGAGGCAGGCGGCGTTCGGGTTGTCCTTCAGGATGGCCTGGCTGTGGATCACGGCAACCGGGTCGATATCCACATAGAAAACATGCGCAGCCGGGTTGATCGCCTGGGCCACCTCATGCACGTTGCCCGAGGTCGGCATGCCGGAGCCGATATCCAGGAATTGATCGATGCCCTGCTGGCACAGGAATTTGACTGCCCGGCGCAGGAAAGCCCGGTTGGCCAAAGCCCCCAGGCGGATGTCGGGACAGACCTGGATGATCAGGTCCCCGACCTTGCGGTCGACCGCATAGTTATGGTAGCCGCCCAGGAGATAATCGTAATAACGGGCGGTGTTGTATTGTTCCATCGTCGCTTCGACAGAGTTCCAATCGTCTGTTTTGGTCATGGGTGTTGTCTCCTCCAGAATTCAGCTTACCTTAAATATTTATACAACCGAAAACCAATTACGTCAACTGGTTGTGAGGATATTCAATTTTAAGATTGTTGACCGATTTCGGGAATGATTATATACTCCGCTTCAAAGGTTCGGACCATCCGTTTCCGGATCCGTTTTCAGGCAGCCCGGTTGCATCCATATCCCAAAGAGGCGGTCCAATGAAGACCATCGAATCTGACCTGATTCAAAAGAAAACCAGCGAAACCAGATCCTACAAACCCAGCTTCATCGATGGGTTGATGAACTTTATCGGGCATCTGCCCGTCCCCTATTGGCTCACCTACATTCTTCTTTTCCTCCTGCAGGGCTTGCTTAACAACATCCTTTCCTGGATCGACGGCTGGCTGCCCGCTTTTAAATTTACACCATTGATGTTCATTTATCCGCTCTGGCTGTGGATACCGCTGGCGATCATCACGCATTTGAACTCGGTCGCAAGCGAAGCCCTGTCCAGTTTCAGCCCGCTTTTGCAGCTTGATGAGGAGAGACTGAAAAGGATGAAGTTTGAATTCACCAGCATCCCGGCCCGGGGTGCGATCCTGAGCGGTGTGTTCTGGGCGCTCAGCTATGTCGCCTTGATGTATTTTTTGTTGGAAGGTGTGAGAGCGGCTTACGGATGGGATACATGGGTAAATGCGATCACTTATGTGGAAGGGTTGGTTTCCTACTGCATTGGCAGCGTGATCTATTACCATTCCATCCGGCAATTGTGGCTGGTAAAACGCACGGTGGAGCTGGCCGGGCAGTTCAACCTGTTCCGGCTGGATCCGGTGTATGCCTTTTCACGCGTGACCGCCCAGACCGGCATAGGTTGGATGATCATGCTCAGCCTGACCCTGCTGACCTTTCCGCTGCAACTGACCAGTTTTCCGGTACTGGTGTTACTGGTTTTACAGGTTCTGCTGGCGATCACGGCGTTTGTTTTCCCGCTCTGGTTCGTGCACCGCCGGCTGGTCGCTGAGAAGCGCAGGCTGCTTGCAGAAAACCATCACCGGGTGGGGGCGATCCTGGAACAGTACCACAACCATCTGGATGGAAATATCCTGGCCGAGGCGAATCAGCTTGGACCGGCCCTGGCAGGATTGAATACGGAACGCGCCTTTTTGAATGCCATTCCCACCTGGCCGTGGCGCACCGGCACCCTGACCGGTTTTCTGTCTGCGATCGTGCTGCCGATCATCCTCTTCCTGGTGCAACTCTTCATCCGGAAGATGCTGGGCGTTTAAGACATGGGAAAACTGATCGCGGTGATCGGGAATTGCGGCACAGGCAAAACGACCCTCACGCAACGCTTGTGTGAACGCGGGCCTTTCATTGCGCTTCTGGAGCAGCACAAGGAACGACCGTTCCAGGAGCAGTTTTCCACGGATCTGAAGAAATACTCCCTTTCGAACCAGATCGATTACATGTTATTCCGCGCCGAACAGGAGATCCAGGCCCGCCAAAAGGAGTTCACCGGCGTGCAGGATGGCGGCCTGGACCAGGATTTCCAGCTCTTCACCCGCCTGTTCCACCAAAAAGGCTTTCTGGACGATAGCGAATTCCGGCTATGCGAAAGGTTGTATGTCACCTTGCGGCAGGTGCTGCCCATGCCGGAGCTCTTTATCAAGCTCTCCGCGCCCACGTCCATCCTGATTGCCCGGCGGGAAAAACGGCAGCGCAGCCTGGATATCGTGGAGACGCAGGATCTGGCAGGCATCGAACTGCTCATCCAGGAATGGATGAACAAGATCGGCTCCACGCCGGTCATCAGCCTGGATACCAGCGCGGATGACCCTTTATATGAAGGAGTTATCGAAGGATTGGTAATGCGGGTTGGGGAAATATTGGAACGCAATTAATGGTGGCAGGCCCGGCGTTTCCCGGACCGTCCCTAATAGGTCCCAGCCGACCCGATTGCTTCCCGTCAGCCAGCCTGATCAACCCGCCGGCAGGTCCCTGACGATCAGCACCGAGCATTTCGAATAGTGCACCAGCTTGCGCGAGACGCTGCCCATCAACCAGCTGCTGATCGGGTTGAGTCCACGGGATCCGGTGACGAGCAGATCAATATTCAGCTCTTTGGCAGCCTCCATGATCT
Organism: uncultured Chloroflexia bacterium; assembly: GCA_963830665.1. Lineage (GTDB taxonomy): Bacteria > Chloroflexota > Anaerolineae > Anaerolineales > Villigracilaceae > UBA877. The sequence goes on from CAWHNM010000017.1 coordinate 231,339, forward strand.
CGGTGGCAGCATCCCCACGCTTAAGGATGCCCTTGGCAGGCTTGCCGAGTGCCTGCAGCGCCGCGACTGTGCGGTCCACCAGGGCCTGCCCGGCCTGCTGTTCCGCCTCCCTCAGCGCGGCGGCTTCTTCTGTCACCGGGAGGACGAAAGGCACGCCGCTCATGGGCAGGCTGCTCAGCAAAGGGATGGGCGGCGGCGGCAGCACATGCATCACCCACAATTGGACAGCCGCAGGCAGGGGCAAACCGCCCAGGAATTGCAGCGCTTGCTGGCTGAAGGTCGAGCCATCAGTCACCAGCATAATGTCATGCAGGCCATTGTAAGGCAGGCGAACCACCAGGACGGGGCAAGTGGCGTATTCGACCAACTGCTGGGCCACACCTCCCACCAGGATGCCGGTCGTGGCGCGCAATCCCTTCGCACCGATGATGATCAGATCTGGAGCCTGTTTCCCGGCATATTCCAGGAACTTTGCCGCCGGGGAGCCCAGCAGCAACTCCGGTCTGGCATGCAGGCCGGTCTTTCTCAACCGCTCGCAGGTCTGGTTGAGCGCGTCTTCCATCAGGATCAGGTCTGTCGCCTGGGTGGGGGCGCAAGCCCGAAAAACGGTAACGTCTGTTCCCGGGGGAAAGTGCAGGTCCTCCAGCAGTTCCACCGCCGCGAGGGCATGTTCCGAGCGGTCGTCTCCCAGCAGGATCTTGAAATGAGAATTGTTCTTTTTTGCCATCATGAGCCACCTCGTTTCTCTAAATAGAAGGCAACCCATCATCCCCCCTTATTTATACTGTATCACATTTCAGTTTTGATTTCTAGCCCTATTCATGGAGAAAACAGGGTGTTCTTAAAGTCCAAACTGCCTGGCCTTTTTTACCGCAGAGAACGCCAAGGGCGCGGAGAATACCGATTAATCTCTCCCGGAAAGGCACCGGGACAGCGGCGCTGCTCTCCGCGTACTCTGCGGTGGGCTATTGTCTATCAGGAGTGGTTGCGCGATACTATGATCATGTGCAGTCGTCAGATAGGACACCCACCCGCCTGACCAGGCGCCGGGCAGCCGTGAGGAGTAACAAGATGCCAGAAGTACTGGAGATCCAAGTCAAACCGGACTACATCCTCGTTACTTACACCGGAGAATTCAACGCGGCAGCAGCCGAACGGGCGATTGATGGCAGCCTCCAGGCCGGTTCAACGCATAACCTATCCAAAGTCCTGATCGATTGCAGAAGGATGACCGGCCGGTTGTCGATCATGGACAGGTACCAGGTCGCAGTTTCCGGGCAGAGGATGGCAGGCAGGCTTACACGCGTGGCGCTTGTTCGCCAGGAAGAGGGATCGCCGCTCGATCAATTCACAGAGACGGTTGCCCGCAACCGGGGTGTCAACCTGAAACTCTTTAGCGAGATTGACGAGGCGGTTGCGTGGTTGATGGCCTAGATCCATCCCAGGCGGCTTGAAGGAGCTGACCCTGGGTCCCGGCTTAATTGCTGGAGAGAAAGACCAGGTGCCCGCCGGCTGGAGGAGAAGCTGGCAGGCACCTTTCGAGGCGAAGATTGCAAGGTATTGTCTACGGGATTAGAAACGGACGGTCACCTTGACCTGCACCAGCAGTGCATCTTCCGTAACCTGCACTTTTTCGAATTGAAGATCTGAAAACGGATCAAAATCCATCGGGGACAGGTCAGCTTTCAGTTCCTGGTTGATCCCGACGATCACCGGATCCGTGAGTTTGATCCCGGGGATATCCACGGCAATGACCCTGGCTGTCAGGCCGCCATTCTCCGCTCCCAGGCTCGCGTCGATGCTGGCAGGTTCCCTGGATCCGTCCGGCATGACGCGGCTGCCCAGGAAGCGCAGGTAACCATCGTGCAGCTCCATGCGGTTGACATCCACCAGCAGGTCGTCCCAAAAATCATGCCCATGGACTTCGAAGGTTGGCGCCGCCTGGCTGAACAGTTCCTCATTAAGGCTGAGGTCAACCACCTCTGTGATCCGTCCCGGCCTGTGGGTTTGGAATCCGCAGGCGGCGGTGACAAGCACCAGAATGACGGCAGCCAGCAGGATGGGTGAAAAACGGGAAATTCGGGTTGGAGTGAACATAATCCAGGATCCTTTCTTGAACTTATGGAGAGAGCACCTCTCTCTCCTTGACCAGTATACGGCAACCACCTGCAGGAGGTAACCGAAACCGACCCTACTGGAGATGTATTTAACCTCCCCCCTGGGGATGGTTTTTGGGGTTCAAAACAAGGATCTTTTGGATTGGCTGGTGCATGAGGCAATGGGTGACGGATCATTGCTGCAGCAGGCTGAAATTAATCAGACGGTCAGTTTGCCCCCCTCGGGGAGGCTGCCCCAGCGGGACAGGGCAGTCACATCTAAGGAGCGGTTTCAAGCGCTCCGGCTGTCTGGTTTGGGGGCCTCGCCGTAATCGAACACGACCTTGACCGCGCCGCTGCGCTTATCCAGGGCCAGGCGTGTGGCCTCCCGCCACTGCTCCAGCGGGAAGTGGTGCGTGACCAGGCCGGCGGTCTTCAGGCGGCCCTGCAGCAGCAGCTCGCAGGTCAGGTCGTAGGTGGAGCGCCGGGCGCCGTTCCAGGTTTCCATGCCGTGGGCGTTCATCCCGACCAGGTTGATCTCCTGCGCAAAAACCGGGGTCAGGTCTGCCCGAATGCGCTCCAGGTTGACGCCCACCAGCACCAGCGTACCGCCGGCGCGCGTCCAGCGCAGGGAGTCCTGCACCGTGCGGGCCGAGCCGACGTTGTCAAAGATCACATCGAAGCCGCCCAGCAGCGTCCGGTTGCGGAAGGGACCGGTGTACAGCCGGGCGCCGGTGAGGCGGGCAGCCGCGGCGTAGCCATCCCCGCCCAGCAGCACTTCATGCGCGCCCAGCTCGCGTGCCAGGCGCGCCTGGTGCGGGTAGCGCGCCATGGCGGTGATCCGGCAGTCCGGCGAGAGCGCCCGCACGGCCTGCAGCACGCACAGACCGATGATGCCGCAGCCGATCACCAGGGCCTGTTCGCCGGGCTGCGGCAGCCTGCGCAGGGCGGCCCGCACCCCGACCGAAAGCGGCTCGATCAGCACGGCGGCCTCGTCATCGATCTCGTCCGGGAGGCGATAAACCTCGCTCACGTGAGCGATGAAAGAGTCGCTAAAACCACCGCCGATGCCTTGCGGGCCCAGGCCGCGCGAAGCGTTCTCGCACAGGGCAAAATTGCCCTCCCGGCAGTGCCGGCAGGGCGGCTGGATGGCCTGGGTGAGACAATTGGGACCGCGTGCATCCAGCACGACCCGGTCGCCGGGCTTGAGCGAGCCCACCCCCGCGCCAACCTGGCTGACCGTCCCGACCACTTCATGGCCCAGGTAGATGCGATCCGTGCCCGGCAGGGCGGCGGCTGCGATCAGCGGGTCCGCCAGCACCTGCAGGATGTGCAGGTCGGTACCGCAAATGCCGCCGAGACGGTTGCGCACGCGCAGCCAGTCCGGGGCGGGCAGGGGCGGGTCGGGGATTTCCTGGTAGCGCGTGGGAGATAGAGGCGAATAGACGATCCCCGGCCAGAGCGGACGGAGCGCCTTGACGAGCAGCACTTTGGGGATATTCTTCTCAAAGACGATCGTACGCATGCGGACAGCTCCTTTCCCGGCCCGGGTGGTCGGGGCCTAGATCCATCCCAACCGCCCAGCCAGAACGCCCAGCTTGTAGATCAGGCCCGGGATGACCAGGCATTGGTCACGCTCGAGCGCTTTCAGGGAAGCGGAGGCCACTTTGCCTGGTTCCATCCACAGGAAGGCCGGGATATTTTGCGTTTTCACGTTAACCATGCTTTCACGGGCCACATGAAATTCCGTGCGGGTGTAGCCCGGGCAGAGCGCCTGGACCTTCACCCCCGTTCCGCGCAGCCCCTTGTTGAGCGCCTCACTGAAGGCGGTCAGGAAGGACTTGGTGGCGCTGTACATGACGCTCCGGGCGCTCCTCCGGAAGGCCCCCACCGAAGAAACGTTGATGACGGCGCCCTTTTTGCGGGCCAGCATGCCCGGCAAGGCGGCATGCGTCAGGCGGAAGGGGGCTTCGGCATGCACGCGCAGCATCTCGGCCTGCTCCTGCAGCGGCAAGCTAAAAAAAGGCCCATGGATCCCGAACCCGGCGTTGTTGATCAGCAGGTCCAACTGCGGCTCACGCAGGATGCTCTGCTCGAGCGCCCGGATGCCGTCCTCCGTGCCCAGGTCAGCCGCCAGGGTTTCCACCTGCGCGCCGGACTGCTCCAACTCGGCTGCCAGGGCCTGCAAGCGCTCCAGGCGGCGGGCGGTCAGGATCAGGCGGCAGCCCGGCCTGGCCAGGTGGCGTGCAAAGGCTGCGCCAATGCCGCTGGAGGCGCCGGTGATCAGTGCAATATTGCAGGTGAATTTGGACATGGGGGTGCTCCTGGTCTAAAAAAGGACTGGGAGTTCATTATAGCATCGGGGTTTGTTCGTGGAACGTGAGGTTGTTTATGCAGTCGCCCCGGTCTCAGGCGATTTGGCCGGGTGTCCCCTGTTTAGAGTTGACCTGGCCCTTTCGAGACTGCCTGGTCGATCATGCGTGAGGCGCGCAGCTTTTACTTACCTGGCCCATGATGATCTGCAACCGCCACGAAAAGGTGGATTGTTTTCTGGTCATAAAATAGTGCTTTGCTTTTGGCCCATACAGGCGTCCTGTCATGAGCGCCGCTTCTGAATAATCCTTATAATCTGCCACATAAGTAAATTGTTGGATGTTTATCAAGCCTTTGATCGGAATTCCATTCCAAATCGAACTATCCGCGCGGCAGACTGTGTCAGGATAGCCTGGCTCAAATACTTCCGCGGGGGCACAATCCCTGGGCATCCATGGGTAATCGGGGGCAAGCAGGCTGGTAAGCTCACCACACAGGGCATTCGGGAGCGCGCCCAACTGGACCAGATAGCCGTCCGGTTTAATGACCCGATAGGCTTCTTCCGGATTCAACTCTGCCCAGGCGTTGATGACAACATCCACACAGTTTTCCGGCAGCGGTAAATGGTTTCGATCACCGTTCAAGTAATAAACATTGGTTGTACCGGTTTGCCGGAGCTGGCTTTTACCGAACAACACAACCGAGGCATAGTAATCAAGAGCAAATACCTTTTTTGCTTTTTGGGCGGCTCCCATGGCAGATCGCCCTGTGCCTGCGCCAATGTCAAGGACATCCCGATCCGTTAAGTCGATCAGCGTGTGCAGCTTTTCCATCAGACCTGCCGTGGATAAGGCAAATTGGTGATAGAGATCCGGATGCCGGCTGCTCAGCCAATCAAATTGGAAGTAGCCGGGGATTGGATCGTTTTCATCATAGGTCCGCCATGAATCGACCGGCGCGGCTTGAAGCTTATACCCGCTGCGGATGATCTCTGCCTGTGTCAGGTCCATGCTGCGTTGATCCTTCCACTAAAATTGTATAGCGTGTCCTCTCGAGGAGCGCATGATCCCAGATCTGGACTTCACCAGCCCAAGTTCCGGTTATACGGCCCGGCATTCGATCTGTAAAAGTCACTTATTCCGGAGGCCTGCCACCATCTGGTTGATCGCATCGATGATGATCTGCGGCTGGTATTCGGAGATGAAGTGTTGACCGGTGCGGGCGACCATGAAGACGCCCTTCGAAGACAGGGTTGCCTGATCAGCAAAAATCTTCAGCTGGATGGCTGCCATCTGGTCTTTAACCGCCGGATCGTAGGCGCTCAGATCGAGCATACCGGGGGTATGACAGATCACGACCAGCGGCAGATCCCCGAACGAGCCGGCCTGTCGGACCTGTTCGTTGCTGGTTTTCATATCAAGTCCGTCCATCGAGGGCAGCAGCTCACCTGTGTATATGTCGGTTTCAGACATACGGTTCTGCGTGATGGAAGCGGGTTCACCCGCTGAGGCGGTCGGATAAGCGGTGGCGTAGGTTATGGCGGCTTCGGGGCTGTGGCGGTCGTATCCACCAAGAGCATGCCCGCCACATCCTGCGGGTAGAGATGCGCGAAGACACGCGCATACCAACCGCCCAGGGAATGCGCCACCAGGATATAGGGGCCCGGGATGGGAACTTTCGTGAGAAGCAGGTGCAGATTTTCGGCGCCAATTTGGACGGTGGTGACGGCCACACGATCATAAACACAGATCCGCGTGACGGGAGAGACCCCCAGGATGACCGCATTCCAACTTGAGGAAACGGTTGGTTTATCGCCTGCCCCCGCTTCAACGATCACGGTGGGCGTGCCTTCCCCAAAGCATTGATAGCTCAATACGGGCCCGGCGCCGACTGCAAGAATGCCCTGCACGGCAGGCGCAGGCAGGGGCGGCATTTGTGGTTCTTCGAAGGCGGGCGTTTCCGTGGGGGCAGGCGGCCACGCGGTGGAGGTCGCTGAAGGCGCGGCGGGGCTGCAGGCGACTGCAGCCAACAGGAACAAGAACGCAAAAATTGCGGGCGCGATCCTTTTCAAGGCTGGCATTGATCTCTCCTCAAACAGTCAATTTGATCAAACGGCTGCAGGCAGTTAAGCACCCAGCGGTTCCGTCCGTCGGACCTGTTCCATCAGCCACGCCAACGCCCAGGCGGTGGCACAGGCGGGTAAAAAGCCGATAAAGAATAGTCCGAACTGGCCGATGGAATTATTTTGTGGAATCAGGGCCAATACACCCCAGCCAAGCGCATTGGCTGCCAACCACCAGCCCGCCCGGGGGAAACGCCGCCGCAGAAACAGCCATTGGCTCACACCAATCGATAACCCCAGCACGATAAATGCCAGATTTATTTTGAACAACGGGTTTGACCATTGAAGCCAGACGGGGACCAGGTTCAGGAACAACCCCAGGAGCCAGCCCGCGAATGTGACTGCCACCCACCCGCCCATCCCGGTCAGGTGGCGGCGCAGGAGCCCGTATTGGAACGCCCCGGTCAATAGAGCCACGATCGGAATAAAGACAAGCATCCCCAGGTAATCTTCCGTTATGTGGCGCACCCCATCCACATAGATCGTGTCACCGATGAAATGGATCAGGATGCGCAGGATGACAAGGTCGAGAAAAAAGGCGATCGGGATACACACGAATGTCAAAAGGATCCAGAGCAGATAAAAAGACCAGCGCGGCTTTTCATTCTTTGCGATCATTGGGAGGATCTCCTTTCGGATGCAACCGGGAGTGGCCAAATGGATGGGCTCATCTTTCTCACCGCTGAGATCGCGGCTGTGAACCAGTCAGGACAGGCGGAGAAAAAACAAGGCTATTTCTCTGCGCTCTCAGCGTGCTGTGCGGTAAAAAACCATGAATAGCCCACAAGACCAGCCACTCACATGGTATTCTAACGGGCGGGCTGCCTGCCGCTCAGCCGCGTCAGCGTTTCAAGTGACCCATCCGCATCCAGAAGTAGAACGTCCTGAGCAGGATCTTCAAGTCCAGGATGAGCGACTGGTTCCCGACATAGTACAGCTCCGGTCCGATGCGATCTTTAACGCTGGTCTGATTATACTTGTCCAGGAAGGTCAACAAGCCCAACCCGGTCAAGCCCGGCCTGACAGACAGGACCTTCTGCCAGTCCGGGTCGCCCGGATCCACGTTTTCGGGCCGTTCCGGGCGTGGACCGACCAGACTCATCTCGCCCTTGAGCACATTCCACAGGCCCGGGATCTCATCCAGGGACAGGTTTCCGATCAACCGGCCGAAGCGGGTACGTTCATACGGCGGTTGATATGGCGAGCCTTTCACCAGGCGCAGGCGATGATAGAAGAACGGCCGGCCGGCCCGGCCGACCCGCCGGGAGTTGTAGAGCAGCGGACCGGGCGACTCCAGTTCGATCACCAGCGCGATCAGCAGGGCCAAAGGAGCCAGAACGATCCCGAAAACAGCCGCAAAGACCAGGTCAATGGCACGTTTCAGCATTTCAGCCTTTTCGTGTGAGCCTTGCCGCCGCACGCCCTGGCTGTACGGCCCGGCTGACAGACGATGGACCATCCGTCCAATGTGTAAACCAGGTCAGTACGTCAGGGCGGATTGAGTTAATTTACGGTTGGATCTTCATAAAGTATAACCGCAGGGGGAAGAACCCGGAGGTCTATCCGGCGATAAAATCATATTCATGGGATGCAGATTATTTCAGGCTTTCGGCGATGGCGATCAGGGTCGCTTTATCAAGCCTGCCGCCAAAATCGGGCGTCCAGAGGTATGTCAGCAGATACTCCCTTTCATGATCCCGCCAGTACAGGGCGCTGGCGAAAGACGCCCCGCCGTCCAGGTAATAGCCGGTACCGGCATTGATTTGCACTGCCTCATCCGCATTTGGGTCCACCGCACTGCCCGTTGACCATGGGCTTGATTCTGATAAATCAGGCCGAACTCCCTGCGGAGAGTCTGGTCATCGGCGGGGATGAGCATTTGGTCCAGGGTCAGTCTGTTCACCCACCGTCCATTGACCGTGTAATCGTAAACCATCCTCACCCGGGGAGCGGTTGTGAGATTGCTCCAGCTGCCGTCTGGAACCTGCTGGAAGCCCTCCGGCAACAGGCCTGGCTCTTTGATGGTGAAACCGGCGCTATCCTGGAGACTGGGTTGACTTCCGGCGGTAAGCTGATCGAGGCCCTGGTCGAGGCTGACGAGATTTTCAGCAATCTGGATCATTTTTGCCTGGATCTCGACGGGTTTTAGCCCGGCCAATTGGTGCGGGGACAGGGTAAACGAATACCAGCGTTCGTTGTCTTTCCAGCGCAAGCGATAGACAGGCGCGCCTGGTTCCCAGAGCATGTCTTGATCAACCCGACCATCTGGAAAGATAAAGTCGCCTGTGGCATACTCGGCCTGGTATTCACCCACCCGAACAAGCTGCACGGCCGCCTGGTAAACCGGATCTTTGGGGAAGTCTCCCAACCCCTGTGCCAGGCCATAGCCGGCTTGTTGGTCTCTGAAGCTCATTTGGATGGAGCGCTGCTCCTGGTCAATCCACCATGGAACCGAATGGCGCCTGCACATACCGGGCCGGGAATGATTTGACCACGAACCCCAATTTTACCTGGGCATCCTGCAGCTGGCAAATAAAAGTGGATGAGATGGGAGAAATCGGTTTTCCACAATTCTGATGATCGCTGGAAATTGTCGGCTGGGGAATCAGCCCCGCCTCGAGCGTATACGTCGGGGCCAGAACCGGGGTTGGTACCGGCGGGAGCGATCTTTGTGAGACCGTCGTGAAATACTTCAGGAGCGCCTGGGCAAGCGCCTGCCCCTGGGGGGTAACCAGCAAAATGGCAAGAGCGACGAGCACAGTCAGCATGCCAAAGCGGCACGAGGAACGGGAGTTCGATTCAGGCTGGATCTTCCTGGTTTGGATCGTTCATCGCCCGACGCAAGGGAATTTTTCAGACCCGGCCACAGATCGATCTGCGCGGCCGGTTTAGCGTTTTCGGCCAGATCGCTCAAAATGGAATTGAGATTATCGCTGTTCATGATTTTCTCCTGCCAAAAGGGCTTTCAGGCTTTTCCGGGCGCTGTGCAGCCACCATTTGACGGTGCTGGCAGGCCTGTGGAGGTTCTCGACCATTTCCGCTTCGCTCATTTCGAGAAAATGGCGCTGGACAATGACGGCGCGCTGTTCGGGGGCAATTGCTGGAGCACAGTCCACACTTTCTCGACGCAAATCGCTGGCTTCGGCAAGTTCTTCCGGCCTGGGGGCCTTGTCCGTCAGCCAGTCCGACACCGCCTGATCGGCTGGCCCGTCCAGAGAAACGCTTTTCTTCCGGCGTTTGGCAGCCTTGATGGCGTCATTGACCACAATTCGAAAAAACCAGGGTCGAAAAGGGTATTGCGAAGTCAAACTGGTTGATCTTACGGGCAACTTTCAGGAAAGCTGCCTGGACCACATCCTGCGCGGATGGATCTTCGCCGAGGATCAAATACGCCGAATGAACCGCCTGAACCTGGTATTGCTGCACCAGGAATTCCAGACCGTTGAGATCACCTTGTTTCAATCGAGCAATGGCTTGTTGTTCGTCCATGCATGACCTTTGAGATTTGGATGAGAGCCTCTATGGATAATATCCCCACCCATGAAAAAACGATAGTATGGATAATATGAGAGGTCAACCGGCCCCAGGGACGAAAGAACGACGGACGAATCTCCGGGATCTATTCGCCAGTTTACAGGAATCAATGCGTCAAATCCACTTTGCATATGACAATACAATTATCGATACTTTTAATAAATTACTCCATAATAATGGGCGTTCATGCTTGATATCTAAATTGTCTAATTAAGCCGACCATAAAACAATTGGCACTAAATCAGCTAAAGAAAGGTTGATTTATAAGATGAATTTGTCTATCGCTTTCATAGTGTTCGGAACGGTCATTAATTTATCGCGTTTATAAATGCAGTGACGGTAAATTCGAGATTAAGTTTAGTGCATTATGGACAAACTCAGAACGCATAGAATCAAGTCGCTCAGCGGAATTCTTACTATCTAATCTTTTAGTTGATTCGCTTCTAATTTGATCTTTACTTTTGCCAGAACCATCAAGTGCATATCTTTTTAATCTAGATATAAGGAAATTTTGTTACTCATTATCCATTCTTGGAAAAACGTGAAACCAACTCTAGGACAAGCTTGACAGTTTAATCGATCCATGATCATCCTTGTACTTCTTGTAGAATATATTGTACAATGTATCAAGATCTTTTTGGTTCTCGATATGAATAGTTTCTATTTTCATATAGTTCTTTAGCCAAACATAGAACTCAACGTATTATTTCTCACTAATTACAGCTTCAATAATAGAAATTATTGCGATAAATTTGAATGTGCTGTCGTAAATATTGACCTAGTCGTATGCTTTTCACCTTGAACAATGTATTAAACATATTAACCATTGATTTATAAAAGAATCAGAATTGTCGAATCAATACGTCAATAGGTTCATTCAGAAATTATTGAATAGAGTAAAATATATACCAGATGTTTTATACACTTCTCCTTGAACAATGTATTTACAATGCTTAGCCATAGATTTACAAGATGAACCAATAATAAGGAACGTCTTTTTTAATAAATACCGTTCAGACATTTTTCAGAATATTACTCATGAATCATACTCTATAATTCTTAATGAATTACGTGATGCATCGAAAGCATCTTCAAGAAGGATATTTTTCATCCAAAACAAATTGAGCATTTCGCATTTCAACCTCCATTCTTTTAGTAAATCACATAATAATCCATAATACTAATTTTATTGTACTACAACATGGTAAGTGGCATGTTAATACAGAATTGGAGCAAAAATGTTATTCTGTTGCAATTCAATTCGTTCTATCAGGAAATCAATTACGTGAAAGGGAGATGGCTACGTCAAAAAGTTGGACTCTAATCAGTAATACTTGAATAGACACTGGTCATCTGATGCAGAAGAACGACTTGCCCAAGCTTCGGAAGCAGTACTTTTTTTACCTTGTAGATAAAAAAAACAAAGGGAACAAGTACAGCATGGGAAATCGGGGAGATGAAACATAAGGGACGAGCTCGATACCACTTTATCCTCGTAATATCCAAGGCTTCCCTACATGTAACAGTCATCTGGAAGTGAAGGTGACAGTCACATCCATCCAAATGGGGGGATATCCACAGGAAAGGTAGGCCTCACGGCGCAGCTTGTGACAGTCACCTTCTTTTTTAGGTGACTGTCACATTATTTCAGCCACGGGTGCCTGTGTCATTTTTCCAACGATCAGATCACGTCAGGCTGTTCAAATATCCTTGCACATCCTCTGGCAAAGACCGGCTGCGCAGATAGTCGAACACAAAGGCTTTGTATTCTGCGCCATCTGTAAATTGCTCAAAGACAAAGTTCCGGTCCAGCAGCGTACCATTCCTCTCCCCGATCCAATCCAGGTAGTTTGAATACGGCCAATCGGCAGGATCCGCCACCAGCCCATCCTTGACCGGATTGGCATGGATGTAGCGGCAGAGCTGCAGCAGGTAATTACTGTTCTTGATCGCCTTGGCCTGGAAGCGGTGCTCAAAGAGTGTGCCGCTTTGCTCGTAGCGCTGATTGTAGGCCTTGGTATAGCTGTTGAAAACGCGCTGTGGCAGCAGCCCTGCCGAGGCTTTGCCATCCTGCCGGAGCAGGAAATGATAATGAGTGGGCATGAGACAATACGCAAGCACGCTGAGCGCAAGGCTGCGTGCATACTGCTGCATGCGTGCGATCACGAACAGGTAATTGGTCGGTTCTCTAAAAAGACTGCCCTGCCGGGCAGCCCGGTTATAGATATGATAATACCCTCCGGGCAGCCAATCCAGGATATCTCTGCGCGCGTACGGCATGGTTTCTCCCTTACCAGGGCATGTGATTATCACCTTAAATGCGGCAGCTCACGTATCCAACTCATTTTAGCATAAGAATAAAATTGGCTTCCGGGCGTATCGGGATGGCATGAGACAATCAGCTTGAAACCAATGTGACAGTCACCTGGAAGTGAAGGTGACTGTCACATCGCATGGTAAGGTTGCTGTTAAATCTCCGACTGGCCATTGCTTGTAAAGGCAGGGGCGAGATTAAGAGCAATTGCCAAAACCAGGCTGATAGACCTCCGGTTGACTCTTTTCCTAACATATGTTACTATTAACATATGTTAGTAAATACTTCGCAGAAAGGGACTTAATACCAGGATGTCAATCGAATTTGCAATTTTGGGATTGTTGAGCTGGCGCCCGCTGACCGGCTACGATATCAAGAAAATGTTCGCAGGCTCGAGCGCGCTGTACTGGTCCGGGAATAACAACCAGATCTATACCACGCTGGTAAAACTGCACCAGGATGAACTGGTCTCACGCGAAATCGAGCTTCAGGAAGACAGCCCATCCCGCAAGATCTACAGCATTACCGCAAAAGGCCAGGCGGAGCTTAAAAAATGGCTGCTCTCGGAGCCGGAAGCGCCCCAGCTCAAGAATTCCTTCCTGATCCAGCTGGCCTGGGCCGACCAGTTGAACCCGGCTGAACTGGATGCGCTCCTGGAAAAGTACGCCGCCGAAATGCAGATGCAGCTTTCGATGCTGCAAGTGCAGGCACACCAGAGGAACCTCTCCCCCTCCGGAACGCCCAGGGATGCTTATATCAACCCCGCCCTGGCCCGCACGCCGCGCGAGGCCGTCTTGTGGAACATGATCCAGGAGAATTGGATTTCGTTCTATCAGAATGAGCTGAACTGGGTGACCAAATTGCGCAGCCAGCTTGAGGAGCGGTCAGGGAGGCAGGCATGAAACCAGGCTCGATCTACAAGTCACCCGCCGGTAAAAGCGAGATCATGGCTTTATACGAGGCCGTGCTGGCGCGCTGGCCGGTGGCCCATGAAACCTTCCACCTGCCCACCCGGCATGGCGATACCTTCATCATCGCCAGCGGAGACAAGTCCGCCCCGCCCCTGGTGCTGCTGCATGGGTCGGCCTCGAATGCCGTTTCGTGGGTGGGGGATGTGGTCGAATACAGCCGGCACTTCCGCGTCTATGCGGCCGATCTGCCCGGCGAACCCGGAAAGAGCGCCGAAAACCGTCCCGCCTGGGATGGGCCCGGTTTTGCCGAATGGCTGGAGGATGTTTTGGACGGCCTGAAGATCCAAAAAACGGCCCTGCTGGGCATCTCGCAAGGCGGCTGGACGGCGCTGCGCTTTGCCACGGCCCGGCCGGAGCGGGTGTCCAGGCTGGTCTTGCTGGCTCCTGCGGGTGTCATGCCGGCCCGGCCCTCCTTCATTTTGAAAGCGATCCCGCTCTCCCTGGTTGGGCGCTGGGGGGCGGAAAGGATCAACCGCATCGTTCTCGGAAGAGATCCCATGCACCCGGAAGCGGTCAAATTCATGAACACCATCCTGACCCACTTCAGGGCGCGCCGGGGCAAAGAGTACCTGTTTTCCGATGAGGAGTTGAAACGCCTGAACATGCCCACCTTATTGATCGGCGGCACGGAAGATGCCCTGATCCCGATGGAAAGTGTCATTCCACGGATGCAGAAATTCGTCCCACAGTTAAAATCAGTGCTCATCCCGGGGTTGGGTCACGCGCTGGTCAACCTGTCCGGGCAGATCCTCCCTTTTTTGAGCGCGTAAAGAACGAAAGGAAGTCTTAGCGCTTTTTCCTGGCTGCCCGTTCAGCCAGCGCGGCGGAGTTGGCCGCCACCGCCGACACGGATCAGTTCCTTGAAGGCAGCCGCGTTGATCTGCTCGCCTTCGTGCAGGTCGATCGCACGCCGCACGCGTTCCAGGTTGAGTGAAGAGCTTCTCCGGGTCATTCAGGGAGGCGCCGCGGAAGAAGGTCAGCTTGACCGCCTGCTTGTACAATTCCCCCGTGCAGACGCCGCCGTCATGCGACCAGACCGGGGTTCCCGGCGAACTTTCTTTAACCCATTTCCACTCCTCCTGGATATCCGGGTCGGCCGCCTGGATGAGCTGGCGGACATGCGCGAGGGTCGCGCCTCTCCAATCCGCCTGTCCTTGCAGATCCTGGATCAGCCGGGTGATCCTGGCTGAAGCGGCTTCGTTATCCGGTTGACTGGTTGGCTTCATATTCTCTCCGTTCCTTGGTGGAATGATTTTGCTGTAAGCTGGTGCCGGTCAGAATGTCCAGCCGCGCCAGATTGATCTTTGGATAGATCCTGTTCATAGTATAGCCAGATTTAAGAAGGGGTGCAACCGGACTTTAGGAACACCGTGCGCTTGCATATGGAGCTTGACGTTCTTCCCAAAACTCTTATAATAAAGGTCAATAAAGGCGAGTTTTAGGAACAAGGGCGCAATAGTAACACCATCAATGAGCATAACCGACAACTGAATACGGAGTCCGTTCGAGACGCGCCTCACCCGGCGCCGGGCACGCCCGTTACAGCGCAGGAGGAATATGTTTCATACACGCAGGTACCCCTTCCTGGTCTGGTTGACAGCCATCACCTGCCTGGTGAGCCTGGCGCTTGCCGGCTGTGGGTCTGCCCCAACGCCCGTTCCAACACCGACAAGCGTCCCTACCAGCGTCCCGTTCCCCTACGGAACGCTCGTCTCTGAGGGCCCCGGCTACGTATATGTCTTCAACACGGATGGCACTTTTAAGTTTGATAGCGGGGATCCCGGAGAGGCTGACAAGGGCACCTACAGCGTCCAGGGCAACCAGATCACCTTCCTGACCGGAGATTATTGCGACGCGCAGAAAGCAGGGAAAGGTGTTTATACCTGGGCCCTCGAAGGCGATAAGGTCACCTTCAAGGCAGTCGGGGAGGACCCTTGCCCCATTCGCACCTCGACAACCACCATATTCCCCTGGCACGTGAAGAAGTAGGATCGATTCTTCCCGCAGCCCTTCCGGTAAATACCGGCGCGACCCGGAGGTTTTGCCGTGCCTCGGCCTGGCTGCAGAGTGGAACGGCGCCAGCCGGCTTTCAAGGGGCTGTCAGGCAGCTTTATGGGACGGACCCGGTTTCCATCCTATTCCGGCCTGGAGGCCTGCTTTTCATCGAAAACTTCAAGAGTGGCTTTGCCCAGATCGAGCACCAACGCCCGGCCTTGATCTTCGGGCCAGACTTGTGACGGCTGGAGGCCGAGGCCGGTTCGATAAAAATCCGCCAATCGATCGAAGTCTTGCGTGGTTATTGCAACGCGCAGTTCCAGGACGGGGAGTTCGGGCATGGTACCTCTTTTCTCAAGTTTCCAACCGGGAGCCGAAACTATCCACCTGACCAGTAAAAAACTCCCTGCGCGGACAGGAGTGGAACGGCAGGAATCGGGTACACTATCATCGCGGTCGTCCGCGCGGCTGGCCCCTCCCGCTGGCGGCTGTCACGGAATTGGTAAAAGGAAATCAGGGATCACTCCCATAAAAGCACAGGGATCGTTGAGCATGCCAAACAACCTTTTTCGTCTCTTCCTATGCGGGATCTTGATGATCCTGGCAGCCTGCGCACCGCTGTCACCCACTGCCAGACCCATTCCGCCCACCCCGACCACAACCGCCCTGCCACCGGCGTTGGTCTCCGAGCTTGACTCGACCCTGGCGAATCTTGCCCGGCAGAGTCTCTTCACCGGCTCGGTGCTGGTCGCCCAACACGGCAAGGTGCTGCTCAGCCAGGGCTACGGATTGGCTGACCGAAAGCAGAATATTCCCAATACGCCCCAGACCCGTTTCCGGCTTGGCTCCGTCACCAAGCAGTTCACCGCCATGGCGATCCTGATCCTGGAAGCCCAGGGTAAACTGAATGTCAAGGACCTTATTTGTAAATATATCCGCGATTGTCCATCCACCTGGGCAGCCATTACGATCCACCAGCTTCTGGCGCACACCTCCGGCATCCCGGATCTCTTTTCAGTGGTCAACTGGTCGGAAATACGGGCGACGCCTGCCACTCCACTGGAGACCATGGCGCGCTTCAAGGACAAGCCGTTGGATTTCCAGCCCGGTGAGCGTTGGAGCTACAGCAATTCCGGCTACATCGTGCTGGGTTACATTATCGAGCAGGTCTCCGGCCAGACCTACGAGGACTTTCTCCAAAAATCCATCTTTACCCCGTTGAACCTGCGCGACACCGGTTATGAGCATACTTCGAACGGCCTGGCGGTGGGTTATCCGGACAGGTATTCCAAAGTTCCGGCGGATTTTGTCGATATGTCGGTCCCTTTTGCAGCCGGGAGTTTGTATTCCACGGTCGAGGACCTTTACCGCTGGGAGCAGGCGCTGTCCACGGAAAAGCTGGTCCCAAAAGCCTATCTGGATGAGATGTTCGCTCCGCAAGCGCTGATTCCGAACGGCAGTGGAGGCGCGTATGGCTATGGATGGGCAATATTGACAGAAAATGGCCGCTTGCTCGATATGCACGATGGCGGCATTGAGGGATTTGCAACTGAGATTGCCCGCTATCCAAATGACCAGGTTACCCTGATCGTGCTGTGCAACCAGCAGGATCTGAATGTCGAAATGATCGGACAGATCCTGTCCAGGAAGATCTTTGGAGATCCGTAGGCTCGGGATACATAATTGAAACCTCCGCCGGGCGGTTGCTTTGGAGGAATGGTTGCGCGATACTTATATCGGCTGCCATGCATGCAAGCATGCGCCGCCCGCCTGGCTGTCGGGAAAAATCCTGCCCAGCCGCGCCAATCCAAGCCTGCCCGAAAGGAGACTTCCCTGAGATGAGAAAACGCCGCATCCTGATCGTTACAAGCCTGACGCTGATCGTCGTGCTGCTGGTCCTGCTGGTCGGACCGTTCCTGATCCCGGTCTCCCCCGGCGCCGGGGACCGTGCCGCCCCAGCAGCTGGCCGACCCTGACAGCCAATTCGTCGAGATCAACGGCCTCAACGTCCATTACAAGATGATGGGAGCGGGAGATAAAACCTTCATCCTGCTGCATGGCTTCGGAGCCAGCCTGTTCTCCTGGCACGCCGTGATGGAGCCGCTCAGCCATTATGGGAAGGTCATCGCCTACGACCGCCCGGCCTTCGGCCTGACCGAACGGCCGCTCAAGTGGACCGGCCAGGATCCGTATGGTCCCGAGGCAAATGTAGCCCTGCTGCTCGGCCTGATGGATCATTTTGGGATCCAGAAAGCCCTGCTGGTCGGCAATTCGGCCGGCGGGACGCTTTCCTTGCAGTTCGCCTACCAATACCCGCAGCGGGTGCAGGCGCTCATCCTGGTGGACCCGGCGCTGCACGCGAATGACGGTACCGCCTGGCTGCGCCTGCTGGGTAAAACGCCCCAGATGCAGCGGATCGGCCCGCTGTTCATGCGCTCGATCCAGAAGAGCGGGCTGAAGCTGATCCGGACTGCCTGGCACGATCCGTCGAAGATCACGCAGGCCACCCTGGACGGCTACACCCGGCCGCTCAAGGCTGACAATTGGGACCAGGCGCTGTGGGACTTTACGATGGCCAGCCATGACACCGAAGTGCTCCGGCACCTGTCGGAATTGCAGGTTCCCTGCCTGGTGATCACCGGCGCGGATGACCGGATCGTCCCGACCGCCGCCTCGGTCAAACTGGGCAAGCAGTTGACCGGCTCCACCGTGATCGTCGTCCCGGAGGCCGGGCATGTGCCGCAGGAGGAACAGCCGGTTTACTTCATGCGGGTGATCAATGAGTTTGTCAATACGTAAAGGGAATTAATTAAACAGGTGAGATGCAGTATGCAGAACGGATGGGGGATCGGGCCGACCTGACCGGCTGCGCGGCCCCGCTCTTTCCCTTTGGGTATGGGCTGGGGAAGGCCGGCAGCCAGCCGGTCGAATGGCTGGATTGCCGGTAAGAATATTGTATTTGTATAGACACCGTGCTATACTTTTTTTAGTCCCCCTTATCGTTATCCCACCGGTATCCGACAACCCAGCTGCGTTTGCGCGCCCGTATTTTTCATTTCACGCGTGAAAGGAAAAAGACCATGGCCAATCCCGCCGCTTTACCCAAAACCATGCCCGCTCCGGCCGCCAAAAAACCGTTCTCGCTCAAGGAGTTCGGCCGGCGCTACCAAAATGTGATCTACCCGATCCTGGCCGTCCTGCTGGTGCTCCTGGCGGCCGGCCTGGTTTACCTGCTCATCACCAACGCCTTCACAGACATCTTCAATTGCAGACACGTGGCGGGGCCAACCTTTGACACCCTCTGCACAGGCATTGGCACCCCCAGCATCCGCATCCTGCCCAACATAAAATTTTGGGGCCACCACATCCTGGGCCCGGTGGACATCCCCTCCTGGACCATCCTGCCCGGCGTGGAAGGCGCGGTCAACCCCCCGCTGGAAGCCCTGCGCAAGTTCATCGTCTCGAATATCATCCTGGCCTTTGCCGTGGCCAGCCTGATCCTGGCCTTTATCGTGATCAAGTTCAAGGACTTCATAACCGCCGTGCGGACCAGCGCGGGCCGGAAGAAAATCCTGACCAACCTGAGCATCTTCCTGTTTATCTTCGCGATCTTCTGCAGCCTGTTCTATTTCAGGCCCGGACAGTAGGAAAACGATCCGATCTTTTCAGGCAAGCGTGGACTGGAAAGGACAAAATGAAAGCCTCCTCGATCCGCCTCCACCCGCTCTTGAGCCTGCTGCTGGCCCTGACGACAGCGATCAGCAGCCTGGCGGCAGTCCCACAGCCGCGCCGCGTCAGCGACCCCACCCGGGCCAGCGCGCCCGCTGCCGCTCCGCTCTTCCCGAATTGCTCCGGCTCCGGGCCCGCCGATCCCACCTGCACCCGCCTGCAGGTCTTCCTGCTGATCGACGACTCGGGCAGCATGCTCTATACCGACCCCACCAACCAGCGCCTGGACGGGGTGAAAAATGTGCTGGATATCCTGGCCAGGGAGTACTACCTGCCGGCCGTGGATGCCAAATCCAACGACCCGGACGTCAGGCTGCCCGACATCCAGGTGGCGCTGGTCCACTTCAGCTCGGAAATGCTGCATAACTCGGGCTGGAAGACGATCAACCCCGCCGGCCTATCCGAGTGGAACACCCAGCTGAAGGACTTCGACGCTGACCTGCTGGTGAATGTCGACTATAGCAGGCCGCAGAACACCGATTTCCTGCCCGCCTTCCAGGCTGTCGAGGCGCTGGCGGCCGGTCAGCCCCAGGCCCCGGCATGCCCGCGCCTGGTGATGCTGTTCACGGATGGCATGCCCGACTATGGCAATGGCCCCCTGGACGGCGAGGCTTTGACCAAATACATGCAGGAACTGCAGGGCAACATTCAACGGACCTTCAAGCGCAGCAACAACTCATTCTTCGTTACCACCATGTTATGGAATACCTCCCCCGGCAGCCCCTGGAACAAGATCTACCGGCCGAAATGGGAAGAGATCACCAAAGACGACCCCACTTTCGATCCGCGGCGCGTACTGAACGTGGCGACCCGGGAACTGGCCGCCCGCATGGAACGCATCATCGGGCAGAACATTGGCGATCCGGTCTCCACTCTCAGCCCGATGGCCGGCCAGCCGCAGCAGTACACGACAGAAATAACCAATACGCTTCCGGTCGAGTCGCTGCGCCTGACCTACTACACCATCAACACCGCCGCCAGCTTTACCGTCACAGGACCGGATGGCAAAGGCTACCGGCCGAGCGGCGAGAACACTTCCATCCAGGTGCTGGAGATCTACAATCCCGCCCCCGGCGCTTACCAGATCAGCACGACCGCACTGGGAGGCATGCTGACCCGGCTGCTGCGCTTCGGGAAGATCAGCGCGCAGCTTTCACCGCCCACAACCTCCCTGCAGCAGTTCGCCAATGCCCAGATCGGCATCCAGTTGATCGGCGCAGATGGCCAGGCTCTGTCCATTCCGCCCCAGGTCAGCCTGCAGGCCGCAGTGACCCAGTTGGCCGGATCCAAACCCCTGGCGCTTACGCCGGGGAGCGCGGCCTTCACAACCAGCTGGATGCCCATCGCCAGCGACAGCGCCAGCGTGGACGCCTGCGTCACAATGCTGGACGAAAAAGGCCGGCAGGTGGTGCTGTACAACGGCCCGGCGGGAGTGATCAGCATCGACCCGGTGACTGTGCAAGCCGGGCAGGCTTCCCCGGCCTGCCTGCTGACCGACAAGGATATCAGCGTGCCACTGCAGTTGGTCAACGCCAACAACCGGCAGCCCGCCCGCATGGACGTTCCCGTGAAGTGGACTTCCAGTGTCGGAAAGCAATTCAGCAGCTCGATCGCCGGGATCGACAGCGCGGCCGGCCAATACGCCCTGCACTTCAGGCCCAGCTCCGCCGGGGAGCTGCAGTCCCGGGTGACGGCCAGCGCGGTCATCGCCGGGGCGGTGGTTCCTTTCTATACCGGCGACATCCGTTCCGCCGGGCTCCAGGCGCCGCGCCGCCTGGCGCTGAGCCTGCAGGAACCTGGCCGGTTGGGCGATAAGCTGTCGGCGCGGCTGTACCGGTTGTTCCACCCTTGCTGCATCGACGAGAGCACGCAGATCGTGATCGGGCGGCGTATTTTTGACGTGTTGGGCCCCACCTACATTGAGATCAACGGGCGCTTTACGGATATCGACACAAACCTCAACCAGGCGGGGATCGAACGCTTCGCCGTACAGTTGGTCAGCCCGGATGGCGGCGCTTCCAGCCAGAAACGCAGCGCCTGGGCCGGTCCGGAAACCGGCCTGGATGCCAGCACGCTGGTCTTCCGCTCGCCCGGGCTGGGCCTGTATAACGTCGCCGTCACCGACCAGGCTGCGGGTCCGGCCTGCTCCGTGCTGGCAAGCCTGCCGGCCCAGTCGGTGCTGCTGATCAATGATTTCTGGGAATACGTGCTCAGCCTGATCCTGATCCTTCTCCTGGTGCTGCTGGTGGTTTTCCTGGTGAGACACTTCCGCAACCGGCGCTTTGGCAGGGAACTGCCCCTGATCGTGCCGGCCATCCTTCTGATCGGCGTGGATGCTCTGCTGGTCAACACGCTGGTCGCGCACACCTTCAAGTGCGAATTCAACTGCGCCCACCTGGCCGGCCCGGCCTTTGGCGTGCTCTGCACGGGGCTGGAGGTCGGCGGCTTTCACATCCTGGGCCCGGTCCATTTTTGGGGCGTCCACATCCTGCCCTCGATCGATTTCCCCTCCCTTGCAATCCTGCCCGCCCTGGGCAAAGTCGTCGATCCCCTGCTGGAAGTCCTGCGCAAGTTCGTCGTCTGGAACATCCTGCTGGCCTTTGCCGCGCTCAGCCTGGGCGTGGCCTTTCTCGCCAGCCGGATCAACGGCTTCATCGAAACCCTGCGCAGCGCGGCGGGCCGCACGCGCATTCTGACCAACCTGAGCATCTGGCTGGCCTTCTTCGTGATCTTCTGCACGTTGTTTTACTTCGGGCCCGGCCATTAGCAAGAGGCTTGAGACTGCGCTTGCACCAGAAGGGTAGCTGGACCCCTGGTGATGCGCGGCCGCGCAGAGCAGCCTTTCACAGACTTCCGAAGTCTCGAGACTTCGGAAGTCTCAGAGGCCTGCTCAAGCAGTCCATGAGAACCCAAATGATGTTATACTTATTTCATAATTTGTATAACGAAGTGAGGCTGATATGAATGTCAAGGTTTCTCAAAAAGGCTGGGTGGTCATCCCGGCGGCATTAAGGAAAAAATATGGGTTGAAGGCCGGCGCCACCTTGCAGGTGGTGGATTACGGCGGCGTGCTGGCGATCGTGCCGGCTTTCAAGGACCCGGTCAGGGATGGCTCGGGGATGCTGAAAGGCGACAATTCGCTGGCGCAGGCCATTGTGGAAGAGCACCGCCAGGAACGCAAGCGTGGCAAGTAAACCGGTCTATCTTCTGGATAGTTTTGCCCTGCTGACCTATTTGAACGATGAACCGGGCAATGCGCGGGTTCAGGAAATCCTGGCGCTGGCGGAAAGCCGCAAGTGCCGCCTCATCATGTGCCTGGTCAACCTGGGAGAAGTGCTCTACATCACCGAGCGGAGGCGTGGTCTGAAAATGGCGCAAAAGGTCCTGGCTTTGGTGGAAAGTCTGCCATTGGAATTACTGGATGCCAGCCGCGATCTCATTCTGGAAGCTGCCCACATCAAAGCCCGCTATACGCTATCGTATGCCGATGCCTTTGCGGTGGCGGCTGCGCTGCGTGAAAACACGCTCGTGATCACCGGCGACCCGGAGTTTGAAGCCGTCGAACAGGTCGTGAGGGTGGAATGGTCTGGGGAAAAAGTAAATTCGGCTTGTTCGAGCCTGGCGTAAAGACAGCCAATCGCTATTCCAAGAGCGGGAATCCGGAGTACGTTAATCATTGTGCCGATGAGAAAGTAACGCAAGACATTACCTGTCGCGAGAAAACTTGAGGGACCTCCGATCGAGATCGTGACAAGGACCAGGACGATGAAGCTCAGGATCATGGATTTCAGGATCGGATTTTTTGCAGGCAGCTTATCAAAAAAGCGCACCAGAATATAACTGACACAGAACCCGATCATCAGGCCGCCCAGCAAAGCCTCAAGCAGCATTGGAAGATAAGAGATTGAAAGAGCGGCTCGATACTCCGCAGCGATGGGAGTCCGGGATATCGCGAAGTTTACCACCCAGAAGGCCAGGCCTCCCGCGAGCGCCAATATTGCCGCCTTTCGCCAGATTTCTTTTGATTTGATCATTTTATTTCAGGTCCTTTGCACCCATGATCAAAAGCCATAAAGGAAGACCGAATTCTGCAATGAAACCGACTGAGTAACTCGGAAGAGATATTGCATCATAACCACGGAGAAGGAAAAACTGAATGAACCAGATCAGAATTGAGAGAACTATCGAACCTCTTTTTAACATTTTGTTTTCTCCTTGATTTATGTGTCCGCTATTTAGGATTATTCCACGAGCATTCCCATGCTGCTGAGTGGGGAGAGGCAGAGTCTTCAGCCCTGCCTCTCCCCGGCGTGGCAAATCTATGCCGCGCTCAAAAGCTAGTTTGTCTCTGTTTTCGCAGACAGAGAAGCGATTGCAGATGGATTGAATCCTTTAACGATCAGCCAAACAGCCAGAACCATTTCCTGCACGGCGATTGGAGCCGCCAGGGAAATATAGCTGGTAATAAGGTTACCGCTGAACAAGGACAACACGCACGCCGTCATCATCAGGATGATCGCGACGATACCAAAGCCCGACAGCCATCGGGGAATGAGCCGTGATTGGAAGAACAGGTAGTAGTACATAAATGCACCCAGGCAGAAGGCGAACACCGCCACCAGGCCGGCGTGGTTCTTTACGCTCACCAACAAATCGCCGATAGCCTGAAGCGACGTACGATCGGCAGCGACTGCTGACGTGAACTGCGGGCCGAGTGTCAACAGGGACAGCAGGCACACGAGACCGACCATGTAAAAGGCTGTCTCAATGGTTCTGAAGACGACAGATCCAAGGGCCAGACCCGCATTCCACTTCTTCAAGACCGGATACATCACGACGGGAATGCCGGCACATGCGAGGTACCCGATGATCAAGAGTAACACTCCTGCGGCCACCTGGTTCGGATGTGCGGAGACCCGGGTGAGGTAATCCGTACCAGTCAGAACAGGTAGGAGCGGCGTAGCCAGGATGGGACCCATTAAGGTCGCAATGATGAAAACCACGCCTGTAATGACCGCAATCTTACGAAATGAAAGTTTAACTTTTGGATCCATTCCGGTAGTCGATTTGTTTGTGTTCATTTCTTTCTCCTTTTTTGAACGATATGGATGAGTTTCATTTTTTTTGCGGTCTTCTTGATTTACTTCATGCTTTAGCTCCTTTGAATAGGGACCAGCCCGACAGGCCGATGCCCACAAGATATAAAACGCTCTGAACAACATTCACCTGCCAGCGGCCATGCCCAATATATGAGGAAGCGAAAAAAGCCATCACCTCGATAAATCCGATAACAAACACCAACATCCAGAAAGCCGATTTTTGACCGGCGATCAGGTTTTTGCGGATGAGCGGCCAGGTCAGCACCGAGATAACCAGCGAGCAAGAGTTGTACAGGATGGTAAAACAATTGAGGGCTGCAATGGTCTTCGCACTCAGGCTGGCAATTTCAGCCTCTGAAAAAGAAGCCACTTGCAAAATTGGGGAGTTTCTTTTGAAAACGATAACATAGCTCAATATGATCAGGGCGAGGATAAAATTGATGACGCACCATATTGAAAGAACCATTGAACCTTTTTTTAACATCCGGCTTTCTCCTTGCGATGGGTTGTGTACGTTTTTTGGTTCATTCCACAAGCATTTACATTGATCTGAGCGGGGAGAGGCGGCTTCCGGCCATGCCTCTCCCCTATCATGCTATTCTATGCCGCGCTCAAAAGCGCTTGCGCGGCTGATTTCGCAGACAGAGCAGCGACAGCAGATGAATTGAAGCCTTTGACGATCAGCCAGCCTGCCAGAGCCAGTTCGTTCAAGCCGATTGGAATGCTCAATAAGGAGGTTGACGTCGAAAAGGGATCAATCTGGGTGAACATCGTAATGAGGGCCCCAGTCAAATGCAACAGGATCGCCAGGATGCCCCAACCCGACAGCCACCTTGGAATGAGGTTGGATCGATAAAATACATAATAGTACATCAGCGCGCCCAGGCAAAAACCGAAGTGTCCCAACACCAGGGCCGACCAAAAATGAACTGCGTGCAGCGAAGCGCCTGCGGCTTGAAAAGCGGAGGCAGCCAGAGCGCCTGCTTTTACAGATTCCTGGCTTAAGGTCAACAAGGATAGCAGCGCGAGCGCAGCAACAATCTGGAATATGTTCTCGATGATCCGAAAACCAACCGCTCCAAGAGCCAGGGATTCATTATGCTTTTTTAAGATCGGATACAATCCGATTGCAATGCCTGCACACGCCAAGGCCATAATTAATTGGGCGAGCGCCCCCATCATCACCGTGTTTTGATTCTCGAATATTTTGACAAGATAATTTGGATCATCCAGGATGGGTTTCACAACAACCGGACCGAATGCGCCGGCAAACCCAAGCAGGAACAACACGCCTACCGTTATCGCTGTTTTTCTATTTGTGTTCATTTTTTCTCCTTTTTTGAACGATATGGATGAGTTTCATTGAATGATCCCAGTTACTGCGTGGGCTTGGACTGACATAAAACGATGCTCGCCGGCCTGCTCCTGGGAGTTGATCTGGGCTGGAAATGATCTCAAAGGTAAACCTCCTTTCCAAGGTGCTTATATCCATTTGCTATATGAAGTCTGACTGATCTGCCTGGCTGGGTTCGACAGGACTGACCGAGATCAATGGCATACCCAGATCACGCACTTTTTTGAGAAAGCCATGCAAGGCAGCCTGGTCGACCACCGGGCCGGTTAATAGCGTATCGCCGTCCTCTTCCAGCGTGATGGTCAGGCCCTCGAACTCAGCCGCCCACCTGTCCTCCAGGTGCCCCTTGATGCGGATTTCATATACCCCTGGTTCGTAATGATCCTGCGTTGATGCGTATTTTTCACTCATTGTGTGCCTCATACATTTTTTCTATCTGAATGGATCTTATTGTGTTGCATTCGTTCCTATCTTCGACCACAATATAACAATTAATGTGGGGGGATGTCTTCCCCACATGTGGGGATGTATGTGGGGATATTTGAGGAAGGAGGCCGGGGATGTAAAGAGCCCTGCCAGTTTATCTGGCAGGGCTGAATGGATTCCTGGCCCGGGCAATGCTTTTACGCGGCTAGATCAATTTCAACTCAGCTGCCCGTTGGACGGCCGCCCGGCGATTATTGACATTGAGCTTAGTGTAGATGCTCTTGGTATGTGTGCGGACCGTGCTCAAGGCGATCACGAGTTCACGGGCGATCTCCGGCCCGGAAAGCTCGGTTTTGAACAATCGAAGAACTTCAAGCTCACGCTGGCTTAGCGGCTCGGTTAGAGGCTCATCGTCCCGCGCAGTCCCTGGTGTTCTTTCCAAGGGGTGTTCTTCCGGGAGCACAGCGAGGGGAGTGGGGAGAGGAGATTCGCCTGCATTACCCGGTTGCTCCGCTTCAAATGCTGCCAGCAGCTTGCCTGTATAGTCCGGAACGATCCCATGCGCGGCCGCTTCGCGCAGCAGTTGCGCCATGGGTGGGCCTTCGTCCACAAACATGCGGACGTAGCCCTCCGGCTCAGCCAGCCTCAGAGCCTTTTGCAGCGGTTTGAGGGCAGCCGGGAGGTTTCCTTGCGTATGATAAGCGAGCGCCTGCAATACCAGAATTTCGATCATGCTGCCCTGCCTCCCGCCTGCTTCCGCGGCTTTCAGCAAACGCTCCAGCAGTCCCATTGCCTCTTGAATCGAGCGGCCTGCGCGGTCGCTCTGATGGAGTGCCAGGAGCAGCCTGGCCAGGGTGATGTGGTCGAACTCGTGCAGGTAGCTGAGCTCGTCGTCAACAGACAGTCCCTGCTCGTGCGCCCAGCCCAAGGCATCACCCAACCGGTCCTGGGCCACCCACACGCGGGTCTTGCGCGTCGCGATCGGACGCACGTTCGGGGAAAAGTTAGCGTCGTACAGGCGCCCGGCCTGGTCGAGCAGATCGAGCGCCTCATCCAGGTCGCCCTGGGCCTCGCGTATGCGCGCCATCGCCGCGCACCAGCGGTATGGATTTTGCTGTAACCCGGCCAGCTCACCCAGAGCCTGGCTTGTGAGCAGGTGCTGCATGGCGGTCTGCAGATCGTTATGCTCACGCTGAAGGGCGCTCATGCCCACATACATATCTGCCGCTCCCCGCTGGACTGGCGCGCCCGGCTCCGTGGCCCACTGCAATGCCCGCTCATAGGTGCGCATGGCTTCGTGGAGATGGCCTTGCGCGATCTGGATATCCGCCAGGACGATGGCGCCGCCGATGGCGGAAGAGATGTACCCGGCCAGCCGCACATTCGCCATGCCATCCGCAGTCAGCTGGCGGGCGGCCTCGAGATCCCCGTCCGCCCAGGCGGCCAGCCCCAGCACCGACGCTGCCCCACCGAGCATCAGGTGGGCGTCCTCAGGTGCGAGATCGAGCACCCTTCGGGCGTTTTTCACGGCCTCGGGCATATCGCCCCGGGCCAGGGCCTGCGCGCCACGCAGAAGGGCGATCATCCCCGGCAGGCGGCGAAATTCCTCTTCGTCCACGACGATCTCTCCCCGCCGTGCCGGCTGGAGCCGTCCAGCCACCGTTCGGCCTCCCTCAACCAGGCCTCGACGGTCTCCAACTCGCCGCCGCCAAATAATGCGAAAGCATAGTCAACACTGAGCACCGGCCTGGAGCGGACCAGCTCATCCGGCAGCGCCTTTAGCCAGCCAAGCTCCGTGATCGCGGCTCCCTGTCTGTTCCTGCGCATTTCTGGTACGGCAAGTTCGATCAGGGTTGCCGCGCGCTCGAAATCCTTTGACGCCAGCGCGTGGTGGATCGCATCGGGTGCCGACCCATGCTGCTCGTACCACTCACTGGCGCGCCGGTGCAGGGCAGGAACCAGGTCAGGTTGCTCCGCCATCAAATGCGCATGGAGAACCTCGGTAAACAGGTGGTGATAGCGATACCATTGGCGCTTGTCATCCAGTGGGACGATAAAGAAGTTGCCGCGCTGCAGGGCCTCCAACCGGGCGCTGCCTCCCTCCAGGGCGGTGACGGCGTCGCACAGCGGGCCATTCAACCGGTCGAGAATGGCGGTCTGGAGCAGGAAGCTGCGGACCGGTTCGGGCTGGCGCTGCAGGACCTCTTCGACCAGGTAATCCACGATGTAGCGGTGGTCTCCGGCGAATGCGCGGATGAAGCTGGAAACATCCTGGTGGCCCTGCATGGAAAGCGCAGCTAATTGAAGTCCGGCAATCCAGCCTTCGGTGCGGCTTTCCAAGGTGGAGATATCTCCCGCCGGGAGGTTCAGGCCCATCACCTGGTTAAGAAAATCGGCAGCTTCGGAGGGAGTAAAGCGCAAGTCGGCAACGCGCAGTTCGGTCAATTGGCCCCGGGCGCGCAAGCGGGCCAGGGGCAGGTGCGGATCTTCACGGGTGGCGATGACCAGGTGCATCTGGGGCGGAAGGTGCTCGAGCAGAAAGGCAAGGGCATCGTCAACCGGTTTGGCATCAATCACGTGATAGTCGTCAAGGACGAGGGTGAATTTATCCGGGATGGTGCTGATTTCATTGAGCAAGGCGGTCAGGATCGATTCGGTGGATGGCGGCTGGGTGGACGGCGACTGGGCGGATTGAAGCACCACCAACACCTGTTCTCCAATATTCGGTGCAATCGTCTGCAAAGCCGCGACGAGGTACCTCAGGAAGCAGGTGGGATCGTTATCGCTTTCGTCCAGCGACAGCCAACAGAATTGTGAATTGTTGATTTCTGATTGTTGATTGGTGGAACGCGTCGATCCGATGGTATTCAATTTGGGATCAGCAGTCTTCAATCTACAATCTTCAATCCACTCGCTGACCAGCGTTGTTTTACCAAAGCCGGCGGAGGCAGAGATGAGGGTCAGTCTGCAGCCCGCGGCGAGTCCCTCATTCAGCCGCTCGATCAGGCGCGGGCGGAGGACAATTTTAGGTCGAGGTGGAGGAATATAAAGTTTCGTCGCTAAAATTGGAGCGGACATAGATCAAGTATACAGCACATCCCCTAAATTCAAAATGCGATAAATTTGCAGCCGTATTGGATTAGAACCTGTATAAGCTTGGTCGCAGGTCCGACTCCTGCCGAGCCCACAGAATAAATACCTCCTGACTGTTACTTTGGTCAGGAGGCATTATTTATCCGGGAGGCTGATTACTCCGAATGTCATCGATCGTTACCCTTCAACCTCGATGCGGTCCACCTGGACTTGCGAACCGTTGTAATCAGGGACGTTACTGAACAAAGTGCCGTACAGATGGACAACTGTGCCGGTATCGCGCAGTGCTTCGATCCGGGACTTTACGGCTGGGTCCAGTGAATCGATCCCAAAGTAAATGACCTGCCCCAAATCCTGTCGCTCAAAATAATCATCATATTGAGCGCCAGCCGGCGTACTTTTGATGACGCCCCACCAGTCAGAAAATTCTTCCGCTGCACCGGGTTGCATGAAACCGCCCGAGCCATTTTCTCCGGTGCTGCCGCTGCCTCCCGGGCCGCCACCGCTTGCGTCCGGGGTTGCCAGCGCGGGACCACACTCGCCCCGGTAATAGGCCCACTCGTCACAGGTGCTGCCATCCGGAAAAACACACAGGCCGGATTGGCTGCCATCCGCGGCAGTGCGGATCTCGAGTTTGTTGCCATTCTGCTCGCAGTAGACCGAGGCAGGATTTGGCATATTTGGCAGAGGGTTGTCCGTCGCCGCTGGTTCAGGTGTCTGGGCCCGAAGTGACGTACAGGCCGTCAGTGCCAACAAAATTATTGTGAATGTAAAGATCCTTTTCATTTTTTCCTTCTTCCTTTTCCGCTGAGAAATCCACCCGTCTTGGTGGTTTGTGGAGACAGTTTATTTTGTGCACCATTTCACACACAGACGATGGAGAATAAAATATGTTCCTTTTTATTATGGTTTTTTGAAGAATCAATCCCGGGGTAGGGTGGTCACCCATACTGCAGGATTATGAGATCATTCTATACGTTCCAATGACCAAAAGATTGCACAAGGTACTCATTGTAAAAATATAACTGTTCTTCTTCAAATTTATTCTCAGTAAATAGCTTGCTCTCAACACTAGCAGGAATAATATTAACAATACAATTATTGCAACAGTATATGTTCCCAGTCCGAGAATTGCTGATATTCTCGCTTCATCCTGCTGCCCGAATCCACCAAATACGAGGGCAAAAAATCGACAAAACATTTGAAAAAACACAAAAGGATAGGCATAGATGGTTTTATATTTTTCGATAATCAATAAAAAAAACAGTGACAGAAGGATTGTAAATGCGGGGCCACCACTACTAACATATACTTCATGACTTGCATCAATATAGTGTCCGCTTTGAGGCCATACATTATTCAGGCTGTAGAACATATTGTTTCCTAATACTTCTCCAATAATCCAATGTCCAAATTCGTGGAAAAGATATGAAGCATATGCGACCGGAATGAACAGTAACATGAATTTCAAACTTAGTTTATTCTCATTCATTTTGATCCTTCTTTCGGTTGTTCTGGATTTCTGACGACTCCAGCGCGCACCCATAAACGCAGTGCATTTCAATAGATCAGTGGGAGCATTCTTTTTGTCCTTTCCTGATAATTCAAGTAAGCTTCTCCCAGTTGTTCAACCATAAACCTTTCCTCCACCTTTATCCGGTAGAGATATCCAAGCGTAACCGGGATCAGCATGACCAGAATTGACAACCAGTTTGATATTGAGGTTGAAATTCCAAGGAAGATCATTAATTGTCCAAGATATCCGGGATGCCGGATGAATTTGTACAGGCCGGTTTCAATTATTTTATGGTTCTCCACTGTTGCAACGGAATAGGTAAAGTATTGTTTCAGGGTGAGGATGGAATGAATCCGGATCACCAATCCGAGCGCGACCAATGCCATGCCAATGGCAAAAAAAGTGTTCCAGGCATGCATCCGACCTGTTTTAGTTGCACCGATTGCAAATGACAGGGCATAGCCAAGGGTAATGAGGCCATATAACAACCATAAA
Source organism: uncultured Chloroflexia bacterium (assembly GCA_963830665.1). GTDB lineage: Bacteria > Chloroflexota > Anaerolineae > Anaerolineales > Villigracilaceae > UBA877. The sequence continues at coordinate 262,396 of CAWHNM010000017.1, forward strand.
CTGCCTTTATCACTCGAAGTGGTAACCTTGCTTTTGCTTCCCTGTCTTAAATTCATGAAAACTTCAAAGAATCCGTATAAGTATGAGACGGCGATAATGATTATTATTTTTGGGCCCGATTATTTTCCTGTTTCCATCGTGCCTGGCGTTCAGCTCCAGCGCCATTTGCCAGCCGGTGACGGGTGAAATTGTTTTACGAGGTGTAGCCGTCAGGTTTTGACGCTGGTTGAAGGCTGGTTTTTTTTGGTATTGAAAGCCTGCCAAAAAGAAGAACAAGGCTGATGATCATGATCTGCAACCCGGCCATAATTGCCAGCAATGGCACGGTCGGACCGAGACCCAGCCCACGCGTATCGACCAGATTTAGGCCGGCATTGAAGCAAAAGTGGAGGATCACCGCCGGAACGAGACTATTGGGAACCCGGTTCGATACCCAGGTCATCAAGAACGTCAGGGAGATAATTGCAACGTTGAAAACCAGGATGTAGACCAACAGGTCGCTCCCTGAGAGACCACTGGTCAGCCACAGCGGCAAGTGCCAGAACCCCCATAACACTCCCAGGATCAGGCTGGCCTTAATGGCTCCATACCTATTCTGTAAGCGTGGCAGCGCAAACCCGCGCCAGCGGGCTTCTTCGCCGGTGGCTCCCTGAAACAGGTTAAGACCGATCAATCGAACCCAAAATCCGACCGGCAATCCGGTATTGCCAGGTGCGCTGCCGCCCAGCAGGCGGTAAAGGCCAGCCGCAAGAAAATACAGGGGGATGGGGAGCAGCGCCGCCAGGTACCAGCGCATCCCGAAATCGGAACCGGAAGAATTTGCCGAACAGTCGTTGGAGGCCCGCCAGCTCGGCCAGCCCCGGTTACAACGCCCGTGGTGAGATTGGGCATCCAGGAACCCAGGATGACAATGACACTCATGACCCAGGCCGGTAATGTCCCCAGGGAACGCGCTAACACCCCGGAAGATAACTCCCACTGCAATGAGGAATACCCAGAAAAAAGCATAACTGAGTACAAAGTAAGCCAACAGCGGCTTGCGAACGAGCAGGTTATTGGCTTTCTGCTTGGTTAAAATTTTGGCGATTTGGATTTTATGTATATTTTCTCGTATTAGTTTAAGAGGTTTCCAAAAGATGATGACCACCAGCAGCGCCAGTAGACAATACGGAAGGTACTCCAGCCAATTGTACAGCGCTGAACGCGTGACCCCGCTCGCCAGCACTTGTGCGGGATATGTGTAGATCCAGTGAAGAAGATCTGGCTGTCCAAATGCTGCCATGCGTGTTGTTATGCAACCAGGTAAACAAAATGGATAAAGCCAGCATGCCTGCCAGAAACCCGCCAAATGGGATTGCCAACTCGCGCTGCGAGGTCCCCAGCATGAAGAATAACGGCAAATGCGGATAATCCCCATACCAATCCCACGATCAGGCCGGACACCAACGCATTCCATTTTGTTTGCAAGCGCTCCAGCGCATAACCGCGCCAGCCGATCTCTTCCGAGAGCGGGCCCAGGATAAGCAAGGGAACCACGCTCCCCAATTGGGCCAAGAAAAGGCATGGGAAAGGTTTGCCCAAACAGCCTGAGCATGACCAGTTGGGCCGCGACGGAAATGATCACAACGGCCACTGCAGCAAGGTACCAGCGCCAGCTCAATGTTGAACTGAATAATCATTCCGACGACCCAACTGCCGTAAGCGGGATGCCACCCAGATGTTTCCAGGTCAAAAAAAACGGCCACCAGGGAAGGCACAAAGCCCCCCATAATATACAAGGCCAGGGCCCAGACCGGGCCGGTTGCCCCGCCACAAAACTGGCGGCAGGGATTTTGAAGAAAGCCAACGGTCCCCAAAACACCAAATACGATAATCCCAAAGTGAGTCCAAAGAAAAGGAAAACTTCTTTCAAAGCATTGTTCTTTTGCATGGGATACTCCTTCAATTTGACTATTCTGTCCACTTTGTGTCAGCCAGGTTGTTATTGGTCACTTTTTACTCCCCTGGCTGCAAACCGGTGCCATCCGCCTGGTCCCGGCGCGCGAGTTCCCACTTTTCGACGTTGACACCCTTAATCAAAAGCCACAAGTAAAATACTGCCTCTTCAATAAACGCAAACAGGCCAAGTATCGTCGTATCGAAGTTCGGAAAAAGAAGGAATAAAACAGCCGATACCGTATAGCATAGACCTCCAAGCATCAACAAGATGCCCAGAATTCTGGGAAGGAAACCCGACTTGAAAACCAAATAACCGAGGAGAAGTACCCAAAAGGAAAAAAACTGGGGGATAAATGTTCCATATTTGCGCAAATCGAGAAAGAACATCACCAGGGCATTCAATTGATCTGCTTTGAATGCTGTTAAATAACCAGCGCCACTCGATAGCAGCAGGACAGCAAGATGGTTAAGCTCATTGAGCATCGAGATAGGGACACAGACCAGATAGAATATAACCATAAGCGCTGCAATGGTTTTGTTAACCGGTTTGAGTAATTTGTATAAAATCAGCGTCAATGACATCAATAGCGCCTGGCGGATCAGATCGCTCACCAGGGAGAGACGGAAGAGCGCTTCAGAAGCCGCAATATTCCTGACGGTTGCCGCGGCGTCTCCCGGCACAATCATGCCCGGGCGAATAAAAAGTTCAGTGGACATCCCCAGAAAAAATATGATTAGAAACACGAACGCTGCAACTCTTGCGGTCTTTTGGGGCGAATTCATCTTCATATCTTCCTCCAATATTGTCCTTTGATTTATTTGTTGCTCATGTTTTGCAGGACTGGCAATCCAGCGTCATATTCAGGACTGCCAGTCCTAAAGTGCGTAAATTCAACCGGGGACGTTGCCAGGTATCATGCCCATGGTGGATGCCAAGGTTTTGTGTGATCAATAGGTAGACACCAATACGGATTTCGACTTGACCTTTAGTCTGAGCATTTAGTCGGAAGCCAAACAAGGCTTGCTTACTTGTGTATCACCGAAGCCCATCCTAGTTTATGGCATTGCGGACACCTGACGTACCTACGAAAAAGGAAGTGGGGTCCTAGGTAGACTAACCAACTCGTTGGCTGGAACTCAGCGTGGCAATGGGGACATTTATAACCGTAGTTTTTCCTTTGCCAAACGAATAAACGGAAGATTATCCAGGCTATTATGACTAGGAAAACTAAATAGTACTCTTTCATTTGTATTTCTCCTTTATATTTTCAACTACTGTAAATTAAAACTAGACTTCCAACAACCTAATTAGGAATGGGCAGTTACACTTCGTTTAATCCCTTTTTAGCAGACAGGGCAGCGATTGCCGATGGATTGAATCCCTTGACGATCAACCAGACCGCAAAGACCATTTCCTGCAAGGCAGTTGGGAGGCAAAAGGTGCTGAGCCCACTCCGGCATCTGGAGCTAAATGTCGCGGAGTAAACAGGCCAACACGTAGCAGCAATGCACAACACTGCGCCGATAACACCCCAGCCTGACAACCACCGGGGAATGAGCTTGGTTTGATAAAATAAGGCGTAATCATTAGGACTCCCAGGGAAAAGGCAAGCCCCGATATTACGGTCGAGCTCCAGTCACGCAGCGCCAAGAACAGACGTCCCAGTGTTTGAAATGAGATGCATCTGCTGCGCCAGTGCTTCAATGAATTCCTCGCTCACAGTCACAATAGGACAGCAGGCTGATCCCGATGAGAACGAATACATTGCTTCAACGCCCCGAAACCCGACGGAACCAAGCGCCAGGACTCCGTTGTACTTTTTCAAGATGGGTACAGCCCGACCGGCATCATGGCGAGCGCCAGCATCGCCACAGCATAAACTCCAGGAGAGTTGCGAGGATGATCTGGTTTGGATTGCAGCCAGTTGATTGAGATAGTCCGGGGCACTAATCGAAATGGCCAGCGATACGGCCCAGGATACTGGAACGGTGCCAACGATGAATAGTATGCCCACGGTGATAGCGGTCTTTCTATAGGTGTTCATTTTATTTCTCCTTTTTTGAACGATATGGATTAGTTTCATTGAATGGATTACTGCATAAAATTGTGGTCGCCACCCGGTTAGCGGGGGTTGAAATGGGCTGGAAATATTTTCAAAGGCAAATCTCCTTTCCAAGGTGCTTTTATCCATTATCTATTTGATGTCTGACTGATCCGCCTGGCCGGGTTCGAGAGGACTGACCGAGACCAATGGCATGCCCAGATCACGCACTTTTTTGAGCAAGCCATGCAACGCGGCCTGGTCAACCACCGGGCCGGTCAAAAGCGTGTTGCCGTCCTCTTCCAGCGTGATGGTCAGGCCCTCAAACCAGTCGGCCCACCGGTCATCCAGGTGCCCCTTGAGGCGGATTTCGTAGCACTGAGGCTGGTTATGTTTTTCGTCGAATGTTTGTTTGTCACTCATCCTGCGCCTCGCGTTTTTCCTTTCGTTGTTTATCTGCCCAAAGGATACCGCCCGATGTGGTGAGGCGTCATCACTACATGATGTGATTGAGGTGGTGATTTCTGGTTGAAAAACAAAAAGCCCCGGCAGATGGTTTGAAGACACCTGTCGGGGTCGGAGTTGGGGGTTTGGGGTCAGTTAGAACAAATCGAGTTCTTCGGCGCGGCGGACGGCTGCCCGGCGATTGTTGACCCCCAGTTTGTTGTAAATATTTTTGGTGTGGGTGCGAAAGGTGTTGAGCGACACGATCAGTTGTCGGGCAATTTCCGGGCCGTTCAAATCGGTTCTGAGCAGCCTGAGCACTTCCAGTTCGCGTTCGCTCAACGGCTCAGGAAGAATTTCAGATTTTCCCGGTAAGGAACCAGGGACAAGTCGATTTCGGATAGTTGAATTTTGTGCGCGGGCATCCGGGGATTTGGAAAACGCCGCGAGTAACTGCGCGGTATAGGCTTTCATCTCTTCCATGTCTTCTCCAGCGGCATGTCGGGGACGTTTTTCAATCTGCAATCTAAAATCTGAAATCAGCAATCGCATTGGCTCGCCTTCATCGACAAAGAGCCGGACGTAGCCCTCCGGTTCAGCCAGCGTCAGGGCACGCTCCAGAGACACGAGAGCCAGGGGAAGGTCGCCTTGTGCCGCATGAGCAAGCGCCAGCAACGCCAAAATCTCGATCACGCTGCCCATCCGTTTCACCTGCTTCCGCCGCTTGCAGGAGGCGCTCCAGCAGGCCGATTGCCGCGTGAATGGAACCAGTCTCCCGGTCGCTTTTATACCGGGCAATGAGCACTCGGGCCAGCGTCACGTGCTCGAACTCACGCAGGTAGCTGGGCGCATCATCAACGGAAAGGCCCTCGCACACGTACCCACTCCAGGGCTTCTGGTCAATTTGCCCTGCGCCACCCATATCCGGGCTTTCATGGCAGATATGGGACAGAAGTCGGGCAAGGGTGACCGGATATACAGGCGTTCCGCTTCATCCAAAAGTGCGAGAGCCCCTTCCAGGTCGCCCTGTGCTGTCTTGAGCCGGGCCTGGTCAATACACAAACGGTAGCGCAAAACAGGTAACTGCGCTTTTTCGCCCAGTTCCTTGCCTCTCTGTAAATGCTGCGCGGCCGCCTCCAGATTCCCCTGTTCAAGATGCAGCTTACTTAATTCCCGGTGCAGGTCGGCAGCATCGAGAGGAATTGGTTCACCCTGATCCATTACAAATTGTAATAACTGTTCGAGCGTATTGATCGCCTCGTGAAGATGCCCCAGTGCCAGCCTGATATCAGCCAGAACAACGGACGTGCCGATTGCATCCGGGAGGTTGCCGGCTGTCCGCAGTTTCATGGTGTAATCGGCGAAGACCCGTTCGGCAGCTTCCAGGTCCCCGCTTGCCCAGTGGGTCATCCCCAGGAGCATGGATGCCTGTCCGCGCCTGTAATGATCTGCTTCGGCGACGAGCTCGAGTACCCGGCTGGCGTATCTGACCGTATCCGGTATATCGCCGAGCGCCTGGGCGATATAGGCGCGGCCGACAGCAATTGCCGCCGGTAGAGATTTAAATTGTTCCTGGTCTGCAACGACCATCTCAACGGATGGGGCTTCCAGTTGCGCTTTCATCGTATCTGCCGGTTCCAGCCATCGTTCGGCGTCCTTCAATCGGGCCTCTGCGGCTTCCAGACTCACCACTACCCAATAATGCATAGGCATACCAAACATTGAGCACAGGCCGGGCGTGAACCAACTCTTCCGGCAGCCTCTTTACCCAGCCAAGCCATGTAGCGTGCTGGATACTTCCCTGCTCTGCTGCCGGCCATGCCAGTTCGATCAAGCCTGCTGCGCCCTCGAAATCTTGCAGCAGCCAGCGCGTGGCGGATGGCATCGGAGCGCAGGCCGTTCTGCTCATACCACGCGCTTGCCCGCTGATGCAGGGTGGATAACCGATCGGGTTGCGCCTCCCGCAAGTGCGCCTGGAGAACTTCGGCGAAGAGGTGGTGATAGCGATACCACTGGCGCTGATCGTCAAGCGGGATGACGAACAGGTTGCCTCGCTCCAGGGCCTCCAACATCCCTCTGCCATCTTCCTGTCCGGTGACAGCATCGCACAGCGGGCTGCTTAACCGATCGAGAATGGCGGTTTGCAGTAAGAAGTTGCGCACATGTTCAGGCTGGCGTTGCAGAACCTCTTCGACCAGATAGTCCAGGATGAAATGGTGGCTGCCGGTGAAAGACTTGATGAAACTGGCGGCGTCTGATCGCCCCTGCATGGAAAGTGCGGCCAATTGCAGGCCGGCAATCCAACCCTCGGTGCGGGTTTCCAGCGCGGCGATGTCTTCCGCCGAGAGGTTCAGGCCCATCATCTGGTTGAGAAATTCGGCGGCTTCGGCGGGGGTAAAACGCAAATCGGCGGCGCGCAGCTCGGTCAATTGGCCGCGGGCACGCAGCCGGGCCAGGGGCAGGGGCGGGTCTTCGCGGGTGGCGATGACCAGGTGCATCTGCGGCGGCAGGTGCTCGAGCAGAAAGGTGAGGGCTTCGTCAACCGGTTTGGAATCGATCACATGGTAGTCATCCAGGACCAGGACGAAATTGTCCGGGAGGGTGGTGATTTCGTTGAGCAGGGCTGTCAAAATCGATTCGATGGATGGCGGTTGAGGGGATTGGAGCATAGCCAAACACCTTCCTGCTCCAATATTCGCCATGCAATCGTCTGCAAAGCCGCGACGAGGTAAGCCAGAAAGCCCGTGGGGTCGTTATCCCCTTCGTCCAGCGACAGCCAGGCGGCCCTCACCCCTGGCCCCTCTCCCGTTGGGAGAGGGGAAGGAGCGAGGGCGGAAATCCATTCGCTGACCAGCGTGGTTTTACCAAAGCCGGCGGAAGCGGAGATGAGGGTCAGTTTGCGGCCCGAAGAGAGACCCTCGTTCAGCCGCTCGATCAGGCGGGGGCGCAGGACAATTTTAGACCGAGGTGGGGGGATATAAAGTTTGGTGGCTAAAATTGGAGCGGACATGGATCAAGTATACAGCACATCCCCAAAATTCAAAAAGCAGCAAAGCCCAGTAACACAGGGTTTTCACAAAGTCCAAGCCTTTGTGAAAAGCGCAGCCTGACTCCCGCCCTAAAAGGCGGCTAAAGAAGATTTTTGGGGTGGTTGCGGGCGGCGAAATGGAGGTGCTGAATATATCGGTGAATATATCAGTGGAATAGCCTATTGAATCAGATCATGCCTGTAAATACTGGTATCATATTTCCAATGGATTTTTCAGAACCAGTCTTCGCAGGAAATGCAGGTCATGACAACCTCAACTCAACCGATCCAACCGCTAGCTTCCGGGGATATTGCCCAGGAGAAATTAAAGTTCGGGGAGAAACTCTCCTATTTGCTCGCAACAATGGCCCCGTATCCGTTGTTAGGTTTGACCTCAGGATACCTGATGATCTTCTACACAAATGTCATCGGGTTGAACCCCATCGCCATTGGGACGCTCTTCCTGCTTTCCAGGATCATGGATGGCATCAGTGATCCAATCAATGGGTATTTGATCGATCGTTTACCCAGAACAAAGTTCGGAAAGTATCGCTCTGTGATGATCGGCGGTACGATCGTATGCTGTCTCAACTTCCTGCTGTTATGGTTCGGCCCGGCCTGGGCCACATCGGGCAAGTTGACGATCGCCTATATCAGTTACCTGGTGCTCGGTTTCAGCTTCGACTACATGGATATCCCGAAGAACAGTTTTCTCCCCGCGATGACCGCCAACCCTAAAGAGCGCTCCAGTCTTGGGATGCTGATGGCACTCGGAACCATTGTATCAGGGATGGTCGTAGCAATTATCGCTCCCCTGATACTGTCAGCTGGAGATCTGAGTCTGAAAGCATTTTCCACGCTTGTCCTGATCGTCACAGGTGCCGTGCTTGTCGTTGGCATCGTTGGAGCATTAGGCGTAAAAGAACGCGTTGTTCCGGTCGATATGGAAACCAAGCACTCACTGAAGGACTACCTGAATATTTTGATCCAAAGGCCAGTTTTCGTGACCTCGATGTACGGTTTGATGTTCTCTGCTGCATTATACATTCCTGGTGCAGTGAGCGTCTATTTCTTTACCTATGTGATGAAAAACCTGGCCCTGGCCAGTGCGGTTGCACCGATACAGCTGGTTGGCCTCCTTCTGGGTATATTCCTGGCCGCGTTCATTTTGCGTAAGCTGGGCAAGAAAAGGAGCTATATTGTTGCCGCGCTGGCGATGATCATTGTTTCTGCGATCCGGTGGATAGACCCCACATCGCTGGCATTGATCTACATATCCACCATTATCGGCGGTTTCATCCTGGGCTCCTTCCAGCCCGTGGTTCAGGTTATCGCGGCAGACAATATTGACTATGTCGAATATAAAATGAAATATCGCTCTGAAGCCGCCGTGGCTTCGATCGGTTCTTTTGTTGCAAAAGTCTCCTCAGGTATTGCCGGAGCGATCCCGGGCTATGTTCTGGGTTGGGCAGGATACGTAGCCACCAGCCAGACACAGCCTGCGAACGTTATCACTGCGATCATCTGGCTTACCATCGGCTTCCCGATTTTCTTTTTTGCAGCTTCGGCCCTGATCTTCGGGTTCGGATACAACCTGGATAAGAATACACTCCAAAAGGTGGAGGCTGAACTAAGCGAGAGAAGAGCAGCAAACCAAGCCTCTCCAAAATAAAGATCGTGGTCGCTATCGAAACCTAAAAGCATGCCCCTGCAGCCAGTCGTCCCTTGGACTGGCTGCAAGCATAAAAAAAGGCCAACAGGTTACAGCCTTCTTGGTCAATTTCCCCCACGATGCCATGCAGTATGAGCCGCGTCAACCAAAGATGAAATTCGGCAGCTTCGACGGGGGTTAAACGTAGATCGGCGGCGCGAAGCTCAGTTAATTGGCCCCGGGCGCGCAGAAATGAGGGTCAGCTTGTGCTGCCAGCCCTCGTCCAGCCGCTCGATCAGGCATGGGCGCAGGACAATTTTAGGCCGGGGTTGGGGGATATATAGCTTGGTGGCTAAAATGGGCGCGGGCATGATTTCATTATAAGGCTCAACTCCAATTCCACGCATACCAGATCGTGATCCCATTGAACCCCAGGCTGACCGCCAGCAGGAATTTGTCATACAACGATGGATAGGTGGGCAGGCCAACCAGGTTGAACAGGAAAAAGAAGGCGGCCACGCTGATATTCACCCAGCGACTCACAGACTGGGGCAATACCAGGGTCAGGAAAACCATCAAAATTGGAATGAGCATCAAGATGGCGATCCCCAGCCAAACGAACTGGTTGAAATTCATGTTGGTTTTGGCCATCGATTTTGCCAGGTCGCCGCTGCAGATGCGCAAGACATCGCCATACAGATAAATCAGGGTGACGACCACCCAGGTTGCGGAAAGAATAATTTTCGGTTCCATGATTTGATCACTCCTTTGCCAATATGGTGATGACCACTTTGCCTCGGGCATGGCCTTTTTCAAAATACCGAAAAGCCTCCGCGGTCTGGCATAACGGGTAGCATTCATCAATCACCGGCCTGATCTTTCCGTCTTCCAAAAGATCCCGGATGAAAAGCAAATCTTTTTGATTTGCCTTTTTCAATGCGCTTGTCATCTTTCTGCCAGCGCTTTTTGACATTAAGGGTCCCAGGAACAGTGACTGGAAGGTTTGCGCCGGCAAGCCTCCCACGAAAACATAAATGCCCTGGGGAGTTAAAGCACGCCTGTACGCCGAAAGCGGATGATAGCCATTCACGGCAAGGATGAGATCATACTGCCTTCCATTTTGGGTGAAATCCTCCTTGGTGTAGTCGATGACGTGATCTGCACCGAGCGAGCGCGCCAGCTCCAAATTCCGCGTGCTGCACACGGCAGTCACTTCCGCTCCAAACGCCCTGGCAATCTGCACCGCAAACGTGCCCACTCCGCCAGACGCCCCGTTGATCAGGACTTTTTGCCCAGGCTGGATATGCCCTTGATCGCGCAAGGCTTGCAGGGCAGTCAGGGCAGCCGCGGGCACAGCCGCAGCTTCCTCAAAGCAAACATTGGACGGCTTTAGCGCCAACGTGCTTTCAGGCACACAAACATATTCGGCAAAACTGCCATTGCCAAGCCCAAAAATATCTCCGAAGACAGCCTCCCCTGGCCGAAACTGGCTAACGTTTCTGCCAACCGCTTCCACGCAGCCTGCAATGTCAATGCCGAGGATCGTGTTTTTCGGTCTGAACAGCCCGGTGCCGATCAGACGCATGGGGAAGGGGTCGGCAGTCAGCAAATGCCAGTCGCTTGCATTGATGGAGGCGGCATGGACTTTTACCAGCACTTGTCCTTCATTGAGGTCAGGCTTTTTTACGTCTTCGAGATGAAGAACATCCGGCGGTCCATATTTTTTATACACAATCGCTTGCATGGTTTTTCTCCATTTGACATCGGGCGCGTCTGGCGGGCTAGCCTGCGGGGTTATGCCGCTTCCATGCAAACCAGATAATGAATAAATTGCAGGCGATCACGATCACGCTATAGAACAGGTAATGCAGGCTGGGTGCAGTTCCCATGCCCATTGTCCCGACCTCGATGACGATCATCAGGATGGCTGCGATGAGGTTAGCCCAGCGATTTGCCGCGCCCTTCAATACCCGGGACAGGATGATCATGGCAAAAGGGATTTCCATCATGATGGCGCCTGCCAGCAGGAAACCCGGCGTGATGGTAATGTTCCCAACGTTTCCCGCCAGATATCCCTGCAGGGTCCCCGGCTCCATGTTGGACAGGATATCGCGATAAATATAATTGACTGCCAGGAATATCCACAATGCCGAGAACAGAACTTTCGGATCGATCTTTTTAAGGGTATTACCACTTGTATTCATTTTTTATTTCCTTTTTTTGAACGATATGGATGAGTTTCATTAAAAATTGGATTTCTCTGTTGGTTGCTAACTTGCGTTGATAGTCATCGTTTTTTCTCCTTTTTGAACGATATTGTGTTTTGTTTCATTGGTATTTTGCCCAATCCAGTGTTTTGAAAAGCTGACAAAGTGGCTTATTGTTGATGAAATGGAATATACAGCGAGACCGATTGAGATCAGGATAAATGACCAGGTTGCAAAGGATCCGGCAATCTGTTGCATGTACCACAAATCACCTCTCCAACCAGAAAGGAAACCGATAGATTCAAATACAAAATCAATTGCTGGCCTGAGGCATAGAAGCATGAAAGCCAGGCCAATAACAAAAGGATTCCTGGAAGAAAATCGCCTGAAGACAAATATCGCTACAACAAAACAGACAATATCCAGCAAGAATGGGAAGGCGGAAAACGTTAATTGTTGCCAACTTTGAGTAATATCCACTTGGTGTGGCCCATCCACCACTGAATTCGCCCAACCAGAATCTTGGAATGAGTTTGTACTCTATGGCTTTGCCTCCAACCAAATAAGTGCCAGCGGCATGACTCAACTCATGTAAGGGCACATAAGTAAAATACCAAAGGACGGGGATGATCACGAGAGCGGGAATAAATTTGCGCAATGGCCATTTTCCCTTGAGGTATAAGACAATCAAAGGCATGACGACGACAAGTAAGATTTCACACGTGCTTAGTAGATAGTTTGGCATATTTATTACTCCTTATACGGTCTGGCGTTTGACTGATCCACCTGGCCGTCTCACGCTTGATCACGGGACAGTTTTCGAGCGGACAGACCGAGACCAATGGCAGACCCAGGTCACGCACTTTTTTGAGCAAGCCATGCAAGGCAGCCTGGTCAACCAGCGGGCCGGTGAGCAGCGTATCGCCGTCCTCTTCCAGCGTGATGGTCAGGCCCTCGAACCAGTCTGTCCATTGACTGTCCAGTTGGCCCTTGATCCTGATCTGATAGAGCATGGGCTGAAATGAATCGGGTTGGGAGGTGGGTTCGTTTGACATCGTTTTGGTTCCGTGGCGGCGGGTGAAAACAATCTGTGCCACCTGCCTGGTGTACGGATACTATACCTGCGCCAGAGTGTCAGCGGTAGACACTTTGGTGTGGGTCGGAGTGTTGTTTTAGAGGATTGAAATGGAAATGTGGGGGAGGTTGAGGCTTAGATCAGGCTCAACTCACGGGCGCGGGCGATGGCTTCGGTGCGCCGCTGCACCTGTAATTTGTCGAAGATCCTACGGTTGTGGCCTTTGACGGTATCCAGGGCCAGGAAAAGCCGTTTGCCGATCTCTTGATTCGAAAGCCCCTGGGCGATCAGGCGCAGGACTTCCAGCTCGCGTTGACTCAAAGGTTCAAGGATTTTGGATTTCGGAGTCGATTTTAGATTGCGGCAATCCGGCCGGTTGTGCGAAAGCAGCCAGCAGTTTATCCGACGTAGTCCGGGCAGTGGAGGCCTGCGTCGTGGCATCGGAAATCAGAGATCATCAATCGCATCGGCCCGCCTTCATCCACAAAGAGACGGATGAATCCGCCCGGCTCGGCCAGCGCCAGCGCCTCACCCAGCGCCTGCAGCGCCTGCTCCTTTTCGCCGTGCGCATGCAGCGCGAGCGCCTGGAGAACGATCGCCCTGAGACGCTGGTCCGCCCAGCCTTTTGCTTCCATCTGCTGGCGAAACGCTACCAGCCGCGCCAGCGCGGCAGACGGGTCGTCCCGGGCCAGGAGTACGCGCGCCTGGCTGAGCGGGAGTTCGTGGCTATTGGCCAGGTCAGCGGCCACCGCCAGGTCACCCTGCTGAAGCAGAACAAGCACCTGTGCTTCGGCAATCCCCGGCATCCGCTGCATGAAGTTCTTTTGGCGCGCAGACTGCTCAGTCTCCGCCAACATGGCGGCCGCCTCGGCCAGCTCTCCCCGGGCCAGTTTCAGGCGGGCAAGAAAGACCTCACAAATGACGGATATGTCAATTTCCCGGTCATATTGGCGCGCCAGTTGAAGGCCCTGTTGTCCGTGCTGCTCAGCGGCATCCAGGTCGTTCCATTCGTAGAATATGCGGGCCAGACCGAGATAGGCGTCGCTGATCACCGGAGGCAGTTGATCACCAACCAGTTGCAGGGAGCGCCGGAAGGCCTCGGCCGCCGGATAAAGCTGGTTTTCCAATTCCTGGCTCTGGCCCAGGCCGATCGTAGCCACACTGATGTGGAGAATATTCCCGGAGGCCTGGGCGACGGATAAGGTTTCCGCAATGGCCAGGCCGGCCGCCGCACGATCTCCCCGGAACAGGTGGGCATTCGCCACCGTCAGATTGGCCCGGAAGCGGGCAGACAGGTTGCCGGGGTGCAGATATTCCAGGGCACGCTGCGCCTGGGTGAGCATGGCTTCCGTCTGGTAAAGAGAGAGGCCAGCATGGCCCTGGCCGCGGCAATTTGCCCGATCAGGTCACGCGTCGGTCATCCAGCTCGGCGCCTTGCAGGGCCTTTTCAGCCGCTTGCAGTTTCTCTTCGACACCGGCCATTTGACCGCCGACCAGTAATACCGAAGCATACTTCATCCACAAGGAGGGCCTGGCATCCAGCCGCTCTGCCGGCAGCGACCTCAGCCAGTCCAGTATGGCAGCCGCTCCGTGAAAGCGCGTTTGCAAGCCCTTTTCATCGATCAGGCGCTCGGCGCGCTCAAGCTCATTGGCGGCAGCCGCATGCTGGAAGGCTTCAATATCCAGGGCATTGTCTTCGTACCACTGGCTGGCCCGGCTGTGCAGTCCGGCGATTTCCGGAGGGGTGAGACTTTGCCCCAGCCGCTGCCGCAGCAGGTCCGCAAAGAGATGGTGATAGCGGTACCAGCGCCGCTCGTTGTCCAGCGGGACGATGAACAGGTTGGCGTGTTCGAGATATTCCAGGGTGGCCTGCCCGGAACCAGACGGGGCAGGCAGGACCGCCTCACACTGGGGGCCGCACAGCCGCTCGAGGATGGAGGTGCGCAGCAGGAAAGTCTGGATCGTTTCGGACTGCTGCTGCAGGACTTCTTCCATCAGGTAATCCAGCACGAAATGATGGCTGCCGGTGAAAGCCTTGATGAAGCCGGCGGCGTCCTTTTGGCCCTGCATTGAAATGGCCGCCAGTTGCAGCCCGGCGATCCAGCCTTCGGTGCGCCTGTCCAGCGCGGCGACATCTTCTGCCGTCAGGTTCAGGCCCATGCCCTGGTTGAGGAATTCGGCGGCTTCGGCGGGGGTAAAACGCAGATCGGCGGCGCGCAGTTCGGTCAATTGGCCGCGGGCGCGCAAACGTGCCAGGGGCAGCGCCGGATCCTCCCGGCTGGCGATGACCAGGTGCATTTGCGGCGGCAGGTGCTCGAGCAGAAAGGTCAGGGCCTTGTCAACCGCCTTGGAATCGAGGATGTGGTAGTCGTCCAGGACGAAGATGATGTTATCCGGGAGGCTGGTGATCTCGTTGAGCAGGGTCGTCAGGATCGATTCGGCGGAGGGCGGCTGAGGGGATTGGAGCGCACCCAACAGCCCGGCCCCGATATTCGGCGCGATGGTCTGCAAAGCCGCCACAAGGTAGGTCAGAAAGGAGCTGGGGTCGTTATCGCCTTCGTCCAGCGACAGCCAGCAGAATTGTGGAGTGTCGATCTCTGATCGTTGGTCGGTGGAACGCCTCGATCCGTTGGTATTCAATTTGGGATCAGCAATCTTCAATCGACAAGCTTCGATCCACTCGCTGACCAGGGTGGTCTTCCCAAAACCGGCGGCGGCAGAGATGAGGGTCAGTTTACAGTGCAGCCCCTCGTTCAACCGCTCGATCAGGCGCGGGCGCAGGACGACGGTCGGCCGGGGCGGAGGGATATACAGTTTCGTGGCTAAAATCGGCGCGGGCATGCGTTAATTATAAGTCTCAACTCCAATTCCACGCATACCAGATCGTGATCCCATTGAACCCCATGCTGACCGCCAGCAGGAATTTGTCGAATAACGGTGGATAGGTGGGCAAGCCAACCAGATTGAACAGGAAAAAGAAGGCGGCCACAATGATATTCACCCAGCGACTCACAGACTGGGGCAATACCAGGGTCAGGAAAACCATCAGGATGGGCGTCAACATCAAAACCGCAATTCCCAGCCATACGAACTGGTTTAAATTCATGTCGGCCAACGCTTTTGCCCTGTCGCCGCCGTAGTAGATGCGCAAGACATCGCCCAAAAGATAAATCAGGATGACAACCACCCAGGTTGCGGAAAGAAGAATTTTTGTATTCATTGTTTGATTACTCCTGTGCCGCGATTGTGATGACCACTTTGCCTCGGGCGTGGCCTTTTTCAAAATACCGAAAAGCTTCAGCTGTTTTACTTAACGGGTAGCATTCATCAATAACCGGTCTGATCTTTCCGTCTTCCAAAAGATCTCTTATGAAAAGCAAATCTTTTTGATTTGCTTTTTTCATTGCGCTTGTCATCTTCCTGCCAGCGCTTTTTGACATTAAGGGTCCCAGGAACAGTGACTGGAATGTTTGCGCTGGCAAGCCTCCCGCGAAGACGTAAATGCCCTGGGGAGTTAAAGCACGCTTATACGCGGAAAGCGGATGATATCCATTCGCGGCAAGGATGAGATCATACTGCCGTCCATTTTGGGTGAAATCCTCTTTGGTGTAGTCAATGACGTGGTCTGCGCCGATCGAGCGCGCCATCTCCAAATTCCGCGTGCTGCACACGGCAGTCACTTCCGCTCCAAACGCCCTGGCAATCTGCACCGCAAACGTCCCCACCCCGCCAGACGCCCCGTTGATCAGAACTTTTTGCCCGGGCTGAAGATGCCCTTGATCGCGCAAGCCTTGCAGGGCAGTGACGGCTGCCACGGGTACAGCCGCAGCTTGCTCAAATGAAACATTGGACGGCTTTAGCGCCAAAGCGCTTTCAGGAACAGAAACATATTCGGCAAAACTGCCACTGCCAAGCCCAAAAATATCTCCGAACACCGCATCCCCTGGCCGAAACTGTTTGACGTTTCTGCCAACTGCTTCAACGCACCCCGCAATGTCAGCGCCGAGGATTGTGTTTTTAGGTTTGAACAGCCCAACGCCCATCAGACGCATTGGGAAGGGGTCAGCAGTCAGCAGATGCCAGTCCCCCGCATTGATGGATGCTGCATGGACTTTTACCAGCACTTGATCTTCATTGAGGGCAGGCTTTTTCACCTCTTCGAGATGAAGAACATCTGGCGGTCCATATTTTGTGTATACAATCGCTTTCATTTTGTCTCCTTGAGTAACACAATACCTTCGCCAATCCATTCCTGAGCGAAGGTATTGTGTTCATAAGACTTTATTTTCAGGGCTAACCTTCAGGGTTAGTCCATTTCCAAGCGTACCAGACAACCAGTAAGGTAAACACGAGTTGTGCCGTTGCCCAAACGAACTCATAGCTCGCAGATCGCAATACAAAACATAAAACCAAAAAAGCAAAAGTAATCAGAGCATAGAGTATGCCTATGATACGGTTTGCCCAACGACTTACGGAAGACTTCAATATCAGGGTTAAGGCACTCATAAGTATGGGAACTACAAATATCATTGACATTGTCAACAATAATCCGGGGGTTGTTACGATAGATCCTGTATTCTCAAGCATAGACTTTAGTGTAATCGGATCACTTAAGCGGTACGTATCCCCGTTTAAAGAACTTAACACTTCAGCTATCCATAGTGCTGCAAGGACTATCCTCACATCAAGCAGATTTCTTGCAGTCTCTTTGTTTGTGTTCATTTTTGATCTCCTTTTTTTGAACTATATGGATGGGTTTCATTGAATTGGACTTGAATAAAATTGTGGTCGCCACCCGGTTACCGGGGATTGAAATGGGCTGGAAATGTTATCAAAGGCAAACCTCCTTTCCAAGTAGCTTATATCCATTTACTATTTGACGTCT
>CAWHNM010000018.1:0-300766 GCA_963830665.1 uncultured Chloroflexia bacterium
CGCGGTCGCTGCGCTCATCCAGGAAGTAGATGGTGGTGCCGCACGTGACGAATGCCATCTCGCGGAAACGTTGGATGAGCGTGTCAAAACGGAACTCCAGCGCTTCGGTGAAGATGAGCGGGTCATACTTGAAGGTGGTCTTGGTGCCGGTATCCCCGGTTTTTTTGAGCTTCCCCGATCACTTTGACCGGTTCCTGGGGATGGCCGCGCACGTAGCGCTGGAAGTGCAGCCGCCCGTCGCGTTTGACTTCCACCTCGCACCACTCGGACAGCGCATTGACTGCCGAGACGCCCACGCCGTGCAGCCCGCCCGAGACCTTGTAGCCGCCGCCGCCAAACTTGCCGCCGGCATGCAGCTTGGTCATGACCACTTCCAGGGCGGATCTTTTTTCGGTCGGGTGCATGTCCACCGGGATGCCGCGCCCGTTGTCGGTCACGGTAACCGATAAATCGGCATGGATGATGATCTCGATGCGGTCGCATACGCCTGCCAGCGCCTCATCGATCGAGTTATCCACCACTTCATAGACCAGGTGGTGCAGGGCTTTGATGTCTGTGCCGCCCACGTACATGCCCGGGCGGCGCCGAACGGCCTCCAGTCCTTCCAGGACCTGGATATCCTTTGCGTTATAACTTCCGTTTGTTGCCATGATTTCCTTTTAATCCACCTTTACCGAGGTTGTCTGCCTCTGGAGCTGCTCGGCACGACCGCGAGCCACGAGTTGATATCACGATAATATATGAAGCTGGCGGCCAGCAATGCGGTCGAAACGAAAGCGTGCCCGGCAATGCCCACCAGCATCCACCAGGAATCCGGGTGGGTGTATTCCACAAAAAGTTCAATCCTGTATTGATCAGCACAAATACCAGCAGGAACAACCCGGTGTTGGGCAGGGTAAACCGCACCATGCGCAGGCTTCCAGGATCGAACGAAAAGCATCCAATTGCAGGATGAAAATACCATGCGCCGAGAAGAAAACCGGCATCGCCAGCCATACCAGCAGCAGGGCGCCGGCAAAGAATATGATCTGGCCCAGGAGCGGGCTGAAAAAGCTGATCACAGATATCAGCAGGAAAGCCGGCAGCCCAAAAACGAAAAGGATGCCCAGCCAGATGACCGAAAGAAACGTGGTCTGTTTAACTGCCTTCCAGAGTGAGCGCACCTCCGGATTGAGCGTCACGCCGGAGATCCAAAAGTAATAAATCGCGCCGATCACCCAGCCAAACAGGGCCAGCAGCAAAGCCCAGCCGATGATCCCAAGGAATGAACCGGCGTCGAAGCTCTGCGGGTCTCCCAGCGGAGTCTGCCCGGGCATCTCGAGGCTGAGCAAACTCGTGGCCCCCACCGGGAAAGTGCGCAGGATAATGAACAGGTTGAACTGGTTGATGAAGCTCGTCCAGACCTGCTGAACAGTCGCCATGTCCGGCAGGTTGGCCGGGAAGGCCTTTGCCATCGCAGGCAGCTGTTCAATGAATGGCTGAAAAAAGCTTTTCAAGCGCAGGTGCGGACCGAGCCACAGGAACAGGTCAAGCAACACGGGAGGCAGGATGACCAGGACGTGGTTGGCAACAGAATCGAAGCCCCGCACCAGGGAGGCGATCAATCCGGGGGGCGGAGGGAGTTTACGGCTTTCAGCTTCCATAGGGATTGATTCTACCACATGGACAAGTTCGCACAGATGTTCTTGAAAATGGGAGAGAAAGTCTCATTACAGTATCATTACCTTTCCTTGACGAATTGGATAAATTATCTATACTATAGTTATCTATGGATCGATCAAGACAGGCCTTATTTTATTCGTTTAGCAGGGCAAGGCTTACCCAAAACCGCATCAAATTTAGGGAAGTCATCGCATTGGTCTGAAGAACGCAAGGAGTCTGCAAACATGGACCTTTCCCCAATGAACCCGCCCGCCTGGTTAGGCGCTGTGACAAGGCTGTGGCGCCTGCTCACACGCTGGCTGGTTGAACCCTCTGCAAAAATCACCGATCCCGCCGCGCAACGCAAAGCCCGTTTACTGTCATTTTTCCTGATCTGTCTTTTCCTGCTCTTTCTATCGGTCAATCTGGCCTATTTGTTTACCATCCCGGGCTACCGTTTTCCGGTAGCCGACATGATCGGATATGGGGTCCTGATCGTTACGTACGCCATCAGCCGCACCCGCCTGACCGGGTTGGCGATCTTCATCCTGGTGGTCATGTTCCCTTTGAACGTTTTCCAGAATATTTTAAACGGGACGAGCTTGAATCTCGTCGTGACGTTATCCTTTCTCCTGCCCGGTTACGTTCTTGCCAGCATTTTCCTGACAGCCGACTTGATGGCCCTGTACGGGTACGGGATCAATCTGATCGTCTTACTTCTGCCTGTCCTGGCTCCGAAAACGGTTCACGGTATCCCGGACATACTTGGCCCCCTGGCTGTCGGTCTGATCTGCGTCACGCTCCTGATCATCTCGATCATCCACCGCAACCTGATCGAGCGGGACCGCCAATCCCAAATGCGTAAAGCCTACGACGGCACCCTGGAAGGCTGGTCGCGCGCCCTGGAAATCCGGGACAAGGAGACCGAGGGCCACTCCAAGCGGGTCACCGAGCTGGCCATGCGCCTGGGGCGCGCCTGCGGGATGCAGGGGGAGGAGCTGGATTCCCTCTTTCGTGGCTCCCTGTTGCATGATATCGGCAAGATGGCCATTCCGGATGCCATCCTGACAAAAAAGACCTCCCTTGACGACGAGGAGTGGACCGTCATGCGGACCCACCCCAAGATCGCATTTGACATGCTCTCTGCGATCGCTTTTCTTAAGCCCGCCCTGGTTGTCCCGGCCTATCACCATGAATGGTGGAATGGGAAGGGTTACCCTTCCGGGCTGCACGGGGAACAGATCCCTCTCCCGGCGCGCATCTTCTCCGTGGTGGATGTTTATGATGCGCTGCTTTCCACCCGGCCCTACCGGAAGGCCTGGACGAAGGAACAGGCGCTGCAGTATCTGAAAGACCAGAGCGGCAAGCAGTTCGACCCTGATATTGTGGCCCGCTTTATTGCCCTGAAACCCTGACGGTTCAACCCCGCAGGCATCTGGCTGGCTGTTACCCTTGTAACAGCGCCCGACCCCCAAAAAGATAACAGCAGGTCTCCGGTAATCAGGGAGACCTGCTGTTATTACCGGTCAGCCTGCCTTCATGAGGCTTGCCGGCCAGGAGAAGAACAACAGTACGTTTTTACACCTCGGCCATCTCAACCTGCGGCAGGTGCTGCATGGCTTCCTGAACTGCCTCGACCGGATATTCGTAATCTTCCAGTTCGCCGTTCAGATAGGCCTGGTAGGCCATCATGTCGAAGTGCCCATGGCCGGACAGGTTGAACAGGATCACGCGCTTCTCGCCTTTGGCCTTGGCATCCAGCGCCTCGTCGATGGCCACGCGGATGGCATGCGCCAACTCGGGCGCCGGGATGATGCCTTCGGCCTGGGCAAACTGCACGGCGGCTTCGAAGGTGGCCATCTGGGGCACGGCCACCGCTTCGATATAGCCGGCGTCGTACAACGCCGACAGGCGTGGGCGCCATGCCGTGGTAGCGCAGCCCGCCGGCGTGGATGCCGGGCGGCATGAAAGTATGACCGAGGGTGTACATCTTGACGATCGGCGCCATCTGGGCGGTATCGCCGTAATCGAAGGCGTACACGCCCTTGGTCAGCGACGGGGTGGCGGTCGGTTCGACCGCCACCAGGCGGGTGCGCTGGCCGTTCTTCAGATTCTCGCGCAGGAACGGGAAGGCGATGCCGGCGAAGTTCGAGCCGCCGCCCACGCAGCCGATGACCACATCCGGGTATTCCCCGGCCATGTCCATCTGCTTGAGGGCTTCCTCGCCGATGACGGTCTGGTGCAGCAGCACGTGGTTGAGCACCGAACCCAGGCTGTATTTCTTCTTCCCGCCGGAGGTGGCGGCCACTTCCACCGCCTCCGAGATGGCGATGCCCAGCGAGCCGTTGTTTTCGGGGTCCTTGGCCAGCACGGCCCGGCCGTATTCGGTGCGGTCGGTCGGGCTGGCAAAGACCTGCGCGCCGTAGGTTTCCATGAAGATGCGGCGGTAGGGTTTCTGGTTGTAGGAGACCTTGACCATGTAGACTTCCAGGTCGATATCGAAGAAGTTGCAGGCCATCGCCAGCGCCGTGCCCCACTGCCCGGCGCCGGTTTCGGTGGTCAGGGCTTTCGTCCCGGCGGCCTTGTTGTAGAAGGCCTGGGCGATGGCGGTGTTGGGCTTGTGGCTGCCCGACGGCGAGACGCCTTCGTACTTGTAGTAGATGTGCGCCGGGGTGCCGAGCGCCTTCTCCAGCCGGCGGGCGCGGATCAGCGGGGTGGGGCGGTACAGCTTGTAGATTTCCCGCACTTCCTCGGGGATCTCGATGTAGCGTTCGGTGCTGATCTCCTGCAGGATCAGTTCCATCGGGAAGAGCACGGACAGGAAATCCGGGGTGACCGGTTCCTTGGTGCCCGGGTGCAGCACCGGCGTCGGCGGGACCGGGCTGTCGCCATTGATGTTGTACCAGAATTTCGGCAGGTCGTTCTTCATTCAGTAAAAAGCGGTTGCTCAGACATGGAATATCTGGCCTTGGGTTTTATCAATAGGGTTTGGTTAGCGAAAGCTGAACGGTTCATGGAAGAGGCATCCTTCAGGGTGGATGGAAAACGATCGCGGTACATGCTAATTCCTCCAATTCAAGGAATGAAAACCGGGCAGGCGCTGTCAGGATCGGACTCGGCCAGCGCTCGGCCAGCAACTCGGCAGCCGGCCGCTCGGTCCGCAGCGGAATTGCACCGCTGTATTGCTCCTGCAATTGGAAAGGTTCCCGGCGCTCCCGCTTTCGGTCAGCCAGATGATTTTTCCGGGTCAAAAAACGGGACTTGTGCAACGCTTTTACGGTCATCTTTTTGCTCCATTTTCCTTCTCCTCTCCCACCGGGGGAGGGTCGGGTGAGGGCTGGCGGTGGAAATAAAATACGCGTTCGTCCGTAGAACGGGACGAACGCGTAGTCCGTGGTGCCACCCGAATTAGGCCACTTTCTATCTTTAAGCAAAAATCCCTGCAATGATGCGCAGGGATCGAAGCCAGCCTCACTCGTTTCAGGTACGCTCCAACCGCTACTCGCTAAAAGCTAACCGCTGAAGTTATACCCTAACCCTGTAACGGGAGTATCCCGGCGCGAGCTACTGGATTTCGCTCTGCAACTCCGAGGTCCATTCGGCTTCATCGTGCGGACAGGACTTCCACCGACTGCATCCTGTTCTCTGACCGCCGTACGAGGCGTACTCGTCCTCTTCAACGTTTTTCGATGTATTGGGCGGTATTATAGCCGTATAGACAATTTGTCAAGGCCATTGCAAACTGTTATTCAAACTTGAAAAGTGAACTGTTCAAACCTGAAAAGTGAACCGTTATCAGTTGAAAAGTGAACCGGTGGTCCGTGATAGATTCCTGCTAAAAGGAGGACATCATGGACCAAATCCACAAGCGGTTTACCATTGAACAGGTCAAGTTTTTGCTCCAGGGTTACACTCAAGGCACGATCGGACGAACAGAAGTAGAAGAAATGCTGCAGATCAACAAGACGCGTTTTTTCGCATTGCTGAAAGAGTATCGTCGAGATCCAGCGGGATTCTCGATCACGTATGAACGCAAGACGCCTGCCCGGCTCTCGGGTGAAGTCGAAGCTGCGATGGCCAAGGAACTGCTGCGGGAGAAGGCACTGGTGGAAAATCCAGAATTGCCGATCACCAGTTACAACTATTCTGGCCATGCAGGACCGTCTCGAGAAAAAAGGCTTCACGGTTTCTGCCACCACGATCACCAAACGAGCGAAAGAGTTGGGTTGTTACCAGCCACACCCCAAGAAGAAGGTCCATGACCGTCAGGTGGTCACCGCCGCCATCGGGGCCTTGGTGCAACATGATGCTTCCACGCATTTGTGGTCACCATTTGCGCAAGAGAAATGGACCCTGATCACTTCCCTGGATGATTACAGTCGCAAGCTGCTCTACGCCGATTTTGTGGAGCAGGAGACCTCCTGGGCTCATATTCAGGCTGCGCAGGCCGTGATGAAGGCCTATGGACTGCCTTTGAGCTACTATGTCGACAATTTGCGCGTCTTCCGCTTTGTCCAGAACCGAGATAGTGTCTGGCGCAAGCATGTTCTCGGTGACGGATGACATCGATCCGCAATGGCGCCAGGTCATGCGCCTGATGGGCGTGGATGTCACCTATGCTCTCTCGCCTCAGGCCAAAGGCAAGATCGAGCGCCCCTACCGCTGGCTCCAGGACCGCATCGTCCGGACCTGTGCCCTGGAAAACCTCACCACCCTGGAAGAAGTACGCGGCGTCTTACGTGACGAAGTCGACCGTTACAACAACCACCAGGTCCACTCCACCACCGGCGAGATCCCCAGCCTGCGTTTCGAGAACGCCAGAAAATCCGGCACCAGCCTCTTCCGTCCGTTTTCCTTGCCCAAACCCTACACTTCTCCCAAGGATATCTTTTGCCTGCGCGAGATCCGCACCCTGAATGGCTATGGCCTCATCTCACTCTTCAACCACAAAATCGATGTGCCGGATGTTCCCGACCGTGAAGATGTCGAGCTCCACATGATCCCTGATCTAGCCAGACAGGCTCTCGAAGTTCGCATCTGGTTTGAACAGAAAATGGTCCATTCCTTGACCCTGCCACTGGCCAATCCAAGAGTTCACTTTTGAAGTTTGAATGAGTTCACTTTTCAAGTTTTCCTAACAGGATTGGAAAACAGGCTGTTTTCGCAAATTCAGACCAACTGCTTGCGTAAATGGTATTTTGTATGCCCTTCGGATAGATCTTCCAATTCTCCAAATACCATATAACCGCGTCGCATGTAAAATTCCAGTATATCCCTCCGGCCAGGCCGCCGATAATGTCGTCTTTTCGTTTGACGATCAAACACAGTCGTTCGTGATGATCCGGCTGTACAAAATTACAGTTGTATTCATTCAGCTTTTGCCGAATATACTGGGCATCCTTATCCGAGTGAGAAATTTCCATTTCGTCCATACTCTCTCCTATCCATGTGGCTGTTACACTTTCAGTATACAATAAGCTTGCATATAATTCCTCTACACAAGTACAGTTCCGGTACAGCGATAACGAAAAAAACGCTTTCACAAAGCGTAAAGCAAGATAAAATAAACTGTCAGCAACCAGAAAATTCGATCATCCTGATGAAGGCTTGATGCTCACCCCCCTCCTGGCGACCAAGTTGTTCATTCCTCCACCCGGGAAAAACCTGGTTGTGCGGCCGCGCTTGTTGGAGAAGCTTGACCAGGGTCTCTATTCTGGCTGCCGGTTGACGCTTGTTTGCGCCCCGGCCGGTTTCGGAAAAACGACCCTGGTCAGTACCTGGGCCGCTGGCCTTGATCCGTCGAAAAATACAGCCCTGCCGTTGGTTGCCTGGTTGTCACTGGATGAGGGGGACAATGACCTGCTTCTTTTCTGGTCATATGTCATCTCTGCACTAAAAACAATCCGGGGTGGGATTGGTTCTAAGGCGCTCGTTTTTTTACAATCCACTCCTGCTCCCAACCTGGAACAGTTCCTCACTTTGCTCATTAACGATCTCGTCCAGGTTTCTGACCCTTCCATTCTGATCCTGGATGATTATCATCTCATTCGGAATCCGGAAATTCATAAATCGCTTGCTTGCCTGGTGGAACATATACCGCCAGGATTTCATGTGCTGATCCTTTCACGCACAGACCCTCCCTTACCTTTGGCATTACTGCGCGGCAGGAGTCAACTGGTGGAAATCCGTTTGGCAGACCTGCGATTTTCAACCGAAGAATCGTTTGCTTATTTAAACGTGGGAATGAAGCTGGCCTTGCCGGAGACAGACTTAAATATCCTGAATACGAAAACTGAGGGCTGGGCGGCCGGTTTGCAGATGGCGGGGCTCTCAATGCAAGGAAAATCTGACCCCTCCCGCTTTATCGAGACCTTCAGTGGCAGCAACCGGTATATTCTGGATTACCTGACTGATGAAATCCTGAACCGGCAGCCAGCGGAAGTTCAAAACTTCCTCCTGTATACGTCGGTTCTGGACAAGTTCTCCGCCTCATTGTGTGAAACGGTCGTGGGCACACAAGGGAATGGGCAAACACTGCTCGAGCAATTGGAAAAAGGCAACCTTTTCCTCATTCCTCTTGACAATGACTGTTGCATGTACCGTTACCATCATCTTTTTGCCGAGATCCTGCGGGCGAAATTAACCCACTCTGATCCCAGGCTGATACCTGTCTTACAGAAGACGCGCCGCCGAATGGTCGGAGCAGAATGGCATGCTCGATGAGGCTGTCTTTTATTGGCATGCTGCCAAAGATGACGAAGCCCTGGCAAACTTGATCGAAAATAATGTCCTGTCCCAGATCAAAGAGGGATCTTCATCTGTCGTCAGGAAATGGGTCCAGCTCCTGCCGGTTGCCTTGGTGAAAAGTCGCCCCTGGCTGTGCATCCTGATGGCATGGTGGCATACCGGCCGGGCTGAATTGGCGGAAGCAGAGCCTTACTTTGACCAGGCCGAGGCGATGATTCGGCAGGCAGGGTCTACCGACCAGACCAGGGAAATGCTCGGCACCATCTATGCCCTGCGCACCGAAATCCTGCATACGCGTGGTGATATATCCGGTACCCTTGAAATGGCACAAAAGGCCCTGGAGCTCCTGGACCCGTCCAATTCATCCAGCCGGGCTTCTGCCAATTATTCCATCGGGTGGGCTTATTACACTTCAGGAGACCTGGTTCAGGCTGAAAGGATTTGTTCCGAGTTCTTCAAGAACTCCACAAAATTGGTGTATTACAGGTATTATGCCCTCATCACATCCAGACAGTGCAGCATTCTGGCCGTCCAGGGCCGGCTCGGAGAGGCGATCAGGGTTTATCAACACGCCATTGAAACCATGAACGCCAATGAATTTGAACAGTACCTGTCTGGGAATCCTTACTGTGATCTTGGCATGCTGTACTACCAAAGGAATGATCTGGCTGGATCCGAAAAGCTGATTGAGGCAGGTCTGTCCAAAAATCGAGCCTGGGGAAATCTGAACGCCATTTGCGGCGGTTTGTCCAACCGCGCCCATGTACGCATTGCCATTGGCGATCTCGAAGGTGCCGGAGCCGATCTTCAGGAAGAAGAGCGCATCACCCAGGGGTTCACTCCCTATGTTGAGGTGAACAGCTTGTTTCTGGCCAGTCAGGTCCGCTATTATTTAGCCAGGGAGGACATTTCCGAGGCCGCCCATTTGGTTGAGAAATATGGGCTGCATAGCTTTGATGGGCTCAGTTTCTGGCGTGAACATGACCATATCCTTCTATCCCGGGTGCTGATTTCCCAGGGCAGGTTCGTCGAAGCGGATGGTTTGCTCGTGCGCCTGGCCGAAGCAGCCCGGGAGGGCGGGCGTTTCAGACGACTGATCGAGATCCTGATTTTCCGCGCCGTTGCGCTGCAGCATCTGGGCCAGTTCTCCGAAGCGCTCCAGGCCTTGGAGGCCAGCCTGGCTCTGGCCGAGCCTGAAGGCTATGTCAGGCTTTACGCGGATGAGAATGGGCCGATGGAACAACTGCTCAAGCTGGCGGTTAAGAAAGGGCTCCACGCGGAATACGCCCGCCGCCTGCTGGCTGCTTTTTCAGGCGACCCGGCCAGATTGCCCGCCGCCGCCGCTCTTCCGGCCCATCCTCCAGACCTGATCGAGCCGCTCAGTGGGCGCGAGCTCGAAGTCCTCCGCTTGATCGCGGCAGGCTTGACCAATAAGGAAATTGCCCAAAGGCTGTATATATCGCTGCGCACGGTCAAATACCATACCACCAGCATCTTGAACAAGCTGAACGTAAACAATCGGGCGCACACGGCCGCCAGAGCACGCGAGCTGGGCCTTCTCAAATAGTATCTGGCGGATGAAGGCTGGATGTCCAATCCACTCCTGGCAACCAAGTTATTCATTCCTCCACCGGTCAAAAATCTGGTGATGCGACCGCGCTTATTGGACAAACTCGACGAGGGTTTGCATCCTGACTGCCGGTTGACACTTGTCTGTGCCCCGGCTGGATTCGGAAAAACGACCCTGGTCGGTTCGTGGATTGCAAACCTCTCTTTCACGGAAAAGCCCCCTTCCATAGCCTGGTTGTCATTGGATGATCGGGAAAACGATACGGTTCTTTTCTGGTCGTATATCATTTCTGCGCTGCAGACTATAAAGGATGGTTTTGGATCGAAGGCGCTGGTGTTTTTGAAATCCACACCTTCTCCTGATCTGGGACAGCTTCTTTCCTTACTCATAAATGAGATGGTGGAAGATCCTGCCCCCTCCGTTTTGGTACTGGATGATTACCACCTCGTTCGGAATCCTGAGATTCACGAATCTCTTTCTTCACTGATAGAACATGCTCCGGCAGGATTCCATATCCTCATTGTTTCGCGCACAGACCCTCCATTACCCCTGGCATTGCTGCGCGGCCGGGGACAACTGGTGGAAATCCGTTTATCTGACTTACGGTTCTCCAACGAAGAAGCATTTTCTTATTTGCACGAGGGGATGAAATTGATCTTGCAAATAATAGACGTCGAGACCCTCAATTCGAAAACGGAGGGCTGGGCAGCCGGTTTGCAGATGGCGGCTCTCTCGATGCGAGATCGTAAAGATGTGTCAGGGTTTATCGAGGGGTTCTCCGGCACCAACCGCTACATTCTGGATTACTTGCTGGAGCAGGTCCTGGCCAGGCAATCGCCAGAAATCCAGCATTTTCTTTTATACACATCGATCTTGGAGCGTCTGACCGCGCCTCTCTGCGATGCCGTCTTGACAGGCAATGAAGAACCAAAGATGGATGGCGATGACCGATCGACACGTTCGGAATCGCTCTCCATCCGCCAATCAGCCTCCATTCTGGAGTACCTCGAACGGGCCAATCTCTTCCTGGTCCCCCTGGATGATGAGCGCATCTGGTATCGCTATCATCATTTGTTTGCCGACTTGTTACGTGCGCAACTCCAGAGGTCGCTCGGCGCACAAGGCGTTGCTCAATTACACGTCCGCGCCTCTGACTGGCATGCGACAAAATGGCTCGATACAGGAGGCGATCAGTCATGCCTCCCATGGCATCGGACGATGAGCGGGTTGAGCGCTATATCGAACAGAACTATATGGAACTGGTGAGTCGCGGAGAACAGTCCTGGTTGCGTTTATGGATAGGTAAGTTAAGCAAAGAACTGGTTTATCAGCCGGCCCTGGTTATGCATTTATGAAGCGTACAGTCACTCCTGGTTCGGGGAATTGGATGAAGCTGATCTATTGTTAGAAGAAGCCGAAAAGCGCATTCGATCCGAGATTTCGGCTCCTGACGCTCATGCCATGATGGGGCAGCTTGCCTACGTAAAAAGCCGGGTCACTGCCATGCGCGGGGACATCCAGCGAGCCATTGAGTTTTGCCTTGCGGCTCGCGATTATGTCCCTGCCGGCAACCTGGCTCTGCAACTAGACACTCGTATCACACTCGGATATGAATACTTCCTGAACGGCGATTATGCCAACGCCAGCCAGGTTTTGAACGAAATGATTCGATCGGGCATAACCGCCGGTGCCGTCATTAACACCGTGGCCGCATCTTGCATTATGGCGAGATTGTATGCTGTCCAGGGTCTGTTGAATAAATCGTATGAGATGTACCAGGCGGCTGCACGATCCATCCCTGAAGCAAGCGGGCAACATCTCGGTGCCAGGGCCCTGGTGGAAGTTGGGCTTGCAGATATATTATGTGAAAGGAATGATCTGGAGGCTGCTCTCGTCCACCTGCAGCAAGGCCTGGACTTGCTGCCTTTCTGGGGGAAGGCTGACGATTTGGCTCTGGCCTATATCACTCTGGCGCGAATTCATCTGGCGCAAGCGAACAAGAGGGATGCACTGGAAGCCGTGGAAAAAGCGATCCAGGTCATTCGAACAAGCGGTGTCTTCCCGGAAGCTCGCAATGCAGTCGAGATATGCCCAGGTGAAACTGTGGCTGGCCCAGGGTGATTTACAGGCAGCAGACCGCTGGGCTGCATCCCAGGAGCAGCGCTCTGGCGCGGACGAACGATTTCGGTTTGAAAATGAGTTGACCCATATCACCCAGTCACGGGTATTGATCGCCCAGGAAAGATTCGATGAAGCCATCGGTTTACTGTCGCATCTGGAAGAGACTGCCCGGTCAGCCGGAAGGATGGGCCGGGTTGTGGAAATCCTGCTCCTCGAGGCGTTCGCGCTGGGAGAGATGGGTGATTCCGAGCATGCCATTCTGGCGTTGACAGAATGCCTGACATTGGCAGAACCCAGTGGTTATGT
This sequence comes from uncultured Chloroflexia bacterium, assembly GCA_963830665.1. Lineage (GTDB taxonomy): Bacteria > Chloroflexota > Anaerolineae > Anaerolineales > Villigracilaceae > UBA877. The sequence goes on from CAWHNM010000018.1 coordinate 12,386, forward strand.
GAGGATTTTTCTGGATGAAGGTCAGCCAATGCAGAGGCTGCTTGCTCAGTGGCTGGCCCATGCCGGCGCAAGCCCATTACGGGACTATGTCATCCACCTGCTCTCCCAATATGAGGCTGAACGGCATACTCTTCCAACTGTACAAGAAAAAGTCTCCTTGGCCGGACACCTGGTGGAGCCATTAAGCCAGCGCGAGCTTGAGGTCCTCGGGGCGATCGCGGCAGGCTTGACCAACAAGGAAATAGCCCAAAAGTTATTCATATCGCTGCGCACAGTCAAGTACCATACCACCAGCATTTTTAACAAGCTGAATGTAAACAACCGGGCACATGCAGCCGCCAGAGCACGCGAACTGGGCCTTCTGAAGTAGGGATGGCTCCATTCGACCCGTTTATCCGCCCGTCCGGGCGGTTTTTGTTTTTAAGAGTCACCCTGTACCTGCATTGCCCTTTAGTACGGTGACAACTGTACCTGTTCCAGATTACAGTAAAGGTGATCAAGGAACAGACCAGAGAATAATGGATAAATGAAATGTAAGCATTGTTGGATAACTGATTAGGATAATCAACCCTGTTGAAAGAGGTAGAAATGAAAACAACATTTGCGAAAATAGCCATCCCAGTAATTGCAGCAATCCTGCTGCTGATCGTTCTGGTCACCATCTCCCGGAAAAATGCAGCGAAACCAAAGATCTCTGAATTCGGTAAATACCAGGGTTACTCTGAACCTATCTATGATGGTTCAAAACGGACATCCGACTACCTGACGCTTTCAGACGGGACGCGTCTGGCCTACGACCTGATCATCCCGACCAAGAAAGGCGATCCCGCCGATAAACCGCTGCCGGTGCTCTTCAAGTACACCCCCTACGGGCGGGCGTGGACCATTATCGATAAGAATGGCAAGATCGCTGGCAAGTGACTTCATGGATTTTCCCAGCCAGGTGATGGTTCGCATCCGCTACTGGATCATGGGCGACCAGGGCCGCGTTTTGGATCCAACCTGGCGGGACAAGTGGCTGGATCTCGCGGTCAAGCACGGCTACATCGTCGTCTCGGTCGACCGGCCCGGAACAGGCGCCTCCTTCGCCTCACCGACCCCCGGCAGCATGGAGACCGCGGCCAAATTCGAGAACGAGATCATCAACTGGATCGCCGCCCAACCCTGGTCGGATGGGAACATCGGCATGTACGGCGACTCTCAGCAGGCCATGGTCCAGTTCGCGGCCGCCGCGGCGGGCAACCCGCACCTGAAGGCGATCCTGCCGGCCGCCACCGAGATCGAGATCTATCAGGCCGTGGATTTCCCGGGTGGCGTGTTCAACAAAGCCTTCGCCTCCGTATACGCCATGGTTCCCCTGCTCGATAAGCTGGCCACACCGGTCGACAGCGACCCGGACGGCGTGCTCCTGACCCAGGCCCGGGCCTCGCGCAAGGACACGGTCACAGTCCAGAACACGGTCATACTTGCCGGGGAGTGTCCGTACCAGGACAGCGTTGCCCCGAACGGGGTCCACCCCTGGCAGGTTTATCAACTCTATCCGTTCATCGACCGTATCAACCAGTCCCATACGGCAATCTACATGACCGTGGGCTGGTACGACATTTTCACCGCCGACATGTTCTACTGGTACAACAACCTCAGCGTGCCCAAACGGCTGACCGTCCGTCCCACCGATCACAGCCAGGTCAGCGTCGGACATGGCCGACCTGAACTACGGGACCGAAGCTCTGCGCTGGTTCGATTACTGGCTCAAGGGCATCGACAACGGCATCATGGACGAGCCGCCCATTCACTATTACGTCCAGGATGGGCCGAAAAAGGGCACCTGGCAGACTTCGGATCAGTGGCCGCTGGCCTCCCAGAAATCGGCCGCCTATTATTTCGGCCCGGGCAAGAGCGGGAGCGTTGCCTCGGTCAATGACGGCAGCCTGATCACGAGCGCACCAGAGGACTGCATCCTCTGCGGATGCCTACACAGTGGATTACACGACCACCACCGGGACGAAGACCCGCTGGGGGGCGATCGATGTGGCGCATTCCTATCCCGATCTGAGTGCGAACGACGCCAAAGCCCTGACCTATACCACACCGCCGCTCGAGCTGGCGGTCGAAGTCACGCGGTCATCCGGTCGTACATCTGTGGCTCAGCACTGCTGCGCCCGGACCTGGATGCCTTTGTCTACCTTGAGGAAGTGGACAGCCATGGGAGATCCACCTACATCACCGAAGGCAGACCTGCGGGCCTCGCACCGCAAGCTGGGCCAGGCACCGTTCAATAACTTCGGGCTGCCCTTCCAGTCTCATTACCAAGCGGACCAGGAATCGGTCCCGGCCGGGGAGCCGTTCGAGATGGTCTTTACCCTGCTGCCCACCTCATACCGGTTTCACGCCGGCAGCCGTATTCGCATCACGCTGGCCTTTGCCGATGCCGGCAATTTCGATACCCCCATCCTAAACCCCGCCCCGGTACTGCAACTGCTGCGCGACGCCGGCCATCCTTCTTTTGTCGAGCTTCCCGTCCAGCAGCAGCCGTAAGATGTTCTGATGCCAAAGCAGGAAAAATCTTTAGATCGCTTCTTGGAAAGGAGATAAAAATGAAAATTCTAATTGCTGGTTCAAATGGAATGGTTGGGTCAGCCGTGACCCGCCACTTGCTCGAATGTGGTTACCAGGTCGTTCGCCTGGTCAGGCACACGCCCGGCCCTGGCGAAGTCTGGTGGGATCCTGACGGCGGCAAAATTGACAATGCCGGTCTGGAGGGCTTCGACGCTGTCATTGATCTGGCAACGGCGCCCTGGCCAATGCGCTGGACTGCGAAAGCGAAACAAAAGATCCACCTCAATCGATCGGCGTCGTACCGTCTGCTTGCGGATGCGTTGGCGGCGTGCACGCGCAAGCCGCATGTCCTGGTTTGCGCCTCAGGCATCGGAGTTTATCCCCCTTCCGGTGACGCTGTCATTACGGAAAATACCGCGCCAAGGGTTAGCTTCCTGTCAGATGTAGACCGCGCTGGGGAGATGGCAACCATGTCAGCCGAGGCAGCCGGCATCCGCGTCGTGCACCTGCGCATCCCGCCGGTTTTAGGTGGGCCCGCCTTGCAACGAGCGGGTTTTCAGGCAGGCGATGGGCAGCAGTGGGCCAGCTGGGTCGGGCGCGACGAACTGGCCGCCATCATTGAGTTCGCACTGGAAACCAGGAGCCTGTCTGGCCCCGTCAATGCCGTCAGTCCCAACCCAATCCGCAGCGCCGAGTTTGCCACAGCCTCGGCCAAAGCCCTGGGACAAAAACGAGCCAGCGCCATGCCCGCTTTTGTGGCGCGCCTGGTGATGGGTGAGATGGCCGAAGAGTTTCTCCTGGCCAGCCGGCGCGTGCAACCAACCAAACTGCTGGCCGCAGGCTACCGGTTCCGGTACCCGGAACTTGAACAGGCACTGCAGCATGAGATGGGAAGCTTGCACGCGGATTTGGCTTCTCAACCTGGTTAGGAATTACCGCTCCATTTTATGCAGGAAAGGAAAAATCGCATGAACACACAAATTCAAGAATTCATCTCCGGAAAGAAGATCGCGGTCGTAGGGGCGTCACGGACCAATGACAAGTACAAGTTCGGCAATATGGCGGCGCTCGAGTTGAAGCGGCGCGGTTACCAGGTCTACCTGGTACACCCGCAGGCTGCCTCCATCAATGGGCAGGCGACATACCCAAGCCTGAGTGCGCTGAAGGGACAGGTGGACGGCGTTCTGGTCAGCCTGCCTGCCGCAAAGGGCGCAGACATCCTGCGGGAGGCGGCCGCGCAGGGGCTCCGAAATGTATGGGTCCAGCTGGGCGGCGAGTCGCCGGAGTTGATCAAGCTGGGAGAAGAACTGAAGCTGAACCTGGTAACCGGCAAGTGCATCTTGATGTACGCACAGCCGGTACGCAGCTTCCATATGATCCACCGCTTCGTTGCCCGTTTGGGTGGTCAGTTATAGATCAAGCAATCGGAAGATAACAAGGAGATTTAGCGATGTCCAGCTTGCTTTTAGCACTTTCCACCTGGCTGCATGTTCTGGCAACCATTGTAATGATCGGCTACTTTATATTTGCAAGCCTGATCTACCTGCCTGTCCTGGAACGACATATACAGGCCAACGCTCTGCGCAGCCTGCTTGAGGGAGTCTCCGCCCGCCTGCGGCCCTTTTTTGGCGGCTCGCTGCTCATTTTCCTGGTCACCGGCACATACCTCATGCTGATCAACCAGCACTACCAGGGTCTTGGTCGCTTCTTCGCCAATCCATGGAGCGCACTGATGGTGATCAAACATGGACTGGTACTGGCATTTCTGGCCCTGGCCGTTTTTTCCGAGCGGGCTTTCCTGGCTCAGATCAGTGACCAGAAATCCGGGTGCTCTGAAGAATTTCCGTTGGGCTTTGAGGATCAACACGGTATTGGGTGTGGTGATCCTCTTGCTGACATCCATTGCGCAGGTTGGCTAAGGTCATGAACGAATTTCTCCATAAGGAGCTTCTTGCACATCCTGCTGATCCTGCAAGTATCGAAAAAACACCGGGATCGAAAACCTCAGTTGGGCAGCTTGTGATCAGGTGACAAAATGAAAGTGCTGATTGTATCTTCCAATTCATTACCTGCCTCTCCATCCGGGCCTGTCTATCTGGCCGGGGCAGTCCGCCAGGCCGGGCACGAAGTGCAGATCTATGAGCGGCTGTTTGCCAGGGACCTGGCGGCCGAATTAAACGCAAAGCTCCTGGAATTCCGGCCGGATGTCATCGGCGTCTCGATCCGCCTGGTGTTTGGGGATGAGCTGGACCCTGGAGCCCCCCTGGGCACCCGCCATACTGATCTGCGGCCGCGCGTCAAGGAGATCGTCGACATCCTCCGCCAGGGCTCCAGCGCCCGGATCATTTTGGGAGGGCCGGGCTTTAACTACTATGCCCGGGATTGGCTGGAGTACTTGGACCTGGACTACGGCATTCGCGGTGAAGGGGAAGAGGCCTTTCCATTGTTCCTGCAGCGGCTGGAGCAGGGCGGGGATATCCATTCGATACCCGGCTGCGTATTCAGACAGGCAGGCAGTTATCATTCCATTCCTCCCTGCCCGCTCCAGGATTTGGACAACCAGGCCCTTCCGGCATACGACCTGCTGGACTGGCAGCCTTATGCCGGGAGAAACATCACCCCTGCCATCTTCACCAAGCGCGGCTGCGCCTTCCTGTGCACCTACTGTCCGTACGGCAAGCTGGAAGGCAGGCGCTACCGTCTGAAAAGCCCGGCGCGGGTGCTTGCCGAAGCCAAAGCCATCTTCCAGGCCACCCACAGCCGCAAGGTCATGTTTTGCGATAACAACTTCAACGCTCCCCGCCGGCATGCAGAAGCCATTTGCCGGGAATGGATCGCAGAAAAAACCGATCTGCAATGGGGAACGGGAGACCTGCGGCCGGTCGGCATCACGGATGACTTTTGCCGTTTGATGGAGGCCTCGGGCTGCTTTTACGCCAATCTCGCCATCGAATCGGCTTCTGCTGCGATGCTTCATTCCATGAAACGCGGTTATACGGTCCGGCAGGTACGGGAATCGCTGGAAGCATTAAGTCGCTCGAAGATCCCTTTTGGCGCTTCCCTGATGCTGGGCGCGCCGGGAGAGACCCCGGAAACGATCGCCGAGACCCTGGATATTCTGGATGAATACGAGATCCCGGACGGGATCTGGGTCACCATAGGCGTTTATTTATGGACAGACTACCAGGATATCGTCGCAGAGAGGCGCCGGGCGGGCGTTATAAAAGATAACCAGGAACTATTCAATGGAATGGTCTACCTTTCTCCCGGCCTGCCGAAGACCTATCTCCGTGAGCTGCCTGAAGCTCTGCGGGCCCGGCCGGGCTATTCCGTCCAATTCAATCGACCCGCCGAAGCCTGGTCGGATCCCAGTGCAGGGGCTGGGTGAGATGGCGGAAGAGTTCCTCCTGGCCAGTCGCCGCATCCTGGCGTGCAGACTGCTCGCTGCAGACCTCCGCTTTCAATACCCGCAACTCGAACAGGCACTGCAGCATGGATCTGGAAAAATACCACCTGCCATACCACCTGGCGAGTGATGGAATGAAACCGGTTATCGGATAAATTAGATGTGCTTCACTACGAATTGGAGAGCCGCTATGGAAATCCCGCGTTACTGGAGATTGAAAAACCAATCCTACCGCCTGGTAGGGTCGCTCTGCCCGCTCTGCGGCCGGTTCGCCTTCCCGTCTCGTCCGGTTTGTCCTTATTGCGCCGCTCAGCCGGCGGGGATGGCCGGCTGCGGGCCTTCGGGAATCCCGGTTTCGATTCGAACATTAGCTGCTGTTTTATCGAAAGGATGAAAGGGTGATTCATATGAATACAAGTCTCGCATCATCGATCACCAAAGCTGCCAGCAGGCAAACCTATTACACCATCCGCTCCCTGGTGGACCGCGACCGCGTCGACGACGCCTTTCGCGCCTACGGATACTTCCGTTGGGTGGATGATGTCCTCGACGCAGATTCAGGCTCGAAATCCGAGCGGATGGCTTTTCTCGAGCGGCAGAAGGCGCTGCTTGAAAACTGTTATCGGGGCGGGTTGCCCGGTGATGTGACCATCCAGGAAAAAATGCTGGTCGAGCTGGTGCAGCATGATACTGAAAAGAACAGCGGTCTGCAATTCTATCTGCGCAACATGATGCTGGTGATGGATTTCGACGCCCGGCGGCGCGGCAGCTTGATCTCACAGGCTGAGCTGGACAAATACACGCTCTGGCTGGCCAGCGCCGTGACCGAGGCTATGCATTTTTTTATCGGGCACGCTGATTTCGCGCCGCAGGATGAGACGCGCTATCTGGCTGTTTCCGCCGCGCATATCACGCATATGCTCAGGGATGCATTTGAAGATGTCCAGGCCGGCTACTACAACATCCCGCGCGAAGAGCTTGAGATGAATCGCTTCGCGCCGCAGGACGCGCAGAGGGATGCAGACCGCGCCTGGGTCAGGAGCAGGGTGCTCCTGGCGCGCCAGTATTTTAAGACGGGAAGGATTATCTCGCCCGGGTCCAGAATCCTCGCTGCCGCCTGGCTGGTTTTGCTTACACCGCCCGCTTCGAATGGCTGCTGGACACGATCGAATTGGAAGGCTATAACCTGCGGCCTCAATATAATGAACGCAAACGCCTCGGAACCGGGTTGCGGATGAGCTGGCTTGCCCTTTCCTCCATGTTTAGTTTGCGCTCGGTGGACACACAGTCCTGGTCCATCGCCATGCGCCAGCCGGGCAAATTATGAAAACAAGCTCTGTCATCGTCATCGGCGCCGGGATCGGCGGGATCACCGCCGCCGCCCATCTAGCCAGGGCCGGCCTGCACGTCACCGTCCTGGAAAAGAACGCCCACCCCGGCGGTCGCTGTGACCGCTTCAGCCGCGCAGGCCATCATTTTGACACCGGGCCGACCCTTTTTCTAATGCCTCAATTGTATGATGCCGAATTTCGCCTCCTGGGAACCTCCCTGCGTGAGCAGCTCGACTTGCTGCGCGTCGACCCAACCTACCACCTGGTCTTTGATAATGGCAGCCGGCTCGCCCTCACTTCCGACATGAAATCCATGCGGGACCAATTGGAAGCGATCCAACCGGGCAGTTTCCAGGGGCTGCTGCGTTACCTGCAGGAGGGCGGCCGGCACTACCGGCTTGCCCTGGACAAACTGGTCAACCGTGATTTTCGCAGGGCCTCCGATTACATCAGCCTCCAGAATCTCCCCCTGACCTTTAGCCTGAAGCCGTTCATCCATCACTATCGCAACATGTCAGCCTACTTCGATGATCCCCGCTTGAAAGCTGCCTTTACGTTTCAGGACAGCTACATGGGTTTAAGTCCGTTTGATGCGCCGGCCACTTTTTCGTTGATGCCTTACACGGAACTGGCGCATGGCGTCTGGTATCCCCGGGGTGGCATGTACCGGGTGGTCGAAGCCCTCACGGATCTTGCCCGCGCGGCTGGCGTGGAGTTCATCTTTAATTCAGCCGTGGAGCGGATCGATGCAACTGCGACGCACGTTCAGGGTGTTCACTTTGCAGGTGGAACGCGCCTGAAGGCGGATATGGTGCTTGCCAATGCGGACCTGCCATATGTTTATCAGGATCTGCTTCCGCAGGATAAGATGGCCGGGAGATTGCATCGCAAACGCTTCTCCTGTTCTGTGATCAGTTTCTTCTGGGGTGTGGATAAGACCCTATGAAGCCCTCGGCCCGCATACGCTTTTCCTTGCTGATGATTACCGCCAGAACTTCGCCTCCATCGATCGGGACCTCAGCCTGCCAGCCAACCCCAGCCTTTACATTCACGCCCCGGCCCGGCTCGATCCAGATATGGCCCCGCGCGGGCAGGATACTATCACTGCAATCGTCCCGGTCGGGCACATGAATGAAAAAGGGGATCAGGATTGGGGCGCAATTCGCGACGAAGCCCGCCAGCATGTCTTTCGCCGGCTGAGGGCGTTCGGCATTAGCGATATCGAAGCGCACATCAAGTTCGAAGAGACCTATACCCCGCTATCGTGGCATAAACACTACAACCTGGTGAACGGCTCAACCCACGGGCTATCCCATACGCTGACTCAAATGGCCTACTTCAGACCCTCCAACCGGCATGCACGCTACAAGAATCTGTACTTTGTGGGCGCCAGCACGCATCCCGGTACCGGGATCCCCACCGCCATGGTCTCCGGACGCCTGGTATCCGAGCGAATTAGGGATGAACAATAACGGAGGTACAGGATGTTGATGGCCCATCCGGCCGAAATTCTCGGCCTGCTCGAGCGCATCCGCGCTCTCAACCTGACGTTGATTTCAGTCAACTGATTGTCCGTCTACCCAAGATTCTGAAAAGGAAGAATGAGGAGAAAAACATGAAAACTCTAATCGCTGGTTCAAATGAGATGGCCAGGGTCGTTCCCGCTCGTGGTGGGGTGCGCGACTGGCAGCACTGGGCGCCCTACGCGGCAATGGCATGGTCGCTGATCTACGCCGCGCTGGGGCTCTACTGGGCGGTGGGCGGAAGCGGGTTCCCTTACACCCCCGAAAGCGTGTCCGACGCGATGGGGCCGCTGCTCGGCCAGTTCGGACCGACCTTGGCCTGGATCGTCGTGCTGCTGGCAGGGCTGCCTGCGGCGGCGCTGGGAGCGGCGATGCTGCGTGGGGTGCGAGGCAGGGCGTCCCGGCCGCTCTTCATAACTGCCGGAGCGCTGCTCGGCGGGGTGCTGCTGCTGCTCATGACCAGTCTCAGCCTGCTGGTCCTGGTCGGTTATATCCCCTATACCGTCCGCGGCCTTTTAATTGGAAACGAGATCGCCCAGAAGTTTCTGAAGGCTTGGACTCAGTGGACGATCATCCACCAGGTGCTGTGTCTGATCGGCGGGTTTCTGTGGCTGGCCGCCACCGTCTGCTATGCCCGCCGGAGTGTGGGCGCCTGCCTGTATTGCGGCCGCCGGGATGGAGCGGAGGGGTGGCAGGGAGCGTACCAGGCCGCGCGCTGGGGCCGGATCGCCGTGGTTGTGGCGATGGTGGCGCCAGTCTTCTACGCCTTCACCCGCTACGCCTGGGCGCTGGGGTTCCCGCTGGGGATGACCGAGGAGTACCTGCGCCAGGGTCAAGAGAAAGGGATATGGATCTCGGGACTCTTCCTGGCGACTTTCGGCCTGGTGGGGGCGGCCCTCATGCTCGGATTGGTGCAGCGTTGGGGTGAGGTCTTCCCGCGCTGGATGATCGGCCTGGCCGGAAAGAAGGTTCCCATCCCATTGGCGGTGGTCCCGGCCGCGCTCGTATCGGTGCTGCTGGCGGTGGGCGGCATCGGGATCTGGTCCGGCCTGGCCGTGATGACCGCCAATTGGGCGGCCAGCGGGGCGCAGGGCACGGAAATCTTCTGGGGAGTATTTTTCCAGGTGGGGCCCACCTTGCTGTTCCCGCTTTGGGGTGTCGCGCTGGCTGTGGCGGCGTTGGGCTACTATTACCGGCGGCGCGGCCCGTGCAGTGTGTGCGGCCGCGGCGCATTGTCCCAACCCGCTCAACAACGCGCCAAGGGTGTCGTTTGAAGGAGCGTACCTGGTAAATGTGAAAGCCGATAAATCAAAAAGGAGATGCAAATGAATGCAAAAACGGAAGGCATGATCGCGATCCTTGCAGCACTGCTTGTTCTCTTCAGTGCCATGTGGGACCCGCGCATTTCGGTGGCGATATCGGTGATCGCTCTGGTCGCGCTGGGAGTATATCGATTCGTTCAAAAGAAGCAAGAATAACTGCTTCTGACACGAGCAGACCGGCGACACCAAGAATCCAATATTCAAACGAACAACATAGTCTTTCTTTCGAAAGGAGAGCACCCATGTTTCTCGCGCATCTTCTGAATGGTCTGTTGATGATCGCTATGCCCGTCTGTCTGGCGATCTTCCTGGTCAAACGCTGGAAGCTCGGCGCCCGCCTCTGGCTGATCGGCGCAGCCACTTTCATTCTGTCGCAGATCGGGCACATTCCTTTCAACTCGCTGGCAGGCATGCTTCTCAATCGCACGTCCCTGACTAAAATGTCGCCTGAAGCCGGGCTGATATTCAATGCCGTATTCCTCGGCCTGAGCGCCGGCCTGTTCGAAGAGCTCTTCCGCTATGGCATGTTCCGCTGGTGGGCCAAAGATGCTCGCTCCTGGCGTAAGGGCGTGCTGACTGGAGCCGGGCACGGCGGGGCGGAGGCGATCATCTTCGGCGCGATCGCCCTGTACACTTTTGTGCAGTTCGCTTATCTGCGCAATGCAGACCTCTCCAAAATAGTCCCGGCCGGTCAATTGGCGCAGACCCGGCTGCAGCTTTCCGGGTACTGGTCGTTGGACTGGTTTGGCTCCCTGCAAGGTGCCCTGGAACGGTTATTTGCCATCCCGACCCAAATCGCCTTTGCTGTGCTCGTCCTGCAGACCTTCACGCGCCGGCAGTGGTTCTGGGTTTGGCTGGCGGTCCTTTACCATGCCGCATTGGATGCCGGGGCCGTACTGCTCTCGGCTCTCGGCGGCGCTCTCCCGGCTTTTGCCTTCATGGCTGCGCTCACGCTCGTCAACCTGCTCCTGATCTTCCGGTTGCGCCAGCCCGAACCTGTCGAAGGAAACTCTTCCATCTACCGCCCCGGCCTTCACGCCCGAGCCTGTTGCAGCACCGGAAAAATAGGAAAAAATACCACCCTCGATACCACCTGGCGAGTGATGGAATAAAACCGGTTTTCGGATAAATTACAGGTGTTTCACAACGAATTGGAGAGCCCTTATGGTTGTCTCACACCGCTGAATACCAGAGAAAAAATGAGAAATCAGCCATCCATCAAAAATTATTTTTGGAAACTCCTAATAGTATGCGCCTTGCTGGTTGCACTTGTGGTCACGCCGGTTTCCGCTATGGGATCGGCTGATATCCCATCTACAGATTTTTCACAAATAGATGGCTATCTTAAATCACAGATGGCAGTTCTTCACATCCCGGGAATAAGCCTCGCCATCGTCCAGGCGGACCAGATCGTCCATGCACACGGCCTGGGGATTGCTGATCCTTCCGGACGCCTTATGACCTCACAAACTCCCATGCTGATCGGGTCTGTCACCAAATCATTCACTGCCCTGGCCATCCTGCAGCTTGTGGAAGCCGGCAGGATCGAGCTGGATGCTCCCGTCCAGCATTATTTGCCCTGGTTTACTGTTTTGCCGCCACCCGCAGCGCCCGGCCAGGTTCCAGATTCCCAGGCATCTTCACGCATCACCGTGCGGGCCTTGCTGAACCAGAACAGTGGGCTCACGCGAGCTACCGGTGAAAGGATGATGACCGGGTCGGATGCCTCTGACACCGCCCTGGAAGAGCGCGTCCGTGCGTTGGCAAATGAACATCTGGCACGGCCGGCCGGGGTGGGATTCGAATACAGCAATGCCAATTACATCACTTTGGGGATGCTCATCCAGGCAGTTTCAGGCCAATCTTACGAAGCTTATATCCGGGAACACATATTTAAACCCCTCGAGATGGATCACAGCTTTACTTCCCAGGAGGCAGCCCGGCAGCATGCCATGTCCGCAGGGTATCGCCAGTGGTTCGGTTTCCCGCTGGTTGCCAATGCTCTCCCCTATCCGCGCGACATGCTTCCGGCCGGTTACCTGATCTCGAGCGCCGAAGACCTCGGCCATTACCTGATCGCCCAGATGAACCAGGGCCGCTACCGGGATGCTTCGATCCTGTCACCTGAGGGCATGCAGATTTTGCATGCTGCCGCGCTTGCTGCCGCGCCGGAAGGCTATCATAAACTGCCCTCCGGATCCTATGCCATGGGCTGGTACGTGATGCAAATGAACGATATTCCTGTCCTGGCCCATGATGGCGACACGCCAAACTTCCATGCGGATGTGGTCCTCATTCCTTCCGGCAAATGGGGCCTCGCCCTGCTGGTCAATACCAACACGGTCCTCCTGGGAGATGGCCTGCGCGATCTGGCGGCTGGTGTCGTCAGCATATTGAATGGGCAGCCACCCACGCCGCCTCCAACGAACTATCCTGCCCTCTTCCTGTATGTATTCATGCTCGGATTCCTGGCGTTCGAGTTATTCAACCTGGTACGCCTGGTCGCCACTTTGCGCCGGCCCATTAAAAATGCAGAGAAAATATCCCGCTTCAAGCTTCTGGGATTACCGCTCTTGATTGGGTTGATTGTTGCCGTTTGGATGTTGGGAGTAATGCCGCTAATGTTCCATGTGTCCTGGCCGGTCATGCTGCTCAACCAGCCCGATCTCTCCTGGGTCATCCTGCTGGGCGGAACGCTGGCATTGTTCAACGGTGCTTCTACGCTCTGGCTGGAACGCCTGGAAGATCTTGAAATTTGCCAATAGGTAGAATGAAAATCAGTCACTTTCGATAAGGAGCATGCCATGTTTTTGAGAACCAGGTTCGTTATTGTGATAATAGCACTGCTGGCCGCCTGCAGCCCGGCTCCGGCAAAGATCAACCTGAAACCCTGTCAATCCGGCGGTCGTTCCGCCCTGTGCGGAAAGCTGTCCGTGTTCGAGGATCGGGCAGCCGCCAGGGGTCGCAGGATCGATCTGAACATCGCCATCATCAAGAGCACCAGTCCCAACCCTGCGCCTGACCCTGTTTTTTACCTGTCTGGAGGCCCCGGTGAAGCCGCGACGAATGATAATGGGAATACCTCATTCCTGGCTAACATTTTCCATGACCGCGACCTGGTCCTGATCGACCAGCGCGGCACCGGCGGTTCCAACGCGGTCATGTCACCCACCCCGCCGGACTGGAGCGGGCTCAACCCGGCCGATCTGGAAACCACTTTTGCAAAGTGGTTGAAGACGGCCTTGCCCAAACTGCATATGGACCCGCGCTTTTACACCACCACCGTCGCAATGCAGGACCTGGAACAGGTCCGGCAAATCCTGGGGTATGACCAGATCAACCTGTATGGCGGCTCTTATGGCACCACCGCAGCTCAATATTACCTGGCCGCCTATCCGCAGCACGTTCGCAGCGTCGTGCTGGTCGCAGGCTCGCTGCTCAACGTTCCGATCTGGGAAAAACAGGCTGAGCACGCCCAACAGGCTCTCGAAGCCACTTTTGCCGCGCTGCACAGCCGACCCAGCCTGCAGCCGTGCTTACCCGGAAGTGCGCAGCGAATTCATTGCGCTTCTGGACCGGCTGGCCGTCCAGCCGGTAATTCTGAACGCCGGGCAGGTGACCTTATCGCGAGACCTGTTCGCCGCCAAAGTGGAGGACATGACCCGGGATGCACACCGGGCTGCCGCCCTGCCGAGCCTGATCCACCTGGCGTACGCCGATAACGACTGGTCTTATTTTGCGGCCTCCGGCTATGGCGATTGGAACCAGTTGATCATGAGCTACAGCATCCAGTGTAATGAACCCTGGGCCGTCTTTTCACCCGGAGAGACCGCCCGTTGGGGCGCGGGTTCGTACCTGCTTGGATGGAATCTGAGCCGGGCCAACCGTTATTCACTTATTTGTAAATATTTTCCCAAAGGAGTCGCCAACCCGGCGGGTTCTCAACAGCCGCACGCAGCCACACCCGTGCTGCTATTTAATGGACAGCTCGATCCGATCGATCCGCCGGAGAATGTCGCCGGTGCGCAGGAACTCTGGCCTAACAGCCTGTCACTGATCCTGCCCTGGCAGGGCCATACGCTCTCGGATTACGCCGTGAGCTCCTGCCTGGGATCGATCATGAAGTCATTTGTCGAAGCGGGTTCTACGAATGGCCTGGATACGAAATGCCTGCAGGACATCCAACCCCCGTCATTTGCTATCCGAAACCAGGCTGAATGATCATGTCCCCAAATATCTCGGTCTTTCGAACGCCCGAAAGCAAAGCCGGGTTCTATGCTGCTTATGAAGCCATGTTGAAACGCTGGCCGGTCCCTTATGAAGAACTTTATATTCCCACGCGCTTCGGAGAGACCCACGTGATCGCAAGCGGATCTCAAGGGGCGCCTGCCCTGGTGCTTTTCCATTCCGGTTCATCCGACCCAGGTTTACAGTCAAGATTGGAGTGGTTGGCTAAACCACATCCCCAATGCAAATCACAATGCGCAGGTTACCGCCCCCGATCTGGTCAACCAGAAGATATTGGATTTTCTCGATTATCCCCTTCCGGACTGAACCCCTTTCATGCGCGCCTCGCCCAGCCGCGTTAACTACCTGTACCTGTCTTGCCCTTTGGTACGATGACAACTGTACCAACTCAGGATTATAGTAATGCTGAGCGTTGAGAGGAGCATCGTCATGTCCAAAAGAATTTCGGTTTTTCGATCGCTGGAGGCCGGGGATCATAACCGTGCAGCTTTCCAGACCGTCCTGGACCAATGGCCGGTTCCCTACGAAGAACTCACCATCCCCACCCGCTTCGGCGCCACCTCTGTGATTGCCTGCGGTCCTGGACAGGCGCCCCCGGTGGTACTCCTGCATCCCGGCGACAGCCAGGCTCCGATCTGGGTCCAGAACATCCGGGTGCTCAGCCAATCCTTCCGGGTTTATGCCGTGGATGTGGTAGGCGAGTTGAACAAGTGTATAAGGTACCGCCCGATCCGCAGCCACCGCAGGTTCATGGAATGGTTGGCCGACCTGTTCGACGGCCTGCTTATCGAAAATGCCGATGTGGTTGGCAATTCGGATGGTTGGTTTTTTGCACTTGAAACAGCTTTATATCTACCCAGGCGCGCCAGGCGATCCCCCTTGAAAGGTACACCGGAAGCCTCCGCATTCTCGATCCGGGAACGCTTGCCAGTGTGAGCATCCTATCGGCCAGGTGTACCGGCCTCTTAGGCCAATGAAAAAAATTATGAGCCATTTTCTTAACTATTTTTGGAGATAAGAGCAACCATGATCTATAAAATTAAAGTTATCGGAATGTTGGACCACAGTTGGTCGGAATGGCTTGGTGGCATACAGCTGAGTTCGGAAGACCAGGCAGATGGCAGCGCGCTGACCACCCTGACGGTGGATGCAGCCGACCAGCCCACTTTATTTGGCATCCTGGATCGCATCCGGGACCTCAATATCTGTCTGGTCTCTGTGACCAAGGATGGTCGGGAAATTTGAAACATCGCTATATCCAGGCGTAGATAAAGGAGAAAGCATATGTTTTCTGGACGGACCGTCCATCGCGAACCAATTGGCGCCTTTTACGTCATCTTTCCGCCTTTGGCCGCGCTCCTTATCCCGGCCCTTATCACCTGCGGATTGTGGGCAGTACTGGGTGGGGTCAGGCTGTTCCAGCTTGGCAGGCGTCTGGCTGAAGGATAGGGAAGATAAAATGCCAAGCCTCCAAAGTCGTTTACTCTATTTCGTGATGCGATACCGGCACCTGCTTCGTTTCCACTTGAAACGGGAGACCTGGGACTGGAACACATCCATCCCGCGCTTCCGCCAGGATTGCGAAAAAGCCAATGCCCGCATGGCCAGGCTGCCGGCCGGGATCGAAGTAACCCCTGTCAGGATAAATTCCTTGCCTGCCGGTCTCTCGGCCGAGTGGATCCGGCCTTCCGGGGCGGACCAGGAAAAAGTGATCTTTTACATCCATGGCGGCGGGTTTGTGTCGGGTTCCTGCAACGACCATCGGGCCATGCTCGCCAAGCTGGTTCAAGGGAGTCGGGTCGCTGCACTCCTGTTTGAGTATCGCCTGGCTCCCGAACATCCCTACCCGGCCGCGCTGGATGACTCGCTGGCTGCCTATCGCTGGTTGCTGACCGAGGGGTTCAGTCCCTCGAATATTGTCATCGCTGGAAATTCCGCCGGCGGCGGGTTGTGCCTGGCCATGCTGCTGGCGCTGCGTGATCAGGGGAAGCCCCTGCCCGCGGCCGCCGTGGCGATCTCCCCCATGACCGATCTTAAATTGACCGGCGAGTCGCACCGGACCAGGGCCAGGCTGTGTATTTCGCCGCCGGGGATGTCCGAGGTTTGCAGCCAATACTACGCCGCTGGCAGCGATCCCGCTTTGCCTTTGATATCCCCACTTTATGGGGATCTGCATGGGCTTCCGCCGCTGTTCATTAGCGTTGGCGATTACGAAACCCTCCTGGATGACTCGACCCGCTTTGCCGAAAAAGCGCGCGCCGCCGGAGTTAATATCACGCTAAGGGTTGGGGAGGGCATGGTCCACTGCTATCCCCTGCTCGCTCCGCTCTTCCCGGAAGCCACTCATGCCCTGGATGAGCTCAGCGATTTTATTAAACGCGCTTTGGAGGGTTGATCGAATACATGTTTTAGGCAGTATATTCGCCATAGAGTCATAAGGGTAAGTCGAGATTAATCTCGACTTACCAATCTCTACTCTCTCTACTTCCCCTGCTCCTCAATCCGCCCTTGTCCTTTCCCGCCAAAGACTGTAAAATCATCCCACAGGGGCTTCCCCACATGCAGAATTCCGATCAACCCACCCCCAACGCCTTCGAAAAGCTGACCGCCTTCCTGCCGCTCATGTGGCTCTCGCTGTCATTCATGGCCGGAATCGTGGCGTGCCAGCCAGATCCGCGCTCTCCCGCAGTTATTGGCTTGCCCTGGCCCACAGCTCTCCTGCCCGCCGCAGATTCCCGCTCAACCGGAGTCTCTGGCTTCTTCTGGCTGGCACTTTCATCTTCATTGCCTTGGTCACTTTTATCATTCGGATTATCTCTTCGCGCCTGCGCTTCAAACCTTTTCACATCTCCTCTTCCAGCCTGCTGCTTGTTTTTCTCTCCATCAGCGTCTTCCTGCTCGGTGCCGCCCGCTACCATTTCACCATCCCCTTTGTAGACGCCCACTACATCTCCTGGTACAACGACCGGGAATATGAAGTGCTGGTCACCGGCACGCTGGTCAGCCCGCCCGATGAACGCGATACCTATACCAATCTGCGCGTGGATGTCAGCGCAGTCAACACCGGGGACGAAACGCTCCCGGTGCATGGCCTGATCCTGGCGCGCGTCGCCCCCAATGGCGACTGGCATTACGGCGATGTGGTGCGCCTGCGCGGCTACCTGAAAACTCCGCCCAGCGGTGAGGATTTTTCCTACCAGGATTACCTGGCCCGCCAGGGCATCCGCGCCTACATGCCGGATGCCGAGGCCACGCGGCTGCCGTTCGTCGGCGGGAACGCCGCTCCTGCGCCTGGTCTACGCTTTCAAGGACCAGGCCGTCGCCCGTATCTACCAGATCTTTCCCGACCCGGAAGCCTCCTTGCTGGCCGGCATCCTGCTCGGCGATGATAACGGCCTGCCGGCCAGCCTGCAGCAGGCCTACAAGAACACCGGCACGGCCCACATCATCGCCATTTCAGGTTTCAACATCGCCATCATCGCCGGCCTGTTCGTGGCCTTGTTCAGCCGCCTGCTGGGCAGGCGCAAGGGCGCCCTTGTGGCCGTGCTCGGCATCCTGCTCTATACGGTGCTGGTGGGCGCCACTGCTTCGGTGGTGCGCGCCGCCATCATGGGCGGACTGGCGATTTTCGCCCGCCAGGTGGGTCGCCGCCAGAATGGGCTGAATACCCTTGTCCTTCACCGCCGCGGTGATGGCCGTCTTCAACCCGCATGATCCTCTGGGACGTTGGCTTCCAGCTTTCCTTCGCGGCCACCCTCGGCCTGATCCTGTACGCCCAACCCTTTGAGGATTGGGCGGTCAGGCTGATCTCCCGTTTCGCCTCGCCCGAGAAAGCCAAAAAGATCGCCGGGCCCATTTCAGCCTTCCTGCTCTTCACCCTGGCCGCCCAATTGACCACCTTCCCGATCATGGCCTACCAGTTCGGGCGTGTTTCGCTGATCGCGCTGGTCGCCAACCCCTTCATCCTGCCCGTCCAACCCGCCGTGATGGTCCTGGGCGGGCTGGCGCTCCTGCTCAGTTTTATCTACCTGCCGCTCGGCAAGCTGGCCGGCTGGGTCGCCTGGCCGTTCGCGGCCTACACCAACCGGGCGGTGGAGTTCTTCAATGGCTTCCCGCACGGCGTGATCGTGCTGGGGGAATTCTCCCTGCTGTTCGTCGTCCTGTTTCTACGCCCTGCTGCTCTCCTGGACCTTCGCCCGGCCGCCCCTGAAAGGCGGCTTGCGGGCCGCCCTGGCCCCATCCGTTATCATCGCCGTCCTGGGCATTTCCACCTACCTGGTCTGGTCGGCCGCCTTCGCCGCTCCGGATGGACAGCTGCACCTGACTTTCCTGAATGTCGGCACCGCCGACGCCATCCTGATCCAGACCCCCTCCGGTCGGACCGTGCTGGTGAACGGCGGGGAAAGCCCTTCCACGCTGGCAGATGCCCTCGGGCGGCGTCTTTCGCCCTTCGACCGCCATCTCGACTGGCTGGTGGTGGCCTCTCCGCAGGAACAGCAGGTGGCGGCCCTGCCGCCCATCCTGGACCGTTTCCAGGTCGAGAATGTGCTGTGGGCCGGCAACATGGACGCCTCCTATTCCGCCGAGGCGCTGACCAGCTGGCTGACCGACAAGCGCCACGCCGGTCACGCTGGCCTATCACGGACGCAGCCCTCGACCTGGGCGAGGGCGCCAGGCTGAAAACCCTGGCCGTCTCGCCGCGCGGGGCAGTGCTGCTGGTGGAATGGCAGGGGTTCCGGGCGCTGCTGCCGGTCGGCATGAACTTGGATACATCTGACTGAACTGGAGAACGGGAAGAAGGTCGGCACGGTGACCGCGCTCCTGCTGGCCGATTCGGGCTTCGCCCCGCTCAACCCGCCGGAGTGGATCACGGCCCTGCGTCCGCAGCCTCGTCATCCTTTCCGTGGCAGCCGGCGACCCGGATGGTTTGCCCGCTCAATCCGTTCTGGATGAACTGAACGGCATCACCCTCCTGCGTACCGACCAGAACGGCTGGATCGAGGTCTCCACGGATGGGGCCGGGATGTGGGTGAAAGTGGAGAAACAAGAATAACATTGTCTTGAAATAATATCCGTTGTATACTGAATAGCAGGCGGCTCCTGGGTAGATGAAATCCTAAAATTGTGAGTTCTTGTCATATGGTTGAATACAGGGAAATGATATTCATCAGTAGTATGGCCATTAAAAAGATGCTATCTGGCGGAAAGTCAACACGACGATCCCATTGAAGCCGTCAAACGCAGGATGTTCCTGGTTGCCACACCCGTTGGCAGCCTGAGCATGCTGCTTGTGTGGGGGATGGGTCTGCAGCAGAACAATATATCCGTTTTGGATATCATTTTCCTGCCGGTCCTTGCCAGCACTGTTCCTGGTCTCCTTTTACCTGCTCTGGCGCCAGATCATTACTATTGCGCACTTTTGAGATTAATCCTGTACACATTGGTGATGGTCTATGCACTTTGTCAATTTATATCGGTCATCATAACGATCATTCTTACCAATGGTTCGTTCAGCCCGGATGTTACGCTCTGGTTTCCTTTTGTTTATATCCTGAGTTTTCTGATCCTGAGCACAAACCGGGCTTTGTTGCTTTCCGTGCTCTTCTTCCTTTCCACGCTGATACTCGGGTTGGTCGCCTGTATACATTTCCTGTTAAATGGCCTGCCTTTCCCGAATTTTCGATTTCTGGTAGAGGTATACTTTGCCAGCGGATTCTACATTGCTGTTCTTTACCTGGTTGCCCGGATGAAAGAACGGTATCATCTCGCAGACGTGCGGTCGCCGACGATATGTCAAAGCTGGCCATGATCGACTCGCTCACCCAGGTGAATAACCGCCGCTTGCTCAACCAATTCCTTCAGGAGGAAGTGAACCGCGCCGAGAGGCATAACCTGCCTCTTTCCGTATTGCTCTTCGACCTGGACTGGTTTAAGAAGATCAATGATACTCTGGGGCATAATACCGGGGACAAGGTCTTGCAGGAAGTCGCCCAACTTCTGCGGCAAAACATCCGCACCTCTGATCCGTTCGGGCGCTGGGGAGGCGACGAGTTCCTGTGCCTGGCCATCAATTCTGACGGAGAACAGGCGGTCGAACTGGCCGAACGGTTGCGGGAGGCGGTGCAGCGGCACAAGCTTCAGCACGGTGCACCAAAGTCACTGCAAGCTTTGGCGTCACGACTTACCAGAAGGGGGATACACCTGAAGACGTTGATCAGAAGGGCAGACCTGGGTCTTTATAAAGCCAAAGCCGACGGCAGGAACCGGGTCGAGGTCGTTACGTGCCGGGGTTACCCTGCCTCTTTTTGAAGGCGAGAAACCATTCCCTGTCCCCGATGAAAAAGTCGATGAGGCTCGATAAGCGCTCTTGCAAGGGCTGTCAGGAGCAAGCAACCAAACAGTCTTCACCGAGATAGTGTCAGGATTTTCGTAAGCGTGGGAAATTCCTGCAAGCAACTCCCATCCCGGTTGGGGGTTTGGATATTTATTGCTCATAATTCAATACCTTTCCAAATTGCCCGGAGGCCTGCCCCAATGAAACAAGACAACTTCAAAGTCTACGGTTATCGCTGGATCGTTCTGGTCGTGTTCATGTTCATCGTCGCCATCACCCAGTTGCTCTGGATCACCTTTGCCCCCATCACTGGCGACGCCGCAAAATTTTATGGCGTCCCGGACCTCAGCATCGGTCTCCTGTCCATGAGCTTTATGATCGTCTACATCGTTGTCTCCATCCCGGCTTCCTGGGTGATCGATACCTATGGCATCCGGGTGGGCGTGGGGATCGGCGCGGTATTGACGGCTGTCTTTGGCTTGCTGCGCGGGGTTTGGGCGTCAAACTATACCCTTGTCCTGATCGCACAGATCGGTGTTGCCATCGGACAACCCTTCGTCCTGAACGCGGTGACCACCGTGGCAGCCCGCTGGTTCCCGGTGCGCGAACGGGCCACCGCCTCCGGGCTTGGATCGCTGGCGATGTATCTTGGCATTTTCCTTGGGCTGGCGTTGACCCCTTACCTGACCATCCATTTCCAGATCGGCGGCATGCTGGTCGCCTATGGGATCGCCTCCGTGGTCGCCGCACTGGTCTTCATTGTCTTCGCCAGGGAACGCCCGGCAACGCCTCCCTGCCCGCCCGGAATGGAAGTGCGTTCCCTGGTCTTTGACGGTTTCAAACAAATGCTGCGCCAGAAGAATTTCATCCTGCTCCTGGTCATCTTCTTCATCGGTCTGGGCACTTTCAATGCAGTCACCACCTGGATCGAGGATATCGTCCGGCCGAATCAGATTCTCCAGCACACAGGCCGGCATCATCGGCGGATTGATGATCGTCGGCGGCATCCTGGGCGCCCTGGTCATCCCAACCCTTTCCGACCATTATCGCAAGCGGACGCCATTTATCATCGTGGCGCTGGTCGGCGCCACGCTGGGACTGGCCGGTATTGCCTATGCCACGAGTTACTGGCTCTTGCTCGTTGCGGCTTTTGTCATGGGCTTCTTCCTGCTCAGCGCAGGCCCGATCGGGTTCCAGTATGGGGCTGAAATCACCTACCCGACCCCGGAAGGCACGTCGAACGGTCTGCTCATCCTGATGGGACAGATCTCCGGGATCGTTTTCATCTTTGGGATGGACAGCTTCAAATCTCCCGGAACCGGTTCGATGACACTCTCCCTGATCGTCCTGATCGTGTTGATGGTCCTGAGCCTGGTGCTCAGTTTCTTCCTCAAGGAACCGAAAACGTTGCTCACCGAAGCCGTAAAACAAGCTGATGCGGCCTGATCGATAAAGCCCATCTCTTCTAATCTAGAATTAATACAATTTAGATAAATTCGATGTAATATATACACAAGACACCTGTTTACTTTTACTGGTACAAAAACAGGTGTCTACCATCGAAGGTCTGCGTGTCCCCCCCATGCCGACCAAGATCGGTGGTGTCCCCTCCCCCTTAGATCACCAGGCCTTGTGCCTGGTGATCGCTTTAACTGGCGACATTCCCCGTACTGGGGGGACTTTGTGGTTTAATTGGGTCATGACCAAACCTGCAAAGAAGTTTCCTCTGCATGGCTGGCTTGGGCTGGCGCTGGTGGCCATCTTCTGGACGCCTGAACTGGAGCCTGAGCGGGCTGCGCACCCAGTGGGCTTTTTTCCCGCTCTGGCTGGGCTACTGCCTGACGGTTGATGGCCTGGTGCTCTGGCGCACCGGGACCTCCCTGCTGGCGCGCAGTTGGCGGAAATACATCGGTTTATTCATGGCCTCGTCGCCGGTATGGTGGCTGTTCGAACTCGCCAACTGGCGTTTGCAAAACTGGCATTACGTTGGCGCCGAAATCTTCTCGATATTCATGTTCTGGGTCTGGGCCACGCTCAATTTCACCACCGTCATTCCGGCAGTGTTCGGCAGCGCCGAGCTGATCCGCAGCTTCATCAAAAAACCGGTCAAGGGTCCGGTCATCCGGCCGACGAAAGGCGACCACGCTCGGTTTTTTCCTGGCAGGCTGGGCTCATGCTGGCCGTGATGGTAGCCTGGCCGAAGATCTTCTTCCCCTTTGTCTGGATTTCTCTCTATTTCATCCTGGAGCCGATCAACATCTGGCTGGGCCACCGTTCGCTGGTGGAATGGACCAAGGATGGAAACTGGCGCCCGGTGGTCGCGCTCTGGCTGGGTGTACTCCTGACCGCCTTCTTCTGGGAGATGTGGAATTATCTCTCCTACCCAAAGTGGGTCTACCAGGTTCCCTGGGGCAACTGGCTGCATATCTTTGAAATGCCCTTGCTGGGCTACGGCGGTTACCTGCCCTTTGCCCTGGAACTCTTCGCCATGTACCATCTCATCGCCGGGCTGGCCGGCCAGAAGAAGACCAACTACGTGATCGAGGCCGAAGTCTTGATGCTCGAAACGATCCTGCTGGATCAATGTGGGCTGGACCCGGCCAGGCCGGTCCTGGCGGGCGTGTCCGGCGGACCGGACAGCCTGTGCCTGCTGGGCATTCTCCAGGAGGCCGGCTACCGGGTCATCGTGGCACATTTCAACCACCAGCTCCGCCCCGAAGCGGACCTGGAGGCTGCTTCCGTTTCCGAACGGGCGCGGAGCGTCTCGGCCTGCCTTTCGTGAGCGACTCCGCGGATGTGGGCGGCTATGCCAGAGAACAGATCGCTCTCGCTGGAAGAGGCCGCCCGAATGCTTACGCTACCGTTTCCTGTTTGCAGCCGCACGGCAGCATGCTGCGCAGGCCGTAGCTGTCGGTCATACTGCCGACGACCAGGTCGAGACAGTCCTGATGCACTTTTTGCGCGGGGCCGGGTCTGTCCGGGCTTGAAAGGGATGGAATATCGGACGCATCCTGCCGGTCTTCGATCCGCAGATCCCTCTCGTCCGGCCGCTGCTTTCGCTCTGGCGGGCGGATACCGAATCCTACTGCCGCGAGCACGATCTGGCAGCCGCATTTCGACGCCTCCAACACCGACCAGACCTACTTCCGCAACCGGCTGCGGCATGCACTCGTCCCCGAGCTGGAAAAATACAACCCGCGCTTCAAGGAATCCCTGTTGCGGACCGCACAAGCCTTGCAAAGCGACCATGCGGCTTTGCAGGAAATATTGGAATCCGCTTGGAAAGAAGTCGTCCTCGAGAGCAGGGAGAGGCCTGGGTGGCATTTGACCGGGCCGGGCTGGCAGCGCTTTCGCGCGGCCTGCGGCGGAATCTCATCCGCCGGGCAGCCGAGACCCTGCGACCCGACAGCCGCGATTTCGGGTTCGACGCACTGGAGCGGGCAGCCGCCTTTGTCGAGGTCTCCGGCAGGCAGGCAAATCGATTTTGTCAACGGCCTGTATTTGTTCACCGAAAAAGGGAAGATCTACCTGGCGGCATACGAGGCCGATCTACCATTTGCCCAATGGCCGCAGGTCAGCCAGGCAGACTTTCATCAGCAATTCCTGACAGCTGGAGTCTGGGAAACGGCTGGGTACTAACAAAAGAAGAAATGCCCATGGATGCCGAAGGCTGGATGAAAAACACTGACACCTGGTCAGCCTGGCTGGATGCTGACCGGCTGCCGTCTGGCAGCCTGGTCATCCGTCCCCGCCGTCCCGGGGATGTTTTCTCTCCGCTGGGCATGGGCGGGCAAACGATCAAAATACGGGATTTTTATATCAATTTCAAAATTCCCCGGCGGGCACGCCCGCACTGGCCTCTGGTCTGTGCGGGAGAGCAGGTCGTCTGGGTGGTGGGATACCGGATCGCCCACCCGTTCCGCATCACGCGCAGAGACCAAAAACATTTTGCATCTGGAAATTAAAAAACTCCCGGAGACTTGAAATGTCCGCGGGAGTTGTTCCATGCCTTTACTTATTCTACACCTTATCCGCCTCCCGCCAGTTGCCTCAATTTCAAATGGATCTCCCGCCACTGGATTTTCGAGACGCCCAGTTTCTGGCGGATCTTCTCCGGCTCGACGTTGTTCAGGTAATCCTGCAAAGCACAGGTCCAACGGCACATATCGAAGGACAGGTGTTTGGGCAGGCCGGCAT
Source organism: uncultured Chloroflexia bacterium (assembly GCA_963830665.1). Classification (GTDB taxonomy): domain Bacteria; phylum Chloroflexota; class Anaerolineae; order Anaerolineales; family Villigracilaceae; genus UBA877. The sequence goes on from CAWHNM010000018.1 coordinate 37,306, forward strand.
CCTTGCCGATATCTTCGAGCAGGTATTCCAGCCGGCGCGGCGACCAGGGCAACAACCGGTCCACCGGGTTGTACTGGTTCAGATATTCCTGATAAGCAGGGATCCAGTCTTCAGGCAGGGTCAGGTTGCGTTCCTTGTATCGATTCGCCGGGCTGGCATAACGGATGAAGATGACCGGCCCGTCGGGGGCCTCCAAATCAATATGGTTGAGGTGAATTCCCAGGCATTCGGACTTCTTGATGCCGGTGGCAAGCAACAGCGCCAGCAACGTATAAGGACGCGCATCCGGCCTGGTCTGGCGGCGGTAGCGGTCGGCGGCCAAAAGCACCGTCTCGATCTCTGCATCGGTCAGGACCTCGGGAAGGGGACTGAGCACCGAATGCTGGACGACCTTCTCAGCCGGGTCCACCAGGATCGCCCCGCCCCGGTGCAGCCAGCGGAAAAACGATTTAACGGCCGTGACACGCCGTGCCAGACTCTTGGGCGAGCACGGAACGTCGCGCTCATGTTCCAGCCAGTGCAGGAAGTTGTTCAGGTCATTGGTGGTGATGGCACCCAGCGTCCGGTCAGGTGGCAGGACCTGGGTCAGCAGGCGGACATCAGACAGGAAGGCTTTGACCGTGTTGAGAGAGCGGCCCTGATCATTGAGATACATCTCCCAGGCATTGAGCGCCGGGATGAGACCGGTCTGAGGGGATAAGATGGGCAGTGGATGATTCGGACATTGGAATCTCCTTTTTGGGTATTCCTGAAGTGCCGTGCACTTGGAAAAGTGCATGGCACACATCTTCACTGCGTATAGTTTAGCAAATGCGAATGGAAAAGTCAACTTGTCGGGAGTTTTGTCAGGAAACGAACTTAGCCATGGGCTCGAGCTCCTGCCCCGACTTATGGCGTCAGCCCGCTCGGGTTAAAGCACGGTTGGTAATCCGCTCCGAGGATGAGAACATAATTCATGTCGGCCTGTGTCGGCGCAGTGACGAAGGCCGAAGATGGCAATCCGAGGATGGTCAGGAGCGAATTGGCGCGGTTGAGGTCCGGAACAGCCGCCAGGTCGTACAGCAGCGAATTGGCATAATCCAGCCGGTCAGCCGGAGCAAGGCGGGTGTTGTAGCCGGCATAATTAAGACGCTCTGCAGCCAGGGCATCCCAGGCAGGGTTGGCTGTCCCATTGCGGACCTCGACGGTCAGCGCGGCCTGCTCCGCAATACGCGGCGAGGGCGAGAGAGCCTGCTGGAGCATGGATTGGATGGCCGGTGCATTGGGGAGCAGCACGGACGCGCCCCCGGGCGTCATCCAACCGGTGACATCGTCGCGCCCGATGTAATAACTGCGTATGTCGGCGTTGTTCAAATGCAGGGCCAGGGGGGCCAGCTTCAAAATACCCTCCAGCCCAAGGTCGGTAATGACTGAGGAACTGAAGTCGTTGTAAAGCTGCGGTATTTTGCTGATGGCATTGGTTTGCAAAGCGCGTGTATAAAGGGCGCGTAAAACCTCCTGCGAGCGGCGACCACGGTCAAAATCGCTGGATTTCTTGCGGGAGCGGGCATACCACAGCGCCAGGTCGCCATCCATGTGGACGACGCCCGGACCAACCGTATAGAGCGCCCAGTTATTTTCGTTCTCAGGGTCATAGCTGGGGTTGATCAAATGCCAGTCGGTATAGGGGCAGAAGACCGGCACATCCAGGCCGCCCAGGGTATCCACGATGCGCCGGAAACCATCGAAATCCACAATTGCCAGGTGGTCTATGCGGATGCCCAGGTTGTACAAAATGGTATCCTTGAGCAGGGCGGTGCCACCACCGGGGTAATTGTGCATCTGTCCATACTCATAGGCTGCGTTGACACGGTCCATGCCGATGGTGGGGATGTAGACATACAGGTCACGCGGGACGGAGATGAGCGTCACCTGCCCGGATCCGCCGGGCGGACTGCCGCGATGATAATGGTATCCGTCCGGAAATACGTCTGCCCGGGACGCTTATCGGAGCCAAGCAGCAGGAAGGTGACCGTCTGGTTGTCGGTCAGGACGGGGACCGGGTCGGGAGCATACGGCGGAGCATAGAACGACTGCGGCGTGGATTCAGTGGGAAGGATTGCATTCGGGTCAAAGGTGGCGCTGGTGCCATTCGGTAAGGGCGTATCGGCGATTTGAGGGATTGGGGTGGGAGTCTCGCCTTCGGAAAAAGGCTGGAAAGGGGTCAGGGTGGGAGTCGCATTCAGAGGCACAGTGACGAGGAATAAGGTTGTCGGCGAAGCAGCTGGCAATAAGGTTGCAGAATTCACCCCGGCGGCCGCACAGCCTGTCAAGAAAATGATGAGCACCGTTAATCAATAATATTCGTCTCATGGCATTCCTGATTGCCGGTTTGATTAATTCCATTATGGCATCTATTGTGGGCAGGGCAATATTCAGAAGACTTTTTTACCCGCCCGGGATAAATCGATTAAAAACGCAGTAATGACTCTGACATTCAGAGTCAGGATCACAGGAAGCGTCCTCAAGCGCCAGTGGTGGGTACCGCGGTGTCGGTGGGGACTTCGACTGGGGTGTCTGTTGCTGTCGGAGGAGGCGGCTCCGTTGGTATACTCGTCGGGACTTCCGTGGGAGTACCCGTGGGCAGAATTACAGGCGTCATGGTCGGAATATCAGTTGGTAAAACCGGCGGGGGAAAAGTCGGCGATGGAGGGATTGGAGCCCACGGCGGCACGTAAATTGTCTGCCCGAGATGCAGGATTGTGGAATTGCCCATGCAATTGGCCTGTTGAAGCTGGGGGACTGTGATCCCGTAAGCCACACTCAAGCGATAGAGCGTATCACCGGTTTGGACAATGTAGGGTACCCAGTTGGCCGGCCGGCCGCACCGCAGCGGAGTTTGGGAGGGTAAGGGTAGTGGAGGAACGTAGATGACTATTCCGGGAAGCAGCTCTGTCGACAGCAAACAGTTGGCCTGTTGGAGCCTGTCAGCGCTGATCCGGAAATGTACAGCGAGTTTAGCGAGCGTATCGCCAGACTGAACGACATAGGGCAGCCACCCCGCTGGCGGCGGACAATTGGTTGGTGTGGGCGGCAGTGTGAGCGTCCAGGTGGGAGTCCAGGTAAGCGCCAGGGTGAGAGTGAGCGCAGGCGAGGGTGTAGCGAGAATCCACCGGGGGGGTGACTGGTTGCAAGAAGGGAGAATTGGTGGGCGCAAGCGTATCGCGTGGGAGTAATTTTGGTGAAAATTTTCCCCTCTGTCAGGGAAAGCGAAAAGGCTCCGAGGATCAAGCCGATGGAGGCCAGAGCGATGATTATTCCAAGGAAGACCTGCCGCAAATTCTTCATTATTGGTTCTCTACTGGCAGATCTATCAAAACTGGCATCAGAACGCTAAACGTGGAACCCACACCGGCCTCTGTTTCGACCCAGATGCGTCCATTCTGCGCCTCGATCAGCGCCTTGGCGATGGAGAGCCCAACCCCGGTATCGCCCACTCCCTGGATAAGGGAATGTTCCGCCCGGTAGCGCCGGGCAAAGACACGCGGGATGTCTTCCGAGGCAATTCCACCTCCATTATCGGTTACCTGGATGGAAAGGAAATGCTTGTCATCCTTATCCTCCATCTGAACGCGCAAGGTGATGTTTCCCTCTGTCTGCGTGGCGGAGGTGGCATTCTGAAGCAGGTGGATCAGGATTTGCTGCAGGGCATCCCGATCGGTTTGGATGCGCGGGGCGGTCGAGGTGAGATCCAGCCGCAATGTGATATTCTTTTCGCGGATCTGCGTACTGGTATAAGCCATGGCGTTATCAATGATGAGATTCAGATCGATCGGCTGTGGTTTGAATTCCATCTTGCCGGTCTCCAGATTGGTGGTCTGGATCAGGTCATCCACCAGGCCGCCGATGCGTTCAGTGGAGGCTTTGATGCGTTCAATGAACTTGCGCTGGAGGGCGCCCAGGACGCCCACTGACTCGCCCATCAGAAGGTCAGTGTAACCGATGATGGACGACATGGGTTGGCGCAATTCCTGTGATATGGAAGCGATTACTTCCACCTGTTCGGTGGTGATGGGTGCCGCCGGGCGTTTTTCCAGTTCGAGAATTTTAATGTTCGCATCGGCCAGGGCATTTTGCATATGCGCCATCTCTTCAAGAGTTTGACGTAATTCACGTTCCATTTGATCGTCGGCCGCACTTGGCTCCGCACCTGCAATGCGCAATTGCTCATTTTCGGCTTTCAGTTGCTCGATGGCCTTCTGCGCTTCTTCCTGCGCAACCTGCAGTGCGGCCAGGCTCTCAACCTGGGATTGCTGCTGGGAACTTTTTTCGCGCTGGCCTTCCAGTTCAGTCGCCATTTGTTCATATTTCTTCTTTGCTTCGGCAGCCTGTTCCGTCACTTCCCGGGCTTCCTGTAACCGACCGGTCCCGTTCGATTTCCAGGTTGGCAGTGCGTTGGCTGCGCTCCAGGATGGGAATGAAAAGGGAGGAGACATTGGACAGGTATGTCTGGTCTTCGGCACTCCACAGGCGATTGGAATATGGAGAAAGGATCAGGATACTGCCAAGAGGCTCCCGCTTGGGCGTTGTGATCGGGACGCTGAGCAGATTGCCAGGGTTGCTCAGGCTTAGGATCTGGCCCAGGCCCTTGAGATCCGAGGAGGTGCTGCTGGCCGGCAGGCGCAGCGGGCGCCCGCGCTGGATGGCATTTGCACAGCAGGGGAATGCTTTCCCGGTCTATCGTGGTGCCTCCAAGGTTTTCCTCGCGAATCAGGTCATACCCGCAGGTAATGGCCAGGGATTTGTCTTCACCCAGGGTGATCAGGAAACATAGATCAGCCAACATGGCCTGGGCAATCCCGCGTGCCAGGGCCTGGCCGATCTTGCTTGAGTCGGTCTCAGCCGCAAGCGACATCAGGGCATGGAATGTTTTTGGATCCGTGCTGTAGCGCCGGCGTTCCTGAAGGGGTTCAGTGGATTTTCTTGTTTTCGCAGCAGGCGGTTCATCCTGCGTCTGGAAATGGGAACCGTTGTGAAAGTGTCAGCAGGATGGGGAACATGGCAAGCTGCGTCAACCGGACGATACCTGGGAAGTTGCCATTCATGGGGTAAACCAGGGTGGCAAAATGCCCCAAAAAACCCAGGATGAGCATCGCCAGGCCATAACTCCAGCCATTCGGCTTGCGCACAACCAGCCCCAGGATTCCGAGCAGAATGACTGCAATGCTGAAAATCTGCCAGCCGGTTTCAAACATCGACAGGTTGAAGGAATCGGCAGGTTTCTGCATCCAAAGGATCAGCGTCAGGCCGAACGCAGCAATACCCAGCAGGCTAAGCAGGAGCGTGGCGGCATCCGCCAGGCGGACCGGCTCCGGAAAGACCCATAACCAGACGATCCAGACCAGTGTCAGCAAGGTCACTGCCCGGTCGAGCGGCGGAAATACCAGGTGTAGAATTGAAGCAGTCCCTTCGAAGCCAGTCCGCTGACAATGAACAGCACCAGTTGCAGTCCCAGCAGAATACCGAGGCCAATGACTGTCCGCCGTTCCTGAGGAAAATTGCTGGAACGCAGGGATTGGATGGCTCCCAATAATGCGCCGGCAATCGAAAATACCAGCACAATATGATATAAGGAATTACCAGGTGGATTGGTAAGGAATGTAAGGATTTGTCCGAGAAACAGACTCATAGTATACCGCCTGCGCGATTATAATACTTTGTAACCTCTCAACATACCGGGGAGCGGGGCATAGCCCCATCTCCCAAATTAATGATGAAATGCCACTTCTTATAAGTTTAACCGATTTTACGCCACGGGAGTATGGTATTTTCACAATAAAGACAAATGTCATTTTTGACCAGTGAAGGTACCCATACGGGGGCGAGGTACCCGGGCAGAGGCTACTGATTTATAATCCAGCTTGTGAAGCAACCAACCACACTTCCGGCCATTGCCCGAAACCTGCTGATCCTGCTCATCCTTTTGCTGCTGATTTTGACTCCGCGGCCAACCGCCGGCTACCTTTACCTTGGGCAGGCGCGTCTTTTCGATGCGATCGGAAACCATCTCTCTGCAGCCCACGCTTATGCAATGGCCGCGGAACGTCTGCCCTGGGACCCGGAATTGTGGGAGAAGGCCGGAATGGCTGCCCAGCTTGGCAACCACCTGACCGATGCAGTGACTTTCCTGAACCAGGCTGTCGCCCGAGATGTCATCTCCCAGCCAGGCTGGCTGTCTTTGGGCATGACTTATCAGAAATTGGGAGACCTGCCTGCGGCCGTGAATGCCTGGCAACATGCCCTGCCGCTGCCGGAAGCCTACCGTTACCTGGCACAGGCCCAACGCAAGCTGGGCAATTTCCCGGATGCCATGGCCAGTTGGCGTGCAAGTCTGGTCACCGATTCAAAGAATGCGTCTGCCCAATACCAGCTTGGTCTACTGGAGATGGCAGTTACTCCCAAAGATGCTCTTCCGGAATTGATGCAGGCCGCGCAAATCGACCCGGCGCTGGATGCCTCTGTCCAAAGTCTACGCAGCGCGTTGAACACTGCTTTCCTTTCGGACGACCGCGCTTACCAATTCGTGATCTCCGGGCGGGCATTGGGGGCATCGGAGAATTGGGACCTGGCTGCAGAAGCCTTCCGGAATGCCATCGCGGCGCGCGCAGATTACGCCGAGGCCTGGGCCTGGCTGGGCGAGGCAAGACAACGCCAGGGTCAGGATGGATCAGCCGAGATTGAAAGGGCGCTGGCGTTCAATCCGAATTCGGCCATGCTCCAGAGTCTTTACGGGCTTTATCTCCAGCGCCAGAAACAGCCAAAGCAGGCTTTGACAGCCTTCCAAAAGGCTGCAACTCTGGAACCGGAAAATCCTGGCTGGCAGATGGCCCTGGGCGGGGCATACGAACAGAGCCGGGAACCTGGTGGCTGCCCTCGAACATTACCAGCGCGCGGTTGAACTATCTCCAAACGAGGCAACTGCCTGGCGGGCGCTGGCAGTCTTCAGCCTGCGCAACAGTGTCGATGTAACCGGTATCGGTCTGCCGGCTGCCCGCAGGCTGGTCGAACTGGCAAATCACGATTGGGAGTCGGATGATATTGCCGGGCAAATCCTGCTTGAGAACGGTGACATTATCGGAGCAGAGGCACTTATTGATAAAAGCCCTTGAATTGGATCCGACCCAGGCTGCCCCGGCCCTGCACTTGGGAATACTCTATTTGCAGACCGGCAACCATGCAGCCGCTTATTCCTATCTAAACCAGGCGAAAACCTTCGATCCTGACGGCCCGTATGGCTGGCAGGCGAAACGTCTGTTGGAGCAATATTTTCCATGAAATATTTTCCAGCCTGTCTGGCTGTTTTTTTAGTCGCCCTGCTTTCCGCCTGCCGATCCGCGCTGATTTCTGACCTGGCTCGCGCAGCCAGGTGAAAAACTCTTCTGGGACGATTTCTCCGACTCCTCGGGAAACTGGCCGCAGCTCTCAGATCCAAACGGAAGCCTGGGTATCGCTAATGGAGTATACCGGATCCAGGTTCTATCCAGCCAATTATGAAGTGTTGGCCGCCCCCGGGCATACTTTCCGGGATGTGCAGGTTGAGGCGGATGCTGCCCGGTTGGCCGGTCCGGTACAGAACCTGTTCGGGCTTGCCTGTCGTTCAAGCAATTCAAAAAATTTTTACTTCTTTGCCATTTCCAGCGATGGTTATTATGCACTCGGTAAAATCAAAAACGGCAAAACCATCTTTACTCGGCCAGGAAATGATGGCTCCCAGCGCCGCGATCATCCAGGGGCATGGCCCCAACCACCTGCGCCTTGACTGCATCGGCGAGACCCTGAGGGGTTATGTCAATGACCAGGTTATCGCCACCAGCAATGATACTGATTTTCCCTCCGGCGATGTCGGCCTGGTTGCCGGGGCACTCGACACTCCCGGCGTGGATGTGGCATTTGATAATTTTGTGGTTTACAAACCATGATAGTTACCTCCTTATTGGAATTGAGGGCATGAAGATCTTTCTCGATACCATCGGCTGCCGCCTGAACCAGGCGGAGATCGAATCCCTGGCCCGCCAGTTCCGGGAGGCCGGGCACGAAATTGTGGCCACCGCAGCGGATGCAGACCTGGCAGTGATCAACACCTGCACGGTCACATCCGAGGCCGCCTCGGATTCACGCGCCGCCATCCGCCGGGCCAGGCGCCTGGGTGCGGGCGAAGTGGTCGTCACCGGCTGCTGGGCCACCCTCGAACCGGACAAGGCTGCCGAACTGCCCGGTGTGCGCAAGATCGTTCCCAACCTGCAAAAAGAGACGCCTGGCTGCTGACCTGCTCGGTCTGCCGCAGGAATTTTTCGACCTCGAACCGCTGGCCCGCCAGCCCCTGCCCGGCCTGCACGCCCGTACACGCGCCTTTATCAAAGCCCAGGATGGCTGCGACAATGCCTGCACTTTCTGCATCACAACCGTGGCACGCGGCGCCAGCCGCTCCCGCCCGGTGGAGCATATCCTCGCAGATGTCCAGTCGGCACTGGATGGCGGGACGAAGGAGATCGTGCTGACAGGCGTCCACCTTGGTTCGTGGGGACAGGATTTTCCAACTCCGCAGCATCTTGCAGACCTGGTATCCACTCTGCTCGCCCGGACTTCCGTCCCGCGCCTGCGCCTGTCCTCGCTCGAACCCTGGGACCTGGATGCGGATTTCTTTTCACTCTGGCAGGATGGACGGTTATGCCGTCACCTGCACCTGCCCCTGCAATCCGGGAGCGAGACGGTACTGAAACGCATGGCGCGCAAGACCACGCCCGGTTCTTTCGCGGCGCTGGTACAGGCGGCACGGGCGGCCATACCCGGAGGTGGCCATCACGACCGATGTCATCGTCGGCTTCCCCGGCGAGACGGAGGCCGAGTTCTCCGAGACGCTGGAATTCATCAAGTCCATGAATTTTGCCGGAGGGCATGTCTTCACCTACTCGGCCCGCCCGGGTACTCCGGCGGCACGCATGAACGCATCAGGTTCGCGCACGAGATCCGGAAGGAACGCAACGCCATCCTCCAGGCTGTGTTTAAGGAAACTGCCCGGAGCTACCGGCAGCAATTCATCGGCCGGAAATTGCCCGTCCTGTGGGAAGCCACCGACCAGTTATCCGATCTCGGCTGGCAGTTGGAAGGTCTGACCGATAATTACATCCGGGTCAAGGCAGTTGCACCGGAACCAAGGTGGAACCGGCTGGATAGTGTAGAATTGATAGAGAATGAAACAGATGGATTGCGAGGCAATTGATGGCCTCGATATGGAGTAATCGCAGGAGGAAAAAGCCATGACAGCTCAACTCATTGACGGAAAAGCGATTGCCCAGAAAGTCCGCGAAGAAGTTGCCGCGGAAGTGGCCAGACGCACCGCAGCCGGGAAACCCCAGCCCTGTACTTGCCACCGTGCTGGTCGGCGACCGGACAGACTCGGCTGCCTATGTCTCCTCCAAAGGAAAGGCCTGCCATGGAATTGGGCATGGGTTCGATCAGCGAACACCTGCCTGCAGATGCAACCCAGGAACAGGTCGAGGAACTGGTGAAGCAGTTGAACGCCGATCCGCAGGTGAGCGGCATCCTGGTCCAATTGCCCATGCCGGCGCACATCGACGAGGAACGTGTTCTGTCCCTCATCGACATCGAAAAGGATGTGGACGGTTTCTCACCGATCAACATCGGCCGGCTGGCCCAGAAGGGACGCCAGCCGCTCTTTGTGCCGTGCACGCCCTACGGCTGCATCTACCTGCTCGAACAGGCCGGGGTGAAGATCGAAGGAGCCAATGCGGTGGTGCTGGGCCGCTCGAACATCGTCGGGATGCCAGTGGCGCTCCTGCTGATCAGCCGGAATGCCACCGTCACCGTCTGCCATTCCCGCACGCGCGACCTGCCGGCGGTTGTCCGCCAGGCGGATATCCTGATCGCTGCCATCGGCAAAATGGAAATGGTGCGCGGCGACTGGATCAAGCCCGGTGCGGCTGTGATCGATGTGGGCATCAACGAAAAACCGGATGCCGACGCAAGAAGAAAGGCTACCGCCTGGTGGGGGATGTGAATTTCGAGGAAGCCGTGCAGGTGGCAGGTTGGATCACCCCGGTCCCCGGCGGGGTTGGCCCGATGACGATCGCCATGCTGATGAAGAATACTTTGCGAGCCGCCCAGATCCAGCAAGGGGACTGAAGCCCTGAGAGTTTATGGGTCCACCAGTTTGGATTTGATGAGTGCACTGCACTTGAGAAACACAGAAGTCCGGCGAACGCCGGACCTCTCTTTATTTCCACCTATTTTCACAATTGTTCAAGGCAATGGATGCCAGATCATTGACAGCAGGATCGCAATTCCGGCCAGCAGCACACCCAGGGCGGTAAATAGAACACTGATCTCAAGGACTTCATGCTTGATGATCAGATAAGTTGGCAGATCTGCGAAAACCTTTTCGAGCTCGCTGGCAGTTGAAGCCAGGTTATAGGTTCCGCCGGTCATGGATGCAATTTGCTTTAGCACGGTTTCATTCAGCCCCAGGCGGAAACCACCCCCGCCGCCTGGACCCCCAAAACCACCCCCTCCACCGCCACCAAAGAACCCGCCTCCGAACGGACTTTGGGAGGCGTCCGGTCCGTTTAGCGTGCCGAACCCGATGGTATAGACACGTACTCCACGGTCAACAGCCTGTTGGGCTGCATCCAGCGGGTCGGGGCCTGCGTTGCTATCTCCATCTGTCAAAAGGACAATGATATCCGGAGCATATGCACCTTTGGGTACCGGCGCCGGCGGCACACCCGGCCGGCCGGGGATAATACTGGGGGCGACGTTCTTATCCACCTGGGCAATGGCATCCAGAGCTGTAAGGATTCCACTTCCAATGGCTGTCCTGCGTCCGACGGTCAGGCTGTCAAGCGCAGCCTGCAGTGCTGTCCTGGTTTGTCGTAGCCGGTTGGATGATCTCGGCAAAACCGGAAAATGCCACCAGACCAATTTGGGTACTGGTCTTCTGATGTTGAATGAAGGAAAAGGCGGCTTCCTCGGCTGCCTGGAGGCGACTGGGTTGAATATCACGCGACCTCATGCTCCCCGAAACATCCATGGTCAGGATGATCGTTGTCTGGTTGGTGGGAAGCTTAACGATGGCCACCGGGCGCCCCAGGGCGACCACCAGGCTGGCCAGACCGGGGAGAAACAGGACAACCGGGAGATGCCGGCGCCAGTTAGATCTTTGAGGGCATGCGGCGCGTACAAGTTCCAGGCTGGAATAACGGACCGCAAATCGCCGCCGACGCAGCATCCAAATATACAGTCCGGCAAGCACAGGGATTAATCGCCAGCAAGAAAAGGAATCCAGGCCAGAGCAATTCCATCTGTTATCTCCTTTCCAATAAACAGTTTCTTTCAGGGATCACGGCAGGCGGCTGAACCACAGGAGTGAAAACAGGCCGCCGATCAACATGAAGAAAATGCCTGCCCCGGAAAAAAGAGCTGTGAGCTCGGTTTTTTCCGGTTTATTGACCACTTGGGTTTCAAGCGCCTCGTAAATCTTGATCAGGTCTTTTTCGCTCTGGGCATTGTAATAAGTTCCGCCGGTGATCTGGGATATTTGTTGCAGGATTGCTTCATCCAGTTGAGTGTGAAGGGAAAAACCATTGATATGCACGGTGGTACCGGTTGGGCTGCCAATGCCAACCGTGTAGATGCGTACGCCCCGGTCAGCCGCCGTCTGGGCAGCCGCCAGTGGGTCGGGGTTTTCGTTGTTCTCTCCATCAGAAAGCAGGATGATGATTGCCGGAGTATATGTTCCCTTCGGCATCGGTGTGGGTGTTGGGGTGGGCGTCAGAAGGAGATTGCTGTAAATCTCCGCTGGCAGGCTCTCCGTTGTTGTTCAACGCGATCGCGTTAAGCGAGGCAAGGATGCCCTGTCCCACGGAGGTGCCCGTTTGCGGGGCAAGGCGGTTGATGGCAGCCAGTACGGCGCTCGGATCATTGGTGGGCACCTGGACTGACAATCCGTTATCACTGAAAGCCACGACACCGGTCTGCACAAAGAGCGGCTGCTGTTTTACGAAGTCGCTTGCCGCCACCTTGGCGGCTTCCATGCGGGTCGGTTTCATATCGTCGGCCGCCATGCTGCCGGACACATCAAATGCCAGGATGACGGTTCCTTCCTGCTTCGGCAGGGCCACCACCGCTTGCGGGCGTGCCAAGGCGATCGCAAGGATCGTAAGGCCGACCAGAAAAAAGACCGCAGGAATGTGACGGCGCATGCCGGGCTGGTGCCCTTTGGCGCCCTGCGCGAAACCAAGGTTGCCAAAATTGGCAGCCAGTTGTCGTCGCCGTCGCTGCATCAGGAGATATACCACGATGAAGAGAGGGATTAACGATCAAAGAAAAGAAGCATTGCAGGCCAGATGAATGACATAGGGAAACCAGGCTTACTTTCTTCGCTGCCGGCGCAGAGCCGGCAAAGCGTACAATCGCATGAACCAGATCTTCTTCGGTTGAGAGCGGTAATACCTGCACTCCGGCACGCTTGAATGCCTGCGCCAGTTCAGCTTCACGCTGGCGGGCTGCCTCTTCGAATCGCTGACGGAACTTTCGGTCGTGCGTATCCACAAACATCTGGTCACCCGTCTCTGCATCTTCCATCACGACCATACCGATATCCGGAAGCTCGATTTCCCGCGGGTCCCACAGGCGGACGGTGAGGACTTCATGCCGCTGGTTGAGCAAATTCAATGTGCGTTCCCATCCCGGCGCGCAGATAAAATCCGAGATCACGAACACCAGGCAGCGTTTCTTGAATGAATACAGCCCACCTTCGAGCAGGGGCGTCAGGTTTGTAAACGGGGCGCGTGGCAAATGTGGCTGATTGAGCAAATCATTGATCAGGCGCAGCACCTGGATGCGACCGCCGCGGGCGGGGATGATCCGCTCGATCCGGCTATCATAGAATATCGCACCTACCCGGTTGCCATGGCGGGTCAACAGCCGCGCCAGCGTGGCAACGAAATCGATCAGCACGGTCCGCTTCAGGTTCTGGACTGTTCCAAAATCCACCGATGGGCTGAGGTCGAGCAAGAACCAGGCTGTGATTTCGCGGTCTTCGACATATTGGCGGACGTAGGGTGTATTCATGCGCGCGGTCACATTCCAATCGATGTAACGAACATCGTCCTCGGGCTGATATTCGCGCAGGTCGGCAAAATCCACGCCATAGCCATAGAACAGGGTGCGATAATCGCCCTGCAAAAGCCCGTCCAGGCGTCGGATGACCTGCCAATCGAGGCGCTGCAGGATACGTTCAGGCGTTGACGCGGTCGTTGGCATGCTCATGGAGCGGTACCACTGGAATCGGAATGCGGTCGAGGATCTTCTTCAAAATGTCGTCGCTGTTCACATTATCTGAAAGAGCTTCGTAGGTAAGGACCAGGCGGTGACGCATCACATCCAGCGCCATGTCGGAAACATCCTGCGGCAGGACATAATCGCGGCCCCGTACGAAGGCCAGCGCACGGCCGGTAAGGATCAGGTTGATGGAGGCACGCGGGCTGGCGCCGAACATGATGTAATGCTCCAGCTCCTTCAAACCGACCTCTTTTGGATTGCGGGTGGCGGTTACCATCTTGACGGCATATTCGATCAGGGCCGGGTCCACGAAGACCCGGTCGGTTTCCTGCTGCAATTCCATTAATTGTTTGGTGGTCAGCACCTTCTGCATGGCCTGCAGCATGCCGGTCATGCGTTCGACGATGACGAACTCTTCCGTCGAACTGGGATAACCGACCAGCACCTTGAGCATAAAACGATCCACCTGCGCTTCCGGAAGGGCATAGGTTCCTTCGGTCTCGATCGGGTTCTGGGTAGCGAGCACCAGGAAGGGTTCGGGCACCTTGAAGGTCTCCCGGCCGATGGTGACCTGATGCTCCTGCATCACTTCGAGCAGTGCACTCTGTACCTTGGCCGGTGCACGGTTGATCTCATCCGCCAGCAGCAGGTTCGTAAAGACCGGACCGAGAGAGGTATTGAATTCACCGGTCTTTTGATTGTAGATGCGCGTACCGATCAAATCGGCTGGGACCAGATCAGGGGTGAATTGGATCCGCTTGAACTCACCGCCGATCGCTTCTGCCAGCGTTTTGATGGCCATCGTCTTGGCCAGTCCCGGCACACCCTTCGACGAGGATATGTCCGCGCGCCAGCAGGGCAACCACCATCCGTTCCAGCAGGTGATCCTGACCAACGATCACCTTTTTTACCTCGTACAAAACCCGTTCCATCGGCAAACCGTTCTCGGAATTTTTATTGTGATCCATCAGCCATCTCCTTCTATTCTATAAATACCGTGGACAATGGTCACTGACTCAGTACATTCAATATCGTCGAGCGCGTTCTTAGATCGCCGTATTCTAATCCGGCGGTAATCCGGCGGCTCCGCCGGCGACATTGATCGGTATGGCAAATCCAATTCCGACAAAGAAATTCTGATCGGTTGGATTTACAAGACCTTCGACGATACCGATGACTTCACCATTGCGATTTAGCAGCGGTCCGCCCGAGTTTCCAGGATTTACGGCCGCGTCGATTTGGATCAAACCTTTGAGGTGTCAAATTGCTGTTGCTGGGTTGGAACGTCCGGTTGAAACCGGAGATGACCCCTGCGCTCATCGAACTGTACAAGCCAAATGGATTGCCAACTACGTAAGCATCATCTCCCACCTGCATGGCGCTTGGATTTCCCAAGACAGCCGGGACGACCTGCGCCGGAAGCTTGTCCGCCTTCAGGACAGCAATGTCATTCTCGGCTTGTTTGGTCGCCACCGTTGCGGTGGAGCTTGTCCCATCCGCGAAGGTGACCTGTATATCGGTGGCATCTGCGACAACATGCAGGCTGGTCAGGATATCGCCGTTCGCATCAATGATGGTTCCGGTCCCCAGGCTGTCATCCGTATGTACCATCTGTCCCTGGAATCTTGGATTGGATCAGAACCAGGGATGGCTGGATGATCTGATATACACTCTCAGAGAATGGTGGCAGGAGGTGTGGCTGAGGCAGAGCACCTGGTTCACCTGCGGTACTGACATCGTTGGTCGATAACGGTTGCGGACTGGGGGTAAGAAGATCTGTAGAGGAAAAGTGCTGTGAGAGCAGCGGCCACGCCCAGGACGAACATGCCAACACTCCGAAAATTTTTGCGGAGGCGTTGCATGCGTTGCCGCCAAAGTTCCGACCTTGATAAAGTTGGTTCTCATTTTTCGCTCACACGAATTTGGCCGGATGGCCCGCTTCAAAGAGTAGATAAATGGCCATCCTAACCCCTATTTTCTCAGAAGAAAATGAGATAAACATGAGAAATATCTTATAAAATACCGTGAAATTCGTGTATTATGTACCTTTTTATCGATCCAGAGCATGCTGCTCGGTTGGAGAATGAATCAGGTTTTCTTTTAGAGCCAGAATTGGAATATGATATTGATGCAATGGTAACTTTACAATAAGTAAAGTTTACTTGACATTTTCAAAAAACGGTGTAAAATAAAACTGTCAAGCATGCTTTACAAGGAGAAAAAATATGAAAGAAAAAGTCCAAACTATCCCTGGCATTGAGATGCGCAAGAACCTAATCACCGGGGCGATCACCGGCGGTATGCTCGGCGTGGCCTTCGGGTACAGCTTTGGCTACCCACTGCTCGGAATTATTGTCGGTCTGCTGTTCGGGCTAGCGATCGGATATCGGATCAGCCGGGTACCCATCAAGATGCGCTATCCGATGTACATGACCCGGCGTATGCTCCTGGCAGCTGCGTTCGTGATCTTGACGGGAGTGGGCTATGCGATCCTTTTTGATCGTGGCTGGATCGGCATAGGTACGAACCTGGTCATCCTGGTTCCGATCGCCGCATGGGCTTTGCTGGTGATCACATTAGGGATGGCAATTGCCAGCCTGGATGAAATGCAGCGCCGCATCCAGACAGAGGCCATCGCCATCGGCTTTGCCGGAACCGCCATCGTTTGCGGCGGCTATGGCTTGCTCAACCTGGCGGGCCTCCTCCCGGCATTGAATTGGGGTCTGGTCATCTTCGTGATGGTTTTCATGTGGTTCCTCGGCAAGCTGTGGACAATGTGGAGGTACCGGTGAAGAACCGTCTGAAGGTGCTGCGCGCCGAGCGGGACTGGTCGCAGGCCCAGCTGGCGGACCTGCTGGATGTATCCCGGCAAACGGTCAACGCCCTCGAGACCGGCAAGTACGATCCCAGCCTGCCGCTGGCCTTTAAGATCGCCGCCTTGTTCAATTGCAAGATCGAGGATATATTCCAGCCTGAGAACAAAGACCCGATCCCTTAGGACCGGGTCTTTGTAATAATTATCATTTTTCTTTCATTCGTACCTGAATCGCCAGATGCCGACCCCGAAGAATACCAGGGCAAAGCCGAGCAGGATGCCTGCCTCCGGCAGGATCGCCGCCAATCCCTGGCCGCGCAGCACGATATCCAGCAGGCCGCGCATCGCCCAGGTGGTCGGCAGGATCTTGACGATATTCTGTACGGCCTGCGGGAACATTTCCAGCGGATACCAGCACCCGCCCAGCAGAGCCATGACCATGCCGGTCATGATGCTCAAGCCGCTGGCCTGACTTTCGGTCTTGACGAAGGTGCCCAGCGTGGTGCCCAGGGCGGCTGCGGCCAGCGCTGCGCTGACCATCATCACGGCCAGGGCAAGCGGCTGGCTGCCCCAATTCAGTTTCATAACGAAGATGCCAAAAACGATCAGCAGCAGCATCTGCACCAGGGCAGTCACCACCTGTCCAAAGATCGTGCCGAGCAGGTAGGTGCTTTTCCGGGTGGGCGTGGTCAAAAGCCGGCGCAGGGTGCCCTTCTGGCGTTCATAGGCGAACATTGCCGAAATGCCGATCAACGGGATGAATACCCAGGTGATCAACTGCCCGGCCGAAGAATTGGTGCGCGGGTTGTAGTCGATCGGATCCTTGGTGGCGCCTTTCGATTCCGTTACCCGGGTTGGAGCTGCAGAGATCAGGGCCTGGGCCTGTTTCAACGCCGTCGTTGAAATAAGCCTGCCGGTCTGCGGTGGACGCAAAGGGTCGGATCTGTTCTGCCTTGAGCACACTTTTATTGGCAATATCGGCTGCGCTGCTGACCCGGCTGATGACCGACATGACGGCCCGCTGGGCGACCATGGCATTCATGTTGTTGGGCTGCTGGCGCAGTTCGAGCTGAATGCTGCCCTGCTCGAGATGGGCCAGGTCGAACTCGGCCGGGATGATCAGCACCGCCGAGGCGCTGCGCTGTGAGAACTGGGTCTCGGCCTGCGGCAAGCGTCAACAGGTCGGGGCGGACGGCCTGGGAATTTGCCAGCGCAGCCACCAGGTCCGCCGAAAGGGGCGAGTTGGCCTGGTCAACCACCACCAGCCGGACACGGTTGTCGCTGCTGCCGCCGGTCCCGCCGGCCAGGACGAGCGGTAAAGACGATCGGCAGGATCAGGAAGAAGAGCCATTCGGACCAACCCGTGAAACGCAGCAGGGTGTCTTTCCAGGCAATTGCAAAGATTTTTTTCATAAGGAACTCCTATCTCTCCGTCAACCCGCGCCGGCTGAAGAGGATCACGGCGATGGCGAACAGGAGCAAGCCCATGACGAGCAGAGCCAGGATGGGGGTCAGGATGTCGTGCAACCCGCCGCCCAGGGCCAGGGTGGTGAACCCGTCCACGCCCCAGGCATTCGGGGTGATCTTGGTCACATAGCGGAACCAGACCGGCATGTTATCCATATTGACGAAGGTGCCGCCCAGGATGCCGAAAGTCAGCATGAGGGCCGAACCGATCGCGCTCACCTGACCGGGGGTTTTGGCAATGGCGGTAAGCGAGCATGCCCCAGCCGACTGCACCGAAAACGGCCGCCAGCACCAGGGCCAGCACGGCCAGCGGGTCGCCCCACTGCAGTTGGAACAAGACGGTCGTGCCCAGGATCAGGATGAGCATCTGGGCCGCGCCGGTCAGGAAGATCCCGATCATCTTGCCGCCCAGGATCTGGGTCGGCGTGGTCGGCGAGACCAGCAGGCGCGGCAGGGTGCCCTGGTTGCGCTCGGTCAGGAGCGTCCGCCCGCCGTAGCTGACGGTGTACATCAGGAACATCAGCGCCATGCCGGGAGCCAGCAGGGCCAGCACGTCGAACTTGACAGCTTCCCCGCTGGGCGTGATGTTATTGAGCGTGATGGATGTACTCTGGCCGGCAGCGCTGGCCTGGCTCATCCCGGCGGCCTGTCCAACCGCCTGGGCCTGCTGGACCTGGATGCGGCCGCTGGCGACGAGCTGGGTGACCGTCACCTCCCCGCCGACCCGCCCAACCTCCACCTGGCTGATGAACTGATCCAGGATGGTCTTGACCACGCCAACACTGGTGGGGGCGGTTGGATTGGTGTACAGCTCGATCTGGACGGCTTTGCCCGGGGCGGCCTGCCCTTGAGGGGGAATAGGATGCTGTCGGTGAACCCGGCCGGGATGAGGATGGCCGCCACGGCCTGGTTATCATCCACCAGTTTGCGGGCTGCGGCAGGGTCATCTGAGAGGGTCGGGTTGACCAGTTCGCCCAGGTCTTTGGATTGGAACAGATCCACCAGGGCAGTGCCGAGCTGTTTGCCATCCTGGTTGACCAGAACCACCGGGATATGGCTGATGCCGCTCGAGGAGCCGCCCGAGAAGCGCCCGGTCACAACGCCCAGGCCGAGGGTCAGCAGGAACGGGGCCAGCAGCATCAGGATCAGGGCAGCCCTGTCGCGGAAGGCGAGTTTTACATCTTTGAGACCAATCAGAAAGAGTTTATGCATAGGAGTCTCCATATTGGAGAGCAGAGAGCAGAGAACAGAGAGCAGTAACTGCTCTCTTCTCGCTATTCTCTATTCTCTAATCTCTTAATGCCCTTCCTGTCAGGTGCAGGAACACCGCTTCCAGGTTCGGCTCTTTGATATCCACCGAGCGGATCTTGATGCCCAGCTCGTTGGCCTTGATGATGACCGGGGCCATGATCTCTTCCGCTTCGGGAGCAATGACCGCCACGGTGTGGTCGGTGACATCCGCTTTCAGCACGCTGTGGATCTTGCGGACGGCCGCAGCCAGGGCCTCGCCGTTCTGGCTTTCGTCGATGTGCAGGATGAGCGTATCGTTCTCGCCAACCTGGCGGTTCAATTCGGCCTGGGTGCCCAGGGCGATCAACTCGCCGTGGTCGATGATGCCGACCCGGTCGGAAAGCTCCTCGGCTTCTTCCATGTAATGGGTGGTGTAGAGGACGGTCATGCCCTGCTGGTTGAGCGCTTTGACCGAATCCAGGATGGCGCGCCGGGACTGCGGATCGATGCCGACGGTGGGCTCATCCATGAAGAGCAGGCTGGGCTTGTGCAGCAGGCCCACGCCGATGTTGACGCGCCGCTTCATCCCGCCGGAATAGGTTTTGACCCGGTTCCTGGCCTTGTCAGCCAGGCCGATCTGCTCCAGCACCTCATCCACGCGGATCTTGAGCGGCTTTCCCGAGAGGCCGTACATCTGGCCCCAGAAGACCAGGTTCTCACGCGCGGTCAGGTCATCGTAAAGGGCCAGTTCCTGCGGCACCACGCCGATCAGGTTGCGGACAGCCATGGGTTCTTTCGTGACCGAATGCCCGCCGATCATCGCCTCACCACTGGTGGGGGCATAGAGCGTGGAGAGCATGGAAATGGTGGTGGTCTTTCCGGCTCCATTTGGGACCGAGCAGGCTGAAGATTTCACCTTCCTTGATATCGAACGAAATCCCCTTCACGGCGGTGAAGTCGCCGTATTTCTTTACCAGATGTTTGACTTCGAGTATGGCTTTCATAATATTCTCCTTGAAGACTGATGTTCGTTTGCCAAAGTCAGTTCACTCATTCTTCTTCGCCCGGCCTCTGTAGACCAACAGGATCAGGCCAATCGAGATCAGGATGACAGCATAGACCAGGTTGAGATCTTCCCACCGGATGGTCCCATTCGTGACCAGGACGCTGCCGCCGATCACGGCCATGATCCCGCCCGGTATGAGCGCCCACCACTGGGTGCAGGTAAAGAGGGCGGTCAGGATGGTGATGAGGAACCAGCCAAAAGCGAAACAGATCAGGAAGACGCCATTCTGGTCCGCGGCTGGGAACTGCCAGGGACCTTCCATCGCCAGGATGCCCAGGCCGATCCCGGTCAGGACGCCGCCCGGAATGATCCAGCCGGTCCGATGGGAGATCGAGCCCCAGACCAGCATGCCCAGGCCGAGCAACAGGACGATGATAATTGCCGATGTCGAACCAGCGCTGCAAAAGGGTCGCCGCGCCGAGCAGGATCAGGACGACGCCAGCCGCAATGCGATGATTCCGGCGATTATTGATTTTCTTTTCAAGAACAGGATCCATTTGTGCCTCCATTATCCTATGCAATGGTTGCAAGGATACCCCGGTAGGCGCGATGCCAGACAGTGCCGGGGGATAGAAACCGGCGCCAGGCAGGATAGATTTTTCCTATGACTTCAGGAAGATAATGAGAGGCTTGCGCCCATGACTTTGGATAGAAGGACCTGGACAGAGCACGGCTGGCTTATTTCATGACGATCAACCCAAGTTCCTGGCCCTTCAGCACCGCCTGCGTCCGGTCACGCACCCCCAGTTTGTCGATCAGGCTGGAGACGTGGTTCTTGACCGTGCCTTCGGTGATGACCAGTTGCTCGGCGATCTCCCGGTTGGAGAGGCCGCGCGCCAGCGCCTGCAGCACTTCCTGTTCACGCTCGGTGAGCGGGACAGGCAGCGATTCCGAAGACTGCTCCCGTTTTGGAGGCATTCTGCTGGTCGGTCGCCGTGGCCAGGCGGGAGAATTCGGCCAGCACCTTGCGGGTCAGCCTGGGCTCGATCAGCGCCTCGCCGGCTGCCACCTTGCGGACCGCCTGCGCCATTTCTTCGCTGCTGATATCCTTGAGCAAATAACCGCGTGCCCCGGCTTTCAAGCCTTCGAAGACCGTCTCATCGTCCTCGAAGGTCGTCAGGATGATGACCTTGACTTCGGGATAGCGCGCGCTGAGCTCGCGCGTGGCGGCCACTCCATCCATCTCCGGCATGCGCACATCCATCAGGACCACATCCGGGTGCAGAGTTTCCACCTGTTCAAGGGCTGCGCGTCCATTGGCGGCCTGGCCCACCACCTGGATATCCGGCTCGATCTCAAGCAGGAGCCGGATGCCCTGGCGGATGAGGGTCTGGTCATCCACCAGAAGTACTTTGATCACGGACAACCTCCTGCAAAGGGATGCGTCACATCCACCTGGAATCCGCTCGATCCTGGCCCGGGCCGCAGCAAAAGTCACCCCCAAGCTGTTCCACACGTTCCCGCAGTCCCTTCAGCCCGTACCCGGCCTGGTCGCTGGAGCCGGCGTCCGGTTTCTGTCCGTCGTCGTTGACCGACCAGCCGGATGGCCTCGGGCAGAATACTCCAGCTTCACCCGGATATGCTTGACGCCTCTGGCATGTTTTTGAATATTCGTCAGGCTTTCCTGCACGGTCCGGAAAAGAGTCTGCTCGGCAAAGGTGGAAAGTTCAATGGGAGTCCCGTTCTGTTCAAAATTGGATTGCAGACCGGTGTGCTCGTCGAAATCGTGCACCAGGTTGGAGATCATCTCCACCAGAGGCTGGCTTTCCGCCGGAGATTGGCGCATCACCCCCACGCTGCGGCGGACTTCCTCCAGCGCCGCCTGGGCTTCACCGCGTGAGACCCGGATGGCTTCCGCGGCGGCCTGCGGATTGCGTTCCACCAGTTTTTCCGCAGCCTGCAACTGGATGCTCAAGACGGTCAGGTGATGACCCAGCCCATCGTGGATATCACGCGCCAGGCGCATGCGTTCCTCGGCAATCGCCAGTTCCTTTTTCTTTTTGGTGGGCAGCTTTCAAGGCAATGTTGGCTGCCTGCAGATCCTTCAACAGACCCTCTGCCCGCCGGGTCTCCTGGGCAGAGCGGCTTTCCAGCAGGACGAACACCAGGATAAAGATCATGCCTGCCATGAATTGCGCAGCGGTCTGGATCAACTGGTCATTCGCAATGCCATACGCTTTGAGGATCCCCAGGGCAATCCCCAGGCTGATGACGCTGAAGATCGCCCCGCCTGGCCAAACCCCAAACATAGCTGGCAAATTGGGCGGCCTGCATAAACAACAGGAAGATCACTTCGCCGCGCCCGGTGAACGCGAAGGCTCCCAATACCAACAAGTTGGTAACGATATTAAACGCCCAGTGCATAAAAGCGAATGTGCCGGTGGATCAAGTTGCTCATGGGATTGGAACCACAGGATATTGATCACCAGCAGCACCCCCAGGGCCAGCACGGTGCCATAGAACCGCCAATCCAGCTTTTCATTGAGCGGGTATTCAAGGATAAAAATGACCAGCACGGAGAAGATCATGAAGTAACTGATCCACTGCATGAGCATGGGTGCCTTCCGTGTTTTTCTTGAACCAGTCTGCCAGCCTGGAGGTTCCTGAAGAGGGTGTTTGCATGGTTTTGATCTTACAATCCTTGTATCATGGATCCCGCCCGGAAGAGCTATGAAATGGCCCGGTGTCTGTCCGCCAACCGCGCCAGCCGGGCGGCGATACTTTCCACATAAACATCCGGCACCCCGTCCACGGCCTTGGACTGCAGCCGCAAGTCCACCGGGTCGTTGACATAATCCACCACCAGGAAGTGGCCTTCCTCCGTCAGGGCAATCTCGGTGGAGAACAAGTGCAGGCCGCAGATCTGGGCAATACGGACCGGGATCTGGCGCAGACTCCGCAGACCGAAACGAGCCTTTTCCTCCGCCGTGACGCGTGCATAGATATGCGTGCTGTTGATCCCACCAACACGGATAGATCGCTCCATCGCAGAAGAGCACACGGAACCAGGCCGGGCGTCCATCCAGGATACGTGTGGTGACGTGGGCCTGCAGGAGGTATTTTTCGTGTGGATATTGCTGGCGGGCTTCCAGCACCTGCTCCCAGGAGGTGGCTTCGAGGATCACTCCATCCCCGCCGCCCTCACAGGCCGGTTTGATGGCGAAACATCCACCCAGCGGTCCCAGGTCGGATGGATGGATGGAGGCATGTTTGGAGTATGGGGAAAGGATGATGGTGTAAGGAGTATACAGGCCGCGGCTGATGAATTCCAGGTGCATGGTGGCTTTATCCCCCGACCAGATGGTGCGCTTCTGCGGATTGACACAAAACGATCCTGTGCCGGATTGCCCAATCCACCAGCGGCTGGAAGCGCGGGTCGGATTCGGAAGCGCGGTCGAAGAGGGTTCTAAAGGCAATTTCCCCGTTTTCCAATCCAGCCAACACCTGGTCCAGGGATTGCGGGGAGACTTGAAGAAGCGATACCCCGCGCGCAGCGCAGGCGGCTTCGATCAAATGGACGAAGTCGGCGTCATACTCCCAGTTCCAGGCCAGGCACAGGTCGTAACGCGACATCAGGAAGCATTATAGAGGCAATGGATAAGGAGAGTCAACAAATAAATTATTTGGAAACGGGCCCGTTTCCACCCATCAAAACTGGATTTTAGGTGCTACTGGATATTTGAAAGATCGGATGACTGGTAATTGCACCCACAGGAACGGCGTAATACGATTTCTGTAGGCAGAAGGATTCTTTGCTCGACCGGTTCCTTTTTGAATAATTTTGATAATTGTTCAGCCGCTGCCCGTCCAGCTTTTTCTGTGGGAGCCCGAACGGTTGTCAATGGAGGCTGCAAGAACGGCGCCAGGCGAAAATCATCGAATCCGACCACGGAAACATCCTCAGGAACGCGAATATTGGCTTCCCCCAAGGCAGTCATAACGCCAACGGCTGAATCATCATTGCCGGCAAAGATGGCATCGAAATCCAATCGTACCTCTTGATAAATGATCACGCAGTGGCTTGGTAAGCTACTGTATGCGTGAACTCACCGCACAGGATCAGGTTACTGTCGATTGCAAGGCCATGAGCTGCCAGGGACGCCCGATAGCCTAATTCACGCCAGTAGGAATCTTCCTGATCCCTGGGACCCTGGAAATACATGATTCGCTTTCTTCCATGTACTTCGATCAAATGGTCAATCATTTTTTGGCTGGAGTTTTTATTTTCCACGATCACATGGGGGATTTTCAGGTCAAGAGGTGAGGTACGGTAGAGCAGGACAACCGGGAAATGGATCTTGCAGAGATCGATCAGTTGCTCTTCTGAAAGGCTGTTGGCGAAAACGAGGGTGCCATCCGTGTTGTGCGGACCGATCGGGGAGGGACATTTTTTATCGCGCATTTCCAAGCCTGGATACGGCAACGAGCAGGTTGTAATTGTTCTCGCTAAAAACTGAAGCAACTCCATTGATCAGGGGGGCAAAGAAATCGTTCATCATATCGGTGATAACCAGTCCCGCGGCGCGTGTTTCCGAAGTAGCCAACTGGCGGGCGGCTACACGCGGGACATAATTCATTTCCAGCATCACCTGGGAAATTCGATCACTCACATCTTGAGATACGAGATCCCGGTGATTCATATACCGGCTGACTGTCGCAGCAGAAACCCCCGCGTACCTGGCGACATCATGGATCGTAGTTGAAGATGATTTTCGCGTCATGTGCAATGGACCTTTGGAATTTCCCGGTTACGATCTTCCCTTTTCAGGTCAGTGCCAGCATGTCTTTTTCTAACGTTGTCTGACTTGGGCGGAATTCCCTTGGATTGACCAATTATATTGCATTTCATCAGGTAGAACTGGCTGCTTATTCCCATCTGCATATCGCCCAACTGTGAATTGATAAGAGTTTTTTACCGATACTTGAATAAATAAAATATCAGCTTGATGTATTCGTTATTGAGCTGTAATGAGCCCGCTCTCGCTTTTCCACCAGTCGGTCTG
This sequence comes from uncultured Chloroflexia bacterium, assembly GCA_963830665.1. GTDB lineage: Bacteria > Chloroflexota > Anaerolineae > Anaerolineales > Villigracilaceae > UBA877. The sequence goes on from CAWHNM010000018.1 coordinate 62,225, forward strand.
GTCAAAGCCAGTATAAGGAACTGCCGCCATTTCCAGCGTGACCGGTAGCCCGGCAAGCGTTCTTTCGAAATATCCACCTGGCGCGCCGGGTATGGAAGGCTGAAGTAACCAGGATAATTCTATGGACCTGGTTGGCTTCGATATATTGCCGAAGGGCGGCCGCCTCATCGAACGTACTGGTCACACCCTCCGGGAACGGTCAGAATGATTATCTTATCGGATGGCACACCCAGTTTCTCCATCACACCCACTGAAATATCGGTATCATTGGGCACCAATCCCAGGCTCTACGACCGGTGTGTCTTCCGACCGGGCAATGACGATCACGGGAGCAAGTCCCTGTTGATACAATTCGGCGGCCCGGAATGGTCGGGTGTTGACATCGCTATTGAGCAGGAAGATGACATCGGCTGGCTGAAGCTTGTCATTGATGATCAGATAATCGGCAATACCGGTCAGGATTTGGGAGCGGAACGCAAAGGCCAGGATGACCAGCAACAGGAGAACCGCCCCTGCGGCGAGAATGTTCCGCAGGGCATGTTTTTTACGAGGCGAACCTGCTTTCCTGTCCTGCGGCAGGATTTTCACTTCACGATCCAAATCCACCCCAATACGGTCAGCGGGATGAAAAACAACAATACGGCCAGTGTCCCGGCGAAAGCGCCGTGTCCTTCGCGTTCGTCAATCAGCCGGATGGATGGATAGAATCCCTCCATCTTCCAGCGCGGGCCTCCGAACCAGGTGAAAAGTACTCCGCCCAGCAGACCGCCCAGGTGTCCAAAATTGTCCACTCCGCTGGTGCTGAAACCAATCAGCAGGTTGATGCCGGCCACGTACAGGACGTTCATCAGGGCACGTCCGGCGCGGTTACCGAGCAGTTGACGGTTCTGGAAAACGAACATCCCTTCCGCTGCCAGCAGGCCGAAGACGGCCGTGGAGGCTCCCAGCGAAGGATTCGGCGTCAGCAAGAACGAGAACACGTTCCCGGCATAAGCCGAGAGGAAGTAGAGCAGGGTAAAACGCCAATGGCCGAAGCGGGCTTCCAGCCCGCGCCCATACAGGAAAAGGGCATACATGTTGAAGCCGATGTGCAGGAGTCCGTAAGGCAGGCTGGAATCATGCAAAAAGACCGGCGTGATCAGGCGCCAGATCTGACCGGCCCGGATCAAGGAGTCCATATTTGATACCCGCACAAGTGCCGCAACCAGCATCCAGTTGTGAGCAGATATGACTCCGGCAAGTTGCAGCAGGTAAATAAAAACGGTAAAGCCGAGGATGGAATAGGTTACATACGGTTTCACATTCGGCACGGCCACCTGGACGGTGCGCGGCTGTGGGGGTTGTGAAGGTTGAGGGTACTGGTCGGGATTTGGATTTTCATTCATAGTGTACCTCTACAGACTCACTTTGCGGGGATTCACGCGATGATGCTCTGCCCGGATAATGGCGATGACGGTATCCACCGTCTCATCCAGGCAGCCATCCGCATTGACGATAACGTAGTCAAATTCGACGGCACGTTTGAGTTCCTGTTGCGCCGTGGCGATGCGCAGGCTCAAATCTTCGGCGGTATCCGTCTTGCGGCCCTTCAACCGTTCCACCAGTTCATGTTCGCTTTGCGTGGTCAGGAAAATCAGCACCGCTTCCGGAGCCAGTTTGCGGACCGTGGCAGCACCCTGAACATCCAGGCGCATGATGACATCCTGGCCGGAGGCCAGCGCATCCCGGACCTGCTTCTTGGAGTTGCCCTTGTAGTCCTTGTAAACGATGGCATACTCGAAAAATTCATCGTTTTCGATCATCCGGGCAAACTCTTCCTTCGAGACGAAGAAGTAATCCCTGCCGTTGATCTCGTTCGCACGCGGCGGGCGGGTGGTGGTTGTGACAACAAAATGGAAGGGCAGGCCGCGCTGCTTTCATGGCGTGGAACACGCTGTCTTTTCCCACGCCGGAAGGCCCGGAGATGACGATCAGCAGAGGCTGGGGCTGCGGTTTATGGAGGTTGAACTCGGATTCAGTCATGGTTCTATTGTAACCGAAAGCCGGTTGTTGAGAAAAAAGCGTTAGAATAGGGGCATGCCTCTCTACGACTATATCTGTCTCAACTGTCACCAGCGTTTCGACGTGTTCATGACGTTCTCCGAATATGGCAACCGAGCCGTCACCTGTCCGAATTGCAAAAGCCAGAATGTCCGCCGGGGCATCCCGCGCGTGCGCATGGCGAAATCGGAGGAAAGCCGCATGGAATCGCTTTCGAGCGATTTCTCCGACCCGTCCGCCCTGGCCGGATTGGAAAATGATCCCAAGGCGATGGGGCGCATGATGCGCAAGATGGGGAATGAAATGGGCGAGGAGATCCCGCCTGAATTCAATGAGGTGGTGGACCGGCTGGAGAAAGGCCAGAGCCCGGAGGAAATCGAGAAGGAAATCCCTGACCTCGGCGGGGGAGATATGGGCGGGGGGGATATGGGTGGAGATGAATATTAGTTGCAAGGTGAATAAAAGTCACTTAATTTGAATTTTCCGCGGAACGAATAAGGGGTGGGGGAAGGAAAAAGGATAAAAAGGTCTTTCCTATCTAGATAGTAAAGAAGCAGGCAGAGGCGTGGTTGGGCAAGGGTAGATGTTTTCATACCAACACACCTGAATATTAGAACAATCGTTCTGATATGTCAAGGGGGGAAATCTTATTTCTGTCCCGAAGGTTTGCATGGCATCATCCAGTTTTCCGAAAACCTTCGGGACGGTTGTATGGGATATGGATCCGCTTACATGTCCTTGTCGTTCAGAGCAAAGGCGACGGCATCCTTGAGCGTCATCGCCCGGCCTTCGGCCCAGCGGGCCTGACATGCAGCGTTGTCAAGCTGAGGGCGAAAGGTCTCCAAGAAGTGCTCATATTCCAGACGCGATAAGGGCAACAGGGCCTCCCCGCTGGATTCCCGCAGCGCCTCGGCGGCCCCAAAAAGCCTGGCGGCCCGTTCCGGCTGCCTGCGGACAATCGCAACATGCGCCAGATCTCCCAAGCTGGAGGCAATACTGATCTGATCGCCCGATCCCCAATAATGGGCCAAGTTTTTCTTATACCAAGAATCTGCCTGACTTGTATCCCCTTGCTGCAAGGCAACATCGCCGAGAAGACCATAGCTGGATCCTTCACATTGATCTATTTCTTGGTAAAACGCTTGGCTTTGCTCAAAAAACGTATGCGCCTGGGCGTAGTCCGCCCGGGCCATGGCTACCTGGCCAAGTTCTTGAAGGGCAAAAGCAATTTCATTCGTATCGCGGGCTTGGCGGGCCAACTCCAGGCTCTCCTCCAAAAGTACCGTGGCTTGCTGGTAATCTCCCAGTGTTATCATCACCTTTCCCAAGTGTGTCAATGTTTCACAGATACCCCAGCGATGCCCGAGCTGACGGAAAAGCTGCAGGCTTTGCTCTTCCAGAGACTTCGCCCGGGCATAGTCAGTCTGGTAAAAAGCATCTGCTCCCATCCCCCAAAGGGCCAGCGCCATGCTCTCCAGGCCAGCCGGGCCGAGCGTGCGGCCAAGCGCCAGGGCTTTTTTTTCGGAGTGGGATCGAAAATATACCAGCCATGGAAGTTTGGCCAGGACGTTCGCCCGGGTCAGCAGGTCATCCGGGTTTTGGCTGACATTTGCGGCCAGCGTTTTTTCCAGCCATTCGCCGCCTTCTTTTTTGTAACCACACATAAACCAAAACCACCACAAGCTGTTAGCCAGCATAAGCCGGCTTGCGGCCCAGCCGCCGCCCCTGCCAGAGACCAGCCCAGCGCCAGCCGGAAGTTGTCGTGATCCAGCTGCAGGCGGCTGAACCAGAGGCACTGTTCAGCGCCGATCAACTCCGACTCGGCACGCCCGGCCAGTTCCAGGAAATAGTCCAGGTGCCGATCACGCAGCGATCCCGGTCTCGCCTGACTCGGAAAGTTTCTCATGGGCATACTGCCGGACGGTCTCCAACAGGCGGTAGCGGATCTCCCGGCCCTTTTTCCGTACCACCAACACCATGGATTTGTCGACCAGCCCTGCCAGCAGGTCAAAGATATCGGCTTCGGGGATAGAATCATCTGCACAGACCGCCCTGGCGGCTGGCAGAGTCCAACCGCCAGCAAAGACCGCCAAGCGTCTGAACAACGTTTTTTCGGCTTCCGACAGGAGCGTGTAACTCCAGTCGATCGAATTGTGCATGGTCTGCAAGCGAGTAGGGGCGCTACGGTCTCCACCAGTCAGCAGGCGGAAGCGGTCCTCCAACTGGGAGGCAATCTGCTCCAGGTCCATTGTGCGGAGGCGTGCAGCGGCCAGCTCGAGCGCCAGAGGGATGCCGTCCAGGTGCCGGCAGATGCCTGCCACGCTTTCAGCATTCCCCTCGTTTACATCGAAACCGGGCAGGGCCACTTTGGCCCGGCGCATGAACAGGTCAACAGCATCATACTGGAGCAATTCTTCCGGGGGTTTCTTTTCGCCTTGCTCAGGGAAAGACATGGATGGGACGTGGAAGGTCCGCTCGGCTTCAATCCCCAGGGCCTCCCGGCTGGTGGCCAGGATGTGCAGGTCGGGACAGGCCTGCAGCAGGCTGTTGGCCAGAGAGGCGCAGGCAGACACCAGGTGCTCGCAGTTGTCCAGCACCAGCAGCATATCCCGGTGACGCAGGCAATCCAGTAATACAGTGAGAATGGGCCGATCGCGTTCCGGGCGCAGGATGAAGACGGCTGCCAGGGTTTGCGGCAGCAGGTCCGGATCGGAGAACGAGGCCAACTCCACCAGGCAAACGCCCTGCGGATAGCGGCCCTGCAATTCAGCCGCAACTCTCAAGGCCAGGCGGGTCTTGCCCACACCGCCGGCTCCCGTCAGCGTCAGCAGGCGATAGACCGGGTCGGCCAGCATCTGGCGGACCTGTTCAAGCTCATTTTGCCGGCCGACAAAGGGGGTCAGGGCAGCCGGGAGATTATGGGGACGGAAAACTGGAATTGATTTGTAGTCCAGCAGGCCGAGCTCCCGGGCACGCTGGATAGCTTGCTTGCGGCTGTTGACCCCCAGCTTGGCGTAGATCTGGCGGGTATACCACTTGATCGAATTCGGGGAGAGCATCAGGGCTTCGGCGATCTCGCGACTGTAGAGGTCGCTGGCCAGGCGTGCCAGGACCTCGCGTTCGCGGTGGGTGAGCGGTTCTGCCAGGGGAGAGGGGCGATCATAGGGCAAATTGGCCATGGCAATGCCCTGGTTTATAGCAGAAATTCTTCCCCTTTTTCGTACCACAACAGCAAGCCCGTCGGAAAGCCATACTGGAACCCTACCGGATAACTCGTCCAGACATCCCAACAAATTATAAACCCTGAACAGAAATTTGACTTATCAAGAATCCCTCCAAAATCCCCTCCCAGGAGGAGGGGGACGGCGAGCATGGACCGGCATACCCTGTAAACAGCCGGATCCAACATCCTGCAGTCACCCGAAAGGTAATCCCGCCCAAACGGGAGGAGGGAAGAATGAAAAAGCTTTTGACAGCAATTCTAATCGGCGTGCTCGTCTTGTCTTTCCTGGCCATGCCAACCGGTTCTGCCCAGGCCGCAGGACCCAAGATCCTCCGCAGCGATCAGATTATCAAATTCGATTTCAACAATACGGCTGACCCATCCAGTGATTTATGCCAGGATATCAATGTCTCGGGACATATTGTGTCCGTCTGTGTAAGCGGGTTCACCCAGAAAGATGTCCATGGTTCCGGGGAACCCCAGAGAACCGATGGAACTGTTTATTTCGGCAACAATCCGGTTCAAAGAATTGATCCATCCAGCGATTTATGCCAAGATATCGATGTCTCAGGACATATTGTGTCCGTCTGCATAAATGGCGGGCCTATTCGAAATGGCAAACCGCACTTCAATACCCCCAATATCTCGGGTGCAAGGCCAATAGGCGAAAGCTATCCAAGCACTTTACGATATTGGGAAGCGAGAGGGGTTCATTTCTCAGGCGACGGATGGAACAATGAAAGGATCCAAACGCAGCTGACAGCACTGGAACGATCGGCAGGCGCAATAAACAGTTACGAACAGACCCAGCATGATTGGGGATTGGAAATGCCCAGCGGATTAATTTTCCACGGCAGTTATGATAGTACCGATTGTCCTTCCAGTGGTGGTGTCACTCGTCCGGGATGTTATCACGCTTCGACAAACACAATCACCATTTTATGGAGTGTCCTGAGCAAACCCGGTTATTGTGATGCATATCTGGAAATGACAGCGACAGCCATTCATGAATTAGGCCATGCGGTGGATTATCATGCCGGGCTTTCAGCTTATGGTGATTATTCATCAAAATGTGATTGGGCAACTCTAGTCCCTGGTTGGGCAAAGGTTAACGGCTCGTGGGAATATACCGGTTCACCCGAAGGTATGGTGAGTAATTATACGCGAATTGATCCCCTGGAAGATTTCGCCGAGACCTGGGCATGGTGGGTTGATACTCGGAACCAGTTCCCACTCTACGAGTGGAAGGTGTGGGATGCTCCCCCCGATCAAGATAGATTCAATGCACTGGCTGTAGCAATATATTATCCTCATAATTAATGAGATCTCGGGAGATCAAGCCCGCCTTTTCGTCCCTCCGGTGGACTTAAAGAATTTTAGCAAGACACTTTGACCGGTGAATCGCAACGCCTTCACGTTGATCGTCTCAAGCAATGTTCAAATGAAATGGAGGACAATTATGAAAGCATCTTATCTAATCACTTCAGGAATATTGGCCGGCTGCTCGGCTATCGTGCTCATTCTCACCAGCGGCGGATGTCTGGGAGCACAGGCGCCCGCCACGCCACTACCCCCGAATACCTGGGCCAGCCTGGGACCGGAAGGTTAGTCCGTGCTGGCCCAGGTGATCGACCCCCGGAATCCATCCATACTTTACGCAGCCCCAGGAACGATCGCCCGCATTGATCCCAAACGTATTTATGCCACGGATTTCTCCGCCGGCGAAAATTCTTCGTATCGCATGACCTTTGGGATGTCGGATACGTTTGCAGCCAACGCACCGGTGGAAGGTTGGATGTTCACTAATCCGCGCCAACCAAAGCAACCGGTTGCCGCGATTCGCGTGCACGGAACAAAGGATGCTTACGAATTATCTAGGATTTCTTCAAGGCCCACCCGAAGCCATGAGAGTTGATGAGACAGTCACTTTGAAAAGTGACTGTCTCATAGGAGGTACGTTAACAAGGCTTCCAAGATCTCCATGAACCCGGCGGCCTCTGTAAAACCTATTTCGCCGGGACAATCTCGAGGGTCATTTCGGTCTGTGATCGTGATAAAGTGAACTGCATGTTCTTGATGGTGTTCTGCTTCTGGCCACCCACCGTTACAGCGGAGTAATCTGTAGCCAGCCAGGTCAGCAGCGGCAATTGGACATCCACCGGTATGATGGCAGCAAAAAGGATATTCACCGCAGCCAGGCCCTGGTCTACTGTTGCCTGTTGATCGGTGTAGGGAGCCGTGATCAGGACCCGGCTCAAATCGCATGGGTCGCCAATGAATTGGGCGGAAAAGCCATTGGCTATATCCGGAAAAGCGGACGTCCCGCCCGAAGCCAGGGTGGCGGTGGAGGCGGGCTGTCCATTGACGGTCCCGTCTGTAAATTCGAACTGCCCGGTGACCTGGAGCACCGATTTGGCGCGGTCCAGTTGGATCCCCAGTCCGCCTGAGGTGGGTGTACTTGGGCATGCACTGGTAGGTTGCGCAGCCAGCGTTTCAATCATCCCCTGCGCAGTCGGAGCGCTGGTCAGAATTTGAGGAATTTGCGTGGAAGCTGCGTTCGTTATGTTCTGGATCCCTGAGCATAGGCAACCCATAACAAAAAATAAAAGGATCGGCAAAACAAGCCAGCGTTTGTTGCGCATATTATCTCTCCTTTTCCTTATGCGAATTATCCTAATTATCTACCAGTTTCCAAAAACAGCAAGTGGTTCTTCGGTACCGGCAGATATGCTTGACTCATTCTGCCTTACACAACAATTGGCTTGCCTGGTGCGAGTTTTTGCTTATCCTGCCCCTTGCGCAGGATCCATGCCTCCCCTCGAACAAGCTGCGTTTTCTTTCCTTCAACTTTAACGTAGGCGCCATCTGACAGCATGAGGATGGGATTTTCGTGAAAGACGTGATACTCGCTCAGCCAATTGTCCCTGACTGCACGCGGATATTCATCTTCCGGATAATGGCTGTTGAAATTGAACGGGGTGACATTCAACGCCTGGAAATATGGGCTTTCAACCGTATTCATATCATTGCTGGTGAGGACGTTCGGTCCGCACAGGACCGCCCCGGCGCTGAAAGCGACCAGTGGCAGGCCCGCCGTTACTTTCTTGCGCAAATAGTCCATGATCTTGCTGATGTGCAGGCGGTGGTTGAGCAGAAAGGTGTTCCCGCCGGGGATGTACACCAGGGCGGCGCTGCGCAGGATCGCTTCCATCTCCGCCAAAGTCATCAGTTCTGTATTGATTGTTTGGACACGCGCCAGGCCGCGGAAGGCTTTTTCGGTGTATTCCTGGAACGTGTCGCCCAGGGAACCGGCCGGAAAATATGCGACGACCGGGTCGTCCTTCCCCTCCAGGGTTGGGCGGCAGGCCTCCAGGATGGCGTGGATATCATCCTTGCCGGGTGTGGAGAAAAGGTGGAGATTCATTTGTTCAATATTTTTTCGATATTGAGGCGATGCTCGGAAAAATGCGCGCTCGTATTTCCAAGCACCCAGTTTAGGAGGGGTTGCTTCTCGGGATCATCGGGATAGCGCGGTTCCAACAAATCCTCAAATGGGACGGCCTTCAACCTGGCGATCACCTCCGCATAGGTCCGCTTGAGTTCCTCCAACACTTCTTCAAAGGGACGGCGCTGGTTGCGCACAAGCAAAAGCCTGTTCATCTGATCCATATCCCAATCCCTGGTCACTTCGGGAGGCACACCTATCACCTCATAAGCGGGGCGCTTATCCATATGATGCTCCATCAGGATTTTCATCCATTCGGTCAGGTGGGCCAGGTTATCCTTGGGCGACCAGCCGCCCGCATCCGGTGAAATCATTTGCTCTGGAGTGAGCTGGCCCACCACGTGCATGAGGGCGGACCATTCATGATCAATATCGTTGAGCAATTCTGCCGTGCTTTTGGGAAGGACTGTCTCGGGCATAGCTTCTCCTCTCGAATATTAATCGTCGCCAGGTAGAAAAAGTATACCTTAATACACATACCCATTTCAAATAAGAGTCACGGCTTTGTCTTTTCAGATCCATGATTCCGGCTGAAAAGCGACCTCATCCAGCTTTTTTTCTGCTTCATTGGTGATGGCAGGCTGTTTTTCCGAAAGCACAAGCTCCAGTAATTGCGTGAATGACGAAACACGCTTTATCCGGATAACCCAATCCCAAAAAGGGTCAAATTTTTTCCAGGCGGCTTTGTAAGCAAAGTGACGCAGGCTGCTTAAGATATCCACCTGTTGGGTTGAAGATTGCAGGATATTCGACCAGGAGTAGAAATCGCGGTAGGCGCGCCAGTAGCCGGCTTCCAGCGTTTGAACTGACATGCGGCGCGGTTGGTAGACCGCATGCCGGGTATCGTATAAATCCCAATTATAGGTGGTGATACGGCTCTCCTGCTGCATGCGCTTGAAAAGCGGGGTATCGGGATACGGCGTCAGGATGTGGAAAGTGGCAGTCTCGATCCCCTGTTTGACAGCCCAGTCCACGGTTTGGTCGAAAGTATCGTTATCGTCTTCGTCCATGCCAAAAACAAAACTGGCGTTGACCATCACCCCATACTCGTGCAACCGCTGGATGGCGGCAGAATAGTCCCGGTCCAGGTTCTGGTATTTCCTCTGTTCCCTCAGATTTTTGGGATTAAGCTTTCAAAGCCAACGAACAGGCTGCGCAGTCCCGACCTGGCGGCCTTTGGGATCAAATCCGGCGCGAGAATGGATTGCACTGTCCCGGCAGCCTGCCAGAGACGGCCCATCCCGCGCATGCCCTCGAAAAGGCTGGATGCGAATCCCGGATTTCCGAACAGGTGGTCATCCAGGAAATACAGGTGGCGGCCAGGGAGACTTTCGATCTCTTCCAGCGCGCGGTCGACGGTCTGGGTATAAAAAGAAGCCCCTCCCTTGAAAAATGAAGATTTATAGCAGAAATCGCACTGATAGGGACAGCCGCGTGAGACGACAATTGAATTTGGAACAAGATATAGCTGGCTTTTAAGCAGGTCCCGGCGCGGAAAGGGGGCGTGGATCAGCGTCCGCTGCCTGGACTGGTAGACTTTTTTGGGCTTACCCAGCCTGTAATCCGACAGGAAGGCCGGCCAGGTATCTTCTCCCGGCCCCAGGAAAATTGCATCGGCATGTCCGGCAGCTTCCTCCGGCAGGGAGGTTACGTGCAATCCACCCAGGCAGACGAAACAGCCGCGGGCGCGGTACAGGTCGGCAATTGCGTAGGCGCGGTTTGCGGAGGTGATATAGACCTGGATGACCACAAGGTCGGGCCGGTCGCTCAGGTCCAGTGTCTCCACATGCTCATCCTGGATCGTTATCTCGTCATTTGGATCCAGATAGGCGGCCAACGTGGCCAATCCGAGTGGAGGAAAAAGACTGTATTTGATCGGCCGCCAGAACGGGCTCTTTGCCTCAGTCAGGGCAGGCAGGATCATTTTCACTCTCATCAGGCTTCTCCAATAAAAATAAAGACTTTGCCGAAATCTGGCAAAGTCTACCCGCCTAAGGTTGTCAGAGGCTGGCAAAAGGTATCAAGATTTATTCATTTCATTACAGTTGGTTGTAAATGGCGCAGGATTTCCGTACGCAATCCAGATTGGACGTTTTCCCACGGCTGGCTGGCATCCACCACGCACCCAGCGCCCGGGTTCCTGCTTCGCCAGCTCCAGATAGCCTACCCGCACCCGCTCGGTGGAACTCAAGCTGGTAGGCATCCAGGCGGTTCCATTCACCGCCGCTCAATGCCGCCGGGAACCGCGCTTCAATCCGGTTTCCACATCCACATCCAGCAGGAGAGTCAGGTCCGGGACCAGGCCGCCGGTGGCATAATGCACCAGGGCACGCACTTCGTCCAGGTTCTGCTGGTGTCCGTAGCCCTGATAGGCCAGGGTTGAATCGGCATAGCGGTCACATAACACGATCCAGCCTTCCGCCAGTTTTGGGCGGAGCACCTGTTCCACGATCTGGGCCCGGGCCGCCTGATAAAGCAGGGTCTCGGTGTGCGGGTGCATCTCCGTATTCTTTAGATCATGGATGATATTGCGGATTTGCTCGCTGATGAGCGTCCCGCCCGGTTCACGGGCCGTGTGGACGCGGTAACCCTGTCCCTCCAGCCATTCGGCCAGGGGCTGCATGTGGGAGGTCTTACCGGAACCGTCGGGACCTTCAAGGGTGATGAACATGGTATTAAGCAGAGAGTAGGAGCAGGAGCAGAGCGTATAGACATGCTCTACTATGGCACTGTTCTCTGATCTTCTATTCTCTAAAAATCCTGACATGCCTTCTGGGCTCTTTGCCATAGGAATGCGAGACCAGCTCGGCATCCCGGGCCAGCTCGTGCTGGAGCGTCTCTCGGTGGCCGGGCCGGGCGGCAGATCCACCCAGCGCTCCCCGTTCAACACGGCTGCAATGGCCGCCTGCGTCTGCAGCTTGACCGCGTCCAGCTCAACCGTCCCCGGCATCATCTCTGACAGGTTGAACAGATCGCTCAGGAACTGTTCCATCTGGCTGACGGTATTGGCCCGCAGCACAAAGATCGGCATGCCGCGGTGTTCGGCCTGCATGACCGCCTGCTGGCGGTCGCGGTAATAGGAACGCAAGGTCACCATCACATCCGCCTCGCCGGCATCCTTGGCGATCAGCGCCGGGACGCCCAGCCGCTTGGCGGCCTGGATCAAGCGGTCACGCGCCACCCCATAGGGATAGACGCGCACCGTCTGGAGCGGAGTGCGGCGGGATTCAGGCGGGGGATTGAATTCTGTACGCTGAACCGGTTCCATCGAAGGCCCTGGAGTGGACTGCGACGCCCTGGGTCCGGCGTGGACCGGTGGTATTGCCATTTTCGATGCGAAATTCCGACTCGGGCCTGGCCTTCGGATTGGCTTTGACTTTCTCGATCTGGATCTTGCCCTGCGCATCGCGCGAGCGGATCTCCGGCGGGAGCGGGTAACCGCGCAGGAGCGCAGTCGACCGAGGCGGCAATGTCCATGTGGACGGCGAAGCGGTCGCGCTGCTGGATTTCGACCAGCACATCGAAGGTGGGCGGGGCGCGCCGCTCGAGGACCGTTTTCTGGGTGCCGCGCCGGCGCGCCTCCTCATCCGACAGGGTGACGGCTTCGATGCCGCCGATCAGGTCAGACAGGGTCGGGTTGAGCAGCAGGTTGTCGATGGTCTGGCCATGCGCGGTGCCGATGAGCTGGACGCCGCGCTCGGCAATGGTGCGGGCGGCCGCGGCTTCCAGTTCGCGCCCGATCTCGTCAATCACGATGACTTCGGGGTTGTGGTTCTCGACCGCCTCGATCATCACCTCGTGCTGGAGCATGGGCTCGCGCACCTGCATCCGGCGGGCCTTGCCCACGGCGGGATGCGGCACATCGCCGTCGCCGCCGATTTCGTTGGAAGTGTCCACCACGATGACGCGCTTGGTCTCTGCCAGAATGCGGGCGGCTTCGCGCAGCAAGGTGGTTTTCCCCACGCCCGGGCGGCCCAGGATGAGCAGGGATTTGCCCGACTCGACGATATCCTGGATGATATCCACCGTCCCATAGACGGCCCGCCCGACCCGGCAGGTCAGACCGACGATATGTCCGCGCCGGTTGCGCAGGCAGGAGATGCGGTGCAGGGTGCGTTCGAGACCGGCGCGGTTATCGGCGTCAAACTCGCCGATGCGCTCGACAACATGGTCAAGTTCGGCGCGCGCGATTTCCTTATTGATCAGGACCGTCTCTCCCTGGACATAGCGCGCCGTTGGGACGCGCCCCAGGTCAAGGATGATCTCGAGCAGGTTATCGTAATCGTTGGCTTTATGGACGGCTTCGACAATGTTGCCGGGCAATACACCCAGCAGGGCATCCAGGTCGTCGGTTATTTTGAGTTGTGTCATACTTGCTTTATATCACTCTTTCGGCGGAATGTCTTGATTGGTTACCACACGCGCCACCGGCGCAGCGGGTTTGACCAGGACTTTATCCATGGCGGAAACCTTTTCCTCAACCTTCTGGAGCTTCGCCAGCCGCCTGACCATGACCGCCTGGCGCGGCCCGGCTTCGCGCACCCAGGTCTTCCAGCACGGACTCGAGCCAGGCCTGATAGGAACGCACACAGACGTAGATGGGCTTTTCGCGCCAATCAGACACGGCATGGGTCAGCCCGGCCAACTGCTCGGATACACAATCAGAATCAGGCGGAACGATCGGTTGGATCCAGATACCTTTTGGCCCGCTGTTCACCGCCACGTACGCCTGCAGGTTTCCCTCCGAGCATACCAGCCCCATGACCTGCTTCGGTAAAACTTCCACCGGGTGAAGCAATGCCGGGACGATCTGCCCATACAGCGACTGGACGGCCGGCCAATCCGTCTCGGCTGCCTGCCGCCAGATATCCTTTTTATCAGCCTGATCCGAGGCGGGCAGTTTCCAGATGCGCTGCCAGGCATACATGGCAAAGCCGGCCTGTCGCAGCAACCGGAAGGCCGGAGAATCCTCATCCACTTCGGCCAGCAGGTGGAATGCACCCCATTCCCCGACCTGGGTCACCAAATGCTCCAGCAAAGGCAGGGTCAACCCGTTCAGGTTTTCCGCCGGAGCAAGGAAAGTCATACGGGCGGAGGTTTCTTCTTCACGCAAAGTCACCTGCCCCATCAATGAACTGCCGTTCTCGGAAGCGACGGCCGTATAGATGTGGCGACGCGGATCCAGATAGGAAAGCAACGCCGCCGCGCCCAGCGGGTTGCCGCGCGTCAGGATGCGGGCGCTATCCAGCGAAAGCATATCCCGGCGGTAGCGGGAAAGCAGGGGCAGGTCAAGGACATCAAGAGATCGAACGATCATAGCAAATTTCGTTGACACGTTTACAGTTACAGGTTACCATACAACGTGCCAACTTGCCAACGTGCTAACGTGCCAACGCAAGAAAGTACTCGTGGAAACGCGCGTCGTCCGTCAACTCGGGATGAAACGATGTGGCCAGCAAATTCCCTTGTTGCGCAGCGACAATCCTGCCATCGGATAAGGTGGAGAGAATTTTCGCATCACCCTGAACCGATTCGATGATCGGGGCACGGATGAAGATGGCATGATAGGGACCGCCTTCGCCCAGTTCAGGAATGGCAAGGTCGGCTTCAAACGAGTCCACCTGGCGGCCAAAGGCATTGCGCTGAACGGTGATATCCATGAGGCCCAGCAAGGGCTGGTCACGGCGGGCATCCTTCGAGAGGAAGATGGCTCCGGCGCAGGTGCCCCAGATGGCATGTGTTTTGCCAAACTCACGCAGCGGCTCCAGCAGGCCATAATCCACGGCCAGTTTGCCGATGGTGGTGGATTCGCCGCCAGGCATGATCAGGCCATCCAGCCCATCCAGGTGCGCAGGCAGGCGTACTTCAGCCGTCTCCACACCCAGGCGCTTGAGCATGACGATATGTTCGGCAAAATCGCCTTGGATGGCTAAGACACCAATTTTCATAATTATTTCCGGTAGGGGCGACAATGGCCTTGCGCCCATGCAATTCCATTACCAACCTCGCCCGGCGATCTTCTCGCCTTCCGGCATCTGGGAAATGTTGCGTCCCACCATCGGCTCACCGAGGTTCTTGCTGACTTCGGCCAGGATGGAGGCATCCTTGTAATGTGTCACGGCCTTGACAATGGCCGCCGCACGCTTGGCCGGATCGCCGGACTTGAAGATACCCGAGCCGACGAACACGCCATCCACGCCCAGTTGCATCATCAGGGCTGCATCTGCAGGAGTGGCCACGCCGCCCGCGGCGAAATTGACCACCGGCATACGGCCCAGTTCCTTGGTTTCCTTGACCAGTTCGTAGGGCGCACCGATCTCCTTGGCATAGGCCATCAATTCCTCGTCGGCCATGGTGGTCAGGCGGCGGATCTCACCCAGCACGGTGCGGGCATGCCGGACAGCCTCGACCACGTCACCGGTGCCAGCCTCGCCCTTGGTGCGGATCATGGCGGCGCCTTCGCCAATGCGGCGCAGAGCCTCGCCCAGGTTGCGGCAGCCGCACACGAACGGAACCTTGAAATTGTGCTTCAGGATATGGTTCTCCTCATCCGCGGGAGTCAGGACCTCGGACTCGTCGATGTAGTCGATCCCGATGGCTTCCAGGATTTGCGCTTCGACGAAATGACCGATGCGGCATTTGGCCATGACCGGGATGGTGACCGTATCCATGATCTTGAGGATCAGGTCGGGGTCCGACATGCGCGCCACGCCGCCCTGGGCGCGGATATCCGCCGGGACACGTTCCAGCGCCATGACGGCACACGCGCCCGCATCTTCTGCGATCTTGGCATGTTCGGGGGTGACGACGTCCATGATGACGCCGCCTTTGAGCATTTGTGCCAGTCCTTTTTTGACGGCAAAAGTACCAGTTTGTTGTTCCATGATTCTCTCCTAATCGATAAGTCGGCTGTAATTCTACCACGCTGCATCTTTTAGCTCGAACTGATTCGATCGAAGCTAGCCGTGGATCACAGCATCCGCAATACGTCAAGCTGGACGATGTCGGTATTCAAACAGTGATCCTTGTATTTCCAGATTACTCTGATTCTAGGACAAAATTGGTATATGTTAAGAGCCAATAATTTACAATATATACCAGTCCAATTTAATGGATTGATGCCAATTATTACGAAATTGGCTCTATTATACTGCAGATGAATAATGATATATTTACCATACCAATATATCTGGAGGTCAGATCATGCGTATCCCATTGGATCGTCAGAGTACCTGAACCCCTTTACCAGCAGATCAAAGACTCATTTCCGCCAGGGCATCCTTTCGGGAAGCCTGGCGCCCGATACACGCCTGCCGGCCAGCCGCCAGCTGGCGCGTGACCTGGGCGTTAACCGCATCACTGTGGAGAATGCCTATTCCGAACTGGAAGCAGATGGGCTGGTTTTCTCCCGCGTGGGCAGCGGCACCTATGTTCTGCCGCCCAATCCGCTCCCATCCGGTTCCCAAGAGCAATGCCGAGGCTTCCTGGCCTTCTGGCAGCAGAGCTTGCCAGCTAGGTAATGCACGTATCCAAACTGGGCGCAACCGAGGAAATGCTCAAAGCTGCCGGGCACCCCAATCCGATCAACTTTGCCAGCGGGATCAGCGATACCCGCCAATTCCCGGCCGAAGAATTCCGCAAAACCCTCCAGGCCGTCATGCGCCGCGATGGGATCGCCGCCTTGGATTATGGCGAGCGCAACGGCTATGCGCCTCTGCGCGAGGGGATTACCCATATTCTGGCCAGCCAGGGCCTGCAGACACGCGCCGAAAATATCCTGATCACTGCCGGGTCGCAACAGGCGATTGCGCTGGTATCCCAGACCCTTTTGAAACCGGGGGATGTCATCCTGGTGGAAAGTCCCACCTATTCCATTGCCATGGAATTGTTCCGCGCCCTCGGATTCCGGATCGTCGGCATCCCCATGGATAACCAGGGCATGCAGGTGGAAAAACTGGAAAAACTCCTCCAGCAGCACCATCCCAAACTGATCTACACCATCCCCAATTTCCACAACCCGACCGGCACCTGCCTGAACAGCGCGCGCCGCCGCCAATTGATCGTCCTGGCAGACCGCTATAACATCCCGATCCTGGAAGATGACTTTGTGGGCGACCTGCGCTACGAAGGCCGTGCGCAGCCTTCCCTCAAGGCGCTGGATCCGGGCGGCCAGGTGATCTACGTCAGCACCTTTTCCAAGATGCTGATGCCGGGTCTGCGGGTGGGTTTCCTGGTGGCGGATGGCCCGGTCTACGACAGCCTGTTCAGACTTCAAACGGCTCAGCGACCTGGCAACCTCCACCTTGATCCAACGGGCCCTGGAGGCCTACGTGACCGTCGGACGCTACCAGGCCTACCTGCGGCGCTCGTGCCAGATCTTCCGCAAACGCCGGGATGCCATGCTGGCAGCCATTGACCGTTACCTGCCGGCTGGCGTTTCCTTCGACCCGCCCCAGGGTGGTCTGCATCCTCTGGTTGCGCCTGCCCGAAGACCTGTCCTCGGATGAACTGCTGCCCCTGGCCTGCCAGGAGGGGGTGGCCTTTGCGCCCGGCAGCAGCTTTCTTCCCGGAAGGCTCCGGGGAGCAGGGTTGGATGCGGCTTAATTTTGTCGCCCAGCCGGTGGAGGAGATCGAGGAAGGCATCAAGAGGTTGGGAAAGGCGATCAAGCGGCTGCGAATGCGTTCCAATCCTTAGAGGAAAAGATGCGAAAAAAGAGCTGCGGGGCGCTATGCGCCCGCAGCTCTTTTTTGCTCTCACAACCCTTGACAAATTCCAGTATTGGTATACAATTAGTACAATGATACAATGATACAATTATGACCATGAACCTCGAAATCGACTTCCGTTCCGGTATCCCGATCTACCTCCAGGTGGTGGAGCGCATCAAAGAGCGCCTGGCAGCCGGGCAGTTGAAACCTGGCGACCAGCTGCCCACCGTCCGCTCCCTGGCATCCGACCTGCGCGTGAACTTCAATACCATCGCACGTGCCTACCGCATCATGGACGAGGCCGGCATTATTTCCACGCAGCAGGGACGCGGTACGTATATCCTGGAAATGCCTTCGCCGGAGGTGCTCGGGAGCATCCGGGCGAAAGCCCTGGAGGATCTGACCCAGCGCTATATCGAAGATGCTGAACGGCTGGGCGCTGCGCCGGAAGAACTGGATCGAGATCTTGAACGAAGCAGGTCGCCCGGCAGAAAGAAACCCGACAGTCTGCCCCGATCCAACCATTGAAACAGGAGAATGAAGCATGAACAAGATATGAAATTACCGATATCTTATCCGCCCTCATCCTGGTCTTCCTGGTGACCAGCGGCTGCTCGGCCCCCAAACCGGCCGGCCTGACCGACCAGCAGGTCGCCAGCGTGACGGAGAATATCCTGAAAGCCATCGATGCCAATGATTATCAGGAATTCACCCAGGATTTCAGCGACAAAATGAATGCCGCCTTTCCACAGGCACAATTCGACAAGCTGTGCAGACCTGCTGCAAACCGCCAGCGGAAACTACAGTCTCTCTGGGCACCCCCAGCCTGACGAACAACCAGGGCTACGCCGTTTATCGCTTCCCGGCCAAATACGCCAACGAGACCGTCTATGTCACGATCACCTTTCTGGTTGGCGGACAGAAAGTCGAAGGGCCTGTTCTTCAACTCGGCCACCCTGCGCAAGGCCAGCCAATAACCTCCGGGTTCCACCCGAAGCTTGAAACTGATTCAAGTAAAAGGAGAATATCATGGCTCAATCAAATCTTTCCAAAAATCTGAACCTGCGGACGCAGGGACGCCTGCAACCTGATCTGCACATTTCCGGCGTGGCGGCTTTCCTGTTCGCCATCTGCCTGCTGGTCGCCATCATCGGCACGATCGTGATGACCATCGAATGGCATTACGAGTGATGCCTCTGATCGGAAGCTGGGTGATCGGGTGGGCAATCCTCGGCTGCATCTTTTTGTACTGGTTGAAGGTGGCCTCGCAGTGGGAAAAGGCCATCGTCCTGCGCCTGGGCAAGTTCCATAAACTGGCCGGACCGGGCGCCTTCATGTTGATGCCATTTATTGATACGCTGGCCAACTGGATCGACCACCGTGTGATGGTCACACCTTTCTCGGCCGAGAAAACGCTGACCAAGGATACCGTCCCGGTGGATGTGGACGCGGTCCTGTTCTGGGTGGTCTGGGATGCCGAGAAGGCCGCCCTGGAGGTGGCCGATTACACGGCCGCCATCGCCTGGGCCGCCCAGACCGCCCTGCGCGAGATCATCGGGCAAAGCATCCTGGCCGATATCCTGGTTGGACGCGCCAAGATGGATGCCGACCTGCAGAAGATCATCGACGAGCGCACCACGCCCTGGGGCATCACCGTCCAATCCGTGGAGATCCGGGACGTGATCATCCCGCCCGACCTGGAAGATGCCATGTCCCGCCAGGCGCAGGCCGAACGCGAACGCCAGGCGCGCGTGATCCTGGGCGAGTCCGAGAAACAGATTGCCGGTTCGTTTTCCGAGGCTTCCAAAGCCTATATCGACAACCCGACCGCGCTGCACCTGCGCGCCATGAACATGCTCTTCGAAGGCCTGAAGGAGAAAGGCGCACTGGTGATCGTCCCCAGCAGCGCGGTGGATACGATGAACCTGGGCGGGTTGAGCGGGATGGTCTCGCTGGCTCAGCAAAACCTGCCAAAGAAGGATAATAAATAACCGGTCCCATCCTTCGAAGATAAGCCAGCCTTGCCAGGCCGAGCCTGACAAGGCTGGTAATTTGAAATGAACTCAAGAAAAAAGCTGCCTCTGTAGAGGCTCAGGTTAAAAATAACCTTGTTTTTTGGAACGTTTTGAGGAGATAAAAATGTCTGAAACCACGCAATGGGAATACCGCGTACTTACCATCGGCAGTACCTTTGGCACAAAAGACGAGCAAATCGAAGCCACATTGAACGAATGGGGTTTGGAAGGCTGGGATGCGATCCATGTCTATACGCCCAGCCAGAGTGGCAAAGTCACCATCGTCGCCAAGCGCCCGCTGACCGCATCCAGCCCGCCGCCAGTCCTCCTGGCCCGGTCAATAAAGAGGAGAATCACTATGGAATTCATTCAGACAATACCTGCCCCTGCTGATCCCGGTCATTCTGATCGAATTGGCCCTGATGATCACCGCCCTGGTGGACCTGATCCGCCGGGCACAGACGCGTGGCCCGAAGTGGGTCTGGGCACTGGTCATCGTCTTGATCAATTTCATCGGCCCGATCATCTACTTCGTTGCCGGCCGCAAGGACGAGTAGGAGCAGCCTGTGAGCATTGTTCATGTTGAAGGCCTTGAAAAAATATTATGGGCCAGTCCACGCACTGGATGGCCTGGATCTGGAGGTTGCTCCGGGAACGGTTTTCGGCTTCCTGGGTCCAAATGGAGCCGGAAAAACCACCACTCTGCGCATTCTGACCGGGCTGGCACGTCCGACCTCCGGGAAGGCACAGGTGGCCGGCGTGGATGTCCTGAAAGATGGCCGGAAGCTCTCCCGCCACATCGGGCATCTGCCGGAGGAACCGGCTTTTTATACCTGGATGACTCCGCGTGAGTTCCTGGATTACCTCGGCCGTTTATATGGCCTGTCATCCAGCGAGCGCGACTGCCCGGACCCGGGAACTGCTCGCCCTGGTCCGGATGGAGGATGTTTCCAGGCGGCGCATTGCCGGCTTCTCGCGCGGCATGCGCCAGCGGCTTGGCGTTGCGGCCGCGCTCATCCACCACCCCGAAGTGCTCTTCCTGGACGAACCCGCCAGCGCCCTCGACCCGGCCGGGCGCAAGGAAGTGCTCGACCTGATCGAGAACCTGCGCGGCCAGTGTACGGTGGTCATGTCCACCCACATCCTGGCAGACGTGGAGCGCGTTTGCGACGTGGTCGGGATCATCGCCAAAGGCCGCATGCTGGTACAGTCGCCGCGCGAGCAGTTGTTGGAGCATTACGCCATTCCTGCATTTGAAGTGGAAGGTGACGATCATGCCGCCCTCTCGCTTTGGGCCGAGGACTTACGCCGCCTGCCCTGGGTGATTTCCGTTGCCCCCCGAAATGGAGCATTTCGCATCACCGTCAGGGACGTGCAGACCGCCAAGCGCGAACTGCTGGCATTGGCTGTGAATTCCGGGTTGTCATTGAATCGTTACGAAGAGGTCCGGCCATCGCTGGAAGATGTATTCCTGCAATTGGTCGGATCGGAGAATGTGGCATGAACTTCATACACTGTTTTTCGCAAAGAAATGCAGGAGCAGTGGCGGACCTATCGCTTCCTGATCGTGGCGGCGGTCTTCGCGGCCTTCGGACTGGCTTCGCCCCTGCTTGCCAAATTTACCCCTGAAATGCTCAAAGCCATCCCGGGTGTGCCACCCGGAACTCCTGGCTGCCATCCCTGCGCCGACCGTGACAGATGCCATCACCCAGTATGTCAAGAATATGAGCCAGTTTGGTATTTTACTGGCGCTGCTGATGACGATGGGCGTGGTGGTACAGGAGAAAGAACGCGGCACGGCGGCTTTCTTCCTGACCCGTCCTGTTTCACGTGAAACATTCTTGCTGGCGAAGTTTGCCGCACTGACCGTCACCTTTATCGTCAGCCTGGCCCTGGCAGCCATCGGGTGCTGGTATTACACGCTGGTGCTCTTTGCAGCCGCTGGCCTGGGGACCCTTCCTGGCGCTGAACGGGCTGATGCTGGTGGTATTCCTGGTCTATATGGCGCTGGCATTGCTGGCAAGCACGCTCGCCCGCACCAACGGAATGGCAGTCGGCCTGGCTTTTGTGGCCCTGATACTCCTCGGTGGGATCGGAGCTCTACCAACCATCGGCGAATATTTCCCCGGCCGGCTTTTCAGTTGGGGGGCAACGCTTGATGATGGGCGGGAAGGCGACCGCCTGGCCGGCTTTTGGGATCAGCCTGGGTATTATCGTCGTTGCATTGCTGGTTGCCTGCATGGTTTTCCGGCGCCAGGAAGTCTAACCACATCAGGCTCATTTCTGTTTCACGTGAAACAATCAAGTGGACTCAACATGGAATCTAAAACTTGATACTCGTCGGATCGTCATATTCCTTGGTTTTGCCTTTGGGATTGCCTGGATCGCCGGACTGATCATTTACCTGACCGGTGGATTAACCAACAGCCCGCAAATTGCCCCGGGTGTGTCCCTGGCACTGGTGCTCCTGGCCACGGTTTATATGGGGGCTCCGGCTTTGGGGAACATTCTGACGCGGCTGATCACCCGTGAGGGCTGGAAAGATATGGGATTGCGCCCAAATTTCAAAAAAGGCTGGCGCTTACTGGGCTGGCCGGTTGGTTTTTACCAGTGGTCATGACCTTGTCTGGGGCAGCTTTGTTTTTCGTACTTTTTCCCCAGTATTTCGATGCAAGCCTGCCCTATGTGCAACAGTTAATGGCCGCTTCACCAACTCCGTCTTCGCTGACACCCTGGACGTTGGCGATCATCCAGCTTGCTCAAGCTGTATTGATTGCCCCGATCATCAATTCCATCGCCACCTTCGGCGAAGAATTCGGCTGGCGGGCTTATTTGCTTCCGAAACTCATGCCGCTCGGCGGTCGCAAGGCCATGCTGCTGATCGGTTTGATCTGGGGTGTCTGGCATTGGCCGGTCATCTTCATGGGGTATGAGTATGGCTTTAATTACCCGGGCTATCCCTGGGCCGGTCCATTGCTGTTCATTTGGGTCACATTCGGCCTCGGGATCTTTCTGGGTTGGTTGACCCTGCGCGGCAAGAGCATCTGGCCGGCGGTCATCGGGCACGCCGCCATCAATGGGATTGCCGGCGTAGCCATCTTTGCAACGACCGGCCAACCCAATCCGTTGCTCGGTCCATTACCGGTGGGCATCATCGGTTCGCTGGGATTTGCCCTGGTGGCGATGGCTATTTTCGTTTCTCCCTCAGCGCTGAAAGAGTAAGCCACCCGTCAAAAGGACAAAACGAATCGGCATGTCAGTGAAACCAGGCCTTCCGGAAAGTTGCCCGGAAGGCTTTTTTTATCGTCTTAACTCTTTATGAGAACATAATGTTCTAAGTAGAATTAGGTATTGCCCCGGCGCTGTTTTCGAGCTACACTATTAATCCAGGTTGTTATGTCCAATCCCAAACCCGAACTCCGTTACATGGCAGAACAGATGGCCCGCTTGATCGAGGTCAGCGTCACACTCAACTCGACCCTGAACCTGGATGAGCTGCTCCAGTTCATCATCCACAGCGCAACGGAAATCCTGGATTGCGGATCGGTCTCAATTCTTTTGTACGATGAGGAAAAAGATCGCCTGGTCTTCACAGCCGCCACCGGCTCCGACCCGAAGCGGCTGGCTGAAACCCCCGTGCCGCTGGACAACAGTCTGGCCGGGACAATCTTCCGCGAAAACAAAGTCATCTGCTTGTCGGATGTCCAGCCGGATACGCGGCATTACCTGACTGGTCTCGAAACATGTTGAATTTCGAAGTAAAGAATCTACTGGGCGTTCCGATGCGCATCCAGGACAAGCCGACCGGCGTGCTGGAGGCCCTGAATAAACGCGACGGGAACTTCGACGAAAGCGATGCCGATATTCTGGCGGTGATTGCCTCCCAGGCAGCCGTCGCCATCCATAATGCCCGGCTGGTCAAGGCTTTGCAGGATACCTATGACGAACTGCGCGCGGCCGACCAGTTGAAAACCAATTTCCTGGCGCTGGCTTCCCACGAACTGCGTACGCCGCTGGGGGTCATCATTGGGTATGCCACTTTTCTCCAACAAGAATCTCCGGGTGAACTTTCAGAGCATGCCAAACAGGTGCTCAACGCCGCCATGCAGATGCGCGCTCTGGTGGATGCCATGACAAACATGGATATGCTGCGCTCCAGCGAGATGATCATGCACCGGTTGGTGGTTCCCGTTGCAACAGATCTTGCATGGCGGCATACAACGATGTCAAGAATCTTGGCGAAGGCGAAAAATCAACAAGTTACTTTGGATATTAAGGGAGACCCCCATCCTGATCAAGTGCGATCCTGAAAAGTTAAAATCGGCTCTTTGTCAACCTGCTCGATAACGCGGTACGCTTTACTCCAGAACATGGCAGGATTACCCTGGGGGCAGCTCCCCAGGCCGGCGGCGAAGTATTGATCTGGGTGCAGGATAACGGTATAGGCATCCCCAAGAACGAGTTGAAGAAGATTTTTACCGAGTTCTATCAGATCGAGCCGCACACCACCCGCACGCATGGCGGGATGGGGATCGGGCTTTCCATCGCCAAGGGGCTGGTCGATGCGCATGGGGGCAAAATCTGGGCCGAGAGCCCCGGGCCTGGCAAAGGAGCCACGTTTAAAGTCTTGCTTCCATCCATCGAAACCTCTATACTGCAGGACATGAAGCGATAAAGGCGCCTGATAGCCGAGGAAGTTATGTCAGCCATTGTCCATCTATTTTTGGGATTTATTCCACCGCTGATCGCCGGGCCTCTGGCTGGCCTTACCTTTATCTCCATTCTTAAACGCGGCAGGACATGGCACCAGATCGCCTTCTGGGTGTCGCTTGTAGCAGCGGATCTGCTGGTCATGTTCTGGGTGGTCAGTTCATCCGGCGCGTGGTTCCCGGTCTCCAGCATTTCCGCATGTTTTTTCACACCGGCTGCGCCCATCCTCACGATACTCGTGATGCGCCGCGCCTGGCGCAGACTTGAAGTCACTGGTGGAATTTCCGTGACTGACAAACGCTGGTATAGGATTGGTTCCGTACTGATCCCCGGGCTGCAGATCGGGATGTTTGTGGCCCTGATCCTCTTCGGGCCGCTATTGTGCAAAGTGGGTTTGGTGGTTTGTCAGGATCTATAGTCTTTCGGGCTCATAAACCGTCCGTTGCTGGCCTTTATTCTTCATTGTTCCTTACTCTTCGCTTAAATACGCCAGTGCTTTCCCCACAACGTCATTCATCACCAGGGTCATCGAGCTGCCTGGGCAGAAATCCTCCACCTTTATCAGGCGCAGGGCGTTAAGTAATCCTTCATCTGAACGGATAAAATCGGAAAGGTGATTGGGGGTTCTATAGAAGAAGCCGCGATTGAAAACAGTGTCCTGGTCGTCCAGGTTGACATTCAGCGGGTAGATATTCGATTCAACCAGATCCTGGAAGAAATGCGTCCCGAAAGACGGCTCGAGGTCCGGGCCGACACCCTTGCCGGTCAGTTCGATCAGGGCACGCGTGCAGTAAATATCTCCATAATCGATCCCAACTCCCAGGTCGGGCGTTGAGGTTCCCCAGCGCCCCGGCCCAATGCAGATAAAATTCTCATCTTTCAGGGCCGCATTGATGGTTCCGATGGTACGCTCCAGCCGGTTGCGGTCTGCAGTGGAAGCCAGGGCAAAGTAGCCTTCCGGTGGGACGAACAGCACCCAGCGGATCCCGGTCACGACACCTCTGGGTACCATGCGCCGGGTGGAGAAGATCACATCCGCAAGATCGAGTTTGGCAGGCAGTTCCACCTCATGCGCGTCACGCAGGTGACTTTGCGGGCGGCATTGGAGTAATGTAATGCGCACCTCAGGATGGGCCGTAGTGGGATCGACTACTTCGGCAGTGAACTCGGTGTCCACCGGGGAATCATAGTATTTTTCAAGGGTGGAAAGGAGACCCTTCATCCGTTTGGCAAAGGAGGTCCGGCGTAACAGGCCATCGAAGGAGACAACCAACCGGTTGACATCCACCATGCTGCTGCTCAGGGAACTCAGGTAACCATCCGCTTCGACCTGGGCAACGTAACGCAGGAAGTGGGTACTGCGCCGTCAGGACTTCGCGGACAGGGAAAGTCCTCAGGGCATTCTCTTCCAGGTCGATCAAATCCACGCATTGCTGGGAGTGCTGCAGGATCTCATCGACCGAATTTGCCGGCTGCAGCAACGGGTGGCTGAGCGCCACCAGGCGCGGGTGTTCGTCACCGAAAGACTCCACCGCGCGTGTCCCCAGCCCCCACACCAGGCGCAGGAACCCATCCTCCTTGCGGATTTGCGGCGACCAGCGGTACAGGTTGCGGCTGAAGGCCACGCCGGAGGCTTGCGGCATGAAGTAGCGCCCAAACTGCTCTCCTTCAACGAATTGGAGCAGCACGGCAATGCGCTCATCGTACTCCACCAATCCCTTGGCATGCCGGTAGAGCAGGGCATTCGGGTTTACGCAGGATGCGTAGACCCGTGCAATCGCTTCTGTCAAGGCAGTCAGGTTTTCTTCGGCTGTGCCCTGGTTGGGGCAAAAGTAACTGTTGTATTTACCTGCGAACGAGGTGCCAAAATTATCTTCCAGCAAACTGGAGCAGCGGACGATAAGAGGTCGTTTCCCGGCTTCGATCAGGATCTCCTGCAAGTCGTTCCAGGATATCATCCGGGAATTTTCCTTTGACAAAATCCCGCACGATCCGGGGATATTCGGAGCGCATTTGCGCTTCGGGTTTGTATTTCTGATCGGACCAGTGCACCAGTCCGTTGTTCGCGATGAAGACATAATACAGGTCGGATGCCAGGAAGTATGAAACGGGAATGCGCACGGCTTCCCGGACCTCGGGCGGAGCAGCTTCCTTCAGGATGCGGTATGCCAGCATCATCCCGGCTGATTTTCCGCCGATCTTTCCGTAGCCAATCTTGCGAAGGTAAATATCCTTTAGATCGGCCACTGTAAACCATTTGCGGGCGATATTCAAATAGGCCAATTGGTCGCTGATCATGGTGCGGATAAGCACCGCCTTGATCTCCTGCAAGCGCGCCTCGAAACTCTTACGCTTGGCAGCCGGCATGCGCTCAATATCCTCTGCCTGCTGAAAGACCATATCCTGTGGGGCAAGTTCAGGGTTAAAAGTGATCAAATTCGGGATTTCACCCCGCTCGCTGATCGCCAGGCGGACGATTTTCTCAAAATCCTCATACGGCAGGTTGTAAGCGAAATAAAAGTCGGTCATGTGATCGCGAACGATCCTCAACCGCTCTCCCCAGGTATCCGCGGCCTCCTCGCCATAGGGATCGTGAAGTCCCTCCCTAAATTGGGACTGGATGGCTTTCTGGCGCGCCTCTGCATCAAATGCTTCCCGCGACAGGATGCCGCGCGCAAAGAGCTGTTTGCGCATGATATGCCGGATGCGGGTACTCAAGATGGGATATTCGGTCAGCGTTAAATAAATGCTCAGGACGCGGTCGGAGGGGTGGTTATAGGCGGGCATGGCTCTCTTTTTGGAATAAAAAGGGCAGGTCAGAGACCTGCCCCAACCCGGGTATTTACTAACCCAGGTGCATCGGCATGATCACGTGCAGGAAGGCATCGTCTCCCACCGGACGGACAACACCGGGAGCATTGGCGGCGGAAGTCTCCAATGCCACGTTCGGCGATTTGATCACTTCCAGCACTTCCCGCATATATTTTACATTGAAGGCGATCAACAGGCCTATACCTTCGATCGTAGCTGCCACAATTGTCTCGTTCGAACCGGTCTCTTCGGACTGGGCTGAAATTTCCACCGCGCCCGGCTCAAGGTCGCCGGCAGACTTGATATCCAGCCGGGCCACGTTCGAGCCTTCGCGGGCGAAGATTTCGGCCTGCTTGCAGGCTTTGAGCAGGGCCGGGGTCGAGAGGATGGTGCGGGATTTATAAGAACGCGGGATGATCTGCTGGTAATCCGGGAAAGTCCCATCGATCAACTGCGATACCACTTCCACTTCCTTCATGCGGAAGATGACCTGGCCGCGGCCTTTCGGCATGACCATCGAGATCGTCTCGTTGCCATCCGCGGCTACACGCGCCAGTTCGCCCAGGGCCCGCGCCGGGATGATGGCTGTCACGAGCTGGGGCACGGCTTGGGAGAGCGTACCTTTTCGCACCGACAGGCGGAAACCGTCTGCGGCTGCCATGGTGATGGTATCCTTTTCCACCGTTACCAGCACGCCCATCAGCACCGGCCGGGCCTCGTCCACCGAGGCGGCAAAGACTACCTGGCTGATCATGTCCTTGAAGTCGGCCACATTCAACAGGATGGCCCCATCCATCTCCGGGACGGGCAATGGCGGGAATTCCTGGGCATCAATGCACTTGATATCGGTATTGGAGGCCCCACAACGTACGTTCAATGTTTGGGTGGCTGTGGCCAGGCTCAGGCTGACCTGTTCCTGCGGCAATGTCCCCACCAGGTCCACAAAGGTGCGGGCCGGGACGGTGGTCGAGCCTTCCTCCTCGATCTTGGCGCCGATCCAGCAGGTGATGCCCAGTTCAAGGTTGGTGGCGGAAAGGCGCAGTCGGCCCTCGTCACTTGCCACGAGTACGTTGGAAAGTACTGGCAGGGTGCTGCGCGGCGAAACGGCCCGTGAGACTATGCTCAGTCCACGGGCCAGGCTTTCTTGCAAGACGGTTACTTTCATGGCTCAGTCCTCTCCATAACATGGAGTAACGATATTGATCGTTACTACGTAAATCATGCCCAACTAAAGTATATACCGAGAACCCAAAAGTGAAAAGGCAGTTAGCTGGCAATTCCCAATTTAAGAAGGGCACTGCGAGGAACGAAGCAGTCTCCTCGCTATCAATATTCAAAATTATTGGCAGTTAGCCGCCCATCAGCGAAATTCCCAGGGCGATTAACACTCCCAGGATTTCCAAGACCAAACAACCCGGCCACAATGTAAACAACGATCATCCAGCCGGAAGCGCCGGCCTGCTGGCGGACTTCCTGCCCTTCAGCCAGTTGCCGGACGGTCTGTGCTGCCTGGGTGGCAGCCGCCGGAAGCGGACGCATCCCGCCTGTCCATAACCAGCCCTGGGCAGACTGCGGGATGATCAACCTGCTCCCGGTATATTCGCCAAGCCATTTTCGGAGCGACACGGGCGGGTTCAGGGCCAGGTCGCCGGGCACAAGGATCGGCTTTCGGGGCGGCATTTTCTGCAACCGGTTGGCTGGCAGACTGGATAACGACCGGTAGGCGTGGGGCCTGCCGGTGGAGTGCGGCCAGGATGGCCTGTTACCAAACGAGCCGTCGCCGGGGTCAAACACAAGCACCGGGAAGGCGGCGTGTTTCTCTGCCAGGGCCTCGCGCTGCCAGTCTGCCATCCTTGCCAAGCATTAACCCGTGATAGATCCCCAGGCCGACAAACAGGAACAAGTATTCCAGGTCTTTCAGGACTTGCTGGAGCAGGTTTTCCACTGAACTGCCCAAAAGGGAACGCAGGAGCAGGTTCAGAAGGCCGACTGCGGTGATCATTCCACCCACCACGCTGACGAATAACGCCAGGTAGAGATAAACCTTGCGGATGATCGATCGCCTGGCATGGTCCCCGGCATCCCCTTCTGCCAGCGCCTCAGCCTGCATCGGTCGCCAGGCCAGCCACCACAGCGGCAGACCCATCAGCAGCGTTGCCAGGGCGGCCGCCAGGCGTGGGCGTAACACGTCTGCCCAGACGATGTTGCCGATGGCAGCATCCACCACAAACGCAAGCAAGAACGCCAGCCCAGTGAAAGTGGCCCCCAATCCAATGGCAGAGAGAATATAGGAATACAGGCGGCGCATCCCGGCCCGGCGCGGCGCGTCGGGAGACTCTGCCATGGCGCGGCCCAGCCAGCGCTCCATAATAAGCCCAAACACCTGCCAGCGGAATTCCAATCGACAGCGGCCCGGCGACTTTTTGCGTGAAACCAGATACTGTCATTGGTTCGCCGAAAACAGCCCGCAGTATCACATCGATCACAACGCCGCCGGAGGCAAGCACTGTGACGACTCCTGCCAGTGAAAGCAGATAGAGCACCCCCAGATCGCAGGAGACTCTCGCGTTCAGTTTGCCCAGCCAATGCGTCTTGCACGGTTTTCCAGGCGAAGTACCAGAGTGGCAGGCCGACCAACGCCAGGGCGAGGCCATGAGCTCCACTGGCACGGTATTGAAAACTGAGGGCACCCGGGAAAATATTCAGGATGAAGCGCAGCAATTGCTGCACGGCCCCAACAACGATCCCCAGGCTGTAGATCAGCCAGACATGCCGGTAGATTCGGCGAATATCGGTGAAAGAATCTTTCGGAGCAATGACCAGCCAGTCCGCCCGCAAAACGTAGATAAAGTAAGCGGCGACGATGGCATTCATTACAATCGCGATCAGGTTATCGGTCCAGGTTTGGTTCGGTCCGAGGATCGCCTGGGAGGTCGGAAAGTCCCACGGCTTGCAGCACCAGCCGGTCCAGTAGCGACAGGGCATTTTGAACAATCGGGATCAGCGTTCCCAGCAGCGCACCATACAGGAAGACAGCCCGCACACCCGAGGCGCGCTCTTCCCCATCCTGGCGGGCCAGGCGTTCGGCCATCCACCAATGAAAGCCAAAGACCGGTACACCCACCAGGATTAGCGCCAATCCCTGGGCCAGGATGGATGCCGCCCCACAGACGGCATTTCCCCGGTCACAGAAGAACGAACGCGCCAGCCCCACCAGCCCCCACAGGACCACCTCCAGGCTGACGAAGGCTACCGCATAAAAGTAAAGACGACGGACGGTGCGCATGCTTCCTCCTGCCTGTTACGGCTTTGCCGGTGCAGGGTGTCGGCTGGTACCAATCCCAGCCCCAGTAAGGATTGGGCAGGAACGTGATTTTCCAGGCCCCGTTCTGCCTGACAAGCGTGCCTTTATCGGTGCTGGACCAACCGTTGTTGAGCAGGCCGCTCCCGGCATACTGGATGGTAACATTCACCCAGGCTTCGCCGTTCTGCCAACATCTGCACATTCCCGATCTGCAGCGCAGAATTGCTTGTGTCCAATTGCCGGGTCAGGAAGGCCTGGTAGAAGGTATTGTAGGTTGGCTTATTGTCTTTCTCGGCCAGGTAGCCGTAGGCGCGTTCGTAATCGTGCAGTTGCAGCGCCACGGCATAGTTGTAAAGCACTCCTTCGGGTTTGTCCTCTGGACCATATGCCGGCTTTTCGTTGCGGACGAAGAACAAACACCAGCGCGGCCACCACCAACACGCCGATAAAAATCAGGATCCCTATCAGGAAACGGTCTTGTTTCATAATTGTTATCTCCGAATTGGCTGATTGCTTTGCTGGAACTTATTCCAGCACAAAGGATGAATTCAGGAAAGCTTCCACCACCGCCGGGTCGAAATGTAGTCCGGCTTGCTCACGGATATATTGGCGTGCTTTTTCATCTGTCCAGGCTTTCCGGTAAGGCCGGTCGGAGGTCAGCGCATCCCACACATCCACCACCGAGAAGATGCGTGCCGCCAGCGGGATCTCCACCCCCTTCAAGCCGCGTGGATAGCCTGTGCCATTCCATTTCTCATGGTGACAATAGGGGATATTGACCGCTTCGCGCAAATAGCTGATCGGCGAAAGCATTTTGTAGGCATAGTTGGGATGCATGTGCATGGTTTTCCGTTCGTCTTCTGTCAGCGGCCCGGGCTTGAGCACGATACCATCCGGTATGCCGATCTTGCCGATATCATGCAGTAAGGCTCCCCGATAGATGTGTACCAGATCGTCCTTTTTTACTCCCATGGCTTGCGCCAGCCGGATGGTCTGATCGGTTACGCGGCGGGTATGGCCCTCGGTCTCTTTGTCGCGCAATTCCAATGCGCTTGCCCAACCCTCCAGTGTTTCGTCGTAGGCATTGTTCAGGTCGGCGAAGGCCCTTTGCTGGTGTTCGAATAAGCTGGCATTATCAATCGCGATACCGGCCTGCCCGGCCAGCATTTCCAGGAAAGCTTGCTGATCCAGATTCAATTCGAGCGGCTCACGCTGAAAAACCTCCAGCACCCCCTTGATCTGTCCTTTGGCGATCAGGGGAACACCCACATAACCAACGAAATTTTCTCCCAGGGGTAAAAAGGATTTTCCAGATCCGGGCGGCTCTGCACGCATGTCCGAAACCCTGAGCAGTTGTCGTTCCATGGCAGCCCTGCCGGCAAAGCCTTCTCCCAGCCTTAAGTGGGTATGCTCGAGAGTGTTTGTACGGAAGCCCCGCCCACAAGAGAATCGGAAAGTTTGCGTAACCGGATCATAGACCAGGATATCCGCCGCGTGGATACCCAACTGCGCACTCAACTGATCCAATAGGATGCCCAGAGTCAGGTTGATATCGAAGCTGCTGCTGATCGCCATATCCACAGTGCGCAACGCTGCCAATTGTTGCACCCGGATTGCGGCCTGCTCATACAGGCGGCTGTGTTCGAGCGCCAGGGCAGCCCGTTGGGCAAAAATCGTCATCAGGCGTTCGTCATCCTGGCTGAAAGCATTCGATTCCGAGCTTTGCACATCAATGACACCAATCACTTCGCTCCCGATCTTGAGCGGAATGGTCATTTCAGACCGGGCAGCTTCCCAATTCGATAGATGTTCGGAATTTGAGCGAACGTCGCCCACATTGACAGTCTCACCCACGCGGATGGCTCGCGGGACCAGGCCCTGCCCATCCAGGGTCAAGGTTTTTTCCTTCACTTGCTCGGCATACGGGCCCGCCGTAGCCAGGCGCTGCAGTTCGTTCGAATCGCGCTGGACGACCAACAGGCTGCAATTGGCCTGCCCAAATTCCTTTTGGACAACTCCGAGGATCGTTTCTGCCAGTTCCTGGAGACTGGATGAAGCGCCGGAAAGCAATGAGCCGGAGGCCCGGTAGAGCCGGGCCAATTCCTCATTGCGCTGGTTTAGTTCTTCCGATTGGCGCTCCAACGCCTCTGCCGCATGCTTACGCTCGGAAATATCGCGAAAAATGACCATGGACGCCGGCCGGTCCCGATAAATGACCGGAGCAGCAGTTACATCCACATCGATTGCGCTTCCGTCCAGGCGCAGGAACTTTTCCTCAAGAACAGGAACGGTTTTGCCTTTGACGATTTGCTGGCGCGTCCGTTCGATCACAATTTTATGATAATCGGGGTGGACGAGATCCATGACCGGCCTCCCGATGACCTCCTCAGGGCCGGATGCGCCTAACAATTTTACTGCGGATGGATTCGTAATGATCACTTTCCCGTCCTGGTGGACTGCAATGGAATCCGGGGAAAGCTCAAAAAGCATGCGATAGCGTTCCTCGCTGGCACGTAATCCTTCCTGGGCGCGTTTAAGCGAAATGAGGTGTCCGACGGCGGACGCAAACAGGCGGATGATTTCGCAATCCTGGTCGCTGAAGGGCCGTTGGCGCAGAAGGTTGTCCAGGCTGAGGTAGCCGATCACGGTTTTTCCATCCCAAAGACCGGCGGAAACGTGCATGCCCTGCCCAACAACCTGTCCTGTCAGGGATAGCGCTGTATCCGTTAAGCGCAACAACGGGACCTGGCCCTGAAGTACTGACCAGTTGGGGTAATCCGCACTGATGGGGAACTTCTGTTCGCGCTCATCGGTATACCGGCCTTCAGCATCCACCCCAAATGTGCCCACCATGCTGGTGAGATCCTCAGTTAAGAACCAGATGGCGAGACGATCAAAATCGAGTCGTTCTCGGCCCAGTTCGACCGTCTGGCGGCAGAGTGTGTCAAGATCCTCTGCTTTGGATAGTTCGGTTGTGACTTCTGACAGGATGGTCAGACGTTCGGCAAAACTCCGCTCGGCTTCACGGCTGGCCTGCAATTCGGTCTCCGCCCGCTTGCGATTGATTGCGATCGCCACCTGCGTAGAGACAAATTCCAGCATGTGTTGTTCGCGTTCACGATAGGCCTTCGGGTCGGTATAGTGCTGCACCACCATCGCACCGATCGTCTTGCCTTCGACGATCAACGGCACTCCCAGCCAGATCGCAGACGGCACGCCCAGCAGCTTGACCTCCCCCCGGCGTTCCAGCTCATCATGCACTGCCTGCGTACACAATAGCGCTTTACCCGTCCGAAGGACATAGGAGGTCAGCCCCTTACCCGGTTGGATGCCGCCCATAAAGGGTTCGTCCGCCGCATCCCTGAAATATGAAAACCGCAACAGGTCCTCAGCTTCGTCATAAAGTGCGATATAGAAATTCTCCGCCGGCATAACGGATGAAATGATCTGGTGGATCTGCGGGTAGAGCTCGTCCAGGGAACTGGTCGTTTCAGTGGCCGCGGCAATCCGGTAGACCGCCTCCTGGAGAACTTGTGTCTGCTTGCTCTCGGTGATATCGGATAGCATGATCAAGGCATGCGGTTGTTCCGAGAGTTGAATAATTCCGGCAGATGCAAGAATATCTCTAAACTGGCCCGTTTTGGTACGCAACCGGCCGTTGATATCCCTTACAGAACCTTTTTCAAGCAGTTCGCGTGCCATGGTTGCGCGCATGTCGCTATCGACCCACAGTTCTAATTCCGGGCCGCTGTGGTTGATCACATCCGATCGCGTATATCCGGTCAGTTGCAGGAAAGCTTCGTTGGCTTCTACCATCCGCCCTTCCGGGAAAGCGCTGATACAGATCGGAAGCGGGTTGACCTGAAAGGATTTGGCAAAGCGTTCTTCGCTGGCGTGAAGTCCTTCCTGGGTGCGCTTAAGCGAGATAAGGTGTCCCACCGCAGAAGCAAAGAGGCGGATGATTTCGCAATCCCGGTCGCTGAATGGGCGCTGGCGTAGCAGGTTATCCAAAGTAATTGAACCGATAACCTTGTTTCCATCCCAAAGACCGGCAAATACATGCATTCCCTGCCCAATGACCTGGCCTCGCAGGTAAAGCGGTGCTTCGGTCAGCTGGAGCATGGGAACCTGGCTATGAAGGATTGACCACATGTGAGATTCGGAATTGATGGGATACCGGTCGCCGCGCTCATCGGTGATCTGTCCTTCCTCATCCACTCCAAATGTGCCCAATATGGCGTTGGCATCTTCTGATAGGAAGAAGATGGAAAGGCGGTCAAAACCGAGACGATCCCGCCCCAATTCAACCGCCCGGCGGCAGAGCGTATCAAGATCATCTGCTTTGGAAAGCTCGGTTGTGGTTTCTGAAAGGATGGTCAGGCGTTCAGAAAAATCCCTTTCGGCTTCCCGGCTGGCCTGCAGTTCAGCTTCCGCCCGCTTGTGCTCGGTGATATCGCGGCCCGTGCCAACCAGTCCATAGATTTTGCCTTGAGAATCCCGCAGGGGTACTTTGTTGGTGGAAAGCCAGAGTTGGTTGCCGTCGGCGTCGACCGAGGGTTCTTCGTGTTGGAGTAATGGTTGACCCGTCTGGAGAACCTTCTGGTCGTCCGCAAAATACCGGGCTGCCAGTTCATGTTCATAATAATCAAAATCTGTTTTGCCCAGCGCCTCCTCCGGCCTGGAATATCCCGCCCCGCGTACACATGCCATGTTAACCAAAACGAATCGGGCCTCGCTATCTTTAGCATATATGAAATCTGGTACATTATCAACCAGCGTGCGCAACAAATTACGCTCGTCCGCCAATGATTGTTCCACCCGCTTGCGTTCAGCCAGTTCCTTTTGAATTTTTTCATACAGGCTTGCATTCTCAATCGCGATGGCCGCCTGGTTGGCGAAGGCAGTCACAGCCGTATTGTCCTCTTCAGAGAGATCGGCACCGGTGACAACCAAAACACCGGTCGCCTTTCCCTCCGCGGTCAGTGGCGCAAAAGTAGCTTGCTCCAGATGGAGCATCTCTTTGGTTGGGCCAGCCAGGGCGCGCAGCTTTTCCGGCAAGACCTCCGCCACGGCTTGGGTCGCATCTGCGACATGCATGGTCTCGCCTTGCTCCAGGACGCGCTGGAAAATGCTATCCCGGCGGGGATGGAATCGAAAATTGTTCATAGAGAGCCCGGTCAATTTCTCAGCCATCCGCACCAGCTTCGAATCGTAGCCCAGGTAAGCAATCCGAAGCCCATCCTTGGGATCCTTGAGCTCCACTACTGTCGCAGTAAAGCCCAGATGTTTCATTTGCTCTTGGATGGAAATATAAACTTCCTCCGGGCTGCGGGCGCGCTGTACCGCCTGGCCTGCCTGATTGAGCGCTAAGAGCATGCCCCGGTTGTGCTCGGCTTGCTTTAACGAAAGTTGCAGTGACGCTTCCGCCCGCTTGCGCTCGGTGATATCCTGAACTGCACCGTATATGCTGACCAATTCCTTGTGTGATTCATCCAGGACAGGTTGGGCATAGACGCGCACCCATACGATATTACCGGCCTTTGTAAACGTCCTGATTTCAGTGATCACAGGTTGACCAGCCCGGAGATTTTCCATATCGCGATTATCTATGGCCAGGTCATCTGGATGCAGGGTGGAGCGCCAACCCCCCCGGGCAATATATTCTTCCTTTGTATACCCTGTGATGGCCTCAAATGCTCCAGCCACCCAGTTAAGCTTCAGTCCGCTGCCGTCGTCGTCAAGTTGGGTATAGAACATGTAATCAGAGGCCACCGTGGAAATCAACTGGTAGCGCTCTTCGCTTTCGCGTTGCGCTTTTTCGGCCCGCTTTTTGTCCGAAATATCGTGCATGATCCCCTGCCAGAACAGGCCTTTGCCAGCGCCATCCTGAATGAGCACCGCCTCATCCAGCATCCAGATCTCGCTTCCGTCGCGCTTGAGGATACGGTATTCAGCATGGAACGGTTCACCGGTTCGATTTGTGCGCTCGTCTTCGGCATGCAAATAATCCAGGTCTTCAGGGTGGACAATTTCATCCCAGAAATTCGTAGAGGCCATCCATTCGGCCGGTGTGTAGCCGGTTATGGCCTCGATCTGCGGACTGATATAGAGCGTTATGCCTGGTTCGTCCGCCGATTCCGTATAGATGATCGCCGGGATCTCTTCTATTAGTGCACGTAATTCCGTCTCTGATTTTCGCAAGGCTTCTTCCATGCGCTTGCGCTCGGTGATGTCAATAACGTGGGTGATGAAATACTCGGGCTGGCCATCCATCCCATGTACCAGAGCCGAACTCACTTCCGCCCAAATAGTGTGCCCGTCTTTGTGGATATACCGCTTGAAAAAACGAGTGCTCTTGCTACCCCCGCGTGCCACTTCCTGCGCGGTTTTCCGGCTGAGTTCGATGTCGTCCGGATGGGTCACTTGAAAAAAGTTCATCTTCAATAATTCTTCGGCTGAGTAACCGTGGATTTCACAGAAGGCCGGGTTTACCATCAAATATTTGCCGTCCAGCCCGACCAGCGCCACTCCTGCGGTCGAATTCTCAAAAATAATTCTGGATTTTAACTCGCTCTCTCGTAACGCCCTCTCCGCCCGCTTTCGCTCGCTGATATCTTCGATAAAACCTTCAAAAAGCGTTTCCTGACCGTCTCGCCCGCTACCCTGCCTTACCGTCAGGCTGCCAAAGAAGGTGCTGCCATCCTTTCGGCGATACAGGTTTTCAAAGCTCGTCAACTCCGGGTGTTCCGCCTTCAGTTGGATGATCTCTGCACGGCGCTGCGGGTCGGCGAAAACATCCGCCGCGTTTCGGACAAGCGACTTAAACTCTTCCGGCGATCCATAGCCGAACATGCGTGCAAAGGCTCGATTGACAACAATGATCCGGCCATTTGCAGATGTCTTGAATATCCCCAGACTGGCATTATCAAATAGATCCCGATATCGCTCTTCGCTTTCCGCCAGGGAGTTGACTGCCAGTTTGCTTTCGGTGATGTCACGGAAATTACATTGGATGATCTTCTGCCTGCCCACCCGGTAGACATTGCTTATGAATTCGACATTGCGCCGTTTCCCATCTTTGGTCACGAGTGGTAAATCCCTGTAATGGATGGAGGGCTTTTTCTGTAGTATTGTGAATGCGGCCTGGTCGGCGGCTATTTCTTTGAATTCACCGATCTCCCAGAGCTTCCTGCCGATCAGTTCCTTGTTGGAGCAGCCAAGGATTGCCTCAATAAATGGGTTGGCATCCGTAATTTCCCCTGTCCCGGCATCCAATAATAATATGCCATCCCGGGCAGCTTCAAACAGCCGCTGGAACTTTTCATCAGAGGCTTGGTCCGTCAGACCTTGCGATTGGAGTTTCTCCAGGGGTTGCTTTTTCTTCACTGGGGACCTCTTCGGCTTTTTCAGCCCTTGGGCCTGGTTGGGTTGAGACTTATCCACATGTTCCATCGTACTGCCTCGCGAAAACAAAAAAGGCTCGTTCCGATTCATATAATCGGACGATTTTTATATACTATACCACTTGAAGAAGAAAACCAATCTAATAAATTACCCCCCTCTAATTACAGTTCCCTTTCAGATTGGTGATCCTTCACTCCTATCCGCTCGGGTACCGGGGAGGTTCCTTCAAACGGCGCAGCAAATCATTGACTTCATGCTTGAGCTCCAGCGCACGGGTCTCGCGATCGATGGTCACGTCGTACCAGTTCTGGAGTTCGGTCAACTGTTGTCGGATTTTAGCTTCGGCTTTTTTGCGTTCAGTGATGTCGAGTTCAAGAGCGCGGTTTTTTTCCTCGAGCTGCAGCACTTTGTCTTCCAGCTTGCGGATGAGCGTCGCATTGTACTCTTTGTAGAACTCTGCTTCTCCCAGCAGGCTGGCGAACGGCAGCCAGTTTACCTGCACTGGTAGTCTTCAATGATCTCCTGCAGCACGACCAGGAACTTGTCCGGCTCCATCGGCTTGACGATGAACCGCTCGGCACCCAGGCTGAGGGCAAAATCCTCGTCCTTGGGGTCGGTGTATGTGGCGGTGTAAAAGACGAAAGGGATTTTCTTCAGCTGCTCATCTTTCTTCCAGGCGCGGCACAGGGCAAAACCATCCATCACCGGCATCAGGATGTCGCTGACGACCAGGTCTGGCGGAGTACGGCGCGCCTGTTCCAATGCCTCGACACCGTTCGAAGCCTGCTCCACTTCATAACCGTTGGCTGAGAGAAGCACCTGCAGCATGTACAGGTTTTGCTGGTTGTCGTCCACGATGAGGAGTTTTGTCATAGGTCACTCCCTGGCAGGCCGGTCTTGCCGGCCGGCAGGTATTGCTCGATTTCGGCCACAAACGTTGCCGGGTTGATCGGTTTTTCGATGTAGCCCACACAACCCGCCTCCAGGGCGTGCTCCCGGTCGCCGAGCATGGCATAGGAAGTCACTGCCACGATCGGGACATGCCCCAGTTCACCATTTTTCGTCAGTTCGCGGGCCACGGCATACCCGTCCATCACCGGCAACTGGATATCCAGCAGGATGAGGTCAGGTTTGAGTCTGGCGGGCCAGCGCGATCCCGGCCTGCCCGTCGCGCGCCTGGAAAACCTGGTAACCTGCTTTTTCCAGGATGAAGGTGACCAGGTACATATTTTTTTCATTGTCCTCAATGACCAGGATCGTGCGTTTCATAGATCCATCCTTTCGAGTGGCAGGGTGAAGGTAAATGTGCTGCCTTTGCCCCATTCGCTTTCGATCCAAATTCTACCGCCCATCGTTTCCACCAGCCGCTTGCAGATCGAGAGTCCCAGTCCGGTGCCCTCATACTGGCGGGTGATCCCGGAATCCACCTGCCGGAATGGCTTGAAGAGGGTATCCATGTCTTCCGGCCGGATGCCGATGCCCGTGTCGATCACCCGTGTGACCAGGCATGTTTCTCTCGACCTGGCTTTCGATGCGCACCTGCCCCTGCTCGGTGAACTTGACGGCATTGTTGAGCAGGTTGATCAGGATTTGCTCCACCCGCCGCCGGTCGCCGGTGATCTGGCCCACGGACGGGGCAATCACTGCGGTCAACGCCAGCCCCTTTTTCTCAGCCAGGGGCATGATCTTCTCCACGCTTTTCTGTATCGTCGTGCGCATGTCGAACGGCTCGCGGGCAAGCTCGATTTGTCCGGCTTCGATCTTGGAAATGTCCAGCACGTCATTGATCAATTCCAGCAGGTGGCGGGCGCTGTCCTGGATCATGTTGAGCTGTTTGTCCTGCTCCTGGCTCAGCGGACCCACCAGCCCCATGAGCAGGATGCCGGTAAAGCCAATGATGGAGTTCAGAGGGGTGCGTAGTTCGTGCGACATGGTCGCCAGGAAGGACGATTTTAGCCGGTCGGCAGATTCGGCGCGTTCCTTGGCAATCTCCAGCTCGCGGGTACGCTCGACCACGCGCTGCTCAAGTCCCTGGTTGAGTTTGCGAATCTCTTCCTCGGCGCGCCTGATTTCGGTAATATCATGCACCGAACCGATCAGATGTGTGCAGACTCCAGCGGTATCCCAGGCGGGAGTCACGGCCGCCACGCCATACAGGGTACCGGTGGGATACACAGACACTTCTTCCCATTTCACCGTTTTGTTTTCGCGAATGGCTTGCTGATATTTGCTTTTCACAAGCGCATGTGCCGCTTCCGGCAAGACCTCTTCGATCCGTTTGCCGACAACCTGCTCACGCTTCAACCCGGTCAGGCCAAGAAATGCAGGGTTGACGGAGACGAAACGAAAGCAATCCTCCGGTTCGACAGATAGAAGAAAGATTACATCGTCAACCGTATCGAAGATCAGCGAGAGACGCTTCTCGCTTGCCTCGATTATCTCTTCGGCGCGCTTTCGCTCGGTGATGTCTTGTACCGCACCGTATATACCGACCAATTCCTTGCTCTCGGCATCCAGGACGGGGTGGGCATAGACGCGCACCCAGACCGTTTTACCGTCTTTCGTGAGAGTCCGGATTTCAGAGACGACGGGCTGGTTGGCGCGCAGTTTTTCCAGATCGCGGTCATCCATTGCCAGGTCATCGGGATGCAAGGTTGCTCGCCAGCCACCGTGGGCAATGTATTCTTCCATGGTATATCCGGTGATGGCCTCAAAGGCTCCGGCAACCCAATCAAGGGTTAGCCGGCCGTCCGCATCCAGCCGGGATCGAAAACATGTAATCGGAGGCCACCGTCGAGATCAACTGATAACGTCTCTCGCTCTCACGCAGCGCCTGGTTGGCTTCTTCCAGATGCCTCGTCCTGGCCCGCACCTGCCGCGCAGAAGCAGGATCATTCCTGCCGCAAGGACGAAGAGTCCTGCGATGGTACCGACCACCCAGTATAATATATTGCGGCACACGATAGACAGGAGCTGGAACCTTTACTGTCCAGCGGCTTAAGATGGTGTAATATGGCGAATTGGGCACCTGAAGCCAGGCGTTCAGATGCCGGTCGATGGCTTCGAGCAGGTCGGCATTGCGCCCCTTGGCTGTCGCAAAGAACAATGTCGCCGGGTTGAAAACGATCGGTGTCTTGACCAGCCCATACTGCTGGTAGAAATAGTCTCCGAAGAAGTGGTTGGCGATGGCCGCATCCACTGAGCCGTTTCCTGCCAGCTTGAATGCCTCCTCCAGCGATTCGGTCGGCACGATCGTGACCTCAAATCCGAAGCCGCGCATGTATTGCTCGAATACCGTTTGTTGGATGGAGCCGTTGAGTACAGCCACCCGCCTGCCAGTCAGATCGTTGTATCCATTGACCTTCACGCTGCGGACTGGCATATACCTGTGACCAACTCTCCAGGACCGGGGTAAGGTTGAAATCGTATATTTGGGCACGCTCTGTCGAATAGGCCACATCCGGCATCAGGTCAATTTGCCCATTCTCAAGGGCGGCAAGACAATCTGCCCATTCGCAGGGCACGTAGACCAGCGTCCAGCCCTCCTCTGCGCCAATTTCGGCCAGAAGGTCAATATAGATGCCCGAGGCGTGACCGCCCGTATCCATGAAGATCTTGGGCTCGTTCTGGTAGACGCCCACCCTTACCGTCCTGCCTGCCGCATGGACCTGACCGGATGTATAGGTGATCACCAGGAACACCACAAAGAAAAAAATAAAGAAAGCCCAACTGCCGCGATCTCCTGATCTTCGAGGCGGTTTTTTTACTGGAGATTTATCTTTTTTCTTCATGCTTCTTCCTCAAGAAGTTAAAACCCGCAAACCGCTGGAATCGGTTCACGTAACAAATCTCTTGTAATACTATACCACCTGAAGCAGGAATACAATCAGATAATAATCGTTACATGACTCCCCCACAATTTAGAATAGAAGAGTGGCAGTGTCATGTCTGCCACTCTTTATCTCTATATCTTACAATTGCGCTTGCAGCTTTCCGGCCGTCTCTTTGAACGCTGCCAGGCTCTCGCGTTCCTTCTGGACAACTGCCGCCGGGGCCTTGTTGGCGAAGTCCGAGCCGAGCAGTTTCTCCAGCCGCTCGATTTGGACCTGGGTCTCGGCCAATTCCTTCTCCAGCCGTTTGCGCTCTTCTTCCAGGTCCAGCATGCCGGAAAGCGGGATGTGGATTTCCACTGCGCCGGCAATCAGGGCAATGCTGTTCTCAGGTTTCGCATCCAGAAATTCGATGAACAGAGAGCTGGGTCAGGATCAAGGCCTGCCAGGGCTGCAATCAGGCTGGATTGCTCTTTGAGCAATTCGGTCTTCGAGCCGCCGACCAGCGTTGCCGGGAGGCGTTTGGCCGGGCTGACCTTCTTTTCGGCGCGCAGGTTGCGGATCGACCGGATGATCTCCTGGATCAAGCGCAAAGTCTGCCAGCCTTCTCGGTTTCCCAGCCTTCCTCGGGACGCGCTTCCGGCCAGGCTGCAACGATCAATGCTTCAGGCCAATCGGCCGCCAGTTCCTTCAGTGGAGAAGCCAGGACGGCCTTCCGCAGGTGCCCCCACAGTTCCTCGGTCACAAAGGGCGTGATGGGGTGCAGCAGGCGCAGGCACATATCCAAAACCCGTACCAGGGTAACGACTGTCTGTTCTCTGGTTCTCTGCCTTCTGCATTTGCAGCTTTGCCACTTCCACATACCAATCGGCGAAATCGTTCCAGAAGAACTCGTAGATTTGCCGTCCGGCCTCGCCGTACTGGTAGGATTGGAACAACCGCTCCACTTCACGCACCAGCGCTTGCAGCCGCGCCCAGATCCAGGAATCGGCCAGGGTCCAGGATGGATTGACCATTGACAATTGGACGATTCGATCACCTGTTCCACTGGTCGACGTTCGTCGTCGAGCAGTGGAGCAATCGCAGATGATCACGAACCTGCCCGCATTCCAGATCTTGTTGGCAAAGTTGCGGTTGCCTTCCACTTTCTTCAGGCTCAGGTTGGTATCGTTGCCGGGTGTGGAACCCACCAGCAGGGTGAAGCGCAGGGCGTCCGTGCCGAACTCTTCCATGACCGGCAGCGGGTCGATCCCGGTGCCCTTGCTCTTGGACATCTTCTGCCCGTCTTCGTTGCGGATCAGCCCGTGCAGGTAGACCGTATCGAACGGCACCTGGCCGGTGAACTCCAGCCCGTCCATGATCATGCGCGCCACCCAGAAGAACAGGATGTCGTAACCGGTCTCCATCATGCTGGTCGGGTAGAAATACTTGTAATCGGGCGTCTCTTCCGGCCAGCCCAGCGTGGAGAATGGCCACAGGCCCGAGGAGAACCAGGTATCCAGCACGTCCGGGTCCTGGTGGATCTTCTTGGAACCACAATGGGCGCATTGGGTCGGGTCTTCACGCGGTGCAGGTCTGTTTGCCGCAATCGTCGCAGTACCAGACCGGGATGCGGTGCCCCCACCACAACTGGCGCGAGATGCACCAGTCCTTGATGTTTTCCATCCAGTTGTAATAGACCTTCTCGAAG
Source organism: uncultured Chloroflexia bacterium (assembly GCA_963830665.1). Lineage (GTDB taxonomy): Bacteria > Chloroflexota > Anaerolineae > Anaerolineales > Villigracilaceae > UBA877. The sequence continues at coordinate 105,466 of CAWHNM010000018.1, forward strand.
CGCTCCGGGATGATCCGGATGCGCCCATCCCGGACGGCCGCCAGCGCTGGTTCCGCCAGCGGTTTGATCTTGACGAACCACTGCTCCGAGACCATCGGCTCGACGATCTCGCCGCCGCGCTCGGAACGCGGCACGTTGAGCGTGTAGGGTTCTTCCTTGATGACCAGGCCGGCAGCCTTCATATCCGACCCACAGTTTTTCGCGGCACTCGAAGCGGTCCAGACCGGCATACGGCCCGCCGATCTCGGTCACTTTTGCCTCCCGGTCCAGCATCGAGAGGACCGGCAGCCCGTGCCGCTGGCCGATCTCGTAGTCATTGGGATCGTGACCGGGAGTGATCTTGAGCGCCCCGGTGCCGAATTCACGCGTCACATACTCGTCCGCGATGACCGGGATTGTCGCGTCCCAGCATCGGCACGATCACCTTCCTGCCGACGAATTTCTGGTAGCGCTCATCTTCCGGATGGACGGCCACGGCGGTATCGCCCAGGATGGTCTCCGGGCGGGTGGTGGCGACCGGGATATAGACCTTCGAGGTCTTGGAGACCTCGGAGGTCTCAGGAGCAAGCATGTACTTGAAATAATACAATTTGCCGGGTTCCTCGGAATACTCCACTTCCAGGTCCGAGACAGCCGTCTTCAGCCCCGGCGACCAGTTGATCAGGCGCGGGCCGCGGTAGATCAGTCCCTTCTCGTACAGGCGCACGAAGGCCTCCCGTACCGCTTTCGACAGGCCATCATCCAGGGTGAAGCGCTCACGACTCCCAGTCACACGAGGCGCCGATCTTGCGGATCTGTCCCGTGATGATGCTGTGATATTTGACCTTCCAGGACCAGACCCGTTCGACGAACTTCTCACGGCCCAGTTCTTCGCGTGTCACCTCCTCGGTGCGCAGCAGGTCCTTTTCCACCTGCAACTGGGTGGCAATGCCGGCATGGTCGGTGCCGGGTACCCACAGGCGTCGGGACACCCTTCATGCGCTGGTAACGGATCATCAGGTCTTCCATCGCCACGAACATGACGTGACCCAGGTGCAGTTCGCCGGTTACATTCGGCGGAGGAATTGAGATCACGAACGGTTTCTTGGTTGGGTCGAAATCCGGCTTGTTTGGGTCGTTGGACGGCTTGAAATAGCCGCCCTTCTCCCACATCTCATAGATGCGCGGCTCGGTGGACTTGAAATCATAGGCTTTGGGTAACTGGTATTCGGTCATTCTTGCTCCTTAACCATCAATGAAATCTCGGGCGTCTCTTCCAATCCAGTCGAGTTCGACGCCGCCCCGCGCGCCAAGGCGCTCATACAGTTCGGCGGTGTGCTGTTGGAGATGCCGGATGTTATAAAACTGGAGTTCCAGCTTGCCGAATGGCAGCCACTCAAAACCGGAGGCAGCCTCCAGGTTAAGCTTCGGAACGCGCTTCTGTACCTGCTCCCGGACAAAAGCCAGGTAGGCCAGTATTTCTTCCCGCGTGAAAGGTTCGCCTATTCTCGGCAGGTTGTGCGGCGGCCAGGGCATGCTGTCCCAGGAACTGGTATTCGTCGCGATGCTTTTTCCCACGGCTTGAAATCTTTTTCTGTATCCTGCAAATACAGGTGGGTGTAAAAAAGGGCGTGATAGGCAACATGCCAGAATTTATTCCCATCCTCCGCCGCATTCCATAAAGGATCCGGGCATTTTACCACCGCCTGTTTCAACATCTCCAGGGCGGCGAGATACTGGGATTGGATGATCTTCTGAGTGTCCATGTTTGCTCCTTGTTAAACAAAACGCCTTTCGTCCATTCTGAGGACGAAAGGCAATCCTTCCGCGGTACCACCTCGTTTCACCCGTAAGGGTGCGCTCCTTCCGGACCATCATCCGGCTCTGGCTGTAACGGGCCAACCCCGTGCTGGTCTACTTTCACAAGGATTTCTTCAGCAAAGCAACCGTGCGACTTCGGCAGCGATTAGCTGCGGAGGCTTTCAGCCCGGGACCTCCTTCTCTATCAGCGTTGCGACTGCCTACTACTCACGGTATTAAATTCAGATTATACATTTCAGGGCAAGGGGCGTCAAGCATATCGGCAACTTTGTCATACACCCAGTGGCTGGCTTCAGAAATTATGGTATCCTTGACCCATCATAAATTTGATTTCGGGTCACCGATAATTACCGCAAACCGGGAGAAACGATGTACATTGCCATTGAAGGTGTCATCGGCGTTGGCAAGACCACCCTGGCGCGCCTGCTCCAGCCGGCGTTCGACTCGGAACTTCTCCTCGAAGTCTTCGAGGAAAATCCGTTCCTGTCTGATTTCTACAGCGACCGCGAGCGCTATGCCTTCCAGACCCAGATTTTCTTCCTGCTCAGCCGTTACCACCAGCAGCGCCGCGGCGTCACAGACCATCCTGGAACCGGCAAGATCACTGCTCTCCGACTACACCTTTGCCAAGGACAGCCTGTTCGCCCGCATCAACCTGAAAGGCGATGAACTGGATATGTACAAGCGTGTCCACGAGGCGCTGGCCGAAAAGATCATCATGCCCGACCTGCTGGTCTATCTGATGCGCAGACACCGACGTGCTGATGCAGCGCATCGCCTCGCGCGACCGCTCCTACGAGCGCAATATGGAACGCAGCTATATCGAGGAACTCAACCAGACCTACGAGGAATTCTTTTCCAGACCATATGATGACACGCCCGTGTTGACCATCGACACCAACCCGCTCGATTTCGTCCATTTCCCGGAGCACCTCAAGCTGATCGAGAACCGCATCCGCGAGGCCCTCAATCTGTCGCCCTACCAGGCGGAACTCCCCCTGGATCAGTGAGTCTGTATGTACATTACCCGCGCAAGTCTTATCCGCATTGCCAAAGAAACCGCCCAGAAGAGCGCTCCTTTCGGATCCCGGGCTGGTGGCAGCCTACCTGACCGGGTCCCTGCGCACCGACAACCCGTTCCTGGGAAATGCCACCGATATTGATATCGTTTTCGTCCACGCAGGGGAACCAAAGATCCGCCGCGAGATCATCCCGCTGACGCCTGAGATCCACCTGGATATTGTCCATAACCCGCGCAGTCTTTACGACAAGCCCAAGGAACTGCGCGTCCACCCCTGGCTGGGACCGGAACTGTACGATCCCTTGCCGCTCTACGTCACCCAGCACTTCTTTGAATTCATCCAGGCCGGGGTGCGTGACAGGTACAACGAACCTGCCAACGTACAGGTGCGCTCACACCGTCTGGCCGAGAATGCCCGCCAGGTCTGGAGCGAATCTGCATCCCGGCCAATCGCATGGTCCTGGAGCAGGTCCTGGACTATCTGAAATCCATTTCCCTGGCTGCCAATGCAGTCGCCCTGCTGTCGGGCAGACCTGTTGGCCGAACGGCGTTTCCTGCTCCAGTTCCCCGCACGCGCCCGGACTGCCGGTCAGCCGGGTCTCGCCGCCGACCTTCTGAACCTGCTTGGTGCGAACCAGGTCGATGCAGCCAGCGCTGGCCGGCTTCCTGCCGGAATGGGAAAAAACCTTCCTCGAAGCCGCCGGCAGCCCAACCGTCGAGAGAAGCATCTCCGTCCTCCAGACTGGGATACTATAAACTGGCTTTCGAGTCCATGCTTGCGAGCGAAACACCGCAGGCCATCCTCTGGCCCTTGCTGCTTACCTGGACACTGTCCGTCTCGGTGCTCCCGTCCGCAGTGGCATGTCCGCTGGCGCTCGGCCTGTGTGGTGCTTGGACTGGACGAGGCCTCTTTCGATGAACGGCTGGAAGAACTGGATCATTTTCTGGATTCCATCGAGGCATTGCAGGAAAAACTGGCCGTCAGCCAGGGTTTGTGAGACACCATATATGGTGCTGCTGTCCAGACATCAGCATGGCAAAACTGTGGATAACTGACCAAAAACTGTGGATAAACCGCGCGTATTGTGGAGAAGTCGCTCAATTGTTCGGTTTTTAGCCCCCCATATCTGGCTTGCATTTCTCTCCCAATCCAAAATCTGGATGAGTCAAAAAATACATCCGGTCGGGCTCCTGAAGGCCAGTATTTTTTCTCCCAATTTTTTCCACAGGTTGGGGAAATTTTCTTCCGTGGAATCTCCCAGCGCTTGGTGCTGAACAGCCCTGCCCGGTCACAGGTGGGGGCATTCAGCGGTTCTCCACTTATCCACAGGTACTACTACCACTACTATTAACCATACTTATTTAATATATATGTGGAGGAAAGAATGACCATCTTCCGCTTCGACGAATTGACCTGGCCTGAAATATCTGCCTTACCGCGTGAGACGCTGCTTATCCTGCCACTTGGCAATCCGCCGGACCAGGCGGCAATTTCCACACTTTTTCACAACCTCACAACCTGTCGGGTTGCTTCCTTCCATCCCATTTGGCTGGCCCGGCAGTGGCCTGGATGTGCCGGCGGGGATTTTCAATGCAGTGGTGCGCAACCTGGTTTCCAATCTGCTCGAAGATGGTTTCACCAACATCCATGTACTTGTCCCGCCGGGTCTGGATCTGGGCGCAGATATTCCGCAATTCTCATTTACCCGTAAACTCGTCATCTCGTCCCTCGTTTCTCTGAACAAGATTTCCGAAAAGGTGGTCATTCTCCCAATCGGTCATACCGAACAGCACGGCTATCATGCGCCTCTATCCACTGACACGCTCATCATCGAAGCCATCGGACAGGGCACGGCGCAAGCCATCCCGGAGGAAGCGCTGTGTTTGCCGGTCTTTCCTTATGGGGTCAGCACACACCGGCGTTCGTTCCCCGGCACGTTCAACGTCGGTGGGCGGGCCTTCGAGGATTTCTGGCTGGCAGTTGTGGATACGCTGGTTGCAGCGCGGCTTTACGCGTTTTTACCTGATGAGCGGGCATGGTGGCAATTCATCCTTTCTGGTGAACGTGGTCAAGTATGCCGGGGAAAGGTATCCGCAGATTTTTTGCGCCACCTCGTTCCTGTATCTATCCGGCCCGCAGGGTGTGGCTGCGCTGGAAGCCAAACGCCAATCCCCGCTGGGCGGGATGGGCCACGCCTGTGAATTGGAGACCTCACTCATCCTGCACCTGCGTCCGGAATTGGTCCATCTGGAACGGGCCGTGGATGAGATGGATTTCATCTCCACGCCCTCCTATTACATGGATTGGATCGAAGGCGGCGCTCTGACGGCCAACCCGCCCTGGGATGACGATACCCGCACCGGCGCCTACGGTGCGGGTAGTCTGGGGACAGCTGAAAAAGGGGAATACTGGCTGAAAGTGGCGATCGCAGGAGAAAGTTGGGCACGTGGCCGAGATCCACGAACAGTACCGGCGCAGGCGCGCCAGGACTCAACCACAAGCCTGATGAAGTAATTTCATTCGTAAGGTTTCAGCCGCGCCTCCTCATCATGTCGTGGGAACGGGAGTTTCTGTTGGCGTTTCTGATGGAACAGGCGTGTTGGTTGAAGTTGAGGCCGGCGTAAGGGTTATTGCTTCGGGTCGATGTCTACCGTGGCGCTGCCGGTTGGGGTTGGACTCACCGTGCCGACATTGATCACCACGGTCAGGATGGCACCGAAATGCTGGCCTTTGTCATCCACCAGGACTCCAGGCGCCCGTTCAATTTGCCGGTCTTGTTAGGCACCTTCAAATCGACCGAAATATCCACCTTCTGGCCTGTTGGGACCGCACTGGCGCAAGGCAACCGTCTGCCCGCCCATCGCCTCTCCAAACGAGAAGGCGAGCTTGAAGTTCGTGGTCCATGTGCAGGTGCCTGTGTTTTGCACGCGCCAGGTCTTCGTGAAAGCCTGACCTGCCGGCATTTGCGTTCCATCCGGGATGGTAACATCGGAGATCAAATCGATAATTTGCACAATTTGCAGCGGTCGGCGCCGGCTTGGTTAGGGTCGGCTGCGCAAGGGTGGGTGTAGCAGTCACATTGGGCGTGTTGGTAAAAGCCGGTGTAGGGGTAATGGTTGGAGCTTGTTGTGTCAATTGGGCAATGACCGTCTGAGCGGCCGCGGTTTGGATCGCTTCGACAATCACCGGAGTGGCTGTGGGCGTGGCGTTTGCTCCGCCCACAGGCGCCCAGTGCGAAGGCACCCACGATCACGATTAAAGCAATTCGAAAGATTTGTTTTTGCATTTTTTTCCTTTCTTGGAAAGTCCCGGTCAGGCAAAATGGTTCGCTTGACATGGAGATGGTCTGGCGACAAGTTTATCTCCGTGCCAGAACCTACAAGTGTACCATTCCTTTTGTTGTGGAGCAAAAAAGACTGCACACCACCCAATGGTACTAATTCATCCACAGTATAATCCGTTGCGTCTGGTCATTTACTGATATTTTGGAAGGCAATCTCCGCCCACCTCTGCAGAAGCAGAAGAACCGCCGAACAGGAAATACTCTTTTAGGAAATCATTGTGCCTAAACTTGTCTTGATAACCGCCTCTTCACCGGAAATTCGAAGAGTGAGGCGGGCGCGTGTGCTTAACTTTCAGCAGATCACCATGCCCTATCTGGCGGCCAGGGTTCCGCCGAACTGGGATGTGATTCACATTGATGAAGAAGTTGAAGAAATAGACTGGAACATAGCCCCGGATGTGGTTGGCCTTACTTTCCATACCCCTAGTGCGTTCCATGCTTATGAAATCGCCAAACGTTTCAGGGACCGCGGCATATGCGTGGTAATGGGCGGGCCGCATGTCACCCTGCTGCCGGAGGAAGCCAGTCAACATGCGGATGTGATCTTCGTCGGAGAAGCAGAAGGGCTGTGGGAGGAATTCCTGAAAGGGTTTGAAGCAGGATCTTTCCTGCGCCGGTATCAACCCGCCCGCCTGCCTTCTTTGAAAAATATCCCCATGGCTTGCAAGGAATATTTTCACCGGCGCGACCATACCGATGGAGTTTTATTCGCAACGCGTGGCTGTCCCAACCGCTGCGACTTCTGTACCATTGCGGTGATGTACCAGCATACCTTTCGTACCCGTCCGGTCGCTGAGGTTGCTGCGGAATATGCCTCTTTCAAGGGGAAAGTCATCATCTTTTGGGATGATAACATTGCCGGGGATATGCAGTATGCGCAGGATCTTTTTCGAGCCATCGCTCCTTACCGGAAGTGGTGGAGCAGTCAGGCCAGCCTCCAGGCCGGCCGGGATGACGAATTCCTGGAAGCTGCGGCTCGCAGCGGATGCAAGCAATTATTTTTAGGGTTGGAGTCGATCTCCCAGCTCAGCATGGCGGAAGTAAAGAAAGGCTTCAACCGGGTGGATGAGTATTTTCAGATCATTCAACGCATCCATGCACATGGTATTGCCGTGCAGGCCGGGATCGTTTTTGGCTTCGATCACGATACGCCGGAAATATTCAGAGAAACCCTGGATTTTTTGGAACAGGCCGGTGTCCAGAATGCAACCTTCAACATTCTTACGCCGTTCCCCGCTACGCCCTTGTTCCAAAGGCTGCAGGCCGAAGGGCGGATATTAACGCAGGACTGGCGCAGATATAATAGCCGGGCAGACGTGGTCTATCAACCCGCACAGATGAGCCCGGCGGAACTGTTGGCCGGCTACCGGTATGCAAATGAGCGTTTTTACTCGCTTCCAAGCATGGTTAAACGCTTATCCTGCTCCCCCGTCCAACTATGCTGGACTTTGCCCCTCAATCTGGCCTACGCGCTGCGATGGCGGAAGGCCGTACAGGTTGAACGGAAGCAGCGGAGTAGCCCTATCGATGCTGCCGCATAACAGTTATAAAAAACCATTAATCGCACCCAGGAGTCTCTCATTTGAATAAGCATTCATTGTTCACTACCCTGAAAAGCCTGCGCGGCAACCCGCGCGGCTGCGTCTATACCGAGCCCTTGTGGGGCATCCCCTTCAACCTGTATGCCCCGTATGTATCCATTTACATGATTGCCCTGGGCGTGTCTGACAAACAGATCGGCCTGATCGTAAGCATCAGTTGGGGTTTTCAGATCATCCTGGCGCTCTTAAGCGGAGTAATTACCGATAAATTGGGGCGCCGCCGCACCACCCTGATCTTTGATATCCTGTCGTGGGGAGTTCCGTCGCTGATTTCAGCCCTGGCGCAGAACTTCTGGTTTTTCCTGGCGGCAGGTGTGATCAACAGTGTTTGGCGGATTGTCCATAACTCATGGACCTGTCTGTTGGTGGAAGATGCCGACCAGACCCAGTTGGTCGATATTTACACCTGGATCTACATTGCCAATATCATGGTCGGTTTTATTGCGCCGCTGGCGGGAGTCTTTATCGCCGCTTATTCGTTGGTGCCGACCATGCGCGGACTGTACTTCTTTGCAGCCATCATGTTCACCGTGAAAGCGGTTGTCACCTACCAGATGACCGGGGAGACCGGGCAGGGCAAAGTCCGCCTGCACGAGACCCGCCACCAGAGCATGTTGGAGGTTTTTGGGGGCTATAAAGGCGTTCTAAACACGCTGCTCCGTACCCCCCAAACGCTCTACACGGCTGCGCTCATGCTGGTGCTCAGTATTTCTTCCATGATCAGCGGCAGCTTCTGGTCGATCATGGTGACAGAGAAGTTACACATATCCGCCCGCTATTTGTCCATTTTCCCATTTGTCAAATCGGCCATCATGCTGCTTTTCTTTTTCGTTGTATTGCCGCGCATTGGCAAAATGCATTTCAAGCTGCCGCTGGTGGTTGGTTTCATTGGCTTCATCCTCAGCCAGATCCTGCTGGTTACTGCTCCAGACCAGGGGTATTTCATTCTTATCATCAGCGTATTCCTGGAAGCCTGTTGCTTTGCCACTGTCAATCCCCTTATGGACCGGATGTTGGTGCTGACAGTGGACCCAAAGGAACGTGCCCGCATCCAGTCCATGCTGTACGTGGGTATTATCCTCCTGACCTCCCCCTTCGGCTGGATTGCCGGTAACCTTTCTGCTATCAATAAAAGCTTGCCATTCATCCTGAATATCCTGTTGTTTGCGGCTGGCGCAGTGCTGGCAGCCCTGGCCGGGAAAGCTTCACAGGCACACGCTGCGGCAGAAGCTTCGTTGACTTGATCACTATTCAAAAAAGCTCCCATCTCCGGGAGCTTTTTTTTGGATGGATCTTCTGAGAGAACCAGGCAGGGCCTTTTTATTTCCCGGCGCTGATGATCACCCGTTCGCCCATCCCGGCCCAGTCGTACAGCCAGTGTGCATCTGCCGGAGCCAGGTTGATGCAGCCGTGCGATGCTGCGCGTGCCGAAGGCATCCTGCCAGTAGGCTCCATGGAAGCCGAAATCGCCGGAATAGGTCATGAAGTAAGGTACATCCTGAATGTAATACTCGCTGGTCGACCATTCCGGGGATGTGATCGGACTGTAATCCACTTTATAGAGAATGGCAAAACGGCCTTCGAACGTCCAGGAATTCTTGCCGGAGCTGATCAGCGTGGCGAAGACCAGTTTGCACTTGTCAAACACGGACAATGTCTGGGTGTTCAGGTTGGCGTAAATAAAGCGGCAGGTGTTCGGCCCCGCATCCGCCGGGAGCGCCGGGCTGACCAGCGCCACCGCTGTCTTCCGGCAGCCACTCGTCTGCGCCGATGGCGATGTAGCCGGGCTTCTCTCCGTTTGTTGGGACTTCATGCACGACCTGGTAGCGTTTGTAAGTCTGCACCGGCGCGCCGGCTGTGTTGACGCTCTGCGTTTCTGCCAGCACCCAGCCGAAGCGGAAAGGCACCTCCCGCGTCAGCAGCAGACCGGTGAAGGTGGATGGCGTTAAGAGCTGCAGATCATCTCCGCTCATCCATCCGTAATACGACCGGAAGAAAATAATAAGTATGCTCATCCTGCGTCTCGGTGGTGGTGTAAGCCACGTAGGCGGGGAATTTGGGCAGGTAGCCGAAATTGCCGGTCTTCCCGATCGCATCTTTGATACTGGCATAGACCTTTGCCCGCTGATTGATTACTTCGGCGTACTGGTATTTCAGCACTCCGAAAGCCGGGTCGAGCGGCTGGTACCAGGCCGGTTCCGCTGTGGGCGTGACTGTTGGAGTCTGGGTGGGTGTGGGGTGGCGGTAGCCGTCGCCGTGGGGAGAGGTGTGCCGGTCTCTGTGGGGGTGGGAGCAGGTGTTGGTGCAGGCTGACAGGAAGTAATCAGATAGAACGAGAGCAAGCAACAAACCCGGTAATTGTTTTCTCCCTTTGTGACCCTTCATGTGTCTTCGTGGAAAAAAAAGTACTATTCATGCGGCCAATCCAGCAACAGCACTTCCGCCAGCAGGCGGGCATTGACGTTGCGTTCCAGCTTTTCGATGGCCTCTTCTGCCCGTTGCCACCAGCCGGCGCGCCTCTGCCAGCGAGATCTTTCCCGCCAGCGCCTCGATCTCCGCGCTGCGGTCCACGTTGGCGAGCGGAGCCTCGGCTCCGGCAGGCGCCCAACATCACATCCCGCCAGAAGGAGAGCCAGACCAGCAGGGTTTCACGGAAGCGCTCTTTCGCCTCGTTCTTCCGGTCGGTCAGTCTTTCGGCGTAGGCGAAACGCTCCCGCCGGGTGGATTTCAGCAGACTCTGCAAATCCTCCAGCCGGTCTGCCCGGAAGGCCAGGCTTTCCTTGTCCTGCATCAGGCGCAGGGCATAACCGGGGCGCCCGCCCGAAATGTGTGCCAGCAGGCGGGCGGTTGTCTTCATCAGCGCCGCGCTCCTTCAGGTAGCCTTCCACCGTCTCGACGGCAGCGGGCGCAGGCGCAGGACTTCGCAGCGCGAGACAATGGTCGGCAGGAGCTGCTCGGGCGTGTCTGCGGTCAGGATCAGGATGACATGCGCCGGGGCTTCTTCCAGCGTCTTGAGCAGGGCGTTGGCAGCATTGGCGTTGGCTTCCTGGAAGCGCAGAAAGAGCGCCACGCGGTACTTTCCCTGGTAGGGCTTGAGCACCAGGCTCTGCCGCATGGCCCGGATCTGTTCCACCTTCAGGGTGCCGCCTTCCTTTTCGGCCTGGATGACGGCCAGGTCGGCATATTGCATCCGCTCGATTTGCTGGCAGGTCTTGCATTTGCCGCAGGGTTCGCCCGGCGCAACCGGCTGTGGGCAGTTCAAGGCCTGGGCCAGGCGCAGCGCCAGCGTGCGACGGCCCAGGCCGGGAGGTCCGCTGAAAAGATAGGCATGCCGGATGGAATCATGCGTGAGATGCTGTTTGAGCATCTGCACCGCCCATTCATGACCGACCAGGCCCCAGTTATCCACCATCACTCTTCTCCGGCTCTCAGGCGCAAATAAGAATCATACCGTTCAGGGCGCACCGTGCCGGCTTCCACGGCCGCCCGCACCGCGCAGCCCGGTTCGGTCTTATGGTTGCAGTCGCTGAACTGGCATTGGCTCACCAGCGGGGCCAGTTCGGGGAAGTAGCCGTCCAGTTCCTCCGGCTCGGTATCCCACAGCGCCAGGGAGCGCATGCCGGGTGTATCCGCCACGTAGCCGCCGCCTTCCAGCGGGAACAATTGGCGCACCGTGGTGGTGTGGCGGCCCTTCTGGAAGGCCTCGCTGATCTCGCGCACCGCCAACCCCAGCCCCGGCTGGACGGCGTTCAACAGGCTGGATTTTCCCACCCCGCTCGGCCCGGCCAGCGCGGATATTTTTCCTTTCAACCGCTCGCGCAGTTCATCCACTCCCTGCGCCGGTCTTCGCGCAGGCATAGATCACAGGATAACCGATCGTGGGGTAGAAACCGAACATCTCCTCGGCCTGTGCACGCCCCACCAGGTCGATCTTGTTGGCAACGATGATGGCGGGCAGGCCCTGGCGCCCGGCGATCACCAGGTAGCGGTCCAGCATGCGCAGGTGTGGAGCGGGACGGGCGCAGGCAAAGACGAAGACCGCCTGGTCGGGGTTGGCCAGGATGACCTGCTGGTATACGCCCTGCGGCCGCGGGTCCAGCCGCACCAGGGAGTGACTGCGCGGTTCGACCGACTCGATGCTCCCGATCCCTTCGGATTGGCAGGTCACCAGCACCCGGTCGCCCACGGCGGCGATATCGCCCACGTGCTTGCCTTGCTTGAGCCGTCCGCGCAGGTGACAGGTCAGCGTGCCGCCTTCCGTCTGGACGGCGAAAAAACCCGATTGGGAGCGGATGATCAGACCGGGAATTTGTTCTGTCAACATGGCTGTCAGGGGACTAATTCTTGCGCTTGGGCTCTGGGGTTGGGGTTGGCTCGGGCTGGCCATAATCCTGGTCGATCACGCCGAAGCTGTTTTCCCACGGGTAGACCGTCTGCGGGCTGCCGAAGAAGTAGATCTTCCATCACGCGCCGGAAGATCGGGGCCGCCCAGGTGGCGCCTTCGCCTTTGTTGTTGACGAGCACCGCCACGGCAATATCCGGCTTGTCAGGACTTGTTGTACAGGCTGTAGCCGGCAAACCAGGCATGCGGTTCGACTGCGCCGCTCTCGGCGGTGCCCGTCTTGGCGGCGGTGGGGATGCCGAAGTTGCCCAGGGTATAGTAGGCCGTCCCGCGCGTGTTCTGGGTCACCTGGCGCATGGCATCCTGGATGACCTTCAAATCTTCCGGCTTGATCGGCAGGGTGCCATTGGCCTGCGGTTTGAAGACGCTGATCGGATCCCCGCTGACCGGTTGGATCTTCTCCACAAGCTGCGGCCGGTAGAGGGTGCCGCCGTTGGCGACCGCCGAAATGAAAGTGGCCACCTGCAGCGGCGTCACGGTTACCTTCCCCTGGCCGATGGCGATGCTGGTTGCATCCAGACCATCGGTGGGGTCCGGGATGGAGCCTACGGCTTCGGCAACCTGTTCGATCCCGGTGGCCTTGCCCAGGCCAAACGCCCTGGCCATGTTCGAAATGTCGTTCTTGTATTTGCCATCCTCCTGGTTGTACAGGGTATAGCCGATATGGTAGAACCAGGGGTCGCAGGAGCGCATCAGGCCCTGTGGCAGGGTCAGGGTGCCGCTGGGCTGGCTGTTCACGCCGTTGCAGGTATCGGTGCCGTTGGCTGCTTTTTCATCCTGGCAGTGCTGCCAGGTCCAGTCGTGCAGGGTGTAACCTGGATATTTCGGTGTAATCATACGTGCATTCGAAGAGTGCTGGCAGGTGTGAACACACCGCTTTCCAGGGCGGCCGCCATCGTGATGATCTTGAACACCGAGCCGAGCGGATATTGTCCCTGCGTGGCGCGGTTGAAAGTCGGCTGGCCAGGATCATCCAGCATGTCCTTTAGACTCACATTGCATGTTGAAGTTATTGGTGTCATACAGGTTCGGATCGTAGCTTGGCGAGGAGACCATTGCCAGCACCCTCCCGGTATTCACTTCCATCACGACGATGGCTCCCGGCAAGCCATCCATGGCATCCTGGGCCTGTCTTCTGCAGGTCCTTGTCGATCGTCAGGGTGATGGAATTGGCCGGTTGGGAAGCCACCTGGGCGAGCACGTTGCTGGAAGCTCCGTCCACGTACAGGCTGGCTGCATCCCGGCCATGCAGGATAGGTTTCCGCCCATTTCTCGATCCCTTCGATACCCCACTCGTTCCGTGCCGTTATAGCCGAGGCGCTTATATTTATTGACATCCTCTTTCGAAATATACAACGTGTATCCGATCGGCGTGCGGGGCCACATTGGGTTCGTAGAACCGGGATGTGTAAGGGATTCAACGATGACGCCGCTGAAACTGGTCACGCCGGATTTATTGACCGCATCAGCGCTGGCCTCACCGACCGGTACATATAGTCCGTCCGGGTAGGCATCGTAAATGGCGCGGATGATTTCGGGTCGTACGCCCGTCAGGCTGAAAAGCTTGTTGTAAAGGGCGCCACCGCTTTTACCGGACACCTCTCCCGAGACCAGCCCCAGCGCCTCTGCGTCCGTCTGCGTGACGATGGCGTTGCCGTTGCGGTCGTAGATATCGCCGCGTGCCGGCGGGATGTGGGTGGCAACCAGCTTCTTGCCGCCTGGCCAGTTCGGGCAGGATCAGGCCGTCCTCCCATTGGATCTTCCAGTCGCCGTTTTCCAGGATAAGGTTGGCGGTCATATCGCGCGCCAGGTCGCCGAACAGGACGGTGTGGTAAACAAAATGGAACGCCACCTGCGCCGATTGCGGGTTGGTCAACGAGGACAGGATGTTGTACTCCATCTTGTTGACGCTCATGGTGTTCAGCGCATCGCGTCGTAATGCGCCGCGAAATCAGCCTGGCTGATGGCGGCCTGGCTGGCCTGTGTCAGCAGGGCGTACATGCTGGCATAGTCGTTCCGGTAACAGCAGCGCGTCCAGGAAAGCTCGCATGACCGGCTCGGCGCTGGGGGTGTGGATGACGGTGGCTTGTGCGGTCGGCAGGGAAGAGGTCTTCGTTGGCTTTGGTCCCGGCAGGCTGATCGGTCCACCTGCGCAGGCGGCCAGAAAGATTGTCAACAAGACCAGTTTTATTCAATCGGGTGAATTTCATTCGAGATCTCTTTCCTTATCAACCAACCATTTCCCCGCGCAGGACGGCGGAAGAAATGGGACAGACATATCCCAATGCTGATTGGCACTCTGCCGCGATGTCGGTAATGGGTAGCCACGCCGAGGCTGCGCAGGCTGCGGGTCAGGTGGCACAGTGGCAGACCCATCACGCTGGCATAGCAACCGCCCAGGCTTTCGACCGGGTGGAAACCGGTGTGCTGGATGGCATACGCCCCGGCTTTATCGAGCGGGTCGCCGCTGGCGACGTACGCCTCGATTTCATCCTCGCGGTAATCCCGCATGGGCACATCCGTGACAGCACAGGTCGGTGACCAGGGTTCCATCGCCTGGTCTCAACAAAGCCAGGCCAGTCAGGACCTGGTGGCTGTGCCCGCGCAAGCTGCGCAGCATCCCTGCTGCCTCGGCCGGATCTTTTGGCTTGCCCAGGATGGCCTGCCCATCCACCACGGCAGTGTCGGCGGCCAGGATGATCTGATTCTGAAGGGGCGGATCTGGCGCAGGTTCTGCGCCTTGCTTTCGGCCAGCCGCAGCACATAGGCCTTCGGCGTTTCACCGGGCCGCTGGCTCTCGTCCACGTCCGCCGGCCGGCTGTTGAAGGTCCAGCCGCCCAGCGCCAGTAGTTCACGCCGCCGTGGGGAGTTGGAAGCCAGCACCAGTTCAGGTCCATTCACGTTCAGGATTCTAACACACTCAAAGGATGCGACTATTGGCCGACGAAAAATAACTGGTAATCTTGTCTAGATAAGATTACTCCTCGTCTTGCATCAACCGCATTCTTGCCAACTCCTGTACAATTCCGCCTAGCGCAGTCTGCCGTCATCTGAGGAACGCAAGGCCATCATTGAGACCATCGTGCGCTGAGTGGTAGTCAAGGGCTCTACGCGGCAGGCGCGCTGGTAGCATCGAGGCCAGCCGGCATATCCCGGTTCCCGAGTTCCATATCTTCTGGAAGAGTGCTTAAAAACAACAGCCAAGCCGGCAGCCGTGACCGGGCCATGATCGCACTGGTGGAGGCACAGCTCCCGGATGCCTCTTCAGCGTTATCGAGAAAGCCAACAAACAGCGCCCAGTCACTCCCCTGCTCATGGGTAATGCTACCGCTATCTCAAGGAATGGCTGGCAGTCCGGGGCACCCCGAGAGCTTTTCAGTTCATTTCCCTTAGGGGGAACTTGAGAAAGCTGAACCAGAATCTCACCCCCAAAACCCCTCACAGCATTTTGAAAAATCGTGCCGCTGAGGCCGACCTCCCACTCAAAACTTAGCATGATTTCTGCTGGATCACCCTAAACGAAGTGATCACCAAGTCCGGCTTACGAACGCCCAGCATCTGACTGGCACAAGGTCAACCACCACGGTGCGGTACGATCTTCTTTGGAGAGAAAATGTCCAGGTGTCCATAAACTACCGGCTTGATGTTCCTTCCCTTACTTGTGCGAGCCCTCGAAACGGCTGACCTGAATTGACAGCATGAGGTTGCCGCAATCTACCGATGTAGAGCGTGCATTTTTAGCGTTTTGGCGTTCGTTGATTTTTTTTGCGAACAGTAAGACCCTTGAAACGATCATCTCTGATTAGAGCTAACTGGGCAGGCCAGCCGATGCCAGGTTTCCCTTCGGCGAGCGTCGGAATTTATTGTTCTTTACTTGTTGTACGAAATCCTGCAAAGATAGGTTGTCTATGCACCTGCTGGAAGGATTGCCTGAGGAGAGGATCACCGATCTTTGCGGCGTGCTCCAGGACCAGGGAATTGCCCCTCTCCGCCAGCGACTCCGCCAGCTCATTTCCATTCGCAGCCAGAATTTGAGCGACCAGAATATAGATGCGATATGGGTCGTCAGTGCCGCCTAATCCGCCGGGGTCGTTGAGAAGGTCCAGAACCGGGGCGAGATATTCAAGCGAGCGGATATTTTTAGAGCACCGGTGGGCTGCCAGCGCCAATTCGACCTGGATTTCTGCCAGACGCCCGGGATGAGGAATATTCTGGCGCAGGTCGAGGGCGTGCTGAAGCGCAGCATCAGCAGCCTCATAATTTCCAGCGGCTAATTCGTTACGCCCCAGATAATAAAGAGCATTGGCTTGATTAATTTTATCGCCTGTCCGTTCGGCCAACTCGATCGCTCTTTGGGCATTCTCACGACCGGAAAGCAAATCACCCTGAACACAATCAAGCAAGCTCAGATTGGCCAGGGTTTCCGCCTCAGCCTGGCTATTGCCGCTTTCGCGGTGGAACGCCAGGGCCTGCTGGTAACTTTTGCGTGCCTCGGCATACTGCCCCAATGTAAAGTAGGTGGCACCCAGGTTATTGAGCACCGCGCTCTGCCCGCGTGGATTGCACATTTCGCGATGGATACGCAGGGCTTGTTCACTATAATGAAGTGAAGCTCCCAAATCACCCAGATCGGCAATCACATTCGAGAGATTGTTAAGCGCCTTGGCCTCACCGATCAAATTGCCAAGGTCACGATACAATGCCAGCGCAGCCAGGTAATGCGACCGGGCGGCTTCCAGTTCGCCCAAATCCCATTCCACGGCGCCCCAGTTGTTGAGGGTTGCACTTTCACCGCGCTTGTCACCCAATTCATGCGATATCAGCAACGACTGTGCATAGAGCGGGACTGCCAGATCATACTCAACCAGCCGGTTGGCAGCATTGCCAAGTTCGCGGCAGACTGTCTGCCTCGATCCTTTTATTCCCGAGTTCTTTTGCCAGTTCCAGCGCCCGCTCCAGGAGCGGACGGGCGGATTCGCACTCGCCCTGCGAATCCAGGGCCTGCCCCCAGGTCAGCAAGGCTTTGGCCTGCAGCAGTGGTTCACCAGAAATGTCGCGTACCAGGGCGATCGAATCCTGATAACGCGCCTGGCTGATATAAATGCGCGCCAGCTCGATCGTGATTTTTGCGGCAATTTCTTTTTTCGTGGGATCTTCGCCCAGGCTTTGAAGCGCAGTGCAGAACAAGGATTTGCCCTCGGAGAGCGGGCCGCGCAGCGTGTAAAGAAGCGATAAACCCGTCATCAGGTTTTCCGCGAAGGCCACGTTTTTCAGCAACGACCAATTCAACGCTACCCGCAGATTAGCGTGCTCGCTTTGGAAGATATCAAGCACAGCGGCAGAAGTGGCGCCTGCATATCCGGAAACGAGACCGGCATAATACTCTGCATGACGGTTGAAGGTCGGATCCGGATCTTCCAGCTTCTCGGCGGCAAATTGGCGGATACTTTCATGCAAGCCATAGCGATCTTCCGCGTCGCAACGCAGCAGCGATTTTGCCGCCAAAGCAGCCAAATCCTGCCTGGAGGTCTCAGCGACTTTTTGAGCCGCTTCAGCACTAAATCCGGCCAAGAAGATGGAGAGTTTTGCCAGTCGGGAACGTTGCTCGGGAGTGAGCAAGTTCCATGAATGTTCAAAGACAGCGCGCAGGGAGCGGTGCCGCGCTGGGAGGTTACGCAAGGAGGGAACCAGTGTATCAAAAGTTTGGCGAAGAGACTCGGATATCTCAACGCAGGACCGTCCAGCAACCCCGCTGGCTGCCAATTCGATGGCAAGAGGCTGTCCCTCCACGAGCCGGCAAATGGCAACCACATCGGTGAGACAGGCGGATGTGATTTTGAAACGGGAATCGATCTGGGCGGCACGACTCTCAAAAAGGGTGAGCGCATCCCAGGGACCGGAATCGTCGCGCTCCTTTTCCCCCGGGAAAGAAAGACCTGCGAGGGTGTAGACCCATTCCTCACGCAAGCGCAGACGTTCCCGGGAAGTGACGATGATCTGCAGGCCAGGTGCAGCAGCCAAAAGATCACACAATCGCTCACTTGATTTCGACCAGATGGTCAAAGTTATCGAGTACGAGCAGGACTTCCTTCTCACACAAAAGATCCGGCAGGCGCGCAGCGGCGTCGGGTCCGTTGTGCCCGAGCGCGGCGGCGATAGCAGACGGAACATCCGAGGCGCCGACCAGAGGCACAAAGAAAACGCCATCCCGATACAGCCCGGCATGGTCAGACAGGAATTTAAGGGCGAGGCGGCTTTTGCCGATACCGCCCATGCCTAAAATGGTGACGAGACGGCAATCCGGATCGGCCAGCCGATCAGTCAGCTCAGCCTGTTCGCGGGCACGGCCGATAAAGGAGGTGGGCGGTTCCAGGGGTACTGGAATGGATTTCAGGGGGGTGAGGGCGCCGTTTTGGATGGCTTCGTAGAGCGCGGTGGTCTCGGTAGTGGGGGAAACTGCCAATTCGGAGCTGGAGGACTTGCAGGCAGGCCTGGTATTGGGCCAGCGCCTTGCTGCGTTCGCCTTGCAGAGCGTACAGACGCATGGCCTGGCGGTGGGCTTCCTCACGCCAGGGTTCGAGGCGAATTTGTTGGCGAACATGTCCCAGCGCAGCCGGCAGGTCGCCCCGCCGTTCGTTCAGATCCGCCAGAGCAATATGGGCGTTCATGGCCTGCTGGTGCAGGTGTTCGCGGGTCAGCGTGACCCATTCCTCAAAATTTTCACTGTTTTTGGAGGGAAAACCAGCCAGGAAATCACCATGGTAAAGCGCCAGAAGGGCTTGTTGACGCCGCAGACATGCCAGGCAGTGTTCGACGCTGCGGTGGCGATGACCCGTATTGAGGCGGATCAGTCGTTCGGCCTCGCCAACGTCCGTCCAAACCTCGGCCTGGGGATGGATTTGGATATCCTGAGGGCTGATCAGCAGGAACTCATCCGCTCCCAAAGCTTGTTTGAGGTGGGAAAGCGCCTGGCGCAGGCTTTGGCGGGCAAGTTCATCGTTCTGCTCGGGCCAGAACAAGTTGGACAGACTCTCGCGCCGGTGCGGCCGATCGCGTTCCACTGCCAGGTAGGCCAGCAAGGCACGCGCTTTATCGGTGGCGAACCCAGCGAGTGGTTCGCCATCACGTTCTACCTGGAAAGTGCCTAGCAATCGCAGTGATAGTGTCGACATGATCAATACGTAGAAGTTTATACATTATATAGGAAACCGGAAAGTTTTGACGGTTTTTTGACGCCCATTTGTTACAAAGAGTACATGACCACAGCTTATCGTTCCTATCTCCTGCGCCTGTGGCTGGAATCGAACGACCCGCCTGCCTGGCGGGCGATCCTGGAAAGCCCAGCCAACGGAGAGCGGCACGGCTTTGCCAACCTGCAAGCGCTGTTCACGTACCTGGAGCAGGAGACGCAGAAGATGGAAGGTGCGGCGCTTGCAACCAAAAGTGAATCTTCCCGGGAAGACCTGCATTGATAAATTTTGTCAAGTTCCAGGAGTAGAAAAATGCGTGAAATTGCCAGTGTTTATGCCGCCAGAACGAAACGCCGTCTGATCATCGGATGTATCAGTGCGCTGGTCGGCCTGCCGGCCATGGCCTGCTGCCTGACACTGATCGTAACCGTGCTATTCCCGGCGCTCGACAACGTGGCCAAGGCTGGGAACCAAAATAATGCCATGTACGCCATCCTGGGCGTCGGGGCGCTGGCACTGACAGGGCTGTTTGCTCTCCCACTGGGAATATTCGTCGTACTGACAATCAGGCGTGCGCGTGCCCTGGATGCCATTTTTACACCCCTGGGACTGACCGGGCAGGCTTACATGCTCAATGGCCGGCATTACCAGGGACAAATTAATGGACGTATTTTGGATGTTTACATCTACCGCGGCCCGACCGTGGAATTTCGGCTCAAGGCGAATGTCCAGACGCAGGTCCAGGTGCTGCCAGGGGCCTCGACGGGAGGGTTACAAAACAAGGCGCCGATGACGACCGGCCTGGCGGGACATCCGGCCTTTTCCATCTACCCAACAGATGAAGGCTGGACGCAAGCCTTATTGGCAGATGGGCGCACGCTAACCACTCTTCAGACCCTGATGACCACCGGCGCGGACTGGGCAATATTCCGCCGGGTTGAGATCCTCCCGGGCGAAGTGCTCTTTCATCTGAACCGTTCGCGCAGGATGTTTACCAGCCCAATCGAACCCGGCACCGTACAGGTTTGGCTGAATGCTCTGCAAGCTTTTGCACAGGCGGCCGAAGATCAGCCCGCGCCTGAAATTAGCGTTCCCGCCACCCCGGCCGCGTCCACTGCCTCGCGCCAGAAATTGAGCAATATCCTGGTTTACAGCGTTGTGGCGATCGTGTTCATCATGCCAATGTGTTTCCTTGCGGTGGGCGGAATTGCTTACCTGGTGGTTACATTAATGGGATGAAGTTATTAAACGAGCTTGTAAGACATTTTTTCAAGTTGTTCATCAGGGTAGTTCCGACTACCTGCCATCCACCATATTCCAAAAGGAGAAAATCATGAAAAACCGTCTTTCCCAATTTCCACTGATCATAATGTTCGTGGCAATCACCCTTTTGCTCTCCGCCTGCCAGGTCAACTTCATGACCGAAATCAAGAACGATGGCGCCGGCAGCTACACCCAGGAGATCGGTTTCCAGGGCGACGAGGCATCAATGGCCGGCCTGACCGAAGGGGATGAGAGTTTCTGCACCAGTCAAAACAGTGAGCTCCCACCAGGCACAACCATCCGCCAGGAGACTCGGAATGAAAATGAAACCTGGTGTATCTATGAAACCGCCTTCAACTCACTCGAAGACCTTAAAGCCATCTACGGCAGTACCGACACGCTGACCAACGATATTTCGCTTGTAGATGGAACACTAACCTACGATATCACGCTCGACTTGAGCGGTGACAGCAGCAGCGCGCCGGCCGGTGCAGACATATTCTGGAACGTGAGCATGCCCGGCAAGATCGTCGAAAATAATGCCACCGAACAGGATGGCAACAACCTCAAATGGAAGCTGGCGCTCGGCCAGGCCAACAATATCCGCGCCGTAAGCAACGTGGGCGGGTTGAATACGGGTTCCAATACCATCTGGTATATCGTCGGCGCAGCCAGCCTGTGCCTGTGCGGCTTGGTGGTGCTGGTTATTGGTGGCGTTGTCATTTTCCTGGTACTTCGGAAAAAGAAGGTTGCCGCGGAAGCCAATGCTCCGGTTGAAGCCCCAACAGCTTAGCCTGAGACACGTTTTCCGGAGACTCATCCATGGATAACATCAGCCTCAACTTGATCGTCCTGGCAGTCCTGGCCGCGATTGGCGGCAGCCTGTTCATGCTGGTCCGCCAAAAGAAAGCTGAGAATGAGCAGAAAATTGTTCGCCTGGCCGGCGAGCAGGGCTGGAGATACGAATCCATTCGTGAGCCACTGGCCTGGGGAATACGCCTGACCTCTGCACAATGGACGCTCGAAGCTATATCCAAGGTCCAGCGGGCAGGAAACTGGAGCAGGCTCATCGGACATCGGCATGTCCACCATCTGGCATGCCGATGCCCACGGGAGCACAATATTGATTGGCGAACGCACTTCCCAGGCCAACCTGGGCGGTATCGGCGATATGCTCACACGCCAGGTTTTGCAACTGGCCCTGGGGAGGGACGCCGATGGCCTGACCGAAATCCAGGCCGGGAGCGAGGCTTTCCGCCAGAAGTACATGCTCTGGGCCCAGGACCGGACCGAAGCCGAAAGACTCTTGACCCCCAGGCTTGAATCTGTCCTTTTGGGCTGGAAGGGTAAAAAACCGCTTATCAAGCGAACTTCCAGCAGCCTGACGATCGAACTGCGCGGCGTGCGCCTCCAAAAAGCCGAGGCGATCTTTGCCCTGGTCCATTTAGGTGGGCTGTTCTTATGAAAGAGCATTTCGGGCCCAAATTCCCTGCATGAGGAGAAGACAGGATGCACACACGCTACCGGATACTGGTTCTGCTGGTTGCCAGCCTGCTGATCTTTGGACAGCTGAGTATGCACGTCCAGGCTGCCATTACACTACACGTCAATACGCCCGCTGAAACCGACGACGCCGCTCCCGGCAACGGCGTATGCGCCAATTCGACCGGCAAATGCAGCCTGCGAGCCGCGGTCCAGGAGGCCAACGCCCTGGCAGGGGATGACACGATCAATGTTCCGGTCGGAACGTATTATTTCACGAAACAACTCAACATCACCCAAAACCTGACCATCAACGGAGCCGGGCGAAACAGCACCATTTTGGATGGCCCCGGGTCAAGCGGTGCGAAGGGACTAAACATTTCACCGGCGATCAATGTGAACATCAACAACCTGACGCTGTGGGAATTCCCAAAAGCAATTTATATCTCTGGCACTGAGACAGATCACGGACAGGTGTTCGTCAGCAACAGCGATCTGCGCAACAACAGCAATGCCGATCCCAACAATCCCGGGAGCGCACTGAGCAATTACTGCGAGGGCTGCAGCGTCACCTTGGAGCAGACCAACGTATTTGACAACAGTTCGCCGGGCTGCGGCGCTATCGAGAATGAGGGGACCCTGAATATTAACAATAACAGCCAGGTATATTCCAACCATGCCACCACCGGCAGCGGCGGCGCCATTTGCAACGACGGCGGTACACTGAGCGTGAACATGTCCATCATCCGGGATAACCAGGCCAGTGGAGTAAATAATAATTTCGGCGGCGGCATCTATCAAACCGATGGCGCCACAGGAATTTACCAGGGTAGCATCCAGGGCAATACGGCGGATGACGGCGGCGGAGGCATCTACCTGAGCGGAGGTATGTTGAGCGTGTTGTTTAGCAATGTCATAGGCAACTCGGCCGACGCAGGCAGCGGCGGGGGACTAAATCTTTTAGCAGAAGATGTGTTGATCGAAACCTCCAACATCCTCGAAAACCAGGCCATTACAGGCGGCGGCATCATGAACTGGGGCGCCCTGGATATCGTGAACAGCGCCATCGTGGATAACACAGCCACTGCCAACGGCGGCGCTTTGGGGGTATTTGGCGGAGAGCTGACTTTGATCAACACCACCCTCAGCGGCAACCAGGCCGATCAAAACGGCGGAGGGATTTATAGCACCAATTCCTTTGTCTTGAAACTTGGCAACGTCACCATCAGCGACAACACGGCCGATGCCGATAACAACAATAACGGCACGGAAGGCGGAGGCGGTATCTACAATGGCAGCGGCAACTCAATTACCATCAAGAACAGCATCATCGCCGGAAATGAGAGCCTGACCTCTTCCGCGTTCGAAATCTATAAACCGGACTGCGTGGGAGCCTTGATCTCGGCCGGCTATAACTTGATCGGAAAACTCCCGAGCTTATATTGCAGTGTCAGCGGTGACCTGACCGGAAATCAAATCGGCAGCCTCGCCCCCGGCATCGACCCCAAGCTCAGCCCACTTACGCTCGGCAGTTATTCCACCTATCATCATCCATTGCAACAATTAGGGCCGGCGATCGACCGCGGCAACCCGGCCGGCTGCACCGATTTCGAGGGCGCGGCGCTTACCAGCGACCAGCGCGGCGAGCTGCGGGTTTACGGAAGCGGAGCGCCGGGGTACCGTGCGCGCTGTGATCTTGGCGCCATCGAATCCTCCCTTCTCCGTTATGAACTCTTTACTCCGCTAATTTTGAAATAATCGGTAGGGAGAATACCACATGAAATCAAACTTCAGCTTGTACAATTTCTATCTGCGCATCCTGGCGGTTCTCCTGGCGCTCACCTTGAGCAGCCTGGCATGCAGCTTTGGTCAACCCAAGGCCGCGCCCACGCGCACTCCAACTGCCAGGGCAGCCGCCACCAAACCACCGACAAAAACATTGCTGCCCACTCCAACCAATCCCCCGGCTGCGACGGGAGAGTTGCTTCACCTGTGGGCCGACGCCGGCGAGGCCACTTCCGAATATGGCAGCACCGGTTGGACGGCTCAACAAGCGGCCGGGGAGCCAGATAGCCCAACATGCAGTGATAATAGCCTGGCCTGGGCCTCCATGGAATCTGATACCCGGGAGAGTATCACCCTGTTCTTTATGGACCAGCCGTTGATTCCGACCGAAATTAACATTGTCCAGAGCTACAACCCCTCACAGGTGGTGCAGGTGGAACTAGTGGATGCCTACAGCGAACACGCGGATGCCATCATTTACCGGGGTGAGCCCCATCCTACGGCTGCCTGTCCGTATACGCTCTCCATACCCGTAACCGGGATCGATTACCTGGTGATGGGGGTGAGGATCACGATCGATCAATCCGTATTGGGTTTGGGATGGAATGAGATCGACGCGGTCGAGCTGGTCGGGTATGCGGAAACCGGTTCCAAACCGCAAACCGGCGCCGACAGCATGGCGGGGATGCCCGGCACCTGGCAGGACCCGGAAACAAAAGACACGTTTGTCATTACCCGGCAAAATGATCAGTATGTGGTGACCTCCGTAACCCGGAAGACCAACAATTATTCGATCATCGCACAGGCCTGGCAGGACGGTTCTTTGATCTGGACCTACATTGACCCTAGCCTGGGACAGGCGATCACATACTCGACTACTTCCATCAGCGGCGACAGCCTGTATGTTGATTGGATATACGATGATGGGAAGTACGGCAGCGAAGTCTTGCAGCGGGTAAGGTAAGCATGGCTCGCAAGGTATATGATCTATTGCAGTTCGGGAGGACTGAGGCCATCACATCCGTCCTCTCTACCCTGGAAGCTAGGCTTCGCGCAGGTACGCGATCCCCAAAGAAATGGGGTCTCCAGAGGGGTGGAGCGTGCCCGGCTTGTAGAATTCTTGAAAACCCTGATAGCTGCTGTAAATTGCGTGCTTTTTACGTAGAAACAATGTAAAGCATCACAAAGAATTGAAGTTGTCACATATCGATTAATCATTTCACGCCGGAGGAATTTCATGAAAGCAATATATTCAATTTCTCGTTTATGCACGATCATATGCGTATTCACAATTATCTTTGCAACCGTTCCGATTTCAGGCGGTACGAGCCGACAGTCACACCGTTGCCAACTGCAACGACAGCGCCGCCGGATCTTTACGCCAGGCTGTGCTAGATGGAGCGGATGGCGACACCATCCATTTCAACTTGGACTGTCCAGCATCCGGCCCGATCACGCTATCAAGCCCGATAAGCATTGGAAATAATATTACCATCAGCGGGGATGGACATTTATTCTTCTCTGATGGGAAGCTTTGCATCACCATTTAAGAATAATGGAATCCTGTCCAAAGGCGCTTCAACAGAGAGCCATTGTCCCCCTTCGAAAACCTGATCTGTCCAGGCATCTTTCCAGGTGCTATTGCCAGGCAAATATACTTTTCTCATTCTTGATATCAGCATCCAAGAACAGGTGCTACCAGCAAGTCCGATCCAAACATATATTCATCATCAACCTGATAACAAACAGGATCGGATGGAAAATCAACAAAAAGGGGACGCATGGGTGAAATCACCTGTTTTAGATGTTTTCTTCATCTGCTTGCATAACATAAGGCCGCAATCGTTCACGAAGCGCCATATATTTTTGGATGATTTCATAAGCAGGTTCGCCAAAAGACCAAACCTCATTTGGTGCGCCATTAAAATCATCCTTATTGGGCATTCGATGACCATGTAAACGAAAAATGGGGCAGAAAGCTCCAAATTGGAACCAGCGGACAATTAACTGCTGGAAATAAGGCGATGTAGGATCTCCACCGCGGAATCCACCAATATCGGCGGTCCACCAGGGAATCCCGCTCATGCCCATATTCAAACCTGCCTTTACCTGGGCACGCAGTGCTGAAAAAGTCGACATGATATCGCCAGACCAGATTGCTGCGCCATAGCGCTGGCTGCCTGCCCATGCTGAGCGGCATAAAAACAAAGGTTCCTTTTCACCATCTGCCAACATACCTTCGTAAAACCCCCGGACATGCTCTAGTGGATAACTATTAGCTACGGCCTCCCCATCCCCTGTATAAAAACGCAGATTTTCTGGCATAAAAGGAAGCATTTCTGGTTCGCAGGCATCCAACCAGAATAATTTTATTCCATATTGGAAATACCCTTCTTTGGCCTTTTCCCAAATAAATTTTCTTGCTCCGGGGTTTGTGGAGTCATAATAGTGCAGATAAATCCCGTCTTCAGCATGATTATCCACAAAATACATCTGGGCAGCAGAACCCAATTTGTTACGAATAATATATTTATTGTTCCACATTTCCGGGAAATTCTTGGATAAACGGCTGACTGTAGGCCAGAAAGACACCATTACTTTAATTCCCAGTTCTTCCAATCTTTTTACCATCCCCGCTGGATCGGGCCAGTATTGCGGGTCAAACTGCCAATCCCCATGCCGGGTCCAATGAAAAAAGTCGATCACGATCACGGATAAGGGTAAATTACGTTTGTGATATTCCCTGGCAACCGACTCCAATTCTTCTTGGCTGGCATAACGCAGTTTACTTTGCCAAAATCCAGACGCCCAATCCGGAAACGCGGGGGCATGTCCGGTGACATCGGCATAATTGGATAAGATCTCTGCAGGATCTCCACCTGTGGTTATCCAATAATCGATTTGAGGCGCCGCTTGGGCGACCCACCGGGTTGCATTAGCACCCAGCTCCACCCGCCCAACAGCAGGGTTATTCCAAAGAAATCCGTAACCTCTGCTGGAAAGTAAAAAAGGAATGCTGACTTCGGTATTACGTTGGATGAGCTCAATCACGCAGCCCTTCTGATCCAATCGACCATGTTGATGTTGTCCCAGTCCATAGATATGTTCATCATCATAGGCTTCAAAACAACAATCAATGCGGTATAAATCTCCACTGAGGTTCTTATAAGCTCTAGCTGGGATCGATATCAAATGAATTGGTTTTTCTTTTAGGATTTCTTTTCCGCCATTTACATTAATAAAGGATAATTCACCTTTGGAACTAATATTGGCTCTTATCTCCCCATTCTGAATACCTGCTCCATTCGGGCCAATTTCTAGAACAGCCTGATAATCACCCTGGTTAATTAAAGCATTTATCCAATCCCGTTTAATTTCGCTGGACTGTGTACAACGAACGCGTAAACCATTGCGCCCCCAGGGCTACAATTTCCATGATTTCATTATCCGAGGAACAAAATAGGCTGTTCGTTTTTTTAACAAATTCAACCATAATTTAGTCTGCTCCCATCCTGCGATGATTTATTCGGAACCCAGACCCGCATTCCTCCGATCACCCGGTTTCCCCATGCAAAGTAGGGGATGGCAACCAGACGGGTTGGTCGGGGAATTTCCAGTACTGGTGATGTAGCTGGTTGGTAAAGATGTGCACGCCATGATTCAGAATCAATAAATTGGCCGGCCGCTTCAACAACCATTACCCCATCCAACAACGCACCATCCCACCGGGTCGATAAAGGCTGTTTTTTGTCAATTTCAACATCAAGTAAACGGCCCTTAATTTCTTGATCCTTATCCTCCAGGCAATAAACAATCGGGCCGCGTTGGATAGCTGAACAACCACGTGTAGCATCAATGCGTGGATTGGAGGCCACGAACATCGCTTCCATCCTCAGTTCGAGTTCAATGACATCTCCCGCCTGCCATTTCCGTTCCAGGACAAGATATCCTTTCTCAAACCTAAACTCCCTGATTACTTCCCCATTGATGGATAGGATTGGATCATGGCTCCATTCAGGTATCCGAAGGGATAATTCCCATGGAGAGTTTCCTGATTCCACGATTTGCAGTCGGATATTTCCCTGCCAGGGATATTCGGTCAGGATATTCAATTTGATACTCTGTCCTGAGGTCAGATCACATCGAATATCCGCAGGCGCAAAATGATGGATTTGAATGCCTTTCATATCGCGTGTGGCCAGATAATGAGCAAAGGAGGAAAAGATCCGCATCACATTAGGCGGGCAGCATGCGCAATCATGCCATTCAGGACGTTGGTCAGGAATAAAAATCTCGCTGGAAGGCAAATCCGAGGAAAAGCGCAAATATTTGGCTTCGCGCAGCATTAAAGGATTAATATAAAAATAATGCTTTCCATCCAAAGCAGGGCTGGCAAGGATATTATTATAAAGAGCCCGTTCCATCTGGTCTGCATGGCGTCCTTCACCAGTGGTAAGCAGCATTCTCCAATTCCACATGAAACTGGCTATGGCTGCACAAGTTTCACAATAACACTGATCGGTAGGCAGTTCATAAGGATCGCCAAAAGCTTCACCATCAAAACGTGACCCTAATCCCCCGGTAATATATAGTTTTGTTTCTGTAATATCTTTCCAGAGGCACAGCATGGCCTCTAGTAAGGCTTGCTCCCCGGTTTCCAAATATAAATCCGTGACCCCTGATGCCAGGTACAACTGGCGCACTGAATGGCCGGCAGCCTCTTTAGCCTGGCGCACCGGCACATGATCCTGGTGGTATTCTGGACCATAAGATCGATGGCCTTTCATAATGTTTTGGCCGCGTTGGTCAATAAAAAAATTAGCCAGATCCAGGTAGCGTGGCTCACCCGATACCCGGTACAATTCCACCAGTGCCATCTCAACCTCCGGATGGCCGCAGGCTCCATGTTTTTTATCTGGTCCAAAAACTGAACAAATATAGTCTGCAAAACGACAGGCAATATCTAATAAACGAGAATCACCCAATGCACGTTGAAAAGCTACTGCTGCCTGGAACAGATGTCCGGCGCAATAAAGCTCATGCCCGTTGTCCAGGTCCATCCATGGTTCAGGGGGTTCTCTGGTCTGCACATAACTATTGATATAGCCGTTTGGACGCTGCGCGGCCGCGATCAGTGAAATGGCCTGGTCTGCCATTAAAGACAATTCCTCGTCCGGTTCCTTCCCCAGTTCCCAGGCCACAGCTTCCAACCATTTATAGATATCTGAATCTAGAAAAACATAGCCGCGGTAATGAGCTTGGATCGAGCCCGCCGCAATGCGCAGATTGTCGAAGTTGCCGGCCTTTGTAAGCATTTCAAAACCAAAATACAAGCTGATTTTCCTATTAACCGTTTGTTTTTTAGTCCAGAAACCCTCATTTAGTGAAACGCTCTTTAATTCCATGGTTTTCCAACGCGCAAAAGGGCTTTGCATTGTATCCACAGGACCAAATCTCAAATTCTCAACACGATTAAACATACTATTATATTTTTCCTCTCCATCTCCGGATCAACGGCTCCGGAGGGTTGGTATGACTAATATAGTGTTCAGGTGGGATCGATATCTGCTTAGCCCCACAGGATTCGCGGACGATTAAAGTACCCTGGATTCGAACGGGGTCTTGTATTTCCTTTTGGTTTTCAAGACGGTCTACTATCAACTGAGCTGCCAACTTCCCCATCTCAAAGCTTGGAGGGCAAACAGTCGTCATCGTTGGTTTGGAAAAACTGGCAAGATCGCGGTCATCATACCCGACGATGGCTATATCTTTAGGCACGTTCAGACCTGCATCTTGAATGGCATAGATGGCCCCTAACGCCATCAAATCATTTGCTGCAAAGATTGCTGTTGGCCTCGCTTGCATAGCAAGGTATTTCTTTATGGCAGGATAGCTGCTTTGAACCTCCCAGGTACCATCCTCGATCAAGGATGGATCAAATGGAATCCCATATTGGGCTAAAACATCTTGATAACCTGCCAGCCGTTCTATGGATGAGTTCCAGTCATGCGGCCCATTAATTAAGGCGATCCGGCGATGTCCTAGCTTGACCAGATGTTCAACTGCCAGGCGAGCGCCATAACGATCATCTAAAACCACCGAGTTGGCGTAAGACCCATTAAAGAGTCGGTAAACAAAAACATAAGGTTTATCGGCCAGATCGAGAGTTTTATTGGATTCATCTCGCCACGGTTCCACAAAAATGATCCCATCAATGGACCGGCTGATAAGTTGGTGGACTGCTTCGCTTTCCAGTTCTGGATCCCAATCTGTGCTGATAATGATACTGAAATAATTATGCTGCCTGAGATATTCCTGAATACCACGAATCAAGATCGGTGTAAAAGGGCTGGCAATGTTGTAAACTACCAGGCCTATAGTGAAGGTCCTGTCCATTTTGAGGCCGCGTGCGGTCATGTTTGGGCGATAGCCAAGTTGGTTTGCCAGGGCTAAAATACGGTCCTTGGTAACCTGATTGACTCTATGGTCACTATTCGTAAGTGCCCTTGAAACGGTTGAAACGGAAAAACCCGCAGCTTTAGCTAACTCATGGAGAGTGATTGGCATAATATTCATCCAATATCCAAAACTAGTTGGAAGATATATTTACAGCATCAATGCTTATTCTACGAAGCTTATTCTACAAATAAACTATTCAAACAAGTATAATGCCTATGAGAGTCGTTGATCGAAGTGCGGTTATTGAGTGTGGCAAACACCGATTGTGCTTCTGAGACGGCTCTCTTTTTCATTATTATTTCCATTGCTTTCCTTCTCCTTGGCACCCGGCCAGGAGAAGGGAGATCAAGCGGGTGCATGACTGGAAATAGAAATAGGTTCCAAAGCTTCGCAATCTATTTCTCCGGTAAACAGCCATGTTTTTGGGAGGTGGATGGATATTTTCCATCCACCTCCTTATCTTATGCGCTACGGAAGTATGCCGTTTTTCCAGTGGCGGTTCTTCAAAGCATATTCAGATTGGGCGGCAAACACCGATTGTGCTTCTGAGACGGGTCCCTTCCGATTGCGTTTCCAATTGCTCTATTTAGGGAGCAGTGGGTCGATGGCTGCCGCAGCGGCTTTCATAGCATCCGCTGGGGACTTCTGCCCGGTCATTCCTTCTTGCATGGCTTCTTGGACGAATGCTGAAACATCAGACCAATTAGGTAATGGTCCACGTGCAGCAGCAGATTCCATTTGCTTTAGGAATACCAGCATGGTGGGATCATTTGCCGACTTTGCAGCAACCTGTGCAAGAACGTCCTTCCGGCTCGGGATATAACCCATGCAGTCGGTCATCTTGGTACCGTAAGAAGGATCAGTGACAAATTTCAGGAAAGCCCACGCACCGTCTTTCTGCTTGCTGGCAGCGAACATGGCCCAGTTTTCACCACCGAGGGAAGAAGCGGGCTGCTTGGTATAAGGGAGAAGTGCGACTTCCCATTTCAAGTTCGGGGCATCCTTCGGAATGGAGTTAACGTTCCAGGTACCGCTGATCATCATTCCTGCTTTGCCGGTGGTAAATTGGGTGTAGATTTCGGCAAAACCATCCGTGATGGCTGTTTTAGGAGCATAACCCTTGTCGATTAAATCCTTCCAGAAAGCGAGCGCGGCAATCGATTCGGGGGAATCAAGGGTTGCAAGACTGCCGCCATTCTGGAGTACCCACGGCAGGAACAAGAAGGTGCCGGTCTCATCTTTCTTACCGAGCAAGGCGGTGCCATAAATACCCTTGGCTTTGTCGGTCATCTTTGCAGCCCAAGTCTCGAATTCGTCCCACGTCTTGGGAGGATTCTTGATATCCAGGCCGGCGGCTGTGGCCATGTCTGTGTTGATCCACAAAACCACGGTATTGCTGCCCAGCGGGATACCAAAATTCTTCCCGTCCCACAATGTGGAGTTCCAGGGTCCAGGGAGGAATTGGTCGCCTTGACCCCAGGCCTTGACGTAGTCGGTCAGGTCGGCCAGAGCGCCCGCGGCTGCATATTTCGCATTATCGGGGTTGTCAACGATCATCAAATCCGGTGTAACTCCACCAGCGATCGCGGTTGTAACCTGCTGGTTAAAGTCTGTGAAAGCAAGATTCCGAATCTTCAGAACGTACTTCGACTGCGCTGCATTGAAATCCTCACCCGCAGTTTTTACACAAGCTGCAGCAGGTCCAGTGTCACCATAGTAGGTCCACATGTTGACTTCAGCGGCAGCCGGAGCTGCAGTAGCCGGAGCTGCGGTCGCTGGGGCTGCGGTGGCGGGAGCTGCGGTGGCAGGTTTTGCGGTAGCGGGAGCTGCAGTGGCAGGAGCTGCAGTAGGAGTTGTACAACCTGTCACGACGAGTACGAGCACCAATGCCGCCAGGAGCAGGTTTTTCGAATTGAATTGCTTGAACATGTTCTTTCTCCTTTCAGTAGATTATGGTTGGAATGATCAAGAACAGCGAAAAACACACGACCAAACATCACCTCCTTCTCCAAGAAAAGTCTTCATTTCACAGATCCAGTGGTCAGACCGCTGACAAATTGACGTTGCAAGAACATGAATGCGACTACCGCTGGAATTGCCACAAGGGTCGAAAATGCCATCATGGTATCGAAATTGGACTTGTACATGCCTATAAATTGGAAAACGCCTAATGAAACAGGTTGCATCTCGGTTTTTGGCAGGAAAGATAGGGCGAAGACGAACTCACCCCAGGCTGTCAGGAAGGAGAAAACGCCTACTGCGACCAGGCCTGCCCTTACCAGAGGCAGGATGATGTACCACAATACTTGGATCCGCGAACCGCCGTCGATCCAGGCTGCTTCTTCCAAGGCATCCGGAATTTGTATAAAACTGGTTCGCAGGATAATAATTGCAAATGGCAGGGCAAGGGCCGTATCCGCAAGAATTACACCTAAATACGTACTATATAGACCTAACCTTTTGAAAAGCACGAACAGAGGAATGACAAGCAAAACGCTGGGCAGCATTTGGGCGACCAACAAGAAGAGCATGTAGGCGCTCCGCCCCTGAAATTTGAAACGTGAGAGTGCATAGGCAGACGGGATAGCCAGGATGAACACCAGGATTGTAGTCCACGAGGCAATCAGTAAAGAGTTTTTGAAATAAATTACAGTGTTGATATAAAGATCAGGCCTGTTGGTAGGCAAACCCAAAATGGATCGATAACTCTCCAGCTGCGGGGATGATGGAAACAGCACTGGCGGCTTTTGGAAGATTTGCTCCACGGGTTTTAACGATGTTGAAACCATCCAAAACAGCGGAATGATGTAAACCACGCAAGCGAATATCCCCAAAGCAAATCGTGACCAGGTTTCTATCTGTTTTCGGCTCATAATTTCTCTTCACTAAAAGTGACTTTAAGATAAAGTACCGCGGCAATGAGAAGTATGGCTAGAATGATTACTGATACAGCCGCACTCTGCCCAAAGTTGAAATTGATAAAAGAAAGTCGGTAAGCAAGCGTAGGCAAAACTTCGGTCGCCGTTCCCGGGCCTCCTTTTGTCATGATCCAAATAATGTCAAATACGCGTAATGTGTAAATAAACCCCAACATCAAAACTGCCAGGATGGTTGATTTGAGCAGGGGGAGAGTAATGTAAAAAACTTTCTGCCATCCGTTCGCCCCATCCACTGTGGCCGCTTCATATACATCTTCTGGAAGTCCTGCGATACCTGCACTGAGTAGAATAACGTTGAAAGGGATTCCAAGCCAGATATTTGCAATAATGACAGCAACCATAGCTGTATTGCTTTGGAAGAACCAGGCAATGGGTTCATTAACGATCCTCAATGAGGTCAACAGGAAATTTACCAGACCATAATCCAGGTTGAACAACCAAAGGAAAACCGTCCCGGTGACAACGGATGGAACTTGCCAACCCGAAAGCAGGACCCCTCTCATCACATTGTTCAAAGGGAAAGATTTATTTAGCAGGATCGCTAGTCCCAGCCCAATCGTAAACTGAAAAAGAATGGAGAAAAAGGTAAAAATCAATGAATGTATCAAAGCATTTTGAAGCTGGGGGTTTTTCAGGACAGCAATATAATTTTGGAGCCCGATAAATTGTGCCTTCCCGGATACCAGGGTTGCGAGATTGTACTTTTGGAACGAGATCACAATGCTATATAGAATTGGAAAGCCCAGGATCGCCCCCAGGAACAAAACTGATGGGAGAATAAACAAATACGGGGTCAATTTATCAAGAGAGGGGGATTTTCCAGTTCTGTGCAGGAATTTTCTGGCTGACAGAGAATTCATAGATAATTCCTCTTTTGGAAAAAGATATTTCAATCGATGAGTAATTCAACTTTGATAATAAAAAAGGGAATATGGATGAATAATTTTGTATTCCAATCTCAATTATTCAAATTGGCAAACGTTTTCCATCGATAATAGTATAATGGAAAACGTTTGCCATGTCAATAACCAATTCTTCAACCTTGAACTGGCTATATCTAATTATTTTCCCGCTTTTTTTAGCCAACCACCATCCCCACCCAAAACAGCAGCCTGAAGGCCAGGGCATTCAGTCCTGTCCGTCCAACGCCGCGATAACCAGGCACAGCAGGTATTCGATCTGCGTGCCGCCTCTACCCAGGAACACAGCCAGTGTGCGCTTACTGCCTTTCCGGACAATCACTTTCTCCCTTTACCGACAAGAACATTTGTGCTAATATTCAGCATCGCCTTTCCTTTGCACAAGCCCTCAACATGCTGATCACCCGGCCCTCTTCCGTAGTCCCTTTCCCCCCGGCGCTCAGCGCTTCCCTCTGGTCGGGATGCGCGCTTCATCCCCATGCACCCAGCCATCCAACCGCGCAGCCCATTCGTTCCGCGAAAAATATAAAAAAGGTGACTTTAATTCCATCACCTCTCCGCCATTCCTCACTTACAGGGACCTATTTGTTCCTCTATTTGATCCTCAAATTCAAATCATCCAGAAAACACCCGAGAATCCTCAATGTCCTTCAATAGTTCCTCAGATACAATTCCCCGATCAACAACCAAAAATCCCCCTACTCGTTTCTTTTTCGATACGCGCAACGAATATCGTACCCGCTGGATTATCTTGCCTCCGTTAGGGGGCCCCTGTACCTTAAAAACGAAAAATAAACCTTGCGCAGCTGTACCCGTCCTGCGTTCGGTGCACCTGTGCCTGCCTTGTCCCGTCAGGGCTTGGACGGGGCGGCACTGGCGCAGGTAGGTAGACAGCCTGGCGACGCGTGGACCCTGGGATGGCCCGGGCCGCTTCCCACCCCCGGGCCCACGCGATCGAATCGCTAGAGATTCCTAACCAGACACGCGATTGCCAGTAATGCCAGTCCGGCGATGGCGAGAAAGAATGCGTACGGGGTCAAAGCGGCGATCGTCTTAAAGTATCCGAGCAGCGCAAGCACACCCAGGATGACCGCGACCCACCATGTGATGTTCTTTGGAGGCGTGAGTTTCATCTTTTGCATCTCCTGATCTGGAAATCTATCTTCGAATGGGGTCCGACGTTCGGCCCGGGTCTGGCAGGGTCGGACAACCTGTAAACAGCGGCTGGCGAAGAGGCCACATGCCTCTGTTCGGCGGCTGGCCGCTTGGGGATCCTGGTTGCATTAAGGATCGTAGCAGAGGATTGAGCTACGAAACCATCTGCAACTCCTTTATAGATCTTACAATGGAACCTCTCCGGCCACATCCACCAGGTGGGGAATATCCTTCTCCGCCATATGGGGGAGACATCCTTCATCTGTTATCGTTCGCCGGTCATCTGTCTTCCGCGATGCATCCTTCTCCTCCCCCAAATTCCACGCCTTTTGGAATTTGGGGGAGACCGGGAGGGGTCGAGGGTTTATACTTGAAAGAGTTTGTCTGGCAAATCGCTGTTTGATCATAAAAACTTGTAAAATCCTTTATCCTTTCATCCCTTTCATCTGTGGCAAATTGCCTTTTCTAATAATTACTTGAATTGAATTTCGGAGGGAACCATGCAAATAGTCAAACCGGAAAGCGTTGGATTATCTTCGTCCCGTCTCGAGCGCCTGAAACCGGTCATGCAGAACTACGTGGACCGGGGCACCTTTGCCGGCATCCTCACGCTGATCGCCCGCCACGGTCAGGTGGCCCATCTGGAGACCGTCGGCTGGCAGGACCTCAAGACCAAAAGCCCGCTGACCGCCAATACCATCTTCCGCATCTACTCGATGACCAAGCCCATCACCAGCACGGCCGTCATGATGCTGTGCGAGCAGGGTAAACTCCGCCTGGCCGACCCGCTCTCGCGCTACCTGCCGGAGTTCAAGGAAGCGCGTGTCATGCTCGCCCGCCCGGACGGCAACTACGATCTGGTCCCGGCCCGCCGCGAGGTCACCATCCACGACCTGCTGACTCATTCCGGCGGTCTCAGCTACGGCTCCGACGAGCATTCCGCCCTGGACAAGCTTTACCGGGAAACCCTCCGGCAGCTCGATCACGAGACGGAACAGGTCCTGGAGACTTGGATGCAGGGCTTCGCGCGCGCCCGTCTGCCTCTGGCTTTCCAGCCTGGCACGGACTTCCGCTACAGCTTTTCGATCGATGTGCTGGGTTATATCGTCCAGTTGGCATCCGGGCAGCTCTTCGACGAGTACCTCCAGGAGCACATCTTTGCTCCGCTCGGCATGCCCGATACCGCCTTCTGGGTGCCGCCCGAAAAGGTCAATCGCCTCGCCCTGACCTACTGCCCATCCGAGCAGGATGGGCTGGAAATCGTCAAGCCCTGGGACGATATCACCCAGCCCACCCGCAAGCCCTTCGGCGGGGGCGGGCTGGCCTCCACGGCCGGGGATTATTTCCGCTTTGGCCAGATGCTGCTGAACGGCGGCGAGCTGGAAGGTGTGCGTCTGCTTGGCCGCAAGACCGTCGAATGGATGCTGCAGAACCACCTGCCCGAAGGCGTCCACCCGATGGGCGAGCTGGCCAACGGCTTCGGCCTGGGTGGGGCAGTCCTGCTTCACCCGGGGCTCTCGCACCGGCCCGGCTCGCCGGGCAGGTTCGGCTGGGGTGGCGCAGCCAACACCGAGTGGTGGATCGACCCGGTCGAGCAGTTGAACTGCCTGATCATGCTGCAGTACATGCCCTGCTTCACCATCCCGATCGTGGAGGATTTTGCCCAGTTGGTTTACCAGGCCTTGGAATAAGCTTGATGTCATTGCGAGCAGGGCGTTCCTTGCCTGACGACCTGTACCTGCGGGGTTGGCAGGTAAGCAATCTCCATGATAAATAAGGAGATTGCTTCACCACCCAAGTGCGGCGGCTCGCAATGTTCGGGACAGACGACCCTGACGCGAATACGACACTTGCAAGGTTATTATGCGTATGGATACACAACCTTCTCCCATACCCATCTCCCTGAACTGCCGCGTGGTTGTGGAACTGGTGGATGCCTCCGGCCAGGCCGAGCGGAGCGAGTTCACCCTGGTTCCGGCCGAACAGGCAGATCTTAAAAGCGGTTTGCTGGGTGGGAACACCCCCCTGGGCCGGCTCTTGCTGGGTCACTACGCCGGGCAGAGACTCGCTTATCGGGCTGGCGATCTGAAAGAAGTGCGCATCCTGGCCGTCCAGCCCGGGGATGGGCCCGTTCCTACAGATGCCGCTGCCAGGCGCCGCCAGGCCGTCCGCAAGGCCGCCGCGCAATCGGAGATCACCAACCAGATGATCTTTAGCACTGCCAGCGGCAGTAAATGGGGCGATTACGATGTGGATGTGGATAAACTGATGAAAGACGACGATCAATGAACCTTGCAGAAATGTTATGAAAAGGTTTTTTTCCCGTCTTGAATGTAGAGTAAAATGATTTGAGATTCTCAAAATTCCGCTTCGGGCTTACCTCATCATGTTGCGATCCGAACGTTTCAACCAAATCCTCAACCGTGTGCTCCAGATCGTGGTGCTGGTTTACCAGGGTATCGCCCTGCTGGCTTTCCTGGTCATCCCATTCCTGGCCATCCAGTGGTTGAAAACCCCCTTCCTGGGAGCTTTTGTCGAGCAGACCATGGTCTTCAATGGCGTTGGGCAGGCCTCGCCCCCGCAGTCCTGGAGCCTGTTCCAGGATAAATCGCTCTGGCTCAAGTCCCAACTGGTCCAGGTCAATGGAGTGGAAGTGCGCAGCGATGCGCAGGTCCAGGCCGCCCTGGCGCATACCCGGACCGGCCAGCCTGTGCCGGTTGTCCTTCGGCGCCTTGCCACTGGCCAGACTGAGACCCGCACCGTCACCCTGCAAACTTTCCCCGCCGCAGCCAGAACGGTCTACTTTGTCCTCCCGTATATTGTCGGCCTGCTTTTCCTGGGGATCAGCCTGTGGATCTTCGGCATGCGCCGCACGGAATCGGCCGGGCGCGCCTTTGCCTTATTCTCTACCTCGGTGGCAATTGCCTGCGCCGGGCTTTTCGATCTGTATACCACCCACCGGCTGACGCTGCTGTGGACTTTGTCCCTGGCCTGCGCAGGCGGCGCGCTGATCGACATGGGGTTGGTTTTCCCGCAGGAAGCCCGCTGGGTAAAGGATCGCCCGTACCTGCGCTGGATCGGGTATGCGGCTGGCCTGCTGCTATTCATCCTGGCCGCCTTCAGCTTATACAACTTTAAAGCCCCCACAGCCTACATTTTCGGCTGGCGTTATATCTATATCCTGGCCGGCCTGTCGATCCTGTTTTTTGCCGGCATGTTGCTCTACCGGCGCATCGCTGCCAGATCTCCGGTTGTGCGCCAGCAGGCCGGTGCCATCCTGGTGGGGATGCTGATCGCCTTTGGACCTTTGGCCGCCTGGTTCCTGGTCACCGCCGTGCTGCCTGCGCAGGTACCGGCCTGGCTGAACTGGCTGACGATCCTGTTCTCATTCAATTTCTCCCCTTATTTGCTGCTCCTGACGGTTCTTTTCCCCTTGACGATGGGCTATAGCATCCTGCGCACCCGCTTGCTGCGCACGGATCTGTTTTTCCGCCAGGGCGTATTGTATGCCCTGCTGACGGTGCTGGCCCTGGGCGGGTATGCTCTACTGGTCAGCGGCCTGACGCTCATCTTTGGCCAGGCCTTCCAGGTCACCACGCCGCTCTTCGTCGGCCTGCTGGTATTCATCCTGGCGCTTGGGCTGAACCCGCTCCGCAACCGGCTGCAGCGTTTCGTGGATGATGTGTTCTTCCGGGGTATCCAGGCCTATGAGCAGCGTGTCAATGTTTTCAGCCGGGAAATGACCAATACGGTCGACCTGACAGTCATCGTCCGAAAACTGCGCCAGCATATCCTGAGCAGCCTGGTTCCCGAGCAGTTGCATATTTATATCTATGACCTGGTTAACGACCAGTATGTTGCAGCTGCCGGCGAGGACGCGCGGCCCACCAGTGACCTTCATTTCTCCACTGCCAGCCCGCTCGTCAAACTTCTCGCCCGCTCCAGTATGCCCGTCTCGATCGAAGAGAATGCACTACCGGCAGAACTTAAACCCGAAGAGACGCGCCTGGCCTTGCTGAATACACAGCTCTTTGTGCCCCTGCCTGCGCCGGCACAGCACCGGACGCAGGACACTGTACCGGTGGGACAGGTGCAGGGAAGTGACCATCCCATCGGTTGGTTGGCGCTTGGGCCGCGCCGTTCAGGCGAAGTTTTCAACTCCCGCGATCTGGGCTTCCTTGAACGGATCTGCGCCCTGGCCGCCGTTGCCATCGAACGTGCCCAGGTGATCTTCAACCTCGAACGGCGCGTGCGTGAGATGAATATCCTGGCACGCGTCGCCCAGGGTGTTAACATAACGGTCGCCTTCGACGATATTATGGAACTTATCTACGCTCAGACCGACCAGGTCCTGCCGGTGGATGATTTCCATATCACGCTCTATAACAAGGAGAGCGATTACTACTATTATGCTTTCTGTGTCGAGAAGGACGACCGCCTGGGTGCGCGTGAAAACCTGCCCATGCCGGCCGGAACAGACTTGAGCCCTGAAGTTATCCGCTCCCGTAGGGCCATCCTTACAATCGATTACACCCGTGAGTGCCAGGCCCGCGGGGTTAAACCCTATTCCGAAGAAGTCTTCTCCTGGACGGGCGTACCCCTCAACACCGGCGCGGAGACGATCGGCGCCCTCTCGGTCGGCAGTTGTGACGCCAGCGTCGCCTATACCTCCGGTCAACAGGTGCTCCTGCAGTCGATCGCAGAACAGGCTGCCGGCGCCATTATCAAAGCCCGCCTGCTCGAGGAGACCGAACGGCGCGCCGGCCAGTTGTCCACTCTGAATGAGATCACCCGCCAGTTGACCGGAACCCTCGAGACCGAGCCGCTGCTCCAGAAAATTCTCGACAGCGCCGTTACCATCCTCAACTGCGAAGCCGGTAGCCTTTTCCTGGTGGATGAAACCACTGGTGAACTGGTCTTCAAGGCTTGTGCCGGCCCGGCCGCGTTATACCAGGCCGGGCAGCGCCTGCCTCCTGGCACCGGGATTGTTGGCGAAGCGGCCCAGTCGCGTCAGGCGGTCCTCAGTAATAATGTCCAGAAGGTTCCCACTTGGTCCGCCTCCACCGATCAATCCACCGGGTTCGTTACCCACTCCGTTCTGGCGATCCCATTGCAGGTGAAGGAAAACATTATTGGCGTTCTCGAGGTGGTCAACCGCAAGGATGGCTTGCCGTTCGTTGAAGATGACCAGAACCTGCTCTCAGCCTTTGGCGGACAGGCCGCCGTAGCCATTGATAACGCACGCCTGTATACATTGACTGATCAGGAATTGAGCGCCCGTGTGGAAGAACTCTCGGTAATGCAGCGCATTGACCGGGAACTTAATGCCAGCCTGGATGTAAGGCGTGCCATGCGGCTTACCCTGGAATGGGCCATGCGCCAGTCTCACGCCGATGCGGGTCTGATCGGCATCCTCGAAGAGTATGGCATACGGCTAATGGCTCAACAAGGATATGAAGAGATCGAGCTGACTTATAAAGATGCCTACCTGCCGCTCGAGCAACCCGGCCTGCGCAACGCGGTCGAGACTGGCCAGCCTCAGCACATTGCCCTGAATGACGCCGCGCCCGGGCTGCTGGCTGGCGCGCTTTCCCAAACGGTGGTTCCGATCCGCCGTGAAGCCGGGGTGATCGGTTTGATCGTGTTGGAGAATCGGACTGCAGAATACCAGCCAGCCGGATCCATACCGTTCCTGACGCGCTTGAGTGACCATGCCGCCATTGCCATCGCCAATGCCCAGCTCTATCACGAAGTTCAGTCTGCCAACGAAGCCAAGAGCGAGTTCGTATCTTTTGTGGCTCACGAACTTAAAAACCCGATGACCTCCATCAAGGGCTATACCGAACTGTTGGCCAAAGGTGCAGTCGGTTCCATTAACGACATGCAGTCGAACTTCCTGGGCACCATCCATTCGAATGTCGAGCGCATGTCCACCCTGGTCTCTGACCTGAACGACATTTCCAAGATCGAGGCCGGGCGCCTGCGCCTGGACTTTAAAGCCATCGATATCGCCGGCGTGGTGGATGAGGTCATGCGCTCAACCAAGCGCCAGCTTGAAGACAAGAAGCAATCTGCCAATCTGGCCATCCCCTCCCAATTACCCAAGATCTGGGCGGATCCCACGCGCCTGGCGCAAATAGTCATCAACCTGGTCAGCAATGCCAATAAATACACTCCCGAGAGCGGCGTCATCACCATTGGCGCCGAGGCGAGCGCCAATACCTGGGACCCCCAGGGCGCTGCAGAAGTCCTCCATATATGGGTGAAGGATAACGGCATCGGCATCAGTCTGGAAGACCAGAACAAGATTTTCCAGAAGTTCTTCCGCTCGGAAGATTCAAAAGCGCGTGAATCTCCCGGCACCGGCCTGGGCTTGAACATTACCAGGAGTCTGATCGAGATGATGGGCGGGCGCATCTGGTTCGAGTCCGAATTCCGCCTGGGGACAACCTTCCATTTCACTGTCCCGGTGGCGGAGGGCTGATCCCATCCTCCGAATGGAACACTAGGATGTAACCATGACCCTCCTCGCCGCAGTTGGAAATGCACGTGCCCTTGACGGGCGTGAAGCCGGTTTGCAAGCCGCTCACCAGGCTTTGAACGGCTTGGGCAGTACCACGCCGGTCTTTGGAATTGTGATCTCCTCCTACCAATACAATGCCCAGGATGTTATCAATGGTATTGCCGGTTTGATTGGCAATACGCCCGTTATTGGATTCAGCACCTCGACCTGTCTGACTTCGGCCGGGCTGCAGCCTCATGCCGTGACCCTGGCCTTGATTGCCTCCACGGATGCGCGCGCAGATGTCTCGTGGCTGGCAGGCTATACCCAGGGCAGTCGTGAAGTTTCACAGCAACTGGCCAGCCTGTTGAACCGTAAACCCCGCCAGCCTGCCCTTATTTTTGCAGACGGTTTCAATGCCGACGCTGAACAGCTGTGTGCCGGCCTGCTGGGTGGGACAAACCTCATCGGGGCCCTCTCCTGTGGCGACTTGAATGCCGGCATCGCTTATCAAATTGGTGGAGCGCAGTTTGGATCAGGCGGGTTGGCCTTGGCTCGCCTGGAAGGGAATATCCGGGTGGGGGTTGGCTACGGCACCGGATGGCAGCCGGTCGGGATGCATTTCCGGGTCACGCGCAGCCGCGGCTTCTGGGTGCGGACTCTGGATGGCCGCCCGGCTTCGGAGACCTTTGGCCACGTCTTCGGTTACCCGGCGCGCGATTGGGCTTTTCCACCCCTCAACAGCCTGGCGCGGCTTTATCCGCTCGGTCTGCTTCCGCTTGCTTCGCCTCACCCGCATGCACCTGCTCATTCGCATTCGCCTGCACCTCCCCTGTCCCATCCGGGCCAGGACGGGCTGGATCAGGCACAGGTGGAACAGGCAGATAAAAGCCTGCCGCCAGTGCCGCCGCTCGTGCTGCGTTCGCCTCTGCGGGTCGAAGCGGATGGTTCTTTCCGGATGAACACAACCGTCCGGGACGGAACGGATGCCTACCTGTTGGTGGGCAGTCTGTCAGGCTGCCAGCAAGCCGCAGCGGACGCAACCGAACAGGCCCTGGCTGCCCTGGATGGGGCGCGTCCGGTGCTGGGTCTGGTCCTGGCGGATGTCGCCTGGCAGATGCTCTTCGAGGCCCAACCTGGAGCAGATGTGGCTGCCGTCCAGGCCACCTTGGGGATGGGTATACCGGTCGCCGGAGGCTACACGCTTGGGCAGATCGTCCCGCGCAACGAGGTCCATCCGCAATTCCTTAACCAGCATATGGTGGTGGTAGTCTTCGGGGAAGGCTGATATGGATTGGAGGAAGCCAGTGAAAATTGGGTTGGCGAACGCAGCGTATTCGCCAACCCAATTTGCTACACCTTATGGAATTTATACCGCTCCATTTCATCGACCAGCCCATTGAAGTCTCCTTCGATGCCCCTCCTGTCCGGCAGAAGACACCCCACTGCCCGGACGGATTCACCTGGGATGGTAAAAACTACCGCATCACCGGGAAACTCTCCGAGTGGACCGATTTTACCCGGCGCGGGCGCATGGCGCGCAATATGCAGCCGGCTCACGCCGCGGTTGCGGCGGAACACGGCTCGCTCGGCGTGGGCCGTTTCTATTTCCGGGTGATTGTGGATACAGGCCAGGTGTTCGACCTGTACTATGACCGCCTCATCAAAGATGTGGATGACCGCCTCGGTCACTGGTTCTTGTATCGGGAAATGGGGAAATGATCAAAGAGATCC
Organism: uncultured Chloroflexia bacterium; assembly: GCA_963830665.1. GTDB lineage: Bacteria > Chloroflexota > Anaerolineae > Anaerolineales > Villigracilaceae > UBA877. The sequence goes on from CAWHNM010000018.1 coordinate 149,063, forward strand.
AGGCCAAAACCCTGCTGGCGCGTGTCAAAGGGCCCGACGACTGGTTCGGGCTCTACTACAACATGAACCTGTACCGCGGCTGCCAGCACCAGTGCATCTACTGCGACTCGCGCTCCGAATGCTACCAGATCGAAGATTTCAACCACGACGTGCTGGTCAAGGCCAATGCGATCGCGTTGTTGCGCCTGGAACTGGCCGGGAAACGCATTGTTGGCACCATCGGCACCGGGTCCATGAACGATCCGTACATGCCGCTGGAGGCGCAGGTTCGCCTGACCCGCTCTGCCCTGGAAGTCATCGCTGAATCCGGTTTCCCGGTCCACGTCATCACCAAGTCGGACCTGGTCATGCGGGATATTGACCTGCTCGAAGAGATCAGCCGCAAGACCTACGCCGCCGTGACCTTCACCGTCACAACCGCCGACGATCTGTTGAGCAAACGGCTCGAGCCTGGAGCTCCGGTCTCCTCCCGGCGGGTCGCCGCACTTCAGACTCTCAGCCGGCGCGGCCTCCTGACCGGTATCACTCTGATGCCGGTGCTCCCGTTCATTGAGGATACCGAAGAGAATATCCGCGCGATCATACGAATGGCGCAGGCAGCCGGAGCCAGGTACATCCTGCCTGCCTTCGGCATGACCCTGCGCGACCGCCAGCGGGCCTATTATTACGATAAACTCGACCAGCTTTTCCCGGGCCTGCGCGTGCGTTATGAAAAGGCCTTTGGCGAACGCTACTCCGCACCGGCCCGGAATGCCCGTCGGTTGGGACAGGTTTACGCCGAATTATGTGAGCAACTCGGAATTGCAACGAAAATGCCGGTCTTTGCTCCCCAAAAACGTATTCACATGCAGAAAAATCAGCTCCCCTTGTTCTAAAAGTACTTATGGCATCTCCCTCCGAGGGATCAAAGTGATAGAATCGGATCGGTGGAATTCTTCCACCAGGAGCAGAGCTTATGAAACGCACCCTTTTCGTTCTGGCTTTCAGTCTTGCCACCCTGTTTTTGGCCGGCTGTAGTCTTTCATTGCTGCGAAAACCGGCCGCGTTATCGACGCCGATCGTCCTGGCCTCTCCGACCCCGCTGGCCGCCACACCGGCGCCGTCGGCCAGCGACACGCCTTCAGTTCCGACCGCAACCCCGACCTTGACTCCGCCAACCGCCACTCCCGGCGCCGCTCCCACAGCCACCACTTCCGGTGTGCTTCCCACCGCTGCGGCCGGGGTCATCCTGCCTGGCAGCCCATCCGGGCCGTATGGAGTCATCGGGGTCCCCGCGGGGGACGCGCTCAATATCCGCTCCGGTCCGGGGACGGGCAATCCTGTGACAGGTTCCTTTGCTGCTGGGACTACCACCGTGATGCGAACCGGGCCTTCATCCAATGTTGATCAGGCGCTGTGGGTGCAGGTGCAGAACCCCGCTGGCAGTTCCGGCTGGGTGAATTCCGCTTATCTGACCGAATACGTTGCCTCGGCTGCTTTCTGTGCGGATGGGCGCGTCAATACCCTGCTGGCCAACTTTGGGAACGCCGTCCAGACCTCCAATGGGCAGATGTTGTCTGCGCAGGTCAGCCCGGTTCACGGTATGGCCGTTCGTTTATGGCGCAACGGCAATGCGATCGTTTTCGACCAGGCTCACTCCCAGTGGATATTCGACAGCACCTTCGAGCACAACTGGGGTGCGGCGCCCGGCAGCGGCCTGGATACCATCGGGGCAATCCACGTGGTCGTCATACCAAAATGGCTGGATGTTTTCAATGGAAGTTACACATTGAGCTGCAATGTCCCCCAGACCGGCGGCGCCAGTTATGACACATCCTGGCCGGCCGTCGTATGCCAGTGTCAACTTCTACTCCCTCTACAAGCCCGGCCCGGCTGGTAACGAGCTCTCCTGGCGAACCCTGTTGATCGGGGTGGAATATGTTAAAGGACAGCCTTATATCTTCAGCGTGACACAGTTGGAGTGGGAACCGTAGAATAATTTTCATTAAATGATGACGGACCCGTTTCCAACAAGGAAATGGGTCCGTATTTTTTGTTGTATAATATATATGTTATTGATAATAGTTGCAATAAGGAGTTTCCCCTTGTCTTGCATACCCAAATACACTCAGACCCTGCGGGCACGCGGCTATCGCATGACGCCCCAGCGTTTGTCCATTTTGCAAGCCTTGCATGAGGGCGGGCACCTTTCGCCCGGACAAATTTATGAGCGCATCCACGCGATCGGTATGACAGAGACCACCGTTTATCGAACGCTGGATTTCCTGGCCAGGAACGGCGTTGTCCATCCCACCCAGGTCGGAGGTGGTCACCTGACCTATGAGCTGGCCGGGCATGATCACCACCACCTGGTTTGCCGGGTCTGCGGCGCGCACTTGGACCTGGAACCGGATTCGCTCAACGACGCAATCGCGCGGCATCGAACTCCTGACCGGCTACCAGGTTGATGCCGGCCATCTGACATTTTTCGGGCTGTGCCCGGATTGTAACCACAGATCCTAAGGAGGAAAAATGTCACAATATAAAGCGGCGTTCGAATTGCTGATCAAGAAAATCCCCCGCGCTTTGATCCTCTATTATGGAGTGTTTGCAATCTGGCTTTGCACAACAGCAATGCATATCCCTGATGGGTACCTGAGCCCAGCCACTTCGATCATTATGTTCGCTCTCGTTCTGCCCTTTTGGGTCATGGGCGTCAGGAAGTTGCGCGAGAAAATGACTGCCAGGAATGTACCATTGGTGGCTTTGATCGCGGCCTTTTCATTTGTAATCATGATGTTCAATATCCCGCTGCCGGGCGGAACAACCGCGCATGCGGTTGGTGGTGCGTTGGCGGCGATCATCCTGGGTCCCGAGATCGCAACAATGGCAATAACCATTGCTCTGGTCATCCAGGCATTCTTTTTTGGGGATGGCGGTATCCTGGCGATTGGTGCTAACTGCTTCAACATGGCCGTGGTGTTGCCATACGTAAGCCATGCCATTTACCAGGCTTTCTCGAAAAATCAGCCTCCGACGTCGAAACGCCGGGTGATCGGCGCAGCAGTTGGGGGATGGGCCGGGTTGACCGTGGCGGCCTTTTTTGCTGCTGTCGAATTTGGCATCCAGCCGGTGCTCTTCCATACGGCCAACGGGACACCATTATATGCGCCCTATCCTCTTTCTGTCTCGATTCCGGCCATGGTTATTCCACACGCACTGATTGCTTCGGTGGTTGAGGGACTGGTTACGGCTCTGGTTGTTATCTATCTGCAGCGTGCCAACCAACCGGCATTGGAATTCGTCAAGAAAACTGAAATTGCGACTGAATTGAGCGGATTTGCCAAATGGCGTGCCTTGTGGATAGCCCTGGCGGTAATGCTGGCGATTGTCCCGATCGGGTTATTCGCCCCCGGAACTGCCTGGGGGGAGTGGGGCACTGAACAGTTATCTCAAATGGGGCTTTCCTTTATTCCTCAAGGGATGGCTAATTTATCCGGGCTCTGGTCTGCACCGTTACCCGGTTACGATTTGCCGGCATTGAAAAATGCCAATCTTGCCTACATCCTTTCGGGCATTACCGGGACAATTATCATTGGATTGACGGTCTGGTTGTTCACCATGCTGGTGACCCAGCGCAAACCGGAATCGATGTAGGATTCATCATTTAGTTGGCTAAATTTCCTCGCTCATCGAAACACACCCAGCGCAGCGGTTTCGTCGAGAAAACGCTGGTGGATATTAATAATACACTTGAGCAGTCCCTGTTTGCCGAGCAGAATGCCCGAAAACAGGGATTGCTTCAGGGATTAGATCCGCGTCTTAAAATAGTGGCTTTGTTGTTGCTTGTCCTGGCGGTCAACCTTTCCCATAACATCCTCATTATCCTCGTTCTCTATTTCCTGGCTCTTTGGCTGGCTCTTTTTTCAAAAATTTCATTGGTCTTTTTTATCAAGCGGGTCTGGTTGCTCATCCTTTTCTTTACCGGGATCGTTGCACTCCCGGCCCTGTTTATCACTCCAGGATCAATCCTGGTACATTTGCCGCTTGGGCTGGTAATCACAAACACAGGCGTGATGACAGCCGCGTTCCTCCTGCTCAGAGTTGGGACATCGGTCTCGTTCGCTGTTCTTCTTATCCTTACGACTCCCTGGAACAGCGTGCTTAAAGCGCTGGGGGTGCTGCGTGTACCGGCAGTGATCATCCTGATCCTGGGCATGACTTATCGGTATGTTCATTTGCTGCTTCATATCACCAACGATATGTTCCTGTCGCGTAAAAGCCGGCTCTTGCGGCGTATGAACGGGTCCGAAGAGCGCCATCTGGTCGCAGCCACCACCGGTACGCTGCTAAACAAGTCCCTGCAGGTTAGCAGCGAAGTATTCCTGGCGATGCAATCGCGCGGTTTCAGGAATTACCCGCGCACGATGGATACTTTCAAGATGCGCTGGAGAGACTGGTTGTCAGGCGGAGTGGTATTAATCACGATTGGCTTGGCCATCTGGTTGGGAAGATTATAAGATTGAGGAAGACTTTTATGGAAATGCTCCCTGTTTTTGAAGTTAGCCAGCTCTGCTATGATTACGAAAACCGGATCCCGGCCCTGGATCAAATCAGCATCACCGTCCGGCCGGGCGAACGGTTGGCCATCCTCGGATCGAACGGTTCCGGAAAAAGTACGCTGCTCAAGATCCTGGATGGGCTCTATTTCTCTTCGCAAGGTTTCGTGCTGGCCTTTGGAAAACCTCTGACCGAACAGGCTTTCCAGGAGGATGCCTTTAATTTTGAGTTCCGCCGCCGGGTCAGCCTGGTCTTCCAGGATAGTGATGTTCAGTTGTTCATGCCATCCGTGTGGGACGAGCTGGCCTTTGCACCGCTCCAGTTGGGACTAAGCCATGAGGAAGTAAAGGTACGCGTAGAAGCTGCACTGCGTGACCTGCAAATTGAAAAGCTGCGTGAGCGCGCCCCGCACCAACTCTCTGGGGGGGAAAAAAACGCGTCGCCCTGGCTTCTGTCCTGGGTCTCTCACCGGATGTCTGGCTGCTGGATGAGCCCTCGGCCGGATTGGACCCGCGCAGCGTTGCCTGGCTGATTGATTTCATCAACCGGCAGGGAAAGGCCGGGAAAACGGTCGTGACAGCCACGCATGATCTGAGTATCCTGGAAACAATTGCCGAGCGCGTCTATATAATCAGCGAACAGCACCGGATTGTTGCAGAGGGCACCCCGCATCAAATCCTGACCGATAAAGCCCTGCTGGTATCTGCCTGCCTGATGCGCCCAGCGTAGAAAAGATTCCGCTGCCAAAATGCTGGAACCCCAGGGGCTGGTAATGCCTTGAAACGCCCGGATGAGAAAACAGAATTTCACCCCCTTGACAGCCCGTCATTTCTGCAGATAATAAATCTCAACAGGCGAGCCTATTAAAAGCATGGACGGAGGAAAGTAGGTCAGCGGAAGCCGACAGGGAAATACGGGCATGGACTGAGACTCGTATCCGGCGGAAACCGACTGAAGTTCCCTCTTGAGCTGTTCGGGTGAAAACGTGTCGCGGGTCAAGAAATCCCGTGTCACGTTCAGTAGTTCGAGCCGCATCCCAGCGTTACAGGGGCAACCGATGATGGTCGGTGATGAGTGGGCCATATGGCCAAGCTGGGTGGTACCGCGGGAATCCCCTCCCGTCCCTTCGTTGGACGGGAGTTTTGTTTATAAAGATGAGAACAGAGAGAAGAGAGTAGAGAACAGGAAGAGCAAATTGTTTTACTCAGAAAGGACTGATCTCGATTCTCAGCTCACTACTCTCTCCTACTGTATGGAGGTAACATGCTTGAACAATTGAATAAAATTGAACAGGAGGCCCTAAAAGCACTCGACTCTGTCCAGAACGAAGCCGAACTGGAAGCCTGGCGCGTGGCGCACCTGGGACGCAGTTCGGGATTAATGCAGATCTTCAGCCAATTTGGGGGCCTTTCGAAGGAAGAAAAGCCGGTGGCAGGCCAGCGCGCCAATGAGGTGAAAAAGTCTCTTGAGGCCGCCTTTGGCGCCAGGTCTGAGGAGCTGCGACAGGCCGCCCTGAAACGTTCGCTTGAACAGGAACAACTGGATGTAACCCTGCCGGGGCGGCGCATACCGCTGGGCCGCCTGCATCCCGACACGCAGACCCTGCGGGAACTATATTCCATATTCGGTGAAATGGGCTTCCAGGTTTTCCGCTCACGCGAGGTTGAGACGGATGAGTACAACTTCCAGTTGCTCAATTTCCCGATCGGTCATCCGGCCCGGGATATGCAGGATACCTACTTTGTAGAATCCGTGGGGCGGGGTGAAAACCCGATCGTTTTACGTACGCATACCTCGCCGGGGCAGATGCATGCCATGCGCTGGATCTCGGCGATGAATCCCGAAAACCCGGCGCCGGTGCGGATCGTTCTGCCGGGCATGTGCTACCGTTACGAGCAGGTCACGACCCGTCACGAGACCCAGTTCGACCAGTTGGAAGGCCTGGCGGTCGGGCCGGGGATCACCTTTAGCGATCTGAAGGGGACACTGGCTGATTTTGCCCGGCGTATGTTTGGACAAAACACCCGGACACGCTTCCGGGCTTCGTACTTCCCGTTCACCGAGCCATCCGCTGAATTTGATGTGGAATGTTTCCTTTGCGGCGGAAAGGGCTGCGGTGTCTGCAAGGGTTCGGGCTGGCTGGAGATCGGCGGCTGCGGGATGGTGCACCCGATTGTCCTGCGCAACGGCGGCTATGATCCGGAGCGCTACAGTGGTTTCGCATTCGGTCTTGGTCCGCAACGCATGGCGATGCTGCGCCATCGGATTGAGGACATCCGTTATTTCTGGCAGAATGATCTGCGCTTTCTTGAGCAGTTTTAGGTGATAGGGAACAGGCAACAAGGTAGAGGTAAGGGAAGTAAGGCAAAGAGGAATGGAAAGGGCCAGATGAGCATAAAGGCTTACAACGATTGGAGGTCTGGCAAAAAGGCCAAAGACTTTGCACTCAGGATTTACCGTGACGTGTTGCCATTGCTTCCCCCGGAGGAAAAGTGGAATTTGATTCGCAGATGCAGACGCTCATCTCTAAGTATCCCGGCAAATATTGCGGAAGGGTATGGACGTTTTTACTATCAGGAAGATATTCGTTTTTGTTATACCGCTCGTGGTTCCTTGGAAGAAACATTTAGTCATCTTGATATTTTCTTTCGAAGCGGGATTTATCTCCGACGACCTCTTTACAAGGAATCATCAACCGAAGGTGACGAGAATTCGAACGAATGCTGAATGGCTATATCTCCTATCTTAAACGCAGCAAGCAAGGTGCCAATGAGCCTGGTTATGCAAATGCTATCCACGAAATGTCTGAACCATACACTATTGAACCTTCAGAAAAAGATTGATATCTAATTTATATCACTGCTCTCTGTTCACCTTTTCTCTGTTCTCTAATTACCTTTATAGGAGTTATCCCATGAAAGTCCCCATTTCCTGGCTAAAAGATTTCGTTGATATTGATATTCCAATTCCCGACCTGGCCCACCAGATGACAATGGCAGGGTTGGAAGTGGAGGAAATTCGTTTTGTCGGCCTGCCCATCCCGAAGGAAGGTTCACGGGATGCCAGCCTGATCGGGATTGAATGGGACCGCGAAAAGCTCGTTGTCGGTTCCGTGTCCGAGGTCATGCCGCATCCCAATGCAGACCGGCTGGTATTGTGCAAGCTCTTCGACGGGCAGCAGGAACACGTTGTGCTGACCGGCGCGCCGAATTTATTTGAGTTTAAAGGGAAGGGCCCTCTACCAAAGCCTTTAAAAGTTGCCTATGCCAGGGAGGGCGCCCAGATCTACGATGGACACCAACCCGGCCAGGTGCTGGTGACACTCAAGCGTGCCAAGATCCGTGGCGTGGAATCCTATTCCATGGCCTGTTCGGAAAAGGAACTGGGCATCTCGGATGAGCACGAAGGCATCATCATCCTGGATGAGAACGCCCCGGCAGGCATGCCCCTGGCCGATTATCTGGGCGATGCGGTCATGGAAGTGTCCATTCTGCCGAGCACTGCCCGCTGCGCCAACATACTGGGCGTGGCGCGTGAGATCGCCGCGATCACCGGCAAGCCGTTGCGGAACCCGAAATTCGAGCTCAAGCCGGAAGGTGAATCCTTCCAGGCAGAAATCGAAATCACACAGCCAGCTTTGAACCCGCGCTTTGTGCTTGGCCTGGTCCGGGACATTGAAATCCGTCCCAGCCCTTACAAAGTGCAACTCCGCTTGAAGCTGGCCGGGATGCGTCCCATCAACAATGTTGTCGATGCCACCAACTACGCCATGCTCGAAATCGGCGAACCATTACATGCCTTCGATTATGACGTGCTCGTAGGGCGAATTGCCAATTCCTCCCATAAGACGGTCCGTATCATCACCCGCACCGCCAGGCCCGGCGAAAAATTGACCACCCTGGATGGCGTGGAACGGACTCTGGATGAGAGCACCGTTCTGGTATGCGACAGCGCCGGCCCGCTCTCAATCGCCGGCATCATGGGCGGGTCAGAGTCCGAAGTAAGCGAAAAGACTACCAATATTCTGCTCGAAGGGGCGGCCTGGAACTTTATCAATATCCGCAAGACTGCCGGTGCTCAAAACCTGCCTTCCGAGGCTTCCTACCGCTTCTCGCGTGGTGTCCATCCGGCCATGGCCGAGCGCGGCGTCCGGCGCGGTCTTGAGTTGATGCAGGCCTGGGCGGATGGCAAAGTCGCCGCGGGACTGGTGGATGTCTACCCACTGCCGCCCACACAATCCGAGGTCAGGATTGCGCCGCGCGACGTGAAACGCTGGCTGGGGATCGACCTCTCTGCAGAAGAGATCGCCGGCCTGCTGCGCCGTCTGGAGTTTGAGGTGACCGTGGACGGAGAAACCATTACCGCCGTCGCTCCCGACCACCGCCTGGATATTGGCGAAGGCATTACCGGCAAGGCGGATGTTATTGAAGAGATTGCACGGATCTACGGTTACGATCGTATTCCCGAGACCCGCATGGCTGACCAGCTCCCGCCGCAAATTGGCAACCCGCTGCTTCAAAAAGAAGAACGCGTCCGCGACCTGCTGGTGGAGCAGGGCTTGCAGGAAATCATCAGTTACCGCTTCACCACGCCCGAACGCGAAATCCGGCGTGTGCCAGCGGACAGTGCCGCGGACGACAAGCCTTACGTGCGCCTGGCGAACCCGATCTCGAGCGACAAAGCGGTGATGCGGCACAGCGTGCTGGCCAGTGTTCTGGAGAGCGCAGAACATAACGCCCGCCTGCGTGAGCGGCTGTCCTTGTTCGAGATCGGCCCGATCTTCCTGTCTTCAGAACAAGGCGATCTTCCGGACGAACTCCAACGCCTGGCCATCCTGCTGGCCGGTCCGCGCGAGCTGCCGGCCTGGCAGGGGGTTGATAATGCTCTGATGGATTTCTATGACCTCAAGGGACTGCTTGCCGGTCTGCTTGAAGGCCTGCACATCCCGGAGTTGCACTATGAACCCGGGACAAACCCAAGTTTCCACCCCGGAAAGCGGGCACGCGTTCTTTCCGGCGAAAAGCAGTTGGGTGTTTTTGGCGAGTTGCATCCGCAGGTGCGGGAACGTTACGATTGGCCGGCTGCCTTTGCCGGGACCCCGATCCTGGCTGCGGATATGGACATGGATGCCATCCTTGCGCTCGTACCTGCGCTGTACGAAATATCGCCTGTGCCTGAATTCCCGCCTGTGCTCGAAGACCTGGCCCTGGTGGTGGACGAGAGTCTGCCGGCGGAGAGAGTGGCCGAAATCATCCGTCAGACCGGTGGAAAAGTCGTCCGGGAGGTGCGCCTGTTCGACGTTTATCGCGGCGAGAAAATCGGCGCGGGCAAAAAGAGCCTGGCGTACAGCCTCACTTACCAGGCAGGCGACAAGACCTTGAGCGATAAGGATGTGGCCGGCATCCGGACGCACATCCTGCGCCGGCTGGAACAGGAATTGGGCGCGAAACTGCGCCAGTAAACGCTTGCATAAATTTGGCAGAAATTGTATACTGACAGAAAGATGATAACAACTAAAAAGAGGAGACCATAATGGAAATGCCTGTTGCAAAGAAAGAAAACAAAACCTGGCCAATTGTCGGAACAGTAGCGGCCATCCTGTTGTGCGGATGCCCTGGCTTGTCTTTGTGCCTGTTCGGCGCTTATACTGCCACTGGGAATATGCCGGATTTCTTTAAGGGCTATGGTAATTTCTCGGGCGGGATTGGCTTTGCCCTGCTTTGCGTGGCGATCATTTTCATCGCAATTGCAGTTGTGGTCCCGATCCTGCTCCTGCGCAAGAAGAAACCCGCCGCCGAGGCCGCTTCGGTGGATGTACTTCCTCCGCAGGAACCCCTGCCCCCGGCTTCATAACCTTCCAAAAAAATGTGGCGCTCTTCAATGAGCGCCACATTCATTTAATTTTGAATTGGGGGAAAACTCCTAAATGTCAGCCGGAAAATAGCACAGCCCGGCTGTCCCCGGCCCGGTATGGACTGCCAGCGCAGGTGAAAGTTCGCCTACAAACCACTCGGCTGCGTTCAACCGGTCTTCGACGATGATCTTGATCTTCTCCACTTCCTGCTTTGCCCCGGCATGTACGTAGGCGATCTTTACCCTGGACTTTCCCACCACTTCTTCAACCTTTTCCACCATGGCCTGATAGGCCTGGGCGCGACTGCGGGCAATACCGAGCGGCACAATTTCGCCGTCTTCCACACCGATCAGGGGCTTGATATTGAGCAGGCTGCCGACCAGATGCCTGGCTCTGCCAATCCGCCCGCCCATATACAGGTACCTGAGTGTATCGGCAGTCTGCAGCAGGTGCGTGACCGGGATCATGGCCCGCACTTTTGCCGCAACCTGATCCAGCCTGAGGCCGGATAACGCCGCCCGGGCCGCCTCGATGGCCATCCATCCCTGACAGAGGGCGGCATTGCGCGTGTCGATCACCTCAACGTGCAAATCCGGTACCTGCTCCTCGAGCATGGATTTGGCGATAGATGCAGCCTGATACGCTCCGCTGGCTTTCGAGGTCATATGGATGCTGATGATCTCTTCGGCACCTGATTCCGCCAGGTCTTGATAGGCTTCGATATAATCCCCAGGCCCCGGGCTGGCAGTGGTTGGCAGTACATTCGTATTCGCCAGCCAGGCTAGAAATTCAGCGCGCTGGATTGTTACCAGGTCGCGCAGTACTTCCTGCCCGCGGTGAATGTAGTACGCCACGGTATGAATATTCAGTTCTGCGAGCATCTCTTCCGGGATACTGGCAGTGCTGTCGGTCAGAACAGCCACCGGTTTGGTCATGTTCTTCCTGCCTTGATCCATGGAGAATAAAGCACTGGACGAGTTGTCCATTTCCATTTTACTCTTTTCCATTCGGGGAGATCTTAAAAACTTTATAGAGATTTTCCCATCCCGAATTTTTATATTGACCTGACCTGTGTTTACTCGTACAATACCCGCATGGCAAGCATCAGCCGATACCAGACTGGATTCTTTCGACCGGACCATGATCCGCCGGGCAGGTTGGCATGTTTACACGTTTACACGTTAGCACGTTATACGTAAACACTTTACTCCTTCCCTTTTACTGTTTGAATTACGGAGAATAAAATGAACTTGCCTTTCCCTTCCAAACGTTCCCCCGCTTTCGCCGATATTCCCGATGAAAAGTGGAACGACTGGCGCTGGCAGTTAAGTCACCGCCTGAACACGGCGGAAGAAATCGAAAAAGTGCTCCCGCTGACCGAGTCTGAGCGCAAAGCCCTCAGCGCCGACCGGCTCTTCCGTGTGGACATAACCCCCTATTTTATATCCCTGATCAATCCGGAAGATCCGGATGATCCCATCCGCAAACAAGTCATCCCGACCGACTGCGAGATGATCCCTTTTACGGCAGAGATGGAAGACTCGCTTGCCGAGGATAAGCACTCGCCTGTGCCGGGCCTGGTGCACCGTTATCCTGACCGGGTGCTGATGCTGGTCACCACACAATGCGCCTCCTACTGCCGCTACTGCACGCGCGCCCGCATCGTCGGCGACCCGACCGCCCAGTTCTCCCGCCAGGAATTCGACATGCAGATCGAATACCTGAAACGCACGCCCCAGGTGCGGGATGTGCTGCTCTCGGGCGGCGACCCGCTCGTGCTGGCGCCCAAGATCCTGGAGGAGATCCTGACCCGCCTGCGCGAGATCCCGCACATCGAGATCGTCCGGATCGGGTCACGCGTCCCGGTCTTTATGCCTCAGCGTATTACCGATGAACTGTGTGAAATGCTGCAGAAATTCCACCCGTTGTGGATGAACATTCACGTCAATCACTCGAACGAGATCACCAAAGAACTGGCCGAGGCCTGTGACAGGTTGACCAGGGCCGGCATCCCGCTTGGCAACCAATCGGTCCTGCTGGCAGGCGTCAATGATAATGTCCACATCCAGCGCCAACTGGTACAGGACCTGGTGCGTATCCGGGTGCGCCCATACTATCTTTACCAGTGCGACCTGGTGCATGGCGCGGGTCACTTCCGCACGCCGGTGGCCAAGGGCATCGAGATCATGGAAGGATTGCGCGGGCATACTTCCGGATATGCCGTACCACAATACATCGTGGATGCCCCGGGAGGCGGCGGCAAGATCCCGGTCATGCCGAATTACCTGCTGAGCATGTCAGACCATAAGATCATCCTGCGAAACTTCGAAGGCTACATTACCACCTACGAGGAACCGACCGATTACACCCCGGCCATGGCAGCCAAATATAAGGGCGTCAAACGTCCCGAACCCGGCCAGGAAGGCCTCACGGCTCTCCTGGATGGCGATCAGATGTTCATTAAAAGTGAAGGCTTTGACCAGGTGCACGACCGGCATGGCAGCCAGCACCGCCTGAAGGACGAGGCCAAGTGGAAGCCGCTCGGGATTGGGCCGGGGGAAGAAGAAAAGAAATAACAGATCAAAGAAAAAAGAGCCGGGAGCAAACGCCCGGCTCTTTTCCTTAGCCAACTGTTATAAGCTAATTGCCAACCGCTGACCGCTGAACCTTCTCAGCCGCCTCAAACCCGGCCTCCAGCGCCTTGCGGTTTATTTCCTCGGTGCCGCGCGGCGCCCGCGCCGTGACAGCTTTTTCGATGGCCTCCTTGGAGACCACTCCGGTCAACCCGACCAGCACCCCCAGCGCTACGGTATTGGCCGTAATGGCTTTCCCGGTTGTATGCAGCGCCAACCAACCAATCGGGATCTTTATTGCTCCAGGTACACGGATCGAGTGCACATTATCGTCGTCCACGATCAACAGGCCGCCCGGTTTGACGCTGGCGGCATACTTGTCAAAGGCTTCCTGACTGAGCGTGACCACCACATCCGCAGACAGGACTTCCGGATGGTCGATCTCGCCGGCCGCGATGACCACCTCGGATTTGCTGGCTCCGCCGCGCGCTTCAGGACCGTAACTCTGGGTCTGGACGGCCATCTTGCCATCATAGATCGCGGCGGCCTCTGCCAGGATGATACCGGCCAGGATCATACCCTGCCCGCCTTCCCCGGCCAGGCGGATCTCGGTGCGGGCTGCTATCAGACCGGTCATTTCAGCCCTCCCTGGACTTGCGTGATCAGGTTGGTATAGGTATTCGTATACTGCGGACGGTCGACGTTGATGAAGTTGCCGCGCACGATCCGGGTGTTTTGGGATTGTTCTTCCGGAGTAAGTCTTCCATAGGCGCTCTGGGAGAGGCTGTTGTCTTTCAAGGCCCGCATCATATCCGCGGCGCTGCCGAGTTTGTTCAGACGGCCATAGGTGGTGTGACAGTAGCTGACCGCCTCGACCACACTGAAGCCATCCTTGGCGATGGCCTCGGAGATGAACTTGTCCAGCTCGAGGGCATGGTAGACGGTGCTGCGCGCCACGTAGCTGGCTCCGGCAGCGGCGGCCAGGTCGCAGATCGGGAAGGGTGGCTCGATATTGCCGTAGGGGGCGGTGGTGGCGCGTCCGTTGAGCGGGGTGGTCGGGCTGTACTGGCCGCCGGTCATGCCGTAGATGGCATTGTTGACAATAAGAGCGGTGATACCGATGTTGCGCCGGGCGGCGTGGATGAAGTGGTTGCCTCCGATGGCAAGCGCATCGCCATCGCCCATGATGGCAATGACTTTCATATCGGGACGGGCAATTTTCAGTCCGGTGGCGAAGGCCAGTGCCCGTCCGTGGGTGGTATGCAAAGTATTGAAGTCCAGGTAAATGGGCATACGCGCCGTGCAGCCGATGCCGGCCACCAGGGCCACATCATCGTTTTTTAGACCGAGGTGGTCAATCGCCCGGATGAGGGCGCCCATGACGACGCCGATCCCGCAGCCGGAACACCAGATGGTCGGGAATTTCTTGTTCTTGCGCAGCTTCTGCAGGCTTTCGCTGCGCTCGAACCAGTTCTCTGCGGGCATTTGACCTTCGTTGACTTCCAGCCCGTGGGCTTCCATAATATGATCGTCCATGCTTCAGCCCTCCAGCGCATCCAGAATCATCTGCGGAGTTAGCATCTCGCCGTTGGCACGCGTGACACGCTTGACCTTTTTCCTCCCAACCATGCGCTCCACTTCATAAGCGATCTGGCCCAGGTTCATTTCCGGGACGATGATGCGGTCCACCCGTTCGCCCAGCGCCTCCACCTGCGCCTCAGGGAAAGGCCAGAGGGTCAGCAGGGTCATCAGGTCCACATTCAAGCCATGTTCCCGCGCCAGTTTCATGGCATGGCGGGAAGTTCGGGCGGAAGCGCCGTAGGACAGGATGGCTAGTCCTGGCGCCAGGGATGCAATCCTGCTCAACCATGCTGATATCGTCCAGGTGCTTCTCCAGTTTCGTATTGACCCGTTCCAGCCAGGGATCGATCTCGTCCAGGCGCTGGGTGGAAAAGCCTTGTTCGTCGTGGAAGAGGCCGGTAATGTGATAGCGATAGCCCACGCCAAAATTTGCCATTGGCGGCACATCGCCGGGTCCATTGCGGTAGGGGATATACTCCCCGCCCTTCTCCGTTAGGCGGTATTCGGGGAGCTGGATGGTCTTGAAGTCAGGCAAATCCACCGGTTCACGCATGTGCCCGACGATCTCGTCTGTAAGCAGGATGACCGGCGTGCGGTATTTCTCGGAAAGTTCAAAGGCTTTAACCGTCAGGTCGAAGGCCTGGCGGACGGAAACCGGACATAAAGCAATGATCGGATGGTCGCCGTGGGTGCCCCAGCGGGCCTGCATTACGTCGCCCTGGGAGGCGGCAGTGGGCTGGCCGGTGGATGGCCCGAGACGCTGCACATCCACGACCACGCAAGGGATCTCCGCCATGACCGCGTAACCGATATTTTCCTGCATCAGCGAAAAACCCGGCCCGCTGGTGGCAGTCATCGACTTCAGCCCGCCCACCGAGGCGCCGATGATGGCCGCCATGCTGGCGATCTCGTCTTCCATCTGGATGAATTTGCCACCTACTTTGGGGAGTTCACGAGCAAGGATTTCGGCCACCTCCGTGGACGGGGTGATCGGATAGCCTGCGTAGAAGCGGCAGCCCGCTGCCAGGGCTCCCCAGCCGATGGCATCATTCCCTTGCATTAACTTGATGGCCAATTTGTTCTCCTAAATTTAGTAGTACCGACTTACCCGCAGAGTGCTAGTCGAAGTCGTTGCTACTCCAGCTTCCGGATCACGATCGCCAGGTCGGGGCAGTGGGTATCACAAAAATGACAGGCAGTGCATTTATCGGGTAGTACCACCCGGGGATGATTGTCACCAGCGTCCATTGCCAGCACTTTGGGAGGGCAAAATTCCACGCAGATGCGGCAGCCTTTGCACCAGGTGGCATACAGGATGACTTCGCCACGCGGTCCCTTTTTTGCAACGGTGGGAGCGGGCGCGGGCGATTGTGGTTGTGAAGAAATTTCAGGCATTGGGTACCTCTCGATGAACCGGTCTTTCCAACCCGGGTTTATATTCTACTATAAGAAGTATTTTTACCGGATATGACAAATATCCTCTATGTGTGTGACAGGTGATTTGAAGGTACCGGCTTTCGCCAGCAATGGAAATGCCGGTAAAGTTTCTGTAACCATTGGAGATGTACAAACAAAAGATTTAAAAAAATACATGCCGCTACGTAGTAAAGTTTTTAGCCCGGCTTATGAACAAGCCGTGCAAAAATTGCTGAAACAAGTAGGAGAAGGCTGATTTACTCTTTTTGTTTGTCTTCCAGGTTCCAGATCAATGCCTGCAGTCCGGCAAAATAACTCCAGCGCCCGAAGCCGGCGCATACTCCCAGGCAGACTGGTGCGATCACAGATTTCGTGCCGGAATTCGTCACGGGCATGCACGTTCGACATATGAACCTCGACGACCGGAACTTAACCGCTGAGATGGCATCGCGGAATGCAAAACTATAGTGGGTATAAGCGCCCGCATTGAAGACAATGCCAGCCGCCCATTTAAATGCATCCTGGATGGCATCCACTAAAGCACCTTCGGAGTTTGATTGAAAGTCACGCAGCTCAACACCGTGTTCCAGTGCGTAGGCCTTCAGGTCGCGAACGATCGTTTCCAGCGAGTCAGGACCATAAACAGATGGCTCGCGGATACCCAGCATATTCAAATTGGGGCCATTAAGTAGAAGAATTTTATAATTTCCCATATCCTGTGCCTACCAATCATTATGAGGTGCTATTGCCGCCCCATGTTCCGCAACCCAAACTGGATATCATGGGATCTTATCTTTTGTGAAAGAGCCGGCATTAGCTTTAGATTATGGCTGCCACATCCTGATACAACTGAACCAGGTTATGAGCGGCAGTTACATGATGTTTCCATTATTATATTATCAATCCCTGATTAATTGATTTATTACTCTAACGGATTGATACTTCCCGATATGCAACCAATTTGACATTTATTTATGTTATAGTGGCGATCGTATCATTGAAAGGCTGCTCATGAGTACTCCCATATCCATTCCAACGCCAAACTACGCCTCCTCTCCCGCGCGTTTTTTTATCGGTAGAGAAGATGAAATTACCTTAATCGTGGATCTCCTGAAAGGGAAACCGGCCGACCCGATCCCTGGAAAAATATGTGTGATACATGGTTATCAGGGAACCGGGAAGACTGGACTGTGTCGAGCAGTGGCCAACCAATTACGCGGAGAATTTTCTGATGCCCATATATATGTGAAGGTGGATGAGAACGATCCCGATGATGTTGCAGTGTATAAAATCTTGGAAATTATCATTCACATATTTGATCCCTTCGCCCAAATATCTGATGACTTGAAAATCTTATATAACCATTATTGTTCGGTGTTGGATGGCAAAAAAGTCTTAATAATCCTGGATGACTTGCATTACAAGGATAATTTCGATTTGTTGGCCGCTCCGCCTTCATGCGCTTTGTTGATCACAACCAGAGAGGAAATGGATGCCCCGAATGCGTATTCCATAACTTTGGCGAAGCTTTCTCAAGAAAATTCCGAACAATTCCTAATAAAATATTTCCCTCGAATAGGTAAATATGCCGCGCCACTATCAAATATCTGCCAAAACCTGCCGATTAATTTGAGTCTGGTTGCAGGTTTTTTGAAGCATAATTCGGAAATCAAGATTGATCGTTTCATCGTTGAATTAGAAAAACACATCCAGGCACCCTCAGAACAGGAAGCAAGTATTACTGAACTGCTTCTGGATCATATCTTTGAACAACTTAATCCATCTGCACGGAAGCTTTTTTCCCGTTTGGGATTATTGGACGGTTTTGATACAGAATTAGTTGCAGAAATAGCAGACATAGAATCCAAGGATAATCCTGGTCGTGAAACCGTTCAAGCATATCTGGATACTTTTACTCAATTGAACTTACTGGCCTATGATGAAGAGAAAAAATATTACCGCATGCAGCCCACTATACAAAGATATGCGTTGAGAGGCCTTAATAATGCTGGAGAAGTTTGGTACCGATTAGGCGAAGCATATACTGCCTTTGTTGACTGGACTATTTCTCTCGCCAATAAGGGTGCCGATGGATACCTTTTAAGTTTGTTACTATTTGATGAACATAAAACGACCATCAAGAAAATATTACAATATTTGCTGCGGAACTCATCTGGGGAGCGGGATAAAATAATTTCAGGATTTTATAGCTTAATCAGCTTGTTCGGCTGCATTCGTTTTGCGCCAGGAATTGAACTGATTCCCTTGCTGGAAGCAGAACTGGATGCCTCTCTTCACCTGGGTGATGTAGACAAACTGGCTGCAATATTAGGAGACCTTTCGATAACTTATCATCAATTAGGGGAAACGAAAAAAGCTCTTGATTATTCCCGATCAAAGGAAGAGATCGTTCAGAATCGTCAAAGCGATAATATAAATAGTATCCTGGAATCTTTTCGTACTGCCAGGAGTGCGGACCGGCCGATTTCTGATCCAGAAAATAAAACCTCATCCGGGATGAGGAAAATTAATTCAGAAGAATATTCCATTGATAAAAAGAATATCATCCTGACAGGTTTTATGGGGACAGGGAAAACAACAGTAGGAAAACTATTGGCAGATCATCTTAATTATAGGTTTATAGATACCGATGATTTAATTGAATCTCGAAATGCTCGTTCGATTTCAGAAATTTTCAAGGATTTGGGTGAAGCTGCTTTCCGCAAAATGGAAAAAGATATAGTAAAGGAAATTGCCGAACTGGATGGCGCTGTAATTTCAACAGGTGGGCGGCTTATGCTGGATCCTGAAAATGTGAAAATGCTTAGTCGCAATGGCCGTGTCTTTTGCCTGGTTGCAACCCCAGATGAAATTTTAACCCGTGTAACAAGTGATGAGTTCCATAAACGACCTTTGTTATCTGTGCCAAACCCCAAAGAACGTATAGTGGAGTTGCTTCATGAGCGTAATGACGGGTATCTTCGTTTCCCGCAAATAGTAACTGACGAGAAAAAACCAACAGATATCGCTAGTGGTCTCGTCGAATTCATTAGTACTAATCCCAGGACAATCGTCATCGAGAATCCCCAAAAAAGTTACGAATACATTGTTGGTGCTGGATTATTGCCCTTCATCAGGCAGTTGGCGGATATTGAAGGGGAAATAGTTTTCATAACGGATGAGGTAGTCAAAACATTGTACGGCCCCAGTTGTGCCTCAATAGGTCAAATTATTGAAATTCCTGCCGGACGACAGAATAAATCCCTTGCGACTGTTCAACTTGTGTATGATCAATTGCTTGAAAAAGGTTTTGATCGTACAGGTACGATTATCTCGCTCGGAGGAAGCATTGTTGGTGATATTGCTGGCTATGTGGCTGCTACGTATATGCGCGGCGTGGATTTCGTACAGTGCCCGACAAGCCTGATGTCTATGGTGGATACCAGTGTCGGGGGAAAAACCAGTATCGATCTCCCGCAGGGGAAAAATATCATAGGAGTTTATAAACAACCCACAAAAGTAATCGCGGATGTAGCAACTCTACAAACATTGCAACAGTCTGACCTGGCCTCCGGTATGGCTGAAGTAGTTAAACACGGGTTGATCGCGGAATCCAACCTGCTGGAACAAATAGAACAAGCACAATGGGTGAATATTTGGGATCGATCCCAATCAAATGTAGGCGAACTCCAAAGACTCGTCGCACAAGCGATCCAGGTAAAAATCAATATTGTGCAGGCGGATCCGTTTGAACAGGGCCGGCGCTCCATACTCAATCTGGGACATACTTTTGCTTATGCAATTGAACAAGTGAGTAATAATTCATATCGTCACGGAGAAGCAGTCAGTATTGGACTGGTCGCTGCAGCTAATCTGTCCGTCCGGTTGGGATACTGCGAATTTTCCTTACAGGAGCGGATTGAAGCCATTCTTAAAAGCGTCAATTTACCGACTCGCATTCCGCAACATTTTAGACCTGATGCGTTGCTTCAAGCCATGCAACGAGATAAGAAGAAAAAGACCGGACAATTAAGGTTTATTCTCATTAGAGGGATTGGACAAGTATTTGTGTCTGAGGATGTTTCTACGGCAGCAATATTGGACACCTTATCCGCTTTGTCCAAATGATCCTGCTCATCTCATATTGCGCCCCTCCTTTTTTTGGAGTGGATTCGGTTTCTCGATGGAGACAATCGGAATTAAATCCCCCAAATGGTTTAATTGAATCTTTGACTTTTATGGTAAACTTTTCTTGCTTATTCGAACCCATTATTCATAAAGAGGAGAAACCCCATGGATACTCGTAAGAAGTTCTGGACTGTTTTAATTGGATCCGTTGTTGGGATGATACTGATTGCCTGCTCGTGCAGTTCCCTTCTCCCCTCAGCGACCTCGGCTCCGCAGCCAGTCCAACCTGCCCAACCAGTTCAACCAGCCCAACCGGCCAGCGGTCAGGAAGCCATGCCTGGTTTGGCCGGGAAATGGATCGACCCCGACTCCAGTGGCGGAGGAACCATATCCACCATTGAGTGGCAGAACGGCGGGTATGTTGTCACCTCTGTGATTAATACCGGCAGAGGCCCGAACGAGCTGACAACCACTTCCTGGTCAAACGGTGTACTGACCTGGGAGTATTGCCCCTCCGGTATGCACTGCATCACGCAGAATACAGTCTCCGTAAGTGGTGATACACTGACCGTCAATTGGGCCTGGTCAGACGGAGGAAATTCCGGAACATCCGATCTCCAACGACAACCTTAATTTAAAAATAAGCGATTACGACCACTGCCCTGAGAAGGAAATCTTCTCAGGGCTTTTTTCACACCAGAGTCGTTCTTTCCGGATTCATCCAGGAAGCAGTACGTGTACTGCGCAAAACGATAACCCGATTTCCGGATTCATCCAAGAAGCAGTACGTGTACTGCGCAAAGCGATAACCCGATTTCCGGATTCATCCAAGAAGCAGTATAATGCCGCCATGCTTAATCCCCCAACCCGCTCCCGACATGCGTCCATATCCCCGCTCGTGTACATGTTCATACCAATAGCATTCTTCCTTGGTTTGGGAGGCGGATATCTGCTCTGGGGGAGTACCCCCGGCCCCGCGGTCGCAGCCGATACGAATACGGTCCGGCGTGTGGATATTTCGACAGACGACGATCCATCCATGGGGCCGGCCAATGCCCCAGTCACCATCATCGAGTTCAGCGATTACCAATGCCCTTATTGCGAGGTCTGGTACAAGCAAGTCTACCAGCAATTGTTGGCGAGTTATCCAAACCAGATCCGGTTTGTATACCGGGACCTGCCGCTGTCAATGCACCCCGAGGCAGTACCGGCCGCCGAAGCTGCAAACTGTGCGGGTGAACAAAACGCTTATTGGAAGTATCACGATGCTCTCTTCAGCCAAAAATATGGCTTGAGCCGGACAGCTTACGATCAATACGCGACTGACCTGGGGCTGGATTTAAAAGCCTTTGCTGCCTGCCTCGATAGCCACCGTTATCAGGGTGAGATCCAAGCCGATGCCAGTGATGCAGCCCGTGTTGGTATAAGCGGCACACCATCATTTGTAGTCAATGGCAGAATTCTTATCGGGGCCCTGCCGTTCTCAGAATTTAAAACAGTGATTGACGAAGAACTGGCTGCAAAACCGTAATCAATCCAATTGCCCGACGGGGCGCTTTCATGAGAGAAAAAAATGAAAAAGTTTATTGCCATTGCCGGGAATATTGGCGTAGGTAAATCAACGTTAGTTGAAATGCTCTGTGCGAAATTGGAGTGGACACCGTTTTTTGAGCCGGTGGCAGAGAATCCATACCTGGCCGATTTCTACCGGGATATGCAGACCTGGGCCTTCCACTCGCAAATTTTCTTCCTGACCCACCGCCTGCGCGCTCACCATCAACTTGCCCAATATCCTTCCTCAGCCATCCAGGATCGTTCTGTTTACGAAGATGCAGAAATTTTTGCCCACAACCTGTTCCTGCAAGGACATATCCGGCCGCGTGATTACCAGACTTACCGCGAACTTTACCTGACCCTGGTCGAATTCCTGCCTCCGCCTGACCTGGTCATTTACCTGCATGCCTCCGTTCCGACGCTGGTCCAGCGTATCAGCCGGCGCGGGCGCGACTACGAACGCACCATCCCGGCGGACTATCTTGCCAGCTTGAATAATCTGTATGAAACCTGGATTTCAGATTTCACCCTTTGCCCCGTGCTGACCGTCCCGGCGGACGATGTCGACTACGTGGCCCATCCAGGCCATCTGGAACTTATTGTAAGCAAAGTGGAGGAAAAACTGACTGGCAAAGAGGAGGTTGTCTTTGACCCGGAAGAGGTAGCCCGGGCGGCCTGTGATTAAAAGAAAAATTCCCCGATCGCCGGGGAATTTTTATTCCAGGAAGACGCCCCATTTCCAGGGACTTAGCAGCCAGAAGATCCTTTCACCCTGGGCATTCACGATCCCGGCGCCAAAGTTGCCACATTCGGCTAAAACCAGTGCGGGTGGGGCGATATTAATTTGCGGGCAGTTGGATCCGCCGGATCCAACATCTGTCGTAGAACCGGACCCCGGTAAAGTGACACTGACGGATACGTTGGGCAAACCCGGGGTGGGACGGCAGGCAAACCCCCAGGTCGCGCTCCCATCCGGGAGACGGCACCAGGTCCGGTCGGGTATTTCAACCACGGGATAGGAGTACGCATCCACAACCCGGCCGTTCAGAAGGCGTACCGTGCCACCGCCATCGCTCAGGGAAAGACCGGTCTGATTGCCATAAAAGGTGGCGATCTGACGCGGCTGTAAAGTCAAGTCTGGCAGGGTGTAGGTGATCAGGCTATTAATGCCGGTATCCAGTTTCCAGCCCTTTACATTCAGGGTATTGGGGCTCACGTTGATGATCTCGATATATTCGTCACCAACGTTGGCCGTACCATCCCCATTCCAATCGCTTTGGGGATGAGGCAGAAATTCATTCAGCACGACGGAGGCTGGTATGGCGGTAGGAGGGCGGGTGGGCGTGCGGGTGTAGGTTTTTGTGCTCGTGAGCGAGGGCGTTGGACTGGTCAGCACCACCCCGGCACACAAAAAAGTACCGCTGTTCGAGGATAGAGGGCTGGCCGGAGAAATGAGCGTGAAGTCATTGACATTATCACCGGTATCGTAGCAGGAGGTATTACCTCCAAGCTTGCGCTCGTAACTCTTAACGGTTTCTGGTAGAGGTGTCGGTGTCCCTGATGATGGCGCCGCAGGGAGAGGCGGCAGGGGCCTGCCTTCGCGATAAGAAGTTCCAGAGCACATCCCGACCTGGTCTATCACCGAACCACCAGACGAAACCAGGGCCAGGCCGCCGTTATCTGCGATGCCGGGAGAGAATCTCTGATCTACAGAGGTGGAGACACTGGAGGAAGTGTTGTAGGCGGCAACCAGGTAATGCTGGCCGGGCTTCAGGATGGTGCCAGGGTAGATATATAACAGCGTTGAAGTGCTGGTACCGCATCCGCTTGACTTGCTGAAGTACCAATTCCCAATATTAACCTGCACACCGGTGGGGTTGTAAATTTCGATGAACTCGTCTTCTGCTCCCAGGGGTCCGGTCGTGCGGAATTCGCTGATAACGATGTGATTTGGCGCTTTGGGAGTGGGCGTTGGCAGTGTTCCAGTATTGGTAATGGTGGGCGTTAGCGTGAGCGAGCGCGTGGGTGTGGGAGTGCGTGTGGGTGTACGCGTGCGTGTGGGCGTGCGTGTGCGCGTCCCAGGGGATTTTATTGGCGAGGCGGTAAGGGTCTCAGTTGACTGCAGTGTAATAGTGGGGGTCTCAGTATCCGTTGCCGTTGCAGTTGCCGTTTCGGTTGGCGGAGTTGGCGTCTGCGTTTCCGTAAATGTTTCGGTCGGAGTATCGCTGCTTACCGTACCCTGCTGCGCTGGACTCTGAACTGGCGCGGCGTGGACACTGTTCCCGATTACCGCGCCAAACAGGCCACTTGCCAGGAGCAGCGCAGTTAAAATACGCAGATAAAATTTCCTGTCGCGCAACATAACCGGAATGATAACCTCCCGGTAATCATAACACAATGGAGAAGAAAACCGTGCTGCCCCAATTATTGGGTCTTTAGATTACGCATACCAAAGGCTAGCGTGGCTCGACCACCAATTTGATGGCCGTACGAACTTTATCCTCGATCTCAACATCCACGAACTCTGGTACACACACAACTGAAATATTATCACCCTTCAGGTAACCGGTTGCCAGTACGAGCGCCTTGACAGCTTGATTTACCGCCCCCGCCCCTATAGCCTGCACTTCCGCCCGCTTGTGTTCGCGGATAACGCCCGCGATGGCCCCGGCGACTGCGGAGGTGCGGGAGGTTGCGGACACTTTGATTATATCCATAGCGATTCTCCCTATAGCGAACGATCAGTGAGAGGAGCATCATACCCAGTAAAATTGTACAATATTTGGGGTCACGATACAAGATGCCGGAGAGATTTCATGTCTGAATATTCGGATATGCCTCGTGTACTGGTTGGCCTGGTACCGGGCTGGATGGTATGCAGGGCTTACACGTGAATTCGTAGACTATGCCGCTGGTAATTGCCCCACACCCCTGCTATCGACGTCCCGCATTGCGGACAGGTCCCCTCTGGCGTGACTGACACCTCTTCGATGAGATAGCCCGTCCTCTTCACTAATGGATGGTTGCATTTGGGGCAGAAGGTTGTCTCGTACTCATCCACCCGTCCCGGCAGGTTTCCGGCGTAAACGTAATGCAAGCCTGCCTCGCGTCCGATTTCAGCCGCGCGCAGCAGCGTGCACGCCGGCGTATTGTCGGTATCACTCATTTTATAGTCCGAGTGAAAGGCTGTCACATGCCAGGGGATGTCTGGCGATACTCCAGCAAGGAATCGGGCCGCTTCCCACAATTCGGCGATGTCGTCGTTGAATCCCGGGACAACCAGGGTTACCACCTCGAGCCATAGGCCCAACTCCTTGACCCGTTTGATCGTGTCCAGCACGTTTTTCAACACCCCACCCAACCGTCGATAGTTTTTATCCTGCATGGACTTAAGATCGATTTTCATTCCGGTCAGATAAGGCCGCAGGTACTCCAGAACTTCGGGCGTGGCATTGCCATTCGAGACGTAGACACACTTCATCCCGGCCTGGATTGCCTGTTTAAAGACCGCTACAGCCCACTCGCTGGTTATAAGAGGCTCATTGTAGGACGAGGCTACCACTCCCGCACCTGTGCGCCGTGCCACTTCGACGATTTGCTCCGGAGATATGCGCCGTATGAAGCTGGCAGATTCATCCGCAGCCGGGTCCCGCAAGACCTGGGATGTCAGCCAGTTCTGGCAATACCCGCAGTGGAAATCACAGCCAAGCATGCCAAAGGTCAGAGCTGTGGAGCCAGGCATGAGATGGTAAAAAGGTTTTTTTTCGACCGGATCGGCATTGAGTGCGCCCACATAGCCCCACGGTACGCGCAATTCTCCATCCTGGTTGAAACGTACCTGACAAACACCACGCCGCCCATCCCGGATCAAGCAACGATGCCCGCAAGCGGTACAGCGGATGGAACCGTCAGGAAGAGTTTCTGCCAATTCACCCGCGGCAGTCATGCGGTCTAAAACGCTTGCTAAGGTTGACATCAGCATAATCATACTCCAAATCCAGCGCTCATGAAATGCCTTGCGAATAGCTGTCAGGAGGCCTGCCAGTAGCATAAATACCCATCCTGAGACCATAGAAAGTTGGTATTATTCGTCTAGAATGGCGGTTATGGTTTACAGTTTCATTCAAAAAGCAGTACAATCGGAGTAGTGCTCATCTGTTCTGGCAATTTGTAACTTGTGCTATACTGGTGGTAGTAACATGCAGATGGTTCCTGTTTCCGAAACGCGTTCGGCCTGGCATGGCTGGGCAGAATTTCTCCATCGCCATGGGTTGGAGAATTTGGCTGCCTGGGTACTGGAGGCCGCCGGTCCGTTGAATTTGCTTGCCGCGCAGGCGCTCTATATTGGAGGCCCTCTCCTGCGCCCGACATTGACGGACATGCAGCGGGATGCTCTGGCGAGCCTGCTCGAAGACCGCCAAGAAACCCTGGCCTTCACCGCCTTTCTGCGGGAGGAATTATCCCTTTGAACGATTTTATACTGGGGCTGGTTGGTTTTGGAGTTATTTTTCTCAGTGCAGCTCTCATGGTGGGAGTGGCTGCTTTGCAGCGCAAGTCTTCTCCTGTTTTCCGTAAGATCTCTGCGTTCACACGGCTTCGTCATGCTGTTGGACGTGTAGTTGAAGATGGAACCCGCCTGCACGTCTCGCTTGGGCGCGGCGTTCTGACCACCCCCCAATCTGCCTCCGCACTGGCAGGCCTGGTGCTCCTGCGCCGCCTGGCTGAACTGACTTCAGCCGGAGACCAGCAGCCCATCGCCACTTCCGGCGATGCAGCCCTGGCCATCCTCTCCCAGGATACATTACAGACCGGTTCTCAGGCTTCATCTCAAGGAACCTATGACGCCACTTCGGGAAGATTGACAGGCCTGACGCCTTTTTCCTATGCTGCCGGGGCAATCCCAACCATCCGGGATGAAAACATTTCCACCAATGTGTTGATAGGCAATTTCGGGGTTGAAGCTGCATTGCTGGCCGAGGCGGCTGAACGGGTAAACACTTTCTCCCTGGGAGCCAGCGATAACCTGACAGCCCAGGCTGTGCTATTTGCCAGCGCCCAGGAACCGCTTATCGGCGAAGAACTCTATGCGGCCGGCGCTTATTTCGATGCCGGGCCTTTGCATGATGCCAGCCTGACCGTACAGGATATCCTGCGCTGGCTGATCATCATCGTTATCCTGATAGGTGCATTCCTCAAACTGGCAGGTATCCTGTGAAATTTAAAGGCATCCTCCCCACTGTAATTTCCATTGCCTTTGGTGTACTTGTTCTGGCGGGATACCTTTTTGGATACAAGGCGGATGGCACCCTTTCCTTGTTGGGGGAATTGCAACTGCTCATCCTGAATATAGCAGTTATTCTGGCAGGGTTTGCAGTGCTGGTCGGTATTTGTAATCTATTATTGGTTCACACAAAAAAAATCCGCAACAAACAGAAAGGCCTGGGTTATAGCGCTCTTTTAATCGTCTCCCTGGTAGTCACTTTTGTGCTTGGCCTGCTGGGCCATTACAGCCCAACGGCTGCATCCTTATACAGTGGTGCATTTAAATTCATACAGTTGCCAATTGAGACGAGCCTGATGGCGATCCTGGTCGTCACGCTGACCTATGCCAGCATCCGTCTGCTGCGACGGCATCTAAATCTGCTCTCGGTTATTTTCATGGTTACAGCCTGGCTTATCCTGGTCGGGATGGCGCCCTGGCCTTTCCTGGGGGATGTCCCCTTCCTCAGTGATATCGTTCGCCCAATTCTGTCGCAAGTGCCGGCGGCTGCGGGAGCGCGCGGCATCCTGCTGGGTGTGGCTCTTGGCACGCTGACCACCGGTCTGCGCATCCTGATCGGCTCCGACCGTCCTTATGGGGGAAAGAATGGCTGATGTGCGCTGCCCGATGTGCGGGAAGCCCAATCCCGAGGACTTCGAAGTATGCCAGTACTGCGGGGCGCGTATCAAGCCGGTCGTTCCCTCCACCCCGGCAGATTCTCAGGCTCTCAAGACCCGGGGATGAGCCGATCAAAAGGAATACTTCCGAATTCGAAAAAGTGAAATTCACCGGGGAAGGTCCCATCCACCCAGGCGAGGCTCCGACCAATAAGAATACTGCGGAACTGGAACGGGCGTTGCCCACCTGGCTGCGTTCCTTGCGCGAGGGTAAGCGCCCTGCTGAGGGTGAGTCCCTGGCCGAACCATCCTCGGATAAGGACCTTCCGACTGCCTCCCAGGCGGCGCCCAGCCCAGACTCTTCCAGTGATTTGCCAGACTGGCTTTCTGGACTCGGCAAGGCTGGCTCCGATGAAGAAGCGGTCCCCGATTGGCTGGCTGACTTGCGAGGCGACAAGACTTCTGGGTCCACGCTGGCTCCAGCCGCAGAAGGAGAACCGGCCTCCGAATTGGGTAATGAAGATTGGATGAAACGCCTGGGCAGTGAAAGAACGGAGTCAACTTCACAACCATCAGAAACGGCCATACTCCCCACGACGGAACTACCCTCGTTTGACAAATCCGCCGAACCCACACCGCAGGGCAATCTGCCCGACTGGCTGAAGAATCTGCAACCTGGTGGAACCGCTGAAGAGGAACCACCTGCCGCCACGCCAGGCGGAGAAAATATTTCGGAATGGCTTTCCGGCCTATCAGGCAACCCCGCGGAAAGCAGCCCAGGCTTGAGTGGAACTGAGAAGCCTGCCCCGGCAGAAAGCACGCCGGACTGGTTGCCTCGACCTGAACAAAATTCTATACCGGATGAATCTGACGTAACCGCAGCAAGTGGCGAATCAATCCCTGATTGGTTGTCCGGTTTAGGGTCTGTACCAGCCACCCCGGATGCCACTCCCGCAGAAAATCTTCCCGAATGGCTGTCGAATCTGGAACCAGAATCCGGACCGGCGTCTGCTTCAGAGGCTGGAATGCCTGCAGCATTTTTGGGCAGCGAACCATCGCCCGCAAGCAATCTGCCTGTAGAACCTCCCGACTGGTTGTCCCGTTTCCAGGCCGACGCGAATGCTGCGCAGGCGGCTGAGAAACACGAGGACGATTACGGGGTTGTTCCCGAGACGCCTGTCTCACCGGGCAGTAGCGAACCGCTTCCCGATTGGCTGGCTGGAATAGCCGGTACGCTGCCTCCCTCCAGCGGTATACCACCGTTGGTTGCGGATGATCAGGTTACCCCCTCAACCGGGCAGGATGAAACAGCCTTCTCATTGGAGACACCTGAATGGCTTTCCAACCTGAAACCGGAGCAAGGAACTGAAAAAACAACCGAGATTAAGGAAGACCAGCCAGACTCTGCGAGTATAGAATCAGCCGAGTTACCTTCCTGGGTCCAAGCCTTGCGTCCGGTGGAAGCTGTGGTGGATTCGAAAATGGCCGCGCTGGACGATAACCAGACCACTGAGTTGAGCGGCCCATTGGCAGGGTTGCGCGGTGTGCTGCCAGCCGGGCCGGGGCTGGGACTTCTTCGCAAGCCGCCTGCGTATTCATCCAGACTTCAAGTCTCCGACGGACAAAATCGTTACGCCGCATCCCTGGAAAAGTTGGTGACCGGCGAAGCTAATCCGCGCACACTCGAAACAACGCGCATGCCATCCAACCGGTTGTGGCGTTGGGTTCTCGCTGTACTCCTGTTCCTGGCGGCCGGTCTACCATTTGCGAGCGGCGCCCATTTTGCGCCTGCGACATTACTTCTCTCA
This sequence comes from uncultured Chloroflexia bacterium, assembly GCA_963830665.1. Lineage (GTDB taxonomy): Bacteria > Chloroflexota > Anaerolineae > Anaerolineales > Villigracilaceae > UBA877. The sequence continues at coordinate 178,393 of CAWHNM010000018.1, forward strand.
TCCGATAAGGGTGCCAGCTCCAATATAATTGATGGGCTTCCGAATAACATCCCCGTGCTGGTTTCATTCGATTATGACCCGGCCCTTTCCGGAGAGCTGGAAGCGGTGGCCGCTCCGATAATGGACCGTTTGCTTTCAAAAGGAATCCCTCTGGCGTTACTCTCCACCTCACCGACCGGTCCTGTCCTGGCCGAGCATTTCTTGAATAATACCTCATTGGTAAATGTGCATCAGTACCAAAGCGGTAAGCAATATGTTAGCCTGGGCTACCTCGCCGGTGGGCCGGCAGGTATTTTGTACCTTGCCGATTCTTTGACCGGCGCCATGCCGGTCGATGTGAATGGAAAACCTGCCTGGAATGCAGGTCCTTTACAGGGTCTCCAGAGATTAAGCGATTTTGCCGCGGTCATTATTCTGACGGATAATGCCGATACCGGCCGTAATTGGATTGAACAGGCGGGCCCGCAACTGGGTGATAAGCCGATGCTGATGATCATCAGCGCTCAGGCTGAACCGATGATCCGGCCGTATTTTGATTCGGGCCAGCTCAAAGGACTGGTCTCCGGATTGTCGGATGCAAAAATCTACGAACAAAACTTTAACCGCCCTGGCCTGGCTAATCAATATTGGAATTCGTTCAGTGTTGGGATGCTGGTGGCTGAATTATTAATTGCTGTCGGTGCAATTTTTGGCGTTATGGCCAATCGACCTGTCATCCGTAAAAAATCCAGATGAGAGTCCTGACCATGCCTGCAACCCCCTTCGTTGATCTGGTTACCGGGATTATCAGTTTCCTGCTCACTTTGATGATTCTGAGCTACCTGATTGGAGATAACCCGCTATTTCGAGCGGCAGTCTATATCTTTGTTGGTGTTTCTGCAGGGTATGCCGCGGCGGTGGCCTGGTGGCAGGTGCTCTTTCCGAGACTCATGTTACCTTTGCTCACAGGGGGCTTTTTCGAACGTATCCTGGCATTGGTTGCGCTCATTTTAGGCGTATTGCTATTGATGAAGCTCAGCCCGCGCACGGCTCCGATGGGCAATGTTTCCATCGCCTTCCTGGTGGGAGTTAGTGCCGCGGTGGCGGTGGGTGGGGCGGTGATAGGGACAATCCTGCCACAGACTCAGGCATCCATCAATGTGTTCGACCGTTCAAGCGCAGGAAATTTGTGGCTTGAACGATTGTTCTTTGGTACGATAATGCTGATAGGTACGATAACAACACTGGTCTATTTCCATTTCGGAGCCAAGTCCACTCCTGACGGACCGCAGCGCAGCAAGTTGGTGATAACACTGGGCTGGATAGGCCAGGTCTTCATTGCAATTACCCTGGGTGTTTTATTTGCGGGCGTCTTTGCCGCTGCCATGACAGCTCTCATTGAGCGATTGAGTTTCATCTGGTTCTTTCTCGCTAAATTACTTTAGAAATTATGTCTGGATCTCTGGTTGACGCTAATTCCCTCCTGGCGGTTGATGTCGGTACCGTGACTACACGTGCGGCTCTGTTTGACGTGGTGGAAGGATCCTACCGATTTATCGCCTCCGGCAATGCTCCCACCACCGCCGCTGCACCTGTTAGAGATCTCGGCGAGGGCGTCCGACTGGCGATCGAAGACCTTCAAGTGGTTACCGGGCGCAAGTTCCTGGGTGATGACCGGCATTTGATCGTACCGGTCAACGATGGGAATGGCGTGGATCTCTTCGTTGCAACATTCTCGGCCGGGCCGGCTGTGAAAACGGTGGTGGTTGGTCTACTTGACGATGTATCGGTGGAAAGCACCCAACGGCTTGCGCGAACCACCTATGCCCGCGTCATGGAAACCATCGGGCTGAACGACAAACGCAAACCCGAACAGCAAATTGACAGCCTGCTGCGTCTTCGTCCAGACTTGATCCTGCTCGCCGGTGGAACCGATGATGGTGCCACATCCTCAGTCAGGCACATAATCGAGACAATCGGTCTGACATGTTACCTTCTGCCCGCTGAAAACCGTCCCGCTCTGCTTTTCGCAGGGAACAATAAGTTGGCCGGAGAAATCAAGACCAGCCTGCAAAACCTGACTCTCTCGCTGAGCATATGCTCCAATATACGCCCCCGCCTTGAAACTGAGGACCTCCAACCTGCACAACATGCCCTGACCAATCTTTACACCCAGATCCGTCGCAGCCAGATGAACGGAGTGGATGAACTCAATGGCTTGTCTGGTAATACCTTAATGCCAACAGCCGCTGCAGAGGGACGTATTATTCGTTTCCTCAGCAAGGTGTACGATTCAACCAAAGGTATCCTTGGCGTGGATATGGGCGCTTCCGCCGCCACAGTGGCCGCGGCTTTTGGCGGCGAACTGACTCTGGGCGTCTATCCGCAATTGGGTCTCGGGGAAGGCCTTGCCAATCTTCTCCGCTTTACCAGTCTGAATGATATTCTGAAATGGATCTCGGCTGACATTCCTGCCGAGATGGTCAGGGAATATCTCCACCAGAAATCCATTTACCCGGCTTCCCTGCCTGCCACGCCTGAAGATCTGGCCATCGAACAGGCTTTGGCACGACAGAACTTGTCGGTGGCATTGAACAGCCTTGCCAAAGATTTTCCTCAGAATGTTCGGCGCGCCGCCTCTGGATCGGCACCCTTTTTCGAGCCCATCATGGCATGCGGGAGTGTCATCACCCGGGCTCCAACTCTCGGGCAGAGTTTGCTTATCCTGTTGGATGGGATCCAGCCAGTCGGGATTACAACCATGATTTTGGACCAGAACAACCTGTTACCTGCCATGGGTGCGGCGGCCAGTCGTAATTCCATTCTTCCCATCCAGATATTGGAATCGGGTGCGTTCCTTGGTTTGGCAACGGTCATTGCCCCCTACACCACCGTCCGGCCAGGCACGCCCATCCTGACAGGCCGGCTCGTTTACCAGAATGGGAATGAGAGCCGGATTGAAGTCAAACAGGGTGGGCTGGAATTATTCCCCCTCCCGGTTGGACAATCGGGCCGTTTGTTCCTGCAACCATTGCATCATACAGACATAGGTTTCGGCCCCGGGAATACCAATAACGCAGGCATCCCGGTGACAGGAACGGCGCTGGGCGTTGTGATCGACTCACGTGGCCGCCCGCTGCAACTTCCGGCAGATGCTGGACAGCGACGCGAAATTTTAAAAAAATGGCTCTGGACGTTAGGAGGATAGACACTCGATGCAGGCGCCTGTTACACACATCCTCCCACTTACCACTGTCCGGCGTGAACGTTTATTGCCTGTGCCGGGACGCGTTACCGTTCATATGGAACAGAAAGTTAATCCACTGGATGTGGTGGCAGAAGCGAATTTTGGAGCAGAGCACCTCCTGATCGATGTGGGTCGTATACTCGGGCTAAAACCGGATGCGGCGAAACCTCTGATTCAGGTCAAGGCTGGCGACATTATTTCCCAGGGTGAGGTGATTGCCCGGCAGGCTGGCTTCGCCATGAAAGTTGTCCATGCCCCAAGCAGTGGGCGTGTGATACTGGTTGGAGCTGGACGAGTCCTGATGGAAGTTGGCGAGACTACGTTTGAATTACAGGCCGGTATGCCCGGAATTATCACACGCCTGATACCCGACCGTGGCGTGGAGATCAAGTTCAATGGTGCCCTTGTACAAGGTGTTTGGGGGAATGGCCAAATGAATATCGGTTTGATGTTACCGGTGCTCTCGGCCCCGGAGGAACCTTTGGTTGCCAAACAGCTGGATATCAGCCTGCGCGGTTCCATTTTGTTGGCGGGTAGTTGCAGTGATCCGGCCGCCCTTCAGACGGCCAGCGAACTTCCCGTGCGCGGCATCATCCTGGGCAGCCTGGCGCCTGCCCTCATCCCACTGGCAATGCAGGCTAAATATCCAATCATTGTAGTGGATGGTTTTGGCCGGAGACCACTAAATTCCACCGCCTATAAACTATTGACCACAAATGCCAAACGTGAAACGACACTGAATGCCGAGCCGTTTGACCGGCAGACCGGCATGCGGCCTGAAATTTTTATTTCTTTGCCGGTAACACAAGACCTGCCTTCACCGCCCGATGTGGAAACACTCGCCCGGGAACAGGCAGTGCGTCTGACGCGTGAACCACACATCGGAAGGGTTGGGTCTCTGGCCAATATACGGCCGGGGTTGACCACGCTGCCCAACGGACTGCGGGCGGCGGCAGCGGACGTGATTTTGGATTCTGGGGAACAGGTCCTCATACCGCTTGCTAATTTGGAAGTCCTAGGGTAATATAATTGAAACGAGGAGGAAGCAGCGATGTTGGATGAAGGTAATAACAACAACCTGGAAACACCTGAGGCTCCGCCACCGGAGGAGTCAAATAATCGTACTTTCCTGATCGTGGGTGGAATTTTTGCAGCCCTGATTTTCCTGACCCTGGTATGCGGAGCAGTTTATGTGCTGTACCTCGGGCCACGTCTCACTTCTCAACGGAATGCTGCGCAAGCGACCATCGAGGCGCGCAATGCTCAAGTTGTCGCGCAGATGACCTCCACCGCTGAAGCAGCCCTGTTCACACCCACCTCACGGCCCACCTCCACGCCGACCAAAACTCCCATCCCCGTTGTCGTTGTGGTCAACAGCCCAACGCCGGTAATAGCAAATGTTGGCGTCACTGAAACCGCGACCCCCACTTCTGACCCGGCAACCCTGATTGCCATGCAGACTCAACTTGCTCAGCAAATGACTTCCACTTCGGTGCTTATAAGTGGTGCAGCATTGACGCCTGGCGTCGGCGCCGCAATGCCCAAGACCGGTTTCTTTGACCAGGTAGGCTTGCCCTCTCTGGTTATCCTGACCCTGGCCTTGATAGCGGTCATCTTCCTGGCGCGCCGCATGCGAAAAGCCCCATCAAAATAGCATATGTAGGGACCAAATCCCTACCGGTTGTATTCGCGTGAACCCACACGAGTGGGTTCACGCTTTTTATTTTGGGTTATGTTACGCTGGCGGCTACTGATTCACCATACCCGAGCAGGGATTTGACCATTTCCCGGCTGCGGCCTTCGGCATAGACACGCAGTACCGGTTCGGTTCCGGATGGTCGGATTAGCAGCCAGGAGTCGTCGGCCATGATGTACTTGACCCCGTCCACATTGCTGATCCCGGCCACTTTCTGTCCCGCCAATCTCAGCCGGGGCTTTTTTGATCAGGAAATCGGTCATCTCGGATTTGGCAACCGGATGGTGCAGGCGCAGGTCGGTGCGTTCGTAGAAGGCCGGACCGACATCTGCCAGTAATTCTTCCACCAGATCGTGCAGGGATTTGTGCGCCGCGGCGATGATCTCGACCAATAACAACCCCATGATCGGGCCATCCCCTTCGGGGATATGACCTTTAAAAGAAATACCTCCCGACTCTTCGCCACCGATGAGTACATCCTGGGTCATCATATAGTCGGCGATGTGATTGAAGCCTACCGGCGTCTCGTAGAGCTTCAATCCGTAGCGCTGGCATAAACGGTCGATCATGCGAGTGGTCGAGACCGTCCTTACCACCGCGCCGCTCCAGCCGCGTTTCTCCACCAGGTAGCGCAAAGCGAGCGCCATGATTTTATGCGGATCCACGAAGTTGCTGTGTTCATCCATTGCGCCGATCCGGTCGGCATCGCCATCGGTGGTCACGCCGAAATTCCCCATCCCCGCGCCAATTGCACCCGCCAGCGCACCCAGGTACTTGGCAATTGGTTCAGGGTGAATGTTGCCGAAACCCGGGTTCATCTCGCCGCGGATCTCGGTGATCTCACAGCCTGTCCCTTGCAGGAAGGATTTGATGACACCGCGCCCGGAACCGTACATGGAATCCACGACGAAATGTTGAGGATTTTCGGCGATCACGTCGCAGTTGATCAGCGTTCGTAAATGATCGAAATAAGCCGGCAGGGGGTTGAATTTTTGGATGAGCCCTTTTTCACGCGCCACATCGAAGTCCATCAGGTTCGGGCCGCGGGCGCGTTCTTCATTATCATTGAGGTAGACTTCCACCCGGTGGCATTGCTCGTTCAGCGCCGATCCCCCATAAGCAGCCTTGAGCTTGACACCGTTGTAACGCGGGGCATTATGAGAGGCGGTGATCATCACCCCCGCAATGGCGTTCAGGTTTTTTACTGCATAGGAGATGGCAGGTGTGGGCGCGTCGGACTGGGCCAGATAGACAATAAAGCCATTGGCAGCCAGGACACGCGCCACATCCCCGGCGTAGCGATCGGAGAGGAAGCGGGTATCGAAGCCAACCACAAATTTCTTGGGGTCCGGAGTGGGGCCGCCATTGCCGGATTTATCCCAACTCTCGGATGCCACCGCATCGGCAATGGCCTGGCTGAGCATGCGCAGATTGGTGAAAGTGAATGTATCCGAGATGACGGCGCGCCAGCCGTCCGTGCCAAAATGAATGGTCATATTAAATAATCCTCTCTGGACTTGCCTGGGACAGGCAGGAATTATGGGGAATGGCTATCAGGGTGTTGGCGTGAGCGTCGGCGTCGGTGGTGAAGGCGTTGAAGTCGTCGCGGTCAGGACAGTTGTCAGGACCCAGCCATTGATATCGTTCCAAACGCACGCGTACCCAGTTGATGCCTTCGACACTCTGAATTTCCGGCAGCACCTGGACGATGATACCATTCGATCAGAACGGTAAGCACCGTCCCGGCGCCCGGCTCTGAGCGGACAAGCGCCCCGCCGCCGGAAGGAGACGTAATGACCGCATAAGACGGGGTGGGTTCGAGGGTGGCAGAAGGTTGAGCTGTGCTGCTCGGGGTGAACGTGGCGGACGAGGACGGAGTGAAGGTTGCGTGGTCGGAGTCATGGACGGCAGGAAGCTGAGTGGCGGTGGGTGTTGGCGCAACCCGGCGGGTCGCGATGATCCCATCCCGGATGACTTTTGTCAACCCGGTAAAATAAACCAGGGCCGCCAGGCAGAGCAAGCCAAGCAGGATTGGAAGAAGATAACCGCCCGCTTTCGACGGTTTGAAGCGCAGGGCCGCCAGGGTGATGCCTCCAACCAGTACTGGCCAGTGCCAGGTGGACCAGGAAGACCAGCACACCGTCCGGCCAGATGGTTGTGTTGCCAATCCCCAGCCCGACCCCGCCGGCGCTGAGCGGCAGGAATAATCCATAGGCCAGCATGATGCTTGGAAGGATCGGCTTCTGTTCAGAACGGACGAACGAGATCGTCAGCAGGACTGCGCCCAACGCCACCAGGAACAGATCCGGCCACCACAAATGCGAATGAATGCTCGGCATGGAAAAGCGGCAGGGGCAGCCAGAGATGCCCGGCCAACCCGGCCAGTGCCCCGGTCAAAAAGACCAGCAAACCGGCAACCAGCCAGCCCGCCCAGGGTCAGGAAAAGAATCGCCAGGAACCGGTCATGATGGCCAGCGTCAGTCCCACCCAGGGCGTCAAAAGCGGGGCAAGTAATATTCCCAGCAGGAGCAAGGCCGGGGAATCCAGCAGATAGGCGGCGCCCAACACGACCCCGCCTAAAAAGGCGAACAGGAAGAATTCGAAGGAGGGGAAGGCTCGCCGGGCCAGGCTGTCAAGCAGGGCAGCCCGCTCATCTGCGCCGGGGGGCACCAGCATGCGCTGAGCCCGCCTGCGACGGGCGCGTGGCAGGCGGGGCGTTCGGCCAAGCGGTGTGAAATCTTCCGGCAGGATGGGCTCTTCAGGGAAAATTTCCTCCGAGGATGGGGTTTCTTCCGAAGGAGAAGGATCGTCTGGTAAGGGCTGTTCGTCTGGACCGCTCATATTCGCAAACTCGCTCTCATTTTCACAACCTTATTATACAACAACAGGGACGCCGGCGTATGCCTGTCGTCCCTGTTGTATGTATTTATTCGGAAGGGGTTATACCCAGCCGCGCAGTTGCATGGCCTTGACCACCCGGTCAATTGCCACCATGTAGGCTGCGTCGCGCATGTAGACTTTCTGTTTGAGCGACATGTCCAACACGGCGTGGAAGGCCTGGGTCATCTTGGTATCCAGTTTTTCCAGCACTTCCTGCTTCGTCCAGTAGAAGTTCATATCGTTCTGAACGCTTTCGAAGTAGGAGCAGGTCACACCGCCGGCGTTGCACAGGAAATCCGGGATGTCAAAGATGTTGTTCTGCTTGAAGTACTCATCGGCTTCCGGGGTGGTCGGGCCGTTGGCGCCTTCGGCCACGATCCTGACGCGCTTGGAGATCTTTCCGACGTTTTCTGCGTTGACCTGCCCGCCGAGGGCGGCCGGGATGAGCACATCCACTTCCTTGGTGATCCAGGCATCCCCGTCTTCAACGACATAACCGGCTTTGACGGCCTCTTCCCGATTGATTTCGTTATATTCGTTGATGATGGTCATCAGGAAGTGCGGATCCACGCCATCCGGATGGCTGTAGGTGTAAGCCTTCTTGTCGATGTGATCCCAGCAGGAAACACAGGCCACTTTGCCGCCCAGCATTTCGATGAAGCCAATGGCAGCATATTGGGATACGTTGCCAAAGCCCTGCAATGCAGCCACGCATTTCTTCGAATCCATGCCCAGGTGTTTCATGGCCTCGCGCACGGTGTAGATGACGCCGTAGCCGGTCGCTTCGGTGCGGCCCTCTGAGCCGCCGCCGCCGAGCGGTTTGCCGGTGACCACGCCGGGAGTGTACTGGCCGGTCAGCTTGGAATATTCATCCATCATCCAGCCCATCATCTGGGGGGTGGTGTACACATCCGGTGCCGGGACATCCTGGCGCGGACCGATGTTCCTCCACATCTGCTTGATCCAGCCGCGGCACAGGCGTTCCTTTTCGTCGGTCGAGAGCGTGGCCGGGTCGACGATGACGCCGCCCTTGCCGCCGCCCAGCGGGATGTCGGCCACGGCGCACTTCCAGGTCATCCACATGGACAGGCCGCGCACGGTGTCGAGCGTCTCGGCGGGGTGGAAGCGCAGGCCGCCCTTGTTGGGGCCGCGCGCATCGTTGTGCTGGACGCGGAAGCCGGTGAAGACCTTCAGGGTCCCATCGTCCATGCGCACCGGGATGCGGAAGGTGAATTCGCGCAGCGGCCAGCGCAGCACCTCGGCGATTTGCGGGTCCAGGTTGAGCAGTCTGGCCACATGGTCGAACTGCTTCTGGGCCATTTCAAACTCATTTACTCCGGACATAATCATCTCCTTATCGGATTGAAAGTGTAGTGAAAATATAAGCGGGCACCCCGGACAGGAGGCCCGCTATATAGCGCATTTATTATGTGGACAATTTCTGCATAGGCAAAATTGTAATCTTTATGAATTGGATGGGAGTGTGTGCAGGCGGCAGCAACCGCCTTCACAGCCCTCCATCCTTCCCAATTTTGAAAAGGCACACAATACTTCTAATTGTCTTACAACTTAAAGGTACACGATTAAACGCTCGGAGTCAATATGACGAAAACCACACATCCCCATGATTTAATGTGACAAAGCTCACAAACAGGTTGTTTCAATGCGTTTTGGAAAAAATAATGGCCCTGGAATTCCAGGGCCATTGTTCTCTATCTTACAAAGGATCATCCTCATCTCCCGGCTCTTCATCCTCTCCCGAGTCGAGTTCGAGCCGGACCTTTTGCGGGTCCAACTGGACCCACAGCAGGAGCACGTGCCCGTCGTCCGTGTCAACCGAGCGCGCTGCCACGATGGGAGCCTGTTCCTCCAGGCCGAGATCGTTGCGATATTCCAGGTGGATGGGTTGGTTGGAGTGCCAGCGCCGGTAACAGCGTTCCACCAGCGCCGGGCCGTTAAACGTCCGCAGGCGGGTGAGCAGGGTCAACGGCAGGCGCGGACCTTCGCCGAGACCCAGCGCCCAGCCATCCTGGACGGGTTCGAATACGGGGGGTGGACCTTCGATAATGGTGATTTTGTCGTCCATAGTTTGGGCATCATACCATAAAAATCCGGCATATAATCTAATCATATTGTTAGAATTTCATATGGAATGTTAAAGACTCTCATTGGCACCTTGCGAAGATGGCATACGGATTTAGACAAGGCATTGGCTGCCAAGACTTGCCGAATTGGAACTTCACAAGGTAGGCTGCAGAACTGTTTGTAGACCATCGTACCATCCGTTTATCCGTTCATCGTGGTTAATTCTTTGCAACCGGAGAAACCATGGGCAACAAACTCACCCCCAAGATCATCCTCGAAGGCACCCGGCTGACCTTCAAGACCGAGATCGCCTTTGCCCTCAACGAGCACCCGCGCATCGTCGGGCCGCGCAAGTACCGCTACCATTCCCCGCTCATCTCGGCCGAGTGGTGCGCCTTCACCAACTTTCCCTGGGGGCGCGGGCCGATCAACTTCGAGCCGCACGAGGAAGCCCAGGCGATGGAGACCTATGCCACCTGGCTGCGCCTGTTCGAGCTGCAGCGCTACTATTCCTGGATCGTCGACCGCTTCCACATCTCCACCCGCGCCTACCAGCTGCAGACCTACGGCAAGGATTACGATTTCGCGCTGGCTGGAGCAGCGCCTGCTGCCGCTCAACTTCCGCCTGGTCTTCCTGCACCGCACGCCCGAGTCCTTTGCCGCCGCCCGCGCAGGAGCGCCTCAAAGTCTCCGGCAAACCCGACCAGTACAACGACCTGTCGGTCTTCGTGCGCGAGCAGGAGCTGATGCAGCGCCTGGTGGGCGAATCCATCCTGCCACGGCTGGAACTGGACATCTCGGATAACGACATCCCGCGCGCCGTGGAGAAGATCGCCGATTGGATGGAATCCACCGGCGGGTTGTGGATGGAATAAAAGAAGGGCATAGCAACGCTGTGCCCTTACGCAATGAACATGCTTACTATCGCAAAGCAAACCTTTCGTAATGAATGCGTGCTTTTGGCACGCCGGCCTGCTTTAGCGCCCGGATCACCTTGGTCATCATGACCGGCGGCCCGCAGACAAAAAACTGGGCGTTCTCGTAACCATCCAGGTACTTCCGCAGCAGCTCTAGATCCACATACCCTTTTTCCCCGGGCCAATCCGGCTGATTCGAGAGCACGTGGACGATCCGTAGCGCAGGCCTGGCCGCGACCATTTTATTCAACTCGTCTTTGAAGGCAATATCCTGTTCGGTTTTATTGCCCCAAATCAGGAGTATCTTCCGTTCCAGATTCTTGTCCTGCATATAGCGCAGCATGCTCATAAATGGAGTGATGCCGATCCCGCCGGCAATGAAGACCAGGTTGGGCGCGTCATAGTTCAGGAAACTGAAAGTCCCATAGGGGGCGCCGATATAGGCTTGATCGGCAGTGCTGGTATCTTTGATCGTCGCCGTGAAATCTCCCACAGCTTTGACCGAGACGGACAGGTCCTCCCTGGTCGGGCTGGAAGATATTGTGAACGGATGGGGTTCCACGAGATGGCCGTCCCGCAGCATCGAGAGCATCAGGAATTGACCCGGTTTGTAATCCTGGTTTTTGGCTTTGAAGTGCACGCTCCAGGTATCACGCGTCTCCTGCACCACCTCCGCGACCTGGACCGGATGCCTGCGCACCTGGATGCGATCCCAAAGGATAAAGGCGACCAGGACCAGGTACAGGGCGCCCAGGAAGTACCAAAACACGACCAGGTTGGGTTGGCTGCCCATCTCGGTCCCTAAAAGCAGGCTGTGAACGAAGATGATTGGCAGGATGATGAAATTAAGCCAGTGCATCTGCTTCCACATTCCATATTTTAAGTGCAGCCTTCCATACAAGAGGGCGGAACCCACTGTAACCAGGATGATCAGCAGGGCGATCAGACCAAAGATCATCGGCCACTTCAAAATGACCGTGCCCATGGAAAGCATGTCGGATGAGAAGTGCAGAACCGGATGGGAGAACATGAACGCAAAGCCGAATACACCTGCGATTTTATGAGCCCCGAGCATTTTATCCAGGCCCAGGTTGCTCTCAAGCCATTTAAGCCTGGAACTCAATACGATCTGGAAAAGGATCAGGATAAACCCGACCAGGGCAAGCAGCCGGCCGATCACACACGGATAGTCGTGGCGGTGTCTGTGGCCAAAAAGGCCGGCATCCAGAAGTATATTGGTATGGAAATGAAAAGAGCCAATAGCCCGAATAGGATCCATTTTTTCATTTTTTCCTCCTCAAAATTCCGATCGCTAACAACCCATCACCCTTCAGGCGAACACCTGATCGAATCAATTGTATAATCGTAATGTCCCGATATTCATAGGGGAAGATTTGAAAAAATGAGGAAAGATGGGCGGGGACCGGATGCCCCGTTGAAGGGGAACAACGCAGAGGAAGAAATTAAAAGCAGGAATGGGTTCAATTATTAATGTTCCAACTCCTCCCAGCGCAGGTAGGCCCGCTTCAATTCCTCCTCCAGCTCCTTCAGCCGGGCTGCGGAGCGGGTGATCTCGGCGCCCTCCTGCTGGTAAAAGGCCGGGTCGGCCATTTGCAGGGTCAGTTGGTGCTGCTCGGCTTCCAAAGCCTCGATCAGGTGCGGTAGTTCGGCCAGCTCTTGTTTTTGGGCTTCTAGAGCCCGCTGCTCTTTGTTGGTTGGCTTGCGCGCAGCGTGCAGGTGTTCCTCTCTTCACCGGCCCGGAGGCTGGTTTGCGCGGCTTGGCCGGCTCGGGCGGCTCTTGAGCGGCTGTCAGGCTCTGCCGCAGCCAGTCGTCATAGCCTCCCACCGTTTCGCTCACCCCGCCGGCTCCATCCATCGCCAGCGTGCTGGTGACCAGGTTGTTCAGGAAGGCCCGGTCGTGGCTGACCAGCAGCAGCGTGCCGGTATATTCCAGCAGCAGGTCTTCCAGGATCTCCAGCGTTTCGATATCCAGGTCGTTGGTCGGTTCATCCAGCACCAGCAGGTTGGCCGGGCGGGCCAGCAGGCGCGCCAGCAGCAGCCGGTTGCGCTCCCCGCCGGACAGGGCGCTGATCGGGGCATGCACCCGTTCGCGCGTGAACAGGAAATCTTCCAGGTAACCGACCAGGTTGCGTGTTTTGCCGTTGATGCTGATCGTGTCGCGGCCCTCGCCCACATTGTCCAAAACGGATTTGGTTTCGTCCAGTTGGCTGCGGAGTTGATCGAAATAAGCGCTCTCGACATTGGCCCCCAGCCGCACTTCCCCTTTTTGCGGCTGCAGTTCACCCATCAATAAACGCAGCAGGGTCGTCTTGCCGGACCCATTCGGGCCGATGATGCCGACCTTGTCGCCCCGCTGGATCGTCGTGGAAAAACCGCGCACGACCGCCTGTTCGCCAAAAGAAAAGTCCACCTCCTCGGCCTCGATCACAGCCCGGCCGGAGCGCCGCGCCGCCTGAACTTGCATGCGAATTTTTCCGGGCTGTTCGCGCCGCTCGCGCCGGATCTCGCGCAGGCGCAGCAGGGCCCGTACCCGCCCTTCGTTGCGTGTGCGGCGGGCTTCGATCCCCTGGCGGATCCACTGCTCCTCCTGGGCCAGCTTTTTATCGAACAGCACGTTCTGATCGCGTTCCGCCGCCAGCATGGCTTCCTTGCGTTTCAGGAACGTTTCATAATCGCAGTCCCAATCGAACAGGCGGCCGCGATCCAACTCCACGATGCGGGTGGTCAGTTTTTGCAGGAAGACCCGGTCGTGGGTGACGAAAAGCAGCGTGCCGCCCCAGCGCTTCAGGAAATCTTCCAGCCAGTCGATCGATTGGATGTCAAGATGGTTCGTGGGCTCATCCAGCAGCAGCAGGTCAGGCGCCCGCACCAGGCCGCGTGCCAGCAGGACCCGCCGCTTGAGTCCCGCCGATAGGACCTCAAAATGGGCCTGGGGATCCAGGTCCATGCGCGCAATCACTTGTTCAACCTGCAGTTGGTGCTGCCAGGCGGCGTTTTCCGCTCCGGACACTTCAGGAGCCGCGCTCCCATTCAACCCGCTCGCGACGATCTCTGCGACCGTCCCGGCCAAGCCTTGCGGGATCTCCTGGGGCAAGGATGCCACGCGTAGATTTTGCTGGCGCGCCACCACGCCGCTTTCAGGCGCCAGGTCGCCATTCACCAGCTTCAGCAGGGTGGTCTTGCCCATGCCGTTGCGACCCAGCAACCCCACCCACTCGCCGCGTTCGATCTGTAAATTGACCTTTTCCAGGAGCAGCGGCCCGCCAAAACCCAGGCTGACTTCCTGCAGACTGATCAATGCCATAGACACCTGATGCCCGGAGGATTGAGAAGGTACGAATATACTATGAAATTGGTTTGAATGGATGGGATTATAAAAGGTCAGGAAAAATTTTTTCGATCTTTTACCCCTGTTTTCTTCCCCTCCCCCTGGAATATACCCAGAAAGTCTGTAGACCGGCGCCCGCCAGCAAACAAATATAAGGCATGACCGGAACGCGGAACCTGGGGACAGACGCAGCCCCTGGGAGGATCAAAAAATATACCACCGTCACGGACAATACGAATAGAGGCAGCCAATTACGCTGACGCAGCAACTTAACTGCACCCGCCAGGCTAAAAATGTATTCCAGGCCTGTGAAAATAATGAGCGGCAGCAATAATCCAAGCAGCCAGGGTTGCCCTCCGAAGTAATTCCGAATGGCAGCCAGCAGGCCGTATTGATTTAGGACGCTTACGGTCCCTTTGCCGCCAACGGTTGCGCCCAGGACCTCGGTCAACCCGGTCACATCCGGCAGCAATCCGTTCAGGTCGCTCTTCAAATGGACGTAAAGAAAACGAATGGGATCCGATAGAATGATTTGGAATGCAAGCTGGCTTTCGATCCGGGAGCGGTTGCCTTCATTATTTGCCCAGCCGCGCTCTGCCAGCGCCAGTGTGACCCGGTCCGGGTATTCTTCCCTGACCTGGGTTTCGCTGACATGCCGCACGTTCGCTTCAAGCGAGGCAGCTTCGAAAAACAGCAGGTTATAGCTGGATTTGGTCGAGATGGTCGGGGAGCCGACCACGGATATGTTGCGCACGATCCAGGGGAAAAGGCTGAGAAGATACAGACTCAGGAATAAGGCTGCGTTCACCATGCGGCCTCTCCGGCGGATGCCCCGATCGAGCAGCAGCCCGAAAGCTAAAATGACTGGGAAATAAAGCGCGACCGGCCGGCACAGGCTTGACAGGCCCATCAGGACCGCCGCCGCGGCCAGCCAGAATTTGTTTCGCCCCTGAAACCCATTCACCCAGGCGATCATCCCCGCCAGGAACACAAAGCTGAACAAGCTCTCGGTCAGTACGTAATAAGCGCTAGTGATCGATTCCATACTGACCGCCAGCAGGAATGCCCCCAGCAGTGCAACCGGTCTTGAAAAAACCTTTCTCCCCAATTGATAACATAGCAGGACCGTCAGCGCTCCCAATACGATCTGCGCAGCGACAATCAATATCGTATTTTGCCCGCCGATCCAATAAATGATCGCAATGAAAAGGGGATAGAGCGGAGTACGCGCCGCCTTATCGACCGGATAGCTTCCGCTGGAAATTAAATTAATCGCAGGTACGAGGTAGGAATGCGAATCGGGCTGGAGAACGCGTGAGATATGTCCGGCGACCACCGGGAGTAACACTGCCCGCAGGAGCAGGGCCAGCAGAACAATCCACCAGATCAAACTGGAAGATTTAGCCCAATTTGACCTGGTGGAGTGAGCGACAACCTCAATTTTTTGCGGATTTTGTGGCTTGCTTGGCATATCAAATCAACCAGGTTTTGAAATACTAAGGTTGGAATATGGACGCCAGGGCGCTGGCAGTATGACCTGACAGGTCTCCGTAGGTGTCTGACAATCATGGGTTGATGATTCGGCAAGGTTCTAGTCAATCGAATCGAAAGTGAGACCTGTCAGGTCTGGATCAATCTTCCTTCGGCGGCCCGGCCTCGCCGTAATCCAGCACCTCGCGCACCCCCGTGCCCGGGGCGGGCGGACCGACAATGCCCTTGCTCTTCCATGCTATCCACCAGGCGGGCGGCGCGCGTGTAGCCGATGCGCATGCGGCGCTGCAGCATCGAGACGGAGGCGCGCCCTTCCCGCCGGACGGTGTCGATGGCATCCTTCAGCAGCGGGTCGCCCTGGATGGCGGTGATATCCTCGAACATCGGGACCTGCTTGCCGCCGTAATCCGGGGCCTGAGCGGCACTCCCTGCGGCAGCGCATCGACTGGCCCGCCCGGCTGGCCCGGCGGCTGCGCCATACGGGCTGGCCGCGCCGGCCTGCTGCCTCCAGTAGTCCACCAGCCGGGTGATCTCCACATCCGAGACGAAGACGCCCTGCAGGCGCACCGGGGCGGGCGCATCCGGGGCCTGGAAGAGCATGTCGCCGCGCCCGAGCAGGCGCTCCGCGCCGGGCTGGTCGAGGATCACGCGGCTGTCGGTGTTGGAGGCCACGGCAAAGGCGATCCGGGCCGGGAAGTTGGCCTTGATCAGCCCGGTCACCACGTCCACCGAGGGGCGCTGGGTGGCCAGGATCATGTGGATGCCGGTGGCGCGCGCCAGCTGCGCCAGGCGGGTGATGGTGCGCTCGGTCTCGTCCGGGGCGATCATCATCAGGTCGGCCAGTTCGTCGATCACCACCAGCAGGTAGGGCAGCTTCTTGCCGCCCTGGGAGGCCAGGCGCTGGTTGTAATCGGCGATGTTGCGCGCCCCGATCTCGGCGAACTTGTGGTAGCGGTTGTCCATCTCGCGCGTCATCCACTGCAGCGCGCCGACCACCCGCTCGATCTCCACCACCACCGGGGCCAGCAGGTGCGGGATGCCGTTATAGCCGGTCAGCTCGACCCGCTTGGGGTCCACCAGGATCAGGCGCAGGTCGTCCGGCGTATTGTTCAGCAGCAGGCAGCTCAGGATGGCGTTGACGCACACCGACTTGCCCGAGCCGGTCGTCCCGGCGATCAGCAGGTGCGGCATGGCGTCCAGGTTGGCGGCCTTGGGGTGCCCGGCCACATCCTTGCCGAGGGCAAAGCGCAGCGGCGACTTGTTGCGTGTGAAGACTTCGCTTTCCACCACTTCGCGCAGCGCCACCAGCGCCATCTCGTCGTTGGGGACTTCGATGCCCACGTAGCCGCGTCCCGGGACCGGGGCCTGGATGCGGATGCGCGGCGCGGCCAGCGCCAGCGCCAGGTCATCCGCCAGCGAGGCGATCTTGCCGACCCGCACGCGCGTCTGCCCGCTGCGCGATTCGACGAAGAGCGGTTCCACGCCGAACATGGTGACCGTGGGCCCGCGGCTGATCTCGACCACCTGGCTGGGCGCGCCGAAGGAGGCCAGCGTCTCCTCGATCAGGCGGGCGCGCTTTTGCACGAATTCCTCGTTGACGATCGGAGCCTGGGGCGGCTCCAGGATCTCGCTCACCTTGGGCAGCACCCAGATGTACGGCCGGAGCGGACGGAAGATTGGTCCTGACCGTCACGCCGGGCGGCTGTGCCGGGCCCGGTTGGATGACCGGCGGGTGCCCGATCGGCGTGTGATCGGAATGAAATGATCCGGCGGTCCTTCCGGCTCGGGTGGTTCGCTGCTTCCGGAGTCGCCCGGCTGGCCGTTCCCGATGGCCGGCTTTCTTGAGCCGGCCCAGCCGTTCTTTGAGTCTGGCCACCAGGGGACCGGCCCACTGGAACATCTCCTGCAGCGAAAGATCGAGCGTCATCGCCAGGGCGATCACCAGCCAGGCGATCATCAGGATGAGCGTCCCGGCGTCACCCAGGGCGCCGACCAGTCCCTGCTGGAGCAGCGCGCCGATATAGCCGCCACCGCTCCCGTCTGCGGCGCGTGGCATGGCGGTCGCAGCCGGGCCGTCCAGCCAGTGGAAGGCCACCAGCAAGCCTATGAAAAGCAGGACAATCCCGACGATGCGTTCGAGCGAGAGGGCCGGCAGGCGCTCCACGTTGCGGGCCACCAGCCAGGCGCCCAGCACGATCAGCCCGACCGGCAGGATGTAGACGCCCCAGCCAAAGCCCTGCGCCAGCAGCCCGACCCAGGATCCGCTCAAGGCGCTGCGTTTGGCGGAAAACAGGCTGAGGATGGTCAATAATCCCACCAGCGCCATGATCAGACCGAGGATATCCATCTTGCGCTCGGGCGAGATGCTGCCCAGGAGTGAAGGTGGCGGGGCTGGTAGGGCTTTGTTTGGAAGGGGCGCGCGCGGGTTGTCCGGAACGTTGGGAGGAGGCACGTGCCGGCTGCGAGCCGCGCGCGAGACCGCTGCGGCCGGACGCAGGCTTGGATTTCTTACTGGAGGAGGCTTTCGAACGGGTGATCGGCATGGCAGAATCATTATACTGCTTCTGGCTCGAAAATGAATAAATAGAATTTGCGTTCTACGAAGTACTCGTACCACTTCCAGCTAAAAAAAATTTAATGGTTAGCACAGTACCCGCACTGCTGTCTGCTCGGATCGAGTAGATCGGATGCATGCTTTATCTCATCTTCATGACAATTCCATGCAGACCGGGATTTCCAACCTGGAGGGGTTGTATAATTCGTATCCGGGGCAGGACAATGGCTCCTGGCCTTTGTAAAGCACCGGTCAAATTCGCGTTCCCTCGCCGCGATCATTATGGTGGAAGGAGTTCCAGGTATGGCCAGCAAGAATCTCATCCTGATTGTGGAAGACAATCAGGATTTCCAGGATTTATATGGCATGGTTGCTGAAATGGCCGGTTTTGAAGTGGAGCGGATCTATGATGGGGAGCAGGCACTGCAAAGGTTGGAACGTGAGCCCATCCCGACCATGCTCCTGCTCGACACCCGCCTGCCGCATGTCGGTGGGACTGAGATCCTCAAGGCGGCCCGCTCTAAAGAAAAGTGGGCGCGCCTGCCAATTTACTTGATGACAGCCGATCTCCGGGCAGCCCAAAGCCTTAATACCATCCCTGCCGAGGCGCTCCAAGCGGATGGAGTGCTCGAAAAAGGCGCCGATTTGATCCACAAGCTGCGGGAATTGTTCGAAAAGTACCGCATAAAGACAACCGGCTGATGTAAAGCCGGATTCCTTATTTCTTCCTGAGCATTCTCCAGGTAAACGCTCCCAGCCCAATCCCGACCAGCAAAAAAGCTGCACCTACCACGCCCAGCAGAGGTGAAACAGTCCTGGCGGGCGGGGTTGCGGCAACCGGGACCGTCTTGGCTTGCGCGCCGAAGTCCACCGAGGCCACATCCCCGGGGCCGATATCCACATTGGTGGTCAAATTAATCGTTGGATTGAAACCGTCCGGGGCGGCTGCACTGACGCTGTATTTTCCGGGGGGGACATCTGGCAAAACACATTCCCTGGTATGCGGTTGCATCCGGGTTGATCACACTCGTGAGAGTCTGGGAATAATTCCCTTCCAGGCTGGTCAGGCTGATGGCCGCTCCGGCAATGGCTGTCTCGGTCGACTGGCGCAGGGCATCGCCGTTGGTATCATTGTACACGAGCACGCAAACCTGCGCGGTACCCCCCGCTCCGGGTGTGGCTGTGGGGGTCACCGCCGTTGCCGTGGCAGCCGGGTTGGGGGTCGGGGAGGCGATCGAAGGTCCGCCCACGCCAATCATCAAACGCTGTCCTTCCCGCAAGGTGCAGTTCTCATCCAGAAGGTTGGTCGTCCGGATGTATTCCACCGAAACGCCGTACATCAACGAAATCTGTATACATGTGTCCCCGGCTTTGACTATGTAAATGATCCGCCCATCCGGACCGGGGGTTGGCGAGGGGTATGACCCCTGTTGGGCCGGAGAAGCCGCCGCTGGGATCTGTGACCAGAGCAGCACGATACTGGCCAGGAACAGGAAAATCGCAAGAACAGGTTTGGTCTTCATGGCTCACCAGAGAAGATTATATCATCCTGGCAGTTTGAGGAAATTTATTCTGGTTGAATTGCCGAGGTGAGGCCGGACATCCCCAATTCCACGGATTTTCACGGGACCGGCAGGTTGTTTAGACCGCAGAAGTCTGGCTCTGATATAATCCAACTGCTTTTCTGGAGGAGCTTCCTATGCCGCTGCAAATCATTGTTGGCGCCCAGTGGGGGGACGAGGGCAAAGGTCGTATTGTGGATTGGTTCGCGGTGGGGCTGATTTTAACGCCCGCTATAATGGTGGCGACAATGCCGGTCACACTGTTACGGTGGGAAAACGCATTTTCAAACTGCACCTCATCCCCTCGGGCATCATCCACCCGCAGGTGGTGGCGGTCCTGGGCAACGGCATGGTCATCAATCCGGGCACCCTGCTTGAGGAAATGGAAAGACTCAACCAGATGGGAATTCCCACCTCGGCTGAGCGCCTGCGCATCTCTTATGCCGCTCACCTCATCACCCCCGCCCACCAGGCGCTGGATAAAGCCCTTGAAGCTGCCCGCGGTAAAGGCAATATCGGCACCACCGGACGCGGCATCGGTCCGGCTTATACGGATAAAGCCGCCCGGCGCGGCCTGCGGGTGGCCGACATGCTCTCTCCGGATTTCTGCGAGCGGGTTGGCGACCATGTGGCCGAAACCAATCTGACCCTGGGAATGTACGCCGCACCCTGCGCTCGACCCGGGCCCGATCTGCGCAGCAGTACCGGGAATACGCCGAACGGCTCAAACCTTACATCGCGGATGTGTCCATCGAATTGGATTCGGCCATGCAAGCCGGGAAGACCATCCTGGTGGAAGCTGCCCAAGGAACCCTGCTCGATATGGATTTTGGCACCTATCCTTTTGTCACCTCCTCCTCCACCACGGCCCCCGGCGCGCTGACCGGTCTCGGCCTTGGCCTGGGTGCGGCACGTACTGCCAGCGTGATCGGCGTGGTGAAGGCCTTCCAGACACGCGTCGGTTCCGGACCGTTCCCCACCGAGCTGACCGGCGACCTGGCCGTGCGTCTGCGCGGCACCGGCGCCAATCCGTGGGATGAATACGGCACCACCACCGGCCGCCCACGCCGCGTCGGCTGGCTGGATGGTGTCTTGCTGCGTTACGCCGTCCGCATCAACGGCATCAACGAACTGGCCGTCACCAAGCTGGATATTCTCAGTGGATTGGAAAAGATCAAGCTTTGTACCGCCTACCGCCGGGATGGAAAAACCCTCACCGATCTGCCTTTCGGTCCGGCGGATTTGAGCCCGTACGAGCCGGTTTATGAGGATGTGGCCGGTTGGCAGGAAGATGTCGGCGGAGTGCGAGATTGGAAAGGGCTGCCGGCGGCGGCGCAGGCTTACCTTGAACAGATCGCCAGCCTGTGCGGGAGTCCCGATCCGGCTGGTTTCAGTGGGACCAGAGCGGGAACAGGTGGTGGAAAATGGGTAGATAAGAACAAAAACGAAAGACAAAAAACTGCAGCTCGGTGGGATAAAGCCGGGCTGCAGTTTTTATATAGAGGGTTGGTAAAAGCTATTCTTTTCCTTCCGGGCGGGCAAAGATCATCCGGCCGGCTGCGGTCTGCAGGACCTTGGTGACGGTGACGTGGATCTGCTGGTTCAGGTATTTGTTGCCGTTTTCCACCACTACCATGGTGCCGTCTTCCATGTAGCCAACGCCCTGGTTGACTTCCTTGCCCTCCTGGATCACGTTCACTTCCATGAGTTCACCGGGCAGGACAACGGATTTGATGGCATTGGCAAGTTCGTTGATATTAAGGATGAGCACACCCTGCAGCTCGGCAATGCGGTTCAAATTATAGTCATTGGTGAGGATGGGGCATTTCATCTGGCGCGCCAGGATGACAAGTTTATCATCCACTTCGCGCACGCCATCCACATCAATATCGCTGATGCGCACCAGCACCGAGGTGGCTTTTTGCAGTTCCGAGAGCACTTCCATGCCGCGCCGGCCGCGTGCCCGGCGCAGGCCATCCGGAGAATCGGCAATGTATTGCAGCTCGTTCAGCACAAAACGCGGGATGAGCAGCGTACCGGGCAGGAAACCGGTCTTGGCGATGTCGGCCACGCGCCCGTCGATAATGACACTGGTATCCAGCAGGATGGTGCGGTTCGTCTGCCCCCAACTTGTCGGGGAGCCGTCCTCACGCCGGGAGGTGAAGCCGCCCATGATATTGACAATATCTGTCTGGCGCATGACAAAGATCGCCACGCCAAAATAACCGAAGAGCAGCACGCCCAGGAATGGCAGGATCTTTCCAAGCGGAGGCGGGAGCAGGGAGAGCGGAAAAGCCAGCAGGGCTGCAGTCAAAAGACCGGCCACCAATCCGATCAACCCGGAGAAGAGCGTTTCCGCAGACAGACGGGCCAGCACGGTTCGCAGGCCGCGGATGGGCCGCGTGGTCAGATACGGCGTCAAGTACCAGGCCGAAGAGGGCGCCCACCAGGGTGAAAGTGATCGTATAAAGTAACTGCTGGTTTGGATTGTAAGTAGGACAAACCGTTGCCTGCATATGCCCCCACGACAGAAAAGACAGCCATGCCAATAATACGAAAAATAAAATCAGCACTCATTTGAATAACTCCTGATAAGAATAAATTGGATAATAATGTGGTTATAATAGCACGCTTGATATACACCGTCAATTGGTAAAAAAAAGGAAGGGGGTATAATCGCCCCACTCTTTACAGGTATATGGACCCACCAACTGGGTTCCCAGAGGAAATATGGCTCTAGACCGCTTTGGACGAAATATTCATTACCTACGTATCAGCCTGACGGACCACTGCAACCTGCGCTGCGTTTATTGCATGCCGGAAGATATGACTTTCCGGCCAAACGCCGAGATGATGCAGGATGACGAAATCCTGCTGCTTACCCGCCTGTTTGCAGACCTGGGCTTTGACAAGATCCGCCTGACGGGCGGGGAACCGACCGTGCGGGCGAACATCGTCGAGATCGTACGCGGCATCGCCGCCACCCCCGGGATCCATTCACTTTCCATGACGACCAATGGCGTCCTGCTCTCGAAACTGGCCGGACCTCTGGCCGCCGCCGGGCTGCAGCGGGTCAACGTCAGCCTCGATACGCTCGATCCGGCCAAGTTCAAACGCATGACCCGCTGGGGTAAATTGGAGGATGTCTGGAAAGGCATCCTGGCGGCCGAACAGGCCGGGCTGACGCCGCTCAAGCTCAATGCAGTGGTGGTGCGCGGCTACAACGAAGAAGACACGCTGGACCTGGCGCGCCTGACCCTGGATCATCCCTGGCAGGTTCGTTTTATCGAAATGATGCCTTTTGCCGGAGCAACCGATCTGCAGGTGGGCCAGCGGGTTACCGAGGCGGAGATCCGGGGCCACATCGAGCAGGCCCTCGGTCCGCTGGAGATCGCGAATGGCGGTGAATTGGATGGAGAAGCGCGCCTGTTCCACCTTCCCGGTGCGCAAGGCGATATCGGCTTCATTTCATCCGTAACTGTGCCATTTTGCTCTTCCTGTGCCCGGGCGCGCCTCACCCCGGATGGAATCCTGCGCACCTGTTTGTTGCGTGAACATGAAATCGACCTGCTCACCCCCCTGCGCGGTGGAGCCTCACTGGAGGAACTGCGGAAAATCGTTCTGGAGGCGCTCTGGGAAAAACCCTGGGGACATGGGCTGGCAGAAGGCGAGATCCCACTCAATCGCGTGATGAGTGAGATCGGGGGATAGCAATACCAGGAACTGGCTAGGGCTTTTTTGCCACCAGTTCCTTCAACACCGTTCCCAGGCGGGTGATCCCCTCCCGGATGGTATCCGGGTTGGAATAGGAGAAATTGAGCCGCATGGTGTTCTTGCCGCCGCCGTTCGGGTGGAAGACTTCACCCGGCACAAAGGCCACCTTGCGTTCGATGGCGATCTTGAGCACCTCGGCCGCGTCCATCTCCTCCGGCAGGATGCCCCACAGGAACATGCCCCCCAGCGGATGCGTCCAGTGCACCTCGGGCGGGAACATCTCTTCCATCATCTCCAGCATCACATCCCGGCGCTCCTTGTAGGTGGCGCGGATCAGCTTGACGTGTTCATCCAGGAAGCCGTCCTTGCTGACCTCGTAAGCCACCATCTGGTTGAAGGCAGCCGTGTTCAGGTCGGCGGCCTGCTTGGTGTTGTACCAGCTTGCGGATGACCTGCTCCGGGGCGATCACCCAGGCCAGGCGGATGCCCGGCGCCAGCAGCTTGGAAAAGGTGCTCAGGTAAATGACATTGCCGGTGTAACAGCCGTCATCGCCGCGGTACTTGCTGTCGAGCGAGACAACCGAGGGCAGGTGTTCCCCCTCGAAGCGCAGCTGCCCGTAGGGGTCATCCTCCACGATCGGCACCCCGTACTGGTCCGCCAGCTCGACCAGCCGCTGGCGGCGTTCCAGGCTGAGCGTGGTCCCGCCCGGGTTCTGGAAGTTCGGCAGCACATAGATGAATTTGGGTCCGATGCGCAGCGCCTTCTCCAGCTCGTCCGTCACCATGCCGTTCTCATCCGAAGGGACGGAGATGTACTGCGCACCGTAGGCATTCCAGGCCTGCAAAGCGCCCAGGTAGGTGGGGGATTCGACCACGATATGATCGCCCTGGTTGATAAAGACCCGCCCGATAAAGTCGAGCGCCTGCTGGGAGCCGGAGGTGATCAGGATGTTTTCCGGAGTAACCGATACGGCATAGCGGGCGGTGCGCTGGGCGATCATTTCCCGCAGAGGCCGGTAGCCCTCGGTGGTGCTGTATTGCAGGGCCTGAGCCCCCTGGTTTTCCAGCACATAGTTACAGGCCGCCTGGAATTCCTTGAGCGGGAATACTTCCGGCGCCGGCAGCCCGCCTCCAAAGGAAATGATATCCGGTTGCTCGGTCAGTTTGAGCAGTTCGCGGATGACGGAACTGCCCATCCGCTTGGTCCGATTTGCATAGCGATATTCCCAGGGTGTCTGCATTCATTCTCCTCAATTATGAGTGTTTGCAACTCTACGATCAGATCTGCAAATAAAAAAGCCTGGCAGGTATGATTAACCTGTCAGGCTTCCGCTGACGTATCACGTGCCAGGCAGAATGAATGGTATCAAAATCCTTGAGCATGGCACTATTATCTTACCGCATTTTATATTGTTAGACAACCTGCAAATAGCCCGCCTTGCATATGACACCTGTCAGGTTTTCCAATCATCCCAATTAACTGAGGGCACTCGCCTCCCCATTGAGAGGTGCACGGTTTTCATTTATGCTACAATGCCCTGCAGAGGACAAAATGAGACATTTCTGGATCTTGACCCTGACCGGCCTTTTCCTCCTGGCCTCCTGTGGATCCCCCTCCAGCAGCTCAATCCACTCCAACGGAGCACTCCCGCTGCCATTCACCGGGCGGGTCAGAACCACGACCATCCTTTCGGAAGGCATGGATATTGCCGTGATGGTCGCCTCGCCGCAGACAGCCTCGTTATACGGAAGGCGCAGGAGTGGTGGTGGTCGCCTCGCCCATCTTTACTGAAACGAACGGCTTTATGACCGATCCGGATCTCACTTCGCTCGGGCTGATCCAGGTCAGCTACCTGTGGCCCGGGAAAACCGACCTGCGCACCAGGGCTCAAGAGCAGCGGCAGCATTTGATTATGGCGGTGACCAGTCTGTCAAAATTTTACGGGATGTGATCCGCTTTGCCGCCAACCGCATGGCCGATGCGAATGGTCGTTACATGGTCTCCATGACATCCGTCCCGCCGCTGGTCGGGGAAGTGGGTGTATATGCCTTTTCGGATGCCGGTATCGCTGCCATCCGGGCGTTCTCGCTCTATGGCGCCCAACTGCAGGGTCTGGGATATTTCATCGGACGCGAAATTCCCACCGTGGATACCATTTCCTGCATGGAGATCGGCTACTACAACGATGCCGGCCAGCCGGTCTATAATCCTTTTTATATTTATCCAACCAGTTACAGCATCGACAGCTTTGACGCTGAACTACACCAACTTGCGTTGGGACCCGGCTCTATACCAGCAGCTATCTCCAAGGCTGTCGGACGTCCCTACCTGGACCTGGATGGCAACGGCAGCCTCGGTTCAGGTGACTATGTCTTCGACGGGCAAATCCCGGTCATGTTCGGGAAACGCTATTATTCCACTGCCCTGACGGCAGGCCTTGCTGACCAATGGCGCGCTGTCCCTGGCTGACCTGGCCGGCTGACCTGGCGACACCCCAGGAGGCCGCCCAGGCCTGGCAGATCCGCCAGACCCCGGGTCTTTTTGCAGCCATGCAGAATGATGAGATCATCCAAAACATGAAGGTGATGCTGGTGTTTGCCCAAAATGAGCATGCCCAGGTGGCGCAGGATAAGCCGCATATCCACCAGCTTTACCAGGGTTTTCGCTTTGAAGCCAGGCTGTGGGTGCGCCTGAACCCCGACCGTACCTATGTGGAATCCATGTTCCAGAATGCCGGGATGAGCTCTCCAGGGAATGCCGGCACTGACTCCCACTCCGGGCGCCATGCTGGATTTCCCGGATAATCCGGCCAATACCCAGCCCACCGACTGGGCGCAGATCGGGGCATATGCGTATCCGGGCCAGGGGCAGGCCGGACCGCCTTGTCCCGCTGGCAGCCGTAGCCGAGATGGCCGACCGCGACCCACGACGGTATCTGGGATGAAAACCTGGGGCAGGTGCTCTACACCTTATCCCGATCCAACCAGCCAGCCGTAAACCGTTCTTAACCCTTCTTTCCCCCAGCCAAACTCTTCGAACGGCACACCCGCCTGGAAGTTCTCAATCGCCCGCCGGATGTACGGGATGGTATTCTCCGGCAGATTCGTCGATATCCGCCCAGCGCAGCTCGTCGCATTTCTCCGGCTCGGCATTGACCGGTTCGCCGTTCCAACTCTGCACGTGCACGAAGAAGTCCACCCGCTCGTCGCCTTCGGAACGGTGGAACACCCCGGCGAAGCGGATGTCTTCCGGGTCGATCCGGACCCCGATCTCTTCGTGCGCCTCACGCACCGCTGCCAGGCGGACCGGCTCGTTCCCGTCCAGGTGCCCGGCCGGGACGCTGTAATGCCCATCCATGTAGCCGGTCTGGAAACGCCGGATGAGCAGGATCTTGTCTTCGCGCAGGAAGAACATGTGGACGGTGACAGGGAATTTGGCATGCATGGCTGGGTTTCCTTTTGTACTATAATCACGCTATCATAGCATGATTGTTCCCGGAAGCATGGAGGTGTGGCATGTCCTTCACTCCCAAATATCTCTCCCAGCGTGACCCTCGCTGGGCAAACGAGAAACTCGGCTTCGATAATACCGTCACCATCGGCACCGACGGCTGCGCCCTGGTCTGTCTGACCATGCTCGTCAATGGGTATGGCTTCAATGAAACGCCCTCCAGCATGAACCGCAAGCTCAAGGATATGGGCAGCGGGATCGGTTTTCTTGGCAGCCTGATCGTCTGGCCCGGACTGACACGGGCTTTCCCAAGGATCGCTTTTCAGCCGCATCATCGTCTGCCGCGACCAGCCCGCCCCGGTGGATGAGATCAACGCCAGCCTGGATTCCGGCCAGCCGCTGGTGATCGAAATCGACCAGTCGCCTTCGCCGGGTTTGCAGAACCACTGGGTGGTCCTGTATGCCCGCCAGGGGAATGATTACCTGATGCTCGATCCCTGGCCTCAACCCCCGGACAACGCACCCACCACCCTGGTGCAGCCGCTACGGCTTTGGCCGCCCTCTGAGCGAATTCATCACCGCGGTGGTCTGGTACGATACAGGCGGCAGCCCTGCGCCAACTCCAGCGCCTGACCCTGCGCCCGGAACAGGCCTGTACGTGCGCGTCCAGGCGGCCGTAACGGCCGGTTTGCGCCTGCGTTCCGGCCCGGCGACCACCGCCAATAGCAGTTGCAGTGGAAGCACCCGGGACACTGCTGCACTGCCTTGAACCGGAAGCAGCCGCTCTGCCAAAGATCGGCGCCATCAACCAGTGGCTGCAGGTGCGCGACCCGGGCGGATTGGAAGGTTACGTGGCGGCCTGGTACGTGGATCAAGTGGGAAGCTCTGCGCCAACCCCGGCCCCGCGTTCCTGCGCCCACCCCTGTACCGGCTCCGCCGCTCACGCCCGAGCCGCGCCTCCACCGGCACCCCGGCCACTCCCGGCACGCTGACCGTGCTTGTTTCCCAAAGCATCGGATCGGTCGGCTTGCGGCTGCGTGACCAGCCGGATCCACAACCTCCAACACCCTGGCAATCCTTTCCGCCGGCGACGGAACTGACCAGCCTCGAACCGGCCGACCAGGCCCTCCCGAAGATCGGGCAGGCGAACCAGTGGCTCAACGTGCGCGCTGCCAGCGGGACAGCCGGTTACGTGGCGGCCTGGTATCGTGGAACTCAAGAATGCGCCCGCACCCGCCCCTGCGCCCGTCCCCCAGCCGCTGACGGTTCTTGTCTCCAGCCAGGCCAGCGCCGGCTTGCGCCTGCGCGACCGGCCAAGTGACAATGGCAACATCCTCGAGGTGCTGATGCCGGGTACTTCATTGACCGTGCTGGAGCCGGCTGCCACGGCCCAGGCCAAGATCGGCGTTGTGAACCAGTGGCTGAACGTCAAACTGCCGGGAGGCATGACCGGTTACGTGGCCGCCTGGTATGTGACGACCTGAGGAGTGCCCATGGACGTAACTCTTAAACCACCCTATCTGAGCAAGTCCGACCAGCGCGGCGATTTCCAGGTCTGGATCGTGGACGGCGTTTACATTCGCGGCCATATCGACGAGGAGTTCACCAACTTTGGCCAGCATTACCGCTATCCGTATATCCCTGACATGGAATTCTGGATCGACCGGGAAGCCGAACACGATGAACGCCAATTCTTCATTGACCATCTGCTGGTTGAACATGAATTGATGGCAAAGGGCATGCCCTACGGCGATGCCCTCACCAAGGCTGACGAAGCCGAACGCAAGGAACGCCGCCGGGCCGGTGATGTGCGCAAAGTGACCCACCAGGGCCAATCCCTGCCGGATCCAACCATGGTCGAGGAACGGCTGTGGAAGAAGCTTGAGAATGGCATCAGTGTCTGGATCGTGAATGGGCGCCTGGTGCGCAGCGCCTACGATATCGATTTCACCGCCGGGGGGCACGACCATGTCTATGAGTTTGTACCTTACTGCCACGGTCTGGATAGATGATGCCATCGAGGAGCAGGAGCGCGGCTTTGTCCTGCTGCATGAGTTGCACGAACGCAACCAGATGGAGAAAGGCATGCCCTACAGCCAGGCGCATGCCGAATCGAGCCGGATGGAGTTCCGCTGCCGACATCACCCTGATGAACTGCACGACGCCCTGGCTGCCGAGGGTTGGGCATGAGCATCGATACCATCACCCACCAGAGTGTGCTCGACCTGTTGAATGGGGATTGGGCGAACTATGTCGCCCGGTTCCAGGGTCTTTCGCCCGCGGCACAGGCTGCCTTCCTGGAGCAGCAGGGCTATAAAAGACTGGCGGACCTGCTTGCGCATATCGTGGCCTGGTGGGATGAAGGCTTGCAAGCCATCCAGCGCTATAA
This sequence comes from uncultured Chloroflexia bacterium, assembly GCA_963830665.1. Classification (GTDB taxonomy): domain Bacteria; phylum Chloroflexota; class Anaerolineae; order Anaerolineales; family Villigracilaceae; genus UBA877. The sequence goes on from CAWHNM010000018.1 coordinate 207,707, forward strand.
GAACGATCCTGCAGCCAGGCAGCCGGAGATCGATGTGGACAGCTTCAATGCCCGGGCTGTGGAAGCAGTCCGCACGATGACCGAGGCCGAGGAAATACGGGTATTCGAAGAAACCCGCCGCCGAGATTTATCGAGATGGTGAAGGAGCTTTCCGAAGACGATTTCAAGGATGAGCGGGTGCTGAACCAGATCAGGTGGGAACTGGTCAACCATCTGGAAGAGCATCGAATTCATTAGGGAAATACTCAGCCTGGGAAGCACCGTTAAAATCAATTGGATGCAAGGATCCTTTGAGGACGCTATGAACATAATTGAAGAGATGATCGACGATAATGCCAGGGAATACGCACATCTCAGGGAGTTGGTGGAACGCCTGACCGATGACGATCTCGGCCTCCCGCTGGAAGCTGGCTGGACTGTATCGGCAGTGCTGGCGCACCTGGCATTTTGGGACCAGCGGGCCATCACGCTGATCGGGAAGTGGAAAAAGGAGGGAGTTGGCCCATCCCCGATCGATACCGATATCGTGAACGAAGCAACCCGCAGGTTGTGCCTGGCCATTCAGCCGCGCAAGGCCGCCGAACTGGCCGTAGCGCTGGCCGGCGAAGTGGATAAAATCATTGCGGACCTGACTCCCGATATGGTGGAAGCCATCCAGACCAAAGGGACGACAGTCAAACTGAGACGCGCCGACCATCGCCGCACGCATATTGGGGAAATAGAAAAAGCGCTCGAGAACCGATAAAATCGATCTGGCCTTGGGACGGTATCAATGTTCGAAGTAACCGAAGCCTGGAAAATCGCCTTCCCGGGTGCACATGCCGGGGTGCTGGTCATGCAAGAACGTGGTCAATCCCGCCAGCCATGCCGGCCTGGAACAGCCGCAAGGAAGCCCTGGTAGAGGAATTGCGTGCACGTTACGGCAGGCTGGATCGCAGCCAGTTGGCAAGCCTCCCCAGCCTGCAGGTCTATGACGCTTACTATAAACGCTTCAAAAAGACCTATCACGTCCAACTCCAGTTGGAGTCGATCGCATTCAAGGGAAAAAGCCTTCCCAGCGTGGCAGCCCTGGTGGAAGCCATGTTCATGGCCGAGGTCAAGAATATGCTGCTGACTGCCGGGCATGACCTGGACGCGCTCCAACTGCCCGCCCGGCTGGACGTGACCAAGGGGGACGAAGTCTATACCCTGATGCGCGGCCAGCCCCAGCAGGTCAAGCCGGGGGATATGATCATCTCGGATGGCAAAGGCATTATGTCCAACATCATTTACGGCCCGGACCAGCGCACCCAGATCCAGCCGGGCACGCGCAACGTGATCTACACCACCTACGCTCCGGCCGGGATCAGCGAACAGGCTGTTACAGAACACCTGCAGGATATCCAGGAGTATGTGCGCCTGTTCGCCCCGGATGCCCAAACGGAAATGCTCCAGGTATTCGGATAGGAGTCTCACCATGTACGAACATCGTAATGAACCCTTGCTTCCCCGGTCTGCTTTTCTCCTGCGGCTCGCCTCGCACACCGGGGTTGCCATCGGGATCGTTTTGGGTTCGCTCGGGATCGGTATACTGGGCTATCACTTCTTGGAAGGTCTGGCATGGATCGACGCCCTGGTGAATGCTGCCATGATCCTGGGCGGCATGGGTCCGGTGGACTGTCTTGCATACGAACGCCGGGAAACTATTTGCTTCTTTCTACGCGCTCTATTCCGGCATGGTCTTTCTCGTGGCAGTCGGGATCATCATTGCTCCGGTCTTCCACCGCATCCTGCACCACTTTCACCTGGAGTCAGGAACGGATGATGCAAAAGACAGCGATCAACCGGGTTTAGGATAAATATTATTGCAGGGGGAAATTCCTGCTGAAACCGCCTGTCAAATATCAAGTAAAATAGTTGATGTGGCCGCCTATCCTTTCGATGTCACCCGTCTGATCGAAATTTGCCGCCAAAACGATATTTCCATGTTGGGCGTTTTCGGTTCGATGGCGCGCGGGGAGGCAAAAAAAAGAGCGACATCGACCTTTTGGTTCGGTTTTCCAGGCCCATCAGCTTGCTGGCTTTGGTGCGGCTGGAGCGCGAACTTACCCAAGCCTTGGGCCGCAAGGTGGACCTACTCACGGAAGCTGCCATCAGCCCCTATCTCCGCGAACGGATTTTGAGTGAAACGCAGGTGCTGTATGAAAAAAGATGACAGCATTTATCTTCGACACATCTCTGATGCAATTACTACCGTTGAAGGGTATCTGGGGGGGATGGATAATGCTGAATTCTATTCCACCAAACTAATTCAAGATGGTGTCATCCGCCAGATTGAGATTATAGGCGAAGCCGTCAGACACACCTCAAAAGATTTGCGAAAAACCTATCCCGGGATTCCCTGGGAAGATATTGCCGGGATGCGCGATAAACTCATCCATGACTATTTTGGCGTTGATCTGGAGAAGGTCTGGCTGACAGTAGAGGAAGACCTGCCTGTGTTAAAGCAACAAATTCTCCAAATTCTCAAAGATTTTGGGCAGTCATAATAAAACAAAATTACAGGAAATCAGGGGGAAAACATCCCCAGTTCTTGTGATAAACTTTGCCCCATTATGGATCCAATCGCCTAGCACCAGTATCGTGGTCAAGCTGGGCACCTCCACGCTCACGGCGGGAACATCCGCCCTCTCGCCGGCGCGCATGGTCGAACTGGTGCGCCAGATGGCCGATTTACACAACCAGGGCTGCAAGGTGGTACTGGTCTCCTCGGGTGCCATCGCCGCCGGGCGCGAGCGCCTGGCTTTCCCCGACCTCCCCAAGGATATCCCCGCCAAGCAAATGCTGGCTGCCGTCGGGCAGCCGCGCTTGATGGCCCTGTATGAACAGCTGTTTGATATCTACAAACTGACCGTTGCGCAGGTCCTGCTCACCCGCACCGACCTGGCAGACCGCACCGCTATCTCAATTCCCGCAACACCCTGTCGGCCCTGCTGTCGCAGCGGGTGATTCCGATTGTCAATGAAAACGATACCGTCGCGACCGAAGAGATCCGGGTAGGCGATAACGATAACCTGTCCGCCCTGGTGGCCAACCTGATCGAAGCCGACCTGCTGGTGATGCTGACCGACCAGCCCGGTCTGTTCACAGCCGACCCGCGTACAGATCCTTCGGCGGAGCTGATCCACGATATTCTTTCCCCATCGATCCCGCAATCCGTATGGGATGCGGTCGGAGGATCTGCCGGGAAATTAGGGACCGGCGGCATGCTCACCAAACTCCAGGCAGCCGACCTGGCCAGGCGTTCCGGCACGACGGTCGTCATCGCTGCTGGAGACGAAGAGAACGTGCTGACCCGCCTGGCGGGTGGCGAAAAACTGGGCACACGCTTTTCCCCGCTGGCGACCACCCTGGAAGGCCGCAAACGCTACATCCTGGCAGGCGGGAATCACCTCCCCGGAGTCCTGGTCGTGGATGCCGGTGCGGCCCAGGCCCTGCGCAAGGGCAGCAGCCTGTTGCCGGTTGGTGTGAAACGCATGACCGGTGAGTTCGACTGTGGAGATACCGTCAAGGTGGTGGATTCTTCCGGCAATGAGATTGCCCGCGGTCTGGTGAATTACAGCGCTGAAGACCTGGCCCGGATTGCCGGGAAGCAAGTCCACGGAAATTGAAGCCATCCTGGGCAGCGATTACGATGACGAAGTCATCCACCGCAACAACCTGGTTCTATTATGAATGATTTTGACAGAGTAGTAACTTAATAAATTGGGGTGCGGAGGCGCCAGCTGGCCTCCCCACCTTATCGTAGCTGTAGATCGGAGCGTTGCCATGTTAATCGATATGGGAAAACAAGCCCGCCAGGCAGCCCAAAGCCTGGCAGGCGCGGAAACCGTCCAAAAGAACGCCGCGCTGACAACTCTGGCTGAACAGCTTCTGGCGCAGTCTGCCGTGATCCTGGCTGCCAACGCGCAGGATGTGGCCGAGAGCCAGGCCGCCGGGCTGGCCCCGTCCATGCTGGACCGGCTTACTCTGAACCCAGCCCGCCTGGAGGGGATCGTCTCCGAGCTGCGCCAGACGATTTCCCTGCCGGACCCGGTGCGGGAGACATTCGAGCAGGCGACCCTGCCGAATGGCTTGAAGATCCATAAACAGCGCGTGCCGCTGGGCGTTATCGGCGTGATCTACGAGGCGCGCCCGAATGTAACCGTGGATGTGGCCGGCCTGGCCTTGAAATCCGGCAACGCCGTCATCCTGCGCGGCGGGAGTGAAACCCTGCGCACCAACCGGGCGCTGGTGACGATCATCCGTTCCGCGCTGGAAGAGCACGGCCTTCCGCAGGACTGCCGTGCAGTTCATCGACAGCCCTGACCGGGCTCTTGTGCTCGAACTCCTGCAATTACACGAGTACGTGGACATCATCATCCCGCGCGGCGGCGCAGGCCTGCATGCCTTCTGCCGCGAGAACAGCCGCATCCCGGTCATCACCGGCGGGACCGGCATCTGTCATATTTTCGTGGACGCGAGCGCCGACCTGAAGGCTGCCTTGCCGGTCATCCATAATGCCAAGACCCAGCGTCCATCCGTCTGCAATTCGCTCGATACGCTGCTGGTCCACCGGGCAGTTGCGGCCGATTTTTTGCCGCGTGTGGTGGAATATCTGGGCAAGGCTGGCGTCACTTTCCGGGCCGATCCGGCTGCGCTGGAAACCCTACGGGCTTCCGGACCGGGCGGGCTGCCGGCTTCCGTCCAGCCAGCCGGGCCGCAGGATTTCGATACCGAGTGGATGTCCTTGGTGCTTGGTTTGAAAGTGGTGGATGGTCTCGAAGAAGCCATCCGGCATACCAATGCGCACAGCCTGGGCCACTCCGATTCGATCCTGACCGCTGATGATGGAAATGCCCTCACCTGGATCAACGAAGTCGACTCGGCCGCGGTCTACGTCAATGCCAGCACGCGTTTCACGGATGGCAACCAGTTCGGCTTGGGCGCCGAGGTGGCTGTTTCCACCCAGCGCCTGCATGCACGCGGCCCGATGGCGCTGCGCGAGCTGACCACCTACAAATGGGTGGTGGTTGGGGATTATCACGTCAGGCAGTAAGATGCATGGTGTTTGCCCCTATGGTGTATTTCTGCTTTTTAGAACATTCCAGTTTTGGAATTGGTATTCAGCTGGGATGTTGACAGCATGACGGTGCTTAAGCTTGTCTACTGGTTGGGAGTGGTCATACAGGTGGTGGTGCGCGCACCTTACCAGAAGACGGCCAGGGAAGGCGTGAAGACTGACCGGCGCGTGTCAAGAACCGAAAACATCCTGCTGGTTTTATTGAGCCTGGTAGCGGGTGTCCTCCCGCTGGTCTATTCGGTCACCCACTGGCTGGATTTTGCTAATTATCAACTGCCAGCCTGGCTGGGCTGGACCGGCGTATTCCTGCTGGCGGTCTCCTTGTCCATTTTCTGGCGCGCTCACGCGGATTTGAAATCCAACTGGTCGCCCTCACTTGAAATCCGCCAGGATCATACGCTGGTGACCAATGGGATCTATGGCATCCTCCGTCACCCGATGTATGCCAGCCAGTTGGTGTGGGTGATCGCGCAGATCCTGCTTATGCAAAATTGGCTGGCAGGCCCGCTTGATCTACTCTTTTTTATCCCCTTTTATTTTTTGAGAGTCAGGTCGGAAGAAAAGATGATGCTGGATACGTTTGGCGACCAATATCGCGATTATATGAACAAAACGGGCGGCATAATCCCCTTAATTACAAATCGAGCAGACTAATATCAGAACTTGCACGGCCCAGGAGAATCGAACTGTATGAAAATCACCATCATTGCACCGGGAAGCCGCGGGGATGTACAGCCCTACGTTGCGCTTGGAAAGGGGTTGAGGAATGCCGGGCATACGGTTGGCATCCTGGCCTCCCAGGACTTCCAAACCTTGATCTTGGAACATGGTCTGCAATTCCTGGATCTGGGCGGAAACATGCAGGATATTGCTCAAGGACTGCAAAGCCTGCTGGAACAGGGAAATTTCCTGAAGATCCTATCGAGCATGGGGAAAACGGCGCAGCGTTTAGCCGATCAGGTGGCGGCTAAGGGGCTGGCGGCATGCCAGGGCTCTGATCTGATCATTGCCGGGTTGGGCGGGCTATTTGTAGGGTTGGCCCTCTCGGAAAAACTCGGCATCCCCTTTATACAGGCCTACTATTTCCCGTTCACGCCCACGCGTGAATTCCCCAATGCGCTGGTGCCAATGCCAGCGGGAGGCCTGCCTGCATGGGCCAATCGCCTGACGCATAGCCTGGCGCAACAGATGATGTGGCAGAATTACCGCGCCGCCGATACCCAGGCCCGCCGCCAGGTTTTGCAGATGGCGCCGGCACCCTTCCGCGGACCGATCGCCGCTCTACAGCAGGAAAAACAGACAGTCTTGTATGGCTACAGCCCGCAGGTGATCCCAATCCCCAAGGATTGGGGCGATTTTATCCACGTCACCGGCTACTGGTTTTTGGACCCGCCCGCCGGCTGGGAACCGCCCGTTGAGCTGGTCAATTTCCTGCAGTCCGGCCCGCCGCCTGTCTATATCGGCTTCGGGAGCATGGTCAACAGCAAGGCGGGAGAAACCACTGACCTGGTCTTGAAAGCCCTGGCGCGAACCGCTCAACGCGGCGTGTTATCTGCGGGCTGGGGTGGACTAAAGAAAGAGGCATTACCGGAGACGGTCTTCATGATCGACTCGCTCCCGTTTAGCTGGCTGTTCCCTCAAATGGCAGCGGTTGTGCATCATGGCGGTGCGGGCACCACCTCCATCGGGCTTTGGGGAGGCATCCCAGCGATCATCACGCCTTTCATGGGCGACCAACCTTTTTGGGCCCAGCGGGTATATGAGCTAGGGGTGAGCCCCAAGCCAATTCCGCTCCGGCGTCTCACGGTCGATCGTCTGGCTGATGCCATCCAGCAGGCCGTATCCGACACGGCCATGCAGACGAAAGCCGCCCGCCTGGGAGAACGCATTCGGGCCGAGAACGGGACTGCCCGGGCAGTCGAAGTGATCGAGCAGGTGATTGCAAGGAGTAACTAGCACACCGGACTACCGGTAAAATTTACCCCACAGCAGGAGACCAGTCATTTTCGACCGGTCTCTCATCCTTTTATGGTTTTTGCAATTCGTACTGATCGATCAGCGTTCCCGTCCGGTTGTAGAATTCGAAACGCAGGTCCGTTTCGCTGGCGGTCACCAGCATGGCCCCGTAATTGCCAGTATAGCGGAACTGGCTCTCAGGCAGGGGCGTGCCAAAGTTGTAAAGTCCTCCGCCTCCCACACCATTAACGAAATACGGCAGGCCGTCCACCAGCAGGCGCTCGTAGTTGTGCTCGTGCCCGGCCAGGACGGCATCTGCGCCCCAGTCTTTGAAGGGCCAGCGCATCCAGGTTGTGCTGCCATGCATCGTCCCGGATGAGTACGGGGCATGGTGCAAATAAACGATATTCCAACGGCTGGTCGAGGCGGCCATGACCTGCTTGAGCCAGGCGGCCTGGATCGAGTTACTACGGAAACCATCCGGTTCGTTTTCGTCGCTATCCAGCGCGAAAAAATGTACCGGCCCCCGGACAAAATCATAGTAGCGCTCGTTACCCGGCAGGCTGAAATAATCCAGGTAGGGTTTGGCTCCGGCGGTATACCAGTCATGGTTGCCAAGGGTCGGGAAGAAGCGGTTTTCGGTTGCTCCCGGACCGTACGTGCCGGTATACGGGAAAATGAAATCATGGTAATACTGGCCGATATGGGCATCGATCGTATCGGCTGCGCCGGATGGGTAATTGTCATCGCCGACCGTGATGAGGATGTCCGGATTCCAGCCATGGATCATGGTGGCCACATCTGCTTCGCCCTGGCCGCCTTCCCCGAAATCGCCGATCACGGCGAAGCGCATGGCTGGGTCGGGGGTTGGGGAAGGTTCGGGAGTTGCCGTGAGCGTTGCAGACGGGGTCGGGGAGGCGGGCAGCACCGTTGCAGTGGCTTCAACCGGAGTGGGAGAGGCGGTTGCAACCGTTGCCGTGGCAGGCACAGGCGTCCCCGTCATGGGCAGGCAGGCTGCCAGCAGTGCCAGCAGGCTTGACACCAGTAAGATTGATTACTTTTCGCTTGGTATTCATGGGTTTATTTTATCCCATTTGTGTTTGACCCCCACGAATCGGTTTTGCTGGACATGGATACTCCTGCCAGATTGCCTGGCAGGAGTATCCATATCCTAATTCTATTTTTTCACAGACCCGGCTGGCGGGAATTTGTGTTTCAGGCCGACAAAGGTTTTCGCAGGTAGCGCTTCAAACCATCCCATCCGACCATCATACCCTTTTCTTCATCATACAGGCGCATCCGCAAAGAACTCAGGCTGGCCAGCAGCGTCATCGGGCGGACGTGGAAGACAGGATTTTCCTTATAAACCTTTGGCAGCTTGTAATTGGGGATTTTCGGGCTTAAGTGATGGATATGGTGAAAACCGATATTGCCGGTAAACCACTGCAGCAGGCGCGGCAGTTTGTAATACGAACTGCCTTCGAACCCGGCTTTGACGAATTCCCATTTATTGTGGCGCTCCCAGTAGGTTGGGTCGAAGTTGTGCTGAACGTAGAACAGCCAGACGCCCGTGGATGTGCCCAGCATGAACACCGGTAATTGAACCAGCAGGTAGGTTTTCCAGCCAACCAGGAAAATCATCAGTCCGATCAGGATGACCAGGGCCAGGTCTGTCCACCAGACACTTGCCCGCTCGCGTTTACCGCCGATCGACCCGGGAATTCGTTGAACGATTGAGAAGACCAGAAACGGTCCGATCGTGAACATGATCAAAGGGCTGCGAAAGATCCGGTAGGCTGCTTTCTTCCACCAGGGTGCCGCCAGGTACTCTTTTACAGTCATCGTTTTTACATCTCCGACTCCCCGGCGATCAAGATCACTGGCGGTGGCGTGGTGAATGGCATGGGTGTGGCGCCACATGTAATACGGTGTGAAATTCAGGATCCCGGTGAAGATGCCCAGCGCGTCATTCGCTTTATGGGACTTAAAGAACGACCCATGTCCGCAATCGTGGAAGATGATGAAAGTACGCACCATAAACCCGGCGGTCGGGATGGATAGCAGCAGGGTCAGCCAGTAGGAGATGTGGACGCTGTAAATCATCAGGTACCAGAGAGCAAAGTACGGAACGAGCGTATTGACCATTTGCCAAAGACTGCGTAATAGGTCGGCCCGGGCGTAACGGGCTACGATCTCATGCCAGCCCGAATTTTCTACTTGAGAAGTTTCTTCAGATACAATATTCATCTTATTTGTCCTTATTATCATTCTACCTTTGAGAACGGGACGTGTCTATGATGGATAGCTGATTGATAGGTATTTGATAGCTTCCCGTATAAAACCGAAAAGGGAGGTGATAACGTGGACCACCTGGAAGAACATATTAACAAAAGGGCGATTTTTCCCTGACGATCATGTTTTTTTCCAACCACCTACGCAGCCCTCTGTTCCCAGGGTCTTGACAACGCTTTTATATTGATGTAGAATACTCTGTAATACAGAGAACTCTGAAAAATATATCACTCTGAAGGAGTTTACTATGAACATCTCTCCCACCGAAGCTGAAGAAGCCCTGGCTGCCATCCAGGCCATGATGAAGAAGACCCGCCGGGCCATCTCCAGCAGCGGCGCCTATGCTTTCCTGATCGTCTGGGGCAGTCATCTGGCTGCTGGGTTTTATGGGTTCGCAGTTCCTGCCCCAGCCGTTTGAAGGGTACTCCTGGATCGGACTGGACATCCTGGGCGGGATCGCTTCGGTTGTCATCGGGATTCGGATGAACCGGGGCGTGCGCACTTCCTCTTCTGCCGCCACCGGAAAGCGGATTGGCTGGTTCTGGCTGCTGCTGTTTCTTTACTGTATTGCTGCCGTGGCGGTCGCCTGGCCGGCGACCGGCAAGCAGCTATCCATGTTCATCATCCTCTTCGTTATGCTCGGCTGGATGGCGATGGGCGTGCTGCTTTCCTTCGCAACCATCTGGCCCGGATTGATCATCACTGGCCTGGCGCTGATCGGTTACTTCCTGTTGCCGGGCATCTTTTACTTGTGGATGGCCATCCTGGGCGGCGGCGGGATGATCGTCCTCGGCCTGTATATCCGCTCAAGGTGGTAAGCCATGGCCGAACTGAATGAAACCATCCACCAGCCGGTGCGGCTGCGATCATGGCCGCCCTGGTGACCCTGAAACCTGGAGACGAAGTGGATTTCACCTATCTGCGCGACCTCCTGGAGGTCACCGACGGCAACCTGGGCGCCCATCTTCGCAAACTGGAAGAGGCCGGCTACATCGCTGTCAAAAAAACCTTCGTGGAGCGCAAGCCGCATACCTATGTCTCTGCCACCGCCGAAGGGCGCAAGGTTTTCCAGGAACATGTTGCAGCGCTGGAATCGATTTTAAAAAGCAAGTGAGGCAAGTATGGGTACCATTGTACAAGTGGAAAACTTACGTAAAACCTACGGTGCCACCGTCGCCGTGGAAGAGCTCTCATTCGAGGTTAGTGAAGGCGAGATCTTCGGGATGGTCGGTCCGAATGGGGCTGGCAAGACTACCACCATCGAATGTCTGGAAGGCCTGCGCAAACCCGACCGGGGGAATGTACGGGTGCTCGGCCTGGATCCACAACGGGACAGCCAGGCTCTTCGGAAACGAACCGGGATGCAGTTGCAGCAGTCCAACCTGCCGGAGCGTATGAAGGTCTGGGAGGCACTTGACCTGTATAGTTCGTTCTACTCCAGGACCGCCGATTGGAAGGAATTGCTGGCACAGTTGGGCCTGGAAGAGAAGCGCAACACGCCTTTCTCAAAACTATCCGGCGGCCAGAAGCAGCGCTTGTTCATTGCCCTGGCGTTGCTCCCCGACCCGCAACTGGTCTTCCTGGATGAATTGACCACCGGCCTGGACCCGCAGGCGCGCCATGCCATCTGGGATCTGGTGCAGGATGTGCGCGCGCAAGGGCAAGACCGTTTTGTTGACCACGCATTTCATGGAAGAGGCCGAGCGCCTGTGCGACCGGGTGGCCATCCTCGACCATGGGCGTATCGTGGCGCTGGATACTCCGGCGGCCCTGATCCGCAATCTCGGGGCGGAAGAACGCGTCGTTTTCAGCGTGGAGGCAGCTTTACCGGTGGCTTTTGAGCAGGCTCTGTCCGCGGTTGGCCGGCTTGAGGTCCAGGGGGAACGGGTGATCATCCACGGAAAGAACGGCCGCCAGGTTCCGCTGGTCAGTCAGGTGGTCAGTCAACTTACCAGCTTGGGGATCCGGTTCCGAGACCTGCGCACCGAGCAGCCGACCCTGGAAGATGTTTTCCTGGGCCTGACAGGCCGGGAAATTAGATAGGAGTTGAGGATGATTTCATACATGCAGCATGAAAAAGCGAACGTGAGGTATTGATGAAAATGACCTGGATGGAAGCCAGGCTGTTCCTGCGCGAGCCGGTGGGTGCATTTTTTACCCTGGCTTTCCCATTGATGTTGCTGTTCCTGTTCGGAAGCATCTATGCCAATAAACCTGTGGCCATGTTCGGAGGTTATGGGACCGTTGATATTTCCGTGCCGGCCTATACCGCCATGATCATCGCCACCACCGGGCTGATGGGCCTTACCATCACAATGGCCACCTACCGGGAAAAGGGCATTCTGCGCCGCCTGCGGACCACTCCCATCAGTCCACTCGTGGTTCTGGCTGCGCAGGTCATTGTACTTTTCCTGATGACCACCTTTGGCATGCTGCTGCTGATCATTGCCGGAAAATTGGTTTACCAGCTTCGTTTCGAGGGAAATCCGCTCAGTGTTCTGGCAGGCTTTGTGTTGTGCAGCCTGAGCTTCTTTGCGATCGGGTTCGTCCTGGCCGGGTTGATTGCCGACCGCCCGAACAGCACAGGTGGTGGGGATGGTACTGCTCTATCCCATGTTATTCCTCTCCGGTGCAGGTTTCCCGCGCGAGCTTCTGCCCGAAACCATTAAGAAAGTCTCTGCATTCCTGCCGCTGACCTACGTGGTTAACCTGTTGCGCGGCTTGTGGATCGGCGATGCCTGGGGCAGTCACCTGCTTGATATCGGTGTGTTGACCGGTATTCTGATCCTGGGAGTGGCGGTGTCTGCATTCACCTTCCGATGGGAATAAAAAAGTGCGGCCTGCACCTTTCAGGCCGCACTCCATTTGTTAGCAATCCAACTCTTCGAATTCCGGGACATATTTGACCTTCCCGCATGCACCCGCCAGCGCGCCGGGGCGCAGCTCCAGCAGCTGGAATTCATCGCCGTCACCATAATCACTGGACAGGCCGAATTCTCTGGCTGGCTTGAAGCCGAAACGGGAATAATAACGCGGGTCGCCCAGCAGGACGATAAAATCGTGACCCTGCTCACGGCACAGCTCCACCCCGGCCTGCATCAGTCGGGAGCCGATGCCCGCTCCGCTGGCATTCGGGCAGGACGGCGATCGGTCCCAAGCCCCAGTCCGCGCAGGCGGGTGTTCAGTGGTTCCAGGCTCACCGGGGTAAACAGGATGTGCCCTGCAATGTCTCCAGCCCGCACCGCCACCAGCGATAGACATGACCTTGGCACGCGCTGTCGGCAAAGGTCCACCAGGTCGGCTTCGATGGGTCGTTGGAAGGCCTGCTCCTCAACCAGGCGGATGCCGGGTATATCCGCCGGAGTTTCCTGGCGGATATCGAGATCGATCCGGCTTCAACAGGTCCTCCAGCGGCAATTCCGCCAGCGAAGCGAGCACCAGGCTGGCTCCCTCGATCGTACCGTGTGCCGTGATCGGGTTGGGGACCGCCACCACACGTATCCCGGCACGCCTGGCAGCCAGCACGCCGTTCGGGGAATCTTCGAAAACCAGCGCCTCGTCTGCGCTGGAGCTTGAGCGCAGTCCAGGGCCGCCAGGAACAGTTCCGGGTCCGGTTTGATGCGCTGGACGTCCTCCCGGCAAAGGATTGCCTCGAAATATTCGAACAGACCGAGCTGGCGCAGATAGCCTTCCACCCAGGCATGTCCCGAACTGGATGCCACCGCCAGCCGCAGGCCGAGGCGCCTGGCAGCCTTTACATACTCGCTCACACCGGGCAGGGCCGGAGAGTGAACTCAGCGTTTGGAGTCGGTAGTTGCGTACCCGGGCATACAGGGCAGGCAGGTCAAGATTGCGACCCAGCAGACCGCGCCAGATGGGCAGCCGGGTCAAAGTTGGACACGGTGGCGCCCACCACGTCGCGGATCCAGACCTGGAGCGGGAACTCCTGCCCATAATCGGCATAAATTTCCTTCCAGCCGTCCACTTCGGGCGACTCGGTATCCATGATAAGACCGTCAAAATCAAAAATAAGCGCTTTAATCACAAGGCCTCCGGGGTTGGAACTGGCCCATTATAACCGAGACAAAAGCATGTCATCCCCATTATTGAAAATCGATTAAAATGTAGCCTGCTTCCGGCGGGGAATGCCTGCCCGATCCGGAATAGGAGAAATGTGTGTCGAATAAGATGCGCCGTCATCGCGTGCTTGTGGCAAATATCTGCGGTTTTCCTTGGCGCGATCGCCCTGGTCTCCTGCGGAAATCCGGCTCCTTCGGCGGTCGCGGTGACCAGGCCAACAGCCGCCTGCCACACCCAGCGCGCTCGACTTCCACTCCCACCCCGAAATCCCGCCGCCCACGCTGGGCAATGTCATCCCCAGGCCGGTCTCCGAGACTGCCACGGGAGGGACATTTATTCTGTCTGCCCAGGCTGGCATCTACGTTGAACCGGCCACAGATGAGGCGAAAGCCATCGGCCAGTACCTGGCCGATGCTCTCAATCCGGCTACCGGCTACGACCTCAAGGTCCAGGGCATGGATGGCGCACCCGCCAAAGGGAACATACTTCCTGACCCTGACCGGCGCAGACCCGGCACTCGGCAACGAAGGCTATACGAACTGACCATCACACCGGAGCTGGTCAAGCTGGTGGCAAACCAGCCGGCCGGGCTTTTCTATGGCGTTCAGACCATCCGGCAGTTGCTGCCCCCTGGCCATCGACAGTTCATCCGTCCAGCCCGGTCCATGGATCTGGGCACGGGAACGATCACCGACTATCCGCGCTTTGCCTGGCGGGGAGCCATGCTGGATGTGGCCCGGCACTTTTTCAGTGTCAGGGATGTCACCCGCTATATTGACCTGCTGGCTTATTACAAGATCAACCGCCTCCATCTTGCATCTCACCGACGACCAGGGCTGGCGCATCCAGATCAATTCCTGGCCGAACCTGGCATTGTATGGGGGCAGCCTGGAAGTGGGAGGCACTCCCGGCGGATATTACAGCCAGGATGACTATGCCTACATCGTGGATTATGCCAGGAGCCGCTATATCACGATCATCCCGGAGATCGATATGCCGGGCCACGTCACTGCCGCCCTGGCTTCCTACCCCGAACTCAACTGTGATGGGGTCGCGCCGGAACTTTTCACCGGCACGAATGTCGGCTTCAGTTCGCTCTGTGTCAACAAGGATATCACTACCACCTTCCTGGAGGATGTCATCGGCGAGCTGGCTGCGCTGACGCCGGGCCCGTATATCCACATCGGCGGCGACGAAGCCCAGGCCACCGACCAGTGCCGATTACATCAGCTTCATCAAACTGGCGCAATCCATCGTCGCAGCCAATGGCAAACAGGTGATCGGCTGGGAGGAGATCGCCCAGGCCCAGCTCCTGCCGGGCTCCATCGTCCAGCACTGGAATCTCGACGCAGGTTTGGCTGCGCAGGCGGTCCAGCAGGGCGCCAAAGTGATCATGTCTCCGGCGGATAAAGCCTATCTGGATATGAAGTACCAGGCCTCGACCACGCTTGGGCAGGACTGGGCCGGTTATATCAACCTCGAGACAGGCTATTCCTGGGATCCGGCCACGCTGATCGACGGTGTCACCGAAAAGGACATCCTGGGTGTGGAAGCCCCGCTCTGGTCCGAAACGCTGAACAATATGGATGATCTTGAGTATATGGCTTTTCCGCGCATACTCGGCTATGCCGAGATCGGTTGGACTCCGCAAGCCAGGCGGGACTGGAACGAGTATAAGACCCGTCTGGCTGCACAGGGCCCGCGTCTGGAAGCCCTGGGTGTGAATTTCTACCCGTCTCCGGAAGTTATCTGGCCATAAAGGCCAGGTTCGCCAATCCCTGTCAGTTCCAGCATGTCCAACGCAAGATCACTTTGACCTTATCATTGTAGGCGCAGGCCCGGCCGGAATTTCGACCGCGCTCCACCTGGCACAGATCGCGCCGGAGATGGTGGGGCGTACCCTGATCCTGGAAAAAGCCCGCCACCCGCGCCCGAAACTGTGCGGCGGCGGCCTGCTACCGGATGCCGAAGTGATCCTGCATTCCCTGGGACTGGACAGCCGTGAAGTGCCGCATTTCGATGTGGACTGGGCGCATTTCGATTACGACGGCAAAGGCATGCGCATGCGCGCAGAAAAAACGGGCACATTTGCCTTCCGCACCATCCGCCGGCACGAGTTCGATGCCTGGCTGGCCGGCAAGGCGCGCCAGCGCGGTTTCCTCATCCAGGAGAATACGTCCGTCAAGAGCAGTCTCGGTCAGCGGGTCCGAAGTGCTGTTCTGGAAACCGATCAGGGCGAGTACCGCGCCACGGTCGTCGTCGGCGCGGACGGGTCCAAGAGCGTCGTCCGCCGGCTGGTCGTCCCCCACGAAAAGCACCCACACCGCCCGGCTGCTGGAGATCGTCACCGAGCCCAGGCCGGAGACTTCCTTCCACATCCAGGCCAACTCCTATTTCGACTTTCTGTACGTTCCACAAGGGGATCCTGGGATACACATGGGATTTCCCGGCCATCGAAAATGGCCAGCCGGTGCGGGTGCGCGGCATTTACGACAGCAATGTTTATCCGGTCAAAACGGATATCTCCCTGCGCGACGCGCTGGCGGAAGAGTTCGGACGCCACGGCTACCGCCTGGATGAATATGAACTGGAGGGCCATCCGCTGCGCTGGTTCGAGGCGAAGAGCGCCTTTTCGGCCCCGCACCTTCTGCTGGTGGGGGATGCGGCCGGCGCAGACGCACTCTTCGGCGAAGGCATCAGCATCGCCCTCGGCTATGGCCGGCTGGCCGCCCAGGCCATCCAGGCTGCCTTTGCCAAGCAGGATTTCAGCTTTCGGGATTACCGGAGCGCCATCCTGCGCTCCGAACTGGGCAAGGCCCTGCGGCGGCGCACCTGGATGGCCAAAATCTTCTACCGGCTGCGCAGCCGCCATCATCCAGGCGCTGGTCTGGAGAAAATTGGGCTGGCTGGTCGAATGGGTCATGCAGACGTTCATGATCGGCTGGGCCAAACGGCAGGAAAATTTAACACGACGGACACGAAGGGCACAAAGGTAACGGATGGTTTATAACCGTTTTTCCTTGTGTCGCCTGCCCGTATCTTTCAGGGTTGTGTCTAATTATTATTTTCTTATTTGTTTGATGAATCCGGGGGAATTCAACCCACGTTCCAGCAGGTAGGTCAGATACTTCTGCATCAACGTCTCGAGCTCGTTGCGGACCTCGGGGTCGGGCCGCGCCCGCTGCGCTTCGGAATACGGACTGCGCTGGAGGTGGCGGAAAACCTTGAGCGCCTCCATCGACACGCTCCAGACTCCCGGCAGCCCCGCCCCGCATTTCGGGCACAACACTCCGCCCGCCGCCGGCGGAAAAGAACTGGTCGACCGGCTGGATCTGTTCGCCGCAGTTGGCGCACTCGAACAGGTGCGGACGAAAACCCAGCAGGTCCAGCAGGCGCACCTCGTAATAGCGCATGGCCAGCCAGGGATCCGCTTCGCTGGCAATCCGGCTGAGGCTCTCGGTCAGCAGGCGGAAGATGGCATTATTTTCACTTTCATCTTCGTAGGTGAAACGATCCAGCAGTTCGACCAGCATACGAGGCGTAGCCGGTCTTGACCAGGTTCGCCCCCAGCGCCAGGTAGGCATCCAGGGTATCCGCCTGGGTGACGATCAGCAGGTCGCGCCCTTTGGCCAGTTGCAGGGTCACGCGCGTGAACGGTTCGAGATGCCCGGCCTTGCGCGAGCGGATCTTGCGCGCCCCCTTGGCAATGGCGCGCACTTTGCCGCGCTCGCGCGTGTACAGCGTCAGGATGCGGTCGGCCTCGCCCCAGTCGGCATGACGCAGGACGACGGCTTCAACCCGGAAGGAACGCGCTTCGCTCATAAAAAAATTATAGCATCGAATTCCCGCGCGATGAGCGGTGGTCTCCTGACCACTTTCTATAGTTGTATATTTGGTGCATGCCTTCGTTCCGCCTGCTTTGACCGCTCCACCAGACTATCAGACCACACTAACAGACTCCCTACCCATCCCACTCTCAGAACTCTTTGCCTGCTCAACCACTCAACTATTCCCCTAACCAGCTATAATCAACCCCATGTTAAAACGCCTGAATACCATCTATCATGAATTCCCACGCAAGTTCTGGATCGTCGTGCTGGTCTCCTTCATTGACCGCATCGGCGGGACCCTGCTTTTCCCGTTCTTCTCGCTCTACATCACCCAGAAATTCGGCATCGGCATGACCCAGGCCGGCCTCATCCTGGGGATCCTCTCCGCCTTTGGGCTGGTCGGGAGCATGCTCGGCGGCGCGCTGACGGACCGCTTCGGGCGGCGCCGGCTGATCCTGTTTGGCCTGGTCTTCAGCGCCATCAGCACTCTCACCTTTGGGTTGGTCAATACGCTGGCAGTCCTGTATCCCCTTGTGGTCGTGGTCGGTTTGCTCTCCAACATTGCCGGGCCGGCTCATGATGCCATGATCGCCGACCTCCTGCCCGAAAAGCAGCGTTCGGAGGGCTTCGGCATCCTGCGCGTGGCCGGCAACCTGGCCTGGATCATCGGGCCCACCATCGGCGGCCTGGTGGCTGCCAGATCGTTCTTCATGCTCTTCGTGATCGACTCTGTGATCAGCTGTATCGTCGCTTTCATATTCTATAAACTTATCCCCGAAACCAAACCTGTCGCAGTGGAAGAAAAAGATCACGAAACCGTCTGGCAGACCGTGGCAGGCTACCGGCATGTGCTGCGTGACCTTGCCTTCATGGCCTTCCTGTCAGCCTCCATCCTGATGCTGGCGGTCTACCAGCAGATGTACAATACTTTGCCGGTTTATTTTCGCGACGCCCACGCTTTCACCCCCTCGGCGTACGGCTTCTTTTTGACAACCAGCGCCATCACGGTGGTCCTATTCCAGTTTTGGGTGACGCGCCTCATCAAACATCGGCCTCCTTTCCTGATGATGGCAGTCGGAACGGTTTTCTATGCGATCGGCTTCGGCATGATCGGGTTTGTCTCAGCCTATGTTCTTTTTCTCCTCGCCAGCGTGGTGATCACGATCGGAGAAATGGTCCTCATGCCCACCAGCCAGGCCCTGGCGGCCAATTTCGCCCCGGTGGAAATGCGCGGGCGTTACATGGCTGTCTTTGGCCTGTCCTGGGCCATCCCCTCCATGATTGGACCGGGTGCAGGCGGGTACATCCTCGACCATTTCAACCCGAACCTGCTCTGGGTTGGGGGCGGGATCCTGTGCATTCTTTCCGCCCTGAGCTTTTTGGGCCTGCACCTCCGGCTTGGTTCACAGAAACGTTTTATAGATATGAATAAACAAGAAGAGCTGCCCGAAGGAGCCGCGCCATGAGCGAGCTTACCTGGGACACGCTCTACACCGATCACGCCGATGCGTACGAGCTGCTTGTCTCGCATGAAGATTACCAGGGCAGCCTGCCGCGTGCCATCCAGTCCATCCAGCCCCTGGCTGGAACGCTGGCTGTCGAGTTTGGCTGCGGCACCGGGCGGGTCACCGGCCTGCTGAGCGGCCTGGTCCGCCGGCTGCATGCCTTCGACTTCACCCCCTCCATGCTGCGGGTTGCGCAGGCCAACCAGCGCCGCAACAACTGGAAAAACACCACCCTTGCTCTGGCCGATAGCCGCCAAATGCCCGTCTGTTCGGGCTGGGCCGATTTCGCCATCCAGGGCTGGGCCTTCCTGCAGGTCGCCGTCTGGAACCCGGACGACTGGCAGATACAGTTGGGCCGGGCCCTGGATGAGATGCACAGGCTCGTCCGCCCCGGCGGAAGGATGATCCTGATCGAGACGCTCGGCACGGGCGAGTCTGTCCCAAAGGTTTCGCCGTTTTTCCGCGCAGTCTACGATTTTCTGGAAGGCCAGCGCGGCTTCGTTCATTTCAGTATCCGCACGGATTACTGCTTCGAGACGCTCGAACAGGTCCACCAGGTGGTCGTACCGCTTTTCGGACCGGCCATGCTCGAACGTTTGGTAAAGATCGGGGCCGGTTGGGTGCTGCCTGAATGTACCGGCCTGTGGTGGCGGGAGGTTTGATCAGGATCCATGGACCTCTCACAAACCATCCACCTGCTCGGTGACCTGCTCGGCCAGGTCCTCTCGGAACTGGAATCGCCCGCCATCTTCGACACCGAAGAACGCATCCGGGCCGAGGCCAAGGCCCGCCGCAACGGGACCCATCATAAAGCCGCCCTGCGGCTGCAGAAGGAAGTCTCCGCTCTGGCAGCCGGCGAGGCGCGTGCCGTGGCAGCGGCCTTCGCCACCTACTTCGACCTGGTCAACCTGGCCGAGGAGAACCAGCGCGTCCGGCTGCTGAACCAGGCGATCGACGAAAAGTATCCCGAACCGGTCCAGCGAATCGATCGGCGACGCCGTTGCCGCCCTGAAGGAACGCGGCGTCACTGCCGACCAGATGGCCGCCTTGCTCGAGAACCTGTCCATCGAGATGGTGTTGACCGCCCACCCCACCGAAGCCCGCCGGCGTACCGTCCTTTCGAAACTCAACCGCATCGCGGGGTTATTGCAGCGCATCAGCATGGAAAAGCCTTCTCAGCGCGAACGCGATGAGATCCTGACTGCCCTGCATACCGAGATCTCGATCCTCTGGCTGACCGAACGCGCCCGCACCGTCACACCCGCCGCCACCGACGAGGTCCGCACCGGCCTGTATTTTGTGGACGCCGTCTTCTGGAATACCCTGCCCGGCATCTATAACGATCTCGAGCAGGCCCTGCAGATCCATTACCCGGGCCTGACCGTGGGACACAACTGGCTGCGCCTGGCCTCCTGGATTGGCGGCGACCGGGACGGCAATCCCAATGTCACCACCGAAGTGACCGCCGAGACCCTGCACCTGCATCGCGGCCTGGCCGTGGAAAACCACCGCCGCACCCTGCAGGAACTTTCCCGCCGCCTGAGCGTCAGTTCGCGCCGCTTCCCGCCTCCGGCCGAATTGGCTGATTGGATCGAGAGCCGCCGGCCCTTCCCGCCGCATGCCGCCTACATCGAGGGGCGTTACTCCAACGAACCCTACCGGTTGGTGCTCTCCTTGTTGGCCGCCGACCTGGCGGAAGCCTCGCGCGAAAATATGAAGGCGCATCTGCTCGATCGCGAACCCCACCAGGCGCATGTACGTGTCAACGACCTGCTGCTGTCCGGTCGAGATCATTTCCCGGGCCATGCCACCTGCCATCACCCAGACGGAGTTGCAAACCGCCCGCCGGCAGTTGCAGATCTTCGGCCTGCACGCCGCCCGGCTGGACCTGCGCCAGGACGCCAGCCGCCTGAATGCCTGCCTGGGTGAGCTCCTGCGCGCCCTCGAGATCGTTCCCGATTTCGAGCAGCTGCCCGGTCCGGAGCGTTTCAACTTGCTCGTGCGTCTGCTAGGCGAACCAACCCCCGAACTTTCGAGCCACCCGGGTGTCACCTCTGCCACCGCCGAGACCTGGGCCATGTTCCAACTGATCGGCCGTGTCTTCCAGATCTACGGCCCCGAATTGCTTGGCCCGCTGGTCATCTCGATGACCCATTCGGCCGCAGATGTGCTGACCGTCCTGCTGCTTGCCCGCTGGGCAGGCTGCGACTGCTGGTCTGCAGATCACCCCCTTGTTCGAATCCATTGCGGACCTGAGATCCGCTTCGCAAATGCTGGAGCTGCTCTTCACCTGCCCGGCCTACCACCTCCACCTGGGTACCTGCAATAATGAGCAGATCGTCATGATCGGCTATTCCGACAGCAATAAGGATGGCGGTTACCTGATGGCGAACTGGTCGCTCTACCAGGCCCAGGAACAGATCGCCCGCGTTGCCAAAGCCAACGATGTCACCCTGACCATCTTCCACGGCCGCGGCGGGACGGTGGCGCGCGGCGGCGGCCCGGCCAATCATGCCATCCGCTCCCAGCCGCCCGGAAGCATCAACGGGCGTTTCCGCCTGACCGAACAGGGTGAGGTGATCGCCAGCCGTTATTCCAAACCCGAGCTGGCCCACCGCCACCTGGAACAGATCGTGCATGCCATCCTGCTGGCCTCCGCCCCGGTCGAGCACGCCCAGGCTGACGTTCCGGCCGGGTGGCGGCAGGCCCTGGATGTGATGGCCGCAGCCGGTCAACAAGCCTATCGCGGCCTGGTCTACGAAACCCCCGGTTTTATCCAGTTCTGGCAGGATGCCACCCCGATTGACGAGATCAAGCGCCTGCATATTGGCTCCCGCCCGGCGGCGCGCTCCAGGATTGGTGCGCTGGAACAGATCCGCGTCATCCCGTGGGTTTTTTCATGGATGCAAAGCCGCTTCAACCTGCCGGGTTGGTACAGCCTGGGGAGTGGACTGAACGCCTTCACAGACCAGGCCCTGCTGCGCGAAATGTACGCGGGTTGGCCGTTTTTCAAGACCCTGCTGGATAACTCTGAGGCTTCCCTGCTCAAGGCCGATATGGATATCGCCGCCCTGTATGTAGACCTGGTCACGGACCGGGACCTGGCCGGTCGCATTTTCACCACCATCCGGGAGGAGTACGAACGCACCCGCCAGATCGTCCTCTCCATCAGCGGGCACCAGTCCCTGATGGAACTCGAACCGGTCACCCAGAACGCCGTCCAGTTGCGCAATCCATATATCGATCCGTTGAATTACATCCAGATCGAGATGCTGCGCCGCCTGCGCCGCCTGCGCAATCCGGAGGGTGCGAAAGCCCGGGCTTTGCGCGAAGTGATCGTCCTGACCATCAACGGCATTGCCGCCGGCCTGAAAAATACCGGCTGATCCGCACGCTCTTCAGCCGTATCGCCTCCTTCTTACCCGATCGCCTCTTTCAGCTTCCTCGCCAATCTCCCGAAGTGCGGCGTGTAACGGATCTCGTCCGGTCGGGGACGCGGCAGATCCGCCACCAGGTCCATCTTGATCTTGCCGGGCCGCTGGGTTAGCACCAGGACACGGTCCGCCAGGAAGAGCGACTCGTTGATCGAATGCGTCACCATCAGCACGGTTTTCTGGCGCGCCTGCCAGATGCGCGAGAGTTCGACCCACATGCGTTCACGGGTAAGCGCATCCAGCGATCCGAAGGGCTCATCCAGCAGCAGGATATCCGGGTCGTGCACCAGAGCCCGCGCGATCGCGACCCGCTGGGCCATCCCCCCGGAAAGGTCGCGCGGCCAGGATGATTCAAATCCCTGCAAACCGACCAGGTCGATCAATTCCTGGGCGCGCCCGCCGGCCTGCTCCTGCCGGGACGCCTTGCAACTCCAGCGGCAGGATCACATTTTCGATGGTCGTCCGCCAGGGCATCAGGTTGGCCTGCTGGAAGACCATGCCGATCCGGGGCAGGCCGGTAGAAAAAGTAAATGTCCCGGAGGTGGGCGGGAGCAGGCCTGCCAGGATCCGCAGCAGGGTTGATTTACCGCTGCCGGAGGGACCCAGCACGCACACGAACTCCTGCGGTTGCACGGAGAAAGACACTTCGTTGAGCGCGTGCAGCCCGCCGTTATCATCCGGGAAGGTTACGCTCAAATCACGGACAACCAGGATGGGAGCGGTCATTGTTCTGCTTTCATGGAAAAGGATTTCCTGATCATTCCGGATCTCACGGCAGAAAATTGTTCGTATAGGCTTTGGATACATCCAGGGACTTGCTCAGCAGGCCCATATCCAACAGGATCGTCTGCATGCTCTCCCAGGATTTGGGTTGTGAGTAACCCAGCCGGTCAGCTTTCCAGAGTTCGATGGAGGTTGCCAGCTTTTGCTTTTGAGCGACCGCATCCAGCTGGGCCAGGTTCTCAACGAACGCCTTGGAAGTTACGTAGGCAGCCGCCGGGTCCGCGATGGTATCGGCCAGGCCGTGCAGGAAGGCCTTGACCATCCTCCGGACCAGGTCGGGGTTCTCCTGAAAGGGTTTTTTCATTCGTGATCAATCCATTCGATGCCAGTTGGATATAATCGGCCACGCGCAATTCGGTCAGGCTGTAGCCCTGGCTGCGCAACTGCAGCGGTTCATTGTTGGTATAGACAGAAACGGCCTGGTCGCGACCGGTAGCCAGGGCTTCCACCTGGGTATAGCTGATCGAATCAAGTTTTACGTCCGATTCTCCCAGGCCGCCGGCGTGCAGCAGTGCCCGCAGACCGATGTAATTGGCTCCATATAGTCCAGGCAGGCCAATGGTCTTGCCCCGCAGGTCGGCCGGGGTATGGATGTTTTGGTCGGACTTCGCCACCACGGATACCGGGTATTGCTGGTACCACGCAGCCACATAGACAATTGGCAGCCCCTGGGCCCGCGCCAGCAGGACCTGCTCACCGGAAACCACACCGAACTGGATCTGGTTCGCCCCCACCAGGGCGGTGATGTCGGTCTCCATCGAGTAGTCGAAGGTCACCTGGATGCCGGCCTCCTGGAAATAGCCTTTCTGGACCGCCACGTAAAGCGGCGAGAACTGGATATCAGGGATGTAGCCCAGCGGCAGGCGCACCTGGGTCAGGCTGCCGGAAGGTTTTGTGCCACACGCACATAGCAACAAGAGAAAGCACACTGCAAAGCGGGTGTATTTTTTCATGAGTTTGCCTCCTGCCAGGAGAGGAATTTTCTTTCCAAAAGGGTTACGGCGCCGTACAAAGCCAGCGCCAGTACGATCAGCGTAAATACTGCCACGAAAACCAGGGCGGTATCGTATTGTCCGCGTGCCACGTTTACCAGGAAACCCAGACCACGATCTGCCCCCACCAGTTCACCGACCACTGCCCCGATGACAGACAGGGTCGCGCCGATCCGCAGCCCTCCCAGCAGGATCGGCAGCGCGGCGGGCAGCTCCAGATAGCGCAACGTTTGGGCAGGGGTGGCGTACAGCGAGCCCATCAGGTCATGCAGTCGCCTGGGTACGGCGCGCACCCCTACGACCGTGTTTACCAGTACCGGGAAGAAGACGATCAGTGCACAGATCAGCACTTTGGAAAACATACCCGGCCCGAACCAGATGACCAGCAGCGGTGCAACAGCCACGATCGGGATCGCCTGCGTGGCGACCAGGTAAGGCGCGATCAGCCGCTCGAACAGGCGGCTTTTGGCAATGGCATAACCGAGCACGACCGCCGACGCCGTCCCTACCAGCAGGCCGAGCAGCACCTCCGCAAGCGTGATGGCAGTGTTGCCAATGAGACTGCCATCGCCCAACGCCTTCCAGAAGCGCACCGCCACCTGTCCCGGCGAGGGCAGGATGAAAGCCGGCAGACTCGTGGTGCGGGTGACAATCCACCAGATGACGAGCGCCGCGGCCAGCGAGACAGGCGCAGTCGCACACGGCAAGTAGTGTGAAAAACGGAAAGGTTTGCGCGCAGGCTTCAAATCCATCTTCTTCCGGTTCCTGCAGGCTGGGACAAATAAAAAAGCCTCGCAGAGCAATTACTGCGGGGCAAAGGGACCGGCTCGCTGCGCTTCCTGAAGCATGCAGAGGGCCCGGGCTGGCCTGCCGATAGAAAAACCCGAAAACGAAAACGTTTCCGGGGCATCTACAGCAGACCAGACCCACGTGGGTCTTGTCATCACCTTCTCTCATCCGGACTGTTACCGTCGGCCTCGGAATTTCACCGGGTCATACGCTTGCGCGCTCGTGGGCTCTACCACCGGTAGGGACTTGCACCCTGCCCCGAAGGTTGGATATTCAACTGGCAGAATTATAACGTCTTCGGGTTTTGCAGTCAAATCTCCCTTCTCCCCGATTAAATCACAAAACCCCTCTACAAGGGGCTTTGTGATAATTTACCAGATGGTTGTGGTTATGCCTTGAGGATGGCTGTATCAGCAACCGGGCAGACCGATACACACTGCGGGGAATCAAAGCTGCCCACGCACTCCACACAGGTGGCGGGGTCAATCACGTAAGGGGATCCTTCAGTGATCGAGTTGGTCGGGCACTCCGGTACGCATGCGCCGCAAGCAATGCACTCATCCGTAATCTTCATTGCCATGGTTTTTACTCCTTCATAAAAAGTTTGTTGATTATCGTCCTTAAAATTACTTTATCGGCGGCTGCGTGTCAAATGACAAACGTCTCAGGTTTGGATTATTTTGTCACTGAGTCTGCCAGGGGGCCGGTTTTGACGCACGCGGCCGTCTCACTTCCCGATGCCATCACGGCGAATTGCCATAAAAATGCAACTTGCGTGTAACCCCGGCTCGTGATAGACTCTACAAGAATGAAGACTTTACTGGTGGTTACCTCTGATATCGCCTTCGGAGAGCTTATCCGCCAGTACTTGGAGGAGGCGGGGCATTTTTATGTGTGTATTGTCGGGGATAGGCAATCGGCTGTTTCCTGTGTCAATGAAACAGATTGCCCGCTTGCTTTTATGGATACCTGCCTGGCCGAGCAGGATCTGCTCGAGATTGGCGCACACATTCGCCTGGCCAATTCCAAGATACGTTTTGTCGTCATTTCGGAAGCCGGCTGGCACTCAGCTCTCGAAGAACTGTCTCCTGAAGATTACCTGTCCAAGCCTTTCCACTTACCTAACCTGCTGAAGATAATGGACAATCTCTTCCCGCAACAACCAGATGGCGCCCCCGTATCCAATGAAACAGGCAATGACCCTGCCTGGTTCTCTGATGTCACACGCGCTGCACAGCATCTTACCCGCCTGACCCTGGGATCTTCCGCACAGGCTGCCCTTATCACGTGTGATGACCAGTTGTGGGCCTACGCTGGTCAATTGTCCCAAAGCTCCACCAGCGAATTGACAGAAACCGTTTTACGCTACTGGGATCGACAGAAGGAAAACGATCTGGTGCGCTTCGTCCACCTGGCCTCCACGGGTGCCGAGCACATGCTATACGCCACGCGCTTGACCAGAAATATGGTGCTCGCGCTCATTTTCGACGCTGAGACTCCTTTCAGCACGATCCATTCGCAAGCCAACAAATTGGTTCAGTCATTATCCACACCGCCTTCCGAAAAACAAAATGACGAGGCGCAGACCGAAGAAGAAGATGTGCCATCCGCTCCCATCTCGGCCATTCTCTCCGATATCCCTTCGCCAAATCCGGAAGTGGATGCGAAATCTCCTGCGCTGAATTACATGAACGGATCCAGGCCGGCAGCCTCGTTATCCCATACTCTGCCTCTGCATTTCAGCCAGGAGACCTCTCCGGCAATCCCCATCGATCAGATGGAATCGTCTGAGCCAACCGAAAGCTCGATTGACCTGGAGAAGACGATTGAAACCCCGGCAGTCACCCGCAAGAACAGGTTCTGGAAGAACCCGGCCAACCAGGCTAATCCGGATGCCACCCGTCCCATTCCCAACAATGAATCTGCCCGCAGGATCGTTCTAGAATCGGTCTCACCGGCCGTCTACAATCTGGATTATGCCTGTCTGCTGGTGCCGCGTTTTCCCAACCACCACCTGATCGGCGACCTTTCTGACCATATTCCGGATTGGATACGGGAGACTTGCATTGCCTTCGCCTGGCGGCTGGAGTACCTGTCAGTGCGGCCGGAATACCTGATGTGGAATGTCAATGTGCCGCCCGCCACTTCGCCAGCCTATCTGATGCGGATCATGCGCCAGCAGGTTTCCGTTAAAATTTTCGAGGATTTCCCCCGCTTCAAAAAAGAGAATCCCTCCGGCGATTTCTGGGCGCCCGGTTATCTCATTATGGGCGGATCGCACCCGCCGCCTGTCCAAATAATCAAAGAATTCATTGCCCAAACACGCCAGCGACAGGGATTAAACCTGTCCTTCCGCTAACGTTCTTACGCGGTTTTTCACATGCCCCCTACGTTATATTTGATTGACGGCCATGCTTTGGCCTATCGTATGTACTTTGCTTTGACTGCAGGCGGAGGCAGCCAGCGTTGGCAAACCTCCACCGGCGAACCGACGGCAGGGACCTACGGCTTTGCGCGCGAGTTGCTGCGCATTTTCGAACAGGAAAAGCCCGATTACCTGGCTGTTGCCTTCGACACCGGAAAAACATTTCGTGATGAAATATTCCCGGCTTACAAGGGCACGCGTGCCAAAATGCCGGATGATCTGCGCCCTCAGCTCGACCGCATCCGCCAGGTCGTGGACGCCTTCAATATTCCACGCCTGGAAATGGAAGGTTTCGAAGCCGACGATGTGCTCGGCTCAGTGGCAGCCTGGGCCGCCAAACAGGGTCTGGGTGTCAAGATCATCACCGGTGACCGCGACCTGCTCCAACTGGTCAACCAGCGCACCATTGTCTACCTGGCCGGCGATGACCAGAATTTTATTACTGACGCAGACGTGCTCGGAAAACTGCACGTTCGCCCGGACCAGGTGGTGGATTATAAAGCCCTGGTCGGCGACAAATCCGATAACATCCCCGGTGTAGCCGGTGTAGGGGAAAAGACCACCGAAAACCTGCTGGCAAAATATGGGACGCTGGATGCCATCTACGCCCACCTGGACGAGATCGAGCCGCGCTGGCGGACCAAGCTCGAGGCCGGGAAAGAATCTGCATACATGAGCTACAAATTGGCAGCCATCCGGACCGACCTGGCGGTCACACTCGACCTGGAGCAGGCCCGTACCGAGGTGTTCGAGCCAGCCAGAGTGGAGGCCATCTTTCGCCAACTGGAATTTCGGACGCTGGTTGAAAAGCTAAAGAAGATCACCGGCGAATCCACACCCGCCGGGACACAGCAGATGAGCCTCTTCGGGGAAGCGCCCGCCCCGGTCATCCCCTCGGTTCCAAGGAACGTTGAAAAAACCAATTTACAGGTGACCGTGGTGGATTCCGCCGCAGGCCTGCACGCGCTGACCAGTGCGCTGTCAAAGGCATCGATCATTTCCTTTGACACCGAGACCACCTCCACGGATGAGATGACTGCCAGCCTGGTTGGCATTTCGCTGGCAGTTGAGCCAGGCACAGGCTACTACATCCCGGTCGGGCACAAAACCGGGACAGCAACTGCCCACCGAACAGGTGCTCGCGGCGTTACGCGGCCCCATGACGAATGCCCGCATACCGAAGATCGGGCATAACCTCAAATATGATTTCATCATGTTCGTACGGCAGGGTGTACGTCCAGCCCCGCTGGCTTTCGATACGATGGTAGCAGAATTCGTGCTCGACCCTGGCTCACGCAATCTCGGTCTGAAAAACATGGCCGCGGCCCGCCTGGGCGAGGACATGACGCACATCGAGGACCTGATCGGGACCGGCAAGAATCAGCGTACGATGGATGAAGTCGCCATCGCTGAAGCGGCTCCATACGCGGCCGCGGATGCCGAGACCACCCTGCGCTTGAAGCCCTTGCTGGAGGCTGAACTCAAACAATTCCCTGAACTTTTGGATCTATTCAAGAATATTGAACTGCCACTTATCTCCGTGCTGGCTGATATGGAAATGGCCGGAGTGGCGCTGGATAAAAGTTTCTTCAAGACTTTCTCGGTGCAGTTGAATGAGCGCCTGGGCGCCCTTGAAAAGGAAGTCTACCAGGCGGTTGGCAAGACCTTCAACCTTAACTCCACCCAACAACTCTCATCGGTGCTGTTCGAGACCCTGCGACTCACCCCACCCGACCGGGGCAAGAAAACCGCCTCGGGCCATTATTCCACCGCCGCAGGCGTGTTGGACGAAATGAGCGGACAGCATCCAGTCGTGGATATGATCCTGGAATACCGTGAGTACTCCAAGCTCAAATCAACCTATGTCGATGCGCTCCCGGCCGAGATCCACCCTGAGACAGGGCGCGTGCACACTTCCTACAGCCAGACCGGCGCAGTGACCGGGCGTTTGTCCTCCTCCAATCCCAACCTGCAAAACATTCCAATCCGCACCGAACTGGGGCGGCATGTCCGGCGCGGTTTTGTAGCCGGTCCTGGAAATGTATTCATCTCGCTGGATTATTCGCAGATCGAATTGCGGATCGTGGCCCACATGGCTAATGATGCGGCAATGTTGAATGCCTTTCGCGCCGGCCAGGATATCCATGCTGCAACTGCTGCCGCCATTTACGGGGTTCCGCTTGCAGAGGTGACGAAGGAACAACGCCGTCATGCCAAAGCCATCAACTTTGGCTTGATCTATGGTATGTCTGCCTTTGGCCTGACGCGTTCGACCGAATTAACTTTGTCTCAATCGCAGGATTTTGTCGAGGCTTACTTTAAGCAGTTCCCCGGCTGTCAAGAATTACCTGGACGGCATCCGCCACTCCGCGCGCACCACCGGTTACGTTGAGACCATGCTGGGCCGCCGGCGCTACTTCCCGGCGCTCAAAAGTACGCTCAACCAGGCCTTACGGAACCGTGAGGAGCGTGAGGCCATTAACGCCCCCATCCAGGGCACGGCTGCTGATATAATGAAAATCGCCATGATTAAAATCCCACCCGCCATTGCACAGGCGGGTTTGCATGGACGGATGCTCCTGCAAGTGCACGACGAATTGGTGATCGAATGCCCGCGCGCCGAGCTGAATGAGACAGTCCAGGTGGCGCGCGAAATTATGGAAAATGCCTACCCGCTGTCCATACCTTTGACCACCGAAGCACGCTGGGGTACGAATTGGGATGAACTTCAACCTATTGGATAACCTTTTTAGAGAAAAATGCCCGGAACCAACGAAGTTTTTCAAGAAGCAATGAACAGGGGGCATTCGGCTGCCTGGGACCGGCAGTGGGATCAAGCCGCGCTAGCATACCGGCAGGCCCTGGATGAAGACCCCAACAGCCCCAAAGCCTTTGCCAGCCTTGGTTTGGCTTTGTTTGAGTTACAGCGTTATGAAGAATCCCTTCAGGCTTACCAGAATGCGGTCCAGGCAGCTCCCAAGGATCCGGTCCCGCAGGAGAAGGTGGGGCAACTCCTTGAACGGTTGGGAAATATTAAAGAAGCCATTCAGGCGTTCTTGCGTGCTGCAGAACTTCACATCCAAAATCAAAACTCCGAAAAAGCCCTAGAAAATTGGATCCGCATCACCCAACTTGACTCTCAAAACATCACCGCACGTCTATACCTTGGGATGGTTCACGAACGCCTTGGACATGTTACTCAGGCTACCAGCGAATATTTGGCGGCTGCCAGTCTCTACCAGCGGTTGGGGGATGGCGTAAAGGCGGCTGAAATGATAAACCGCTCCCTGCGTCTGTCTCCTGATAGTTCAGAAGCCCGTCAGGCGCAAGCCATGCTCAAAAATGGCCAATTGCTGCCAAAACCGATGCACCGCCAGGGGGGAACCGGTGCTCTGCGGATGGCACAGGTGAAACAACTCGAGCCGTCCAAGTCTGCAGATACTGG
This sequence comes from uncultured Chloroflexia bacterium, assembly GCA_963830665.1. GTDB lineage: Bacteria > Chloroflexota > Anaerolineae > Anaerolineales > Villigracilaceae > UBA877. Next base: position 238,339 of record CAWHNM010000018.1, read on the forward strand.
TCTGGATCCGATTGCCGAAGGCGCGTAAACAGGCCCTCACCCGGCTGGCAGAGGTACTGTTTGATCTGTCTGAGGAGGCGGGGTCCAGTGCTGTCTCATCCAAGCGTGGCATGCAAGCCATCGTCCACGGCACCGGGCAAGAGAACATCCCGCAGAGTGAGCGCTCCAAGATCATGCACCACATCGGTCAGGCCATCGATGCCCAGACAAAGCAGCACGATAGCCAGGCTGCCGAGGAACTGGAGAAGGCCCTGGCAGGCGGGTTTCACGGACTCCGTCGCTCTATTTCGACCTCGGTCTGCTGCTATTCCAAAGTCGAGCGCATGGAAAGTGCCCTGCAGCACTTGCAAATTTCTGTTATGCATAAGGATTACGCCCTTGGGTCGCGCCTGCTCATGGCGCAAGTACAACAGCAGTTGGGACGCCTGTCTGAGGCGACCATGGAGTATTTGGAAGCCCTAAAAATTGCCGATTCGCTGGTTGTTCCACCCGAGCAGTCTGCCGAAATCCGCCAGTTGTATGAGCCGCTCATCGAGGCCGCAGAGTCATCAGACTGACACCGCCAAAATGGAGCAGCTATGCGAGAATATTAAACAACTGCTCCTGCGTCCAAACTGGCGTGCTGGAGTGGCCACGGCGCGTGAACAGCTTCCAAAATTTGCCGAGGGGATCATGCCGCTGGCTGAAATCCTGACACAGGCCCAGAGCGGTCAGGTCATCGAGGCGGTTGGCAGAGTGCGGCAGCTGGTGCGCTCCGGACACCTTGCGTTCGGCCATGGACGTAGCCTTTGAATCCTTCAAATTCGCTCCGACCTATTTACCCCTGCATACCCTGGTCGGTGATCTGCTGATCGAGGAAGGCCGCATGCAGGACGCGATTACCAAATATACCGTCGTGGCACAGGCTTATAGCGTGCGCGGCGAGGCAGCCCAGGCAATCAGCCTGCTCCGGCGGGTTGTCCAGGTCGCGCCAATGGATCTGGCTGCCCGCTCCAGGCTGATCGACCAGCTGGCTGCCCGCGGCCAGGTCGACGAGGCCATCGGTGAATACCTCGATCTGGCAGATATTTATTACCGCCTGGCCGAACTGGATATGGCCCGAAAGACATACACGACTGCGTTACGGCTTGCCCAGCAGGGCGGCGCCAACCGCGTCTGGAGCGTCAAGCTGCTCCAGCGCATGGCTGATATCGACATGCAGCATCTCGACTGGCGCCAGGCCTTGCGAGTCTTCGAACAGCTCCGCACGCTCGAACCGAACGATATTTCTGTCCGTAAAAACCTGATCGAGTTGAATCTCCGCCTGGATCAAAAGCCGCAGGCGATTGCCGAGTTCGAAAATCTCGTGACCCACCTGGATGATACCGGCCGGCGCAGCGAAGCCATTCCATTCCTGGAAGAACTGATCCAGGAAAACCCTCAGCAGCCCGTTCTTCAACGTGCCCTGGCGGAGGAATACCGCCAGGCAAACCGGTCATCTGAGGCCGTGACGCTGCTGGACAGCCTGGGCGAGAGCCTCCTGAAAGCAGGCGACCGGGAGGGTGCGATCCAGACGATCGAAGCCATCATCGCAATGAACCCACCCAATCGAGCAAATTATCAGGTTCTGCTTGCAAAGTTAAATCCGCCCTCTTGACGATAATAGGATACTGAAAACGAGGCCACGCCATAATCCGCGGCCTCGTTTTGGTTTCTCGGGCAGAACACATTTAGACCGTCATCAGGACGATCGCTCCAAATGTGGCCAGAATTCCCAGCCATTGTGACCGGTTCAGACGTTCATGCAGGATCAGACCTGCCAGCAGGACTGTCGTACCCGGATAAAGTGAACCGAGCACGGACGCCACATCCAGGCGCCCGACCTGCCCGGACAGGATGAAGAAGGTATTGCCTGCAATATCCCCGGCCGCGTTCAGGAAAACCAATGGCGCGCTGTGTCTATCCGGCCAGTGCAACTGGTGTTGGGCAAGAGCGAAGAAAAACAGGACGAACGCCCCGGCGCTGCGCGCAGCCATCATCGGCCAGATGGTCGCGCTATGGCTGCCCTGGTGCATCAGGATGAAATAGGCCCCAAAACAAACCCCTGAAAACAGCGGCAGGCGTAAGTCAGCCAGGTGCAGATGCAGTTCCTTTTGATGACCATCCCCCTGTGAGATCAGCCAGATCGCCACAAGCGCCAAAGCAAAGCCGAGGTACTTCGTCAGGCCGGGCAGGCCCTCGGTGAATGAGCTGGCAATAACCGGCAATACTGCTGCCATCAGGGCGGAGACCGGTGCGGCCACGCTCATCTGACCCTCCACCAGGGCGCGAAAAAGGAATAACAATCCGACTGACCCTATCGCTCCAGCGGTCGCGCTCCAAACCCAAACGGGCCACGCCGGGAGCGGCTCACGGACAACTGCCAGCATTATTACGAGGAAGATCAACCCGGTGGCCTCTCCATAAAATGCGGCCCGGTAAATTCCAGCCCGGCGGCTGACGATCCCGCCGGCGAAATCGCCCGCGCCCCAGGTCAGCGCGGAAAGGAGACCAAATAAAATGGATAGCATGCTCGATTTTTTCCTGCGTTGTCCTGGAGCCTTATTCCACGAAAATTAGAAATTTATGCGAGGCAGCGTTCAAGGCTGCGTAAACGCCTCGATATTGTGGAGGCAACAGCCTTGCCATTTGGAACATTACTTCATCGATCATTTGCTGGCGGACGGAACTGGTAACCCGTTGGCCACCTGCATCCACCCGGAACGGTTTGCCGACCACGTATTTCAGATCGGTCCGGCGCAGGTGTTTCAGGTTTTCCGCGGTAATTTTCACTGCCGTAATGTACGATCGGCAGCAGCGGGGCTCCGCTATGGAGTGCCATCAGGATGGCGCCCGGGCGGCCCTTCTGCAGGCAACCGTTATGGCTGCGCGTTCCTTCCGGGTCGAGCAGGATGCATATCCCCATCCGCCAATATTTTGAGCCCCGTCCGCAAAGCGTTCAGGTCTGCCTCACCCCGCCAGACCGGAATGGTGCCGAACAGCCGCAGGATGCGTCCCTACAAGATTCCGTGCCGAGCACATGTTCGGCCTGAGCCATGCCGTGCACCTTGCGCGGCAGCAACCGTGCATATAAGGTGGGGATTTCCGGGATGTGGACGTGATTGGCGACAATGATCAAAGGCCCGCCTCTGGGGACTTTGGCCAGGCTGTGCAGCCTCCACCCGGAACAACAAGCCGGTCAGGGCTTTGAAAAACGCGGCGGTGATCCAGCGGAGCAGGCCCATGCCGTTACTCTTTTGGGCAAACCACTTCGACCTGGGCCGGCAGGAGTTCGATATCCAGATGTGACCCATCTACGCAGATGATCTCACCATCGCTTTGGGCCGGCAGGGCGCCTTCAAGCGCAGTAATGGCGACCCTGGCAGCCCGGAGGGTCTGGACCTCCGGTTGGCTGCCCTGTGTGCCTTTCATGAAGTGCGGGATCAAACTGAAGATCCGCAAGCGACTGACCTGGCGGACGATCACCAGGTCGAACAGCCCATCGTCCGGCTTTGAATCGGGTGCCATCTTGAATCCGGTCCCCATCCGTTTCCCATTCATGGTCAGGAGCATCAAGGTGGAGGTTGTAAGGGTCTGGTCATCATGGTCGAGCCGCACGGTGGGCCCTTTGTAATACAGGAAAATGGTCTTAAGGATTGCGATGAAAAAACTGAGCATGCCCCACTCCGGCAGCTTGGCGACCTCAATGGTGCCGATGGCGTCAAACCCAACCCCAACATTATTGGCAAAATAGCGCCCCAGCGGGAATTTGCCGCCAACCACCCGGCCGATATCGATGATGCGCCGGTGGTCATCTTTCAGCACTTGAAAGGCGGACGGCAGGTCTTCCGGAATATTGATACAGGGTGCGAAGTCGTTGCCGCGACCTGTACATATTACGCCCAGCGCCGGGCGGTTTTCGCTCAACGGCACGCGCTTCCATTAAACCATTCAGAACTTCATTGACTGTGCCGTCCCCCCCGGCCGCCACGATGACCTGATAGCCCGCCAGGGCAGCCTCGCGTGCCAGGCTGGATGCCGTGCCCGACCCGTTCGGTGCGAACCAGGTCAAAGTCCAGGCCGAGCCGGCCGAGTTCCCGTTCGATCTCCGGGATGGCACGTGCTCCCTTGCCATGTCCTGCATTGGGATTGGCAATAATCATATACCTGGTCATAGGTCAACTCCGGTTTTCAAATCCATGGAATTGCAGTTACTCTGCAACTCATCACCGGCTTCTCGTAAAAACGGTAGCGTTTGTAGATTTTTGCGCCCATGCGGTGCGCCAGCGGCCAGGTATCCTTGTTGTATTCGCCGGTCAAGGACAAGTCGGCCCAGGTGTAGCCTTTGGCGACCGCGCGGCGGGCCATTTCATCGAAAAGCAGCACTCCGACGCCCGTATCCCAATATTCCGGCGGAACGACCACGCTTTTGATGGCGATGCTCCTGGGTTTGTAGCGCGAATACTTGATCAGGCGCAGGTAGTCCCAGGGATAACGCAAGCCATTCAGATGAATGAATATCTCATTCAGGTTGGGGACGGCCGGGAACCAGCCGGCCGGCTGGCCATCCACCTCGGCAAAGAGGATCAGTTCCGGGTCGACCACATCCAGCATGGGCAGGACCATGGCTTCAATGGAAGCGCGTGTGTAAGGCGTGAAGTTGGGAAAGTGCGCCAGGCCGCGGTTCTGCAGATCGACGATGCGGTCGATCTCGCCGTCGATGTCCTTCAGGTTGGCGCCGCGTATCGTGATGTTCTGCTTGCGCTGGCGGATCTTGTTCGGCCAGTCTCATCAGGTGTTGGATCTCAGGCTTGTTCAGGTCCAGGTCGATCGCATAAGCCAGCCCGTCTTCATCGAATTTGGTGAAGCCGTACTTTTCCAGGAATTCGGAATAATAGGGTGGGTTGTGACCGCAATACACGGCCGGCGGGCGGTCGCGGCCTTCGATCAGGATGCCGCGCGATTCCTCCCGGTCCAGGTTGTAGGTTCCAAGCAGGCGGACGAGCGCATGCTCTTGCGCCCAGGCAGTTGCCCGGTCGAAGAGTGCTTCGGCCACGGCGTAGTCTTCCACGCATTCAAAAAAACCGATGCATGCATTCCCCAAAGTCCCGGCTGCGCGTGGCAGACTGGTCCTCACCGCATGAGATGGTGCCAACCGGTTTGCCATCTCTCCAGGCAATGAACAGATTCGGCATAACCATCCTCGAAGAACTTGCCTTTCTGCGGGTCGATCACCTTTTTTCGCTCCGGCAGCAGCGGCGGGACCCAGAGCGGGTCGCCCCGGTAGATGCGCCAGGGAAAGGTCAGGAAGATGTTTTTTTCGCGGCGGGTCTGTACCGTACGGACTTCAATGGCTTTCATCAGTGATTACCTTCTTTGAATAACAGTATTATTAAAAAAACCGTGCTAAAGTTTCGGTCGCATAATTCATCAATTTTACTGCTTCTTGCAAAGATTTAATTTATTTTCCCGGCTGCCCTGGCGCGTTCCAGGACACCCTCGGCAGCTTTGACCAGCGGCATGTCGATCATCCTGCCATCCAGCGCAAAGGCCCCACGCCCCTGGGCCTGGTGCGCCTGGAAAGCCTGCACCAAGCGCCGGGCAGACTCGATGGCGGCCTCGATCGGGCGTGAAAGCCGCCTGCACCGGCGCCACCTGCCTCGGGTGGATGACCTGTTTGCCGGTATAGCCCAAGCTGCGCCCCGAAACGGGCCTCCCGGCGCAAGGGCCTCCAGATCCTGGAAATCGACCGAGACCATGTCGATGGCCTGCAGCCCATAGGCCGCGCAGGCCGTCACGACTGCCGAGCGGGCATAGAGCAGTTCCAGCGCATCCGGGTGTGCGGGTTGCCCCAACGCTGGCGGCGTAATCCTCGCCGCCGAAAATGAGCGCATCCAGGCGCGGGTGCGAGGCGATCTCCTTTAAATTCAAAATGGCCCTGGGCGTCTCCACCCCGACCAGCAAACGGATCGAACCAAGCGGCCAGCCGCAGGCCAGTTCGGCGGCTTCGATCTTCTCACTGGCCCACTGGATCTGTTCCAGGGTCTCGGTTTTCGGAAGGACCACGCCGTCCGGGCGGAAGGGCAGTACGGCCTGGATGTCTTCGCTCTCCAGGCCGGAGCCGACCGCGTTGAGGCGGGCCAGCTTTTCGGAGCGGCCGAAATCCAGCTCACGCAGCGCCGCGGCAATGCCCAGGCGGGCTTCGGCCTTCCGGTTCGGGGCGACGCCGTCTTCCATGTCCATGCAAATACAGTCCACCGAGCAGGGTCAGGGCTTTTTCGATCTTGTGCCGGTCATGACCGGGCATGTAGAGCAGGGCACGGCGTGCGCGCATACGACCTCCGTTGCAGCAATTATCGCACAAATTGGTTTCCATCACCCCACAAAATCCCCGTCGCTTGGTTATTAAATTCCAGCGGTAAAAAAACTTTACCGCGGAGCCACGACCCCGCCGAAAGAACGGGGCAGGCGAGCGCAACACTTGCACCTGCTGCAAGTGCAGGTGAGAAAACCTTTAAAAAAACTTCGCGAGCTTCGTTTCTTCGCGGTGAATAATTTGAAGCCAATTCGATCCTCTACATTTGAAAAGATGCAGATTTTTCGACAACGCTGGCGCCGCTCTGGCTGATGTTGAGTGGAAAGATGCGGGCGGTCAAGCCGGCCTGGGCGAAGGCGCGCTGCATGGCCAGGCCGATGGCGGCATCGGCGGGCTGGCTGCTGGCGGATTTTCCCCACATACGTGGGGGTGAACCGGCCAGGATGGGCACGATATATCGTGCCCCAACGATTTTCCCCACATACGTGGGGGTGAACCGTCAGCGAAACTCAGGTCATGTCGCCTCTCCACGGGAAGTACAGATTGAAACAAAAAGGCGGGCATAAAGCCCGCCCCTACGCCCCGTCGCCTCCACCCGGGAGGCGTGGATTGAAACAATAATCGGGCGGACACGCAGGTCCGCCCCTACGAGACGGGAGGCGGCTTTTCCACAACGCTGGCGCCGCTCTGGCTGATGTTGAGTGGAAAGATGCGCGCGGTCAGCCCGGCCTGGTCGAAGGCCCGCTGCATGGCCAGGCCGATGCCGGCATCGGCGGGCTGCCTGGAAAAGGCGATCAGGCTGGGGCCGGCGCCCGAGAGCGCCACTGCGCTGGCGCCGGCCTGGCGGGCGGCCTGCATGGCAGCCTGCGCCCCGGGGATGAGCGGCAGGCGGTAGGGCTGGTGCAGGGCATCCTCCATCACCTCGCCCAGCAGCGCCAGGTCGCCGGTCTCGAGGGATTTGATCACCAGGACCGCCCGGCTGACATTGAAGATGGCATCCTGGCGCAGCACGTATTCGGGCAGGATGGCGCGGGCGGTTTTGGTCGGGAAATAGAAATCCGGGAACACCACGGTGATGGCCATGGGGCTGACCACCAGCTTGCGCGTGACGATCTGGTCCTCGCAGACGACCGAGGCCACCAGCCCGCCCAGCATGGCCGGGACGACGTTATCGGGATGGCCCTCGTTCTCGGTGGCCATGGTGAGGATATCCTGGCGCGAAAAGGGCTCGCCCAGCAGCGCATTGGCGCCCAGCATGCCGGTCAACAGGGCGGCCGAACTCGAGCCCAGGCCCGAGATGAGCGGGATGCGGTTGATGCAGTGGATGGTCAGGCCGGCGGGATCTTTCCCGGCCAGGGCATACAACTGCAGCGCGGCCGCGGCGATGGCATTGGTTTCATCACTGGGGAGGGTCTGCTCGCCCTCGCCGGAGACGCTCAACGTCAGAGCCTCCCGTCACCTGTCTGGGTGAATTCGGTTTCGTTCCACAGATCCAGCGCCAGGCCGAGCGTGTCGAAGCCCGGACCCAGGTTGGCGGTGGTGGCCGGGACGTGGACGGTGACGCTTTTCATTTCAGGATCGCCTCCTCGAGCGCCTCCAGGCGGGGCGGGACCACCAGCGGCCTGGTCATCTCTTTGGTGATGATATCCGGGTCTTTCAAGCCGTGACCGGTGCAGATGGCCACGATGCGCTTGCCTTTGGCCTCGAAGCGCCCGGCGGCGAGCTCATGCGCCAGCCCGGCCAGCCCGGCCGCCGAAGCCGGTTCCACCCAGATGCCTTCCAGGCGGGCCAGCGCCCGCTGCATGGCCAGGATCTCGTCGTCGCTGACGGCGATGATGCGCCCGCCGGATTCCTCGGCAGCCTGCAGGGCCTGTTCGCCGCGCGCCGGGCGTCCGATGCGGATGGCGGTGGCGACGGTCTCGGGATTGTCCACCGGGTGCCCCAGCACCAGCGGCGCAGACCCGGCGGCCTGCACGCCCAGCACCTGCGGCAGTCCGGTGGATTTCAGGCCATGATATTGCTTGAAACCGACCCAGTAGGCGGTGATATTGCCGGCGTTGCCGACCGGCAGGCACAGCCAGTCCGGGGCGGCGCCCAGCACGTCGCAGATCTCGAAAGCGGCGCTTTTCTGGCCTTCGATGCGGTACGGGTTGAGCGAGTTGACCAGGCAGATGGGCTGTTTCTGGGTGATCTGCACCACCATGCTGAGGGCATCGTCGAACGAACCCTCCACCTGGATGACCTGGGCCCCGTAGGCCAGCGCCCCGGCCAGTTTCCCGGCGGCCACCTTGCCCTGCGGGATGAGCACCACCGCGCGCATCCCGGCCCGGGCTGCATAGGCGGCCGCGGAGGCAGCCGTATTGCCGGTGGAGGCGCAGATGACGGCTTTGGCATCCCGCCCGGCGGCTTCGCTGACCGCGGCGGTCATGCCGCGGTCCTTGAAGGAACCGGTCGGGTTCAACCCCTCGAACTTGACGAACAGCTCGAACCCGCCGCCCAACTGCTCCGCCAGGCGCCCGGCGGGGATGAGCGGGGTATTGCCCTCCAGCAGGGTCACCGGGCGGGTATGGGCCGGCAGGTCGAGCAGGCCTTGATAACGATGCAGAACGCCTTGATAGGATGACATGGGTTCCCTCTTAATAATAAAAGAATTTACCACGAAGGTCACGAAGGATCACGAAGGGTCACGAAAAAATAATTTATTCTTACCTTTGTGTTCTTTTCCGTTGTGTACTTCGTGTCCTTCGTGTTTAGCTCTTTTCATATTTAAGAAAAAACTCCCGAAGAGAGCAGACTTCGGAAGCCGGGATTTCACCAGGTACGACCATCCGTCCGCTCAAGCGGGGGGCGGGGTAGTCGTTGTAGTTGTCGTGAAATTGCGCTCTGGTTTTTGCATGGGCATTGCTCTTAAGGTTGGCATTATATCCTTTTTTCCCCGGTCAGAAGGGATGGATTTCGAATATGTCAGTACCAGGGTAATGGTTGAAAAGAGGATAACTAGGATATATAATCTCTTATAAATATCCCCTTCGAAAAGGAGCAATTATGTCAACCAAACTAAACCCGTACATTAACTTTAAAAGTAACGCGCGCGCAGCCATGGAGTTTTACAAATCCGTCTTTGGCGGCGAACTCAAGATGAACACATTCAAGGATTATCATGCCTCGCAGACCCCGGCGGAAGACAACCTGATCATGCATGCGGAGTTGGATGCAGGCGACGGCCTGGCTTTCATGGCCTCGGATACCCCGGAACGGATGGAGTATCGCCCCGGAAATAACATCACCATGTCGCTAAGCGGCGAAGACAAAGATGGGGACAGGTTAAAATCCTATTTCCAGAAGCTTTCGGCGGGCGGAATGGTCAGCCAGCCGCTGGTAACGGCCATCTGGGGGGATACGTTCGGGATGTGTACGGACAAGTTTGGGATCGGCTGGCTGGTGAACATCGCGGCTAAAAAACCTGAGGCTTGATCATCCGGGGATGAACCCCCAAGAGAGTATTTTGAAAGTCGTTTTAACCTTTTTTCAGGGAAGCCACAGATGAACACACCTGTACCTGCGGTCCCTGTGCAGGCAGATAAAAGGGATTGGGAACAAGCTAAAAAAAAGCAGTAGAATTGCCTGCATGATGCTTCGACGCTGCGGCTTCTTCGTTGTCCTGTTCCTGAGCGCCTGCCAGCCGGCCTTCCTGGCAGCCGCTCCATTGCCCACGGCAATCTCCCGACCTGTCCAAAGCCCGCAGCCCGCCCTGATCGCCAGCCCGACTCCACGGCCGTCCGACACACCTTTCCCAACGGAAACCCCAAGCGCCAGTCCGACGCCTGAACCCAGCGCCACCCCCACTCCAAGCCCAACCCCGCTGCCGCGCGGTCTGGGCCTTGACCCGGCGGATTGGGAAAACTGGCCGGAACTGCCGGTCGTCACGCAACGCGCCCGCCAGATCTACCAGCTCGGGCTGGCGCTCGGCAACGATCCGCACGCCTTCTCGGTCTTTGGGGACTGCCAATCCGAGCCAGCCGTTTTCATGGGCATTTTCGACAGCGACCCGACGCTGGTGGCCAAGCTGCCGCCCGACCTGCGCGAGACGGTTGACTGGTTCGCGGGCTCGTTCAAGCGGGAGAGTCCGACCGTCAAAGGCGGGACAACCGCGGGTGCGCTGATGTATACCCTGTGGCACGAGAACAAGTACACCTGCACATCTTACGAGACGCCGATCCAGTGCGAATTCCGCATCCATAAGCCGGCCTTTGTGATCATCCACGTTGGGACGCACTACGAAAGCCGCAACGACATCTACATGCGCAAAGTCCTTGACCAGGTGATCGCGGCCGGCGTGGTGCCGATCCTGGCGACCAAAGCCGACAACGACGAGGTGGACCATCACGTGGATGCCGATTACGCCAAACTGGCGGTGGAATATTCCATTCCCTTCTGGAACTTCTGGACAGCCGTGAGCGGATTGCCCAATCGCGGTCTTTACACGCGCCCGTTCCTGGTCGTTCAGGGCGACATCTACCTGACCGATACGGCCGCGGATATCCACCGGATGTCGGCGTTGATGGTGCTGGACCGGGTCAGGAGGGCGGTGGGAGGGGAGTAGTTGGGTGGTGGGGTAGTTAGGGAGTCTAATAGTCTAATAGTCTAAGAGTCTGATAGTGATAAGGGACGAAGAACGTTAACGAGTAACGAGAAACAAGGGATGAGGGGCGAAGAACGAGTAAAATTAAATCCCTAACACGCCCAACGCTGATGTTACAAACACGTATTTGTCAGACAATTGACATTCGCCCCATTCTTTGCTACACTATGGGCTAGCCTTGTCAGACAACTAGACATCTTCCCTATGCCCACACTTTTGATCAAAAATGCCACCATACTGGTTACGATGGATGACCACCGCCGGGAAATTTCGGACGGTGGTCTTTTTGTCCGGGATGGCTTCATCGAAAAGGTCGGCCCGACGAGCGAACTGCCCGCCGAGCGCCGACGAGGTGCTCGACCTGACGCGGCCACCTGGTCCTGCCGGGGCTGGTCAATACGCACCACCATTTCTACCAGACCCTGACACGCGCCGTCCCGGCCGCCCAGGATGCCAACCTGTTCAACTGGCTGAAGACGCTCTATCCCATCTGGGCGCGCCTGACGCCCGAGGATATTTTCATCTCCACCCAGACCGCCCTGGCCGAACTGGCCCTCTCGGGCTGCACCACGGCTTCCGACCACCTGTACCTGTTCCCGAACGGCTCCAGCCTCGACGATGAGATCGCGGCCGCCAGGGAGATGGGCGTGCGCATCCAGGCCAGCCGCGGCTCGATGTCGCTGGGCGAATCGAAAGGCGGGCTCCCGCCCGATTCGGTGGTGGATACCGAGGAGAACATCCTGCGCGACAGCCAGCGGCTGATCGAGACGCTACCACGACCCCAAGCCGGGCGCGTTCGTGCAAATTGTGCTGGCGCCCTGTTCGCCCTTCAGCGTGACCGGGGAACTGATGAAACAATCCGCCAAGCTGGCGCGTGAATATGGCGTCCACCTGCACACGCACCTGGCCGAGACCGAGGACGAGCAGGCTTTCTGCCTGCAAAAATTTGGCTACCGCCCCGTCCCGTACATGCAGTCGGTGGACTGGGTGGGGGAGGATGTCTGGTTTGCCCACGCGGTCTACGTGGACAATGAGGAAGTGAAGACATTTGCCAGGCACGGCTGCGGCGTGGCGCACTGCCCGACCTCGAACATGCGCCTGGCTTCCGGGATCGCGCCGGTCAAAGAGTACCTGGCGGCGGGCGTGAAAGTGGGCCTGGGCGTGGATGGGTCTGCCAGCAACGACGGCTCGCACCTGCTGGCCGAGGCCAGGCAGGCCATGCTGCTGTCCCGCCTGAAGGAAGGGATTACCGGATTTTCCCTTTCCAATGATCCCGCCCGGAAATTAATGACCGCCCGCACAGCCCTGGAACTGGCCACGCGCGGCGGGGCGGCGTGCTGGGCCGCTCCGACATCGGTTCGCTCGAAGCGGGCAAGTGCGCGGACTTCTTTGCCATCAACCTGAACCGCCTGGATTACGCCGGGGCGCTGCATGACCCGGTCTCCGCGGCGGTCTTCTGCCAGCCGGTCAAAGCCGATATCACCGTGGTCGGCGGGAAGTTCGTGGTCAGGGAAGGTCAATTGGTTACGCTGGATGAGCACAAGCTGATCGAGAAGCATAACCGGGCTGCCAAACGCCTGCTGGAGGCCGGATGAGCGGAACACACGATGTGCTGCTGAAGAAATACCTGCAACTGCCCGACCGGCTGGAAGCCGCCATCGCCGGCTTGAGCGAATCCGACCTGGATCTGAGAGGCGAGGGCTGGTCGATCCGCGAGTACGTCCATCACACGGTGGAAGGCGAGCTGCTCTGGCAAGTCAACCTGCGGGCCATCCGCGGGCTATGATGGGATCGCCTTCCCGATGCCGTGGTATTTCGTTCAAAACGCAGGACGACCTGGGCAGAGCGCTGGGGCTATGACCGGCGGCCGATCGAGCCGACCCTGGCCCTGTTCCGGGCGCAGCACGCGCAACCTGGTCGAGTTTCTGCACTGCCTGCCGGAGGCCTGGAAGCACTCCGGGCGGATCACCTGGCCGGCGAGCCAAAGAGGAAACCGTTTACAGCGTCCGTGATATTGTCCTGATGCACATCGGTCACATGGACCAGCATGACGGCCGATATCCGGGCGATCCGTGAATTGCACAAGAGAAATTAGACATGAAGGACATGAAGTAAACATATGTCCTCCTCGATTGAACTTACCCGCACTCTGATCGACGTCGCCATGGGCCGCCAGAAGGCCGACCTGGTGCTGCGCAAAGGCACCTGGGTGTGCGTGCAATCCGGCGAGTTCGTGCCGGAGACGGATATGGCCATTAAAGACGGGCAGATCGCCTACGTTGGCCCGGACGCCGCGCATACCATTGGCAGAGGAGACGCGCGTGATCGAAGCAGGCGGCCGCTACCTGGTGCCGGGCCTGCTGGATGGGCATATGCACGTCGAATCGGGCATGCTGACCGTCACCGAGTTCGTGCGGGCGGTCCTGCCACACGGCACCACCGGCATGTTCATTGACCCGCACGAGATCGCCAATGTCTTCGGGCTGAAGGGTGTCAAACTGATGGCGGACGAGGCCGCCCGGCAGCCGGTGCACGTGTGGGTGCAGGTGCCATCCTGCGTGCCATCCGCGCCCGGTTTTGAGACGCCCGGCGCGGAACTCAGCCTGGAGGATGTGACGCGAGGCACTTGACCTGGCCGGGCGTGATCGGCCTGGGCGAGATGATGAACTTTCCGGGCGTGGCGAACGGCGACGAGAAGATGCTGGCCGAGATGGAGGCCACACGCCAGGCCGGGAAGGTCATCGGCGGGCATTATCCATCGCCGGACCTCGGGCCGGCCTTCCACGCTTATGCGGCCGGCGGCGCCGGAAGACGACCACGAGGGCACCCGCCCGGAGGATGCGGTGGCGCGCGTCCGCCAGGGCATGAAGGCCATGCTGCGTTACAGTTCCGCCTGGCAGGATGTGGCCGAAGGGGTAAAGGCCATCACCGAACTGCAGCTCGACCCGCGCCATTTCATCCTGTGCAGCGATGACTGTCACGCCGCCACGCTGGTGGACGAAGGCCACATGGACCGCGTCCTGCGGCATGCCATCCAGCAGGGACTGGCTCCGATGACGGCCCTGCAGATGGCCACCATCAACACGGCCGAGCATTTCGGCGTCAGCCGCGAGGTCGGGATGATCGCCCCGGGGCGCTGGGCGGATATCCTGCTGGTGGACGACCTGAACGATTTCCAGGCCGGACTGGTGATCGCTCGCGGGCAGGTGGCGGTTGAGAATGGCAAATTGCTGGTTGACCTGCCCAAAGTGGAATATCCGGAATGGGTCACTCATTCGGTCCATTTGAAACGACCAATGGTGGCGGAGGATTTCCGGACATTCCCGTCGAAGGTCAAATGTCAAAGGTCAGGGTAAACGTCATCGGCGTCATTGAGAACCAGGCGCCCAACCGGCATCTGCATCTGGAAGCGGTCGCCAACGCTGGCGAAGTCCATGCAGATATTGCAGCGTGACCTGGCGAAAGCCGCCGTCGTCGAGCGCCATCACGAGCAGCGGAAGGGTCCAGATGGGGCTGGTTTCCGGTTTCGGATTCAACTGCGCATGCGCCATCGCATCCACCGTGGCGCACGACTGCCACCAGATGATCGTGGTTGGCACGGATGAAAAGGATATGGCCCTGGCTGCCAACAAACTGGCCGAAGTCGGCGGCGGGCAGGTGGTGGTGAAAAACGGCCAGGTCATCGGCCTGGTCGAACTGGCCATCGGCGGGCTGATGTCCACCGAACAAGCCGGAAAAGTTGCCGAGAAAGCGAATACCATCTTGAAAGGTTTCCGCGCCTGCGGCTGCAACTTGAACAACCCCAACATGCAGTTATCCCTGCTGGCGCTGGTCGTCATCCCTGAACTGCGCACTCACGGATAAGGGCCTGGTGGATAGCACCAACTTTACTTTCCTGCCGGTCATCGAAGGGCCGGCATAATAGTCAGGAGGAGAATTATGGGACAATATCCATTCCGGCGTTTGCAGGCAGACCTGGCGAAACTGATCAGTTCGCTGCCTGCCGAAAGCCGCCTGCCGTCCGAGCCGGACCTGGCGCGGCGGATGGGGGTCTCGCGCGCCACGCTGCGCGAGGCCATGCGTTCTTTTGAGGGACAGGGCCTGATCCGCCGCCGCCAGGGCGTGGGCACGTTCGTGGTTGCCAAGGTACCGGTGCTCGATTCCGGGTTGGAAGTGCTGGAGAGCATCGAGACGCTGGCCCAGCGCACCAACCTGCCGGTCAATATGGGCGAGCTGCAGGTCCAGCAAGTGGATGCAGACGAAGATCAGGCCGCGGCCTTGAACGTGCCGGTCGGTACAAACCTGACCCGGGTGGGACGGGTCATCTATACGGAGAACCGCCCGATCGCCTACCTGGTGGATACCCTGCCGGCGGATATCCTGAGCACGGCTGAAGTCGAAAACGGGTTCACCGGTTCGGTTTTGGATCTGGTGCTGCAGCCGCGGCGATCCGAAGCTCGCCCAATCCCGGACGGAAATCCGGGCCATCGGAGCCACCCCGGAAGTGGCGCGCGCCCTGCAGATCCAGCGTGATGATGTCCTGCTCCACTTTGTGGCCTATCTCTATTCGAATGATGGCCGCGTGGTGGACTATTCATTCAGTTATTTCCTGCCTGGTTATTTCCGCTTCCATGTGGTCCGGAAGGTCGGTTAATGAAGAGAGCAGAGAGTAGGAGAAGAGAGAGCAGTCTCTCCAATCCCTGTTCTCTGTTCTCTGATCCCTGTTCTCTAATCTCATCTTATTCTCACCTAATCTCGGAGGTAAAAATGCGTAGTTTTGCTGGTCGGGACATCCTGTCCCTCAAGGATTTTGAACGACAAGAATTTTTCCACGTTTTCGACGTGGCCGCGGAGCTGGAACCGATTGCGGTCAGCCGCCGTAACAGCGACCTGCTCGCGGAAAAGACCCTGGTGACGGCCTTTTACCAACCGTCCACCCGCACGCGCCTGGCGCACGAAGCTGCCATGCACCGCCTGGGCGGTCATGTGACCGGTTTTGCAGATGCCAAGATGACACGCGCCGGTGACTTCTACCAGGAGTCCATCAAGGACACCGTCAAAATGCTGGAGTTCTATGGCGATGTGATCGTGATGCGCCATTTCCAGCAGGGCGCACCCCACGAAGCGGCCAAATGGGCCTCCATTCCCATCATCAACGGCGGGGACGGCTGGGGCGAGCACCCCACCCAGATCCTGACCGACCTGTACACGGTGCTCAAGGAAAAAGGCACGATCGACGGGTTGACCTGGCTGGCGGTGGGCGACATGCGCATGCGCACCATGCACTCGCTCGGCTATGCCCTGAGCCAGTTCGATTGCCCGATCACCTTTGTCTCCCCGCCGGATATGTCGCTGACGGATGAGTTCAAGGCCGAACTCAAGCAGTTCAGCGTCAACTTCCGCGAGGTCGAGCATGTTGAGCAGGCCATTGCCGAGGCAGATGTCATCCTGGTCGAGCCGGTCGTCCAGCCGGATTACACCAAGAGCCGCGATGAGCGCGCCGGCAAGGATGTGGGCATGACCCCCGCCAACTACAAGATCACGCGTGAACTGCTCGAGACAAAGGCCAAATCGGATGCCATTCTGCTGCACTCCCTGCCGCGCATGGACGAGGTCCCGACGGATGTGGATATCACCCGCTGGTCGCGCTACTGGCAGGAAGCCTTCAACGGCGTGGTGATGCGGATGGCGTTGTTGGCTTGGTTTTGGGAGCGATGGAATAAATATATTGTAGAGACGTAGCATTGCTACGTCTCTACCCTTTTTGGAGATGATCATATGCAAACTTTCTTACATGGCCGTGACCTGATCGGCGACCTGGATTTTACGAAGGAAGAGGTTGAAACCGTCCTGGATGTGGCCTTCGACCTGAAACGCAAGCGCGCCCTGAACGAACCGCATCCCTACCTGCGCGACAAGGTGCTGGCGATGCTGTTCTTCTTCTCTTCCACACGCACACGCGGCTCATTTGAAGCCGGCATGGCCCAACTTGGCGGGCATGGCGCTTTCATCGAGAGCAAGACCACCCAGATCTGCGCACGGCGATACGCCCAAGGAGATCGGCGAGATCTTTGGCCGTTACTTCGACGGGATTGCCATCCGCCACGTGGATTGGGGCATCGGCAACGGCTACCTGAACGCGGTTGCCAAAGCCTCGCGCGTCCCGGTGCTGAATATGCAATGCGACATTTACCATCCCTTCCAGTGCCTGGCTGACCTGATGACCATCGTCGAGAAAAAAGGCCGCGACCTGCGCCGCAAGAAAATGGTCGTTTCGTGGGCTTATGCGGCCTCCTACCAGAAACCAATGTCGGTGCCGCAATCGCTCATCCTGCAAATGCCGCGCTTCGGCATGGATGTGGTGCTGGCTCATCCACCGGAGTTCAGGTTGATGCCGGAGATCATGGAGCAGGCGCAGGAACAGGCCAGGAAGTTCGGGGCCGGTTTCGAGGTGGTGGATGATATGGAAGCCGCCTTCAAGGATGCGGACATTATCTACGCCAAGTCATGGGGCGCCATGGTCCACACCCCCGACCCGGAAGAGGGCGCCAAGATCATCAAGAAGTACGAGCACTGGATCACCGATGAGCGCAAGATGAAACTTGCCAAGCCGGATGCCATCTATATGCATCCATTGCCGGCCGACCGCAATATCGAGGTCACGGATGGCGTGATGGACGGCCCGCAATCGGTTGTTTATGATGAGGCCGAGAACCGGCTGCATGCCCAGAAGGCCGTCATGGCCTTGACGATGAGTTAGGAGAAAAGACCATGAGCAAAAAGGTCGCTGTCATTGCCATGGGCGGCAATTCGCTGATCAAGGACCCCAAGCGTGTCACGGTGGAAGACCAGGAACAGGCCTTGCGCGAGACGGCGCACCACATTGTGGACATGATCGAAGCAGGCTGGGATGTTGCCATCGGGCACGGCAATGGACCTCAGGTCGGTTATATCCTGCGGCGTTCGGAAATTGCCGCCAAAGTGGAAGGCATGCACGAAGTCCCGCTGGATGTTTGCGGCGCAGACAGCCAGGGCGCAATTGGCTATGAGTTCCAGCAGGCTTTGCAGAACGAGTTGTTCCATCGCGGCATCAAAAAGAACGCCTGCACCATCATCACGCAGACCCTGGTGGACCAGAATGATCCGGCCTTCAAGAATCCCACCAAACCGATCGGCAGTTTCATGGAAGAGGCCGAAGCCAAACGCCGTGAGAAGGAAATGGGCTGGTCGGTGGTGGAAGATGCCGGGCGCGGCTGGCGGCGGGTGGTGCCTTCGCCTCAACCGAAGGAGATCGTCGAGCTTGTCTCGGTCAAAACCCTGATCGATGCGGGCGTGATCGTGATCACGGTCGGCGGCGGCGGCATCCCGGTCATTGACGCGGGCAATGGCGAATATCGCGGTATTGCGGCAGTCATCGACAAGGATTTTGCCAGCAGCCTGCTTGCCAGCGAGATCAAGGCCGACCTGTTCCTGATCGCCACCGCAGTTGAAAAAGTTGCCATCAACTTCGGCAAGCCCGAGCAGAAATGGCTCGACAAGATGACCCTGGCCGAGGCCAAACAATACCTGGCCGAAGGGATCCACTTCGCCAAAGGCTCGATGGCTCCCAAGATCCAGGCGGTCATCTGGTACCTGGAAGCCGGCGGCAAGCAGGCCATCATCACCAACCCGGAGAACATCGGGCGGGCGCTGAAGGGCGAAACGGGCACGTGGATTGTGCCGTAAGGACTTTAAGATGAACGCTCGTGATAGAATTGTAAAAATCACATTCAGTACAATAGCGCACATCGAAAGGAGGTGGTTGTTCTCACAATAAGTGTGTTTGTTACATCCCCGTTTCGTATCCAAATTCACTCAATTTTGAGAGGAGAAGATTATGCGTAAGTTCGTGGTAGTTTTAAGCTTTTTAATGGTCGCGAGCATGCTGCTCTCAGCCTGCGGCGCCCCGGCGAAAACCGCCGCCCCCGCCACCGCTGCACCCGCGACCGCCAAGCCGGCGACTGCCGCCCCGGCGACCGCTGCACCAGCTGTTGGCGGTTTCCAGATCCCCGAGGTTCAAGCGGGCAAGTTCAATGTCGCCGCAGTCTTGATCGGCCCACACGATGATGGCGGTTGGTCCCAGGCGCATTATGAGGGACTGGTCTACCTCGAGAAGAATGTTCCCAACTCGCACGTCGCCTACATCGAGAATGTGCCGGAAGGCGCCGATTCCGAGCAGGTCTTCCGCAGCCTGGCCCGCAAAGGATTCAATATGATCCTGGGCACCTCCTTCGGCTACATGGACCCGATGGGCACCGTGGCGGAAGAGTTCCCCGACATCGCCTTCATCCATATCAGCGGCTATAAATCCAACATGAAGAACTTCGGCAACCTGTTCGGCGCCATGGAAGATATGAAGTACCTGGCCGGCATGCTGGCTGGCTCACGCGCCAAGCTGGATGGCAATCCCAAGCTGGGCTACATGGCCACCTTCCCGATCCCGGAAGAGCTTCGTTTGGGCAACGCCTTTATGCTGGGCGCCAAGAAAACCTGCCCTGAATGCACCATGGATGTGCGCTGGATCAATACCTGGCACGACCCGGTGGCCGAGAAAGACGGCGCAGCCTCCCTGTTTGACGGCGGCGCGCAGGTGGTTCTGACCGGTGCCGATACCCCTTCAAATGCCGATGTGGCTCAAGCCAAAGGCAAGTGGGGCATCACCTATGATTATATTGGCTCATGCAAGGTCGAGCGCTGCCTGACCACGATCTATTGGAACTGGGGCCCGATCTATGCCAAGGTCGCCCAGGGTTTGATCGATAAGACCTACAAACCCGGCTTTGATTACTTCGACGCCGACTCCGGTTCACTGGGCCTGTTTGGCTTCATGGAAGGCCAGACTATGACCAAGGGCGAGTCCGAACTGCCCGCAGCCGATATTCAAATGGTCAAGGATACCCTGGCGAAGATGCTGGCAGGTAAATTCACCCGCTTTGACGTCTTCTCCGGCCCGATCATGGACAACAAGGGTAAGACAATCGTCCCGGCCGGTGAAAAGTTCTCAGCAGGCCGACATTGATCAGTTCCCGCCTGGTGCTCCTGGTTTGGAATGCAAGTATTGCATGTACTGGTGGGCGGATGGCATTACCGCCGAACTGCCTAAACTGACCCCATAAAATATATATTTGAGAAGGGGCCAGGACCCAGATGGTCCTGGCCCCTGCTGTATTTGCAGTATCTATATTGTTATCTTTGATGAGACGGTGACCAGCCTGGGAACCGGCTCATCGCAGGAGCAATGCATTGGAAACGAACCATTCCAATCAAACGGATCTGTCACTGGTAGAGAAGGATTCACTTTTTGTTGAAATGCATGGAATTGTCAAACGCTTCCCGGGCGTGCTGGCAAATGATCATGTCGATTTTGATCTACAGCACGGCGAAATCCATGCCTTATTGGGGGAAAATGGCGCCGGGAAGAGTACCCTGATGGATGTATTGGCAGGTTTGTACCAGCCAGAGTCCGGCACTATCAAAGTTAAGGATACAGTGGTCAATTTTTCATCCCCGCGCGATGCGATCCGGGCAGGGATCGGGATGGTCCACCAGCATTTCATGCTGGTACCGTCGCAGACGGTCACTGAGAATATTTTGCTTGGATTGGATAGACCGCGCTTCCGCCTCAATCTGAGAGATTACGATCAAGAGATCGCTGAATCTGAGCGAGCGCTTTGGATTGAAAGTGGATCCACGTGCCAAGATCTGGCAGTTATCAGTTGGGGAACAGCAGCGCGTCGAGATCCTTAAAATGCTCTATCGCGGTACTGACATTTTGATCATGGATGAACCGACGGCAGTACTTGGCGCCGCAGGAAATCGAAGATCTGTTCAAGACCTTGCAGGCCATGATAGCAGAGGGAAAATCGATCGTATTTATCAGCCATAAACTACAGGAAGTCATGGCGATCGCCGATCGTGTGACCGTCCTGCGTAAAGGAAAGGTCACAGCGGCGGGTTTGAGCACCAAACAAACCACCCGCCAGGAATTGGCCAGGCAGATGGTTGGAAGGGATGTGGTTTTTCACCTCGATAAAGAAACCCGCAAAACCTGGAGAAGTTGTTCTGGAAATTAAGGATGTGCATGCTGAAAATGATAAAGGTTTGCATGCTCTGAATGGTGTATCCTTGAATGTACGTGCCGGTGAAATCGTTGGCCTGGCAGGAGTGGCAGGCAATGGCCAGCGTGAACTTGCCCAGGTCATCACCGGTCTGCGCAAGTGTACGGGCGGGCAGATTTTCCTGCATGGCGAGATCGATCACCAATCGGTCGGCTTTATTTGGCATCCTGCGCGGGATCGCACATGTCCCGGAGGACCGCACTCATGTGGGAACTTCGCCCAACCTGAGCGTCACCGACAATGTCATCATGAAACAATACCGTCAATCGCCGATTGCGCGCAGCGGGATGTTGAATATGCCGGTTGCAACCAAATTCGCCAACCAGCTAAGAGGCGATTACGATATCATTGTACCGAATGTGGAGACACCGGTACGCCTGCTTTCCGGTGGAAATTTGCAGCGTGTGATCCTGGCGCGTGAGATTTCGGGTCAGCCATCCCTTCTGGTGGCTGTACAACCCACACGCGGGCTGGATGTGGGCGCCATTGAGGGCGTTCACCGTCTCCTTTTGGCGCAGCGGGATGCCGGAGCAGCGATCCTGCTCATCTCGGAGGAATTGGAAGAGTTGTTATCCCTGAGCGACCGTGTTTTTGTTGATCTATGAAGGACGCATCATGGGCGAAGTTCAAATTGGAGGCTCAGAACCATCCAGCGCGTTGATCGAAACGGTTGGCTTGATGATGACGGGCACCCCGCTTGAACAGATCCGCCAAGGAGAAGCTGAAAGACATGTCTGAAAATTCTTCAGTTCAACCTTCATTGCAAAAACGACGGTTCCCCTTTCGCCTGTACTTTGAGCCGCGTCTGGAGGAACCGCCGCGTTGGTATCCAGTTGCCGTTTCACTGGGAGCAATACTATTTGCCCTGATCATCGGCGGTATCCTGATCGCTTGGCAGGTGGAGATCCGATTTGCATCCTATATTCATATTGCAGAAGCCTCTTTTGGAAGTGTTGGGGTTCTGTCCGACACCATCGTCAAAGCGACCCCCATTCTCTTGACCAGCCTGGCGTGTTCGATCGCTTTCCGCATGCGCCTGTGGAATATCGGTGCCGAGGGACAATTTATCATGGGGGCCTTCGGCGCAAGCGCGATTGTCCTGACTCCTGTGCTCCCGGCCAACACCTCCCGCATGGATTTTTATTCCCGTCATGATCCTGGCAGGCATGCTTGCAGGCGCATTGTGGGGTCTGATCCCGGGCTTCTTAAAGGCACGTTTTAATGTCAACGAGATCATCAGTTCCCTGATGATGAATTACATTGCGATCGCCTGGGTTAATTTCTTGGTTTTTGCAGTCTGGACCGAAGGTGGGTTCCAGATGACCCGCCAGTTCCCCAAGAACGCCTGGCTGCCGCGTCTCCTGGACTATGCCAAAGCCATCCCGCTCTTCCGAGGCCTGACAACACACCTCGGATTGGTGTTGGGAATTGTTGCGGCGGTGATCTTGTGGTTCATCATCTATCGCAGCCGCTGGGGCTATGAAATCCGTTTGATCGGCGACAATCCGCGTGCGGCCCAATATGCCGGTATTAACATAACCCGCAATATCGTCCTGGTTATGATGCTTTCGGGCGCCCTGGCCGGCCTGGGTGGCATGTCTGAAGTAACCGGCGTGGTCCATCGTTTGCAAACTTCGCCGGTCGCCGCCGGGTATGGTTTTACAGGGATCATTGTGGCCTGGCTGGCAAAACTGAATCCGCTGGTGGCCATTCTGGTGTCGATCCTTTTTGGGGCTTTGATTGCTGGCTGGGCGCGAGATCCAACCCTCAGGCGTCCCAAAGATGATCCAGGGTGTCATCCTGGTCTGTCTGATCGCCAGCGATTTCTTATTGCGCTATCGCATCCGGATTGTGCGTACGGGAGAGGAGGCCTGAGACATGCAAGCGATCATTAATATTCTTCAGGCTGGAGTAGCTTCCGGTACCGTACTTCTCTTTGCCTCGCTTGGCGAAATCTTCGCAGAACGCTCAGGGGTAATGAATCTGGGCGTTGAGGGGATGATGTTGATGGGCGCGATGAGCGCATATAGTGTCGCAGTGAAAACGGGCAATCCCTGGTTGGGCGTGTTGGTGGCGATGCTCGCCGCAGGCCTGATCAGCCAGATCCATGCCTTTATCACCATCACTTTACAGGCAGACCAGGTTGTCAGCGGCCTGGCGCTTACTTTCCTTGGGGACTGGCATCAGCCTGGTACTTGGCGAGGGCCTGAGCAAGTCCGGCACGGTTTCTTTGTTGGCTTCCTTCTCGATCCCGCTGCTCTCCCAGATCCCCTTCCTGGGACCGATCTTCTTTAAAGATCAGAACGTGATGGTTTATATCGGTTACCTTTTCATTCCCCTGGCCTGGTATTTTATCAACCGCACGCGCCCCGGGATGCACCTGCGGGCAGTGGGCGAATATCCTGCCGCCGCGGATGCCCTGGGCATTAATGTTTTCCGGCTGCGCTATTTCTATGTCTTTGTCGGCGGATTATTGGCAGGTCTGGCGGGAGCCACGATCAGCCTGGCAGTCTCCCCGGGCTGGTTCAGCGAGCTGACCACGGGCGGGCAGGGTTGGATCGCGGTAGGCCTGGTCATTTTCGCCCAATGGAATCCGGTCCGGGCAGCCGTCGGCTCCTATACGTTTGGCGCACTGCGCCGGCTGATCCTGGATATCCAGGGGCCCACCATGCTGCTCGGTTTGCGCAACCCCTTTTATTACAATCCTTATTGGGGTTTCTTCCTGCAAATGATCCCGTATGCCTTCACGATCATTGTCCTGGTGATCGGTTCGCGCGAGGCCATGCGTAAGCGCCTGGGCGCACCGGCTGCCCTGGGCACCCCTTACGTTCGAGGCGAAAGAGGTTTATAGTTCATCTCCACATTCCAAAGTTCGGTGGTCGTTGCAGCTGAATAATCCTGTCTGCAACGGCGTCGGGTCGGAAATCTGTCGAAAAGTGCCGCCGATATTCAGTTATCAGATTTGAACCGGATTGTGTCGACCCTATGAATCTTTGGCAGCACTATCTCCTTCCAGAGAATGTAATTGAAGCCTTGCAAGCCCTTTCATCTGCTCCCGGCCCGGCTTGTCTGATCGCGGGTGGGACTGATCTCATGCTGGATCTGCAGCAGGGTCGTCATGCACCGGTTCACACCCTGGTGGATATTACCTCCATCCCTGAGATGACCGCCCTGGAAATCCGCGCAGGGGGAGCTTTTTATTGGGGCAGCGGTACCGCTCAGCCGTATCGCCAGCTCCAGCCTGGTCCTGGAACATGCCCAGGCCCTGGTCGAAGCCTGTGACCTGATCGGCGGGCCGCAAGTCCGGAATATGGCCACCCTGGGGGGAAATGTGGCGCATGCTTTACCCGCCGCAGATGGCACGATTGCCCTGATGGCCCTGGAAGCCCAGGCCGAGATAGCGGATCTGGAAAAACGCCGGCGTGTGCCGCTTTCCGATCTTTTTGCGGGACCCGGCCAATCGACGTTGAAAACCGGGCAGGAACTTCTCGTTGGGTTTTACATTGCCGCTCCGGACCCGGCAACAGGGTTCCGCTTTCAAACGGGTCATGCGGGCGCAGGGGATCGCCTTGCCCATCCTGAACCTGTCCGTCTGGCTGGAGCGCCGAGACGGAACGGATCGCGGATGTGCGTGTGGCGGTGGGCCCTTCCGGCCCAACCCCGCGGCGGATCATCCCGGTGGAAGATTCATTACGCGGCCAGACTCATGAACCCGGCAGCTTGTTCCGGCGCCCTGAACGTACTTTTGGAAAATGTTCATTTCCGAACCAGCCCATACCGTGCCAGCACAGAGTACCGCCAGCAACTGGTGGAAGGTTTACTGCAAGATACGCTCAGCCTGCGCATGGCAGCGGGCGAACTCTTTATAGGTAAATAACATGGATAAAACGATCTCCCTTACTGTCAATGCAAAGAAATATGACCTGCCGGCCATCCCCGGCGAAACCCTGGCGGATCTGCTGCGCAAGCGCCTGCGCCTGACCGGTACCAAGATCGGCTGCAACGAAGCCGAGTGCGGCGCCTGTACCGTCCTGGTGGAAGGCGATCCGGTATTGTCATGCGTCTACCCGGCCGAGCGGGCCCACGGCAAACAGATCCTGACCATCGAAGGACTGGCGAAGTCGCAAAGCCGGAGATGGTAAATTGCATGCGCTTCAGGAAGCCTTTGTTGCCCATGGTGCGGTGCAATGCGGTTTCTGCATCCCCGGGCAGATCATGGTTGCCTATGCCTTGTTGCAGCGCAACCCGGATCCGAGCTCGGAGGAGATCCGTTATGCGCTCAAGGATACGTTGTGCCGCTGCGCCGGGTACCCCTCCATCGAGGGAGCCATTCAGGCTGCGGCACATTCCCTGAAGACGGGCGAGCCGGTGCAACTTCTTAAAGTGCAGGAATCAACCGGCGACCAAAAGGTTGTCGGGCATACCCAGATCCGTCCGGATGCCGTGGACAAGGTCACCGGGAATGCAAAATTCACGGATGACCTGGCATTCGATGGCATGTTGTTTGCGAGTGTCAGGCGGGCCGGCATCCCGCATGGGATCTTGAAGCGGCTGGATGTCCAGAAGGCCCGCGGTCTGCCCGGGGTTAGGGCCATCCTGACGGCAGAGGATCTGCCGGCTGAGAAGAATCACGGCCTGGTCATTTACGATTGGCCGATCCTGGTCGGCCTGGGAGAGCGCATCCGTTACGTTGGGGACGCGCTTGCCATTGTGGCTGCCGAGACCCAGGAAATCGCCGACGAAGCCATGAACTTGATCGAGGTGGAATTCGAGCAACTGCCTGTCATCAGCGACCCGGTCCAGGCCCGCCAGCCCGGGGCGACCGCCCTGCACGAAAAAGGGAATTTGCTCAAGCACATCAAGGTGCGCAAAGGGGATATGGAGCAGGGTTTTGCCGAGGCGGATGTGATTCTGGAACATACTTTCCACACGCCGATGCATGGATCATGCCTTTCTCGAACCGGAATGCAGCATTGCCGTGCCGACGCCGGACGGGCGCATGGAAATCTATGTCGGCTCGCAAATCCCTTACGCGGACCGGGAACAGGTTGCCAGGGCATTGGGCTGGCCGGAGGAACGGGTGCGGGTGATCGGCCAATTGATGGGCGGGGGCTTCGGCGGCAAGGAAGATATCGCCGGGCAGATCCACGCGGCCTTGCTGGCAAACGTGACCGGCAAACCGGTCAAGCTGCTGTTCGACCGGCGGGAAAGCCTGCTGGTTCATCCCAAGCGTCACGCCACCCAGATCAAGGTCAAGATCGGCGCCAAGAAAGATGGCAGACTGACTGCCGTCGAAACGGAATTGTATGGAGATACCGGCGCGTATGCTTCCCTGGGTGAAAAGGTGATGACGCGTGCCACCACCCATTCCTCCGGCCCGTATGAAGTGCCGAATGTGCGCGCCGATTGTTATGCCATGTACACCAATAATCCTCCCGCCGGAGCCTTCCGGGGATTTGGCGTCACCCAGTCGGCCTTTGCAGTCGAAAGCATGCTGGATATGCTGGCCCGTGAACTGGGGATCGACCGGGTGGCACTGCGCCGGATGAATGCCCTGCGGGTCGGCAGTATCACCAATACCGGCCAGGAATTGCGCGAGAGCGTCGGGTTGACGGAATGCATTGATAAAGCCGAAGCGGAAATGCTCCGCCTGGCGCAGTCGGAAGGCTGGGAAGGATCGCCTTTTGCGTCGCGGCCTGTGCCTGGTGCGCCACATTTGAAGCGTGCCTGGGGCTTCGCGGTCGCTTATAAAAATACCGGCCTGGGCGGGGGCGCACCGGATAAATCCGGGGCCGAGGTCGAGTTATATCCGGATGGGACATTGGAAGTGCGCACATCCGCCGCGGAACTGGGCCAGGGCCTGGTGACCGTCCTGCAGATGATCGTAGCCGAGGAATTTTCAGCATCCCCGGCGGCGGGTACGCGTCCTGGTCATGGATACGGACCTGACCCCGGACGGCGGGCCGACCACCGCCTCCCGCCAGACCTATGTTACCGGCAACGCGGCCCGCCTGGCGGCCCGGACGCTGCGGCAGGCCATCGTCTCCACGCTGGCAGAAAAATACGACCAGTCTCCGGACCGGATCACATTCAGTGACGCAGGGATCCAGGTCGCGGAGCATTACCATTCCATTCGAAGAGCTGGTTTCAGAGATGAAGGCTGCCGGGCAGGAACCGCAATGCCCTGTATGAGTATTCGGCCCCGGCTACGTTGCCGCTCGGAGAAGGCGGCGATATGCACTTCGCCTTCTCGTTTGCCGCCCAGGCGGCGGAAGTGGAAGTCAATTCGCTGACCGGCGAGGTGCGCGTCTTGCGGGTAATTTCCGCCAACGATGTGGGCCGGGCGATCAATCCGCTCGGGCTGCAGGCGCAGGTGGAAGGCGGCGTGATGATGGGGATCGGCAATGCCCTGACCGAACATTTTATCGTCAAGGATGGCTACGTGGTGACAGACCGCCTGGCGCGTTACCGCATTCCATCCATTACGCATACGCCCGAGATCATTTCCATCGTGGTTGAAGCAGCCACCAAGGATGGCCCATACGGCGCAAAGGGGGTCGGTGAGATCGTCAGCATCCCCACCATCCCGGCGATCACCAACGCCATCTATAATGCGGTCGGCGTCCGGATCGATTGCCTGCCGGTGGACCAGGAGCAGATTGCGAGGGCGATCAAGGTCTCGGCCGGATGAGCGGGGCATTGAAGAGAATAAAAGGATCCATTCCGGCAGCCGGATACTTTTGTGGAACGGCTCCTTTGCGCCCGCCGGCGGGGAGGGTATCCTGAAAGAAAACGGCGACCTCAACAAACCGACCCGCAACACTAAAGTCCAGGAAAGTATGTGGCGACCCAAAGGGGACACATCCCGTGGGCAATGCGTGAAGGAATTGGTGAAATGGCCTGATTAGTGGCCGTGCATGGACAAATTGATATTTTCCTGCATGGACAAATTGCCAATTTGTCCTACGTTATAATGGGGATATGCCAAAAACGAATTTCGTAGGATACCGCTGTTCGTTATGCAATACCGAATATCTACCCGGCCAGGTAACCTATACCTGCCCAAAGGATGGGGGCAACCTGGACGTGGTCCTGGATTACGAGGCCATCCGCCAAAAATTCCAGCCTGAAGACCTGACGTATCGCTCCGAGGCCAGCCTCTGGCGCTATCTGCCGCTCCTGCCGGTGCCTGACCCGGGCGGTGAGGGCACCCCGCTCCGGCGCGCCGGCTGGACACCTGTCTATCGCCTGGAGCGGCTGGCGCAGGAACTGGGCCTGGAACATCTCTGGCTCAAGGATGAAAGCCGCAACCCGACCGCCTCCTTCAAGGACCGCGCCAGCGCGGTGGTCGTGGCACGCGCCCGCGAGATCGGCGCCGAGACGATCGTCACCGCTTCCACCGGCAATGCCGGGGCGGCCCTGGCCGGAATGTCGGCTGCGGTCGGGCAGAAGGCGGTCATTTTTGCACCCAAATCTGCACCCCCGGCCAAAGTGGCCCAATTGCTGGTCTTCGGCGCGAAAGTCATCCTGGTGGATGGCACTTATGATGAGGCCTTTGACCTGACCATCCAGGCCGCCGAGGAATTCGGCTGGTACTGCCGCAACACCGGCTACAATCCCTTTACCGCCGAAGGCAAGAAGACGGCCGCCCTGGAGATCTGGGAATGGTGGGGCGAAGAACACCGCACCTGGCATGAGGCCGGGTAATCCGCTCGACCATCACGCGCCCCTGACCATTTTCGTCTCGGTGGGCGATGGGAATATCATCTCCGGCATCCACAAGGGCTTCAAAGACTTGCAGGCCCTGGGCTGGATGGAACAGACTGCCGCGCATTATCGGCGTGCAGGCCGAAGGGTCCGCGGCGATCGCGAATGCCTTCCACGCCGGGACGGAGCAGATCATCCCCATCTCCGCCAAAACCATCGCCGACAGCATCTCGGTGGACCTGCCCCGGGATGGGGTGCGGGCCGTCCGGGCAGCCCGCGAGACCGGCGGCACGTATATCCTGGTAAGCGATGATGAAATTCTGCAGGCCATCGCCAGCCTCGGCCCGCAGGGCATCTTCGCCGAGCCGGCCGGTGCAACTGCTTATGCCGGCCTGGTCAAGGCGGTCGGGCAGGGAATCATCCAGCCCGGCGACCCGGTGCTGGTATTGAACACCGGTTCCGGGTTGAAGGATGTGCGCGCGGCCATGCAGGCAGTCAAGGAAGCCCCGGTGATCGAGCCAACTTTGGAGGCGGTCAAGCGCTTGTTATGAACAAGATCGATCAATGGAGTGTGCCTGTCCGTTACCTGGTCTTGGGATTGGTAATCCTGCTGTTCCGGGGTGGTGTTTGTGGTACATCCGCAGCGTTCTCGAGCCGTTGATCATTGCGGCTTTTATTGCCTATCTGATCAACCCGGCCATTAATTTTCTGATCACGCGCAGGCGCATGTCGCGCAAGGCCTCCGTCAACCTGGTTTATTTCATCACCCTGGCAGTGCTGATCGGCACCCCGGCCACGCTGACATCGCTGCTTTTTGATGAATTTACACAGGTAATCACCGATGTGCTCAACCAATTCGATAACCTGATCGTCTCAGTTGGAAAAACCGCTGGTCATACCGGGTATTCCGATCAATTTCGGGCAATTGGCCAACCAGTTGACCCAATTCCGCTCCACTTTCTGTCGGCTCTCTGCCAGACCAGGCGCTCAAGGCCCTGGGTAAAACCTCTTTGGGTGCCCTGTGGGTGATTGTCATCCTGGTGGCGGTCTATTATTTTCTGGCGGAATGGCCGCGCCTGCGGGATGGTTTTATCGGCTCTTTTCCCGAGAAATATAAACCGGAGCTCGATGAACTTTACCAGCGGGTGCGCAGGATCTGGATGAATTATTTGCGCGGCCAACTCCTGCTGATGCTGATCGTCGGTGTGGCATTTACCATCGCCTGGACGATCATTGGCATTCCGGGGGCGCTGGTGCTGGGCATTATTGCCGGTTTTCTGACCTTGATCCCGGATGTCGGCCCGTTTTTGGCGGCCATGTCGGCAATCGGTGTGGCAATGCTCGAAGGTTCGAATTGGAGTTGGATGCCGGCCTCCCATTTCATCGTGGGATTGATCACCCTGGCAGTCTATCTTCTCCTGATCTCGATCAAGAATTTCTGGGTGCGCCCGGTCATCATGGGCCGCAGCGTGCACATGCACGAGGCCCTGGTTTTGATTTCCATCCTGCTTGCGACGGTCCTGTGGGGCATTCTGGGCGCATTGCTGATCGTCCCGGTGCTGGCCTCCCTGGCGATCATTTTCGATTACCTGCGCCGGCGCATTTTGGGCATGCCGCCTTTCCCGCTGACTGAACCATTCATCTCGCACCGAAAGCCCGGCTTCCGGACCCGAAAAGATCGCCGCTTTGAAATCCAGGATTTCCAGAAAGAAGAAGAAGGCCTGATATGTCTGTCACATTTTCGATCGTCGCTCCGATTTTCAACGAACTGGAGAACATCCCGGAACTCTACCGGCGCGTGCAGGACGTGATGTCTTCCACGCAGGGCACCTGGGAACTGATCCTGGTGGATGACGGTTCCTCGGACGGCTCGACCGAAGCCATCCGGACACTGGCGCAGCAGGATAAGCACGTTCGTCCGGTGATCTTTGCCCGCAACTTCGGCCACCAGGTGGCCATTACTGCCGGCTGGGACTATGCGCGCGGCGAGGCAGTCGTCATCATGGATGCCGACCTGCAGGACCCGCCCGAGGTCATCCCCGAACTGATCGCCAAATGGCGCGAAGGTTACGAAGTGGTCTATGCGGTCAGGGCCGAGCGTGAAGGCGAGACCTGGTTCAAGAAGACAACCGCCTCCTTGTTCTACCGGATCGTTCATCAGCATCACCGACGTAAAGATCCCGCTGGATAGCGGTGATTTCCGCCTGATGGACCGCAAGGTGGTGGATGTGCTCAAGACCATGCATGAGAAGTATCGTTTCCCGCGCGGCATGTCGGCCTGGGTGGGCTTCCGGCAGATCGGTGTGCCTTACAAGCGCGCCATGCGCTTTTCCGGAACCACCAAGTATCCATTCAACAAGATGTTCAAGCTGGCCTTGAATGCCATCACCGGCTTCTCTTACTTTCCCGCTGCAACTGGCAACCTATTTCGGCTTTCTCTCGGCAGGCCTGTCGATCATTGCGATTCCGGTGGTGATCATCATGCGCCTGATCGGGCATGGCGCTTTCCTGGGCCAGGCCACCACGCTGATTGCCGTGTTGTTCCTGGGCGGGGTACAGTTGATCTCACTGGGCGTGCTGGGTGAATACCTGGGGCGGATTTATGATGAAGTCAAAGGCAGACCCTTGTATATCGTGCGCGAAGCGCCCTAAAGATAAATAATGATCCTGACACAGGGGCGGCTTGAGAACCGCCCCTGATCATTCGGAGTGCTGATGCCTTACAATTTTGATTCGATGATCGAACGACGCGACACGAATTGCATTAAATGGCGCCAATACCCGCAGGATGTCCTGCCGTTGTGGGTGGCAGACATGGATTTCGCCGCGCCGGAGCCGATCCGCAAGGCTTTGCAGTGCACCCTGGAGCACGGGGTACTGGGGTATGAATCCCCAACCAGGGAATTACGCGAGACAGTGGCTGCCCGCATGCAGACGCTGTACGGCTGGCAGGTGTCTCCTGAAGCGGTGGTTGCCACACCGGGGGTGGTGGCCGGGTTTACTGCCGCGGCGCATACGCCTCTGCACGGCCGGGCAGGGGATCCTGGTCCAGCCGCCGGTCTACCCGCCTTTCCTGAAAGTTCACGAGGCCGGCGGATGGATCCGCCAGGATGCCGCCGCTGGTGCTGGAAACGAGCGCTTCCACTTTACGATATCGGCTGGATTTGGATGTTTTCCAGAAAGCGTTCCACTCCGGCGGAGCGAAGACCGGCATGTTCCTGCTCTGCAATCCCCACAACCCGACCGGGCAGGTCTATACCCAGGGATGAGCTGGCGCGCATGGCGGATATTTGCCTGAAGAACGATGTCAGCATTTGTTCGGACGAGATCCACAGCGAAATCCTGCTGGATGGGGCAAACCACATTCCCATCGCCGCGCTGGATCCGGAAATTGCCGACCGTACCATCACACTGGTCGCGCCCAGCAAGACTTTCAATGTCCCCGGCCTGTTCTGCGGGTTTGCGATCATCCCCAACCCGGACCTGCTCGGCACGCTACAAGCAGACGGTTGAGCGCATGGCGATGCACGTCAACAGCCTCGGGCTGGTGGCGGCGCAGGTGGCTTTTTCGGGCGAGTGCGATGAGTGGCTGGAGGCACTGCGGCTCTATTTGACCGGGAACCGGGATTTCCTGGTCGCCTCCATCCAGGACGAAGTTTTCCGGGATCAGGACGACCGTCCCGGCATGCCACCTACCTGGCCTGGCTGGACTGCACCGGGCTGGTCAGCGTCCGGCAAAATAGGCGCCACGCCGCACGAATTCTTCCTGAAACAGGCCAAAGTTGCCTTGAACGAAGGCCGGGAGTTCGGCCCCGGCGGGGAGGGATTCGTGCGGTTGAATTTTGGCTGCCCGCGGACCACTCTGGTTGAGGCACTTGGAAAGAATGAAAACGGCGCTGCGCGTATAATCAGGTTAATCAATTACCAAGCATTATTAAGGAGGAATGATGGTTACCCTGTCTCAAGATGAAAAAAGCACCATGGTGATGGTTTATACCCACAATACGCTCGTGCGCGGTGAGGTGGTGACGAAGCAGGGCGTCCGCGTCAGTACCTGGTTGCGGACGCAGGGAGTGCCGGAATATATCCATCTGTTCAACTCCACGGTGCTCCATTTTGGAAGCGGTGTCGTAAAAACACTGGCTTATACGGAAATTTTTATACCGGTTTCCACGTTAATTGCTTTTCACCTGGCCCCACCGGTCAATGAACCACTGGACTTCGCTCAAGAGTGAACCGAATCGTGTCATGGTACCGGTCACGGCCCTGCCCGGCACCTTTCAATTCAAGGGATATTTGCGCATCTCGTCGAAATCAGAACTCAGCACCAGCATTGAATTGGCGCATTCCGCCTGGTTGTCGATTTATAATGTGGATGTGACCAACCCTTCCATGCCCCAGATGCAGCCAATCCATGTGGAATTGATCTTGATCAATCCGAAGCAGATCAGCCTGGCGATAGAAGGGTAATCAACCGGCCGGTTGTAAGTAATTTTATTACCGAAAAGCAGATGAAATATTCGCCAACCTCAATGGACTTGATGGAAGTTGTTCAACGCAGCCGGATACCGGAACCCTGGGCCGAGGGAGAAAAGATTCCCTGGAATGAACCCGGGTTCAGCCAGCGTATGCTGGGCGAGCATCTGTCACAGGAGCATGACTGGGCCAGCCGCCGGGCGATCACCATCCAGAAACATGTCGGATTGGATCCACCGGGAGGTCTTATACAGCCGGCCTGCCCGCATCCTCGATCTGGGCTGCGGACCGGGTTTATATACCAGCCGGCTGGCGGAATTGGGGCATGACATGCACCGGGGTGGATTTTTCTCCGGCCTCCATCGAGTATGCCAGGGAAAGTGCCCAAAAGGCGCACCTGTCCTGTTCTTACTCACCTGATGGATATCCGTGAAGCGGACTTCGGTTCAGGCTACGACCTGGCCATGTTCATCTTCGGCGAGTTCAACGTCTTCACCCCGCAGGATGCCAGACTGATCCTTGATAAAAGGCGTGCGGCCATCCAGCCGGGCGGTGCTCTATTACTGGAAGTCCATACTTTTGAGGTGGTCCACCAGATCGGTTTAGAGCCTGCCTCCTGGTATTCCGGCGAGTCCGGCCTTTTTTCTGACCGGCCGCATCTCTGTTTGCAGGAAAATTTCTGGGATGAAGCCCGTTCTGTTGCGACCCAGCGTTATATCATCGTGGACGCACAGACCGGCCAGGTCACCCGTTATGCGGCCAGCATGCAGGCCTACACCCAGGATCAATACCTGGACTTGTTGAAGGAATGCGGCTTTCAGGATATCGTGTTTTATCCATCCCTGGCAGGTGATATCGATCCTGCCCAATCCAGCCTTTTCGCCATCCTGGCGCGCAAGGATTGATAGCTTAATTTTGATTCACTGGGAAAATCTTTTTCCGACGGTACAATCGAAAGGCACAGAGATTCGCACCATTGCAATAAAAGGGTTTCCTTTTGTGTACCTTCGCGTCTCTTCGTGACCTTCGTTTGTAGAATCTTTTTAGGAGGCGGCAGATGAAAGTCTTATTTATCGGCGGCACCGGCCTGATCAGTTCGGCTTGTTCCGAACTGGCGCTCGAACGCGGTATCGAACTTTATATCCTCAATCGCAGCCGTTCCGGATAAATATCCTCTGCCGGAAGGCGCACACCTGCTGGTGGGTGATGTGCACGGCGACGAGCCGGCCCTGGCCAGGCTGCTCGAAGGCCATGAATTCGACGCGGTTGTGGATTGGATCGCCTTCACCCCGGATGATATTGAACGCGACCTGCGCCTGTTCAGCGGCCGGACCGGCCAGTTCGTTTTCATCAGCTCGGCCAGCGCCTACCAGAAACCGCCCCGGACATTACCTCATCACCGAAGAGACGCCGCTGGAGAATCCCTTCTGGGAATATTCCCGTAACAAGATCGCCTGCGAAGAACGCCTGATGCAGGCGCACCGGGAGCAGGCCTTCCCGGTCACCATTGTCCGCCCCTCGCTGACCTATGGACCTTCGCAGATCCCGCTGTGCGTGGGACAGCTGGCAGCATCCCTATACCGTGATCGACCGGATGAAGCACGGCCGGCCGGTCATCGTCCCGGGCGACGGCACTTCCTTGTGGGTGCTGACCTGGAACGGCGATTTCGCCAAAGGCTTCCTGGGCCTGCTGGGCAACCCGAAAGCCATCGGTGAGGCCTATCACATCACCTCTGATGAAGTGCTGACCTGGAACCAGATCTACCAGGAAGTCGGCCGGGCGCTGGGCGTGGAGCTGCAGATCGTCCACGTCCCATCCGATCTGATCGCGGCCTACGACCCGGAGGCGTTGGGCAGCCTGATCGGCGACAAGGCCAACAGTGCCGTCTTCGATAACAGCAAGATCAAGGCACTGGTGCCGGACTTTCGCTGCACGGTGCCCTGGTCCGAAGGCGTGCGCCGGGCGATTGCCTGGTTCGAAGCCGACCGTGCCCGCCAGACGATCGATGACCGGTTGAACAATCTCTGGGATAGGATCCTGTCGGAATATGGGAAAGCCTTTCCGGTAGGCTAGTGTGCGAGATTAATTTCTAAAACGAAAAGAGGAACGGCCTGTGAAATACGGTTATTTTGACGATGAAGCCAAAGAGTACGTCATCACCCGCCCGGATACGCCCCAATCCTGGAGCAACTACCTCGGCTCCACCGAGTACGGGGCGATCATCACCAACAATGCCGGCGGCTATGGCTTCTACCAGTCCGGGGCGCGCGGGCGCTTCATGCGCCTGCTCTTCAACCGCGTCCCGATGGACCAGCCCGGCCGCTACTTCTATCTGCGCGACCGCCAGAGCGGCGACTACTGGTCGGCCTCCTGGCAGCCGGTCGGGAAGCCGCTCGACCAATACCAGTCGCACCTGCCGGCATGGCACGGCCTACACGATCATCCAGTCCCGCTATGCCGGGATCCCCAGCGAGACGACCTACTTCGTCCCGCTCGGCCAGAAGTTCGAATACTGGCGCATGAAGGTCACCAACGAATCCGACCGGCCGCGCCAGCTTTCGCGTTTTCACCTTCTGCGAATTCACCAACCAGTGGATCACCGCCCAGGACCAGGTCAATTTGCAGTACTCGC
Organism: uncultured Chloroflexia bacterium; assembly: GCA_963830665.1. Classification (GTDB taxonomy): domain Bacteria; phylum Chloroflexota; class Anaerolineae; order Anaerolineales; family Villigracilaceae; genus UBA877. The sequence continues at coordinate 274,288 of CAWHNM010000018.1, forward strand.
TCTTCATCGTGCGCGGCGAAATGACGGATGGCCTGCTGCGCATCGCCATCCACGACAACCTGCCCTCCAACGATGCTGCGGCCAATCTGAGCGACACCCCCTTCAAATGCTGGATGGACCTTGGCCGGCGCGCCGCTGGCCGGGTACGATACCAGCCGGGAGGCCTTCATCGGTCCCTACCGGGCTTACCACAACCCGTTGGCGGTGGAACAGGGCCAGTGCACGAACAGCAATGCCTTCGGCGACAACTCCTGCGGCAGCCTGCAGACCGACCTGACCCTCCAGCCGGGCGAGAGCCGCGAAGCTGCTGGTCATGCTGGGCATCGGCGAGGCCCGCACGGTCGGCAAACACACCGTCGCCGAGTTCGGCTCGCTGGAACGCGCCGCGAGCCGAGCTTCAAAAACTGAAAGAACACCTGGCACGCCAGGCTCGGCAGCCTGGTGGTGGAGACGCCCGACGAGGACCTGAACCACACCGTCAACGTGTGGGGGCTGTACAACTGCCTGATCACCTTCGCCTGGTCGCGCGCCGCCAGCCTGGTCTACAACGGCGAGCGCGACGGCCTGGGCTTCCGCGATTCGGTCCAGGACCTGCTGGGCGTGACGGCCGCCATCCCGGATGAGGCCCGCCAGCGCCTGGAACTGATGCTGACCGGCCAGGTCTCCAGCGGCGGGGCCATGCCGATCGTCCAGCCGTTCACCCACCAGCCCGGCCAGGAAAAAGCCCCGCGACCCGGAAGAATACCGCTCGGACGACTGCCTGTGGTTCTTCAACGCCGTCCCGGCCTACGTCAACGAGACCGGCGACCTGGATTTCTACAACAAGGTGCTGCCCTATGCCGACCAGGGCGAGGCGACCGTCTTCGGTCACCTGCGGCGGGCGCTGGAGTTCAACCTGGAACGCACCGGCAAGCACGGCCTGCCCTGCGGCCTGGCAGGCCGACTGGAACGACTGCCTGCAGGCTGGGCTACAACGGCGAGAGCCTGTTCGTCGCCTTCCAGGTGCGCCTGGGCCTGACCGTCTATGCCGAGATCGCCGAACGGCTGGGGCAAGCCGGACGAAGCCGCCTGGGCGCTGGCGCAGCGCGCAAAGCTGGATGCAGCCATCCAGGCCTGCGCCTGGGACGGCGACTGGTTCATCTGGGCCATCGGCGAGGACGGCACGGTCTACGGCACGCAAGAAGTACGCCGAAGGCCAGGATCTACCTGAACACCCAGCTCTGGTCGGTCATCAGCGGCGCGGCCACGCCCGAACAGGCCGCAGCGCTGCATGCAGACGGTCAAGGAGCAGCTGGCCACCCCCTACGGGCTGATGCTTTCCGCCCCGCCGTTCGCCAAAACGCCAGGTCGACGTGATGCGCGCGGTGGTCTTCAACCCGGGCATCAAGGAAAACGCCGGCATCTTCAACCACACCCAGGGCTGGGGCGTCATGGCCGAGTGCATGCTCGGCAACGGCGACCGGGCCTACGAGTATTACCGGGCCTCCATGCCGGCTGCCTACAACGAGCGCGCCGAGACTCCGCCAGAGCGAGCCGTACGTGCAGGGCCAGACCACCTACTCGACCTTTTCCCCGCGCGCCGGCAACACCCGCACCTCCTGGCTGACCGGCGCGGCCGCCTGGGCCTATTTCAGCGCCACCCAGTACATCCTGGGCATCCGGCCCGAGATGGACGGCCTGCGCATCGACCCGTGCATCCCTCACGACCTGGCCGGGTTTCAAAGCCACCCGCCGCTTCCGCGGCAAGACCATCGAGATCGAGGTCAAAAACCCGCAAGGCGTCTGCCGCGGCGTCAAATCCCTGACCCTGAATGGGCAGCCGCTGATAGGAAATCTGCTTCCGGCCGACCGGTTGGGGGAGAAGAATGTCGTGGAAGTGGTGATGGGATAACGATCGGACAAAGAACAAAAACAAGAATTCGGCGAATGGAAATTTCCATTCGCCGAATTTCCTTGTAGAGAGTATAAAGACCAAAAAAAGTTCTACCTGCGTATCCTGCGTGGTTAATCTTTTTTTACTGCGTAACGATCCGGAAGCCGATATGCATATCGTCGTAATCCGGCGGGTCTTCGAAATGCCGGTAGGCGGAGCGCGCCACGAACATATTACTGCCCCACCAGCCGCCTTTTTCCACTTTGACTTTCCCGCTGGCGGGCCCGAGCGGGTCCGTTACCGGATCGGCCGGGTAAGGCCCCAGCCAGTCCTGGACCCACTCCATCACATTCCCGGCCATGTCCAGCGCGCCGACCCAACTGGCTCCGCCTGGATAGCTCCCCACCGGTTGGAGCCCTTTGCTTTCCACCAGGTTGCAGCGGCTGCCGTCGAATTCATTTCCCCACGGATAGACCAGCGAGTCCGGCCCGCGGGCGGCATACTCCCATTCGGCCTCGCTCGGCAGGCGCCCGCCGCGCCAGGCTGCATAGGCTTCCGCCTCGTACCAGCTCACGCAAGCCACCGGATTTTGCGGTAGGTTCCCCAGGCAGAAGCGCGGCAGTTGCTCGATGGACTGCCCGCTCAACCATTTCCAGCCCGCCTCCGACCAGTAGGAGCGCGTGGTATACCCGCCTGCCTCCACAAATGCCCGGAAGGCCTGGTTGGTCACTTCGGTTTTATCGATCCAGTACCCTTTCGTCAGGCGGACTTCGTGCTGCGGCTGCTCGCTGGGGAATTCGCCCAGTACAAAACCTGGCGGCGGAGGCTGCAGGGCTTCCAAGGCCTGGATGGCGGCGGCAGCGCTGCCCATCTTGAAGCTTCCGGCCGGTACCCAGACCTGTTGGATGCCTTTCCCGTCCGGGCGCGTTTGGCCGGCGGGAGGGCTCGCCTTGACGGATGGGGAGGTTTCCATTTGCGGCCTCACTTTTGATCCCACTGTGCAAGCCGGTAGAAGCAGGGCGATAGACCAGGGCTGTCAACAAAGGCATTTTCATCGATGACCTTCTTCGGGAACAATGATTATTTTCCAGCTTATTGCCGGTAAGGGACATTATTACACAAAAAAGGCGCTGGAGGGTCAACTCATCCACCGTCTTGACTTTGCAGGACGAACGACCGAAAGGCGGTTTTATTCAAGGCTGAGACGATTGATCGCCTCGGCCGCCCTCAAGCCCGAACTCGATCGCCCCCTGGATCCAGGCGTGATACAGCGAAGCGTGTTCGCCGGCGAAGTAGATCCGCCCCTCGGGACGGATGATCTCGTCGTAGAGCAGGGTCTGCTGGCCGGGGTCGAACAGGGCGAATGCTCCGCCGGCGAATTCGTCGTCGTGCCACATGTGGGATGCGCCCACCTCGAATTCCCGGATGACTTGAGGATGAATAACCGCCACGTCCTCCAGCGCCTGTACGAGACGGTCCTCGGGCGTGAGGGAACCCCAGCGCTGGGCATCCTCGGACCAGGTGTAGGAGGCCAGCATCACACCCCGTCCGGTCTCCCGGCTGTGGTCGGGGTAGTAAACATTACGCACCGGCAGGTCGGTGATCGTCCCGCCGCCGAAGATTCCATCATCCTGCTCCCAAAAACGCCTGCGACACTGGAAGAGGATCTTCGCCGAGGCGTCGTAATGCAGCTCGCGGATGGCCCGCATCTTCGCCCGGGAGAACGGTTTGAGCGCTTCGATGTGGCGCAGCACCGGGAATGGCGCGGTGAGGATGGCATAATCGCCCTTCTGCTCGGATCGTCCCGCCCGGGTCTGATAATGAATGCTGACGTCTGTCGGGGACTGGTCAATGGCGATCATACGGGCCCCGAAGCGGATCTCGTCCCTGAGTTCGGGCAGGAACGCGTATGGCAGGCGGTCCGTCCCACCCTGGATCTCGAGCATGTTGGTGTAATAATTACCGGCTTCCTCCCGGAACAGCTCGAGGAACGAAGAGTTCATCAGCGCCTCCTGGTTGGCCAGCAGGCCGTACATCTCGATGGCGCCCACGGACCAATGGTTGGCCTCCAGGAACTCCCGCGTGGAATAATCATCGTAGCGTTCAACGATCTCCGGCCAGGCGTCGTCGCCCTGCTCTGCGAGCAGAGTCATCAAGGGTTCGATTGCTTTGCGCCACAACCGGTCGGCCGTCTGGCCGAGCTCGTGCTCGGCCAGATCGAACCCGAGCAGGCCCGGGTTCACAGCGGCCTCCGCCGCGCGGACTTTCCTGCCGCCGATGTAGTAGTATGCCTGGGGATTGTCCATGGTGAAATCGTTGGTCTTCAGGCCGAACTTTTCGATATATGCCAGGGTCATTTTATGTGCGCGCGGGATGCGCATCGCCCCCACCTCGGCGTATAACCCCTCGGAGAACGGTTCCCGCAGGGTGTGCACCCGTCCGCCCAGGCGCTGTTGGGCTTCGAGCACCACCGGCTGGTGGCCGGCACGCTTCAATTCGTAAGCCGCTGTCAATCCGGCCATCCCTGCGCCGACGATCACCACCTTTTTTGGCGCGGAGGTATGCGGTAATCCCTTTTCGATCAATTCGAGGAAATCGATCTTTGCGTCCATGCTGTGCTCCTGTATCGAGTGGATAAATATTACCTGCATAGTATACTTACCGGCAATTCCCCGGCAATGACCTTTTCAGGGGATATGCAGCGGCCGTAGGAAACTTGCAGCGTTTTTTCGTATCAAATCAGGGCCCATTTTTGTTTTCCTGGCAGTACAATTGAGACTGTCATGACCAAGTCCGATATCTATCGACAAATGCTAAAAACGCTCCCGGATTGGGAGCCCTACCTGCTGCAGGAATCCGGCCTGCCTGGGCCGCGCGGCAACCTCGAGCTGGCCCAGGTGGTGGCCGACGAAGGCGACCGGGCGCTTTTCGAGCGTTTCCTGGCAAATACCCCTGAAGTAGCCCCCGTCAACGATCCGCACGAGTTCCTGGCCTTTTGTGGCGTGGTCGGGTTGGGCCGCCTGCTGGCCGAGGGCGATGGAAAGGTGCTGGATCAGCTGCGACCCTATGCCTCCGACCCGCGCTGGCGCCTGCGCGAAGGCGTGGCCATGGCGCTCCAGCGCCTGGGCAAACGTGACATGCCGGCCCTCCTGAAGGCCATGGAAGACTGGAGCCTGGGCACCTGGCTCGAGCAGCGCGCCGCCGCAGCCGCCCTGGCGGAACCAGCCCTGCTGCACAACCAGGCGGATGCCCTGCATGCCCTGCAAATCCTGGACCGCATCACCGCTTCCATGCAGGATTCCGGCGAGGCCAAAACCGACAACTTCAAGGTCCTCCAGCAGGGGCTGGGCTACTGCTGGAGCGTGGTGGTGGCCGCTGCGCCGGAGCAGGGCAAGCGCCTGATGGAAAAATGGCTGGCCAGCCCGGATCCCGCCATCCAGCGCCTGATGCAGGAGAACCTCAAGAAGAACCGCCTGGTGCGCCTGGACCCGGCCTGGGTGGCAAAGTGGCAGGTTCGTAAATGAAAGGCCTCATATAAAAAATAGCCATATGCAAGAGCTCTAAGGAGTTCTAATGCCCCGCTTCGACCTGATCGCTTTCGACGCCGACGACACCCTCTGGCACAACGAACGCCTGTATGAAAACACCCAGGCCGCCCTGGCGAAACTGCTGGCCGGTTACGGGGTCAGCGCCGCCTCCCTCGAGGCCGGCCTCTACCAGACCGAGACCCGCAATATCGGGCTGTTCGGCTACGGGATCAAATCCTTCACCCTCTCGATGATCGAGACCGCCGTGCAAATGACCTGGGGACATCTTTCCGGTTATGACGTGCTCGCCATCCTCGACCTGGCCAGGGCCCAGCTAAAGGCGCCGGTCGAACTGCTCGAGCATGCCCGTGAAGCCGTCTCCCAACTGGCCGCTCGTTACCGTCTGATGGTCATCACCAAGGGCGAACTGCACGACCAGGAGACCAAGCTCCGGCGCTCCGGGCTGGGCGGATTGTTTCCGGGATATCGACGTGGTCAGCGACAAGACCCCGAGAGCTATGCGACCCTGTTCAAGAACCACTGCGCTCGACCCGGCCCGCCTGGTCATGGTGGGCAACTCGCTGCGCTCCGACATCCTGCCGGTGCTGGCGCTGGGCGGGCACGGCCGTGTATGTCCCGTATGCCGGCACCTGGCAGCACGAGGCCGCCGAAGCGCCCGCTCCCGGCACGCCGCGCTTCTACCAGATCGAGCACCTCGGCCTCCTGCCGGCCCTGCTCGAAACCCTGGAATCCAACAACGAAACTTAGAGAGTTTTCTTTGGGGATTAAAAAACAAGCGGATGGGGGATGCCCATCCGCCGTAAATCATCTACTATTAAGCAGAGGAGAGAAAAAAGGTGGTAGCGCCACACCAAGTCGTGGGGCACGTCCGGCCCGGACACAGGTGCTCGTCCGCGGCCCTGAACGGTGGCTACCCTGTCTCTCCTCCTATTAAGTTCACGGGCAATTCTTCGATCGCAACCTCCTTCCTGGATCGTCTTGATCCTTCATTCTCATCATACACCGAATTTTTCCGGAAACATTAAAAATACCTATCAATTCCGAAATTCCTTGTCTGGACAAAAAGGCGACCGGCAGGCCGGCTGTATTTGAGGCCAGGACGCTTCTAAGCCTGCCTCCCCGGGATCCTGCCATTTCGAATTAAATATCGAACCTATCCAAGCAAACCATTATTATCTATCTGCCACTTTACCGATTCTTGCACGGCTTCAAGTGAACTATAGCGGGGTTCATACCCCAGGAGTTGCTGGGCCTTGGAAATACTGCAGTTTGGACTATGGGCGATATGGTCCCAGGTGGCAGTTGCATCCTCTTCGCTGACGGTCGTCTTCCATTCTTCCCAGGGCAAATAATCCAAGCGTGCTGGTTGTCCAAACCAAACCGCCATTGCTTCTGCATACCCTCGCAGTGTCAGCGCGGCCGGCGACACTACGTGAAAACTCTCTCCAACCGAACTGTTCCAATGGTTCAAGGCTTGCATAAAGGCTTGCGCGATATCGTCTGCGTGAACGTGATGCACTGTTTCCATCCCAATATTGGGCAGCAGCACCTGCTCGCCTTTTGCTAATTTTTTGAATACCTCGGGATTAAAGTTGCCGGTTGGATTCAAGGGAACCCATCCGGGACCCACGATGTGACCTGGATGCAACACAGTGGCAGGAAAGCCGCTCAGACGCGCTTCTTTTAGCATATATGCTTCGATGGCTGCTTTGTTGACCCCATATTCACCAAATGGTTTGCGTATTTGGGTTTCCTTCGTCGGGACCTCCACACTTGGTCCATGCACCCAGATCGTCCCACAGTGTAGAAAATGTTGGATCTGTCCTCGCAGCGCATTTACCAATTGCATGGCGCTTGCCTGTGTAAAACAGATCATGTCAATGACAACATCCGGTTTCAATTCACGGATTTGCTCGCCAAATAGATTTTTTTCTTCCGCCAGGCTGCGATCAATTTGAACCTGTGTTACGGCTTGCCAGGCCGGATGGCTTTGATAAGCCTGGCGTAGCTGGCGGCTGACACATATGACTTCATGACCGGCTTCCACTAAACGCGGTACCAGGTAAGTCCCTACATGCCCTGTTCCTCCAATTATTACTGTTCTCATTTTTCTCCTTTTGTGGGTTCTGTTCCACTTTTAGCAATCTTCCAGCCTCCAGCCTGTGGTTATACGGACCTTCCAACAGACGATGGAGCCGCCTGACTAACGTCTCGACCAGGATGAGAGGTTGGCTTGCATTGGCCTTACTCCTGCCGGATCACGAGCGGCAGAAACCGATCGGATGTAAGGATATCCACCTGGAGTGATACTGCATCAGCCAGGGCAGGCTTACCTGTGTCAGTTGCGATTATCCTGATGGGATAGGGACAAGGCTGAACGTCAGACCCTGTGGGAGCTAATCGCAGAACGCCTGTGCCATCCCCGTTGTCCGTTAACGTGGCAAAATCGAGATCTCGATCCAGGGTCAGTAGGATCGAGTCTCCATCAGGATCGGTCGTCGAAACTGGTATCTCGATCACTTGTCCGACCATCAACTCTACGTCGTTCAGTTCAGCCAGGTCTGGAGCCTGGTTATCAGGGGCCGACCTGGATATCCAGATCCGGCCAAAGTAATTGACCTGTCCATCATCCACCCAATAGTTATCGGTCAGCCGCAGATCGGCCGCGCCGGCCTCGCGGCCGCCAAAGTAAGCGTCGGTGAGGTGAAACGTGTGGCGTTTCCATTGACCGGTATTCTGCAGCAGCACGGACTCTGTCTGGAGCATAGGGATCGCTGACGCTGTCATACTGAAACGACCATTGATCGGTGCCCCCATCGAAGTATTCAACTGTCACCCACACATCACTGGGGGTCGCATGGGCGAAGGCATTGTTCACATCCAGATAAATGAAATGCGAGCTTGGCGTGGTCGTAACATCCGGGTAGGCGGCTTCACGGCCGGCCAGCGTGGTCACCAACCAGGCGCCATCCGGGAAGTTGAAGGCCGGCTGCAAACCCTGCTGGTATGGACGTTTGCCAAAATCAAGCCAGATGTATGGCGCCGTGCCATAGTCAGTTGCCTTCCAGCGCAGGACGTTTTCAGCGGTGAGGCTAATGTACTTGGTGCCGTATTCGCGGCTGGCGGCGATCTCGGTCGCCTCGTGCAGTTCATTCCAGGTTTCGATCACAACCAGGGTTGCTCCGGCGCTCATCATCGCTTCCCAACCGGAATTGTAGAACTCGCCGCACTCGCGGTCGCGGATACTTGGGGCGGAGCCTAGATAATTAGCCAAAGCCGTATTGTCAAAGCCAGGTCCAAGCGTTCCCACGCGGCCGTTCGTCGTCGGGCCATAAAGCGCACTGCCCCAGGAGTAGGCTTCGTCCGTGGATACGCCCTGCCAGGAGGTATCGCGAACGATATAGGGTGTCGTTCCAAAATCGGTCTGAAAGTGCTGATTGATATAGTCAAACGTGGACTGGTTATAGGCGCTGACTAATGAACTTGAGTACAGGAATACGATCGGACGACTATTGATCGTAGCCCATAAATTATTGGGAACCAACGCAAAGAAATCGGAAATCATATTGTAGAAATGGGCTTTGCCGGTTTCAGTGGTCAGATCTGGCGGTATTCCATTGTTTTGCTGCAGCAAAGCATTGGTATCGAAAAACATACCGATCTTCGGGGGCGTGCGCCCCTCATCCATCAAGGTCTGTGTGGCGGATACCAGGTTTTGCAGCCCGGATTTGCTCCAGAAAAAATTCTCCTCGTTGCCAAAGTAGACCGGCAAGACAATGTCGATCTGGGCGGTCATCATGTCGAGCAGTTCGCGCCGGTGCCAGCTCACTTCGGTGTAACTGTAATTGGCCAAATAACTGTCGGGGGGATGATTTGTGATGTAATCAGAGCCATCCGGGGCTATGAAATGTTCGCCGGTATAGATGTTGTACCAGTAAAAGTAGTAAGCTGCCACCAGCTTATCGTTGGGTGTCCAGGTTGCTGGAGCGGATTGGCCTGCCAGCATAGGAAGCCGGAACAAGGCTAAAGTTACGATCAGACTCAGGAAACCGAGAAGTTTCTTTTTCACCGTATTGCTCCTCATTAGAATCGGCAAACTGAGCCAACACTTGGTTATCTGGCCCGTCTACCAGACCATCGGCCCCTGCCTGCGCCAGCCTGTCGTACCTGCACCTTGCCGCAGGAATCGGTGGTGAGACCGCCCGTCCTGCCTGCGCCGGCACCGTGTACCGGCGCTGTTCTTCTCGCCCCGTGTTCGCCTGCCCCCGCCTTTCTTGCCCTGCTTCCACCGGTGCTGCAAGCACAGGCGTGTTCCATCGGGGTGGGGGTTCAGGGTCCAAGTGTCCACTGGAGAGGCTGTCGGCCCGCCTGCTATGCTATGATCTGACCTTCGCCTGGAACTCACATCACCATTCTTTTCTGGTGTGCATACCAGTATATTTTAAGCGAAAACCTACACTCTCATACAGCGAACGGACATTTGTCAAATTGTCATTTACCACCAACTAAACTTGAGAGACTTTTAACTGGTCAGGTTCGGCGCAGATGTTAAGCTTGCCCCCACGAAGACCTACATAAGCCTCCTGCGCGGCAGCATTTGGTATTGTGCAACCATCCTCGGCAGACGGATTGATATCGGTATCAAGCTCAAGGGAGTTGCACCAGCCGGACGGCTCGCGGCGGCCGGATCCTGGAACAATATGGTCACCCAGCGCGTACGCATCAGCGATCCGGATCAAATTGACACAGAATTAGTTGCGTGGCTGAAACAAGCCTGCAATGCGACATAGTGAATTGTCCCGGGTTGGATCCGGTTTCCAAAGCATTCGCATCACTTGCTGTGATTTTCACCTATGGCAGCGGCAAGCTGGAAACCGTTACGTCGGCAGTCGTATTCTCGAGCGGCAGCGCAAGCGGTGTGTTATCTTTGACAAGGCCGGATACGTTCGGTGTCATACCCCACAGATACCGCAAGGTCACCGTGTGGCCTGATGATATTGAGCTTGACAAGGTCAACCGCACTGAATTGGCAGTATAGCGCACAGCCGACGTTATGCTTACACTCACTCCGTTGTCGAACACCCCAAAGCCGGTGATTCCCGTAGCCGGCGTTATGTCGGTGCCGCCACGGTGATTGAGGGTCACGATCACCTGGTTGCGGTTCCCGTCACTGAAGGAGGCCGAGGCGATGAACGGGCCGCGCGAATAGGTGGATTGGCCAAAATAGTACTTGATGGCATTGGCCAGACGGCTACCGACCGCAGTCAACGCCGGAGTGTCGTAATGCCAGGAATCAATCCGCGGCATTTCCATCGCAGTGGCGCCCATGAAAATATTCGTTCCGTTGTCCAGATCGTGCTGAGCACTGCGGATGCCCGTAACTCCAGCGTCGGTCCCACCGCCCACCGTTCCGAGCTGGCAGATGAAGATCGGGATGCCGGCATAGAGGTCTTGTCGATAGTGACCGATCATTGTGGCAAAATCCGCCTCGTAGTTCGCTTCGGTGCGGCCGGCGCTCAAGTCTGCTTCGCCCTGGTGCATGATGATCAACTCGACGCCGCCCACGCTTTGCGCCTTCGTTATCGATTGGCCATAGAGCGTGGAGGTGTCGAAGTGATTCGAAGAATTGCGATAAGCCCATCCGGAGTTGGATCCGTTGACATACAGGTTTGACCCACCTTTGGATGCGGGTACGAAGGCGATCGGGAAATCAAAGGTCTGGAGCAGGGAATTGGCAATGCCGGGGATCATCGATCCGGCGGCAAGGTTGTTGTCGTAGTCAACCGCACTGGCAGGGCTTTCATCATCGTAGGGATCGGCCAGATGCTCCCATGTTCCGGCGTTGTTGTAGTTAACCGCCAGATCGGAGTTTGCTGCGGTAAATGGTGCTTGGCCCCTGCCCGACATATTCGACTGGCCGATGACGAGGATGATCATGCCCACGCCCCACTTGTGCGTGCCGCGGCTGGAGCCGATCACGGATCCTGTGCTGTCAAGGGCGCGGACTGCGACGTTGTACCAGCCTCCTTGAGGAACGGTAAGGTTACCGGAGAATGTCCCCCCGCCAGGCGTCGAGTCGATGGTCGTCCAGTCAATCACTGCCGTGTCGGTTCCGTGCTGCAGCACGCTTGCCTCCACATGATCCCAATTCATGTTTGCATAGGTGCCGCTGATACTTACACTCTTTGACGCGCCGCCGATGGCGCGCTGGAACACCCGGTAATCGGCGAAATCGTTGACCGCGATCGCAGCCGGCGGTCCCTTTGGCATCGTACCTGGACTGTTGGAAAGACTGCCCAGATTTGGAACTTCATCTTGGGCGCGCACACTAAAGTAATAAGTTGTCCCAATGGTTAGCCCACTCACGATCATGGTCTCATGTGAGCCTGCCGCTTGCGGTGTCGGAATGCCGGTTGTAACCGGGCTGGCATTCGTCCAATCTGTTTCCGTGAGGATGGCGCTGGTACTGGTGCGTACCAGGTAACTGGTAGCTGTCCCGGTGGTGCCATCCTCGCCGGGCGCAGTCCAGGTCAGGTTCACTGATCCATCACTCGAACCTGCAGTCGCTGCCAAGTCCAGGATGGCAGCCGGGGGGGTTGTGTCAGGTGTAGCCACACCCAACTCGGCGGTGTCCCAGATACCCTGTGCTTGATTTTAACCACCACAACATGCCTGAATCCGCGTAGAACTTGGCCGGGTCAGTCCTGCCATCCCCGTCAAAGTCACACCCGGGGACATAATGCGAACGTGTCACCGCCCAACCAGACACCATCCATGCTGCCGGTGCTCGACTTCACCCACCAGACCGTACCTGTCTCAGGATAGAATTTGGCTGGGTCAGTCTTTCCATCCCCATCGAAGTCCGAAGCAGGCACATAGGTGAATATATCCGGACCCAGCCACTTCCCATCCAGCGTGCCCGTGCTGGATTTGACCCACCAGACCGTGCCCGTCCCGGGGTAGAACTTGGCCGGGTCGCTCTTCCCGTCCCCGTCAAAGTCTGAGCCCGAAACGTAGGTGAACAAATCCGGTCCGAGCCACTGCCCACCCAGGGTATGGGTGCTGGATTTGACCCACCAGACCGTGCCGGTGGCAGGGTAGAACTTGGCCGGGTCGCTCTTGCCATCCCCGTCAAAGTCGGAGCCGGTGACGTAGGTAAACAGATCCGGGCCCAGCCACTGCCCGTCCAGCGTACCCGAGCTCGATTTCACCCACCAAACCGTACCCATGCTTGCATAGAACTTGGCCGGATCGCTCTTTCCGTCCCCATCAAAATCAGAGCCGGGTACCACCTGGAACACATCTCCACCCAGCCACTGTCCATCCCAACTGCCTGTGCTCGACATAAGCCACCAGAGCGTGCCTGAACTGGGCACAAATTTGGCCGGGTCGGTCTTCCCATCCCCATCAAAGTCCGAGCTGGGGACGATTTGGTAGGCATCCACAAAAGCCAGATCAGCCCCCCTTGCCTGGATTTCACGATTTGCGGCGAATGCCGGCGTAACCGTCCACGCCTGCAGGGCACGCGCAGCCGGGCTGCCGCTCATCGCAAAACAGAGCGACAGGATCATCCCCGCCAGTATAATTCCTACCCGGAATCTGCGAATTGGATTGTTCGGTGTAGTGTTCATCCCATCTCCCGCATGCATTTTCGATCCCCAGGTTTTCGATACCGGAATTGCCAGAAATAAACGAAATCCCGCATTTTTAGTGTAGCATTTTCCTATGCGGAATTCAAGCGGTTTCATAGGATCACAACCTATAACCTCCTGTGTGGGAAATCTCTATTTTAGGCTGCCCAATAGCCACGAACTGAGCCGCGCCCGGTCTCGGGACAGACGCGATAAAACGCGGACGGCGGCACAACAGCCAGGCACTTCAGAACGCGACGCACCTCGGCTGGAGCGGGATGTCAGGCGGCTGATACCCTCTTTGCTGCCGTATCATAAATAAGGAACCCCAGGCAGAACAAAAGATACAGATATAGCGACATAATCAGGGAAATGCCTAGAAAGTTGAATAGATCGTCAATGAATGAAAGAAAAATTCTTCTTCTTTTTATCGGGTATTATGAATCTCTTGAGTGGTTGCATGGCATTTCCAATTCAAGCGAAGCAACGACGGTTCTTTGACTCTCACGCTACTGGCCGGGTCCGGGAAGATCATCGGTCGCTGAAGATCGCCTGCCTGCCAGCCAAATCCATATAGAAAGCGCGATCCCGACTACCAGACCCGACAACAGACCGGTTATCCCATAGGCAATCGTCGTCCCAAGACCATAAGTAAATTTCCATTGCCAGACGCTGCCATCTTCCAGAATAACGTAGACTGCCTCAGCCAACTCCCATTCATTACTGTATTCCAGCCTGCAATCCTTGACAGGCTTTGGCAGACTTTCAAAACCAGGGCTGTACGCTGTGGGCGGGTTTCCCGCGCAGGCGAGCAAATACCAGGGCTCGCTGGACAGGTTGTTCCAAACTTGCCAGCCCGATGGGCAGGCCATGTAGCGGCTGCCGGATGCAGATTGGACAACAACGCCAGATGAGTGCTCACAAACATAGATTCCGGCGATCCTCACCACCTCTTCGGGTGGTTTTCCCAGGGATGTCCATTTTGTTCTTCGGGCTGCACTATTCACATCCGGTGTGATGGCGCTGCCGAACCATGCACCACCTGCACTGGAAACAACCAGTATGAAGAGTGTCAGGGCGATCTTGATCCAGATGGGCTGTCGCATGGAAGTGTGTTACCCTTTCCTCATTTCCTGTAATGAGGCAACTTTTCTTTCTCCCTGGTTCCCGGAAGCAAAATCCTGGAGCGCGTTCAAATAGAACATGAACCCCCTGGGGCCATACTTTTTCTCGGAACCGTTGATATAGTCTTCATCGATCGCGGCGCAAACTACTCTTCCAATCACCAATGAGGATATGCCACTCCTGGATAGATCCGTCTCAGACTCCAGGGTGCATTCAAGTGAGAGAAATGCTTCCTGTATCCGCGGGACTGTTATCCGGCAAGCCGGCTCTGTGGCAAAACCACCCGCGGCGATTTCATCCGTATCTTCCGCGTTATGAAAGACGGTCTCATAACAGGCATCGTAGTATTGTGCACTCAAGAAATTGATGCAAAATTCCCGGGTGCGCAGGATGTTTTTATAAGTATGGGTATGCTGGCACAACGGCGTTATTGCAAAAAAACCACCCCTATCTCCGGAAAACGAACTCCACGATTGAAAGCAGGCATTCGGTCTGCCATTTTCCTTCACGGTGGTGATCAAAAAGAGCGCCTGTGGTATCCCCAGGGCCATTTCGAAATGTGAAAATATGCGAAACTCGCCTGGCCAGCGCTCCGTGAAGTTATCCGGTTTCATATCGCTGATCTCGATTTTCACGACGTAACCTCCTGGGTGAGAATTCTGTCCTTTAGGCGGGTTGGCGGCTTGCGTGAGCCGCCCTATTCGGGCGATTCACCTTCGGATTGATGGACGACTTCGGGCTGGTCGCCCACGTTATCAACAGTCGGCTCCACGCTTTGTCCGGCGGCTCCATGAAAGGTAGAACCATTTGCCATAAAAGACTCAGGCACTCGCTTGGGCATTCTATCGTTGCTTCATTTGATCAATAGAAGATTTCGCCCCAACCAGATTGTCCAGATAGGATAGAGGATATAGGTTCCGAGCCACCCAAAAAACGCAACATAAAGATACCACGGCATGGACTCCATGCTGTCAATTCCAGCGAATATTCCTGGAATACCGAGCAGACCGATTGCCATGAATGCCCCTGCGACAATCCCAAAAATGATCAGGCTGTGAGGCAATCCGCCATCGCGTAATAACGCGTAACAAAATGCCGCCAGCCACAAGCCGATCAGAGCATTCCCGATGCCTGAATACCACCCGGCCATAACAAAGCCTGTAAAGCCGAAAATGATCAGGACTGATCCTATGATGGTAAAGATCGCCCCGGCCACCGCAAGAGCGAGCGCAACTTGACTCATCAGTGGCGATTTGGCATGCTGCTCGGCATATAACATCCACGCCAGAATCACGCTTGAGATCCCGATAATGCTGTTGAAAATATCATTGAGCGTGCCAAAAAAGGGCCCATTCACCGTATACATCAGGGCTAGGAATACCACTGCAAGAATTGCTGAGACTCCTGTGGCGATTGCCATCCAGCCAATTGTAGCGGTTGAGAAGTGATTTGTTGTCATGGGGCCTCCTGATTTACTTGAATATGGATATGCCAACGTGCCAAAATAAGTGCCTGATTTTAGGGAAGCCACCCAACCTCTGGTTGTCCGCCCCGACTAACAGACTATGGGCTATCCGTCCAATGACCCGAGCAGGTTGGGACGGTGGGCTGCATTGGTTTAATTTTCGGTTGGATCTGTATAAAGTATAGCAAAATTCAATCTGTTTTCGCAACCCGCTCTTTGCGCCGTTTGGCAGCCGCCAGCCAGACCCACAACCACAGGCCGGATACCAGCAGCATGCCCAGGATTACGCCCATGCCGATATAAAGAAGCGCCTGATCCGCTGCCGCCGGGCCGCTCCCGGGTACCCAGGCTTTATTGTTCCTGGCCGGATCCAGGCCTGCCCGGGCCGTAGGAACAGTCGGGGTGGCGCTCGGGCTGGGCTGCGCGGTCGCTTTTGGCCTGGCCGGGGTCAGGCTGGGAACCACCCAGGTCGGTACTGCCGGGACAAGCTCTGCAGAGGTCAGCTTCGTGGGTGTGAGCGTGGGAGAGTTTGGGTGGACGACCACCAGGTCCGCTCCCTGTGTCTTTGGCGTTTGCTTGTTTCCGTGTTGGTCTGCGATCACGGCCGAGGTAATGGTCAACTTGGAACTGCTGCCGGCCACTTTGCCGCGGAACTGGATCGAAAGGAGCATGCCCTTCCCGCTGGCCGGGGCAGTCGGCTTGAGCTGGGTGATCACATACCTGAGCGTGCCGGTCTGGTTATCGGCCAGATTGCGGACCGTAAAATCCGGCTTCAGGAACGCCCCGGAGCCCATCTGGATTCCGGCTTGTTTGGGGTCTGCGTCCACCACCTCCACCACGCCCGGGTCGAAGCTTGCCTGCAGGTCGATCCCATAGATATTGTCGGCATTCCCGAGCAGGATGTGCAGGGCCCTGACCTGACCTGCGACGATCTCCAGCCTGGCCGGATCGGCGTACACCTGCGCTTCACCAGTCCGGGAAACGCCTGCCTGCAGGCCCAAACCCAGGACCAGGATCACTATCCAATTGAGGAGATGGTGGGACCGCATGCCAGTTGATCCTTTGGAAAAACCGGGGTTTCCATATGGGTTTGTAGAACTCGCTGAGTTATGCTTCGTTTATTGAAGTGTTTTCCAGGTATTCTCGGCCTGTCCCGTGTATTTATGCAGGGCGCTCTCAGCGTTCTCTGCAGTGAAAATCTTTCCTTTGGAAATGGCTTGCTACCAGGCTCCTGGCGATGTGAGACCGTAGTTGCCGCCCGCCAGGACCAGGTCGAGGATATTGATCTTCCCATCGCGCATTGATGTCGCTGCTGCCGGTCGTTCCGCACAGGACCGGCGCACCGCCGAAAGAGCCGCCGATGCAGGTCAGGTCGCCAATATCGATCAGGCCGTCATTGTTGGCATCGCCTCCCGGCAGGCGCGTTTGGGGCGCGGAAAAGGCTTCAAGCGCTTGCAGGTTTTTGGTCGTACGGTTCCCCAGGTACAGGCCGTGGGCTGCATCCAGCTGGTAGTTCGAGCCGCCCGGCAGGCACCTTGACGCGGTTGAAGTTGAAAGCGCCTGTGACAGGATCGAAGCTGGTCGTATAGGACCCGAACGCCCCGCCCAGGTCGGTCAGCGTGACCTGCCCCGCCTCGATCGGGTGTGGCGCGTCCCTGCAAGGATCACCGTCCCGCTCACGCTGGCATAGCTGCACACACTCAGGTGCAAGGAATGAATGGCATGGTGATCGGCTGGGAATCGCGGTCGGTCAGGATATCGTCGCTGATGGTGAGATCGAATGTGCCGGTGCTCGTGCCATTCAGCCGGACCTGCGCGACGGGTCCGGAGCCGCTGACCGGTGCGCCCGGTTCCACCAGGCTGGCGGCAAACCTGCACTCGCCGCTGGCGCAACTGGCATTCCAATCCGGCGGGATGATCGGCATTCGTCCTGGTATCGAAGAAAGTATTCGTGAACGCGCGCTGAAGCCGTCGACCAGGCTGGGGTCGTAATGCACGATGAACTGGTAGCCGAACAGGTTCGGCAACGTCTGTCAGGTTGATCGTGACGGTGGTGCTCTCACCCGTGCAGAACAGCGGGTTATCTGCAACCGGCACAATACTGTTGGGGGGCAGGCTGGTGGGCGTGGGGGTTGGGCCAGGCTGCAGGCTGCCCCATCCGGCAATGCGGTTCGCCGTCAGCGCTTCCTGCGCTGCGTGAATATTCCCCCGGCGTAGATATTCCCATTCGCGATCGATCGCCAGGGCGCGCACGATATCATTCATCCCGCTCTCCAGCGGCGACCAGGCTGCTGCCGTCCCATCTGGCGATGTAGTTGACCGTCGCACCTCCGGCGGTCGCGAAATCCCCTCCGGCAAACACCTCCCCGCTGCTCGGATATCGCCAGGGCATACACATCCGCGTTCATCCCGCTGCCCAACGCTGACCAGGCGGTGCCGTCCCATCTGGCGATCCGGCTGGCGCTGCCGCCGCTGGCGGAGGCGAAACTGCCCCCGGCGTACAGGTTCCCGCTGCCGTCCAATGCCAGGGCGCGGACCGTGTTGCTCAGCCCGCTTCCCAGGGCAGACCAGGCGGAGCCATCCCATCTGGCGATCCGGCTGGCCGGGCTGGTGAAACTGCCCCCGACGTACAGGTTCCCGGCGCGGTCAAATGTCAAGGCATTCACCCGGCCGCTCGTCCCGCCGCCCACTTCCGACCAGGCCGTGCCGTCCCATTTGGCGATCCGGTTGGCGGTGTTGCCGCCCGCGCTGGTGAACGTTCCACCGGCATACATTTCCCCGCTGGCGGATATGGCCAGGGCATAGACTTCTGCATTCATGCCGCTGCCCAGGGCTGTCCAGGCTGTCCCATCCCATTTGGCCACCCGGTTGACCGTCACGCCGCCCGCGCTGGTGAAAGCTCCGCCGGCGTACAGGTTCCCACTGCCGTCGGTCGCCAGTGCATAGACTTCTGAGTTCATCCCGCTGCCCAGCGGCGTCCAGGCGCTGCCGTCCCATTCGGCGATGCGGTTGGCGCTCCCTGCTCCGGCGCTGGTGAAACTGCCCCCGGCAAACACGCTTCCGCTGCTGTCGAATGCCAGGGCAAAAACGTCTGCATCCATGCCATCGCCCAGCGGCCACCAGGTCTCAGCCGCTGGCGGAGGCGGCCATAAAGACCGATCAGGCTGGCAAGCAGGGTCAACACCATTCCCAGCCGTATCATGAAGACCTTCCGGGTTTTATTTACTGCGGATATTTTGACCATCTTCGCACCTCTGGATGGCTGATAATTCGTTAATCGGATTGTTCCGGCAGAGTCACTTTCCGGGCCTTTAAAATTTTCCCCATATCGAAGCTAACCCACACATACCATGCATGCCAGCCTCCCTTCCGTCGAATGATGCAGGAAAATAATTCAAATAAGACGATTTTATTTTACAACTTTTTTACCTTAAAAGATTAAGGAAAAGCTGGGAGATTTATAGATCACCTCCGCCGGGGACTGAAATTGCCGGTTCCATCAGGCTGGCGGCAAACCTGCACTCGCCGCTGGCACAGCTGGCATTCCAATCCGTTGGTTCATTTGAAGCAGGTGAAATGGGACTTAGTTGAAAGGGACGCGATGCCAAATTTTGATATTCCGGCGTTATTGATCGGTATATCAACAGAAATAGCGAAACAATCATTTCATGGGATTGAAGAAAGAATCGGGGGCAATTAACATTATTAGGTAATAATGATATTGGCGATATTAAACGTGGGCGGAAACCAGATATGAAAGAAAAAACTCTTAGGAAAGTAAGAGAAACCGGATTATTTAAATAAAAGAGTGCCAACTAAAAACATATTACAACTTTGAAAAGCCACTTGCGTAAGGATAAATATATTTGTATAATATTTTTATCAGATATTATTTGGGCAGGAGACTAATCAATGAATGGGAAGGAGTTCCTGGAGGAAGTAGATGCTTGGTGGACTGATGTTTGGGATAAATCATCAGAGGGTTTTAAATATATTGGAACAATTATTCGTTGGCTACTAATTACTGTAATACCTATTTGGTTAGGAATACAGATACCGATTAATATAGATAAATATAAGGCACTAGGTCTAACATATTCACTAAACGATATATTGTCCTCTAAAAGTATTATTTTATTTATTCCAGTGATAGTATTGATTTTACTTTCTGGAATAGGTCAAATTTGGCGAATTAGCGGTACAAGAAGAGAATTTCAAGAAAGACTTATATATTATGCACTTAAATGGTTATATAAAGATTTGGGTTTTGAAGAAAATGCTGACGCAGATATTCGATGCACACTTTGGACACCTTTGAATAGTAAAATAGCCGCTGAAAAAATGCGTCTAATTCAAATTGTGAATTATTTTCCCCAATTCGAAAGAACAAGACGCGAAAATGTCAGAGGTTAAATAAGCATAGAGGAAGGATCAGGAAAGTTGCAAGAATAGAGAAAAATGTTGTAAAACCGGTAGGAATAGTTGGAAAAGATGTAATAGATAGTATACGAGATCAAAGATCACTTATAATGTTTGAAAATATTGAAGATAACGTAAATTTCATCAATAGAATGATGCATGTTTGGAATTTTACCAAAGCGGCCGCGAAACGACTAACGCCTGACCGAAGGTCATATATGAGCATTTCCTTAATGGATTCGGGAAGAACCTATATTTTAGGTATAATTTTTCTCGATGCTAGATTACCAAATGTTTTTAATGAGCAAATCGGTAACCGAGCTCAAAAATATTTACCAGGAATTGCTGAATATTAACACCATAAGAAATGGAAGGTAATTATGAATACTGTTGCTTTTAAAAACCAAGAACGTGAATGGTACATAGTTGATATGCCGAAGGATAATAAACTATTTGTTAGAGAAGTTGATGAAGAAATCATGCAACAAATGCCAGATAAAACTGAAACATTTATTGAGCGTAGCTCTATGAGATCGTTTATAGATCGAATATTAAAATTCGATTTTCTCCGGGAAATTAATTTGACGGCAAAAATTATTAATGGGGAACATATTAAAATAATCGGTGTGGACATCGATAATACGATATCAGCTACTGATAATGAAATACGAAAACTAATAAAGCAATACTATAAAATAGGTTCCAGAAAAGATGATATTCCCTCTTGGTATTATAGTGAATCTTTAGAAATATCTCCAGACGAAGAAAAATTTATTTTTGATCAATTTCACAAATATCATCTTAATGATCTACAGGTTATTTCTGGGGCACAAAAGGCATTAAGTGTTCTTTCTGAACATTATAAAATATGGCTAATAACAAATCGACCAGCTTATACAAAACAACAAACCAAAAAATGGTTAGATGGTAATTCAATAATTTATGAAAAGATATTTTTTTTAGAGCAGAAATTATCCTTAGTTTCTAAAATAAATTATATGATTGATGACAAAGCGGAAACAGCTTTAGATTTTGCTTTTCGAGGCATTAAGGTTTTTTTTACTGGATTATCCGTGGAACAAGAAAGCAAAACACCCCCTAATAAAACGGGTCACTAGTTGGAATCAAGATACTAAACCTTATTGGTCAACAAATTTTCTAACAGCTAATTCAACTATTTCAATAAAAACGGATTATCAATCGACAAATAATTACCGCCCATTTTTCAAGGGCGGTTTGTTTTGCTATAAGGCAATCTCTAGTTGATATAATATTTGATGCATTGATTCTTTCAGACTTCGGGTTGACGGAATCAATATGTCAAATTCTGCTTGAGTGTACAATTTCGTTATAGTAAGTAATAAATTCCAAATAGAAGTTAAGTTTTAGATTATTGATCAGGTATTGGAGGAAAAATGGAATTGAAAACTGATTGGGATGATAATAAAAGGGCTTGGTATTCTTTTTGGGTTCAATTTACATTCAGAGATGGTGCCGATAAGGATTATATTTCCGCCAGGTTGCTCTTTAGAAATAAACTTTATCAAACTGGGGCGTGGTCATCCCTTCAAGCAGTAGAGAAGTATCTTAAGTGTATTCTGTTATATAGTTATAAAAGCACTAAAATTGGGAATGGTCATGATCTAGTTAGGTTATGGATGTAGTTTAAAACTTGCAGATTTGGGGATCAACATGCCAGCGCAATGCGTTGAGTTTCTTAAGTATCTATCAAATCAAGGAACTAATCGATACCTCGATTATGCTCATTATTTTCTGAAGGAGATGAACGATCAAAACTTGATCGATGTGTATGGCATATCCGAAGATATTGCCAAGATTTTGGTCTTCTTCCAGGAGTCAATAAACGTCAAAAATGATAAAAGAACAAAATTGCTTACGTCCATCCCCAATGAATCACTAATAATGTAAAATCCTTTACAATCCCCAATGGCTACCTTGAAAATGTTGTAAACGATACCAAAAACCCAATTGATTCAGCTTTAGTCTGGAAAAATCTTTTTTATGGACAACGAAAAAGGCATCATCACACAGTTACAGGTGGTATGACATTTGAAAGACCAGTTTGATGATAAACCCAGAAATTCTTGATTTGATTGCAGAGGTTGTTCACTTTCCAAAAGAAGTGCTATTCGAATTGCGTCAAGATCAAGAAAGCACGCGCAATCCATCCCTAGAACAATTCCCATAAATTCGAAAAAAATGGCTAGCACATTTTTTAGGTACGTTGTTACCATCTCACCTCGATTTTCTCCCATGGAATAATCAATCCAGGAAAAGTATAGTTTGCCTGAAATCAGCCCAAACGATGACCCAATTACAGAAATCTATTTAGGGGATGAAATTGTGTTTTTACAAGAATTTCGACGGATTTGAGTAAGCCCTTACTCTAGGCTGTCCTTGTTCGCACCATCCATGTCTGCCTCAGCTTCCGTCTCGCCTCCGTTGACGCATCCGCCTGCCGGCGTGATTTCATGTTCACGCTCTTTTCTGCCGCTCCCATCATTAACCTTACTGAATGCCACTGAGTTGAACTTTTTGGTAGTCCGCAGGCTGGATCTGAATGCCTTCTCTCTAAAAGGTCGTGTATCGAATTGAATGGGTATCTGGTTTATACGATTAAAGATTATTGCCCAATTTTCAATTCTAATTTCGGTTATTGGGCAACAGCGATCAATAAGATATTGAGTCACGAAGTACTGGTTGGGCGAGGGGTCGGGCATTGAAAATTACACGGCGACTTGGAATAGTATTCGTCTAATTACATCTGTTATAAACTATAGATATTATGTCAAATAATAAAGAGCTCAAAGTAAATATTAATACCGGCTCTGTTGATGATTTACAGGAATTGCCCGGTATCGGTATTGTAAAAGCCAAGAGCATCGTAAATTACCGAGACAAATCAAAACAACTTTTTTCCATGCTGATTGAAAATGAAACATGTTCCAGGCATCAGCCAAAGGCTTGCCCAAGAGCTAAAGCCATATCTAAACTTTGATATTCCTAATCTTGAAAATACAAACTATAACGTATCGCGAGGAAAAAAGAGAAGTAAGAACAGCAAAATCCTGGGGTAATTACGGTGACTGCCTTGTTGGTAACAATTATAGCGGGTATTCTTTCTTCGATTAACGATTTATAACAATAAATGAAATGGTTAGATCTCAAATACAGACGATTGGCAATTTGTTTTATAGTTGCCCGCACAACCTCCCGCCTGGGGATGTAAGAATAAAAGTTCTCGTTGCCACATTTGAAAATAGAGGCGGATAATTTCAATCTCCAGAAGGGTACATATATGATACCTTGATGAATGCATCAATAGGTCAAAATTATTTTTTATCCACCACATCAAAATCAATTAATTCACAAGAGCGTGCTGTTCAAATTGGTAGAAAATGTCATTTTAACTTTGTGATATGGGGGTGGTTCGATGATAATGGAATTTCTCCCCATGTCGAAGTAACCGAATGGCCTAAAGACTTCGATATATCCATGTGTTTAATTAAATTCCAGCCCATGCCGTCTCTACCTAACCAACCGGATCGATATATAAAATTTGTTACCAATGACTTACCTAAGACGCTTGAATATTTCCTTATTTCAGTATCAGCGCATATTAGTCTTAGCCAATCGGATTATGAAAGAGCAATTTTATACTATACATCAGCGATAAATCTTGATATTCCGGAAGAGTATCGTCAAAATCTTGATATCTTATTTTATTTCCGCGGTTTATCGAATTATAAATTAGGAGCTTTTAAACAGGCTGTTCCAGATTTTGAAAGCGTCATTAAAAATTAATCCTTCATATATTGACACTTATGGGTGATTATGCAATTCCTTAGTAGAACTCGGTGAGTTCGAAGCCGCCCAAGAAATTCTTACGAAAGCAATAAATGATTTTGAAGTTTCAGGAAAACCTGGCGATATTGCATCCTTATATGTATACCGCGGATATGCTTGGTCATCCGCAGAAAATTATGTAAATGCGATTAAAGAT
Organism: uncultured Chloroflexia bacterium; assembly: GCA_963830665.1. Classification (GTDB taxonomy): domain Bacteria; phylum Chloroflexota; class Anaerolineae; order Anaerolineales; family Villigracilaceae; genus UBA877. The sequence goes on from CAWHNM010000018.1 coordinate 298,373, forward strand.
TACTCAAAGGCTATCGAGTTAGATCCACAAGCGAATTATTATGCAGATCGGGGAGATGTTTACAGTTGGTATAAAAACGACTACGGGAAAGCCATTGATGATTACTCAGCTGCTATCAAGATGGAGCCAAATAACGCCACATATTATAAAAGTCGAGGTGATGCTTGGGTATCTGCAGGGAATTATGGAAAGGCGATTAAAGATGACTCAAAGGCTATCGAGCTAGATCCACAAGCGAGTCGTTATGCAAATCGAGGAGATGTTTACAGTTGGTACTTAAAGGATTACGGGAAAGCTATTGACGATTATACAGTTGCTATTAAGATAGAGCCAAATAACGCCGTATATTATGGCAGTCGTGGTTACGCCTGGGAGGAGAAAGGAGATTACCAGAAAGCCATTGATGACTATACGGCTGCCATTAAGAAAGAGCCAAACAATCCTGCTTATTACACAAGTCGAGGTGATGCTTGTAATTCGCAAGAAATTATGAAAGCGCGTATCAAGATCACTCAAAAGCCATCGAGCTAGAACCACAAGCAAGTCGTTATGCAGATCGAGGATATATTTTCTATTGGGACTTAAAAGATTACCAGAAAGCTATAAATGATTACACGGCTGCAATTAAGATGGACCCAAACAATCCTGCTTTTTACACTATGCGTGGGTATGCCTGCATCCGCAGGAGATTATGAAAACGCGATTGAAGATCACTCAAAGGCTATCGAGCTAGAACCACAAGCGAGTTGCTATGCAAATCGGGGAGATGTTTTCAATTGGTACTTAGAGGATTATGGGAAAGCCATTGACGATTATACTGTTGCTATTACGATGGCGCCAAATACCGCCATATATTATGAAAGTCGTGCCGAGGCTTATAATAGATCAGGTAAGGTCACAGAAGCAATCTTAGATTATAAAAGAGTTCTTGAATTAGTTCCATTTGATGATCCACTTCGGATAGAAATTGAAAAAAACAATAACGACATTGGAAAAATAATAGAAGTCGTTTTTTCCCCCATGCTTAGAATTTTATTTTGCTTAGGTTTTCCATTACATGGATTGCATATTCCTTTCTAATTGAATTAGTAAATCGCTAGTGCTGTTCAAATTCATCCGGTTTCACCACTGGCAAATCATCTTGAGACACATATAACCTTTCTGCATTTTTTGGTTGAATTTCGGGACTACCTGAACTATCGCCTCAGCAATACTTTTTTTCCCCATCTTTACCAAGTTCGGAATGATCACCCGCCTCGGGGGCCGTGTGTTGTGTGTTTAAGCTAAGGAAAATGTTACTCAACGTTCCGCAGGTCCGTTGACGCATCCGGGGCGTGATAGAATGTCCCCGCGGGCGTGTAGCTCAATGGTAGAGCAGCGGCCTTTTAAGCCGTTGGTTAAGAGTTCGAGCCTCTTCACGCTCATAACCCCCATAATTGGGGGTTTTCTTTTTAGATATCCCTATATGGAACCTAGTTTCTGGCGGTCTTCTATCTGAAGTTAAAGTCTTTATTTGATCCTAATCATAATATTTAGCCAATGTACTCGACAAAATTATCGAAAAGTTTGTAACGATAGTCAACGTGAGTCTCTTAAAGCCAGTAAGTCGGCTAGTGGTTAAACGACCCGCTTGCAAATACCCATTTGGTTTTGGGGGTCTCTACCTCAAAGGCTTACTTGCCATCATTTAAAACGTACACAATTTTAGTTTTCTAAGGAATTCAACTTAGTAGGCCCTCACCTTTCTGCAAATTAAAGAATCTCCGAAAAATGGCTAGAGATATATTTTCGGTGCCTAGTTATAACCTTTTTCTCACACGGGCAGAGCATAATAGGTTTCCCGTAATAACCGCATGAACAGGCATTCACCACGATCCGACCATCCAATAGATCACCCAGGCAATGAACAGTTTTTTGGACGCATGATAATGCGCGCCCACACGTTACGTGGCTACCAAAACTGACCTGGATTCCAGATAGGTTTTATGCTGGCGATATTTGATTTAACTGAAATTGAACTACACTTTGTGGAAAGTCGTTTTTCTATCAATCTAAATTTCGCCCATAATTAAATTAATAACATTGCATTGGAGACGTATCGTTTTTACTTATAAAAAGTGCTACTATTCTATAGGTTTACTAATTCTTTTTGCTCGCAAACAGATACAAAATACCAAGGCTTTAGCATTGTTGCTCATCCCACAAGGGAGTAGGTCTTGGTAACTCTAAAACGAAACTAGCCGTTATAGGTATAGTTTCGTTTTTTTTCCAATATTGCTGGAGTAAATAGACAGGAAGGAACGTATTGGGTATTAAATTCCTCCAAGTGAACCTGCATTTATGAAACTTACGGACGAGAAATGAAAGGCTCTTGCTTTTCTCGAATCAATACCA
>CAWHNM010000019.1:0-414415 GCA_963830665.1 uncultured Chloroflexia bacterium
GGGCACGGCGCCGCCGTGCCCCTACCCCCAAACGTGACCCAACGATATATATGGATTACCCTCTCTATTCCTACCCCCTCCGCCTGGCTCCCGGCCTGATCGCCAATGTCCTGTTTGGCGGTCAGCGCTCCTTCCGCCGTGATGGGCTAGCATGTGTGGAGCGGATGAATCCGCCACTACGAGTCTTGGGGATGGAAAATATCCCGCAGGGCGGACCGTGCCTGATCACCTTTAACCACTACTACCGTCCCGGCTTCAGCGCCTGGTGGATGGCGCTGGCCCTGGCTGCCACGGTGCCGGTGGAGATCCACTTCGTGATGACCGGCGAGCTGACCTTCCCGGGCAAGTGGTATGCCCCGCTGGGCATGGCCGGGTCGCGCTGGCTGCTGAGAGCGCTTTTCGCACATTTATGGGTTTACGAGCATGCCGCCCATGCCGCCGCGGCCAGGGGATGTGAAAGCGCGCGCCCGCTCTGTGCGGCGGGCGCTGGCATTTGCCAAAGCCCATCCGCAGGCCATCCTCGGCCTGGCTCCGGAGGGCGGCGACCAGCCCGGCGGAGTGGTCGACTGGCCGCCGGCCGGCGCGGGTCGTTTTGTCCTCCTGCTGGCGGAGCAGGGCTTCCCCATTCTGCCGGTGGGCTGTTTTGAAGAGGCCGGGGAGTTCTGCCTGCGCTTCGGCACGACCCTACCGGCTGCAGGTGCCGCGCGGCCTCGGCCCGGATGAGAAAGACCGCCAGGCCGCGCAGACCGTCATGTCTGCCATTGCTGCCCAACTGCCGGAACGTCTGCGCGGGGAATTTGGATAGTGCGAAATAAGAAAACCGAATAAACGACCCCGGTTGTTCGTTGTATTAACGAGTGAAACTGCCGATCTTAAGCTTTTTGTAAGTTTTTGATCTATTGGAGTACGCAACTACCGGCACAGGTCTGCGTATATCATTTCAGAACGATCAACGAGGAACCACAGTGACTGACGAAATGGCCTGGGTACATCCAGGCCCAAAAAGGCGATGATGAAGCCTTTACCAACCTGGTCGAGACGTACCAGAAACCGGTCTACAACCTGTGTTATCGGATGCTCGGTGAAGCCGAGGCCGCCGAAGACGCGGCTCAGGAGACCTTCCTCAAGGCGTACCAGAACCTGGCCCGCTATGACGTCGAGCGTTCCTTTGCCACCTGGCTGCTCTCCATCGCTGCCCATCACTGCATTGACAGGCTCCGCCGGAAGAAATTCAGCTCGTTTTCAATTGATGAGGATGAAGAAGGCCAGACCGAAATCCCGGATGGTTCCGCCCCGGACCCCGAAACGGAAGCCGTCCGCAAGCAGACCCGGGAACGCCTGCAGGGTTGCCTGCAGTCCCTTGACCCCACCGACCGCGCGGCCGTCGTCATGCGCTACTGGCAGGACTGCTCGGAAGTGGAGATCGCCCAGGCTCTCAAGCTGACCGTTCCGGCAGTCAAGAGCCGCCTGCACCGGGCACGGCGGGCTCTGGCAGACCTGTGGGAAGAAAAAGAAAAAAAGGCGCATGTGCGCCACGAAAGGAAGCCCTATGGATCACCGGCCTTTTGAAGGTTGGCTTCTCAATAACCAAACACTTGACGCCGACGAAAAACGGCAACTGAACGCTCATTTACAGGTATGCTCTTCCTGCACAGCGCTGGCGGAAGTCAACCTGGCGTTGAAATCGGTCAAAATGGCCGCACCCGCCGCAGGTTTTGCAGACCGTTTCCAGGTCCGGCTGGCTGCGCAGAAGAAAGCCTTGCGCCGCAGGAACTTCTGGGGTTTCCTGCTCCTGACATTGAGCGTGTTGAGTGTTCTGACCTTTATCGCCTGGCCGGTCATCACCAGCCTGCTGGAATCACCGGTTGACCTGCTGACCTCCTGGCTTGGCTCGCTGCTTTCGTTCTGGGCCTCCCTGGATGCAATGGCACATGCCGGGTTGGTGTTGTTCAAGATCGTTCCGGGCTTTATCCCCGCCTATATCTGGACCGCTGATCCTGTTTGCAGCGTGTGGCTGGAGCCTGGTGTGGGTCTTCTCGTTGATCAAATTTACCAAGTTTCCGCAAGGAGTATAATGATGAAAACTGTTTTGAAATTTGTTTCTGTATTGTTACTGGCGAGTCCTGCTTTTCCTGCCATTGCAATCTGCAGGCGCCACCAATGGTGTGTTCGAGGGGCAGGTCGTCTTTGGCCAATCCTTTACGCTCAAGAGCGGCGATACCATGAACGGAGACCTGCTGGTCTTTGGCGGTTCCGCCACGATTGAAGCAGGTGCAACCGTCAACGGCAGCGTTGTCCTGTTTGGCGGCAACCTGACGGTGAACGGCACGGTAAACGGCGATGTGGCCATTACCGGCGGTTCGGCCTCGCTGGGATCGGCTGCTCACATCACCGGCAACCTTACCACGGTGGCTGCCTCGCTTGACCGTGCCAAAGGTTCCCTGGTGGATGGCCAGATCTACAATACGGCCACTTCATGGATCGGCAACGGCGAAAATAGTGAACTGCCTCAGCCGGTCAAACCGGTTGTGCCGGTCATTCCCGCAGATCAAATTGAACTTTGATCCGCTTGCTTTCCGTAATGAATGCGTTTCGGACAATCCCTCGGGATCGCCGTATTGGCCATGCTGGTGATGCTGTTCCTGGCGCCCCATGCGGACCGCGTGGCGCATGCCATCATCGCCCAGCCGCTGACTGCCGGCGGCCTCGGCCTGCTGACGGTTGTCGTGGCTCCAATTGCAATTGTCCTCTCCGTCGTTACATTGATCGGGATCCCGCTGGCGACCTATTATCGTGATTGCCCTGGTCGTCGGCAGGTGTCTTTGGCTGGATTGCCATTGGTTATGAGGTCGGACAGCGCTTTACCAAGGCCATTCACCAGAACTGGCATCCGGCATTTTCGGCCGGGCTGGGCACCTTTGCCCTGACGCTGGTTGCCAAAGTGCTGACAGGCATCCCCGTGCTGAACTGCGTCGGCTGGCTGGTGCCCTTTCTGTTGAGCATGGCCGCGCTGGGCGCGGTCCTCATGACCCGCTTTGGGACGCAGATGGTGACTGCCCCGACAGCCCCGGCCACGGTCGTGCCCGACCAAACCTGCCGAGTAGCAAATATCCTATGGTACCAGATAGATATTGAACCCCGCCCTGAGAAATCAGAGCGGGTTTTTTCATGTACCTTGCGACAGATCTCCTCACGCCTGAGAATTCTGCATGCCGAATAGACGCTGATACTTTATAGCAACGAAACCGGGTCCACTTCCACCCGCCAGCCCGTGCAGCGGTTTGACCGTGCAGCAGCGAGGCCGGGTCCGGCCCGCGTACCACGATCTGCCAGCGGTACCAGCCGCCCACTTTCGAGAAGAAACACGGCACCGGCCCGATCAAATCCGTTTGGATCCGTTTCTCCGTTTGAATATCCGCGGATATGCGCGCTGCCAGCGCCCGCGCCTCGGCTCTCGGCTTTGACCGGGTCGAAGTGCCCGGTACTCCAGCCGCACCAGGCGGCTGAACGGCGGATAACCCAACTTGCGGCGTTCAGTCCAGTTCATGCGCGTAGAAACCGGCGTAATCATGCCGGGAGGCGGCCTGAATGGCGTAATGCTCCGGCTGGAAGGTCTGCAGCACCACCCGTCCGCCCAGGGCCGAACGACCGGCGCGGCCGGCCACCTGCGTCAGCAGGCTGAAGGTCCGTTCGGCGGCGAAGGGATCGGGCAGGTTAAGTCCCACGTCGGCCAGCACGATCCCCACCAGCGTTACCAGCGGCAGGTCGAGACCCTTTGCCAGCATCTGCGTTCCCACCAGCACATCCGCGCGGTGGGCGGCAAAGTGGCTCAGGATGATCTCGTGGGCATCCTTCTGGCGGGTGGTCTCCCAGTCCCAGCGCAGCACGCGCGCCGACGGGAAGAGCGCCCCCACCTCGGCTCTCCACCTTCTCGCTGCCCAGCCCGTAGGCGCGCATCTGGTCGCTGTGGCAGTGCGGGCATTTCTCCGGCATTTTGCGGGTGATAACCGCAGCGATGGCAGCGTAAGTCAAAAGTCGAAGGTCGAACGTCGGCTTGGCTGCTGACATGTGACATTTGACCTTCGACATGATACGTGAGCGGCGTGTCACACTGCGGGCACTTCGCCACCGTGCCGCATTGCCGGCAAAAGACGTAGGTGGCCGTACCGCGCCGGTTGAGAAAGAGGATCGCCTGCTGGCCCTTTTTGAGCACCTCCTCCAGCCCATCCACCAGCGCCTGGCTGAAGATGCCGCGCCGGCCGGACTTGAGTTCCTCGCGCATATCGATGACTGAGACAGGCGGCAGCCCGCCGCGCTCTGCCGGAGCTGCTGGAGGTCTGGATGCGTTTTGGCAGCTCCAGCAGGATGCTTTCCCCGCCTCCGGCCTGATAGCGTTGCTGGATGGTTGGTGTGGCCGACCCCAGGATGCAGACTGCGCCGCACAGCCGGGCGTAGACTTTGGCTGCTTCCACCGCATGATAGAACGGCGGCTCGGACTGGTAGTACGACCCGTCGTGGCATTCGTCTGCCACGATCAGGCCGACGTTTGGCAGGGGTGCGAAAAGCGCCGAGCGCGGCCCGATGACCACTTTCAGCAGGCCCAGGCGGGCCCGCCGCCAGGTATCGTAGCGCTCACCGTCGGAGAGCCGCGAGTGGATCAGTCCCACCTGCCCCGGGAAGCGCGCCAGGAAGCGGCGCACCATTTGCGGGGTGATGGCAATCTCCGGGACAAGGATGATGGCCTGCCGTCCACGCCGGATGGCTTCGGCGGTTGCGCGCAGGTAGAGCTCGGTCTTGCCGGAGCCGGTCACGCCGTGCAGCAGAAAAGGGTATCAGGTAATGCGGCATCAGGTAAGGATGGTTGGAAGGCCGCCTAGGATTTGGTCCAAGGCTTTTTGCTGGTCGGGAGTCAATACTACGTCCTGGGTACCTCATTCTCTGATCACCTGTTTCCTGCTCTCTATCTTTTCCAACGGATCCCGCCAGATTTCCGTCTCCCGCAGGACGATCAACCCGCGTTCGTCCAGTTCCTGCAGATCGGCGAGATTGCAGCCGGATTCGGCATAGACCCAGGCAACATTGACGGCCTCCGGCTCACGCATCAGAAAGCGCAGGGCAGACTGGCGGCGTGTGCGTGTGGCGTCGGTTTTCCCCAGGTCCGGCAGCGCCGCTTCGGCCTGTTCCGGCGGGACCGCCAGTTGCGCCGTCCGCACGAACTTTGGGCGGATCGTGGGAGGCGGGAGGATCGACTGGCTGGTCAGCACCCCGCTCCTTACCAGGTATTGCGCCGTCTTGCGCCAGTCCACCTTGCTGAAATGCCGGTCGATCTGGCGCCCGCGCAGCGGGCCTTTTTCGGACAGGAGTTTGAGGAGGCGTGCCTGTGTGGCTGGTCCACTGATCGGTTTGCCTCTGCACTGCTCCTGGCCTCTCTGATCTCGAATCTCTGATCTGCCTGCTGACTCAACCCGGACGGCAGCATCAGGTCGATGATCGCCGCCAGCGGATTGAGCGTGGACTTGGCCATTTGCTTTGCCAGTTCGATCTGCACGCCGGTCAGGACCGGGAGCGGGTCGAGCAGGTCGAGGACGGGTTTTGTTTCGGCTACGGAGGCTCTGGTTGACAAGCTCCAGCACCACGCCCTGGACGGTCTGCCTGCCAAAGGGTACGGTGACCAGGTGCCCGGCGCCAATTTTCCCTGCCAATTCGGGAGGCAAGGAATAGTCAAAAACGCCTGTGACGGACGGGATGTTGACGGCAATTTGGGCGAACAGTTGCATCATTCCATTATAACGTAGGGGCAACTCTTCGACCACCTGGCCTTCCCGATCATCGGGACACTCCTATGCAGAAGGTCTGGTTGGCGATGCACGCCAACCAGCCTTCCATACTTTTCTTCCTGTGGCTATTCATGACAGCCCCGTCCATTTTCGAAAAACTGCAATGTTATTTTTGAAGGCTGCCTCAGAACAGAATTCGGCTTTGGCTTTCGAAAGATAGGTGTCTCGATCCTGTCCGCCGGTGATTTGTTGAAACCTGCTCCAATTATTGCAGAGAACGGGTTCGAGGCCCGGGGTTATTTTTTGCGCAGCGATGCTAAGATCGTATGGCCTTCGACCATTGCACCGGTTTGGGCAAATGCCTCGATAAATGGCAGATACTCGCTTCCGGAGACAGGACCGAAGTCCTTTTACCTTCGCCTCTGTCGCCAAGGCTTAAAATTGTTTTCCAATCCTTCATTTGGCGTGCCAGGTCTGCTTTTTCAAAAAAATAACACCAGGTATGCGCATGGTTCCCGCCCGAAAATGGCAGGATTGGGCACCCTGGAGCCATCGCCAACTGTGATCTTATTGAGATTTGAGATGGGAATGATATTGCTGATACCTTTGATAAACTTTGGGTCTCCTGTATAAACCGGATCGAGAATCCTGACACATTCACCCGGTTGCTGGCAATGTTGAAGTACATTCCGATGGCTTGAGAAGTATTGCCTGAAAAATAACTTCCCTGCAGTTTATCATCGAGAGGCAAATTCGGCTTGTAACTGGAGGCGGGTAAATGCCAGATATCAAAATAGTCATACTCCGCTTTTACCCCAAGCCGGTTGCTGAAAAGCAGGTTGACGATAAAACCGCCTTCATAGAATGAACTTTTATCTGTAAATGTTCCAGACCCAATGATCGCCGTCCCTGGCTTCAGGGTGGGGATACGCCAGGACAATTGCCAGTACAGGTTTTGTTGATTGATCCAATCCAGGCGGAAATCGTTTGAATTGTTAACTTGGAGGGAGATCGAAGATGCCAGCAGGATGGCAAAAAGCCACTGCTTTTGGTTGCGCGTTCTTAGCAACCAATCCAGTAAAAGAACGAACAGAATCACCACCCCCAACATGGGCCCAAGTGTAAAACGATCGGACCACTTTCCAGCAATAATAAATCTGTCCGTAGCCCAAACCGGGAATGCCCCGGCCAAAAGAGCAACGCCACCCAGAACAAGCATCTGGGACGAGGATCGGTCCTTTTCTGCCGGTTTCTTCACGGCTTGATCTGCGAAGATAAAGGCCAACAAGGACTGCAACAACAATTCCCACTGACCAGCTGATCATGCCAATTTTCGAACCAAGGATATTGAACTTGTCGAAGGACAAAGTCCCCGCCCAGATGGATGTCAATAAACGCACAGTATCCTGGATAACCATCGCGATCAATGGTGTTCAGCCCGATGATTGGCGAACTTAGGATGGTTTTGACAAGGTCGACTGAATTCGGGTCCGAACCCAGCGCTTTGGGGATGTAGAACAGCCGCCACCCCAGGAATAACAACGAGTCCCAAGCGCAAAAGGCAGCCAGTAAAGGATTGTTTTCCTGAGCGCCTGTCTTCTGTTCCACCTGTTGAGATCGCAGGGTAAACCATATGATCAGCGGGCGGATCACTTCAAGAAGCACGAAATATTCGATCAGGAACATCTGAGCGACACCCAGCACTACCGATATTGGCATCCACAACCAGAAGAACTTTCTGCTTTTTATGGCTTGCACGGTCAGAAAAAGGGAAATAGCAAACAACAAAAAGACGGTCAGTTGATCGCTGAAGGCCACCGAAACCGGCATGCTCAGAAAACCCGGAAAAACAAACATCAACACTCCCACCCATCTATTCTGCCAGACCCGCTTGGGCCAGATCGCGTTCAGCGTAAAGTAAATGAATAAGATCCCAAGCCAGCGAACAATGAGCTGCAAGGATTTGCCACACGAGTGGCGTCATTTTGGCAAATGTGAACAGAAAGAGATAGATCCAAACCGGTAAATGGCCGTGGAGGGTGAATAATGGAGGGAGACGACTGGATTATGAACGTAATAAATATAGACTTTTCCCCAATCATCCCAGATAAAAGCCCGGGCGGGTGAAAATGATCCCATAGGCGGCCAGGCCAACGAGCAATAAAACGATTGGATAGAACCAGGGGTGGTCAATGATTTTTAGACCGGCCTTGATCTTCGACATGAAACAAATTCTTCATGAATAGTCCCTTTCATTACTCGGTTTTCAGTACCACTGCTGCCCCATAGCCTACCACCCGGTTGTAATCTCCGGTCACATCTCCGGAAGTGGCATGGTGCAGCACCTTGACGGTATCTGCTCCCAGCCCTTTGGCAGCCCATAATACCGCAGTTAATGCACCCAGCCCACAGGCAAAGCCTTTCGCTTCCTCTTCGGCGCAGAAAACGTCCTCCGGCGAGAAGGACTCGATCCGGCGTAACATTTCGGTATCGAAGGATAAGGCCTCTTTCTGGGTGTAAAAGTGGGATAGATCGGTGGATGCGACCAGCAGGGCGTTCCTGCCGCGCAGGGTCTCAGCCAGGGCCGCGCCAAGGCTTGCTGGAAACCCTGGATGATTGGGCGCGCACCATCACCGGCAGGAGTTTGAAATTCCCGACCAGCGCGCGCTGCAGAAAAGGCAGTTCTATTTCCAGGGAATGTTCCTGGTCGTACGCCACGCGGGTCAGCCCGTAACCCAGGATTTCCTTGAAATGGGAATCGAGCTCCGTGACGGATTCTTCGTCCACCGGGATCTGGCCCAGCGGGGTGGAGTAAGCCGTAGTGCGCGGTGGTCAGCAAGGGTTCGTAATAAGGTTGGTGCATTGGCGATAGCACGGCGACCAGGTCGGGAGTCTGCCCGCGTACGGCTGCAAAGGCATACCCGGCCACCGGCCCGGAGTAGATGTGACCGGCATGTGGGGCGATGACTGCAACCACGTCGCCGGGCAGTTCAGGCAGTTCAGCCTGGTCAAGGTACTGATCCACGGCACGCGCAAGGGCCCTGGGATTGCCCTCGTACCACGTCCCGGCCAGGGCAGACGGACGAACAGGTGCGATTGATGCCATATGTCACTCCTCGTTCGGCTTTATTTTAGCACGGAAGGGAAGTGTTATTCCTCCCAAACAGTTTGACAGTGATATTTTTCCAGAATGGGACGTGTCTTCTCATTGATATCGATATTTATGGCAGCAATACCGGCCACGATCCCGCCCTGATGTTCGACCAGTCCAATGGCTGCTTTGACCTGTGCGCCAGTTTCGATCCATTCATCCACAAGCAGGACGCTTGTGCCCGGCCGGAGTGCGCCTGCACGCAGTTCAAGGGTTTTTGGCTGGCCGGAGTAATCAATGAATTCCACGTGGTCCGTTTGCACCGGCAGCTTGCCGCCTTTACGGATTGGGATAAATCCTTTGCCAAGGCGGACCGCCATCGCTGTACCCAGGATAAAACCAAGCGCGTCAATCCCGATGATCAAGTCGATTTCAGCGGGGTCAAACGGGGCGGCCAGGTCCGCGACAAGTTCTGAAAAGGCAGCGATATCGGCAAACAGAGGCGTGACATCATAGCGCCGGCCCGTGTGTGGGTATCCACCAGGCGCAGATAATTTTTCATTGGAGGTTTTTGCGAAAGGTGAGCTGGGTCTTGATTATTTCATAACCGATGGATTGGCAGATTTGGTGGGCTTCCTGGCGAAGGATGTTCGAGCGCAGCCGGACTGCCACTTGCGCCGCGCTGGATGGATAGCCCAATTGACCGGCCAGGCCGGCGAGTTGGGGATTATCGTTTTGTTCGGCTGATCTGAGTGTGGGGGAGATCATCGAGGCAGGTTTTTTCGCTGGAAAGCGCGTTGGTTCAACCATCTGAGCAGCAGGGCCAAAGCGCCCAGCAGCAACCCCACGCCCGGCCAGACAACCAGCCAGGGATTGAGCGGTTTTGGCTGGGTTTTTGCAGCGGCTTGCGGAGGGAGCACCCGCAATGTCCCGGGGGGCGTAGCTTCAGGAACTGACAAGGCATAGGCTTCCGGAGTTGCTGTGCCTTGCACAGATTGGTCCGTCGCCTTTAGAACAGGCGCGGCAGTGGCAGGCGCGGCGGTGGCAGGCGCAGGAAGGGCAGCGCAGGAGCGGCAGGCGCCGCTGTGGCAGCAGCCGGCGGGCCACCGCCCAGACCGCTGGGTGCAGCAGCCAGCATTGGCGCAGCTGCGCCCGAGGGAAAGCTGCCCGATCAGGCTTGTTCCCAATGTGAAGATGAACAACAGCATGGCAACCGCCGAGGCCCAGGAGAAGACCGGGACGAGCCGTGGGACGGGCGGCCGGATCCCTGCCATTTTGGGTGTCAATGTGAAGTTGCGCGGGGCACGCCGCTGGGGTGTGCGCTGGAGCAGCGCACGCGTCTGGCGCAGTTCTTCCAGCGCCGCAGCCAGGTCCGGATCCGATTGGATGCGTCTTCTCCAGGCGCGTTCTCTCCGACGGGGATAGTTGCCCGTCGAGATAAGCTGAAAGTTTTTCGATGTCGCGGAAGGATAAGGGATTTCATACGCTGCTCTCCTCTTCCAGACGGAAGGCAGCCGGTAAAAGTTCCCCGAAACCCTTGCAGGCATTCGCGTAGGCGTAAGCGGGCACGTGCCAGCCGGGATTTTACCGTGCCGAGCGGTTTCCTGACCGCAACGGCAACTTCAGTGTAATCGAGACCCTGGATGTCGGCCAGTACAACCACGGCCCGGAAATCGGTCGGCAGGTTTTCCAGGCAGTGCTGGATGGCATGCTCGAGTTCGGCCTGATCCAGGCTTTCTTCGGGCGAGGCATTCGGGTCAGCCAGCCAGGCTGGAGATTCGACTTCGTCACCATCTGCGGTTTCAGGTTCGAGCGGCGTGGTGGGACGGCGTTTCTTGCGCCGCAGCTCGTCGTAACAGGCATTGGTGACGGTGCGCAGCAGCCAGGCCCGGAAAGAGCCGCCGCGGTAGGAGTTCAGGGCGCGGAAGGCCGAGAGAAAGGCTTCCTGCACGGCATCCGCGGCCTGGTCTTCATCGTTGAGGATCCGCAGGGCAGTGTTATAGAGTGCGTCCTGATAGGCAAGCACCAGGCTGTTGAAAGCGTTCAGGTCGCCGTGCTGGGCTTCCAGGATGAGAGCGGGTTCGTCCATAGGTGCTATTTTACTCTAGGTCGACCAAAAGGTCACAAAAAGGTCGCAGGGAACGGAGAAATTGGTTCACAATCCTGTTCGATCGTTCATCAATTCTCTGACAGGACAATGATTTTATCATCCGCCGTAAATGTTACCAGGTCGGATTTCCTCGGGTTGGTATGGACGCCGTAGGCTTTCCCGGCATCTTCAGCCTCTTTCACAAGGCGGTAGCCGATGGCTGTCTGGCTGTGCCGTCGAGCTGCCTCGACCACCGTATAGAAATTGACCGGCTTGCCGGGTTCAACATATTCAGCAACCGGCTTCATGTAGATCTCCGAGCCTTCCGGATCGAAGATATCGGCAAAGACGGCATGCAGGTCAGCATTCTCCGAGAGTTGTGACATCATCAGGCTGACCAGGTGGTCGCTGACAATAAAGTCATCCACTTTGGTCACTTCAGCCAGCTCGCGGTTGCGCAGGTCCAGCATCTCACTTACGACCGAGAAGGGCGTCTCGTCACGTTCGGCAATATCGCGCAAGTGCAGCAGGGTTACCAGCGTCTTCGCATCCGCTGCCTGGGTTTCCAGACCGGCATAACTTAATACGATGACGTGGTCATAGTCGGCGGCTTTTATGTCCTCGAGCAGGCGCCGGTCGGTGGTATCTCCGCGCTGGAAGGTGACCTTTTGGTTGGATAGCCGGCTGCATTCCTGTTTGAGGATCCGTTCCAAGTCAGCCACTTCACCCGAAACTGTTGGGTCGGCCACCACCAGGGCGCGCGAGCCTTTCGGAACGTAGTTATTGAGTTCGCACAGGATGGTGGCCGCACTGCGGTTCCAGCCCAGAATGAGACACTTTTCGGGCGCAGGCTGGTTGGTATGGTTTGCCAGATGGATGGCCGATTCGTCCACCGGCACGGAGGCCTGGCCGGAGAGGATCAAAGTGTCATCATCCGCAGTCAAAGCGAAAAGTTTATCGTCCGGCTCGAGGATGGTATCCATGGGCGGGTTCAGCGAAGCGTCGTTGGCGCCTTTTTTCAGACCCATCACGGTGGAAGTCTCATACGCCATCAGGGCCTCGCCATAGGTTTTGCCAACCAGGCTGGGTTCCCGTGTGAAGTAGATCTCATCCCCGCCGAAATTCAGCAGTTCGGTATAGACCGTCGAGAGACCGCTCTGGCGGGAGGTCTGGGCGGTGACGCGCGCGATCAGGCCTCCGGTCAGGACTGCCTGGACGTGGTCGCGCTGGCTGACCATCTTGATCAGGTTGATATTCTTCGGATCCTGGATCTGCGTCACAACGTGGTAGGGTTCAGCGTGACGGTTGGCGTTATTGGTCAGTGCCAGGACAGTTTTGATGACCACGGAATCGGGATCGTCGCCTTCAGGCGGCAGGATGATAATGGATTTGGCGGTATGCGGGCTGCCGATCTCGAGGTCGTTCAGGTCGATCGGATTGCCCGAGCGGCAGATGATGCGTGTACTGCCCTTCTTCTCGATCCGCTCGCGGATCTCGTCTTCCATCTCGACCTTGTCTTTATCTGCCAGGATGACGATACGGGCATTCTTCTGGTTTTCATTTGCAAGCATCAATTCCGAGAGGATGGTAAAAACCTGGGCTGACCAGCCCAGGATGAGCGTGTGACCGTTCTCCAGGACACGCGAGCGGCCTTTGCGTAATTCTTCGAGTTTGCCTTCCACACCTGCAGTCAACACACCGATCAGGGTGCTGACCACAAAGATGCCGCCAATGGTGACGAAGAGCATGACCAGGCGGAAGCCCCAACCGGCATCGCCGCCCATCGTACCGGCATCAAAGGTACGCATCAGGCTTTCCCAGACAGCTTCGATAAATGACAGGCGTTGTGGGCTGCCTTCGGGTGCAAGTGGAAGGCCGCCCAGGCTGATGACGGCTCCCGCTATGGTAACAACGACCAGCGAGAGCAGCGCCAGTCCTCCGATCAAGGCTGCGGTGCCGCGCGACATAAAATTGTCAAAAAAGTAACTCAACCTTTCACGAAAGGTCGGCCGTTTCAGCATAAGATTCTCCTCTTCCCTCAACTAAAATCAGCCCTTTAAAATATCCTCAATTCCCTGTAATTCTTCTTCGGTAAACTCCAGATTGTTCAACGCGGCCAGGTTCGTCTCCAGCTGTCTGACACTGCTCGCCCCGACCAGCGCCGAGGTGACCTGCGGCTTGCGCAGCACCCAGGCAAGTGCCATCTGCGCCAGAGACTGCCCGCGCTGCCCGGCGAGTTCGTTCAACTTGCGGATCTTGGGCAGGTTTTGCTTTCACATCGTCGGGTGTCAACCAGACGCGTTCGGTCTTGGTGGCGCGTGCGCCCTCCGGGATGCCCTTCAAGTACCGGTCAGTCAGTTGTCCCTGTGCGAGCGGCGAAAAAACGATCGAGCCGATGCCTTCCTTTTCAAGCGTGTCCAGCAAGCCATCCTCCACCCAGCGGTCGAGCATGCTGTACCTGGGTTGGTGGATCAGACAGGGCGTGCCCAGCTCGCGCAGGATCCTGGCTGCCTGGCGGGTCTGCTCCGGCTGGTAATTCGAAATGCCGACATAGAGCGCCTTGCCCTGGCGTACGGCGCTGGCGAGCGCGCCCATGGTCTCTTCCAGCGGCGTGTCCGGGTCCGGGCGGTGGCTGTAGAAAATATCCACATATTCCAGCCCCATGCGCTTGAGGGATTGATCGAGGCTGGCCAGCAGATACTTGCGCGAGCCCCATTCGCCATATGGCCCGGGCCACATATCGTAGCCGGCCTTGGTGGAGATGATCAGTTCATCGCGATACGGGGCGAAATCCTCCCGCAGCAGCCGGCCGAAGGTCTCCTCGGCCGAGCCGGGCGGCGGCCCGTAGTTGTTGGCCAGGTCGAAGTGCGTGACGCCGTGGTCGAAGGCATAGCGGGCGATGGCGCGGCCGTTCTCGAGCAGATCCAGCCCGCCGAAGTTGTACCACCAGCCCAGCGAGATGGCCGGCAGTTTCAGCCCGCTGCGGCCGGTGCGGTTGTATTTCATACTGTCGTAACGTGTTGCAGATGCCACAAACATTATGCCTCCTGAAATTAAAGTAAGGGCGGCTGTTCGGGTTCTTCAAAAGAACTCTGCCAGCCGAAGATCTTCAGATCGATTCTGCCGCGCTCGTTGAACTGAACGCCTTCCTCTTCCAGCAACATGGCGTTGGCGTTCCGCGCCGGGACGCAGGCTGATCTCCCCTTTGGAGTTGATCACCCGCTGCCAGGGTACATCCTCCGGGCAGGCCGCCATTGCACCGCCCACCCAGCGCGGGCCGAAGGCCCGGTAGGCCTTTTCGTCCACGCCCTCGGGCGGCCGGGATCATCCGGGCGATCTGCCCGTAGGTGGCAACTTTTCCGAGCGGGATCTGGCGGACGATCTCCCAGACCTGGTGGTTGAAAATGATCGGATCGGGAGGGGAAGTAAAGGATGGCATATTTTCCTCCTACCACTTCCAGTTCTTCAATGGTTCCATCGCCTCCCAGGCCGTCAGGTCCAACTGCAGCGGAGTGATGGATACGTAGCCGGCCTTGATGGCGCCGTAATCCGTGCCTTCTTCACGCACACCGGTCGGGAACTCACCGCCGATCCAGTAATAGGGTTTGCCGCGCGGGTCGGTGCGGGCATCCAGCGCATCCCGGTAGACACGCAGTCCCTGGCGGGTGATCATAAAACCTTTGAGCTCATCTTCCTTCAGATACGGTACATTGACATTCAACAAAACCCCCTCCGGCAGGCCCTCGGCCAGCACCCTGGCTGCCACCCGCCGCCCGACCTGCGCGGCCGTGCTGTAATCCAGCGTGCCATGGAAATCCTCCGGCGCATGCAGCGAGACTGCCATCCCCGGCACACCGCCGATGACGGCCTCCATGGCTGCCGTCACCGTGCCGGAATAGGTCACATCGTGGCCGATGTTCTCGTGCGGGTTGATCCCCGAGACCACCAGGTCGATTTTCTCCTTGACCACCCCCAGCAGGGCCAGCGCCACGCTGTCAGAGGGTGCGCCATCGGTGGTCAATCCGGTCGACCCATCCGCCAGCAGCACTTCGTGCAGCGCGCAGCGGACGATCCATCGTCTTGACATGCCCGGAAGCCGACCAGTTGTGGTCCGGGGCAAAGACCGTCACCTTGCCCAGGCTGCGCATTTCCTGCGCCAGCGCCAGCAGGCCGGGGGCCTGCACTCCGTCATCATTCGTGACCAAAATATGCATGCGAAAAGCCTCCTCCCAAATTGTACCGCGGATATAATCAAGTTAAGTGACGCAGCTTCTTTTTCGGCTGTGCTGCCCGACAGAAAACCATATCTCAACCTGGACTCCATACCTATGACCTTTCAGGAGAAGCCATGAAGCATTCGATCGTTTTTCTGGCCGGATTGGCATTGCTTTTTTCTGCCTGCACCCCAAAACCGGTGACGGTTAGCCTGACCGTTTATTTCACCAACATAAATCGTTATGCGATCGGTACGGAACCTTATGAGGACCCCGTCACCGCGCGTAGTACCGGTGACCGGAAACCTGCCTGAAATGGTGTTGACGCAGGTTTTCCTCGGCCCTACTACCAGCCGAAAAGGCGCTCGGATTGGAGACGGTCCTGAGCGGTACGACCGGCTTCAGTAAAATGACCATTCAGGACGGGGTTGCGCGGGTCTACCTGACCGGGAAGTGCAATTCGGGCGGCGCCACCTATACCATCGCCAACCTGATTTTCGCCAACCTGAACCAGTTTCCTGAGATCCAGTGGGTCAAGATCTATGACGAAAACGGTCAGACGGAAACGCCCAACGGGCAGACGAGTTCCATCCCAATCTGCCTGGAACCATAAGTATTAAAAATATTTGTCAAATTTAAAGTTAGAAAACCTTCAAGCAAGTCAGAAAGGCAGGATGGCTGATAAGGGGTGGAAATGAGATGAACCATTATATAGGGGAATAATAAGCCAGCCAAACTTCCCGGTAGGCTTTTTCTTCCTGTTCCCAGCGTTCGTCGCTCCACCCCAGCTCCGGTTGGACAATCTTCCTGATTTTGTCCAGCTCGTTCATCCCGCCTCCCGGCAGGTTGATATTCAAGCGCACCCGCCTGGCCATTAGATCCTCCAGGTGGACGACGCCCTCGCTGCGGGCGGCCCAGCGCAATTCCGCCCACAATGACGGGCTGGGGCCAATGGCCTGCAGTTCGCCCTTTCTGGGCGGCGTCAACCAGGTTACAGGCTTCGGCGCCGTAACGCCCCATCAGGCGCAGGCGCAATTCCGGCGGCACATCACACAGGCTTGTTTCAGGCGGCAGCGGGTCGAGCACGCGTTGCTCGCTTCCCAGGCGTGGATGCCCGGGTAGGAAGGCGCACACCGCTCTGAGGGCCTTTTGTGCGATCAGGCGGAAAGTGGTCAGTTTGCCGCCGCTGACGGTCAGCAGCCCGGATTCTTTCCACAACACAAACTCCCGGCTTTCCTTCGAAGGGTCGGCTTTGCCCGTATCCACCACTGCCCGCACTCCCGCCAGGCTGGACTGGACATCTGCCATGCTCAAGCCCAGGGCCGGGAAGGCGTGACGTCACGGCCTGCATGAGATATTCGGATTCGGCCGGGCTTATTCGTAGATCGGTGGAGGGTTCCGACTTGTGATCCACATCCGTGGTGCCCACCAGCGTCACGCCCTCCCAGGGCAGGATGAAGACCGGACGACCGTCGGCAGGGTGCAGGAAGGTGACGGCGCGCGTCAGCGGGAGCTTGGACTGCGGCAGGAATATGTGACTGCCGCGCAGGATGCGCAGCCGGGCGCGACCTCCCACCTGGCTGCGCAGTGCGTCGGCCCAGGCTCCTGTTGCGCTGACCACCACGCGGGCGCTTATCTCGATGGATGCGCCGGGTTCAGTCGCCAGGTCCCGCACCAGTACCCCGGTCACGCGGTTCCTGGTCTTGATCAGTCCTTCCACACGGGCGTAATTCAGGGCCAGCTGCGCCATCCCTGGTCGCCTCCTGAATAACCCTCAATACCAGCCTGGCATCGTCCGTCTGTGCGTCGAAATACCGGAAACCGCCCGCCAGCCCTGGAGAGCCAAGCTGGGGGACGAGGCTGCGCAAGCCCCTGGGATCATAAGAGGCGTGGTTCCATTTGAGCGCCATGATGTCGTACATCGTCAGGCCGGCACCGAAAACCCAGCCGGGGGTTTTGTCACCGCGGAAGTTCGCCATGACGAACGGCAGCGGCGTGACCAGTCCGCGGCCTTCCTTGAGCAGATGCTCCCGCTCGTGGACAGATTCCCAGGTCAATTTGATCTGTGCGTTCTTCAGGTAGCGCAGTCCCCCATGCACGAGTTTGGAGGAACGGCTGGAAGTCCCCGAGGCAAAGTCGCCTTGCTCGAACAGGACGGCTTTCAGCCCGGCCCGCGCCGCCTCCCGCAGGATACCCGCGCCGGTGATGCCGCCGCCGATGACGATTAAGTCGAACTCCCCATTAAGTTGAGACCAGACGCTCTCACGCCAGCCTTGAGACCACATACATCCCCCTTATGGTTTTTTTGAAGCCTCGAGCAGCCAGCCGGCGAGTTCTTCCCGGGTGGGAAACCTGCCGCTGCAGACGACTTTTTCGTTGATAATGAGGGTCGGCATTACCAAAAACGAGGCATACCGGCCGATCTGATTGGCATCATTGACCTCAGAAATGGCCATTTCCAATTGCGGATCGACCGCCTGGAGTTCTTGTTGGACAGCCGTTACCAACCGGCGGACAGCGTAGCGTTCGGGGGCCCCGAGACTGAGGATTTTAACGATGACCACGACGAATATTCCTCTCAGTTAGCATTTAATAACTTGCCCGGATTCAACATTTCTTCCGGATCGAACCGCTTGATGAGCGTGCCCAGGGCTTGCATTCCAAGCGGGCCCTTTTCCGCCGACAGGTAGGCGGCATGATCCAGTCCGACGCCGTGCTGGTGAGAGATCGTTCCACCGTGAGATACGATAACACGGCTGGCTGCACCTTTCAAGACCTGCCAGCGTCGCAGCGTTTCCTCCGGATCTTTGGCGCGCCGGTAAAGGTAGGTGATATAGAGGCTGGCACCATCAATGTATACGTGTGAGAGATGCGCAAAAACCAGTACACGCTCGTCGATATTTGCCAGACCTTCCTGAATGACTTTCTGGATTTCCAGCGCCGTTGCCATCACGTTCGCCCAGGGGACGGCCGTCTCAAGTGTATCCAGGGCGTAACCGGCCTCCCAAAGGGTGTTGCGCAGGTAAGGGGAATAGAAACGTGACTTCTCCCACATTTTACCAATCGTGCTGCCGGTCATCAGGCCGCCGTGCGCCCGGATGATTTCCAGCGCCTCCAGACGCGCTTGCATGGTCTGGCGGCGTGTCCCGGTCACGCCGAAGATGAGCAGCGAGCGTTCGTCGCCAAATCCGGCGGCCCGCAGGCCGCGCTCCGCCCACTTGATCAGGGTTTCTTTCCCGGCCAGCGCCAGGGTGGTGGAAGTCTCCAATGAGTTGCTCAAGCGAAGCATGGAAACGCCAATTCCTGCCTGGGCAATTTCACGGACAGCTGCCGAGCCTTGTTCCCAATTGTGGAAAAAGACCCCATAAAATGCCTCGATTTGAGGATAAGGCCGTACGCGGACAGCGGCGCGCGTCACCACACCCAGGCGCCCTTCCGAGCCGAGGATAAACTGCTTAAGGTCCGGCCCGGCTGCCGAGGCCGGAAAAACAGGCAGATCCATTGCGCCACTGGGAGTCTCGACATGCCCGCCCGCGAACATAGTCTCAATGCGCCCGTAATGATAGGACTGCTGCCCACTGGAACGGGTGACGATCCAGCCTCCCAACGTGGAAAGCTCGAAGGACTGCGGGAAATGCCCGAGGGTAAGGCCGCGCGCATTGAGTTCCTTTTCGAGCGCGGGTCCGCACACGCCCGCCTCGAAGGTTGCCAGGAGGGAAGTCTCATCCAGCTCCAGCAGGCGGTTGAGGCGGGAAAGGTCCATGGTCAGGATGGGTGCATCGCCAGGGAGCGGATTGATATGCCCGACCACGCTCGTCCCGCCGCCAAAGGGGATGATCTTCACCCCGGCCAATCTGGCATACTCCAGCAGACTGCGCACTTCTTCGTCAGATGCCGGATAGGCGACCCCATCCGGGAAAACGCCGATCTGCCCGGAGCGCAGCGCGATCCAATCCGGCAGCGACTGCCCACGCGCGTGCCGCAGGCGCTCTTCGGGATCGGTTGAAATCAGGGAATGCTGCGGAAGGCGCGGGGTTCCCACCCCGGCAAGGGCCTGACGTAGGGAAACATCTTCCAGCCGTGCGCCCGCGCCGACCTGACCCGCCAGGTAGAGGGCGGCAGAGTCGGGCAGCGGGTAGTGGATTGTTTCGTCGCCCCAGCCGTTCCAGCGTTTGATGATCAGCCTCACTTGTGCAGGATTTCACTTTTATTCTACCCTAAAAAATGACGGCCCAGTATGGCTGTATATGGCGATTCCGATACAAAAAAATCTCCCGCCGGAACCGTCCGGCGGGAGAAGATGGGATCGAAAACAAGCAGGTGCCTGTTTCTTCTGAAAGAAAAAGCTAATACCCGGATGAGGTTGGTACGGGCGGCAGGGTGGCTGCGGGTGGCATGGTGGCGGCGGGCATTCCGGCGGCCGCCTGCGTCCCGGCAGGTGTAAGTGCGAACCAAACTCCCTTAAAAGCCTGACCGTTTGTATCACCGGCTGCCTTGTCCAGGCTGTAGTTATACAACGGCCAGCCATTATAGGTCACCTGTACTGAACCATCCGGACGCGTCAGGGTGCCCAGCATGGAAGCGGTCGCTCCTGTCCCGGCGCTGGGGGCTCCATTTGTCAGCAATGGGGGCCAGAGCGTCGCGCAACTGGCGGTACAAGCGCTCACCGCTGCGCTGCTGCTGGTCGCGGCAGTATCCTTGGTAAAGACATACAGGGTCATGCCGTTGGAATCAACCAGGATCGAGCCGAGGCTTGCGTTCTGGCTGGCAGCCACAACGGCTGGGGAAGTTGGCATTGCCGGAGGAGTGTCAGTCGCCGCACCGGTGATTGGAACGACAGGCATAGCTGTGGCAGGCATGGCTGTAGCGGGCATGGCGGTCGGCGCTGCAGAACAGGCCGAAGCAACCAACACAACCATGAGGAGAGCGGAAACCATTAGTTTATTTTTCATACGTACCTCCTTGTAAAAATTTGGGGCACTATTATGCCCCTGGGTTGGAGAAGGTATATATGCTAACTAATTAGGATTAATAAGACCTTAAATATCATATTAAAGATTATTAAGTATATTGTTGGCGGTGAACGGGCTTTATTAAAGAAGAGTATCCTCCAGGATGCTTCGGCTGAAGTCTACCTGCCAACTGCCTGCCTATCGATAAGCTACTCTTTGAAAATGAGGGAACAACATGTCAGGGCCCCCTCGGCTTTAGCCAGTTCGGACTGATCAACGATCAAAGGACGGATTCCGGCAGCTTCCAGCCGGAGGAGAGACCTCGGAAAGGCTGGCTGGTACAAGACCGCCTTCCCAACAAGGAGGGCGTTGGCGGCATAAGGTTCAGAGGGGTCCACTTCGATGTGATCTAGCCCTGCAAAGGTCGCCTGATCGACCCAGGCCGGGTTGATCAGCAGGACATGCTCCGCCACCTGTGTCACTGCAGATTTCAAATGCAAACAACCGCTTACGCTTGCGCTGCAGACACTGTAGCCATACGGTTCCAAAAAGGCCCTGCAGCTGGTCAATGGCGGACGGATTTGAGCGGGTCCCCAGCCCGACCCAAATGCGCTTGCCCACCACCAACACATCCCCGCCATCCAAAGTGCCGGGTGCCTGGAGGGTGTGCAGGACCCGGAAGGGCGCCAAAGCCCGTGCGATCGACTCTGTCTCAGCCTGGCGGGAAACCGCCCCAGGCCGTGTAAGGATAGCGCATTCGTCCAGCACGATGGCGGCATCCTCGACAAAGACCGCATCGGGCAGGCGCGGCTCTTCGGGCAGCGAAAGGACTTCGACGCCTAGGGATTTTTGAGCGCTTCTTCATATTTTCTGTGTTGAAGGGTGGCTTGTTCCAGGTCGATCGGGATCCGTTCGAGGTGGGTCAGCTCGCATTGGCCAATCGAGCGGCTGACTTTGCGGGTAATGGCGATCAGCTTTTCCATAAAATCCCCTAAAATTTCAAATGCTTGACGGTCAACCCATCGTTGATGATCTCCTTGAGCGAGTCGATCCCGATCTGCAGGTGCAGCCCGGCAAAATCCTCCGTCACCTTTTTGTCGGATACGGCGGTTTTGATGCCATCCGGTTCCATCGGCTGGTCGGAGACCAGCAGCAGCGCCCCGGCGGGGATCTTGTTGTAGAACCCGGTGATGAAAATGGTGGCCGTCTCCATGTCGATTGCCATGGCACGGATGCGGCGCAGATATTTCTTGAACTCCTCGTCGTGTTCCCAGACGCGCCGGTTGGTCGAATAGACCGTGCCGGTCCAGTAATCACGGCTGATAATTGCGGATGGTGGTCGAGACGGCTTTTTGCAGGTTGAAGGCCGGCAGGGCCGGCACTTCCGGCGGGAAATAATCATTGGAGGCGCCCTCGCCGCGGATGGCCGCGATCGGCAGGATGAACTCGCCGATGCCGGGTTTCATCTTTCAGCCCGCCGCATTTTCCCAGGAACAGGCAGGCCTTCGGCTGGATGGCCGAAAGCAGGTCCATGACGGTGGCCGCATTGGCGCTGCCCATCCCGAAGTTGATGATGGTGATCCCGTCTGGCGGTGGCATTCGGCATGGGTTTGTCTTCACAGCAGATGCGCGTGCCGTGCATCTCGGCAAACATGTGCGACATAATTGCTGAAATTGACCAGCAGGATATATTTGCCAAAATCCTCCAGCGGCGTGCCGGTATAGCGCGGCAGCCAGTCCTGGACGATTTCTTTTTTTGTCTTCATATCGACTCCCAGACCTGGTACAGGCCCAGAAGCCCGTTTGTGCCGTCCGAGTGGAACGTCTGGCGGACCCGGAACCGGCTGGCCGCGGCCAGGGCCTCCAATTCCGCCTCGTAGAAATGATGGACGTAGCGCAACCCGCGCCCACCGCTGCGCCAGTCGAGCAGGTAATCGCCATCCTCGACATCTTCCGGTGAAAGTCCCGCATCCTCCCAGGGCTGGATGCGATCCTTGAGTTTTTCACTTTTCATGAATTGCCACTCGGAATGAATGAACTTCCCGCCCGGACGCAGCAGGGCATGCACTTTGTTCAAAATATTCAAGCGCATTTCCTGACCGGGGATGTGGTGAAGGGTTGCAAAAGCAGTTACCAGGTCAAAGGGTTGGGTGAGGGATGCAACGATCTTTTTATCCCAATCTGCGCTTGTCAGGTCGGCCCGGATAAATGTAGCCGGTGCATCTTCCCAGCCATGCCGGGCCACTTCCAGGAGCGGAGGGCTGAAATCCACCCCGGCGTACCGGCCGCGGTGCCCGCGCCGCATCAGTTCGCGCGCCATTTCCCCGTTGCCGCAGCCCAGGTCGAGGATGGCTTCGTCGCCTGCCAGGCTATCCAATCACCCGCAGCACGCCAGGCTGGAGGCGCAGCCGCGTGGAAGAAAATTCGTGACCGAAGGTCTGGTAGAATTGTTTATTCAAGGCAAGCAGCCGTACAACGGTCTGGCTTTTCATAATCAGTCTCATTATACTGTGTGAAGGGTTCATTTCAATAAACTGGGGCGTGCATGGGCGACAGAGCCGCCCGCACAAACCAGATGCTCTCCTTCTTATTGGGAAGATACGTGTGAAGAAGTGGTTAAAAAAAGCACATTTCAGCAACTTCGTACCCTGACGCCCGAGAAACTGGCCCTGGCCCGTCTCATCCTGGAGGATGTGCGCGCTGGATTGCCGGTGATGGAGGCAGTGCGGCGGCATCCCGAAGCAGCCGGGCATGTCAGTAAATCTGCATTGGTGGCAGCCTATCACCAAGTTGGTCGAGAGAGGCGAGTGGGAAGCGGACGAGGCGATACTGGCAGCCATCCGCTTGAAGCCGGTGCGGACACTTTCCGGTGTGACCACCGTCACCGTGTTGACCAAGCCTTATCCATGCCCGGGGACGTGCATCTTCTGCCCGGATGACATCCGCATGCCAAAATCGTACCTGCCGGATGAGCCGGGGGCAATGCGTGCCCTTGAGCATGGTTTTGACCCGTACACGCAGGTGAAGATCACGCCTGGAAGCCCTGACATCGGTGGGCCACCCGACCGACAAAGTGGAACTGCTCATCCTGGGCGGGACCTTTTCCTCCTACCGGCGGGATTATCAGGAGTGCTTTCGTGCGCCGCTGTTTCGAGGCGATGAATGCTCCCATTAGCTCCCCCGATTTTTCTTCAGAAAATGGGGGGAACGAAGGGGGCGGGGTGAGGGATGTCCAACTGCTCAACGAATCCGCTCCGCACCGCAATGTGGGACTCTCGGTCGAGACCCGTCCCGACGAGGTCACGCCCGGAGGAGTTGGCCTGGTTCCGCTCCCTGGGAGTGACCAAGGTCCAGATGGGCGTCCAGAGTCTGGATGACCACATCCTGGAACTGAACCAGCGCGGCCACACGGTTGCTGAGGCGCATGCGTGCCACCGCATTGCTGCGGGCCGCCGGGTTCAAGATCGTTCTGCACTGGATGCCCAACCTGCTGGGTGCAACGCCGGATTCCGACCGGCTCGATTTCTCCCGCTTGTGGAAGGGCTTCTGCCCGGATGAGATCAAGATCTATCCCACCCAACTACTTGAAACCGCCCCTCTCTACGAATACTGGCAGCGTGGAGAATATCATCCATACACCACTGAGGAATTGGTAACCCTGATGGCGGATGTGAAGCCCTCCATCCCGCGCTATTGCCGTGTCAACCGCGTTATCCGCGACATCCCCTCAACCCATGTTGTCGCCGGGAACAAACGCAGCAGTCTCAGGCAGGATGTCCTGGCGGAAATGGCCCGGCGCGGTACGCAGTGTGAGTGCATCCGCTGCCGGGAGGTGCGTGGAGGGAAAGTGGAGGCTGCCTCCCTGCGGCTCGACGATCTGGTATACCATCCGGAGGGGGCCGAGGAGCATTTCCTC
This sequence comes from uncultured Chloroflexia bacterium, assembly GCA_963830665.1. Classification (GTDB taxonomy): domain Bacteria; phylum Chloroflexota; class Anaerolineae; order Anaerolineales; family Villigracilaceae; genus UBA877. Next base: position 24,040 of record CAWHNM010000019.1, read on the forward strand.
TCTTTCGTCACCCCTGAAGACAAAATTACCGGTTTCCTGCGGCTCTCCCTGCCGGGCCCGGATTCAGCCCTAGCCAGTCTGGCTGATCTAAACGAGGCTGCCATCATCCGCGAAGTGCATGTATATGGCCAATCGCTGGCGGTCGGAACCGAGCAGAGCGGCGCCGCCCAACATGCCGGTCTCGGTAAACGCCTGCTGGCCGAGGCCGACCGGATCGCCAGGAGTAAAGGCTACCGCCGGATGGCAGTCATCGCGGCGGTCGGGACACGCCAGTATTACTTTGAGCGTGGATTCGAGCGGGGGAGCTTTACCTGGTAAAAACCATATAGAAACACACCGGCGGAACCATTCCTGCCGGGATCATCTACCTAATCCCCTTTTCCCAATCGGCGACTGCCTGCTGGATGAGAGTCTTGACCTGCAAGTCCGGCACACTCTCAATTCCTTCGAAACTGTTCGCTCCATCTTTTATGATCACGATGCCGCCGGGCCCTTCGGTTAATTCGATGCCGCGGTCTTTGTACACGCTGGTCGCCAGTTTAGCCTGCAAAACCTTGTCGATTTGTTCGATGATGCTCCCGGGGGCCGCCGCAGGCTTGGTTTCCAGAGCAGCGGGTGCGCTGCCATTTTTTTGGGGCTGGGATGTTTGCGCAGATGTCCCTGGCTCTGGCGCGGCAGGCCGTGCCGTTTCAAGCCATGGGCGCAGGTCCAGCACCAGGTTGAGCAGGCGCTGGCTCTGCCCTGGCAGGAGCGCCTCTTTGTTATCCACTCGTTTCCCATCCATGGCCAGCCAGACCTTATTGGCGCGTGTCCGCCAGGCGCCGAAAATTTCAAAATCGCCTTCACCAGCCAGATTATCCTTGGCAGGAGCCTGGGGTGGGTGGGAAGAGGAACGTCTCTTCATGGCCCTTTCAACCACCGAACCAATCGCTGCACCGATACAGAAGACGATGAAAACCAGGAAAATTATGGATGTTGTGCTCATGCTGATCGCTCCTTGCGTCCGGCTGCGCCTGTACTATTTTACCGGATTTTGACCTTTCGTAAATGCCTGGCAGGTCGGGCAAAAATGGGTGCCGCGTTGACCGACAACGATGCGCTCGATTTTCGTCCCGCAGACCGGGCAGGCCTCGCCTTGACGGCCATACACCCGGAAATGGTTCTGGAAATCACCGCCGCGGTAGACCCAGTCAATGCTGGCGCCGTTCCGGCGGATCCCTTCCTCCAGCACTTCCCGAATGGCCATCCACAGGATCTCGGCTTCTTCCAGCGTGACCGAATTTGAGGGTGCTAAGGGGTGCAATCTTGCCATGTGCAAGGCTTCGTCCGTATAGATGTTGCCCAATCCTGCCAGGAAGGATTGGTCGAGCAGGAGCGGCTTGAGCTGCCTGTGTTGGGCGTGCAGCGCCGTATGCAGCCATTTGGGTGTAAATTCGTCGGAGAGCGGCTCGGGTCCGAGGTTCTGGAAGAGTTCGGACGGGTCTTTCACCAGCCAGACCCGCCCAAACTTGCGCGGGTCCGAAAAGACGAGGGCCCGATCGTCGTTCAATTTCAAGATGAGACGATCGTGCTTTTCAGGCATATATCCGCCGAGAATGACCAGCAAGTCGCCGCTCATCCGCAAGTGAATGATGAGATGAGAAGTCGATAGTTTAATGTGGATGAATTTAGCCCGGCGGAGAATATCCTGGATCTGCTGACCCCGGATGAGCTTTTGAAACACCGCCGGGGATGGCGAGGCCAATGTGCGTTTCCAGAGCAGATCGGAGGCAGAAAATCGTTTTACCGATCAAGGCCGGGCGCAGGCTGCGGATGATGGTCTCGACTTCAGGAAGTTCAGGCATTTTGATCCATCTGACTACACTTATTGGTCAATGCGATAGATCTTCCAGCCGGTATTTTCGATTTCACCGGCGTAGTAATAATCGGAGCAAATCGCTTGCATCACATTATCCATCCCTGCCTGGGGCGGACTTTTTGGCACCTTGCATGTGTTGTCAGCGGTGATATTGACAAACGGCGTATCCCCCGTATAAATGATCAGCACAGGCTTCTTGGTCTGGATATCCGCCAGCACTTCGGCGCTAAGGGCTTTCACCTTATAGTTTATTGTATAGAAAGGATAGAGATATGGATAGCGTAGGGGCGAGCTGCGGTTTGACAGGAAATTGATCACCGGTTCAGCTCCCCAAATAATTACTTTATCGTCCGGTTGGGTATTGGCGAGGATGTAGCGGACAGTTTTCCAAATCTGGTTATCGCCCTCGCTGGCATACATTACCCGCATGGTGTTGATCGGATTATAGATCAGGGTTAAGACAATGCCGATGGACCAGCCCAACACCAAAAGGATATCCGTTCTTGCACTCTTCCAAAAAAATAATAACTTTTTCAATTCATCGGCCAGGAAAGCATACAGCATGGTACAAATTGCAAAGATGGCCATGTAATAATGCAAGTAGGATCGTCCGGAGAGGTTCACCATGAACATTTCCACCGGATACCAAAGAACCACGACGGCAATGATGGTGGTGGAAGCCGGGGAAAGGTGGTAGGTTATTTTCTCAAGACCGGCTGAGACAGATCTCAGAATGACGCCCAAAAGCTGGAGGATTGCCAGAATGGTCAGGAGTGCTCCGAAAATAAAGGCAGCTTCTTCAAGCAGACCCATTCCATGGCTAGCTTCCGGAAGAATGCTGCTCCCGCTTCCTGCTGCGAGCAGAAGGATTCCGCCAGCCAAAAGTCCCCACCCGGTCCATCGATTCCTGAGGATCTTTATAATTGTACCTGTCCCATGCCGTAAGAGCAGGAACAGCGCGAGTAACCACACTGGCAATGTTATCAGTAGTAATGGGATTTGACTAAGAAATCGTAAAGTATCGGCAACAGATTTTATCCGTTCTAATAATCCCAGGTTGGAATACTGTAAAGAGAAAACGAAGGCTGCATCCCAAAATTCCGACAATATCCCTTCACTCGCCAGGTATAAGAGGAAGACTGCACTGATAGCTGTGGCTCCCAATCCGATGAAAACGAGTTGTCTTATGGGTAGCCAGGAACGACTTATCAGGGCACGCAGGATCAGATAAAGGCCGATCGCCACGCCGATGCTAACTAAATTTTGTCGGAGGAAGAAAAGAATTCCCACCGCTATTCCACAGGCGAATGCCGCCCAGAACCCCCCCTTATCTTCCGAACGAATAAAGAAGAAAAGGCAGGCGAATTGGAAGGGTATTGCATATTCTTCAGTGTAATTGCCGCCATGCAGCGTTATTAAAAGGATGGCCAAGCCGGCAACAATTCCCAAGACTGCTGCGGTATCGCCAAATGATTTTTTCAGAATAGAAAATGCCATCCATACGGCTGCCAGGATGCCGATCACTTCAATTATCCATACCCCCCAAAGTGAACCGCCAGACATCCATAACCCCAAGGCGTTGATCAGGAAGATCATCGGGGGTTTGTCATCCCAAATGTTTTTATAAAGGAGATCCCCTTTTAGAAGACGCGAACCGACGTACAGAAAGATTCCAGAGTCCCGTGGAGGGGTATGTTCAAGAATGGGTGAGGCAGGCAGGAGTGCAAGGATTGACAATAGAAATAGAAAAATTAACCACCAATTTTTTGATAATTTCATTGTCAATCCTTTTCACCTTGAAAATTCCAGGATGCTAGCTGATTTTCTCGGAAAGATATACCTGGATGCCCATTTGTTTGATCTGGTCGAGTTGTGCTTCGATCCAGTCAATGTGATCTTCCTCATCCTTAAGAATGCCCTCGAGCATCTCACGTGTACCATTATCACCCACTTCAACCGCCAGTCTTATGGCCATCGTTGTAGCCCTGGATGGCGCCATTCTCGGCCTCCCAATCGTTTTTATGATGGGCTTCAACATCCTCGCCAATGTGAATTTTGTTCAGTTCACTGACCACGGGCATGCCTTCAAGGAAAAGAATGCGCCCAATGTGCTTTTCGGCGTGCTTCATTTCATCGATGGCGCGCTTCTCGATCGCCTCGGCCAATTCTTTATAGCCCCAGTTGGCACACATCTCAGCCTGGACCATATATTGGCTGATGGCGGTCAGTTCGTCGGCCAGCAGGAAATTGAGCTTCCCTAATGATTTTTTCATTCCCTTTCATTGAGATCCTCCTCGAATTATTTTACAGGTAGGCACGAACGGCCTATTCGTTGAACATCTGTCCCACGCTGCGGCCCTCATGGGCACGGCGAATGACTTCGCCAAGCAGCGTGAGCAACAGTCAGGATGGTGAGACGCTTGCCGAAGACTGCGCGTTTTTCGGCAGGGATCGGAACGCTATCGGTGGTTATGTATTCGGTAACCGGCAGGGCTGCCAGCCGTTCGGCAGCGTTGGCCGAGAAGATCGGGTGGACAAAAGAGACATAGACACGCCTGGCCCCGTTTTCCTTGACGAGATTGACCGCCTGGGCGATCGATCCGCCTGTATCGATCTCATCGTCCACCAGTACCACATCCCGGTCTTTCACAGTCACCAATGATCGTAAGCGCCTGCGCCTTGGCATCGTTGGCAACCCGCCGCTTTTCGATGAAAGCGATCGGGGCGTCGATCCCGAAGGCAAAGTTGCGGCCTTTCTTGGCATAACCGAGATCCACGGTCACAACGACCGGGTCATTGAGGTAGGGGCGCAGGTTTTCTTTGACGTAATCCACCAGGATCGAGGAAGCATTCAGCACGTCACCGGGGACGGAGAAAAAGCCCTGGATCTGGTAGGCGTGCGGGTCCAGGGTCATATACCGGTCTGCACCGGCGATCTGGATGATATCTGCCACCAGACGTGAAGTGATCGGGATGCGCGGCTGGTCCTTCTTGTCCGACCGCCCGTAGCACAGGTACGGCACCACGGCTGTGATGCGCGCGGCCGAATCCAGCCGCAGGGTTTGGAGCAGGATCAGAAGTTCCATCAGGTTGCGATGGACCGGCGAAGCGGTATGCTGGATCACGTAGACATCCTGGCCGCGCACACTGGTATGCAGCTTTACGAACAGGTTCTCATTGGGAAATTCAACAATGTCACGGCCGCACAATTTTTCCCCCAGGTAATCGGCCACTTTCTGGGCCAGTTCCGGACTTGCCGTTCCAGCATATAGTTTGATCCCACCATACACGCGTAGGTCATTGGATTGTGTCATTCCTTAACTTGTTCTCCTTGATCCCATTCCGAACGTACCACACTCATGATAAGCAAATCCCCATATTGTCCATCCCGGTAAACCGCCTGGCGCAAGCGTCCCTCGTGGACGAAGCCGGCCTTTTCGTAGGCGCGAATTCCGCCTTTGTTGTCCTCATCGACACGCAGGAAGACACGATTCAGGTTCAGGGTCCCGAAGCCGATCTGCAACAGCAAGCGCATGATCTCCGTGCCATAGCCTTTATTCCAGCAGGACTTGTCGCCGATAAAAAGCCCGGCTTCAGCGCTGCGGGCGGTGTTGTCCACGTCCATGAAACTGCAATTACCGATCAACCGCCAGGTCTCAGTATCCTTTTCCGGAGAGATTTCCCGGATTTCGATGGCAAACGGCTGTTCTGCTGCCGGCAGTTTGAGCGTGCCCTCGAACCACTGTTCTTCATTTGCCGTTGAAATGGGCATGGTCATTGAAAGATACCGGCTTACTTCCGGGTCGTTCAACCACTCAACGAACATTGCGATATCGGCGCGCTCATCCCGCCGCAACCGGATACGTTCACCTTGGATCATTGGCGCTCCTGGGCCTGGTCTCTGCCTCGAGATGCCGGATCCGGCATCTGGAAACCGGTTTAATTATACTATCCTTGAACTGCCATGCGTGATGATCGCCCGGGGCGTCGGCAGGGTTTTCACAAAGTCGCCAGCTTTGTGAAAGCCTGGCCTGACTCCCGCCGCACCCCGCAAAAAGAGCGGGGCAGGGCGGCGGAAAAAGAGATTTTGGGGTGTGGTTGGTCGGCGCAGCCGGCCAACCACACCCCAAACCCCATTCTGTCAAGCTACTATGTGAAAAGCGTGGGGGCGGCGGGGAAAAAGAAGATTTTGAGAAGGCCTTGCGGGGCGTCCGGGGATGGCCGGGTTCAGGATCGCACGGCTTCCGGCTTTGGATCGGGACCACCTGCCACCATGCTGTCGCTGAAGGTTTTTAACTCATGCTGGGGAGCCGTCCAGAGTGTCACCAGCAGGATCAAGGTTCCTGCTCCCACAAACAGGATCGTGAGACTCCATTTGCTGACCGCGCCCGAGATGGCCTGTGATATCGGCACAAGCCCGGTATTGGATAGCATCAAAATGCTCATCATCCGTCCAAGCATGGCTTTCGGTGTGCGAAGTTGTATCCAGGTAAACAGGGTGATGGCGATGTAGCCATTGCCCAGCCCGAGCAGCAGCATCAGGGTAAAGTCCACCCAGGTGGAGCGGATGAACCCAAACGATGCGAGCGCCAGGCCGAAGGCGGCCAGCAGGGCGATCAGGAATAACCGCATCGCTTTTCCAGTCGGGCGTGGCAGCGATCCGGCCAGCAGGTAACCGGCCAGGTTGCCGCCGGCATACGCGGACATCAGCAGGCCGAAAGCCAGCGCTCCTTCGGGCAGACGCTGGTCTGCCAACACCGGGATACCAACCAGGAGCGGGCCCACGAAAAGGAAGTTCACCGCGGTGATAACCAGGAACATCAGCCGCATGGCTTTATCCGTCCACAGGTATTTGATCCCTTCCAGGATGGAAGCCCAGACGCTTTCCTGTTGGGCAGCCCCGGCGGCGGATTGGCGCTTGCCGCCGCCACGCATGACCCACAGGCAGCCGGCAGAGACGGCAAAACTGATCGCATCAATCGTAAAAGCCAGCCCGATCCCCAGGGGCGATTGGGAGAATTTGCCGATCAGGATGCCCGCGATGGTTGGACCGATAAACCCGACCAACTGGGCGACACCCATCATGACCGAGTTGCCTGCCTGCAGATCCTGCTGCTCGACCAGCATCGGCACAATACTGTTCCCGGCCGGAATGGCAAACCCCGCCACCAGACCGAATGCCAATCCGAATGTGTACAGCATCCACATTTGAACTGTCCCGGTAAGCACAACCACGGCCATCCAGGCGGTCAACACGAAACGAATGATATCTGCAGTCAACATGATGATACGCGGGGACAGGCGGTCGGTGATGGCGCCGCCCAAAAGGATGAAGATCGCCCGCGGGATGCCCTCCAGCGCCAGAACGATACCGAGCGCCAGCGGGTCGCCGGTCAGCTTGAGCACCAGCCAGGGTGTGGCGATCAGGGCGAACTGGTCACCCAGCATGGAGGTGGTCGCGCCTGAGAACAACAGTCTGAAATCGCGTATGCTAAAAACTTTGGCCATGGGGTTCTTCCTGGGGGATGTATTTTCCATGATCGCTCCTTCCAGAGAATATGATACAACAGAAGATAAGAAGTAACTTGTAAAGCAGCTAACGCCGAGCTATTCAGACCATACCAGTTTGACGAATGGATCATAGTGATCCAAACAAAATCCACATATAATTCAATCACTGAAATAAATCAATGCATCGGCAGAACTGTTTGGACCAATACTTGAAGATGGTTTGGCGCGTTGGGTTGTACCACGCGGTCAAACCCAAGGAGAAAAAATGAAACGAAGCGTATATTTACTCTCAATCCTGTCCATCCTGTTGTTCGCCTGTAACATCTCCACAACAGGCACAGCGCCGGTGGCCACCCCCGCGCCAGTCACTCCTGCGCCAGTGGCAACGGAACCTCCGAGCATGCCTGAGCCTCCAACCGCGACTGAGCCTCCAACGGCAACCGAGCCGCCCGCGCCTCAGACCAATGTCACCTGCAATGGACTGGCGCTCTTTCTGGATCCGGCCCTGGCCTCCGGATTCACCTGTACCACTGTTCCCGAAGCGGGCGGACAGGGGGGGCCCGGCTTCGAAGTAAATCCGCAATACACCGAACTCGCCTTGACAGGCTATGTTCTTTCGGACCGGTTTTTCACTCCAAAGATCTTCGTCTATCCCGGTCCAGCGCTTTACTAGAGCTGCTCCCGGATGTGATCCCGGCCAAGCTGGCGGCACTCCAGGCGCTCATCGGCGGCGCTCCCAGCGGGGACAAGGGATTACCGCTCCTGCCGAATTTCAATGCCGCCCAGGAATTCTTTGCCCAATATACGCTCCTTCCTTTCGGGAGTGGGAACGGGATCCGCTTATCTAACCCAATACGCCCAGTATTTATGATCCGATCAATAACCATGAACTGTTCTATACCTTCCAGGGCCTGACCGCCGATGGGAAGTACTGGATCTCTGCCATCCTGCCGGTCTCCAACCCGATCCTGCCCGAGGACGGCAATAACCCGCCCAATGGACAGAGCCAGGAACAATTCGGCAACAACTTTGCTGCATACATCACTGACCTGACCACCCAGCTAAACGCTCAAGCGCCGGAGAATTTTTCGCCCGGCCTGGCCAGGCTGGACGCGCTGGTAACAAGCATCCAAATTCAGCCGTAAAGCGTAGCAGAGTAAATGAACAGACAGCAGCACCCCGGTTCATAGCGGGGTGCTGGTATTTATGGAAGAGGTGTTGATTCTGCCTGGAGCAGCTGACTGCCCGGGACACGGATGGCGCTGCAGGCGATAAAATTCAGCGCAGCGATCAGGATACCCAGCAGGAATACGTATTGGAACCCAAAGATGTTCCAGATGAGGCCGCCCAACAAGGCTACACTGATCGAAAAGATATGGTCGATGGTCACCCCGGCTGTCAATGCCGGTTGAACGTCCGCATCAATGCGGGCGATCTTCTTAATGTACATCGAGCGCGCCATGCCGACCGAGAAAAGCATCTGGTCGAGCAGGTAAAATCCGCAGATGAACAGGAAGGCTGTTTGCGGGGGGAACAAGAATTTGGAGAACCCATAGCCCAGGCATACCACCACCAGTAAAACGGCTTCCAATTGCAGGATCAGGCGTTCCCCGAACCGGTCGATGGCGCGGCCCAGGATGGGTTGGAACAGGATGCCGATGATCCCGCCAATGGTCAGCAGCGTGGCGATGGTCTCGGTGGGCTGCTTGAAAACGTTTACGATCACCCAGGGCGCGAAGGTGATGAAGATCTGTTTGCGCGAACCCGACAGGATGTTCAGGATGTAGAATAAGCGGTATTCTTTTTGCAATTTCAGGAAATGAGCCGGTTTTTTAACTGCGTCCGGTTTCATTGCGAACATCAGGACGGCCGCGGCAACCAGCCCGATGGCCGTCAAACCAAAACTATGCTGGAAGGTGAACCCCAGGAACCTGAATCCGAGCAGGACCAGGAAACTGCCCAGGACGGCCGCGAAATTGCGGATGGAGTTCAACTGACCCAGCCGCCGCCCGGTCTGACCGGTATGGGCCAGCTCCATCCCGATCGAGCTTGCCAGCGGCAGGAACAGGTGCTGCCCCAGGCTGTAGACGAACAGGCAGACCGTCAAGATGGCGTACGTGGATGAAATGGTGCCGATCAGCAATATGCCGGCCACCCCGAGCAGCAGCGCAAAGGCCCCCAGCCGGCGGCTGCACAGGAACCACAACAAGGCGGAGACGAATACCACCAGGAAACCCGGCAGTTCACGCGGCAGTTCCAGGAAGGAGCGCTGGAAACCGGTCAACTGGAAGCGCCCGTTTATGAAATTATTGAATGTGGCATCGTAAATACTGTAGGCAATCCCCATCATCAGGGAAGCCCCCACGAACAGCCTGAGTTCGCGGGGCATTTTTGATACGCGCCTGGCCAGGGTCATGCAGGCCAGGCCTGTAATGCGTAGCGGACCGCCGCCAGGGCGTGGATGCGGGTGGTGTCGAAGAGCGGCAGGCGGCTGTCGGTCTGGCTGACCAGCAGCCCAATCTCGGTGCACCCCAGGATGATCCCCTCGGCCCCGGCTTTTGCCAGGCCTGCCATGATGCGCAGATATTCCGCCTTGGAGGCCGGCTCGATCCTGCCAAGCACCAGTTCAGTATAGATGATCCGGTGCACGATCTCGCGGTCGGCTTTTTCCGGGACAAGCACCTCCAGGCCATGCTTTTCCATCAATCGTCCACGGTAGAAATCCTCTTCCATGGTGAAGCGCGTCCCGAGCAGGCCAACGCGCTGCAATTTTTGGGCCTGGATGACCTGAGCGGTGGCGTCGGCAATGTGCAGGAGTGGAATGTCGATGCTGCGTTGGACAGCCTCGGCCATTTTGTGCATGGTATTGGTGCAGATGATCAGGAAGTCCGCCCCGCCAGCCTCCACAGACCGGGCGGCCTGGATCATGGCCCGGGTGGCTTCGTCCCAGCGGCCCTCGCGCTGGAGCGCCTCGATCTCCGCGAAATCCACGGAAACCATCAGGCATTTGGCCGAATGCAGTTCACCCAACTGTTCCTTGACCGCCTCGTTGACGATCCGGTAATATTCGAGCGACGATTCCCAACTCATCCCGCCGATCATGCCGATGGTTTTCATTTGATAGGAAGATCCTTTTATTTTGCCTGGACTGTTGTAATAATGGACCGTCTGGCTCCCGCGGCCAGGAGCGCCTCGGCCAGCGCCGGAGCGTTTTCCCTGGGGACCAGGGCGAGCATATTGCCGCCGCGCCCTCCGCCGGAAAGCTTGGCTCCCAGCGCTCCGGATTTGCGGGCCGTTTCCACCAGGAGATCCAACTCGGTGCATGAGACGGTCATTTCCTGCAGCAGGGCATGGTTGGCATCCATGAGTGCGCCGAGTTCGGCGGTGTCGCCGCGCTCGATCGCCTGGCGTGCGTCCCAGACGAGCTCCCCGACCCGGTCGAAGACTTTTTCCCAGCGCGGCCGGTCGGCTTCACGAAGTTTTCGCACAGCGCCGACGGACTCCTTTGGTCGGGGCGGAAATGCCGGTATCGCCGATAACGAGCGTAAAATCCGCACCAACCCGAAACGTCTTGATGGGCTTGCCTTTGACAAAATAGACCGGCCTGGCATACGTGACGACGGTATTGTCGATCCCGGAAGGCGTGCCGTGGTGGAGTTTCTCGATTTCGAAGGCCAGCTTGTTGACACGCTCGTCCGGCAGGGGAGCGCCCAGGAAGGCCGAAAGAGCCCGCAGAATGGCCACCGAAACAGCCGCTCCGGACCCGAGTCCGGCCGCCACCGGGATGGTGGATTGGAGATAGACCGTGCAGGCCGGGGAACGGGTTATGCCCAGTTCTGAAAAAACGCTGTTGATCACCGCAACCAGTGGATGGTCGGGGGCAAGTTGGGAGAGTGCGGAGGAAAGATCAATGTTGGGAGCTTCGATCCAGACCCCGCCGCGCGAATTCCCACTCACCGTCGCAGTGGCCTGCACCTGGGTCACCGGCACAGCCAGCGCCGGGCGCCCGTAAACGACGGCGTGTTCGCCAAACAGGATGATCTTGCCGGGGGCAGACGCAGTGGTCATGGTTGGACAACCTGGTAAATCGCCTATTCAAAATAGAATACGGTCAGGATAGCCAATCCCCACAGCAGGATGGAGATCTGGAGTGGACGATCGGTGAGCAGGATTTCCTCCGGCTCGCCGCCAATTTGCTTGACCTGCACGAGGTACAGGTAGCGGAAAATGGCATAGACGACGAATGGGATGGTGAGCATCAAGGACTCGGGCGCGCCGGGGCGGAAAAAGGTGTAGAGCGAATAGGCCACGATGGTGGTGCCGGAGACGATGGTAATGAACTGGTCCAGCAGCGGGAGGGTGTAACCGTCGAAGACCTGGCGATGGCCGGCGGCATCCTGGGCAAGCAGGGCCAGCTCAGCGCGCCGTTTGCCGAAGCCAAGGTAAAGCGCCAGCAACGTCATCAGCACATACAGCCAGGGTGAGAAGCGTTCCACGATGATGAGGGTCGTGCCGGCGTGCACGCGCAGCACGAAACCGGCGGCGAGGATGAGGACATCCAGGATGAGCACATGTTTGAGCCACTTCGAATACGCCAGCATCAGGACGAAATAAACCAGGATCGTGGCGGCGAAGCTCCAGGCCAGCCAGGTGCCGGCTGCCAGGGTGAAAATGACCAGCACGATCCCGGCGATCCCGGCAACCCCGGCCGGCAGCTTGCCGGAAGCGATCGGCCGGTTTTTCTTGACGGGATGCTGGCGGTCAGATTTTACGTCCAGCAGGTCATTGAAAATGTAAACCGCACTGGAAATGAGACAGAACAGCCCAAAACCGGCCAGCGTGCGCAGGAAATCGGTCGGGTGGAACAGCTTGCCGTCGAAGACCAGGGCGGCGAAGAGGAAGGCGTTCTTCGTCCACTGGCGCGGGCGCATGGTCTTGAGCAGGGCACGTAGCATGTCTCTATTTTACATGATAGTGGCTATTTGGTACCTGCAAATCTTTCGTGCTGGGCATTGAATTGAAATGAAATTTGCTCTATACTGCTTATGGTTCACTGTCTACTCCAACATTAATTTTAACGATAAGACCAAAATGGCCCATTCTAGCTTCCGCACCTTTCTCCTGATCTGGTTCAGCCAGCTGATTTCGCTCACCGGTACCGGCCTGACCGGATTCGCGCTGGGCGTTTGGGTGTACCAGCGCACTGGATCTGTGACGCAATTTGCTCTCATTTCAATTGCCACCACCCTGCCGGGGATCTTGTTCTCTCCCATCGCTGGCGCACTGGTGGACCGCTGGGACCGGCGTTGGGCGATGTTCCTGAGTGATGCGGGAGCATCCATGTGTACTTTGAGCATTTGCTTGCTTCTTTTTGCCGGTCGACTGCAGGTCTGGGAAATTTATATCGCCATGGCCATCAGTTCCACCGTTACAGCTTTCCAATGGCCTGCATACTCTGCCGCGACTACGCTGCTGGTCCCCAAGAAGCACCTGGGTAGAGCCAGCGGGATGGTGCAGATCGCGGAGGCGGTCGCACAGATCGGCTCACCAGTGATGGCCGGTGTCATGATGGGAATATTTCCGATTTATACTATTCTGTTGCTTGACTTTGCTACTTATCTCTTTGCTTTATTTACACTTCTGATCACCAGGTTTTCTAAACCCGAAGCCACTGCTGAAAGAAAGGCCAGACAGGGATCTTTGCTGCACGAGGCTGCCTTTGGTTGGAACTATATTGTCGCCCGGCCTGGATTGGTAGGGTTGCTGCTCTTTTTTGTGGTCATCAATTTCTCCACAGGTTTCGCCCAGGTATTGTTCACTCCATTGGTGCTGAGCTTTACCACGCCGGTCGTTCTCGGTACGATCATGTCGGTCGGTGGGATTGGTTTTCTGGGCGGCAGCCTGGTAATGAGCATATGGGGTGGTCCCAAACGCCGTATTTTGGGTATCCTTGGTTTCAATTTGATGCAGGGGGTAGCATTTTTAGCCGCGGGCTTTCCGCCACGGGTAATTATTATTGCAGTGGCTGTTTTCTTCTTGTTTTTTAGTATACCGATGATCGATGGCTGCAGCCAGGCGATCTGGCAGGTGAAAACAGCACCAGATGTGCGGGCCCTTAGCCTGGTTCCGGGCTGATCGCTCCAGCGCGTATAATTGACCCATGCCGAAGCAACGTTTGGACCTCCTGCTGGTGGAACGCGGCCTGGCCGAAAGCCGCGCCAAGGCCCAGGCCCTGATCATGGCCGGACAGGTGCGCGTGGATGGGCAGGTGGAACTCAAGGCCTCGGCTGCCATCCCCCCCGAAGCGCCCTGGAAGTGGAGTTGGGCCCGCGTTTCGTCTCGCGCGGCGGCGACAAGCTGGAGGCGGCGCTGGCGGCTTTCCCGGTGGGTGTGTCCGGCCGCGTCTGTGCGGACGTGGGCGCCTCGACCGGCGGGTTCACGGACTGCCTGCTCCAGCACGGGGCGGCCAAAGTCTACACTATAGATGTAGGCAAGGGCATCCTGCACTGGAAACTGCGCTCGGACGCGCGCGTGGTGGTGATGGAAGAGACGAATGCCCGGTATGTCGAGGCGCTGCCGGAGCCGGTCAGCCTGGTGACGATCGATGCTTCATTCATTTCGCTCAAGATCTTGCTGCCGGTGGTGAAGGGCTGGTTGCCCTCACCCCTGCGCCCCTCTCCCGATGGGAGAGGGGATGGGGTGAGGGCGAAGTGCATCGCCCTGATCAAGCCGCAGTTCGAGGCCGGGCGCAAGGAATTCGCCAAACATAAGGGCGTCATCCGCGACCCGGAAGTGCATCAAGCCATCCTGCTGGATGTGCTGGCCTTTGCCCAGGATCAGGGTTTCGGCGTGCGCGGCCTGCTGCGCAGTCCCGTCGTCGGGCCGAAGGGCAATATCGAGTTCCTGGCGTGGCTGGGGGTGGGGGCGGCAGGCGAGTTGGATCTGGCTGCCCTGGTAGGGCAGGTTTTGGGAGGATGAATCGGGAGGTAGCTTAATTCTGAGGCAGCGGAAGTCGAACGACTCCGATGTTGGAGTTTGTAAGCACGAAAGATCCAAAATCTGGAGATTTTGGACTCCGGATCGGGTTCTCGTGCTAAAATAATCCTATCGTTTCCGGATTTAAGGGACGGGAGGGCTTATGTCTGACAAACAAGAGATCATCCTGGTGGAATTTGGCCCCGCTTCGGGCGTGCGCGGCGTGGCGAAGGTGCCGGTTGACCAGCTTCAGGAAAAATCCGCCGAAGCCATCGACAGGGCCATGGGCACCATCCGGGCGATGGCCGCCAAGGTGATGGATTCCGTCAAACAGATCAAGGTTTCCGAGCGCCCGACCAAAGTGGAAGTGCAGTTCGGCATCAAGCTGACCGCCGAAGGGGATGCCCTGGTGGCGAAAGTCGGGGCGGAGGCGGCCGTCTGTGTTACCCTGGCCTGGGAACACCAGCCGTACGGGACCCCAACCTTGAAGACATGACGAACTCGAATACTGGCAGAGTGGATGAAAAGCGACAAGCTCTACTCTACCAGAGCAAGCTGGACGCGCAGGAAGTCCTGGAAATGATAAAATAGCCAGCGGGTGGACTTGAAACAAACGAAAAGCCGCTACGTATATTTCTCAAGGAGAATGCAAATGGCAAAAATCGATGAACTCGTCAAAGATTTCCTGGCCCAGAAGAAGATCGCCGTGGTGGGCGTATCCGACAAGCGCGAGACCGGCTGCAACATGAGCTACAAGAAGTTCAAGCAAGCCGGCTACCAGGTCTACGCGGTCAACCCGCGCATCACCACTTTCGAAGGCGATCCGTGCTACCCGGACTTGAAGTCCCTGCCGGAGAAACCGGAGGCCGTCTTCATCCTGGCCAGCCCCAAAGTGACCGACGTGATCGTCCAGCAATGCGTGGAACTGGGCGTCAAGCACGTCTGGATGCACTGCATGATGGGCACCAAGCCCGGCCTGGCTACCAGCATGTCGAGCGTCTCGCCGAGGCGGTGCGCATGTGCCAGGAGAACGGCATCGCCGTCATTCCCGGCTCGTGCCCGAACCAGTTCATCAAGGCGGATCCCGGTCATGCCATGATGCGCGGCCTGTGGCGGCTCTTTGGGTTCCTGAGCGTGGAGTAAGAAAATATTCTCCACGAAGAACACGAAGGACACGAAGAGAAGAGCAGAACAGAGAAGTGACAGAGAAAAGAACAGAGAAAAGAGGATTCTGTTATTGGATAGAAACGAGGATAATGCATTCAAGGCGGCGCATTTGCGCCGCTTTTTTCGATTTTCGTGTCGCTTGCTGCCGGCAAATAATTTTCGGGGCGTTTTGGGCGGGTCGTGGATAAAAATCAGGTATACTTTCCTCGCGTATGACGACCCATATCCGCAACTTCTGCATCATCGCCCACGTCGACCACGGCAAATCCACCCTGGCCGACCGGCTGCTGCATCTAACCGGCACGGTGCCCGACCGGGATACCACCGAGCAGATCCTCGATTCGATGGACCTGGAGCGCGAGAAGGGCGTCACCATCAAGGCCTCGGCCGTGCGGATGAGTTACACCGCCAAGGATGGCAACGCCTACGAACTGAACCTGATCGACACCCCCGGCCACGTGGACTTCGGCTACGAGGTCAGCCGGGCGCTGAACGCCTGCGAAGGGGCGGTGCTGGTGGTGGATGCCACCCAGGGCATCGAGGCCCAGACCCTGGCCAACCTGTATTCCGCCCTGGGCGCCGACCTGGTCATCATCCCCGTCATCAACAAGATCGACCTGGTGACCGCCCGCCCCGACGAGGTGGCCGAGGATATCGGCAGCCTGCTGGGTGTCCTGCCGGACGAAGTGCTGCGTGTCTCGGCCAAGGAAGGAAAGAACATCGAGGCGGTGCTCGAAGCGATCGTCCAGAAGGTCCCGCCGCCCACCGGCGAGGCGGATCTGCCCCTGCGGGCGCTGATCTTCGATTCGCACTACGACTCCTACAAGGGCGTCATCGCCTACGTGCGCGTGGTGGAAGGCAAGGTCTCGGCCGAAGAAACCATCCGGATGCTGGCGACCGGCGTGGATGTCAAACCGATCGAGGTGGGCATCTTTGCCCCCACCATGAAACCGGTCAAGGGCCTGACGGCCGGCGAGGTGGGCTATGTTGCCACCGGCTTGAAGACGGTGCACGACGCGCGTGTCGGCGATACGATCACCAGCACCATCCATCCCGCCACGCAGCCGCTGCCGGGCTACCGCATCCCCAAACCGATGGTCTTCGCCGGGATCTACCCCTCCGAAGCGGACGATTACCAGAACCTGCGCGAGGCGCTGGACAAGCTGCAATTGAACGATGCCTCGCTGACCTTCCAGCCGGAGACCTCGCAGGCGCTGGGTTTCGGCTTCCGGGCCGGTTTCCTGGGCCTGTTCCACATGGAGATCATCCAGGAACGCCTGGAGCGCGAGTACGACCTGGAGATGGTCTTCACCGCCCCGACGGTGGCCTACGAAGTGCTGCTGCATACGGGCATGACGAAGATCGTCGCCTCCCCGGCCGATCTGCCCGAGGATGGCCTGGTGGCCGAGATCCGCGAACCCTGGATGAACATCGAGATCATCACCCCCACGGAATACTATGGCCCGATCATGGAACTGGTCACCAAGCGGCGCGGCATTTACAAGAGCCAGGAATATCCCGCCCCGCACCGGGTCCAGTTGAATTACGAGATCCCGCTTTCCGAGATCATCATCGACTTTTTCGACGAGCTCAAGAGCCGCACGCGCGGCTACGCCTCGCTGGATTACCAGTTCCTCGAGTACCGCGCCGACGCGCTGCAAAAGCTCGAGATCCTGGTCAACGGCGAGCCGGTGGATGCCCTGGCGGCGATCGTCCATGAGAAGGATGCCTATCATAAAGGCCAGCGCTTCATCACCAAGCTCAAGGAACTCATCCCGCGCCAGTTGTTCGACGTGGCCATCCAGGCCTCCTCGGGCGGGCGCATCATCAGCCGCGCCAACGTCAAGGCCACCCGCAAGGATGTGCTGGCCAAATGCTATGGCGGCGACATCAGCCGCAAGAAGAAATTGCTCGAGAAGCAGAAAAAGGGCAAGAAACGCTTGAAGATGGTCGGCAACGTGGAAATCCCCCAGGAAGCCTTCATGGCGGTCCTGAGCCTGGAAGAGGAATAAGAGTTTAACACGAAGGTCACAAAGGTTCACGAAGGAAAAGATCAGCAAGGTTTTTAGTAATAATTCCTTTGTGAACCTTAGTGTGCCTTGGTGTCCTGCGTGGTGAGGTCTTTTATGTCAATTTTTGGAAATCTGCCCGCCGCTGGCTGCCGGGGGTGGTCATCAGCCTGATCGCCATCGTCGCTGATCGTCCGCTTCGTGGACCTGCACCGCTTCATGGAAGCCATCCGCTCCGCCAATTACTGGCTGCTGCTGGCTTTCCTGGTCATTTCGGTCACCTGGTTGATGGTGCGCGGGATTGTCTGGCGCACCCTGCTGCGCGGGCGCGCCTCCTACCGGGACGTTTTCTGGACCCTGTGCGAGGGCTATCTGCTGAATAACTTCCTGCCTTTCCGCCTGGGTGAAGTCGGGCGGGCCTTCCTGCTCGGACGGAAGGCCAAACTGGGTTTCATGGATGTGCTCTCCACGATCGTCATCGAGCGCGTCCTGGACCTGGCCTTTTCGGCGGCCATCCTGCTCAGCGCGGTGCCGTTCGTGGTCGGCGCGGCGGGAGCAGGACGCATCGCCATCGTCATCGGGGCGCTGGTGGTCGTTGGGATGGTTGTCCTGTACCTGCTGGCGCGCAACCGGGAATGGGCTCTGGGCCTGTTCCAGCGTCTCAGCGCCCGCTGGCCAAAGCTGCAGACGCTGGGTGGGGACCTGCTGGATTCGCTCTTCTCCGGCCTGGCCATCCTGACGGATGGCTGGCTGTTCCTGCGCTTCATGCTCTGGATGACGCTCAACTGGGCCATCGCCATCGCCGAATTCCTGCTCCTGTTACTGGCATTCTTCCCGCAGGCCACGCCTGGTCTGGTCCCTGTTCGGACTGGGCGCGGTCGCTTTCGGGAATGCCGTCCCGTCCCTGCCCGGTGCGGTTGGCACCTATGAAGCCGCGCTGGGCGGCGCACTGACGCTGCTCTCCGGTGACCAGTCCACTGCGCTGGCGGCTGCCCTGACAGCGCACCTGATCGGCTACCTCATCAACGGTGTGCTCGGGACCTATGCCCTTTCGCGCGAGGGCGAGACCCTGATGGGCGTTTACCGCCAGTTGCGCAACCGGCAGGCAGAAGAACAATCCCGGGAATGCCTGATGGGCATGAATAACCATGTCAATCACCATTCCTGAACGCATCCTGAAAGCCAGGGCCGGGACGAATCCTGCCGTTATTTGCCGGGTCCCTTCCGGCTGGGCGGTGCTGTGTGATATGCAATTCCTGCGCGGCTACACCATCCTCCTGGCGGACCCGGTGGTCGCTTCGATCAACGATCTCGACCGCCTGCAGCGGGCAGACTACCTGTCGGATATGGCCTTGATCGGCGATGTCCTGTTGGAAGTGACCGACGCATACCGCATCAATTATGGCATCCTGGGAAACAGCGATCCCTTACCTGCACGCCCACATCGTCCCGCGCTACCTGAGCGAGCCGGAGGAATATCGCAAGGGTCTGCCCTGGTCCTATCCGACTTGAACTTGTGAATAGCCATCCCATTCGATCATGAACGGGACAAGGAATTAATGGAGCAAATTGCCGCGGCCATCCAAAAGCGTTTGTGAAATGATCCCTTTTTCCGGATTGTCGTGTTGATTTGCAGCAGAACTTGTTTATCGGGGGTGGGTTATAATCGGTCAGTCCTGAACTATGCCACACGAACACACCCACATTCACTGACTTGAGCCGTTCCACCAACCGCCGCCTGGCTCTTTCGCTCGGCCTGACGGCTGCTTTTGTTTTGGTTCGAGGTGGCGGCCGGTCTTTTCGCCAATTCCCTGGCCTTGCTGACCGACGCAGCGCACAATGTCACCGACGTTCTGGCCCTGGCGCTGACCTGGTGGGCACTGCGCGTCACGACCAAACCGGCCCACTCAGGGAAAACATATGGCTATCATCGCGCCGGCATCCTGGTGGCGCTGGTCAATTCCACCACGCTGGCGATAATCGCCCTGGGCATTTTTTATGATGCCTACCGCCGCCTGCTTTCCCCGCCCGAGGTCAAGGCGGATGTGCTGATCGGAGTTGGGGCTGGTGGCAGTGGTCGTAAACCTGGTCACCGCGCTGCTGGTCCGGCGCGGCAGCGAACACGACCTGAACTTGCGCAGCGCCTTCATGCACCTCATGGGGGATGTCCTTTCAACTGTCGGGGCGGTCGTCGCCGGGATCGTCATCCGTTTTACCGGTCTGAACTGGCTTGATCCGCTGGTCAGCATCTTTATCGGCCTGCTGATCCTCTGGAACGCCTGGGGCATCCTGCGTGAGTCGGTCAATATCCTGATGGAAGCCACGCCTGCCGATGTTGACGTGCAATCTGTGGTTGATTCCATCCTGCAGGTGGAGGGCGTGCGCGGCGTGCATGACCTGCATATCTGGTCCATCACGCGCGGCCTGCGGACACTTTCTGCTCACATCCTGACCGATGACATTCCCATCAGCGCTGGAGCGAAAATCCAGGCGGCGGTCAGTGAATTACTCGATACACACATATGGGATCGCCCACGCCACTCTGCAACTTGGAGTGTGAAGGCTGCATCCCGGCCGACCTGTATTGTGATATTACCGTCAACAACCATAATCATTAGCCATGCATATTCTTACCGGCCTGACCTATTACCGCCCGCATACTTCCGGCCTGACTGTCTATGCGGAACGACTGGCGCGTGCCTTTGCGCGGCGCGGTCACCAGGTCACCATTCTGACTTCCCAGGATGACCCCCAATTACCGCGGCTTGAAGAAGTGGACGGATTGACAATTGTGCGCATACCGCCCTGATGCGGGTCAGTAAAGGCCTGCTCATGCCGGCCATGCCTTCAGAGGCCTGGAAGTTGGCGCGCAAGGCCGACGTGATCAACCTGCACATGCCACAGCTTGACGCAGCCTACATAGCCTGGTTCGGCAGGCTGCTGCATAAGCCGGTGGTACTTGACCTACCATTGCGACCTGCGTCTCCCGCACGGCCTGATCCATGCTCTCGCCAACCAGGTCTCGCATGTTGCCAATCATGTCGCAGCCTGGGGCAGTGACGCGATCGTCTGTCTTACGCGTGATTATGCCGAACATTCAGCTTACTTGACGCGCTTTATGGACAAGGTGCATGTGTTGGATGCCCCGGTGGAACTGCCGCCAGCCAGCGAAGAGGATGTACGGGCTTTCCGCCAAAAGTTTGGCATCCAAACAGGTCAGCGGATCATCGGCATGGCTGCCCGTATGGCGACTGAGAAGGGCGTCGAATACCTGGTCCAGGCTTTGCCAAGGGTGCTGGAGCAACTTCCGGAGGCGCGCCTGCTTTTCGTTGGTTCGTACCAGAACGTGGTAGGCGAAGAACAATATGCCGCCCGCATCCTGCCGCTCATCGAAGGCCTGAAAGAGCACTGGTCGCTCCTGGGCCACCTGTCACCGGTCGAAATGACGGCTTTTTTCAAGACCTGCGAGGTGCTGGTCATGCCCAGCTTGAACAGCACCGAAGCCTTCGGCCTGGTGCAGGTCGAGGCGATGAGCTGCGGGACTCCCGTGATAGCCACAGACCTGCCGGGTGTGCGCGTCCCGGTCAAGACCAGCGGGATGGGCAGGATCGTGCCGGTGGGGGATGCGCCCGCGATCGCGGGCGCCATCCTGGATATTTTGGCCGAGCCGGAGCGATTTCGCGGCGACCCGGTCGAGATCAGGCATAAGTATTCCCCCGATGTGATCGCGGCGGGCTACGAAGATCTTTTCGAAAATATCCTGCAAGGAGGCAAATGAAAAACCTGTATGCCTGAAGAACCCAGTATCCTGGATTATCTCAAATCAAAGCTGAAGTTCTGGGAACGCGGTCAAAAAGTTGAGATTCCCTCCCAGGCGGAAGCCGCGCAGGAAAATTTTACAGGCGCCCCCGAAATGGCTGAAATGAAACCTGCCATGGTGGAGCAGGCGCCAGTTGCAGTGATGGAACCAGCTGTGGCGAAAACCGCGCAGCCCAACCGCCTGCCCTGGCGTTCCCTGCTGGCATTGGTTTTGGCTTTATTGGGACAACGCAGCTGGGATGCGGTCCCCGACCGGACGGCGGGAGTTGGGCTGGTACTTTACGCGCTTGCACTTGGCATGCTGGTTTGGGCTTATCTAAGCCGTGAATGGGCGCTCGCGCCTGTTTTGGAAACCGGCTCAGGGAGCGATAAAATGCAGGTGCGGCGCCTGCCGCTCATGCTGGGGATCCCGCTGGCGCTGGCTGCCTTTATTACTCTCAGCAACAACCTGTTCACCATTTTGAATGTCACGCTTTGGATGCTTGCCATTATCTGCTTCATCTGGGCCTTCTGGCTGCCCGGGGAAGGCAAAGCTCCTGTCTGGGGACGGATCCGGGCTTTCTTCGTACAGGATACCTGGCAGATCAAGGTGACCCGCTGGGGGCTGCTCGTGCTGGTCGTTGTGGCAGTCGTTGCCTTCTTCCGCATTTATAACCTGACCGGCGTTCCGTCTGAGCCGGTCAGCGACCACGCTGAGAAGATCCTGGATGTGTTCGATGTCTCGCAGGGCCAGACACACATCTTCTTCCCGCGCAACACCGGTCGTGAAGCCATCCAGATGTACCTGACCCTGGTTGTGTCATGGATCTTTGGCACGGGACTGTCGTTCCTGAGCTTGAAAATAGGAACAGTCATCTGTGGGCTGGCGACACTGCCTTACCTGTACCTGCTTGGCAAGGAATTCGGCAACAAGCGGATTGGCCTTGCTGGCGGTGTTCTTTGCAGGGATCGCCTACTGGCCAAATGTCATCAGCCGGGTGGGATTGCGCTTCCCACTCTATCCCTTGTTTGTTGCCCCCACGCTCTATTATCTCATCCGCGGTTTGCGGAGACGCAGCCGCAATGATTTCATCCTTTCCGGCCTGTTCCTGGGTTTCGGCCTGCATGGCTATACCCCGATGCGCATCGTGCCGTTCGTGGTGGTGATCGCAGTCGGGCTTTACCTGTTGCATTCCCAGTCCAAAGGCAACCGCAAGCAGGCGGTGGTCTGGCTGGTTATCCTGGCGTTGATCTCTTTCGTCGTTTTTCTACCCCTGGCGCGCTACTGGCTGGAAAACCCGGACGTCTTCTCTATCCGGGCATTCAGCCGCCTGGGGACGGCGGAACGCCCATTGCCCGGACCAGCCTTGCAGATCTTTCTCATCGAACACCTGGAATGCCCTGCGCATGTTCAACTGGAACGATGGCGAGACCTGGGTCCATTCGATTGTGTTATCGCCCGGCCTTGGATGTGGTCTCCGGTGCGCTGTTCATCATCGGGATCGTTCTGGTGCTTATCCGCTATATCCGCCAGCGTCACTGGCAGGACCTGTTCCTGCTGCTGGCCGTTCCACTGTTGGAGCTTCCCTCGATCCTTTCCTTGGCCTTTCCGAACGAGAACCCGGTCCTGACCCGCACCGGAGGCGCGCTTTTGCCGGTTTTCCTGATCGTGGCGATGGCACTGGATGGACTGTTGACCGGCATCACATCCAGAATGAACCGCCGCCTCGGGACTGCCCTGACATGGGTCGTGATCCTTTTCCTGGCGGTCTGGTCCATCCTTCCAGAACTATGACCTGGTTTTTCACCAGTATGCGGACCAGTACACCGCGTCTGCCTGGAACACCTCGGAGATGGGGGCGGTCATCAAACAATTCAGGCAGGTATACGGAACGACCGACTCGGTCTGGATCGTGGCTTTCCCTACTGGGTGGACACACGCCTGCCGGGCGTCTGGGCAGGCATCCCAAACCGGGATTTTGCCATCTGGCCCCAGGATTTCAATAAAACGTTGGATGTAAAGGGCACCAAGTTGTTTATGATCAAGCCGGACGATACTACAGGATGTGGATTTGCTAAGACAAATGTATCCTCAAGGTGCGCTGAGTACGTTCCACTCTGCCACCAATCTGGAAGGTAAGAATTTCCTGATCTTGTTCGTACCATCGAATGAGTGACCGAGGTTTTGTATGACGAATGCCATCAGCTCCAATCCGGAAAAGAAACACCTCTGGCTGTATGACATCCTGCTGATTGGCGTTCTCCTGGTGGGTGCGTATTTCCGCCTGTCGGGGAGTGACTGGGGCGAATCTCCAATACCAGCACCCGGATGAGCTGTTCCTGACCTCGGTCACGTATGATATCCAGCCGGTCCACAGCCTGGCCGAATACTTCAATACCGCCACTTCGACCCTCAACCCACACAACACGGGTCATGGTTACTTTGTTTATGGCACCCTGCCGGTTTTTATCGTGCGCGGGCTGGCCGATTTGACCCACCAGTTGGCCAATCTGCAACTCTTCGGACGGCATATGTCGGCGCTGGCAGATCTGGCAACCGTGGCGTTGTTGTATTTCATGGTAAAGCGGCTGTATGGGCCGCGTGTCGGGATCCTGGCGGCCATGTTCTCGGCGCTGGCGGTGATGCAAATCCAGCAGTCGCATTTTTACACGACGGATAACTTCGCCACCTTTTTTATGCTCCTGGCGACTTATTTTGCCGTGGAGATCATGGTGTGGAAAGAACGCGCGCCGGAACAGAAGCCGGATCAGGAAGCCTCGCAAGAACAACCTTCGACTCTGCGTCCCCGCAATTATTTTTCGCGTCTTTTTACCAACCGCTCTTTTCTGGTTGAGCGTTGGATTTGGATTGGCATTGGGCATGGCGGTAGCCTCCAAGCTGACCGCTGCCCCGCTGGCAATCCTTTTACCCGGTGCGCTGGCGGTGCGCTATTTTGGAAAGAAGGACGGAGAACAAAATGCCCGATGCTGCGCCATCTGCAGATGCCCGCACCATCCTTCGATGGTTTTATTGCCAAAATGTTCGTCTTTATGGTCGTCGGGGCGTTGTTTTCCATCCTGGCCTTCCGTGTTTTCCAGCCTTATGCTTTTTCCGGTCTGGGGCTAAACCCGAAATGGCTGGCGAATATCAGGGAACAACGTGCCGACGCCAGCCCGGATTCCGGTTTGGTGTGGAATTTGCAGTGGGCGCGCCGTACGCATCTTTACTCCTTCGTAAACCTGACCGTCTGGGGTCTTGGACTGCCTCTCGGTATCCTCGCCTGGGCCGGTTTCCTCTGGATGGGCTGGCGTATGCTGAAAGGGGAGTGGCGGCAGCATATCCTGCTGTGGGGCTGGACGGCCATTCTATTTCATCTGGCAGTCGCTCCAGTTCAACCCGAACATGCGTTACCAGTTGCCTGTCTACCCGCTCCTGGCGATGATGGCAGCCTGGGTGGTTTTCGACTGGGCACGCCCACGTCTTTCAGGATTGAAGCGATTCAACTGGCGGGCAATCCTGGCCGGTGTCGGTTGGCGTGATCGTCCTGGCGTTGACCTTTGGTTGGGCATATGCCTTCAGCCGGATCTACCTGCGGCCGGAAACGCGCGTGGCTGCATCACGTTGGATTTATCAAAATGTCCCTGGCCCGATCAACCTGCAGATCAAAACTGCCAATGGGACGACCTACCAGCAACCCCTGCCTTTTCAAACCGGCAGCGTCATCCAGGCAAATACTCCTTATCAAATGGCTTTTACTGCGCAGGCAGATGGGACATTGGATCAAATCCTGCTGCCGCATGTAACGAACCATATCCTGCGGGTAACCATCCTGCAAAACCCTTCCGCCCCACAATCCGTTGCATCCGGTTTCCATGCTGGTCGCTCCCACAAATGATGATGCGGAAAGATCCAGCCTCCCAGATATTCCTTATCAACCAACAACCCACTCTCTATGCCCAGCAGAATTATCTGATCAACGTGGAAGTGCTTGATCCGGCATTCCAATTGGATCTTTGCGGGCCGCTTCAATTGTCAATCGCGGCATCGAACAGCCCGGTCGAACAGATGATTGATCCTTCGCCCCAGTGCATTGTGAGCGCTGGACCAGCCCTACCAGGTCCAGTTTACTCCGCAAGCGGATGGGACACTGACGAAGCATGACTTTCAGCCGTGTAGTGGATATCAGCGCGACCTGGTTCGCAGACCCTGAGCATGGAACTTTCCTCCGGACAGGATTTCTCATCCGACCAGATTCTTGCCAGCGCTTCGGCTAGCAGCGGACTTTGTTCCCAATGGCTGACCCGCGCGGAAATCCTGTCAAATTGGTTCTTGATCATCCTGCCACCCTGCGGCAGGGAGACACTTATTACCTGCGTTTTGAATACGACCGGTAGCTGCATTGACCTTGAATGGTTCCGCCATCGCCAACGAGACTGATTATGACTGGAACCTGCCTTTTCGCGTGGACGGTTACGACGGTTTCAATGGCATCTATCGCGGTGACCTCAACCTGCAAGTCTATTGGGATGATAACGCCAATAAACTTGCCCGTTATGAAAGTTATCTCGACCAGACCGATTACATCTTTATTCCAACCGCCCACCAATATATGCAAACCACCCGCCTGCCTGAGCGGTATCCTCTGACGACCGCCTATTACCGTCAATTGCTCGGTTGCCCGGCGGACAAGGATATCATCTGGTGTTATCGGGTGGCGAAGCCGGGCATGTTCAACGGCAGTCTCGGCTTTTACCTGGTTGCCACTTTCGAATCTTATCCGACCCTCGGTCCGCTGGTCATTAATGATCAGGATAGCGAAGAGTCCTTCACATTTTATGACCATCCAAAGGTGCTCATCTTCCGGAAAAGCCCCAATTACAACCCGGCCCAGGTACAGGCAGTTTTGGGAGGCGTGGATCTGAGCAATGTCGTCCAACTTAACCCGGGCCAGGCCAACCGGTATAAGAGCCTGATGCTGCCCGCCGACCAGTTGGCAGCCCAGCAAGCCGGCGGTACATGGTCAGACTTGTTCAACCGCAACGCCATCTATAACCGCTATCCCGGCCTTGGGCGTTGTGCTCTGGTACCTGGTCATATTCATGCTCGGATTGTTCACATATCCGCTGGTGCGGGCGGCGCTGCCTGGCCTGGCTGACCATGGTTACCCGCTGGCGCGTATCGTCGGCTTGCTGCTCTGGGCATGGTTGGCCTGGATGGCCGGATCGATCGGACTTACCTACAGCAGGCTGCACCATTGCCGCCGCCCTCGGGTTGATCATGCTGCTGGGTGTGTGGCAGGCCTGGCGTCAACGCCAGGAACTGAAACAGGAATTGAAGGAACGCTGGAAATATTTCCTGATGGTGGAAGTTCTCTTCCTGTCCTTCTTCCTGCTTGACCTGCTTATCCGCCTCGGGAATCCGGATCTCTGGCATCCTTCCAAGGGCGGCGAGCGTCCGATGGACTTTTCGTATCTTTAATGCCATCCTCAAGAGCACCAGCTTCCCGCCTTATGATCCATGGTTCGCGGGCGGCTATATCAACTATTATTACTACGGCTACGTGATCGTCGGGACGCCGGTCAAACTGCTTGGCATTATCCCATCCATCGCCTATAACTTCATCCTGCCAACGTTGTTTGCCTGTCTGGCAGTCGGCGGCTTTCTCGGTGGGATGGAATTTCCTGCATGGCATTCGTGGATGCAGGGCCGAAAGACATGCGTCGCCTGAAAGCCTCGCGAAACAGTCCCGGACCGCATGCATCGCTCTTTGATTCCCGTTTTATCGCCGGGATTTCGGCCTCCTCTGCCATGGTTCTGCATCGGCAACCTTGGCGTTGTCCGCATGTTGTATCAGGGTTTCCAGCAGGTTGCCGCGCCCGGCGGAGTGATCGATAATGCCAACATTTTCCAGCGCATCTTGTGGACCATCGAAGGTTTCTTTATGGTGTTGGTTGGGAAGATGCATCTGCCTTATGGGCTTGGGAATTGGTATTGGGATCCCAGCCGGATCCTTCCAGTCTCAATCCGGCGATCCGATCACCGAGTTCCCGCTCTTTACCTTCCTGTATTCCGACCTGCATGCCCACATGATCGCCCTCATGATAACGGTGCTGGCGATCGCCTGGGCGCTCTCCGTGCTGCTCGCCAGGGCCAGATGGAAGAATCACCTTGATACTGTCCTGCGGCCTTCTTCTTGGCGGTCTGATCATCGGAGCGCTCAAACCCACCAATACCTGGGATTTTTATACGTACCTGATCCTGGGTGCAGTGGTGTTGGCCTATGCGGTCTGGCGTTATGCGGATGTTTCGCGCCTTCCGCTCGCAATCTCCGGATTGGGGCAAGCGTCTTTTATTGACCGGCGGCGCAGTAGTGGTGTTGACCGGCGCAGCTCGCTCTTGTTCTATCAGCCTTTCACCCATTGGTTCCTGCTCGACCCAACCTACACAAAAATGTCCCTCTGGAAGGGTGGGCGTTCGGATATATCCTCCTATCTTACCCACTGGGGTGTGTTCCTGTTCTTCATCATTTCCTGGATGACCTGGGAGACGCGCCAGTGGCTGGCCGAGACGCCCGTCTCTGCGCTTCGCAAACTGCGACCTTATCGTGATCTGATCATTGCCGCGCTGGTGATCTTTTTCCTGGTGTTGATAGGCCAGCAAGGCTGGGTGATGAGTTCCAGCCAGAATGATCCCTGGAAGGGCATTACCATCCTCTGGCTGGCCTTGCCTCTGGCAGCCTGGGCGGCGATCCTTGTTATTCCGCCCCGGTATCCCGGATGGCAAGCGCCTGGTCCTGTTCATGGTCGGGACAGGTCTGCTGCTGACCATGGTCGTGGAAATCATTGTCATGGGTGGCGATATTGGACGCATGAACACCGTCTTCAAAATTTATAATCAAGCCTGGGTCATGCTTGGCATCAGCGCCGCAGCTGCCTTCGGTTTCCTGTTGAACGAGTTCCGCAAATGGCTGCCCGGATGGCGGATCGCCTGGCAGATTGCAGCCGTCGCCCTGACAGCCGGCGCGGCCTTGTTCCTCCTGATGGGCGGATTGGGCAAGATCAAGGATCGCATGACTGAGGGCGTGCCGCATACCCTCGACAGCATGGCTTACATGGCCTATTCCACCTATAACGAATTTGATGTGGACATGAACTTGAGCGAAGATTATCGTGCCATCCGCTGGATGCAGGATAACGTCCAGGGTTCTCCCGTCATCGCAGAGGCTGCCCCTGCCGGCATCCAGTATTACTGGCTTGGGCGCTTCTCGATCTATACCGGCCTGCCCGATGTGGTCGGTTGGGAATGGCATCAGATGCAACAGCAGCGTTCTTGTTCTCGGATACGGTCAAGTCGCGCGCGGTCTGGAGGAGGATGCTTTCTACGCCACCACGGATGCCACTGCGGCGCGTTGATTTCCTGCACAAGTACAATGTACGTTATATTATCGTCGGGCAGTTGGAACGCGCCAAATACGCTGGCGATGGCTTGAGCAAGTTCGAGGCTTATAACGGATTACTCTGGGATGCAGTTTACCGTGACGGACAAACGGTGATCTATGCAGTTCCCGCAGGAGGCGAAGTCCCCGCAGGGACACAGGTGAACCCGTGAGCGATTTCATCTTGCACCTCACATCCCGGACCGCCTGGTCGGCTGCACAAAAAAGAGGCGAGTATGCTGCCGACTCACTGGCAGGGCAGGGCTTCATCCACTGTTCCAAGGCGAGCCAGATCCTGCGCGTAGCCAACTTTATTTATGCCGGTCAACATGGCCTGGTGCTGCTGGTGATCGATCCGGCGCGCCTGACCTCGGAACTGCGCTGGGAGCCAGGTGTGGACCTCGCGATCCGAGCTTTTCCCGCATATTTACGGCCCGATCAACCTGGATGCCGTGGTGGATGTACTCGCGTTCGAACCCGGCACGGATGGAAAATTCCAATTGCCGACGGCTCTGGAAATTGAAGATCGCTGATAATAGCCTGGTACTAAAATGCTTCAATTCTTTCTCTGGTACTTACTGATCACCCTGATCGGCTGGCTGACTTTCCCGCTGGCCTATCGTCTGCTTCCCGGCGCTGGCAGACCGGGGCTTCAGCCTGGCACGCGCTCTCGGGATGCTGGTCTGGGGCTACCTTTTCTGGATGATGGCCTCACTGGGACTTATCCAGAACGATGGCAGTGGATTGCTGCTGGCATTGATCGTGCTGGCGGCAATTTCCGCGGTCCGGCATGCTCCGGAAGGAAACGCGTCAATCCTTTGTGGTGAATGGATCAAGTCAAACCTGCGCCTGATCGCCACCGTTGAAGTACTCTTTTTCCTGGCTTTTGGCATCCTGGCTTTTGTACGCGCCGGGAACCCGGAAATTGTTGGCACTGAGAAGCCAATGGAACTGGCGTTCATCAACGCTGTGATGCATTCGCCAACTTTCCCGCCGCACGATCCCTGGCTTTCGGGCTATGCCATTTCCTATTATTATTTTGGTTATGTCATGACTGCCATGCTCGCCAAAGCAACCGGCACATTGGGCAGCGTGGCTTTCAACCTGATGCTGTCATTGGTATTTGCGATTAAGCGCAGTGGGAGCCTACGGAATTCTTTACAATTTGCTGGCCTTCAGGCGCAATCGCAAACCGAAGATACCGCAGTCGAGCAGCCGTCTGAAAAGCCCGACATTATCCACTCAGCCTGCCCTTACTTGGCCCACTCTTTCTCCTGCTGGTCAGTAATTTTGAAGGTTTTCTGGAAGTCCTCTATGAGCGGTGGGATCTTCTGGAAGTTCAATGCGAGATGGCGAAGCCACACTTCTGCCTTCTGGAGATGGCTGATCATCCAGGATTTGCGGGATGCGCCCTGGCAAAGTTAAGCTTGGATGCCTGAGTACCGGTATTATTGGTGGTGGCGCGCCTCGCGCGTGATCACGGAGACCAATCTGGCTGGCAAGTGCGAACGAAATCATTGACGAGTTCCCATTCTTCTCTTACCTGCTCGGCGACCTGCATCCGCATATCCTCGCCATGCCTTTTGGGTTGCTGGCTGTGGCTCTGGCGCTTAACCTTTTCCTGGGCGGTTGGAAAGGGGAGACCAACCTGGGTTTTTACCGCCTTCCATTCGTCCAATGGGATTTTTCTTCGGCGGCATTGCTCCTGGGCGGACTGGCATTCCTGAATACCTGGGATATCTTGACCGGTTTTGGCCTCTTGGCAGGCGCATACATTCTGGCGACGTGTCTTTACGCATCCGGCTGGTCATGGAACCGGCTAAAAGATCTGTTCGCTTTTGGAATTCCGCGTCGGGCTGCTGGCAATTTTGCTCTATCTGCCGTTCTACGCCGGTTTTTCCTCGCAAGCGGGTGGTATTATCCCCAACCTGGAGTTTTCGACACGCGGCGCACAGTTATGGGTCATGTTTGGACCGCTGCTCCTGCCGATATTTGCCTATTTGATTTATCTCTGGCGGGTTGAAAAGCGCCCGGCGAATGGAAAAGCCGGCTTGGGGCTTGCTTTGGGACTGGCTTTCCTGCTGTGGGCTTTCTCCTGGCTGCTGGCTTTGCTGGCAAAACTTAAAATGCCGGATTTTGTGGCCAGCTTACCTGGCGGACGAGGGCTTTCATAACGCAGCCGTTGTATTTCTCGGCGGCAACCTTGCGCCGTCTGGTAAATATCGGCAGCCTTCTGACCCTCCTGTCCACCACCGGCGCAGCGCTGGCTTTTCTTTCGAAGATACAGGCCGGCAGGGCAGAATGAGATTGAAGAAACCAACCATGAAGCCGGAAGACAAAGATACCTCCTCTATTCGCCATTTTCCTGATCCTGCTGGCTTCCCTTCTTGTTCTCGCACCGGAATTCGTCTATCTGCGTGACCAGTTTGGCGACCGCATGAACACCATCTTCAAGTTCTACTACCAGGCCTGGCTGTTATGGAGCCTGGCAGCGGCTTTCGGGGTGGCGATCCTGCTGCATGAGCTTGCGCGGCGCCTGGAATTGGGTCTACCGGGTCGGCCTGATGCTTGTCCTGTTCATGGCGCTTGATCTATCCTGTTCTTGGCGTGCTGACCAAAACCGAGGATTTTCGCATCCCGGCGTTCATGAACAATCTTGCCGGAGGCGCAGGCTGCCGGAAATCCGCAGCCACAGGAATCTGCTTTTGGCGTCTGGACTCTGGATGGCGGCGCTTACTTCCAGCCGATCTACCCCGACGATATGGCTGCAGCAGCCTGGTTGCGGACTGCTCCGCAAGGCGTTATTGTGGAGGCCACCAAAGCGGATGCCAGTTACTCTGATTTTGCTCACATTTCCACTTATAGCGGTCTCCCAACCGTGCTGGGCTGGCCGATGCATGAAGCCCAGTGGCGCGGTTCTTATGATCCGCAAGGCTCCCGCCTGAATGATATCCGCCAGCTTTATGAGAGCAGTAATTGGGACGACTGCCAAAGCCATATTGCAGCAATACAATATTCGTTACGTTTTTATCGGCACACTTGAACGCCAAACCTATCCAGATTAACGAGCAAAAATTTCAACAGCACCTTTCACCGGTATTCCAGCAGGGACAAGTGGTGATTTACGAAGTCCCGTAGGATGATCTGTCAGGATGAAATCCAGAGCAATGAATTCTAGTTATGACTACCATGTTAAAATAAGCCATAATGAAAAAATTCGAACCCACCCTCGAACATGCCTTCTATGCCCTGGCGCTTGCCATTGCCGTCGGTCTGCGCTTCCTGCACCTTGGTGCGCTGCCGCTTTCTGATTTTGAAGCGAATTGGGCACTCCAGGCCTTGCAGATCACCCAGGGATTGAAACCCGCCATCGGTCCCAACCCGGCTTATGTTCACCTGACTGCCTTTCTGTTCTACATTTTCGGCGCGACAAACTTCCTGGCCCGCTTCTGGCCGGCCCTGGCGGGAAGTGCGCTGGTCCTGGCTGCATGGTTCTTGCGCGGCCGGTTGGGACGCATCCCGGCGCTCATCCTGGCTTTTGGATTGGCAATTGATCCTGGCCTGGTGGCCATGTCGCACCTGGCTGGAGGGCCGATGCTGGCGATTGTTTTCCTCGTACTGACTGCATTGATGTGGATGGATGGTCGCCGTGCCGCAGCCGGTCTCTTTGCCGGTCTGGCTTTGCTTTCCGGGCCATCGGTCTGGTTCGGGCTGGCTGGTGTGGGGCTGGCCTGGGTATTCGGTTCGGGCATTGGAAGAAAAGCCCCCTGCGCAGGAAGAGGACAAGGCCGCGCATACAGAGACCGGCCTCAAGCCCGGCGCACTTCCACCTGGCGGAATTGCGGGTGGCCCTTTTCTGGGGACTCGGGACTCTGGTCATTGTTGGCAGTCTGTTCTTCATTTCTCCAAAAGGACTACCGGCATTCGTTGCATCGCTTGGAATTTTCCTGCGCGGCTGGTGGACCCTCTCGGATGTCCAACTCTGGCGGCCATTGCTGGCTCTTCCGGCTTACGAAATCCTGCCGCTTGTCATTTGGAATTGCCGGCGTGGTACGCGGGATTCTGAAACGGGACGCTGACACCCTCCGCCTGGGAATTTGGGCGCTGGTGGCATTGCTATTGGCTTTGATCTACCCCGGCAGGCAGACCGGCGACCTGGTCTGGGCGCTCCTGCCGCTCTGGGTGCTGGCAGCCATTGAATTGGCCCGCCACTTCGATTTTCAGAGCAGTCAACCGTTGGGAAGTGGCCGGCACTGTGACGGTGGTGATGGCCTTTCTGGTCTTTGGGTGGCTCAATCTGGCCAGTATTACGAATATGGATTGGAGCAGTGACCTGGTGCGCACACGCCTGTGGCTGTTGGCTGCCGTGGTACTCCTGATTGTCTTGAGCCTTTTGCTGGTAGGTACGGGTTGGTCGCTCTCCGTGGCCCGCCTGGGCGGAGTGTGGAGTGGTTTGATTGCATTGACGCTCTTCACGATTGCCATGTCGACCGGCGCTGCAGGTTTGCGACAGCCGTTGACCGTTGAACTCTGGCAGCCGGAACCGCGCACTGGCCGGGTGGATATTCTTCTGAAAGTTGCCAACCAGATCTCGGATTTGAACCGCGGATATGCGAACCAGTTGCCGCTGACCATCCTCAAGTGAAGACTCTCCGGCGCTGCACTGGCTGTTCCGTGACTGGCAGGTGCAGGAGGTCAGTGAACTGGCTCCGGATGCCACTCCTGAGTTGATCATTACTCCATCCGGGGATTTGAGTCTGGCGGCGAAATACCGCGGCGAGCCGCTGGTGCTGCATGAAGCGGCGGATTGGGATAAGGCCTCTTCTGCTGAATTGGTTGAAATGGTTCATATATCGCCAGATGCCGCTGCAGCGTGATAATGTCATCCTGTGGGTGCGCAGTGACCTGATGCTCGACAGCCAGGACACTTCACCTGCTCCCTGATCCATATTACATGTCATCATTATGCCTATTCCAAATATCATTGCTATTGATGGCCCGGCAGCTTCGGGAAAATCCACTCTTGGGCGACGGCTGGCCGATTCCCTGGGTTATCTCTTCTTTGATACCGGCGTCATGTACCGTGCCGTCACCTGGGTCACTCTCCAGCGTGGCGTGGAGGTGCAGGACGAAGTCTGCCGTGACACACCTGGCCGAGACGGTTCAGATAGATGTACGCCCGCCTTCGAAAGAGGATGGCCGGGCGTGTGATGTCCTGGCTGATGGTATCGATATTACCTGGGAAATCCGTACTCCCGAAGTGGAAGCGAATGTTTCACCGGTCTCAACATACCGGGGTGTGCGCCAGGCATTGGCATCCCAGCAACGCCGCATCGGCCTGCGTGGACGGGTGGTCATGGTGGGGCGTGACATCGGCACAGTCGTCCTGCCGGAAGCCGACCTGAAGATTTATCTGGATGCCTCGGCGCAGGAACGCGCCCGCCGGAGATACACCGAGATCATTGATCGCGGCGGAAAAGCCGATTACGAACAAATCCTGGCCGGAGTGCGCATGCGTGACGAAATCGACTTCACGCGCACCTTCTCACCCTTGCGGGCTGCCAGCGGATGCCATCATCCTTGATTCTGACAAGTTGAATGCTGACGAGGTTTTTGCGAAAGTGGAGGCTTTATGCCGGTAATGGAATATCACCTGGCATGGTGGCGGCGCTGGCTGGCCCGTCCTTTCGTACGAGTTGTACTCCGCCTGCTTTTTTATATCCTCGCACCGGTGAAGATCACCGGCAGAAAAAACGTTCCTTTGCGCACAGCCGTACATTGTGGCCATCAACCATGTCTCCCTTTTCGAAGCGCCGTTTGTAGGCGCATTCTGGCCGGAGCAATTGGAAGTCATTGGGAGCATCGGATGTTTGGGATAGACCCGGACAGAATATCCTCGCCCGCCTGTGGGGCGGGATCCCGGTCCACCGCGGCGATTATGATCGCGCCGCTATTGAGGGTGTCCTTTCTGCCTTGCGCGGCGGGTCTCCTCTTTTGATCGCCCCAGAAGGTGGGCGTTCCCATGCACCTGGCTTGCGGCAAGCCAAACCCGGAATCGCCTATATTGCTGAACAGACCGGTCTGCCGGTTATCCCGGTTGGTATCGTCGGCACGACGGATGATTTTTGGCAGAAGGCCTCCAAAGGCAAACGTCCAAAGTTGGAGATGCATATTGGCAAACCCATCCAGCTCCCGCCAGTGAAAGGCAAAGGGACCGAACGGCGTGAGTCCCGCCAGCGCAATGCCGACCTGGTGATGCGTCATATTGCCGGATTACTGCCCGAGGAATATCGCGGTGTCTATGCGGAGAACGCCATCTTTCCCGAGGCAAAAACCGGATAGCGAAGTCTGGCAGCCGGGATTGTCCGCCGTCAAATTTGACTTGGAGCCGGAACTGAGCGGTTTGTTTAGCTCTGTAACCCATTAGCGCATGTCTTATCCTCGAGGGCTTCGTAAAAGAAGCCAAACTAGTTTGACCGAATCATCCCCCTCGGTTATAATTGCCACCCGTCCCCATCCCGTGCCTGATACCGGGACTGATCCGAAAACCCCGGCGGAGAATCCGCTGTTTGGTGTTTTAATAATTATTTTCGAGGTTAGTGCATGGCAACAAAACGTCCATATCAACCCAAGATCCGGCGGCGCGTGCGCGTGCATGGCTTTCGCCAGCGCATGTCCAGTGCAGATGGTCGCCAGGTGCTCAAGCGCAGGCGTCTGAAAGGTCGCATCCGGCTGTCTGTCCGCAGCAACAACCACGTGAAGCACGTGCGCTGGTAGGAGTTCAACAGCGCGAGGCAACATCGTTCGCGCGGGATAATGCGAGGTACAGGTGAAGCGGCGCTTTCGCCTGACCCGGTCAACCGATTTCAAGCGGGTGCGGCGTTCCGGCAAGTCGTATGCCCATCCGCTTGTTGTATTGTATGCCCTGAAATCGGACCAGGCAGGCGTGCGTGTGGGGGTGAGCGCCGGTCTGGCGGTTGGGAATGCAGTCAAACGCAACCGGGCCAAACGTCTGTTGCGGGCGGCGATGAACGAATTGTTGCCGCAGACAGCCCCCGGATCCGACTTGCTGCTGATCGCCCGTTCCCCGCTGCCCGAATCGGACATCCAACAGACCCGTGCGGCGTTGTCCAATTTGCTTGAACGAGCTGGCCTGCTTTCTCAAAACCATGACGCTTGAATATTTACCCAGTGATTATCCCAACGAGCCGCGTCTGCGCGACCTGCCACGCACAGTCTGGAACTGGCCGCGCCTGGCTCTGCTGGGACTCATCCGCCTGTACCAGATGACTCTTGCCAGAACCCTGCCACCCGATACCTGCCGCTTCTACCCATCCTGCTCGCATTATGGTTACCAGGCGGTGTATAAGTATGGCGTAATAAAGGGCGGGGCCAAGGCGATCTGGCGGGTGCTGCGCTGTAACCCGTTTAATCCCGGGGGTTACGACCCCGTTCTGTAGGAGAAGAACTGCTCCATGAAAACAAAATATCTTGTTTTGATCGGCCTGTTGCTTGCCCTGGCTGTGGTCCTGAGCGGGTGTGCCACCGGTCTGACGGCCTCCGGCTGGCCCGGCATGACTGCGGATGCCAATAATGCTTATATCGCCGGCGGCCCATACGTCTATGCGGTCAATTTGCAGACCGGCGCGCAAGTCTGGCGTTTTCCCGACAAGGCTTCAGCCAACCCCTTCGATGCCACACCTGTCCTGACATCCGATGGGCAGTTGATCGTTGGTGGGTATGACAAGAAACTGTACAGTCTCAACCCACAGACTGGTCAGTCCACCTGGCAGTTCACGGATGCCCGTGACCGCTGGATTGGCGGTGTATTGGTGGTCAATAATATGATCTATGCCCCCAATGCCGATTACAATCTTTATGCACTGAACCTGCACGGCGAACTCCAATGGACTTTTGCAGGCCGACCAGTCCATTTGGGGAGCACCCGTCTCGGATGGGACGAATATCTACTTCGGCACGCTTGGCCGGAAAGTGTACGCGGTAAATGCCCAGACCGGCAAACAAGTCTGGGTGCAGAAAGTGGATGGGGCAGTGCTCGGTTCGCCTGTGCTTGGAACCGACAAGACGCTCTATGTTGGGTCGTATGGCGGGACAGTCTACGCCATGAATACTGCCAATGGCTCGACTCGCTCTTCATCCAAGGCTTCCTCCTGGATCTGGTCCGGTCCGGCGCTGGATGGCAACACCCTCTATTATGGAGATGGAAAAGGTTCCCTGTATGCTCATCCCGTGAGCGGCACCGACCAGCCCTGGAACCAGCCATTGAACGGTGCGATTATCGGCACACCGCTTGTCAGCGGTGATAACATTGTTGTCGGGACGGAGGCGGGAAACGTTTATTTCATCGACCGAACCGGTAAGAATCTCCGCCCCATTTCCGATTTCCGGAAAAGTGTACTCTTCACCTGTTGCTGCCGGGGACTTGATCCTGGTTGCTCCAACCGGTGGGAATGCCACTCTGGTGGCCCTTGATCTAGACAGGGGCTGTCAAATGGTCATTTATTCCTGCCAAATAGGATGTGATCTATGTGGGAAACCATCATTGTTACCCCCTTTACCAACGCCCTGCTGATGATCTATAAATTGATCGGCGGGAATTTCGGGATTGCGATCATCCTGTTCACCATTCTCATCCGCGTGATCACGCACCCCTTGATGGCCTCGCAGATCAAGGGCAGCACCAAGATGCAGGAAATGCAGAGTTCGAAGGAATGGCTGGATATCCAGAAAAAGTATAAGGATGATAAGGAAAAACTGGCCCAGGAGCAGATGAAGTACTACAAGGAGATTGGTTACAATCCTTTGTCCTCCTGCCTGCCGTCCTTGATCCAGATCCCGCTCATCTTCGGTCT
This sequence comes from uncultured Chloroflexia bacterium, assembly GCA_963830665.1. GTDB lineage: Bacteria > Chloroflexota > Anaerolineae > Anaerolineales > Villigracilaceae > UBA877. The sequence goes on from CAWHNM010000019.1 coordinate 61,667, forward strand.
GTACCAGAGCATCACGCGTGCCATGGCGGCTTCGCCGAGGCAGTTGCTCACCCTGACACGCACGGTTTATTCCTTTCTTCCATATCGCCGACCTGGTACCGCTTAATAGCAAGTTCCTTTGGATGAACCTGGGCCAGCCGGAGCGGATTTATGCCTTTGGCATTGCCATCCCGTTCCTGGCAATCATCGTGGCGATCACCACGTACGTCCAATCCAAAGTGACCATGCCAGCGTCGACAAACCCGAATGACCAGGGAGCCATGATGGGCAAGATGATGGCTCTCTATATGCCTCTCCTGCTTGGTTACTTTGCCCTGACCTTTGCTTCCGGTCTTTCTGTTTATTTCATCACCGGCAACCTGATCGGTATTGCGCAATACGCCCTGCTGGGGAAGGTCAACTGGCGCGCTTTGATACCGGGCCAGAAACCTGCTCCGGCACTTGCGACGAGGAAAAAATGAACGAGCGCACTACTCTTGAGAAGATCGCCCCAAATGTTGAAGAAGCCATCGCACAAGGCCTGGCTGAACTTGGCCTGGGAAAAGATGCTGTGGATGTGGAAGTGCTGGATGAGGGCAGCCGGGGACTGCTGGGTATTGGTGGGCGGCAGGCGCGTGTCCGTTTGACGGTCAAGCTGGCCCAACCCGCACCCGAGACTGCCGATCCTGGCAAGACTGGAAAATCCTCCAACCGGACCGACATCTCCAGTTCGATGGAAGGCGCCGAAGCCACGGAAGCTGATTTCAGCGTTTTGGATGACAATCTCCTGTTCGTTTCCCGCCAAACCGTGGCTGAACTGTTGGAGAAGATGAAAGTCCCGGCACGCATCGAAGTCCGTTACGGCGAACCGGACGAAGAAAACCAGCGCCCCGTCCTGGTGGATATCCACGGCGTCGATCTGGGTGTTCTGATTGGCCGCCGGGCCGAAATCCTGAATGCTATGCAATACATCGTCAATCTCATCGTCAGCAAGCAGGTGGAGCACTGGGTGCAGGTGATTGTTGACGTGGAAGGCTACCGGGCGCGCCGTGAACGCCAATTGCGCCAGATGGCAGTCCGCATGGCCGATCAGGCCATCAAGACCGGCCGCCGGCAGGTCCTGGAACCGATGACCGCTTCCGAGCGCCGTATCATCCACCTGGAACTGCGCGACCATCCCAACGTGGCTACGCAATCCATTGGTGAAGAACCGGCACGAAAAGTGACGATTGTCCCAAAATAGTCAATACTATAGGGGCGACCAGCCGGTCGCCCCTGAAATTTGAATTCCCATCCTCAGGTATAATTTACCCATGCAAAATATCGTCCCCCTCAGCCCGGTGGACTATCTGGTCATCGGTCATATCTCCTGTGACCTGACACCCGATGGTCCGCGCCTGGGCGGGACGGCAACCTACGCTGCGCTGACCGGACGCGCCCTGGGTTTACGTGTGGGTGTGGTGACCGCCTGGGGTGGGGAAGTGCCCCTGGATATTCTGGACGGCATCCAGGTCAGGAGCACGGCGGCGGAACATAGCACCACCTTTGAAAACATATACACCCCGGAAGGTCGCCACCAGATAATTCATCACATCGCTCCGGATATCCTGTATGAGAATATTCCTCAGGTCTGGAGGAATACGCCCATTGTCCATATTGGGCCGATTGCCGGGGAAGGCAAAAGCCTGGCGGATGGGGGATTTTCTTCATCCATGCTCGGTCTGACACCTCAGGGCTGGTTGCGGACCTGGGATGATGGCGGGCGTGTCCACATTGGCACCTGGCCTGAAGCCCTGCAGGCTTTACCAAAGGCGGACGCGGCGGTATTCAGTATTGAAGATGTGGGCGGGGATGAAGAGCAGATCGAAGCGATGGCGAATAAATGCCGGGTGCTGGCTGTAACCGAAGGTGCAGCCGGAGCACGCCTGTATTGGAATGGCGATCTGCGGAGATTCCGCGCGTTGCAGGTCAAGGAAGTGGATCCGACCGGCGCAGGGGATATTTTCGCGGCGGCTTTCTTCTGGCGATTTTCAACTACGCATGATCCCTGGGCTGCAGCAAGGTTTGCCACGCACCTTGCATCTTTTTCGGTGACGCGCCGCGGGTTGGAAGGCATCCCAACCAAGGAAGAAATTCAAACCTGCCTGGTGGAGGTCATGTAGTGGGACGCGTTTATACACTGGTCAATCAGAAGGGCGGGGTGGGGAAAACCACCACGGCCATCAATCTCGGGGCCTACCTGGCCCAATTGGGACAACGCGTCTTGATCGTGGATGCTGATCCTCAGGCCAATGCCACTTCTTCGCTTGGCGTGGATAAACACACTGTCAAGGGGGGGACTTATGAGGTTTTACTGGGCGGGTCACCGGCAACTGCTCTGGTGCTCCAGAACCCGCGCCTGAAGCTTGCCATTCTGCCATCTTCGCCGTCCTTGGCAGGGGCGGAAGTGGAACTGGTCAATGAACTGGGACGTGAGTCCAAGCTTAAGACATGCCCTTGCGCCGTTGGTGGAACGTTACGACTATATTCTGATCGATTGTCCGCCCTCTCTTGGTCTTCTGACAGTCAATGGGTTAATGGCTGCCAAGGATGGCGTCCTGATCCCGGTGCAGTGTGAGTATCTGGCATTGGAAGGACTGGGCGAATTGACCCATACCATCCAGCGTGTTCGTTCGGCCCTTTTCCCTTCGCTTAAAGTGCGCGGAGTGATTCTGACCATGTTCGATGGCCGCACGCATCTCTCCCAGGATGTGGTAGCCGAAGTGCACAAATATTTTCCAGAGAAAGTCTTCGAGACCATCATTCCACGGAGTGTGCGTCTGGCGGAAGCCCCTTCTTATGGGCTGCCGGTTTCAACCTATGCGCCTGGATCGAATGCAGCCAGATCATATGAGATGCTGACACGTGAACTATTGAAAAGCGACGGCGTTGCGATCACGGAAAGTGTGGAATAACTTAGGAGGAACCTATGCCCCAGAAATCCGGACTTGGTCGTGGTTTGGGAGCGCTTATCCCTGGTGGGGAAAATGCCCTTGCAGAGAATGGCGTCATGCTGGTCTCGGTGGACCTGGTTTTCCCCAACCCGCGCCAGCCGCGCAGCATGATGCATCCCGAGGAACTGGAAGATTTAACCGCCTCCATCCGTGAGCATGGCGTCCTTCAGCCGTTGATTGTCACGCCAGGCGATATGGATGGACGGTTTGTTTTGATCGCCGGGGAACGCCGTTTGGAGGCTGCCCGATTGGCAGGATTGGCCTCAGTGCCGGTCCTTGTCCGTCAGGCCACCGATCAGCAGCGCCTGGAATTGGCGATCATTGAAAATGTTCAACGTTCTGACCTGTCTGCGCTCGAGCAGGCGGAGGCTTATCGTCAACTGGCGGAAGATTTTGACTTGTCCCACGAAGAAATCGCAGCCCGCGTGGGCAAAAGCCGCGTGGCTGTGACCAATACGTTGCGTCTGCTTTAAACTTCCGGATGTGGTCAAGAATGCCCTCATCGAAGGCCGTATTTCGGAGGGGCATGCCCGTGCCTTGCTGGCCCTGCCCACGCCTGAAGCGCAGACGGCTGCGCTGCGGACCCTGCTGGCGCAGGAACTAAATGTCCGTCAGACCGAGGAATTGGTTCGCAAACTCTCCGGGGAAAAACCTTCCCGCAAACCGAAACCCGCCGTCGTTCCTGAAGTGGCCGAACTGGAGGAACGCCTGCGCTCCAGCCTGGGGACCAAGGTTACCGTGCGTTCCGGACGCAAGGGCGGAACGGTCACCATCCACTATTATTCTGATGAGGAATTAGACGCCCTGATGGGGCGGTTGTTGAATGAGTGAGTCGGGGATTTCGGATGCCAATCCGCCTCTGTAGGTTAGCATGAAGCTTATCCACAATGCCCGTGTTTACACGCTTGATCCGGCTCATCCGGTTGCCTCGGCACTTGCGATTGAGGCCGGGCATATTGTTGCGGTGGGCGGTGAGGAACTCCTGCCGTTGTACGAACATGCCGGGCATGAAGACATGCGGTGGACGGGTCATTTTACCCGGTTTGACGGATGCCCACATCCATCTTCAGGAATATGCCCTAAGTCTGCAAGTCGTGGATTGCGAGGTGGAGTCCAGGCAGGAAATCCTGCAGCGGGTGGCCGAACGTGCCCGGGAAACGCCGCCCGGGGAATGGGTGCGCGGTCATGGCTGGAACCAGAATACCTGGGGCGGCGAGTGGCCCACCGCCGCAGAATTGGATGCGGTTACGCCGCAGAACCCGGTCTATCTGACTGCCAAATCCTTGCATGTAGCCTGGGTGAATAGCGCCGCCCTCAAACTGGCCGGGATTTCCGCTTCCACCCCGGATCCGGTCAATGGACGCATTCAGCGTGACCCACGCGGAAACCCAACCGGCATTCTGTTCGAGGAAGCGCTCAAACTGGTCGAGGCGGCCATCCCCGAACCAACACCCGAAGCACTCGCGAAAACCTTCCAGCAGCTCATTCCGGAACTTTGGTCCATGGGTTTGACCGGTGTGCATGATTTTGACAAGCGCACCTGTTTTCAGGCATTACAGCTCTTACAGGCGCATGGCGAGTTACATTTGCGTGTGGTGAAATCCATTCCGCTGGAATTATTGCTCCCAGGCCGTGGAACTTGGTCTGCAAAGCGGTTTTGGGGATGATTTCCTACGGATTGGTTCGGTAAAACTGTTCGCGGATGGGGCTCTCGGCCCGCATACCGGGGCAATGTTCGATCCATATGTTGACGAGCCGCAAAATCGTGGTATTCTAATATTGGATGATGAAAAACTCTTTGAATATGGACGTCAGGCTGCCGATAGTGGTCTCAGCCTGGCAGTCCACGCCATCGGTGACCGGGCTGTCCACGAGGTTTTGGATGGTTTTGCCCGGTTGCGTGATTATGAACGCGAGCGTGGTTTACCGGCTTTGCGTCACCGCATCGAGCATGTTCAGACTATCCATCCGGAGGATGCCGGGCGTCTGGCCGGATTGGGCATCATCGCTTCCATGCAGCCGATCCATGCCACTTCAGACATGCTTATGGCAGACCGGCTTCTTGGCGAGCGGGCGGCGTTTTCCTATGCCTGGCGGACCCTATTGGAGTGCGGAGCACGGCTGGCCTTCGGCTCGGATGCACCGGTGGAAAGCCCGAACCCATTTCACGGTCTTCACGCTGCCGTTACCAGGCGCCGGGCGGACGGTTCTCCGGGGTCGGATGGCTGGTTCCCGGAACAGCGCTTGACGTTCAGAATCAGCGCTCGAAGGATTTACAACAGGCCCGGCCTATGCTGCCGGAATGGAAGACCGCCTCGGGCGATTGTCTGCCGGCTTCCTGGCTGATTTGATCGTTGTCGAGACTGACCCATTCACATGCGACCCTGCCGAACTCTATGCCATCCAGCCTGTGGCGACAATGGTTGCAGGAGATTGGGTCTGGCAATCATGAGGATGCAGAAATGACCACACCACTGATCGCCCGAAGTCCTGGTGCCCCGATTGGGAGAACACCTTGTACAGACTGGCGCATATTACCGAAACGGATCTGCAGAAAGCCCTGGCTTATCAGAAAGAGAAGCAAAGCAGCGGGCAGCATTGCCTTCTGGGCGAGGCACTGATGGATCTAAACCTGCTCACATCGCCGGCAGATCGACCATGCTGTTACCGAGCAGATCATCCAACTGCGGAATGCACTCGAGGATGCCAACCGTTTTCTGGAACACCGCGTTCAGGAACGGACGGCAGAATTGCAGGAGGCGTTGCGCAAGCTCTCTGAATTGAGCCAGATGAAGGCGAATTTCGTTGCCAATATCTCTCATGAATTGCGCACACCGTTGACGCATGTCAAAGGGTATTTGGAATTGTTGTCAACCGGATCGCTTGGTCCTCTGAGTGATGACCAGAAGAATGCACTGCAAGTCAGCCAACGTGCCACCGGGCGTCTGGAAAGTTTGATAGACAACCTCATCCTGTTCTCACTGGCGGCCCGGGGTGAGATGACCCTGCGCCTGACGCCTGTCAACCTGAACAAAGTGGCAGCAGAAATTATCAACTATTCACGTCCGAAAGCACAGGATCGGAATGTGTCTTTGTATTACGAAAACTCAGCCGGATATTCCTTATCGTTCAGGCGGATGAGGAGAAGATTTCCTGGGTTATCCTTCAACTGATCGATAATGCCATCAAATTTACGCCCCCAGGTGGACGAGTTAACTCTCACCATCGAGAAAGAGACCGATACGCTTGTGATGGTCAGGGTGGATGATACCGGGATTGGCATTCCGGCCAACCGGCTGGAAGAAGTATTTGAACCATTCCATCAATTGGATGCTTCCTCCACCCGGCGCTATGGTGGGACGGGTTTGGGGCTGGCGCTGGTGAAGGAGATTGTCAGCTGCGCACGGATCGATGGTTGAAGTAAAATCAGAAGAAGGCAAAGGTTCTACTTTTTCCTTTCCTCTTCTGGTGGCAGTCATGGCTTCTTGAAATGACAGGCAATGGTGAAGGTATGGATGATCAAACGGTGGAATTCTTTGATAAGTTGAGCGAGTCGGTTGTCAAGGAAGACTGGAAGAAGGCGCTTAATTTCCTCTTCCTGACGCTACGCAAGGATTTCGTCTTCGACAACCTGGTGATCTATCTGGTCGACACGCCCGGTGTCAGTACCGGAGGCTGTTTATGCCCGTTCGCTGGGTCGCGGTCGAAGCAAGGAAGCCGACGCATCCTGGGGTGAGGAAATTGCAAATCAGGTTGTTGCCACAGATAAAATTGTTGTCTCTACACCACCGGGTTCATCCACCTCCGACCGGATCACCCTGCCATACTTGCTTGGTTTACCGCTCAAACTGCCTACCGGGAGTGGCGCAATCGTCTTTGTTCGGTTTGGCGGACCGGAATATACGGCCGAACAAATGCCCTGGCTGTATTGGCGGCTGTACAAACGGCTCGTATTTTTGAGCGCCGCTCTCTGAAGGATAGTCAAACCCAACTTGAAATTACCCGGCAACGGGCTCAATTTCAGGATGATTTTATCGCCACTATTTCACATGAATTGCATACCCCGCTTGGGTTCATCAAAGGTTACACTACATCATTACTTCGTTCTGATACGGTTTGGGATCCCGAGACCCAGCATGAATTCCTGACCATCATTGACGAAGAGTCTGACCAACTCGTGACCCTGATCGACCGTATCCTTGATTCGGCGCGTTTGCAGAGCGGCAGCATGCCGATGGAATTTCAGCCTGTCCGACTGGATTCGCTCCTGCGGGATTTGATCATGCGCATTCAGAGCCGGCATAAAGATCTGGAGATCATACAAGATATTGTACCTGCCCTCCCATTCAGGCCGATACTGTCCGCCTGGCCCAGGTTTTCGGTAACCTGCTCGACAATGCCATCAAGTATGCACCAGGTTCGAAGATCACCATCTCGCTCAGGGTTGAACCGAATAAACAGATCGTTACTGTTTCTGATCACGGTCAGGGTATTCCATCGGAGCATTTGCCATTCCTATTTGAGCGTTTCTACCGTGTTTCTGGTCATTCAAACAAGCGTGGCACCGGGTTGGGACTGTTTATTTGCAAGCAGATTGTCCAGGCCCACAATGGCCAGATATCGGTCAATACTTCCCCGGGAAAAGGGACCGCGTTCGTTGTCGAGTTGCCTGTTCAAATCGATAAGAATGTTCTCATAAGAAAGGAATTCTATGACTGTACGCATCTTGGTTGTCGATGACGAACCTCGTTACCTTCGCCTCCTCGAAGCCAACCTGTTGACAGAAGGCTACCAGGTCTTCACTGCCATGGATGGTGAGGAGGCTGTTGAATACTTCTCCTCCAACCCTGTCGATTTGATCCTGTTGGATGTGATGCTGCCTCGCATGGATGGTTTCACAGCCTGCCAGCGCATCCGGCAATACTCAACTGTACCCATCATCATGTTGACTGCCAAAGGCGAAGAACATGACCGCGTACGCGGTCTGGATGTGGGTGCCGATGATTACCTTGTCAAGCCGTTCTCTGTCATGGAATTGCTCGCGCGTGTCCGGGCGGTGCTGCGCCGTGCCCAGGTTTCTGAGTCTGGGCAGGAACGTTTCTTTACACCATTCCAACCTGCTGATCGATTTTGCCCGCGCTGAAGTCTGGCTGGCTGAGCAGCCAGTCTATCTTTCGGCAACGGAATACCGCCTCTTGCTTCAATTTGCTCACAATATTGGTAAAGTCTTGTCAGCTGAAGAATTGCTGACCAGTGTTTGGGGGCCGGAATACCGTGATGATAAGGAGATCCTGTGGGTTACGATAGCCCGTTTGCGTCAAAAGGTGGAAGATGACCCCCATACACCCAAGCATATTGTCACCCGTTCCGGGTTGGGATATCTAATGCCGCCTCTCGAAGGATGATTTATTTTTCCCGGTTTCAAAGGCGTTCCATTATCGGCGCCAGCAGGTGATCTTTTGGTACACCTCTCTCCTTTTTACACGGGGTAGGTTTTTTTCCTAAGGCGCAGCATGGATACAAACCCTATTTCCGTCTTGTGATCGATGCAGATTCCGCCAGCCGTAATTTCCTGGCAGCCACGTTGGGGAAAAACGGTTATACGGTTCTGTCAGCCTCACTTGGGCGGGAAGGCTTGATCTCGGCCTGGAGAGATCTGCCGAAGATCATTATTCTCGATCCCGTTTTACCCGACTTGACCGGCCTGGAATTGGTCACCCGTCTCCGCCAGGATCGTCGTACTTCCAATGTCACAATAATTGCGCTAAGCAGCCGGGAGGATCCGCAGGAAATAAGCGTCCTGCTAAAAGCTGGTTGCAGCGAGTATCTGATCAAGTCCAGCCGGACGATACAGACATTGCTGGAGCTTTTGCCGCGCTTCGTCAACGAAGAAAAATTGGCGCCAGGGAAACAAGGCCGGTTATTTGTTTTCTTAAGTGCCAAAGGCGGCACAGGAACATCCTCATTGTGCGCCAATATTGCCATGTGTGTGGCCAGCCAGGCAGCGGATCAAAAAGTTGCCGTGATTGATCTGGTTCTTCCGATCGGTTCCATCGCCCATATCGTTGGATATGAGGAACGCCTCAACCTGGCCACAATTGCCATGCGCACCCCCGACCAAATTACCCCGGCATTCTTTAGAGATAATCTTCCGCGCGTTCCAGGATGGTATTTCCATCTGCTGGCCGGCGCGTCTGACCCGGAGGCGGCCAATCAGTCTGTCAGGCGATCGGATCGATGAAATCGTGAACGCCATCCTGGAATCATACGATTATGTCTTCGTGGATTTGGGCCGTTCCCTATCCCGCATTAGTATTCCGATCATTCAGAAGGCCGAGATTATTGCCATGATCCTCAGCACCGACCTGGCGACCGCTGATCTGACTCGGACGATCCTGGAATATCTCAAAATGAAAGGTATTGATCCACACAGCTTTTATCTCATCCAGAACCGGGCGGTCGGGTTGGAAGGCCTGACAAGGACGGAATTGGAGAAAATGCTTGGTCTGTCCCTGGCTGTCACAATGCCTTATATGGGTGACAATTTCACAGTTGCCAATAATCGTCATGAGCCGCTGGCTTCCAGATTTCATAATGATTCGACCACCCTTTTGCTGAAACAGGTTGCCACCCAGTTGATCGAAATGGACAAACCTCGCAATCGCCGAGGATTTGCCGGAGGAGCTAATGACAATTGAATTTGATGATAATGGAAAATTTTTTACCGATATTGTTTCCAAAATCCCAATTCCTGTCCTGATCCAGACGGTCACTCACCGGATCCATGGAAATATTCATGTCACCCGCGACCACCGTCTCAAAGATGAATTGGATCTCCCGGAAAAATTTGTTGCCGTCACCGACGCAATTATCTATTCGCCAGATGAACAAGTTCTTTATCCAGACCAAGTTTATGGCCGTGCAGCGTGGCGAGATTATTTGGGTATTACCTGATAGTGAGATTTCAGACCAGTCAAAGGGAAGCGGAAAATGAGCATGCCGGATGAAAATGCTTCTGCGAATGCAACTGCTCCGGATTACGCAGAGCTGCGCAATTATTTGCTTGCGACAGTCATGCAAGACCTGAGCGGGACCGATCTCGCGCCGGAAAAACGCCAGCAGGTTATCGAAGAGCGCCTGTCAGAAGCTCTATCGCAGATGAAATTAACCCTTTCTGATTCAAACCGGAAATACCTTCTCCGCTATATTCTTGACGAAATCACAGGTTATGGTCCACTCCAACCGCTGCTCGACGATCCGGATATCACCGAGATCATGGTCAATGGACCTAAAAAAGTCTATATTGAAAGAAAAGGGCGTCTGGAGCGAACGAAAATTGTCTTTGAGGACAATGCAGCATGTCTTAAAAATAATTGACCGGATTGTTTCGCCGTTGGGCCGCCACATCGATAGCGATAGTCCCATGGTGGATGCCCGCCTGCCGGATGGGTCACGTGTCAATGCCATCGTTCCCCCCTGTGCCATTGATGGGCCATCCCTCACTATCCGAAAATTCCGAAAAGAAAAGTTGTCAATCGCGCAATTGGTCGAATCTGAATTCCCTGACGCAGGGGATGGCTGATTTCCTGCGCGCCTGCGTCCTCGGTCGCCTGAACATCATTATTTCCGGAGGTACCGGATCCGGCAAGACCACATTCCTGAATGTGCTGTCTGGTTTTATCCCGGAAGAGGAACGGATTGTCACCATTGAGGATGCAGCCGAATTACAGCTTCGTCAGGAGCATGTTGTTCGCCTGGAAACCAAGCTGGCCAGTGTGGAAGGACATGGCGCGGTGAGCATCCGTGAGTTGGTTCGCAACTCTCTGCGCATGCGACCTGATCGGATTGTAATTGGCGAATGCCGCGGCGGCGAAGCCCTGGATATGCTCCAGGCCATGAACACCGGTCATGATGGTTCACTGACCACCATTCATGCCAATTCCCCGCGTGACACGCTTTCCCGTCTTGAAACGCTGGTGTTGATGGCCGGGATGGACCTGCCGATAAAAATTGTCCGGCAGCAAATTTCCTCGGCGGTGGATGTCATTGTCCAGATGTCGCGTTTGCGGGACGGTACACGCAAAATTACTGCCATTACAGAAGTGGCCGGTATGGAAGGTGATGTGATCGTCTTGAGTGACATTTTCAAATTCAACCAGACCGGTGTGGATGCAGATGGCAAAATTCTTGGCCAGCATAAATCGACTGGCATCCGGCCATTATTCGGTCCCCGGCTTGGAAGCGGCCGGTTTCAAACTTGCGGCCGATATTTTTGGAGCCACAGCCGCCGATATGGCAATGTCTCGTCACCGGCGATAACGATTGCCTGGTTTCTCTGCTATAATGTTTTTGTCCCGTTCCCTGATTAATGAGGAAATCCCATGAGCATACAAGTCCAGGTTGCCCTTCGATCGAAAAAATTAGGTGTTCTGATCCGGGATGCCCGCTTGGCAGCGCGGAAGACCCTTCCGGAATGTGCAGGCCTTGTGGGCGTGACCAGTGGTATTCTGCGTGCCTGGGAAGAAGGTCGTAAGGCACCTTCCCTGCCGGAATTGGAGGTTTTGGCATATTCCCTTCACCTGCACATGCACCATTTTTGGAGCAAGGAGGCGATTTCGGACGATGCTCCGATCACCAGGCAGTATGAACCTGCCTGCCCTGATCGGTATTCGTCAACGCCTGGTTGGGGCGCTCCTGCGCCAGCAACGCGAAAATGCCAGCCTTTCATTACGGACTCTTTCTGAACAATCGGGTGTTTCAACGGCCCGACTGAAAGCATATGAAATGGGCGAGCGACCCATCCCACTTCCTGAACTGGAAGGTTTGGTGGCATTACTCGGTGGTCAGATCGAAACGATTTTTGACCAGACGGCCCCATCGGCCAGTGGATGATTCAACAAAAAGCCGTTCAGGACTTTTTGCAACTGCCGCCCGAATTACAGAATTTTGTTTCCAAACCGGTCAACCGACCTTACCTGGAACTGGCGATGAAGTTGAGCAGTATGTCCACCGATAAATTGCGCTCGGTGGCCGAGGATTTGCTGGAAATAACTTTCTAAATATGACCAATACACTTTCCCCACAGGAAATTGCTGACAAGGCCAAGCAGATTTATCAGGCCGGAGATTACCTGCAGGCAGCCCAGGCGTTTGCCGAGGCTGCCTCAGCGTACGCAAGTTCGGGTGATGCCGCAATGTCCGCCGAGATGAAGAATAACCAATCTGTGGCATTGCTGCTTTCCGGGGATGCCCAGGCTGCCCTGGAGGCTGCTGAAGGTACAGAAACGATCTTTGCCGCTTCCAACGATTACCGGCGCCAGGGAATGGCATTGGCAAACCAGGCTTCTGCCCTGGAAGCTCTCAAACGCAGGAAGGATGCAATTGAGTTTTATAAAAGGGCTCGGTGACGCCCTGGAAAAGGCAAATGAGGGCGACCTGCGTGCAGAAGTCATGCAGTTGCTTGCCATGCTTTACCTGCGCCATTTCAAAATTTACGATGCGGTCATTACCTTGCAGTCCGGACTGGCGGGTGTCAAGAATCCGACCGCAAGACAACGTTTGATGAAGAAAATCCTGTTTGTCCGCCTATGACGGTTGGTGTGGATGTTCAGGTACGGTCTGCGGTACTGACGGACCGGCATCAGATTGCCAATTTGATGCACTTCAGCCCATACATCCACCGCCACCTGGATTGGCGATACCCGTTGGATTGGATCGGGTCATCCCCTTTTTTTGTGCTGGAGAGTCACGGACAGATAATTTCTGCGCTGGCCTGTCCGCCGGACCCACCGCTGGTGGCCTGGGTGCGGTTGTTCGTGACATCCGGGAAAATATCCCCTGACGAATCCTGGCACATTCTCTGGGAGGCTGCCCGTCTTGACCTGGCTGCCAAAGGCCGTTTTATGGCAGCAGTCATTGTCTTGCAGGATTGGTACAACAGGTTGCTCGCTTGCCAGCGGGTTTTCCAGCCGCCAGTCCATTGTCATGCTCGAACGCGAAGACCGCAGACCCATTCAGGCCTCCTTGCCGGCTGGCTTCTCGATCCGCCCCATGCTTCAATATGATTTGCCAGCCGTCGCAGAGGTGGACGCGGCGGCCTTTGAGCCTCTCTGGCAGAATTCGCTCCCGGCGATGGAACAGGCCTACCCACAGGCTGTCCTGGCAACAGTGGCCGAGGCAGATGGGCAGGTGCTCGGATATCAGCTCAGTACGCGCAACCCGCTTGGAGCGCACCTCGCCAGGCTGGCGGTCAGGCCATCCCTGCAAGGACGCGGGCTGGGGCGCGCCCTGGTCGCGGACCTGGTCCAACAGGCTGAACGGCATGGAATGTACCGTCTGACGGTAAACACCCAGAGCGATAACGCCGCATCTCTGGCGCTTTACAAGAAAACCGGTTTCCGCGAGACCGGGGAACGCTATCCGGTTTACCAGCTGCAAGTCCCCTGATAAGGAGTCGCTCTGGTAAATCCTGAAAAAGGTGTTATCGTCATCTAACCTTGGAGGCAAATAGATATTATGGAAATCTCAGAATGGAACTGGAAATCTTGTAATGGATTGGATATGTACGCGCGCAGCTGGGCGCCTCAAGGCAGGCCCAAGGCTGCCATCATGCTTGTCCATGGGCATGGCGAGCATGTCGTGCGCTATGATCACGTTGCGGCTGCTTTGACGGAACACGGCTATGCCATGCTTGGCTTCGATCTGTGCGGGCATGGTAAATCCGGCGGGCCGCGCGGCCATACTCCGTCTTACGAAGCGCTGATGGATGATATTACCGATTTCTTCAAACAGATTGAAGAGCGTTATCCCGGGCTGCCGCGCTTCCTTTACGGGCACAGCCTGGGCGGCAATCTGGTACTGAACTACGCTCTGCGCCGTAAACCGGATTTGCATGGGGTGATCGCCACCGGCCCCTGGTTGAAACTGGCTTTCGATCCGCCGCCTGCACAGGTAACACTCGGCAGGTTGATGAATGGTATTGCACCTGGCTTCACCCAGCACAGCAAACTGAATACCAAGGGACTTTCCCATGACCAGGCGGTGGTTACTGCTTACGAAAATGATCCCTTGGTGCACGATAAAATTTCGGCGCGGCTGTTCGTTGAAATTTATGAAACGGGACTTTGGGCTCTGGAACATGCGGCCGAATTTCCCCTGCCATTGCTGCTGATGCATGGTGCGGACGACCCGATCACTTCCGCCAAGGCCTGCCAGGAATTTGCTGAAAAAGGCCGGAGACAAAGTGACCTCAAGCTGTGGAATGGCATGTATCATGAGATCCACAACGAGCTGGACCGGTCACAGGTGTTCGCTTATATGCTCGAATGGCTGGATAGACATTAACCAGAATTAAGATGGGATGAGAAGAACCCCATTTTCGGGCAGAATGACGGGACTTTTCACTGGACAAACTACCTCGATTATGGCAAAATCCTGCCATTAATATTAAGAAGGAGAGATCATGAGTAAACGCCAGGAAATTCGCGAACGCCGTCGTCGCGAACAGATCCGAAACCGGATCATTGTGGTTGGGCTGGTGGTGGTGGGTGCATTATTGGTGACTTTCGCCCTTATCATGCCTTCCATAAATAATGCAACGGCTGCAGCAAATGCAACCAGAACTGCCGAAAATGCCTCCCCGGTACCCGTCGTCACAATTACCCCCAGGGTCTTTACCACGAAGGTGGATGGACTGCATCTGGGCGATCCCAATGCTCCGGTTAAATTGGATGAATACGCAGATTTCCGCTGTTCTGCCTGTGAGTATTATTTTCAGACCATTGAGCCTTCAATTATTCAGAACTACGTGGAGACCGGCAAGGTCTATTACACCTTTCATCATTATCATCGTGATCGATGGGCATGATGGCACGGATGCATCCTATGCGGTCGGCCAACGCCGCCATGTGCGCCAATGAACAGAATCGTTTTTGGGACTATCATGACACGCTTTTTGCCAATCAGATCACAGAAGAGTGCCTCCCTGTTTACGGATGCCCGGCTTGTCAAAATGGCTGAGAATTTGAAGCTGGACATGACAGCATTTAACCAATGCTACCAGGCAAAGAAATATGCAAGCGATATTCAGAACGATATATCCAGAGCCATATCATTGAACATCTACCGGCACACCCAGTATCTTCGTTAATGGAACATTGGTTTCGAATTTCACGACAAGTTGCCCAGGCGATCGATTCTGCCCTGGCTGGCCAAGTAAAAAAGGCGCTAAATAAAAACCAGGCGGAGGCCATTTGGGCTCTCCGCCTGTTTTTTTGTTTATTCATTCAAACAGGCTGATGATCCACACGATCAACGGGGCGATAACCAGGGCAGGCAGGAAATTTCCCACCCGGATTTTTTTGATTTCCAACAGGCTGCTGATGGCAATCCCGAGCAGGAGCACGCCGCCGGCGGCGGTCATTTCGGCCATCATTGGTTTGGTGACAAGCGCATTCAACTGGGCGGCCAGCAGCGTGATGGCTCCCTGGTAGACCAGGATCATGGCGGCTGAGAAAAGCACCCCCACCCCCAGCGTGGATGCAAATGCCATCGAAGCAAACCCATCCAGCACTGACTTGATCACCAGCAGGTTGTAATCGCCGGTCAGGCCGGCCTGGATGGAGCCCAGGATGGCGATCGGACCGATGCAAAAGAGCAGGGAAGCGACCATGAAACCGCGTACAAAGTCCCCGTAGGGGTTCAGCTTTCCACTTTCGACGTCGGAGCGGTTGAAACGTTTTTCGAGGATCTCACCGAGATGTTGCAGGCCGTCCTCGATTTTCCACCATTCACCCAGCAGCGCGCCGATCACCAGGCTGCCCAGCACGATCAGCGAGTTCTGCGTTTCCAGGAACATCTTGATGCCGGTGACGGCGGTGAAGAGCCCCATCCCGGCGATGACGGTGGTTTTCAGCCGTTCGGGCAGGCGGCCTCCAAAGAGCAGGCCAAGGCTGCCGCCAATCAGGATGGCGGCGACGTTGATGAAAGTACCGATCATTTTTCCTTTGCCAGTGTGGTGGTTTTCCCGGCCTGCGTATTTTCGAGCACTTCCAGCGCAAAGCACAGGGACGATAAGCGGTTCAGGTATTGCAGCAAAACCTTGTTTTCGATCTCACCGGTATCGAGCAACTCGGCTGCCCGCCTTTCGGCACGCCGGACGATCGTCCGTGCCAGGGCCAGGGCTGCGCCGGGAAGGGAATCTCCGGGCAGGATGAATTCCGCCGGGACGGATGCCAGGCGGCGATGGCCTCTGCCTGGGATTCCAGCCACTGCAACGCGTTGGCTTGTCCAGAGTCCGGAAATCGCTGCACATTCTCCGGGGTGGCGGCCACTTCGGCCATGATGATATACAGGTCGCGTTGTACATCTTTCAGGAGCGTGCCGGTCTGCGCAGCCTTGCACAGGGCGCGCGCCAGGCCGAGCGCGGCGGAAGCTTCGTCGAGAACGCCCAGGGTTTCCATGCGTGGATGATATTTTGGCAGGCGGCCTTCTCCGAGCAGACCGGTGGTGCCGTCGTCTCCGGTGTGGTTGTAGATGGGGGACATGCTGAAATTATAACCAGATTGGCAGGAAAAGAGTCTCTTTTGGCTTATAATATTTCACCATGTCAAATCCAATTGTGCTTGTGGAAACCAGGCCCTCCCGGTTCGCCTGGCTCTCGCATATTGCGCCATTATCTGCCTCGCTTCTGGCGCTGGCGATGCTGTTGCTAACGCCTATCTGGGCTGTGGGATATTACCACCAGCCATTTGTGGGGGTCCTGCTGGAACCGAATAATATTGTCAGCAAGATCACCGGAAAGAATTGGCCGGCAGCCCAGGCCGGCGCAGTCTTGGCCTGAACAGTTGGCGATCCCTTAACGATCAGCCCGTGAAGTCTGTACGGCAGGTCAACGCTTTCCTGGCAAACAATGGTAATGCGCCGGTCTGGTTGGAGTTCATTCAACCGGAAAGTGGGACGACCTGGCGGGTGCTGGTGACACCGATCCAAATGCCGCTGGGGAATTTTATCAGCCTGTTCGTCATTCCATATGTGGTTGGACTGGTTTTTCTGGCGATTGGTTTGTGGGCTTATCGCTTGCGGGGAGGATTGCGCGCCAGCCGGGCCTTGCTCATGTTTGCAGCCGCGGTCAGTATTGCAACCAGTACGTTTTTTGATATGAATACGACCCACCATGTGGTGGTTCTTGTGGGCAGTCAGCCTTTCGGTGGCAGCCAGTGCCTTAATTCACCTGGCGTTGGTCTTCCCCAAGCAGATGCGCCTGGTGGACCGTTGGCCGGTGACGCGTTTTATTTCGTGGGTATTTTGCCTGGTCTTTGCCATCCCGGTAGTCTTCGAAATCCTGGCCCCCAGCTCTCCCCTGGCTTATATCACTACCTGGCAGAACAGTTATGCTTATATGACGTTTGCCATCGGCCTTTTCCTGGCATTTCTTGTCTGGCGCATCCTGCGCAGCGATTCTCCCGTGATCCGCCAGCAAAGCCGGGTGATCATTTTTGGAGCAAGCCTGTCCTTTGCGCCGATGATGATCTTTTATCTCCTGCCGACCGCGTTCAGCAGCACGTCGCAGGAATTTCATGCTTCCATTTACTTTCCGTTGCTGATCCTGCTCCCGCTCTCCATCACTTATGCCATTTTGCGTTACCGCCTCCTGGATGTGGATCGCGTCCTGGCGAATATCCTGACGTATACGTTGACTACCGGGGTGACCCTGGCGGTATTCTACGGGTTGGTTACGTTGCTTTCGCTGGCGATCCGGCAGACGGTTCGGCCTGACAACCCCTTGCTGATCGCCCTGTACTTGCTGGCGCTGGTGCTTGGGCTTTCGCCGCTGCGGAGATTCGTGCAGCGTATCATCGATCGCTTTTTCTACCGCGCCCCGGCGGATTACCGGCGTGTGCTGAACGTTCTCTCGAGCAGTCTGGTGATCACTCCCGATCTGGAGCGGACCCTGCAACTGCTCTCCGACCAGCTTCAGCAGGCTCTTGCCCCGGAAAAGTTCATTATTTACCTGTATGACGATGAACGGGCGCTGTATATACCACATTCCCGTGGAGTGAGTTCAGCTCCAGAAGTCTGTTCGGATGATCCGCTTGATCGGGGCCATTCGTGCCGCAGGCAGCGCTTTGTGGTTCCCCCCGAACCGCGCTCTGCCGGATGCACTGGAAAGATCCGCAGACCTTCCATGCCCTGGCCTGTTCGGCTTTTGTTCCACTGAATTATGAAGGCAGCCTGATCGGATTCATGGCGCTTGGGCCGCGTCGTTCGGGCGATCCATACACCGGCGACGATCTGGATTTCCTCGGTACGGTGGCCGGACAAAGCGCATTGGCATTGGAGAATGCCCGTCTCTTTACCAACCTGCGCCATACCCTCGATCAAACCCTGGAAATGAAGAACCTGATGGATGATATTTTTGCTTCCATCGCTACGGGAGTGATCACAACCGACGTTGAGCACAAGATCACCCTCTTCAACCGGGCCGCCGAACAAATCCTGGGTATCCGCGGTCAAGGACGTGTTGGGGAAATCCTTGCTGGATGCCTTGCCACTCTGGCCGGATCTGGAAACTGCCGCGGCTGAAGCGATGGATCGCGGCACCGCCACCCTCAGCCGCGAAGTGACTCGCAACACTGCCGTCGCGCGGTGACCTTTACCTGCGCCTTTCCTGCTTCACCTCTGCGGGATGCTTATCTCGGCACCAAAGGCGCCACCATCGTTTTTGAAGACCTGACCGAGCGTCATAAATTGGAGGCCGAACAGGAACGTATCCGCCAGACATTTGGCCGGGTGGTGGCTCCACGCGTGCGTGACCGCCTGCTCTCTGACCCGAGCCATCTCCGCCTGGATGGTATCCGCCAAAAAGCGACCATCCTGTTTGCTGATATCAGCGGATTCACCTCCTTCAGCGAGAAAATCGACCCGGAAGACCTTTTCAAAGCGTTGAATTATTATCTCTCCCTGGCTGCCAAGACCATCCTGGAGGAGGAAGGCACGTTGGACAAATTCATGGGTGATGCCGTCCTGGCTCTCTGGAATGTCCCGGACCCTCAGCCGGACCATGCCCTGCGGGCGGTCCGTGCAGCCCTGGCGATCCAGGAACGCTCACGCCAGGCTTACACTCCCCTGTCACGGCTCATCCTATGCCTTGCAATTCCATATCGGCGTGGCGACCGGGGATGCCATGGTTGGCAATGTGGGCACCAGCGAACTGTTTAACTACACGGCAGTGGGGGATACCGTCAACCTGTGCCAGCGGTTGGAAGTGCTCGCCCAGCCGGGCCAGGTGTTGATCGACCAGGCCACCTACTCCGCCCTGGCCGGAAGCATCCTGGCAGACCCGCTCGAACCTGTCCTGCTGAAGGGGAAAGCCCAGCCTGTGGCGGTCTATAACCTCAAGGGCTTGAAATAGGGCTGGTAAAATCAAATGCTAACAACATATCACCGCGCCATCACGACCCAGGCATTGGGCGGGTTTTTCAGCCCCCCGGCACTCGAAAGCATCATCTTTGCCAACCTGGGACAGGACCACTGGTTGTACGGCCAGATCGGCCATCCCGAGTATCATTTTGACCAGAATGCATTCCCCGCGGGCTGGGCTTACATCGAGCGCAACCGCATGATCTTTCGTTCGAGCCTTGAGGCGGGCGGGAATGCCCTGGCGCATCAGGCCTTGGGGCGCCTGACGCATGCCGCCCAGGATTTCTACGCCCATAGTAACTACGTTACGCTTTGGCTTGGGCGGTTTCCTGCCCGGACCGCCGCCGCCCCCTGCTGAAATTGACGCGCTTGACGGGACCCTTCTCAAGCATCCGGATCTGCGATCCGGAAAGATTTACTGGCCGCTCGAACCATTTTCATGGATCCCCGGATTGGGTCGGCTTGTTATCCCGCTCCTGCCGCGCGACTCGCACGCCTGGATGAATCTGGATTCCCCGGCGCGCGGTCCTGGTTTCGCCTATGCTTTTGCCGCAGCAGTCAAACGCACCCGTTATGAATATGACCAGACAGTGGCTGGCCTGCCATCCAGTTTGTTGGGCATCCTTTCCATGGATGACCACTCCCCATTTCCTGCTATGACCACGCCTAAATTCCATTAACCCGGTCAAAACTCCCAAACCCGCGAGGTATAATGAAACCATGGATACAAAAGAGAAACTTGAAATTGCCCTGAAAGAAGCCATGAGAGCCGGCGATGATGTGCGCAAGCGTTCCGTCCGCATGGTACTGGCGGCCGTTCGCCAGGTGGAGATCGACCGGCAGGTTAAGTTGGATGAAGCCGCGGTATTGAGCATCATCCAGAAGGAGATCAAGACCCGCAGGGAGTCCGTGGAGGAAGCACGCGGCGCCAACCGTCCGGATATTGTGGCCGCCACCGAAGCCGAAATTGTCGTCTTGCAGGCCTATCTGCCTGAGGCGATGAGCCGCTGATGAACTAAAGGCCCTGGTTGCAGCGGCCATTGCCGAAGCGGGCGCCAAATCACCGGCGGATATGGGCAAGGTCATGAAGTTGCTCATGCCGCGTGTGGCCGGACGCGCTCCGGGTGACCAGGTCAGCGCCATGGTTCGCCAGTTATTGCAGAAGTGAAGAGTTATGCAGGCGGTAGTCAGCTCTTCTTGAGCCAATTTTGATGGAATCTTCCCGTCAATCGCCGCGTTTCTTCTCTCGTCAATCGTATCCTTCCGACCCTGGTGCTGGTTTGTGCCACCATTTTGAGCTATCTTGCCCTGATCCAGCCCTGGTCGTTGCGCCAGACCAGTCTTCCGCTGGCGGTGGGGGATGTGGCCTCACAGGATTTGCGCGCTCCGCATGAGATTCAATATGTCAGCAAGGTTTTGACGGATGCGGCGCGGGATGAAGCCGAACGCGCCGTCGCTCCCGTTTATGTCCCACCGGACCCGGCGATCGCGCGCACACAGGCCACCAACCTCACTTCAATCCTGCAATCCATCTCCCTGATCCGCTCCGATACCAACTCTTCTCTCGAAGAGAAAAAGAATGCGCTGATTGCCATCCAGGGATTTACCCTCCAGCCTGATCTGATCGATTTTTTGCTTGGTTTGACTGATACCCGCTGGACCCTTGTCCGGAGCGAAGCCTTCAATGTGCTTGTGGAGACAATGCGCAATCCCGTCCGGACCGAAAACCTGGATACTATCCGCCAGAGTCTTGCTGCATTGGTCAGCTTTTCCCTGACCGAACGCGAAGCGGCGCTGGTTGTCGGGCTTGTCTCGCCGCTGGTGGTGGCCAACAGTTTCTACAGCCCGGAATTGACCGATGCAGCCCGCCAGGCCGCCCGTGATGCAGTCCAACCGGTAACCCGTTTCTTCGTCGCAGGACAAACGGTTGTCACGCGCGGGCAGGTTATTACACCGGCAGATTTGGAAGCTCTGACGGCTCTGGGTCTGGTCCAACCCAAAGACCCGCTCTATAGTCTTCTGGGTGCGGCCGCCCTGGTGGGACTCCTGGCAGTCTTCACAGCCCTGTATTTTTCCCGGCGCCAGCCGGTGGCTCTTTCTGATCTGCGCAGTCTTCTTCTGCTTGGATTGCTCTTTGTTATTCTTCCTGGCGGGTGCCCGTATCTCCATTCCAAACCGGACGATCATACCGTACCTTTTCCCTGTCCCGGCTTTTGCCCTGCTGGTTTCAGCTCTTTTTGGCATGGAACGCGGCATGGTTTTTGGTCTGCTGATGAGCATCCTGTGTGCTTATGGGATGCCGGATGCACTTGGCTTGATGTCATACTATATCTTGAGCAGCCTGTGCGGTGTACTGGCAATGGGACCGGCCGCCGTGTGGCACAGTTCTTGTATGCCGCTGTTGGCGATTGCCGTGGCCGGTGCGGCCATGATAGCCGCCTACCGCCTGCCTTTCACCGAGACGGACTGGATCGGCGTGGCGACTTTGATGGGAGCGGCAGTTTTCATGGGAATGGCTTCGACCGGTCTGGCGCTGCCGCTGCAATTTCTGCTGGCGCAGTTCATTGGCCTGACAACTGCCCTGCAATTGCTTGAAATTTCCCGGCCCGATTCGCCCTCTGCTGAATTATTTCCTCCAACGCGCCCCCGGCACCTACCAACACAGCCTGCAGGTTGCCAACCTGGCGGAACAGGCCGCCGAACGCATCCATGCCGATGCGCTCCTGACGAAGGTCGGGGCATTGTTCCACGATGTGGGGAAAGCCGCCAACCCGCTCTTTTTCGTCGAGAACCAGCCGCCCAGCCAGATCGACTCGCACGATGACCTGGAACCCGAGGTCAGCGCCCAGACGATCATCCGCCATGTCACCGATGGCTTGGAACTGGCGCGCAAATACCGCCTGCCGCGCCGCCTGCAGGATTTTATTGCTGAGCATCACGGCACGCTTATCACCCGCTACCAGTACAACCGCGCCGTGCAGGCTGCCGATGGGGATAAATCCAAAGTGGATGAGTCCGAATTCCGTTATCCCGGCCCCGCTCCGCGTTCGAAAGAGACCGCCTTGCTGATGTTTGCGGATGGTGTGGAGGCGCGCGCCCGTGCCGAGCGCCCCGGCAATGATGATGAAGTGCGCAGCCTGGTTCGCAGCGTGATCGAAAACCGCCAGAAGGATGGTCAACTGGATGATGCTCCGCTCTCCCAGCGTGACCTGGCGAGCATCATCGAATCCTTTGTCACCACCCTGCGTGTCACGTACCACCCGCGCCTGGAATATCCGAAGGAACCGCCTGCAGATCTTGGATGTGCCGACTCAATCGTCGTCCGCTGGAGAAGACCGAATGATTTTTATTGAAAGCGAGTCCGGCCAGGTCTTTCCGCGTGGATTTGTTGGAACACGCTGCCCGGGCTGTCCTTGACCTTTCCGGCGTTCCTGATGCCGATCTGACGATCGTGCTGGTGGATGACGCCCGCATCCAGGGTCTCAACCGGGATTTCCTCGGCCACGATGCGCCGACGGATGTGCTCTCCTTCCCGGCCGACGAGCCGGACCCGGAAACGGGCCGCCGTTACCTGGGCGATGTGGTCATTTCGCTTGCGCGTGCGGCCGAACAGGCCGCGGAACGCGGACATGCCGTCGAAGCTGAAATGCAGCTCCTGGTGGTGCATGGCGTTTTGCATCTGCTGGGTCATGACCATGCCGAGGCGGGGGAAAAGGAGCGCATGTGGGCAGCCCAGGCCGAGGCTTCTGGAACGCCTGGGTGTTTCTCCGAAGATCGTCCATGAATAAGATCAGGGAATTCTTTATCTCGCGTGCGCATTCCTTTCGGCATGCCTTTCATGGCTGGTGGTACGTTATCCGCACCCAGCGGAATGCCTGGATCCATGCCGTCATCACCACTGCTGGTGATTGCTGGTGGCGTTCTGGCTGCACCTGCCCCTGCGGGATTGGGCGGTGCTCTTCCTGACGATCGCGCTGGTCTGGACGGCTGAATTCATTAACACGGCTCTCGAGGCGGTGGTGGACCTGGCCAGCCCGCAGCAGCATCCCCTGGCAAAGGTGGGCAAGGATGTGGGCGCCGCGGCCGTCTTGCTGGCTTCATTGGCTGCCATCCTGGTCGGCCTGCTCATCCTGGGTCCGCCATTGTGGCTAAAACTGAGTGTATTTTTTAGATAGGGGTGTTGTTGTTGGGGTGGGCAAGAATTTCACTCCAGGTTTTTTTGATAGGCTGCTCCAGGAATACGAGCCTGGGAACATCATTCCAGATTGAAACGGAGAACTGCATTGAATACATCTTCTTCCCGCCGCATCACCAGCCTGACCTGGTTTGTGATGGCCGCCCTGGCTCTTTCAGGCCAGCTCGCCTGGGCCATCGAAAATTCCTGGTTCAATGCTTTTGTCTACGATAAGATCACCCCCGACCCGCGCCCCGTCGCGTGGATGGTGGCTGGCAGTGCCATTACTGCCACACTCACCACGCTCCTGATGGGCACGCTCAGCGATCGCTCGCGTTCCCGCTGGGGACGCCGCCGCCCGTTCATCTTTTTCGGTTACATCATGTGGGGGCTTTCCACGATCCTGTTCCCAACCGTCGCATATATCAAGGTCACCGGCCTTGCAGTCGCGCTGGTTGTGATTGCCGATTCGGTCATGACGTTTTTCGGATCCACCGCCAACGATGCGGCATTCAACGCCTGGACAGCCGACGTTGCCAGCAGTGACACGCGCGGCCGCGTGGAAGGCGTGCTCAATCTGAGCCTTTTTGTGGCGCAGATCGTCGCCACGGCCGCGGCGGGCATTTTTATTGAGAAATTCGGTTATTTCATCTTCTTCTACTCCATCGGCGGGATCGTCATGCTGGTCGGACTGGTGGCTGGCAGTTTCCTGCGCGAACCGCCGCTCCCCCCACAGGAGCAGCCGCGCCGTTCTTTTTGGTCAGAGTTTGCCGACCTGTTCAATCTCGACACGCTCAGGCAAAACCGCGACCTGTTCATCCTGCTGCTGGTCATTATGATCAATGCGATCGGGTTTCAGGTCTATTTTCCCTATCTGATCGTTTTTCTTCAAAACTTCAAAGGCTTCAGCCTGGGTGAATACAGCATCATCGGCGGTGTGATCATGCTGGGCAGCGCCATCGCCGCCATCCCGTTCGGTATCCTGGCCGACCGTTGGAATAAACGCAGCATGATCGTGATTGCCACCCTGTTCGGCTCCATCGGCGGGGTCTTGTTTTCCATCGTAAACGGTCTGCCTCTGGTCACCCTGACCGGGCTGCTCACATTCCCCTTTTCGATCGCCGGTTTTTCGGTTGCATCCATGGCCTGGTTAAAGGATCTTCTGCCCGAAAAAAACCGGGGTAAGTTCCTCGGCATCCGGATGATCTTCTGGATCGCCATCCCGATGGTGGTCGGACCGTGGATCGGTTCGACCCTGATCCGAAACTTTGGAATTCCAACCACAACCAATGGTCAGGCGGGCTTTATCCCTGTGCCGGTCATTTACTGGGTTGGCTGTGCGATCGCCCTGTTGGCGCTCGTTCCGCTCTTCTTCCTGCGTGACCAGAAGAAGACAGGATGACCCTGCCGGATCCCATGCAGACCCGCTGGACTCCCGCCTCGCCCCAACCGCTGCCCGAATACCCGCGCCCGCAGATGACACGCCCGAACTGGGTGAATCTGAACGGGCAGTGGCAGTATGCCCTGCTGCCCAGGGATCACGCTGCTCCGGAGGCATATCGATGGCAATATCCTGGTGCCATACGCGCTGGAGTCGCAGCTCTCCGGCGTGCAGAAATCCCTCCTGCCCGATCAAAAATTATGGTACCGGCGCACGTTCCAGGACCCGCGCCAGGCTTTCCCGGCTGGTGACAGGGTTTTGCTGCATTTCGGGGCAGTGGATTATGAATGTGAAATTTGGGTCAACGGCCGGCCCGTTGGCAGCCATCGCGGCGGCTACCTGCCATTCTCCCTGGACATCTCCCCGGCGCTGAAAGCAGGCGGGAATGAGTTGGTTCTTTCCGTATGGGATCCCACCGACGCGCGATCGCAGCCGCGCGGTAAACAGGTCCTGCAACCCAAAACGATCTGGTACACGCCGGTCTCCGGGATCTGGCAAACGGTTTGGCTGGAGAGTGTCCCCGCTGTCAGTATTGAATCCTTGAAATTGACTCCTGACCTGGATGGCCAAACGCTGACGGTGGAAGTCAGGATCAGGGGCGCGGTAGACGCTGGGGCTTTCGGGCTGGAGGCGGAAGCCTGTTCGAACGGAGAAAAAATATGCTCGGGCGCCGGGGCTGCCGGGGCGCGGCTGACCCTGGCTATTCCGCATCCGCAAGCCTGGAGCCCCGAGCATCCTCATCTTTATGATCTGCAGGTCCGGCTCACCCGGGACGGCCAGGTGCTGGACGAAGTCGGCAGTTATTTTGCGATGCGGAAGTTTGGATTGGTTAAAGATGCAGATGGCCATTTGCGATTTGCATTGAATGGGAAACCACTTTTCCTATATGGCCCGCTCGACCAGGGCTACTTCCCGGATGGGCTGTACACCGCCACCTTCGGAAGAAGCGCTGCTTGTTTGACATCGAGTACACCCGCTCGATCGGTTGCAACATGATCCGCAAGCATGTCAAGGTGGAGCCGCTGCGCTGGTATTACCACTGCGACCGCCTGGGGATGATCGTCTGGCAGGATATGCCCAACGGGGGCAAGCCTGTCGGCGATCTGACCTCGTTCCTGACGATTGCATTTGGCTCACGCCGCAGGGACCGGAATTATCGCTATGCCGGGCGGGCAGCCGCGGCGGACCGGGAGGCTTTCCGCGGCGAGTTGCGGGAAATGCTGGACCACCTGCATAACATTGCCTGTATCGCCGTGTGGGTGCCGTTCAACGAGGGCTGGGGCCAGTTCGATGCCAACGAGATTGCCAAATGGATCAAGGTGTACGATCCGACCCGGCTGGTGGACCAGGCCTCCGGCTGGTGGGACCAGGGCGGAGGGGATTTTCAAAGCCGGCACATCTATGTTAAGAAACTGGAATCCGGTCAAGCCCGACGGGCGGGCCTTTGTCATTTCAGAGTTTGGCGGTTACAGTCTGAAAATCCCCGCTCACCTGTGGGATGAGACCCAAAAATTCGGATACCGTTTTTACGACTCATCCCGGGCTTTGACGGATGCGTACCTGGCCCTGCTGTCAGGCGAATTGCTCCCATTGATCCCGCGTGGGCTGGCAGCGGCGATCTACACCCAGACGACCGATGTCGAAAACGAGATCAATGGTTTTCTGACCTATGACCGCCAGGTGGAGAAAATGGACGCGGATGTCCTGCGCCAGGCTCATTCAGCTTTAAAATATAGCAATGAGTAATTTGTCTTTTCTATTTGGAACCGTCGGCTCCCCTGGCGCCACCCCGCCCAGACCCGGCGGCACGGTCGGCGGGATCCGCTACGCCGCTTCCATCGGCCTGGATGCCCTCGAGCTGGCCTGGGTGCAGGGGGTGCGCGTAGGGGAAGCTGCCTGTGCAGCCATCCGGAAGACTGGTGAAGAGGCCGGCGTGGCGCTCTCGGTCCATGCTCCGTATTACATCAACCTGAACGGCGACTGACGAAAAATGGCCGCGCCTGCGCAAGTACCTGATGGACGCCGCCCATTTTGGCAACCTGGCCGGCGCCACCGACATCATCTTCCATCCCGGCACCTACTTCGGCCGCCCGGCCGATGAGGTGCTGAAGGTCACCATCCCGCGCCTGCAGGGCTGTGTGGATGAACTGCGCGCAGCCGGCAACCCGGTCACCCTGCGCCCGGAGATCAGCGGCAAAGCCGCCATGCTGGGCTCTTTGGCGGATGTGCTCGAAATGGCCAAAGCCATTCCCGGTGTTGTCCCCTGCATCGACTTTGCCCACCTGCACGCCCGCCTCGGCGACGGCGCCATGAACACCTATGCCGAGTGGATCTCCGCCCTGGATCTCTACCGCCAGTCCCTCGGTGACGACGGCCATGCAGCACCTGCACATCCACCTTTCCGGCATCGCCTACGGCCCGAAAGGCGAAAAGAACCACCTGGTCATGGAAGAAGCCGACCTGGATTTCAAGAACCTGCTGCGCGCCCTGCACGATTCCGGCGCCCAGGGCCGCCTGATGTGCGAAAGCCCGGTCATGGAAGTGGATGCCCTCAAATTCAAAGCCCTCTGGCTGGAAGTAAGCGGGGAAGGCTAGCACCTGACCGGAAATTGTAGAAGGACCGCATTTTGCCCGTGTGCAGCACAAGCCCACGGACATCCCATGAAGCTCTTTTTTCCCGGCCATTGACAAAAATCTGGGAGGATTTTCATACTTTGAGAAAACCCTGATTCCGAAAGGTGCTATTATTTTGGGGACCAATGGATTTGTGCTAAAATGAGCACGAAGGATCCAGGCCATGAAACGCGATCAAGTTATTCGTATTCTCGCCGGGCGGCGCAGCGAATTGCACCAGGATTATGCAGTCAAATCACTGGCATTGTTTGGCTCGGTGGCCCGCGATGAAGCCCTGCATGACAGCGATGTGGATTTGTTGGTGGAGTTCTCGCATCCGGTCGGCTTGTTCCAGTTCATTGGTCTCCAGCAATACCTTGAATTCATTATTGGGGTGCCCGGTTGATTTGGGGACGGTGGCGAGCCTTAAACCATACCTGAAGAGAAAGTGCTCTTGCAGGAGGCAATCCATGTCGCCTAGGCTCTGGTTGCGGCGTTGAATTAAAACCGGTAAGCTCCTTGTCTGAAAATGGTTGGCGACATAATATCTTCGACACATATTATAAGCGAATTTATGCATTGCCGCAGGCCCCTTTCCGCGACATCGCGAAGGCTTTTACGGAAACATTGACTTCTGGCCACCGTGAAACTGACCGGCAATAAAGAGATCGCTAGACAACCTCTAAAGCCAAATGCAGATCAGGTTGATTACAGATTTCTGCGATAACGTGAGACCCAGGTCTCGGATTCGGGGTCTTGTCGTTTATCAGTTTTTTCTCTGCTGGCAACAGTAGGAGTGTTCTTTATGGCACAAACATCGAAATGGACACCTGCAACGAAGAAGTTCTGGCTGTATTTCACCGCCGGAATGATGTGGTCGGGCGTGGGCATCATGTTGACTGTCTTTGCCATCACCTGGCTGAGCCTGGTTCATTCGTGGATGGTCATACTCCTCGCCATGGCTGGCCTGCTGCTGGCCGCCGCTATTTATTTCTTTGGTTTTTCGAAACTGGCTTACGGCAACATCCAGCGCATCATCGCCATCCCCAAGGAACGCGTCTGCCTGTTTGCCTTCCAGAAATGGACAAGTTATCCCCTGGTTCTGGTGATGGTTGCCATGGGGATCTACCTGCGTCGCTTTTCCCCCATCCCCAAGCCCACCCTGGCGATTTTGTACCTCGGCCTGGGCGCCAGCCTGTTTGCATCCAGCCTGCAATACTATTCCCGGGTGATCCGGACCGCCCGTTGTTAGCCATGCTTCACCGTTGGCGGGGGACACATGTCAATGGAAATCCATTTTCCATCCAAAAATCACGACCTGCCCCAGCGGTACGGGGCAGCGCCCTCGCCTTCCAGATCCATTTTGGTTGCTTCCAGGATAAGGGCTCGCCTGTGGCTCTGGTTCCATAATAGCCCGGACGCTTTCTTCCGTTCGCCAGTATGGCTCCGTATAGGAATGTGACAGTCACCTTGCTGTATAAACGCTAAGAACAACAATATAAAGGTGACTGTCACATTTTCGACCTCCTGGCCCGCGCATCTTTGCTTGCAAAGCCTAAGGAGGCGGTACTGATGCCTTGAGTACTGCCTCCATTTAGGTCAGCCTCCGGCGATGGCACCGCCGGACGCGCCGACTCAGCCGCTTCGGTACCGCCTGGCGGGAGTATCGCCCCATTCAGTTATAGAGAAATAACCTTCAGCATTGAGCAGCCTTCAGGCGGCTTTCATGGTCTGAGCTGGGGGATTAATCCCCCGGCGTTGATGGCTATCCTCGGCCCGCGTTTTTTGTATCTATTTTGCGAAACCCCCGAAAAATAAACCGCGGACCATTGACAAAATAGAACATACGTACTATTATAGGAACAAATGTTCTAATATCTAGGATATTCAGGACGGTTATTCCAGGCTCGCTATCGCTAGTTGCCACGCAGTGGTACGCCGCCTGAACCGCCCGCCCTTGCTCCTCACAGGATTTGTCATGCAACCGCTTTCAGTTCGTCCCTTCTGGTTCACCACTCGCCCAAACCCGGAAAATGCTCCCATCGGCATTCTTCCAGTCCATAATTGTTCCTCTTTTGTTCCGCGAAACAATTCCCCCCTTCTCCGCTCTCACTCCCAATCATCAAACTCCCGATCAAAAACCAACCATCAAGAATTCCCACCCTCTTAGTCGTTCCTCCGTCGTTACGCGGAACGACTATCCTGCCCGGACAAATTCGTCAGGAGTTCTCGTTCTTATGGCTCATTAATTCCTGCTTCTCACCTCTTACTCCTACCTCGTAACTCGTCCCCTGTCACTTTACCGAAAGGTTTGTCCCTATGTCCACTTCTGATCAATTTCTCCTCGCCCTCCAGGCCTACCAGGAAATCCAGGCGGAACTCCACCCGGAGCAGCCGCCCCAACCGCTTGTCCCCGCTACTTCCCCTACGCCGCCTGCTTCAGCGCCGGCTGCCAGCCTGCCCGGCGGCTCGCTGCTGCTCGGAATGGCCGAGGATGGCTTGCCGGTCCTGCTCGATCTGTACGACCCAACTCCGGGCCCGCTCCTGGTGGCGGGCGATGGCGGCAGCGGGAAAACCGCTTTCCTCCAGTCCCTGGCACGCGCCTCCGACCTCCAGGATCCCGGCGATATCTCGTTTGGCGTGCTGACCCCCTTCCCGGAGGAATGGACCGCCCTGGAATCCCTGCCGCATTGCCTGGGGGTCTGGCCGGCTTTTCATCCTTCCGCATCCGACTTTATGTCCCAACTGGTCAGTTGGGCAGACACGCTTCCCAGGACACGCCAGGCGGTCCTGCTGCTTTTCGATGGTCTGGACCTGATGGCCGGCAGCGACTTTCAATCCCAGCATGACTTGCGCTGGTTGTTGATGTATGGCCCGGAACACCAGATCTGGCCGGTGATATCGGTCAACCCGGCCCGCCTGACCCATCTGCAGACCTGGTTGGATTATTTCCATACCCGCGTCATCGGTCAGGTGAAAAATGGACATAATGCCCGTATCCCTGGTGGAAGATCCGCAGATCGGCCTGGCAGATTTGCATTCCGGGAAAACAATTCGGCCTTTCCCAGTCCGGGAGCTGGTTGAAATTCTGGCTTCCGCCTCTCGATTAAGGAGTTTCATATGAACGTTGGAATGCTCTGGTATGACAATGATCCCCGCACTGCGTTGACCGCCAAAGTGGCCCGCGCCGCAGATTACTACCGGCAGAAATATGGCCTCGTCCCGGACCTGTGCCTGGTCAACCCGTCCATGCTCGGGAAACCGGGTCCTGATCTGATCGAAGGACACGCCGGGAAAGTTGATGTCCGCCCGAACCGCCTCATCCAGCCTGGTCATCTCTGGATCGGTAAGGAAGAAAAGAACTGAACCTTATCGCTTAACTTCCATCTGCCTGGGGGAAATTGTCTGAAACGAAAGTCTCCACGCGACGGGTGTGGAGACTTTCAAATTTTAATTCGGTTTTACTCGCTGCTTGCAACCACCACGGCGATGGCATTTTCACGGCTGTGACTCAGGCTGACCGCCCAGACCGCCAGCCCCAGTTCGTTGGCAATTTTCTCTGCAGCGCCATGCAGGACAAGATATGGTTCTCCGCTCCATTTGTGCAGGGTCTCGACCTCCCGCCAGCAGATTGGACCGATGCCGGTCCCGAGCGCCTTGGAGGCCGCTTCCTTGGCGGCAAAGCGTACGGCCAGTGCTTCTGCGCGTCCCCGGCATTCAAATATTTCCAGTTCTGTGAAGACGCGTTTCAGGAAGCGTTCGCCGTGCCGGTCGAGCGCCGCCTGGATGCGCGCAATTTCGATGATATCAATTCCGGTTTTGAGGATCATTTGGATCAAGGCCCTGCGATCGCGATGGCCAGTCGATCAGGATCCAGGTACTTGCGAACTGCTGTCAGCACTTCCTCAGGGGTAACCGCACGCACCATGTCCGGATAGCAGCGGTAATAGTCCAGGCCCAGGTCGTAGCGTTCAATATTGAGCAAGGCATTGGCAACTCCGCTGTTGGATTCGAGCGAAAGCGGCAGCCGCCCGATAAAGTTGGATTGGCTGTCGGCCAGTTCTTCGGCTGTAATGCCCTTTTCGACGAAGCGGCCAATTTCCCGGCAGATCAGATCGCTGCGCTTTTTGCACGTTGGCAGGGTTGACTCCCGCACTTACACTCCAGGAACCAGGACCGATGCCTGCATTCAGGGTCGAAGAGGCATAGTAGGCCAGGCCGGATTTCTCGCGCACTACATCCCCGATGCGGCCGCCCAGTCCAAATTGACCGAGCGCCGAGTTACCCAGTGCGTCGGCAATATAATCCGGATCCTTGCGGTGTGGACCGGAGGTCCCGATGACAAGATCGGCCTGGGACTTGCCAGGGATTTTTACCTTGCGGGTGACGGTTTTCTTAAGCGGTTTAAGTGGGGGCAGGGAGGGCAGTTCGAGTTGTTCTGGATTGCTCCAATCGCCCAGCGCCTCGGCCACCTGTTCGACGGCAGTTTTTGGATCGATCGCTCCGACCAGCGCGATCACCATGCCCTGCGGACCGTAGCAGCGCTGGTGGAAATCCACCAGGTCATCCCGCTGGATGGCCCGGATGGTTTCCGGCCAGC
This sequence comes from uncultured Chloroflexia bacterium, assembly GCA_963830665.1. GTDB lineage: Bacteria > Chloroflexota > Anaerolineae > Anaerolineales > Villigracilaceae > UBA877. The sequence goes on from CAWHNM010000019.1 coordinate 93,885, forward strand.
CGTCATCCGGGCGGGCATACGGATGACCTTCAAAGACGATCTGGTCGAAGGTGATCGAAGCCATGTCGGCCGTATCCTGGGCGCGCTGGGCCAGACTGGTCAGGAATTGAGCCCGCAGCCGTTCAATCTCTTCGGGTGGGAAAACCGGGTGGCGCAGGACATCTGCCAGCAGATGCAAGCATGAGCGGCAGATCTTCGCTCAGGGAACGCCCGGAGAATCCGGTATTATGGGCACCTGCGCCGAAGGACAGGCTGGCGCCGACCGATTCGAGCGCATCGAAAATTTGCTGGAAGGTGCGTGTTTCGGTCCCACGCATCAGGCCAAGCGCGGTGAAGTCGGCCAGGCCCAATTTTTCGTCCGTATCGAACAGGCTGCCGCAGGAAAGATGACCGCCGATGACCACGGATGGGCTGTTGAAGTTGGCGCGTACCAGGATGGTGATGCCATTTGGGAGGCTGACACGCGTAATGTCGTCGGGACCGGGTAAAGACTGTTGCCGGGTGTTCATGCCTTCACCTCCGCCCCGGTTGGAATGTAGGTTCCAACCACCCGATTTTGCTCGCGCAGATATTTCTGCGCAACTTTTTGTACATCGGCAGGGGTGACTTTCGATAATTTGTCCAGGTAGGTCAGGAACCAGTCATAGGTGGAAAACATCTCGGCATGACCCAGCCAGGCAGCCTGGCTGGTGATGTTCTCGCTATGGTATGCAAACAAAGCCCGGGCTTGTTTGATGGCGCGGCTGATCTCCTCCGCAGGGACAAGTTCATCCTGGATGCGTTTCATCTCATCGTCGAGGGCTGAAAGCACTTCCTCGGGTGTGTGCTTGGGGTGCACGGTGATGGTGATGCTGTAAAGATATGGGTCGAGCGTCGTACTGGTGCTGCCGCCGACGCCAACAGCCAGTTCCTTCTCGACCAGGGCCCGGTACAGGCGGGAGGTTTTATTTGAAAGGCCTCCACCGCCAAAAATGCTGAGACCGCTTGGCCCGGCCAGCAGGCTGTCCAGTACCGTCAAGGGGAAGAAATCGGGATCATCCCCTGCCGGAGCGTGATACGAGATCTCGAGATAGGTGGTTTCGCCGGGACCTTCGACGGTCAGCCGGTGCTCGCCGCTGGCTTCCGGTTCAGGGCGGACTCAGGCGGGGTGGCACACGGCCCGGCCGGAATCGGCTCGAAAAGCTCACGGATGCGCGCCAGCATCTCCTTCGTCTTGAAATCACCCGCCACCCCCAGGACTGCATTGTTCGGCACGTAATAAGTGCGGTAATGCTGGTAGAGGTCCTCCCGGCTCATGGATTTCAGGTCAACCAGGTCGCCGATGACCTCGTGGTGATAAGGGTGGACTCTAAAGGCGGCCTGCTGGACGGCCTCACTCAGCCGGAAGAGCGGCTCATTCTCGTTGCCTTCCCGCTCGGAGATGACCACGGTCCGTTCCGAAGCGACTTCCTTCTCGTCGAACAGGCTGTTGGTCATCCGGTCGGCCTCCAGGCGCAGCCCGAGGTCGATTTTGTCGGCAGGCATGGTTTCCAGGTAGGCGGTCCAGTCCATGAAGGTAAAGGCGTTCCACATGCCTCCATCCCGCGAGATGTCCCGGTCCAGGCTGCTGGCCGGGAATTGCGGTGTACCCTTGAATTGCATATGCTCCACCCAGTGGCAGATGCCGGTACGACCGGATGGCTCATCCCGGGAGCCAACCCGGTACCAGACCCACGAACTGATCAGTGGGGCTGTGTGGATTTCTTTGAGCAGGATTTTCAATCCGTTTGGGAGTGTGTATTCGTTATAAGGTTTTTTCATGGGGTACCAGGGGTGGGAGTCATCGTGTTCTGCACAGATATACATTCCTTCGGGATATTGCGCATTCTTGTTGAACAGGCAGTAGAGCGGTCGAAGGCTGGTCTGCAGACCGGTAAATGGTTCGTGCAGTTCGGTCTGGTTCATCGGAATACTCACCGGCACCTGCAGGCTGATGGGTATGGTGGACTGAACCGGGATATCCAGATTCAATGCGATTGGCAGAGTGGTTCCGGCCGGAAGGGTGACATTCGCCTGCGCGTTAATGTTGAGACCTCCGGTGTTGATGACCACATGCGCTCCGGGGATGCTGACATCGCCGGTCAGAACCACCTGTGTATTTTGCGAAACCGGCAGGTTGAAATTGAGCGGGATTTGCGCATTCACCTGATGGTTGTGTTGATGCTCGCCTGATCCATTTTGACGAAGTTGCCATACAGCCCGCCGAGCAGGTTGTTCACGGTCGTATTCACGGTTGTTCTTAGAGTTCTTGATCTGCCCGGCCATGATAATCAGGAGGACGGCCAAAACAACATTGACGATCAATGAAATTGTGGCAGCCACATCCCAATAGGCCCGGTGGGTCCGTTCCCGGGTGGGGCGAAGACGATAATCGCCAGGGGAGTTTGGCGGGCGGGGCTTTTTTGGCGGCCTGCCTCGAAGGCATGCAATCTGCGCCCGGGATTACTGTCCCTGCTGGCAGGCAGTAGTTTTCCCGGCATCAGATTTGCGGAACGCATGCGCGGACTGGCTCTCGGTCTGAGGTGAGGCTTCTGGCGGGATGTTCGTTGCGTCCGGCGTCGCGACAGAATCAGCCTGGCCCGGCTTCCGGCTGCCGCTTGAGAAGCAGGTTTTTCATCCAGCTGCTGCATCCGGCGGCTTGGCTATTTTCACCTGGGCGAGGGGTTATCGTCCCACGGTAGACAACCAGCTTTGGTTTCCGTTTCGACTGTTCGCCGGCTTCGGACTGATTTCATCTGATTTCGGTTTGGGCTCTTGATCTTTTTCGGGTAGGTTGAGGAGTTTCATGGCCTGATCTCCTGGTTGGGATGATTAACTATAGCATAGACTGCGAAAGACGGGGCAGGATTTCAGGGGAAAATCATCTGATGACTTTCGTCCTTGTCCGTCGCCAGTCCAGCGGCTATAATTCAAGCCGCATTATCGAAAGAGGAGAAATTTGAATGGAAGACCCGAAGTACATGGTAGCCGTCGTCGGGGCCGGACCTGCGGGCCTGTACGCTGCACGAAAACTGGCCGAAGGCGGGGCACGCGTGGTGTTGTTCAACCGTGATGTCAAACCTGGCGGCCTGGCTGAGTATGGCATTTACCCGGATAAGCTCAAAATGAAACAAGGCTTGCGCGCCCAGTTCAAGCAGATCCTTGACCTGCCCCAGATCGATTATTATGGGAACGTGACCGTCTGTTGTGGTGGAAATATCGTGCTGGAGGACCTGCTCGAATCCGGTTTTCAGGCTGTGCTTATCACGACCGGCGCCCAGGGAACCAAATGGCTGCGCCTGCCCGGCGAGAACCTGCCCGGCGTTTACCATGCCAAGAATATCATCTTTCACTACAACCTGCTGCCGCCCTTCAGCGAGAAGAAATATCTGCTCGGCAAACGCGTTGTAGTGGTTGGCGCCGGGAACGTCATGATGGATGTTGCCCATTACCTGATCCGCGATCGAAAAGTGGACGAGGTGATTGTCATCGTGCGGCGCGGTCCGGCGGATGTAAAATTCACCCGCAAAGAGATGGAAAACGTGGCTTGCAACCTGGACCTGGCAGCGTTTGAAGCCGAGTTCACCCGCGTCGCCCCGATCATGCTAGTCCGCCGGTCAGGACCCGGCCGCCTCCAAGGCTGCTTTTCTGGACGCCCTGCCCAAGGCGCTCGAGCCGATTTCGTCGACGCGTTTCCGCTTTGAGTTCCTGGCCTCACCTGTGCGTGTGCTGGGCGACTGGATGAACGGCGTAAATGCTTTGAAAGTGGAAGAGAATACCCTGGTCGGTGTGGACGGCAATGTCAAAGCGCGCGGCACAGGCAATACACGCCAGATCGAGGCCGATACGATCATCTTCGCCATCGGCGACACGGTGGACAAGGATTTCTGCGTACCGATTTTCAACGATGCCTACGTGTCTGCCCCGCAGCCGCGTTTCCCGGTGGAGGGCGTTTCATACGAGGCCTTCAACCCGGATACCAATCAGCCCATCGAGCGCGTCTTCCTGGCAGGCTGGGCGCGCCAGGCCAGCACCGGATTGGTTGGCGTGGCACGCCGGGATGGCGAGCGGGCCGCCGAGGCCGTCCTGCAGTTCCTCCAGTCCCAGGGGCCGATGCGTGACCTGGACAATGTGGTGGAAAAGTTCGAGCAGCGTCTGGTGGAGACCCACGAACGCGTGGTGGATAAAGCCCACCTGGCAAAGCTGGCAGTTGCTGAAAGCGCCGAGGCTCAGAAGCTTGGCCTGGAGGATTTCAAGTTTGCCACGAACGATGAGATGTTTACTGCGATGGGGTATTGAGACTGAGAAGTAGCTCCCCGTTGGGGAGCTTACTAGGGTAAGGGCGGACAGAAATTGTCTGCCCTTATGCTTTAATGCCAGCAGATCCTTCGCCAGTCGGCGTGCCCGCCTCGGAGCATCTCCCACGTGGGAGCGGGCATCCATTAAGCTGCGGATCTCCTGCTCCGGCAGGTATTCTGTCAATTCTGCATCCTGGCACATCATGGAAACCAGAGGATTTTCTTCCCCGCGTCTGACAGCCTCCCAGGCTTGCATGGCATTCATGCGGATGCGCTCGTGCATCTCCTGCCGGTCTGCCCCGGATTTGACCAGAGCCATCAGCACCCGTTCGGTGGCCGCGAACGGCCCGTAGATGGACATGTTGCGAGCGATGGCGGTTTCATCCACGCGCAATTTGGAGAGGATGCTGTTGGCGGTTCGAAGCAGCTCATCCGCGGCCAGGAAAGATTCGGGCAGCAGGATGCGCCGGTTGGCCGAATCGTCCAGGGTCCGTTCGAGCAGGCTGTGGGCGGCATTGTCCCAGGCCAGGCGTGGCAGGCCGGCCAGGTAACGTGCCAGCGAGTTGATTTTCTCGGCCCGGATAGGATTGCGCTTGAACGGCATGGCCGACGACCCCACTTGTTTCTCACCAAACGACTCAGACAATTCTCCCAGCGGCGGCGACTGAAGCAAGGCGCAGGTCAAAGGCGAATTTATACAGCGATGCTCCCAGCCCCGCCAGAGCCGAAATGACATTGTAGTCTTGTTTGCGCGGGTACACCTGCGCTGCAACCGGGTAGAAAGGCAAGTCCAGTTTTTCGGAGAGCTTCTGCTCGAAGGCAGCCAGATTTTCCAACCCCACGAGCTCGGCATAGGCCGCGCCAGTGCCGACCGCTCCCTTGAACCCTTTTCCCCGGATGGCTGAACGCTGGTGGCTGAGGTCCTGGTAGTCTTCCAGTAAATCCTGCCCGTATAAGCGACAATCGGTAACCCAAAGTGGAAGGTTCGGCAGGCTGGAGATGCGTAAATGCCATCAGCGGAGTATCGGCCCATTTTTCAATAAGATGACCAAGGATCTGCAGGAGCGCCAGGAGCGAATTCAGGACCAGGTCGAGGCCCTGGCGCATACGCAAGGCATCGGCATTATCCTCGATATCCATCGAGGTCGCACCCAGGTGGATGATCCCGCCGCCTGTCGGACATTGATCGGCGAATACGCGCACTTCGGCCATCAAGTCGTGCAGGATCTCTTCTTCGATTTCGAGGGCACGCGGCAGATCGATCTCATTTTGATGTGCGCGCAAGTCGGCCACCTGCTCGGGCCCGACAAGACCGTATTCGGCCTGAACTTCTGCCAGGGCAACCCACAACTGCCGCCATAGGATGCGCTTGTTGTGTTCGCTCCACACGCGCCGCATGGCCGGGGTACCGTAGCGCCAGGTGAAGGGAGAGAGATAGGCGGTAAAGTCCAGCATAAGGCTCCTTTAGCCGACCCAGCCCCAGATGGCGAACTGGGCTGAGAAGAATAATAATCCCAGCAACGACAGGTACAGCACCAGCCGGTTGGCCCAGGCCGGGCGGCCCCAATCTGCCAGGAGCAGAAAGGCCGGGAAGATTTCCAGCACATAGCGTCCCATGCTGACGAGCGGCTGGGGACTGCCCAGGCGGGCAAGGAAGAATAGCATCAGGGTCACGGAATAAACCCCGTAAAGGCGAGGCAGTTTTTTCCATAAAAAGATGATCAGTACAATGAATAGGACCGTAAAGAAAAGTTCGATCAGGTTTTCCTCGACCAACTGTCCTTGAGGATGCGGCTGGCTGCTTCGAACAGGTTCCATCCTGGAATTGTCAGCCTGCCGCCGCGTGTAGTGGAGGCTGTCAGGATGGCAGCAGGTGACTGGTGCAATCCAATCCAGACGTAGATGGGAAAGATCAGGGCCCCCAATCCGGTGATCAAAGGAGCCAGCCAGGCACGCCAATTTCCGTTCTTCCTGGCTTGCCAGGCGGCAAAGACCAGCGGCACAACCAGCAGGGGCCCCGTGATGCGCGTCAGGGCAGCCAGTGCGCCCCACAGGCCGGCGGCAATCCAATGCTGCTTGCGAGCGTTGTAAAGCGAAAGCATGGCTCCTGCCAGGAAAAGCGATTCGCTGTAGGCGGCGGATAAAAAGAAAGCGCTTGGAAAAACAGCCAGGAAAAGAACAGCCCGGAAGGCTGTGCCCTCGTCGTTGAACTCGGATTTGGCGATTTGAAAGATGGCCAGCAGGCCAGCCAGGAAAGCCAGCCCGGCGATCAACAGGCCGGAAGCCAGTGTATCGCCTCCAAAAATGGGCGCCAGCCTGCCCATCAGGAAGGGAAATAGCGGCGGGGTAAAGAGGGCGGTATCGAAAGCTGTGTATCCGCGTGCTGCGATGGCCTGGTATTGCGGGGTATCCCAGCGCTGCCAGGGTTCCAGCCAGGTTATGGTTTCCACCGGGACGCCCTTATACAACGCCGCGGTGATGCCTTCAGGATTGCCGGGATACACCTGACGGACGCCCCACATCCATGCGCCCAGCAGGATGCGCATGACCAGAAAAAGGACCAGGATCTTACCGAATGGTTTCCAGTTGGATTTTATTTCATCCGCCTTGACCAAACTCAGATTGGATATTGATTCGGGCTTGCCAACCTTTTTGGCAAGCGAGGATAAATAGAATTACAGCGTTGATTATACGTGGATTTAGGGTGTGGATGTATTACCTTAAAATTGATTGCCCGGAAAGATTACCAAAATCCCCATATTTACTCCGCTTAGGCATTTATAACGTATCTGATAATTTATTGCATTTTTGTAAGAAAATAATAAAAAAGTGAAACTATTGTGCTACGAATGCGTTAAGTATATTGAGTTATAAAGAGATTGAAGAAAGGAGGTCCCCATGATCATATTTGCTGCCGTTGTTGTTATAATTATTATCGCCATCGCCTGTGTTGGCCTGGTCTGCGCACAATTTGATGCTGACGATCTGCGCAACATGGGGATTCGATTGTAAATCCAACCATGAGAGACACATAGGCCTGACCGGTATTAATTGCCGCGCCAGGCCTTTTATTTATTAAGAGCCCGGATCGTCCTGGTTTGCTTTCAGGTTAATTGCACCAGCCCTGTACGGATGGCAAACTTGACCAGTTCGGTACGGGAATGCATGTTAAGTTTTTTCATGATGCGTTCGCGGTGACGGGCGATCGTTTTATGGCTTAAAGCCAGGCGTTCACCTATTTCCTGGTTGCTGATCCCCTGTGCGATCATTTCCAAAACCTGCCGTTCCCGCAGGCTGAGAACTTCCAGCCCAATTACTTTTCCCTCCGCTGTTTCCGGCGGAACCAGTCGGAGCGGAAGATCATTTGGCGGGTCAGTCGCTGGTAATCCTCCAGTAACCAGCGTGCCAGCGCGGGTTGGAGGTAAACATTTCCGGATGCAATGGTATGAATGGCTTCCACCAATTCATCTGCCGCAGCCTGTTTGGTGATATAACCGGAAGCTCCCGCTGCCAGCATTTGCATGAGATATTGCTTATCATCATGCACGGTCAGAGCCAGGACCAAACACTCCGGGCAAAGAACCCGTAATCTCCGGGTTGCCTCCATCCCGTCAATTCCCGGCATGGTGATATCCATAAGGATCACATCCGGGTGAGATTCCATCGCCCGGTCAACGGCTTCTTCCCCGTTACCGGCTTCGGCAACTACATCGAAATCGGCCTGGGTTTGCAGGAAGGTTTTCAGACCAACACGGATGACTTCATGATCATCAACGAGCATCAAACGGATTTTCTTCATAAGCCTCTCTTGATAATCGCTTCTGGGTTGGGAACGATCACTTCAACGATTGTGCCCTGGCCTGGTCCCGATTCAATTCGCAATTGTCCTTTGATCAATTCCACCCGTTCCCGCATCCCAGCCAATCCCCACCCATGCGGAGGAGTGAGGGGTTTTTGAGGGTCAAAACCGATCCCGGAATCAGTCACTTTTAAGATAATTTCCTGAGGACTAAAATTGACAAGTATTTGCGCTTGCCGGGTTTGAGCGTGGCGGAGAACATTATTCAATGCTTCTTGTATCACGCGGAAAAGAACGGTTTCGACAATGGCATCCAGCCGCCGGCTTTGTCCCTGCACTTCCACGGAAACATCCAGGCCTTGCGTCGCATTACTATCCTTAAGGTATTGGATGGCGGGGATCAGGCCCAGATCATCCAGTTGTGCCGGGCGGAGATCATGCACGAGACGGTAGAGCCCTTGTGCCATTTGTTTGCAGAGCAGCTGTAACCGGTCAACCAGTTGGATGGTCTTCTGGAGCTTTTGGACACATTGTTGCGCAGTGTAGCCAGGTCGAGAGATAAAGCCGTAAGGACTTGGGCGGTTTCATCATGGAGTTCCCGGGCAATCCGGGAACGTTCCTCCTCCTGGGCCCGGACGGTGTGAAAGAGTAATTCATGCCGAAGATTATCACGTTGTTCGAGCGCCTCCAGGTGCGCCTTTTGAGCCGCCGCCGCCAGGCGTTGGCGTTCGCGTTCGGCCAGTTGGGTTGCCCGAACCAGGCCCATCGTGATCAATACCGCCATCCCAGCCCGAACCACCTGGATGGGAAATCCCAACCAGGTTCTGAAAGCTGTTGCATTGATGTAGCGCGCCGGGAACATATCGACATTTGGCACGAAAATTTGAGCCAGACCATAGATGCAAGAAACCGACTGCCGCCATCGTCAGGTGGGTGATAAGATGAGGACGCTCCTCTCCCGCTGACCCGATTGCCTGGAGGCGCAGAGCAAAGGCCGCCAGGATGGCGCCGGGAACAGCCAGGAGGTAACGCGCAAGAACATTCAGGAGATCAAACCAGGAAATATTTGCAGATACGAATGGCATGGATGGCATTGATCAGGATGATCAGAACATAGATCCCAAGGATGCTTAGCAGCAGATATCCTCCCATTCTTAATTTGTGGGGATGCAATCGAAACGCCTGGATACCAAAAATGATCAGAAAAATAAATGAGGTAGTTAATAAGAATAAGCCGGAACCAGGGCAGCCAACCCGGCAATGGTGCTCCAAATGCCTCGGTCTGCATCAGATACGCTTCCAGCCATTCGTGAGTTCCATGGATCAAACCAAAGATCGCCAGCGGGCGGAGCACCTGTGCATCGGCCAGGGCAGGAAAACGACCACTCTCGACCGCCAGGGTCATTCCCAGGCTGAAAAAGGCCAACCCGTAGATAAAATAAACAAGCAATAAAACGGTATCGAAGGATGGTGAGTTCATCTATATCCTATTGGGTATTTTACACCAATTCATATTTGTGCTTTGTGATTAATGACACGGTTAATTTATGACATATGTCACGTTGGTTTGTCTCATATTTCACTTGTTATTAACTTGCTTTTAATTTATATTGGGGATATAAACCCAATACTTGGTCATATGCCCCAAGCCTATTGGGGTGAATTTCCGGACAGGAGGTGCCTGAATAATCTTCGATTTTCATAATGTGATTTCTTTATTGCATTCCACTATGACTTACGAAGGAGAATGTAGAAATGTCCATTAAAAAAACAATTGTTCTTGCATGTACGTTGATCGTTGCCTTGTTCTTTTTGGCAGCCTGCGCTGGTGCCCCTGGTCCGGCCGGTCCTGCCGGCCCTGCCGGTCCTGCTGGCCCTGCCGGTCCTGCTGGTCCTGCTGGCGCTGACGGAACGAGTCCGACCGCCACTGATCTGACCTGCACCCAATGCCATAATGACACCGATCTATTGACCAGCAAGACCGAACAATGGGCATTTCCTTGCATGGAACCGGTGAAGCCTTCGAAGGCGAAGGATACAACCCAAGCTGTGCGGGTTGTCACTCCGGTGGTGGCTTTACCGACCATGCTCGCTGCCGGCCTTACCCCAGATAAGGTTGTTGATGGCGATCCGCACCCCTCCAGACAGGATTGCCGTGCCTGCCAGTAGATCCATACCACCTACACCAAGGCCGACTTCGCCCTGCGAACCGTCGCCCCGGTTGCCCAATTTGCGACCGGTACGACCTTCGACGGCGGCATGGGAAACCTGTGCGCCAACTGCCACCAGGCACGCCGGGCCATTCCCGCTGCCGCTGCTGATGGCAAGATCAATGTTGACAGCACCCGATTGTGGTCCACACCACGGACCGCAGAGCGACATGCTGCTCGGTGTCGGTGGTGCTGGTGACGTTAAAGGCACTCCCAGCCCGCACTACACGACCGTCACGGATACCTGCGTGGCCTGCCACATGGGCGGCGCAGGCGAAGCTGCCGACCACACCTTCACACCGAACTGTAGCGAACTGCACGAAGTGCCACGCGGATGCCAAGGACTTCGATATGAAGGGCGCTGTGACCGAGCTGGCTGCCAAGATCGCTGACCGTCAAAACGGCCTTGACAACCGCTGGCTTGTTGGATGCCAAAGGCGGATATCGTTGTCGGGAATTACCCCGCCGCAAAAGCAAATGCCTTGTGGAATTACCTCCTGGTTGCCGTCGAAGACAAGAGCGACGGCGTTCACAATATGCCCTACGCTGAAGCCTTGATGGATGCTGCTTTAGCTGCCCTGAAATAACAAGGGCAGTTTGACAAAGCAAGCCGCGCTGATGTTCGATGTCCAGAATCTGATTATTGATCAGTCCCAGTCGAAACTATTGACGGAGATTCAGCACCATGCACGCAGTTGTTGATGAAACAATCAAGCAACATAAAGCGGGGACGGCTTGACCGTCCCCGCTTTACTCTGTCAGAAATAATCTCCATTATTCTAAAGTCATTATTCACTGTCCATTAAGGGCTATTATTATTCCCAGGCGTTTCATCACAGGAGAAGGTAATGTATAAGAGTAAAACAACTCTGTTCCTGAAAATCCTGGTTCTTGCTCTGGGAATTGGTTTGTTGATTATCGCCCTGGCAGGATTGGTGCGACCGGCGGCCGCAGCCCACGCCACCCAGCTGCAGCCTGCTTTAACCATGAGTCTAGTCAGCGGACAATGCAACCTGCCTGTCCTGTCATAGCAAACCCGGCTTAACGAAAACTCTCCCCAGCGGGGAAATTCTTTCGCTCACGATCGACCAGAGTCATTTCTCGGCCTCGGTCCATCAAGGATTGAATTGCACGGATTGCCACAAGAATATCACTGGTTTTCCCCATCCCGACTTGAAGGGCGCAAAGCCTGCGGGATCTTTCCCTGCAGTTCTACATCATCTGCCAGCAGTGCCATCCCGATCAGTACAGCCAGACCCTCGATTCGGTCCACCAGAAGGCCCTGGCAGGCGGCAACACCAAGCTGCCATCTGCACTGATTGCCATAATCCCCACTCACAAACACAGATCACTGATATGAAAACCGGGAAAGTGCTGCCGCAAGCCCGTGTCTGGATCCCGCAGGTGTGTGCACGCTGCCACAGCGCCATTTATGATCAATACAAGACACAGCGTTCACGGCTCAGCCCTGATCGGCAAGCTGGCAACACGGATGTGCCCACCTGTATCGACTGTCATGGTGTGCACAATATCGGAAACCCGACCACGAACGCCTTCAGGCTCAACTCGCCCCAATTGTGCGCCAAATGCCATACCGATGCTTCCATTATGAGCAAGTATGGTATTTCCACGCAGGTATTGAATACCTATGTCGCCGATTTCCACGGCACGACGGTGACCCTGTTTGAAAAGAACTCTCCCGATCAGATTACCAATAAACCCGTCTGTTTTGATTGCCACGGCGTCCACAATATCAAGCGGGTTGACGACCCGGTCTACGGTCTGGCGATGAAGCAAAACCTGTTGAAGGCCTGCCAGCGCTGCCATCCAAATGCAGCCGCCAACTTCCCGGACGCCTGGATGAGTCACTATATACCCAGCCCAACCCACGATGCGCTGGTCTATTATGTGAATCTGTTCTATAAGTTCTTCATCCCAACGGTAATCGGTGGAATGTTGGTATTTGTCATCAGTGATATTGTCAGGCGATTGTTGGAACGGCGTAAAGGAGCGAAGCACGTATGAGCCCAAAGAAGACAAACTCTGAACAGAGCCAATCTGACCAGGCAACCAGCTTCTCGTGGCAAACCAGCCGGCCTGCAGCCGGGACAATTCAAAGAACGCCGCCTCGCCAGTATGAACGCTTCCACTGGACACAACGGATCGCCCATGCACTGCTTGTTGACATCCTTTACCTTGTTGGGGATTACCGGCTTGCCGCAGAAAGTTTGCCCAGTACTGGCTGGGCGCAGGCCATGATCGGATTCTTTGGCGGGATCGAGACGACTCGTCAGATCCACCACGTCTCTGCGGTTGTCCTGATCCTTTTGGCGATCTATCACTTCCTGGATATCGCTTACAAGATTTTCGTTCGCCGGACCAGTTTGACCATGCTTCCCACCTTGAAGGATGTCAAGGATGCCCTGCAGGCCTTCCTGTACAACCTGGGCTTTGGAAAAACACGCCCGCAGATGGGACGATATACATTCGAAGAGAAGGCCGAATATTGGGCCTTGATCTGGGGTACAGTCATCATGGGGATGACCGGGTTCCTGATGTGGAATCCGATCACACTTCCAAGATTCTTTCCCGGTGAGATCATCCCGGCCGCCAAGGCTGCCCATGGCGGTGAAGCCCTGCTGGCGGTGATGGCGATCGTGGTCTGGCACATGTATGGCGTCCATATCCAGCGCTTTAATAAGGCCATGTGGACCGGCAAGCAGACGGAAGAGGAGATGCTACATGAGCATCCCATCGAATTGGCGGATATCAAAGCCGGCCTGGTCGAGCGGCCTGTGGATGCCAAAACACTTCGCAAGCGGAAAATGGTTTATCTTTCCAATCGCGTCTCGTCCTGGCAGTCGCTATGCTCTTGGGAGTATATGGGTTCGTGACCGGAGAGAAGACTGCCATCACCACCGTCCTGCCGATACCCTCGCCGGTGGCAGTATATGTCCCGCAAACTCCCACACCCATGCCTACCGCGCTGCCTACGGCCACCCCGGCCGCAGTTCGCTTCCGGCGCGTTGACCTGGGATGCAACGATAGGAGCCCTGTTCCAGACCAAATGCAGCATGTGCCATGGCGCAGCGTCTGGCAACCAACGGTCTCTCCTTTGCCACATATGCCGATGCAATTGAAGGGCGCCCAGGATGGCGCTGTGATCATCCCGGGCAATGTGGATGGCAGCAAACTCATCGTGATCCAATCAGCCAATAACTCATCCTGGCCAATTCAGTCCCGATGAACTGACCATCATCAAGAATTGGATCGCTGCCGGCGCACCTGAGAAATAAATCCTGATGTAGGAGATGTGATATGGACAAATTGTCAACCCCAAAGATCAGCCGCCGCGACTTCATGCAAGCAACCATTGCCGCGATCGGCGGACTGATTGGAATAGCTGTTGGCATTCCTGCAATCGAATATATTGTCGGCCCGGCATTAAAGAAGAATGTTCAAAATTGGATTCAACTCGGAGCTAGTCAGTAAAGTAGAGTTAAATACCCCTACTCTTTTTAAGGCAAACATTCAGAATCAGACTGGTTGGATCGTCAGCCAGGATGAGATATCCGTTTATGTGATGACAGAGGATGGGCAGCGCTTTACGGCCATGTCCAATGTCTGTACCCACCTTGGCTGCCGGGTACGCTGGATCCCAGCGGATAGCAAGTTTGCCTGTCCCTGTCACAATGGTGTTTTCGACAAAGACGGAAGCGTTCATCTCAGGTCCGCCTCCCCGCCCATTGGATCGTTTTCAGACCAAGGTGGAGAACGGGATTCTCTTCATTCTAAGAGGTTGAAATGTTCAAGAAAATTGGCGATTGGTTTGATGAACGTTTCGATTACCGTAAGGTGTGGGAAGCCATCTTCTTGACGGAAGGTACCGCATGTAAACTGGTGGTACACACTGGGCAGTGCTACCTTGTTTGTTGCCCTCATGCAAGGTGTTACAGGGATACTGCTTACTCTTTACTACGTACCCACTCCGGATCATGCCTATGATAGTGTGATGTATATCACCACACAACTACCGGGCGGATGGTTCATCCGTGGCATACACCACTGGGGCGCAAGTGCCATGATCATACTCACCGTGCTGCACTTGCTGCGTGTTTTCTACTTCGGAGCATATAAGTATCCACGCGAAGCCACCTGGTTGACAGGGGTGGTTCTTTTGTTGGTTGTGGTTGGCTTTGGCTTTACCGGTTATTTACTTCCCTGGGATCAAAAAGCCTACTGGGCCACAACAGTTGGCACCCGGATTGCCGGTGTAGCACCTGGACTTGGGTCCATGGATTCTTCGGATTATGCGCGGCGGTGAGGATCTCTCTGCAGTTACGTTGGCTCGTTTTTTCGGGGCTCACATCTGGGTATTGCCAGCTGCCCTAATGACTGTCGTTTTCGTTCATCTCTACCTTGTCATTCGGATCGGCATTACCGCTGTGCCGCAAAAGGATGAACAATCATGAACGAGAAAGAGAAGAAAACCTACCTCGCTCGTTACAAGGAAGCCAAGGAAAAAGGCGTTCCTTTCTTCCCGGATATCATCTTTAAAGATGCAATTGTTTCGCTCCTGGTTTTCCTAATCCTGACAGCGTTGGCGTATTTCGTGGGCGTACAAACCGAAGCACGTGCCAACCCGGCGGACACCTCCTATACGCCTCGCCCTGAGTGGTATTTCCTGTTCCTGTTCCAATTGTTGAAATATTTCCCCGGGAAATTGGAAGTTATCGGTGTCATCGTAATACCGACATTGGTGATCGCGCTCCTGGTGGCGCTTCCCTTTATTGACCGCAACCCCAAGCGTTTTTTCCTGAACCGGCCTTTCGCCAGTTTATCCGCCCTGGCTGTCGTCGCAGGTATCGGAACTTTGACTATTTTGGCAGTGCGGGAGTCTCCTCCGCCCCAGGTTGCTGTAGTGGTCGATCAGGCTGCCGATCTATATGCAAAGAATTGTTCCAATTGTCATGGTCCAAGTATCACAGGTCCCGCCCGGGACGGATTTACACAAGCTCATAGCCAGCGGAAGCCATGCCGGGATGCCTGCCTGGGGAGCAGATCTCAGTACCAATGAGATCGACGCATTAGCCGGTTTCATCCTCTCTCCCAAGGGCAGTGCTATTTACACACAACAATGTGGTGCCTGCCACAAGCAAATAGTAGATGCTGCAGGCAACCCTGCGGAATTGCAACGTGTACTTTCAGATGGCGCTGATTATCCTCCTCACAAGGGTCAGCAAGTTCCCAATTGGAACCAGACTCTCTCGGCGAATGAAAGCAATGCATTGCTGAACTTCCTGGCCGCGCCCGACGGACAACGACTCTTCGCGATCAATTGCTCAGGCTGCCATGGGCTCGGGGTATCCTTCTCCGGCACAGAAAGCCAACTTCGCGACATAATCAGCAAAGGCGGCCAGCATTTGTCCATGCCAGCCTGGCGTGACAACTTTGTCTTCCACCGACATGGATACCCTGGCTGCATATGTTGTAAATCCCTCAGCGACACCAGCCGGAAAAAATCTTTTCGATCAACATTGCAGTACTTGCCACGGAAACAAAGTGCCTCAAGCCCCGGATCTAGCGACTGCCCGCACGATCATCAGCAACGGAGGCCCGCATATCTCAATGCCGGTTTGGGGAAAGATTCTTACTCCCGAAATGCTCGATGCTCTCGTGAAATATACCCTTGCCTCAAGCCAGGGACTGAGTGGGGCGGAAGGTGCAAAGCTCTTTGCTGATAATTGTTCTGCCTGTCACGGACAATATGGAGAGGGTGGTCCCAACCCATCCCATCCTAGTGAGAGCATCGTCCCGATCAGCTCGGCTGAATTCCTTAAGACTCGTGATGACGTCACATTACGGAATATCATTTCTCAAGGCCAACCAAATTTTGGAATGTCTCCTTTTGGATCTGCTAATGGAGGACCATTAAATGACACTCAGGTGGACTCTATTGTCACCTTCCTACGGAATTGGGAGAACAATCCGCCCGTGGAATTGCCGGCAAAGCCAATCGCGTCAGCCCAGGCTCCACTTACTGGATCCCAGATTTATTCTGATACATGTGCGCGTTGCCATGGTCCGAAAGGCGAAGGCGGCATCGGCCCGGCATTCAACACTGTTCAATTCCAGGACCGCTTCACTGATCAGGCCCTTTTGGACGCGATCAGTCAGGGGCGGGAGGCAACACCGATGATCGCCTGGGGTCAGATATTTACCCCTGATCAACTCCAGCAAGTGGTTGGCTATATTCGAGGTCTCAAACCTTCCGGAATAGAAACTGTCGGAACACCGGCTGCGGTTCCCAGTTTCTCCGGACAGATATTACCACTCCTGGCTTCAAAATGCTCCGTCTGTCATAACAATCAAACCAAATTGGGTGGGTGGGATGCCTCTGACTTATTCTTCGGTCACTACCAGCGGCGCTGAAGGTCCGGTCATCATACCAGGTGACATTTCGAAGAGTGTGTTAGCTAAAAAGTTACTCGGCGCACAAGGAGGGGTAATGCCTCCATCTGGAGCATTGGCAAATGATATAATTCAAACGATCCTTGATTGGATCAGCGCAGGTGCTCCAAATAATTAAATCATTCAATGGAAGGATAAAGGGAAGCATCTCAGTGAGTTGGATCCCATGGGAAGATGCGAGCGGTGGAAAAGCGCACCTTGGGGGCGCGAAACCGCTCGTATATTCCTGCGCCTAGATTGATGAGATGGTCAAAAAAGGAATTATGAAAAAATTTTTCGCTGCATTACGCAAATTCTTCTTTCCAACGCCCGGTTCGCCGCGCTGGATGATGATATCTACCATACGTGATCCTGGGAGTCTTGTTCATCTTGCTACTCTCTGGCGGCATCTATGGGTGGAATTACACCAATTCCCCCGGATTCTGCGGATATACCTGCCATACCATGCCGCCCCAGAATGCTACCTACCTGAATTCTCCGCATGCCAATGTGTATTGCACCGAGTGTCACATTGGTCGCAGCGTTTTGGGCACCCAGATTGCCCGTAAAACCGAAGATGTGTATGAGCTTTACTCCATGGTGTTCCACACATACACTTTTCCCATTCAGGCCAGCCGGACCCGCCCGGCGCGCGGTCACCTGTGAGAAGTGTCACCAACCGGAAGCTTTCTCGGGCAATAAGACGATCGTTGTCAACCACTTTGCGCCCGACCTAAACAATACTCCTCTCAGCACCTACCTGATGATGAAAACTGGCGGTGGCGCAAATCTTCAGGGGATTGGTTCCGGCATTCACTGGCATGTGGTCAACAAGGTTGAATTTTACGCCACTGATCCTCTGAGCCAGAACATCCCGCTTGTGCGTGTGACATAATGCCGATGGTACAACCACGGATTACGTCGACACCGAATCCAATCTCGATCCTGCCACGATCAACCAGAGTCAATTGAAAACGGTTGATTGTATTACCTGTCATAACCGCGTGACGCACGATTTTGCCCCGCCGGCCGACTCGGTTGATAATGCCATGGCAGCCGGCCTGATCTCTCCACAGATTCCGGAGATCAAGCTGAAGGCCGTTGAAGTTTTGATCGGTACCCTACAAAACCCAGGCATTGGCCATGAACGGGATCGTGGGTCTGCAGAACTATTATATTCAGTACTATAGTGATTTTTATTCCAACAACCACGATTTGATTCAATCTGCGATCACAGAGCTGCAGGATATTTACAGCCAGACGGTGTTCATCGATCAAAAAGTGGATTGGACTACCCATCCTAATAATCTCGGTCATATCGATTCTGCCGGCTGCTTCCGCTGCCACGATGGAAAGCATCTGAATTCGCAGCAGCAGGCTATCCGCCTGGAATGCAACCTGTGCCACTCCATTCCGGTGGTGGTCACTTCCAAGGATTTTGTGGCCAGGATCGAGATCAACCGCGGCCCGGAGCCCCAGTCGCACCTCAACCCCAATTGGATCAGCCTGCACCATAATGCCTTGGATGCCACTTGCAGCAATTGCCATACTATTACGGATGCCGGCGGAACATCCAATACTTCCTTCTGCTCAAACAGCGCCTGCCATGGAAGCACGTTTCAAGTACGCTGGTTTCGATGCGCCTTCCATGCGCTCCATTCTGCAGTCCCAACTGCCCACACCCACACCGACGCCTACACCGGCTCCGGTGGTGGGCAATCCCACGTTTGCTGCCAATATCCAGCCCATATTTGTTGCCTGCACGGCCTGTCATAACAGCACTACCGCCTCATCCGCAGCCCTGGATTTGAGCACTTTTGCAGGTGTGATGAAAGGCAGCAAGGATGGAGTCGTTGTCGTGCCAGGTGATTCTGCCAACAGCCTGCTGGTCAAAATCCAGAGTGCCAAGCATTTCCTGAAACCTGACTCCGGATCAATTGGCGCTGGTCAAGCAGTGGATCGATGCCGGTGCGTTGGAAAAATAGCCGGTTCAATCAAATAAAAAAGGCCGCCCAGGCGGGCGGCCTTTTGGTTTAATCACCGGCAGGAACCGGGACACTTGCTGTTTGTTGAGGCAGGCGTTCTTTAACATGCAGCTCGACACTGTGATGTTCCACCACCCTCAGATAGCGAACGCCCAGGGAAAAAGCCAGCAGGCCATAACTGAGGATGCCTGCTCCGGCCAGGAATTCGATCAAGGAAGGCCGGTAAGTGGTGTAGGCGATGGTGGGCTGCCCGGGCAGGTAGGAAAGAACGATCATCAGGCCTGAGATATTGGTATCCCAGCGATAGGCCGCCACACCACCCACCACCAGCAGCAGGGCCAGCATCCGCCAGAAGGGCATCGCACGCGTCCGTTTGTTGATCAGGATCACCATCGGAACGACGATCCCCAGCAGTATTTCGCCCACCCAAAAGTTGAAGGATAAGCGCTCCTCCGGTCAGCAGGTTCAGGCCTTCGGTCCGGCCGGGTTGGTAGGTGTAGGTCATGGACAGTGCATCCCAGAAGCGGAAGTACAGGTATAGAACGAGGATCCAGCCGATGATCTGGGAGACGCGTTCCAGCAGGTCGTCATCCACGTTGGCGCGGCGGGTCAACCTGGCCGATAACATCGATGCAAAGACAGTCAGGGCCATGCCGCCGGCCACGGCGGAGATAATGAACAACAAGGAGATATCCGGCCGGTACCAGAGCGGGCGGGCTTTCAACACACCGTAGAGAGCACCGAGGGAAGATTGGTGCAGCATTGATAGCGCCAGGCCGGCGATCGCCAGGTAGGGCGCGAAATGGTGCGCTTGTGACATCTTTTCGGCCAATTTTGGCCAGCGTGAGCGCAACCATTCCAAATTGGCAAAGATCGGCAGAGTCTCCAGCAGCAAGACTCCGAGATAAAGTGTCACGCACATGGTCACTTCCCAGAGCAGGGAATGCTCGTTCCAGAATACCATCGAATGCCAGAAACGATCCGGGCGGCCGATATCGAGCAGTCAAGGTCAGGATCGCCATGCTATAGCCGAGCAGACCAATAAATGTGGCCGTGCGTGCCACCGGTTGGAATTTCTTCAACCCAAGCAGGTAGACCACCGCACACAGGCTGAATGCCCCTGCGCTGACTGCAATGGAAGTAAGATCGATCGTGATCCATAGGCCCCAGGGTACCAGGTCGGTCAGATTGGTGACCACCAGCCCTTTCCAGAAGACCAGCAGACCCGCCGCCGCGCCGCCTGCAATTACAATGCTCAGGAGACCCACCCAGGCAAACCAGGGTGAAAATCGAGGCATTTTCAACGTTTTCTTGGTTTTCAGGGTTTTCATGGTTACATATCCTTTGCATCCGCAGCCAGATAGTAAACCCGTGGAGAAGTACCCAGGTCCTCGCGCAGGCGGTAGGAGCTGCGCTCCTCCAGTAACTGGCTGACGTTTGATCCGGGATCATTCAGGTCGCCAAATACGCGTGCGCCGGTCGGGCAGACGTTCACGCAGGCTGGGGTGGCATCCGGATCAATGCCAGGGGTCAGCCCCAGCTCCAGGCCCCGGTCGATCCTCTGGTAGCAAAACGCACACTTTTCAACCACGCCGCGTGGACGACGCGCGACTTCAGCTTCACCCCATTCCGGTATGGCCGGGTTAGGCCCCGTGAACTGTTTCCAATTGAACGAACGGGCTCCGTAGGGACAGGCTACTTCGCAATAACGGCAACCGATGCAGCGATCATAGTTCATCATTACGATGCCATCCGGCCGGTAGGTGCTGGCCTTGACCGGACAGACATCCACACAGGGGGCCTTGGCGCACTGCATGCAGGGCCTGGGCAGATAGACTTTTTTGTTGCCTGTCTGGCCGGCCTCCAGGACAGGGTTCCAGGTGATGTCAGGCGGAACATTGTTATGGGCACGACAGGCCATCACACAATAACCGCAACCGGTGCATTTGGACTGGTCAATGACCATCGCCCAATGCCGCCCGCCGGATGAGACCGGTTCGGAGGCGCCTGCCTCCTGCCGGATGAACTGCGACCCGGCCAGGACCGTCACTCCAACGGCTGTCAGTTTTAAGAAATCCCGACGATTAATTTTCCTGTCGCTCATTTTTTGCCCCTTTCTTGCCATTGATCCGGCGATAAAACTTTTCCAGCCAGGGTTGTAAAACCATTCCACCAGCCAGGCCCAGTAATCCGGCTATTCCGGAAAATCCGGCCGGGCTGACTGGGGCCGCCTGATTGGTAACAAGGGGGATGGGGGTTGCTACAGGTGTCGGGTTGGGGGTGGGCGTTCCACCGGCTTCCTCGATCTTGATGGCAGCTGCAGCAACAGCCTGACCGGGCGCATGCATCTGATTGGCATGACATGCGCTGCAGGTTGTCAGCGTGGGCATGAAACTGTGGTCAGGCGCAGTATGCGCACTAACAAAGTCTGCTGCACTTCCAGTTTTATTCCCTACATTGAACCCAAGATGACATTGAACGCAAGTCACACCGGCTTCAGCGTGCGTGGAAGTCGGGAAATTCTTCATTGCATCTTTATGGCAATTCTCGCATAAGGCTGAAGCGTCCATCCTTGTCGTTGGCGTGCCCGCAACAGTCTTCATCCCGGCAGTGTGCGGATCATGGCAAACCGAACACGACAAGCCGCGCTGGTAATGTGCGCTCAACTGCCAATCCTGGGTTGCAAATCGAGGGTCGCTGTGACACTTTCCGCATAGGTCCGGCGTTGTATCGATCGGCATTTTATCGGTGGGATGATTGGCCGCAACCGGAGAATGACAGGAAGTGCAGGCGACATTGCTCGTTTCCGAGCTACCGGTTGCCGGATCATATCCGGTTGCGTGGCAGACGAGACAGGCGCCTGGTTTGCCCTGGGTGTTCCAGGCCTCGGCAAAGATCGGGTCCGTGCCAGCCTTGCCGTGCAGACCGGTCATCCATACAGTCGCAATATCTTTGTGGCAGGCGATACAGTTATCGTTCGTCATGCTGCCGCTGGGCTGGGTCGGTTGTGGCGCCTGTGCTTGAGCGACAATCAAAGTTACGCCAGCCGCCAGCAAGGCGAACGGCAGAGAAATGAATAATCGTCTTGGTATTTTCATCGTTGCATCTCCTCTTGGTTTTTGGAAGGGTTAGATCCTTACAGGCACCGGGGCCTGCCTGAACACCTCACATCCGAGGCAGGCTTCTTTCATAACGCCGTCCCTGGTTCGAAAAACCTGCCAGCATGGCGCCTTCGACTGGGCCGCTGCCGGGCAATTCTTTTTCTTTTCCTCTGAACATCCCTTGATTTCCCAACAGGGTTTCCCGGCAGGAACAATTGGCAGGGCCAGTGCTTCCTTTTGCCAGCGTTTGTCCAGGCGATGCAATAATGCCAGTACCAGTGCAGTAATTGCGATCGGTACGCCCAGGCGGAGAAGAATGCCGAGTAAAAACGTTAGGACAACATCCATCAGGCACCTCGCACTTTATGGTTTTTCTGATCGCGGCGGCGTACGGCTTCGCCAATGACCAGCATTGTCACCAGGGGTATTCCCAATCGTAGAACAGTAAAAAGAGAGACGATCAATGCGCTTTTCATGGCAGCCTTCCTTTCCATTTGTATCTATTTTCACTATCAGTGTACTTCCGGAGAAGGAAGGATACAATTCGGCAGGCATCACATCTTTGCCATGGGGGCGATATCCCATACGATCTACTTTGAACCCGCTGAAATACTGTCCATCACCCATGCGCGGAAATCACGATTGGGTCATTATTGCGCAGGTAACCCCAATCAAAAAGCCTGCCAGAATTTCCGGCAGGCTTTTCACTTGGACCTTTTTCGAAATTTGAGGAAATCCATTTTTTGATACACCCCCTTCGAATTTTCGGATGTAACCTTAAGGTGGGCGGAGATTACGGCTTGATAATTCCTTTCCGGATGGCGTATCGTACCAATTCCGACCGGGAGTGCAGGCCGAGTTTCTGCATGATATTTTCGCGATGGCGTGCCACGGTTTTATTGCTGATCACCAGCGCATTGGCAATTTCGTCGTTTGCCACCCCTTCCGCGAGATAGCGCAATACCTCCTGTTCCCTTTCTGTCAGGCCATCCAGTGCTTTTACGGCCTCGCTGGTATGTTCCTGGGTCAGGTAATCTTTTACCAGCAGTTTTGCCAGCGAAGGATAAAGGTACACTTCCCCGGCCGCCGCTGCACGGATGGCGGTCAGCAATTCCTCGGGCGCGGCGCGCTTGGGAACATAACCGCCGGCGCCCGCCTCCAGCATTTTGAAGAAATATTCCTCGTCTTCATGGATGGTCAGC
The DNA here is from genome assembly GCA_963830665.1 of uncultured Chloroflexia bacterium. Lineage (GTDB taxonomy): Bacteria > Chloroflexota > Anaerolineae > Anaerolineales > Villigracilaceae > UBA877. The sequence goes on from CAWHNM010000019.1 coordinate 116,948, forward strand.
GCCACCACTGCGACCTCAGGGTTGGTTCGCTTGATTGCGCGCGTGGCATCGATCCCCGACATATCCGGCAAGCCGATATCCATCAGGATGACATCCGGCTTTAATAATTTGACTGCCTCCAGTGCCTCGCGGGCGGTCCCGGCCTCCCCGACAATTTCCACATCGCTTTCATTGGATAGCAGCATCCGCAAGCCGGAACGGACCACTTGATGGTCGTCAACCAGCAATATTCGAATTTTCATCCATGACCTCCTGAGAGTAGGGGACGGATACTTCTACAGTCGTACCTTCGCCTGGCTTTGAATGGACTTCAAGCTTGCCGCCCAGCAGCGATGCCCGTTCCTCCATGCCTTTCAGACCCCAGGAAACCCGCCCGGCAAACTCCACCGTATCGGTATTGAATCCCTGCCCGTCATCGGCGATCCGGGCCTGGATCTCATTCGGGGAATAAGCCAGAAAAATCCTGACCTGGTTGGCATGCGCGTGTTTGATCACATTGGTCAGGGCTTCCTGGATAATTCTGAAGAGAGCTGTTTTAACAGGAGAAGGTATGGTTGGTTCGTTGCCACGGGTCTCGACCTGCACATCCAATTTGGTGCGCTCTTGAACGTTGCCGCCATACCAGCGCAAGGCGGATGAAAGCCCCAGATCATCGAGATGGGAGGGTCGCAAGTCTCCTATTAAACGCTGTAATTCATCCAGTGAATGCGCCGTCAGGGATTCCAACTCGCGTAGATTTTTTTTGGTTCCCCCACTACCCGGGGTCCGTAGCCCGCCCTCCAGGCTGCGCAATCCCATCCCAATGGCAGTCAGGGCCTGGCCGGTTTCATCATGGAGTTCTCTGGCGATCCTCTGGCGTTCCGACTCCTGCGCTGCTACGATCCGTTTGTAAAGTTCACCTTTTAATGTCTCCCTTTGTTCTGATTCTCGCAAACGCGCTTCCTGCAGGCTGTTTATCTGTCGATCAGTTTCAACCTGAAAAGCCCTCAGGAAGCGGATCACAAAAAAGGCGGCGGCCATTGCCATCAAGGCCCGAAAGGCCTGAACAGGGAACCCAGATAATTGAGTGAACAGCGCTTCGTTAATAAGGTTGGATGGAGGTAATGGAGAGCTTGGAACAAACAACTGCCCGACCAGCCCATACCAGCCAAAAGCAATCGCCGCCCATAACGCATCCCGGCCAAAGGATACCAAGCCTGCCCTTCGGAAAACCCTTTGTTGGATGATCAGCCCAATCGATGCCAGCAGCGCGGCCGGGAATTGCCAGGGAGTAACGTGTCCAGTTATCCGCGATCGCCCATAAGATCGGGGTTGAATAATGCTCTCTTAGCAGTAAGAGCCCAATGACCCAAAGGCTTTCCAATCCCAGGGGGACCAGCAATGTTAATCGCCAGGCTGTTTGGGAAGTGACCATCAGATAGCTGCCAAAGGCCGCCAGGGAAACGAAAGAAAAAGCCAGCATTCCCAGTCGTAAGCCGATCATCCAATCCGGGAAGGTATGGCCTCCAAATTCCGCCATGGATTGGAACATCTCCAGCCATTCATTGGCTGAATGGATGAGGCCAAAAGCAGCCAGGGGACGCAGGGCTCGCCGAAGGCGGGCATCTGAAGACCGTCCGCCTTCAAGCATGACCAACAGTCCCATGCTGAAAAAGGCCAACCCGTAGAGGAAATAGATCGGGATAATCGAGGGAATGCTCATTGGAAATGGATATTATTCCACAGGTCTGCCGTTGTGTCCCTGGGTGCCTGCCTGGCGCAGGCATGTGGCTGCTGCCCAGCCGAGGGATACACCATTAAGTAATATTTATCTTATCATAAACGACAAAGCTTGACCTGGCCATTCCACAAGTATGAATTAAAAGATTGTTCAGTTGCGAGCACCTCGATCCTAACCATTTTCTTAATCAGGATGGTTGCTGTCATGGCATTTTAGACATGTATACGAAGTAAAGCTGGCGGGATGACAATCTTTGCAGGTTGCGCCATGATGGTTGGTGCAGCCTCCTTCGCCGCAACTATTGGGGTGCTTGAAGTCCCAGTTGTTGATCGTATGACAGGACGCGCAGTTGGAACCGAATCCAGTATGGTTAGCCGGCGCGTTATGGCAGGAGGCACAGGCCGTTGAAAGTCCCACAAATACACCGGAAGAATGGCAACTGGTGCAGGATAACCCGGCATGCCCGCCCGTCAACGGGAAGCCCGTATGGTTGAAAAAGGCCGGAAGCCAGCCGCTGGTTCTGTGGCATGCCCCGCAATCTGTGCCGAAGAGGCCCTTGTGATTATCGTCCTTCTTATGACAGGCATAACAAGAGGTGGGTGTGCCCAGGAAAACGTTATTAATGTGACAAGCGCTACAGGCCACCTGGACATGCATGCCGGTTAATGGGAAGGCCGTCAGATTGTGGTTGATCGTAGCCGGAGACCAGCCGGCGGTCGTGTGGCATCCTCCGCAATCGTTGCCGAGCCGGGCGGAATGAGGGTTGGCTTTTAAATGACAGGCAACACAAGTCGTTGGTGTACCCTTGAAAGTGTTATTCAAATGACAGTTGTTGCAGGCAACATCGACATGTTTCCCGGTCAATTGGAAAGTAAGCAAGCTATGGTCGAAGATCGATGGCAGCCAACCTGTCGCCAGATGACATTGTCCGCAAGCCGTTCCAAAAACCCCATTATGCTTATCGTCTTTCGCGTGGCAGGAAAAGCAATCGGTAGGGGTACCCTTGAAGATGTTGTTTACGTGGCAGCTTTCACAGGCTGCATTAACATGCATGCCAAACAATCTAAAAGCAGACAGGTTATGATTGAAAGCAGCGGGAGACCAGCCTTCGGTCTTGTGGCAGGCGCCGCAATCGGTGCCCAGTCGATCCGAATGCGGATTTGCCTTTATATGGCAGCCCTGGCAACCAGTTGGGGTGGCACGCAAGTCTGCAAGCATATGATCATTTTGATGGCATTTGTCACAGGTGACCTGGACATGTTTCCCGGTAAGTTTAAAGGCTACAGTATCATGGTTGAAGGTGTGCCCGTAAGTATCGACGCCGTCATGACATCCCAGGCAATTATCCCCATAGGTCTTGAGATGGGATTGCATGAAATCGGCCTTGATCTGCGCATGGCAATTGGAACAGATGGCCTGGTTAAATGTGGTATAGCCATTTACGTGGCAATCCCTGCAAGTAAAACTGGAAGCGTCGCTCCGTTTTTGGTGTGCAGCCAGGGAATATCCCGTCGCTTGATGCGGGAATTGAAAATCCTGGAGAACCGTGAGGGGCGCTTGTGCGCCTTGGTGGTCGGGATGGCATTTGCGGCATAATAACCCAGGGCTGGCTTTGTAAATGATGCCATGCAATGAAGTCTGCTCCTGCAGTTGGGCACTGACATCCGTATGACAGAGTACGCAGCGGTCCGCCATGTTTGCTTTTTGCCAGAACGCCGCATGGCAGGCGGAGCAATTATTACTAAGGCCGGCATGGGAGCTTACGCCGCCCAGCTCTGCACCGGACTTTGCATTCAGCTCACCCGGGCTAAATAGCATGCCGCCGCGTGCCAGCCCAAACGCACCCACCACAAGGGCAGTCAGCACGGCTGTGACAAGACCGGGAATGGTCAGGCAACCATAAGGCTTTTTTCCCATAACTCCACCTCTATCTCAGCAGTGTGGCGTAATAGAGCGCCGCGCCAATATGGATAAAAGCAGCCACGAACAGGGCCATACCGATCGGGATGTGGATGGCATGCCAGATGGATAACATGCGGCGGGTCTGGGCCAATGCCGCCGCCTGAGTTTGCAAAGGCGCGTTGTTGACCTCGTCTCCTTCGATAGAGCGCGGGATGCGGGTATAAATGTACCGCCCGACAAACCCGCTCAGGACAATGATGATGGTGAGCAGGGTGGTGGCGCCGGCCAGGCCGCGGAATTTCCAGGAGGTATGCAGTAAGACCATGTAGGGTCCCACCAGACCGGTGAAGATATGGAATTGCAGCCAGGACTGCATGTTGCCCCACAGGGCTTTATGGGTGCGTTTACGGATGGAATATAAGATTTCGGTGGCAAGCATAAGCAGGAAGCCGACCACACCGATCAGGTGACCGAAGAATCCTCCGGCTGCCGGAACGGCTTTGGTCCAATAGATAACGAAAGCATAGATTGCAGTAATGATGACAGCGGCGAGCAAGGAAAGCCAGAGTTCTTTGTTGTTGCGCTGCATACGACCCCTCCAAAATCACTTTATTGAGTTTTGGTCTTGATCCAAAAATCGATCACGATTTGCCCCAACGAAGCACCGGATTTCAATAATTGCATCCGAATGGGGGAAATATCCACCCGGGCATTGACCATCTCTCGTAAAGGCCGGGATATTTTTTGGTCGCCCATCACCAGCGCGCCGAGCAAATTCTGTTCTCCCACCATTAATCTGACGTGGCTGAGTTCATTCCCACTTTCCATTGCCAGGGTGTTGGGCAGTTGCAACCAGGTCTCACTGGAGCCGCGTGCGGTATAAACCTGGCCATCATCATCCCGTCCGCTGCCGATTGCGCCAATGATGGTTGTCATCACCCCAGCCAAACGCAGTACATTAACTGCAACTGTCCGGTGGTAAACCTGTCGCTGCCCGGACATATTCATCGCGGCAATTCGTCCTTGCTTGCGTGCGGGATACCAGAGATTGTCAATCGATGAATTACCACTGGACGGATCGAAAATCTGCGCGACGTCCCCGGCAGCATATATATCCGGGTCACTGGTTTGCAAATATTCGTTCACAAGGATGCCCCGCTCCGTTTTCAGACCGGCTGCTTTGGCCAGTTCCATCCGCGGCCTTACCCCTATCCCAACCGCAACCAGACCGCAACGTATATCTTCTCCAGCCGAGGTCCTTACCCCAATGACCCGGCCGCGTTTACCCAGAACTTCTTTTATTTCTGAATGATAATGGAGTTTAACGCCAGCATGAACAAGATGATGCTCGATTGAATGTGATTCGGTCTCATCCAGGATCGACTGCCAGTAGCGTTCACTCCGGATCAAGTAATGTACTTTGACCCCGCGGGCGACCAATCCTTCCACCAGTTCAAGTCCAACCACTCCGCCGCCTACCACTACCGCGGTCCGATTATGTTTTGCCAGCGCAAGGATGTTCCGGGTATCCTCCAGGTCGTCCAGCTTGACAATCCCTCGCAGGCCTTCCCCGGGAACATTCAAAGGAACGGCAGTCGCCCCAGTCGCAAGCAACACATGATCGTATGAAATCGTCCCGGATCCGTTTATCTCGATCTGATGGGAGGCCGGGTCAAGCCGGGTGACATGCCCTTCTACATGTTGGATCATTCTGGTTTGATTTACCGTTTCTGGGAAAAGGGAATAATTGTTTTTCGGGTAGCTCCCCATTCAGGTAATAGGCCAGACCGGGACGGGAATAGAATCCATGCGGATCGTCGCTGATCTGCAGGATTTCAGCCGACGGGTCGATGGTCGACAGCGCTTCAGCTGCCGAAAAGCCTGCTATTCCCGAGCCAATAATGACGTTGGTGGCCAATTCTATTCCTCGAACAAACCGGTCGTTTCGAAATGGAGCACGCTACGCGGACAGCGTTCCACACATTCTCCGCAGGTAAGGCAGTAGGGGTCCTCAACAGGCTTACCCAGCCAGGCATGCAGCCTGACGTCAATGGCTTGCGGACAGTTGAACGAACAAATTCCACATTGAATACAACGTTCCGGCTCCGAGACAACCCGCCCGGCTGCCAACGTTTTCACATGGTGGGATTCGCGACTGAATAGAAAATTCATTAGAGTTGGTATTCTTAAAATGATTATACATCCCGCTCTTATCAAAATTCGAGGAGTTTATTTGGAATAATTGTAAAAAATTTCTAATTACTTTCCCCACCTGATAATCGCCAATTCAGATCAGTCCTGTCCAGTTCATTGGTTGAATACCCGGATCGGAATCAGAGATCCCAAAGGATTTGCTGTAAGGGGTTGGATCGGGATCAAAAAATCAAAAGGGCTTACGACATCGGGATTGTTGCTATCGTGGCATTTGGTGCAGGTTGCGGTAGCCCAATTTGACGTATGGCAGTCGGAGCAGGTTGCTTTATGGTGGTTGGTGCAACTTCCGTCGCATTTATTGGGATGATTGAAATTGGCAGTCCAGTTGCTGGTGGTGTGGCATTGCGTGCATGTGGTACTCATCCCGGCATGACTGGCCGGTGAGCTGTGACAGGAAGAACAGGCCGTGGAGAGCCCCGCATACTTGCCGGAAGAATGGCAGCTGTCGCAGGATAAGCCTGCATGTCCGTTGGTCAACGCAAAGCCACTATGGTTGAAATTGGCCGGCTTCCAGGCGCTGGTGTTGTGGCACGCTCCGCAATTGGTGCCGTACTGTCCATTGTGATTGTCGCTCTGGGCATGACAGGCATAGCAATTGGTGGGAGTTCCCTTGAACACATTATTGGCATGGCAGGCAGTACAAGCCACCTGGACGTGTGCTCCGGTCAATTTGAAGGCAGTTGAATTGTGGTCGAAGGTTGCCGGCAGCCAGGCGGTGGTTGTGTGGCATGACCCGCAGCTCGTTCCGAACTGGCCATTATGATGATCGTCCTTGGCATGGCAGGAACTGCAAGCGGTGGGAGTGCCCTTGAAGACATTATTGGCATGGCAACTTGTACAAGCCGCCTTGACATGTGCGCCGGTTAATTTGAAGGCAGTCGAGTTGTGGTCAAAAGTTGCCGGCAGCCAGGCGGAGGTCGTGTGGCATGACCCGCAGGCTGTGCCGAGCTGGCCGTTATGATGATCGTTTTTCTGATGGCAGGCATTACAACTGGTGGGGGTGCCCTTGAACACTCCATTCGCGTGGCAGCCGGTACAAGCCGCCTGGACGTGTGCACCGGTCAATTTGAAGGCGGTCGAGTTATGGTTGAAGGTGGATGGCAGCCAGCCGCCGGTGGTATGGCAAGCCGCGCAATCCTTGCCGAGCTGGCCGTTGTGGTGATCGCTCTTTGCATGGCAGGCATAACAATTGGTCGGAGTGCTCTTGTAATTACCGTTGGTGTGGCAACTGGCACAAGCCACCTGGGCGTGCTTGCCTGTCAATTTGAACGGAGCCGAATTGTGGTTGAAGGTCGATGGGACCCAGGCGGCGGTTGTATGGCAGGCACTGCAATTGGTGCCGAGCTGGCCACTGTGCTTATCGTTCTTTGCATGGCAGGCGTTGCAGTTGGTTGGAGTGCCTCTGTATACATTGTTCACATGGCATGCGCTGCAGGCCGCCTGGGTGTGGCTGCCGGTCAGTTTGAAAGCTGCCAGATTATGGTCAAAGGTTGCCGGGTTCCAGCCACCGGTTGTATGGCAGCTCGCGCAATTGGTTCCCAGCAGGCTGGAGTGCGGATTGACCTTCGCATGACAACTGGCGCAGTTCGATGGAGTCCCCTTGAAAACGCCATTGATGTGGCAACTGGCGCAGGCAACACTGGCGTGTTTACCGGTCAATTTGAATGCAAACAGGTTGTGGTCGATGGTTGTCGGCCATCCCTTGGCATTATGGCAAAGGGCGCAATTCGTGCCATATTGCCCCTTGTGCTGATCGTCCTTCTTGTGGCAGGCATAGCAGTCGGTTGGCGTACCCTTGAAGACTTTGTTGACATGACAACTCTCACAGGCTACACTCACATGCTTTCCCTGTAAGGTGAAAGCGGCTAAATTGTGGTCGAACGTTGCCGGGAGCCAGGCATCGGCTGTGTGACAGCTCGCGCAATTGGTGCCAAGCCGGCTGGAGTGCGGATTGACCTTTCCATGACAATCAACGCAATTCGATGGCGTTCCCCTAAAAACGGCATTGACATGGCAACTGGTGCAGGCAGATGCAACGTGTTTCCCGGTTAATTTGAATGTAAACAGGTTATGGTCGATCGTTGTCGGCCAGCCTTTTACATTATGACAAAAGGCGCAGTCCGTGCCATATTGCCCCTGGTGCTTATCGTCTTTCTTGTGGCAGGAGTTGCAATCGGTTGGCGTACCTTTGAAGACGTTGTTGGCATGACAACTCTCACAGGCCACGGCGGCATGCTTGCCTCCCAATGGAAAAGCTGTCAAGTTATGGTCAATGGTGGCCGGAGTCCAACCTTCGGTTTTATGGCAGGCCGCACAGTCCGTGCCAATCCGATCAGAATGCGGATCACCCTTTTTATGACAGGCAGCACAATCTGTTGGCGCGGCACGCAGGTCAGCCAGGGCATGCGCATTTTGATGACACTTATCACAGGTTACCGGGGCATGCATCCCGGTCAATTGGAAGGCGACTTTCTGATGGTTGAATGCTTGGCCGTAGGTGTCTTTGCCATCATGACAGGCCAGGCAGGTATTCCCAAACGCCAGCAGGTGGGATTGCATGAAATCCGCTTTGATCTGCTGGTGGCAGGTGGCACAAACAGCCTGGTCAAATTTGATCAGACCGTAACCGCTCTTGTGACAGTCGTGACAACTGAAGGCGGCCCCGTTCGCCTGTACCTGGTGGGCAACGATTGAATAGCCTGTTACAGCATGTGAGATTTGCGCAGTCCTTAAGTCTGTCAGCGCCGCGCTCGCGCCCTTATGGTCTACATGGCAGCTCCAGCAGGGTAAATTGGGGTTATCCTTGTACCGGTTACCGTGCATGCTGGCCGGATCTTGCTTCTGGGCGGTGATATTCGTGTGACAGACCACACAGCGGTCCGACATGGTAGCCTTTTCCCAGAAAGCTGGGTGGCAGGTGGAGCATTTATTGGTGAGATCAGCATGGGAAGTTACGCCGCCCAGCGCCACGCTGGCCTGGGCATTAAGCCGGCCCGGGCTGAATAGCAGGTCCCCGCGCACCATCCCCATCACAACAATGATGAGGATGGTTAGAATCCCGGAAATAACGCCGGAAAAGGTTATGAAACCTGGGCGGGTATTATTCATCCGAAAGTTTTATCGCAGCAGAGTGTAGTAATACAGGGCGGCGCCGGCATGGATGAAGGCGGCGGCAAAGAGGGCGATCCCGATTGGAACGTGCACGGCGTGCCAGATGGCCATCAGGCGGCGGGCGCGTGCCAGGACGGCCGTCTGCACCCCGGATGCGGGCATCTCGCTGCCATCCAGGGAGCGAGGGATAAGAGTGTAGATATAGCGTCCCACGAACCCGCTGATGACGATCAGGATCGTGAGGAGCATGCTGGCGCCAGCCAAACCGTTGAACTTCCAGGAACTGTGCAACAGGACCATGAACGGTCCGACCAACCCGGTGAAGATATGAAATTGAAGCCAGGATTGCATGCTGCCCCAGTGTGCTCTTCGGCTGCGTTTGCGGAAGGAATACAGGGTTTCGGCCATCAGCATGAATACGAAGCCAATAATACCGATCAGGTGGCCGAACAGACTACCGGCAGCCGGAATGGCTCGATACCAGAGGGCCACTAAAGTATATACAGCAGTAATAAGGACGCAGGCGAAGAAGGAAAGCCAGAGTTCTTTGTTGTTGTGGTACAATCCATTTTCTCCTCTACCCTTATAGTCGTCCAGAAATCCATAATGATCTGTCCCAGCGTGTCACCAGATTGTAATAATTTTGAACGGATGGATGTAATATCCGTCTGCCTGGCAACCATTTCCTGTAACGGCAGGGAGAGTTTTTGATCCCCCATCACCAATGCGCCGAGCAATGTCCGCTCGCCCACCATCAGGCGCAGGTGGCCAAGCTCATTCCCGTTTTCCATTGCGATGGTATTAGGCAGCTGCAACCAGGTCTCACTGGAACCGCGTGCCATGCTGACCAGGTCATCATCGTGCCCGCTGCCGACCCCACCGATGATCGTGATCATGACTTCTGCCAGCCGGACAACATTCACTGCTGCGGATCGATAGTACGGCTGCTTTTTTCCGGCCATGTTTATCGCTGCGATGCGTCCCTGAACACGACCCGGGATACCAGAGATTATCGATCATGGACTGCCTGGTTGCAAGGTCGAATATTTGGGCTGCATCCCCGGCAGCGAATATATCCGGGTCGCTGGTTTGCAGAAATTCATTGGTCAGGATGCCCCGCTCTGTTTTGAGGCCGGCGGCTTGGGCCAGTTCCATGCGAGGTCTTACCCCGACGCCGACCGCAACCATCTTGCAGGGGATGATCTCGCCGTTGGTTGTCTGAACGGCAGTCACCTTTCCGTCACGGCCAAGGATCTGAACAATTTCTGTGTGTTGATGAAGAGAGACGCCATGTTGGACAAGCCGCTTTTCGATAAGATGTGACTCGGCCTCATCCAATACATTGGCCCAATAACGGTCGCCGCGCAGGAGATAATGAACTTTTACTTTCTGCGAGATCAATCCTTCCACCAATTCCACGGCAATGATCCCGCCGCCAACGACCACAGCGGTCTTGGCGCGCCGGGCCATTTTAAGGATTTGGCGGCTGTCCTCGAAATGGTCCAGTTTGACCACTCCCTGAAGATCCGCCCCCGGGACTTTCAAGGGCACCGCGCTTGCACCGGTGGCAAGCAGCAGACGGTCATATGTCAGGGTGCCGGTCGGGTTGACCTCGATTTTGTGAGCTTGGGGATCCAGGCTGGTAACGCGCCCCTTGATGACACGGTAGAATTTACGGTCTTTCCATTCTTTTTTGGAATAGAGGTAAAGCAATTTTTCAGGGATCTCGCCGCTCAAAAAATAGGCCAGGCCGGGGCGTGAATAAAAACCATGCGAATCATCCCCGATGATGGCGATTTCCGCAGAATGGATCCAACGTCTGAATTGTTTCTGCGGCGGTGATGCCGGCTACGCCCATTCCAATGATCACATAGCGGGTCACTGTCTCTGTCCCTGTATGAATAATTCGGTTTTTTCGAACCGCAGGACTCCGCGTGGGCAGCGCCGTACACATTCTCCACAGGTCAGGCAGTATGAATCATCGATATGTTTCCCCAACCAGGCATGCCGGCGTACATCTATGCCAATCGGGCAGTTAAAAGTACATATCCCGCATTGGACACAGCGGCTTGGCTTCCGGGACAACATGGCCGGTTGCCAGTGCTTCATGGCGTTGGAATCCACTGCTAAAGAATTTTTGTATACCCATAAGATGGGCAATGTTACGCTAATTTCCCGAATAAGGCAAGTACCCCAATGGTCATTGGGTAGAAAGCATCGGCCAAAAAACACCATATATGGAGACCACTCCCGGTTTTTAGCACTACATATGGTATTTAACGGGCTTGCTATCAATTTCCTTACATTTCCCCTAGGCGCTAAAAAATAGAGTCAAAAATGGGCAGAACAGGGAACTGTGGGGGAGGTGGCTGTACCTGCCCTGGTGTTGTCAAACCTCCCGGGTCATATAAGGCACAGGCTGCACAAAGAGCAGATCTACCCTTTCGCAGCACGCAACACCCCAGGGAGCAATCCGGCGGCTTCCTTGACCTGGGCGGTGGAACACGAAAAAGCGAAGCGGATATGTCCGGCGCCGGCCGGCCCGAAGGCCGATCCGGGCGCAGAACCGATCGCAGATTGGTCGATCAGGTAGTTGGTCATCGACCAATCGTCGGATTTGCCGGCGTAACCCGGCCAATCCGGCTGGATGCGCGCCCACATGTAGAATGCGCCGTGCGGTTTGAAGGCCTTCACGTATGGGGATTCTTCGAGGGCGTCAAAGAGCACGTCCCGGCGCATCTGGTATTCCCGGGCCATTATCGAGTTGCTTCCTGCGGGCCGTTCAAGGCGGCGGCTGCGCCGTATTGCGTAACCGAGTTTACGCCATTGATGGTGCAGCGCACCAGCTTTTTAAGGCGGTCCAAAATTTTGGCGTCGTTGAGCACCAGGTAGCCCAGCCGCAGGCCGCTCATGGCGTAGGTCTTCGACATCGAGAACACGCTGACGGTCCTGCCCTGGGCGGCCGGGAGGCTGCCCAGGCTGGTGTGCTTCTCTCCGTCAAAGATGACGTGTTCGTAGGCTTCGTCGCTGACCAGCAAAAGGTTGTGTTTCTCGGCGATGGCCGCGATGGCTTCCAGGGTCTCCCGGTTGGCCACGGCGCCGGTGGGATTGTGCGGGGTATTAACGAAAATGGCGCGCGTCTGGGCGGTAATGGCAGGCTTCGATCTTGTGCGGATCGTACTGGTACCCGGCTTCCGGGCGCAACTGCACCGGCACCGGGACTCCGCCCGCCAGGCGGATGTTTTCGCTGATCTCGGTCCACATCGGGTCGGGCAGGATGACCTCGTCAGCGGGGTCGAGCAAAGCCTGGAAGAGGATGTACAGGCCGTGCATCGCCCCGTTGGTGACCACCACCGAATCGGGGTTGGACACATCCAGACCATTCTCTTTGGTGACTTTGTGGTAGATGGCTTCGCGCAAAGCGGGGATGCCGGTGGAGGCCGTGTAATGCGTCAGGCCATCCCTTAAAGCCTTCTCCATCGCTTCACGCACATTGGTGGGAATGTCAAAAGACGGGTCGCCGGATTCCAGCCGAAGGACTTTACGTCCCCTGGCTTGCTGCTCCAACAGACGGTCGCGCACCTGGACGATTGCCCCAAGGGATACCTGGTCAATAATGTTGGTCATCTTGTCATCTCATTTCAGCCGAAATTTTCATCCCAATAATTGGAGGAAGCGGGGGTGTGCGGGCAGCGTTTGCCGCCCGCACACTCCCATCCTTCCCTTTCTGAAAGAGATGTAAAAATAATTACATACTATAAACCTGGATGGCAGCGTCGCCCTCCAGCGGGCAGTGGTTCTCGCAGATGCCGCAGCCGATGCACAGCTCGCGCAGGACATATGGCCGCTGCAAGGTCACCATTTCGCCGGCCGGGTTGGTCACGCTGACTTCCTCCAGGCGGATGGATTTTTCCGGGGTCGGGCACATCTCCTCGCAGACGATGCAGGCTGTGGCGCTGGCCCATGGCAGGCAGCGGTTGCGGTTCACGATGGCGGTACCGATGACGGCCTGGCGTTTTTGCTCCAGGGTCAGGGAGGGAATGGCGCCCGATGGGCAGACCTGTCCGCAGGCGTTGCAGCCGTAATCGCAATGACCGAGGCGCGGCACCAGGCCGGGAGTCCACAGTCCCTCCAGGCCGGCTTCCCCCTGCACCGGTTGCAGGCCATTCGTGGGGCAGACTTTCATGCACTCGCTGCAGCGCAGGCATTTTGAAAGGAATGCCTGCTTCGTCAGTAACGCCGGGTGGGCGGATAAGACGGGAATTTTTGGTTCGCAAGCGCAAGTCGGTGCGCAGCAGGACAATTCCGGCGGCCCCGACGGCGATGGCTTTGCAGGAATTGCCGGCGGCGACAGGTCGAATTCCTGCGCCGGGGCGGGTTTCAAGACCGGTCCAATCCCCAGGCCATCCTTGGCGCAATTCACCAGGCAGTCCAGGCAGACGGTGCATTCGGCCGGCATGATCTCGACTTCGCGGGAAGATTCGGCTGTGGCGGGGATCGTCTTGATCGCGCCCGGTTTGCACATCAAGCGCACAGCGGGTGCAGCCGGTACAGGTCTGGCCGATCAGAGGGCGCAGGATGGAGAATTTGGACAACCAGCCCAGCAGCGCCCCCAGCGGACAGAGATAGCGGCACCAGAAGCGGTCTGCCAGCAGGTTGAGGGCGAGGATGCCGAAAAACAGGCCGGCGATCAGCAGCGATGAATTGAAGACGGGCTGCACGACCGGCAGGACGGGTCCACGGATAACCCCTTCCAGCCAACTGATGGCCGGGCGCATGAAAGCGAGCGAGTAGAGCGTGCTTTCAGTGGTGTTGATGGTGAAATTGAGCGCCGGGATGACCACGGTGGTCATGGCGCGCGTGAACAAGCGCCAGCGGCTCGAAGATCAACAGGGTCAGGTTCCCGAACAGCGCGCCCACCAGGATGACGACCAGCAGGACGTATTTGACCGTCCGCCAATGCGGCGAGATGGCTTTGGCGCGCTGGCGGGCTTTGCGGAAGGTGACCCACTCCAGCAGGCTGCCGAACGGGCAGATCCAGCCGCACCAGACGCGCCCGATCAGGACGGTCAAGCCCCACGATGATCAGCGCCCAGCCCAGGCGCGGGATCCAGGCGCGGCTGGCCAGCATGGCGGTCAAGCGCCGAGAGCGGGTTGATGCGGAAGAAGAAATCTGCCAGGGGGAAGACGGTCTGACGCTGGAGACCGGCAAACAACAGGAAAATGAACAGCACAAAGAACAGGATCTGTACGATCTGGCGGACACGCCGCCACTGCTTCCAGCCAAAATGTACTTTCATTTCAGCGCTTCCTGCAGCAATGTTTGGGCCTGGGCAGCCTCCACTTTGCCGAAAACGGCCGCAAGCAGCTTGCCTTGTGCATCCGAGCCAACCAGGTCGGCCACGCTGCCGCTTTGCAGGGCTTTCAGCCCTTTGGCCGCCTGGGCAGAGCTGGGGTATTCCACCAGCACCAGCCGGGCGGTCCCATCCCCGAACTGGTAGCGGCCCAGCACGCCGTTGGTTGCCTGGCTGAGACCCAGGATATTCTCGCCTCCCAGCCAGACTTCCATCTGGATGGACATTTCCTCATGGAAGAAGATGACAGCTCCGTTCGACCAACCCGGAGCCGGGCAGCCGGTCCACCAGTGCGGGACGTTCACCGCCGGCCGGCAGCCTGCCCGAAATGGCCTGGGCGAAGGCCTGTAAGGTCTCATCCGGAACGGGTTGAGCGGCATTCAGGCTGACGAAGTAGCGGTCCTGCCAGAACGCCAGCCGCCGCCCGGGGTCCGAATCGCCTTCATTGCCGATGACTGCCGGTGCTCCGGTCCGCCCGGCGCTGAACAGCCCATATGCATCGGCGGGAGTGGCCAGCTGCCAGATTTCCACGTTCAGGAGCGTGCCGGCGCTGATCCTGGTAGCGCTGCACGGCCACCTGTTCAAAGCCATAGGCGAAGAACGAGTCGGCCTGCCCGTCCACCAGGTTGAATAAATTATCATGGTTGTACGTCTCGACCTTTTGGGAAATATCCCAACCCGGGATGGCATTTGCAGCCGGGAAAACGCTGGCAAGATCGAGAGGCGCCTGGGTGGGCGTGGCTTGGGGAGCTGCACAGCCGGATACAAGCAGAGTCAGGAGCAATGCAACGCCCCATAAGCGCCAAAGATCGCCGGAGACCGGAGCGTTTTATGGAACGGCTGATTCTTGTTCAGACATTGACTTCTTCCACTTTCACAGAGCTTAGATCGAGCGTTCCCAGACCCATCCCGGCGCCTATTTTGACGTAGGGTATGTCTGCGCCGGTCAGGCCGAAGAGCGTGGCGCCATAGGCATCCGCGGCAATGATATCGTGGCTGGCGATGATGGTGTTGGCCTGCTTGACATCGTTCAGGCTGCCGCCGGTCGGGCCGTGATCCACCAGGATGCGGTAGGCGTCCACGACCGTCAGGGTCGGGCGGATGAGGCTGACCAGGTCGGCGACCCGCTGGCCCAGGGCACTGTGGATCTGGTTGGGATTGGAGACGACACCCAGCAGGTTCTTGCCGCCCAGGGTCAGGCGCGCCAGCGAATGGTTCTTGGCGATCGGGACGTTGATCAGAACATCGGTTTCCAACACATCCCGGTAGATATCCCAGGAGGTGATGCTTTTCCCCTGCGGGATATCGAACCTGGCGAACTTGATCGGGCTCATCACTTCCATTTCACCGCCGGCGGCTTTGACGGCTGCTTCGATACCAGTGGCGGCATAGGCCGAGGTGGGCGAAATACCGGCGAAGGGTGAGTCCATCACGCGCACGCGCTTTGGCTCCCGCTCCCAGGCAGAGCGCCACCAGCGTGGCAACCACGACCGGATTGGTGGTGGCGGCATATTCCGCCGGATGATAGTCCACGCAAATATTGGGTTTGATGATCACATCCTGGCCGGCTTTGACAAAGCGCTCGATGCCACCCAGAGAGCGCCAGCGCAGCCTTGACGATGGCGGCCGGGTCCGCGCCATGGGCGACGGCCAGGTAGGCCTGGTTTCCGGTGGGAGCCGAGGGTTGGCGTTTGCCGGCGGAACCGGCGGCCTTCTGGCCTTGCGGCGAACAGCCGGTCTCCAGGAGAGCCAGCGAGGCGGCCGCCAGACCGGAAAGTTTCAGAAATTCGCGTCGGGTGAGATGAGTCATGTGGGGATTATCTCCGGTATTACTTTTAAAAGGATATTAAACACAAAGGACACCAAGTACACTACGGTTAAGAGAAGGAGACTTTCCCCTGCGAGTCCTTCCAGTCCGCCTGCCCGGCCTGTCCCGTGTCTTTTGCGGGACTTTCTGTAGAAGGTTCGGGTGGATTGGTTTTGGCAAGCGATCCACTATTATAAACACCATCCCGGGTTAAGGGGAGTGAACCCTGGTCAGGCGAGCGTCTGCTCGATCACTTCCATGTTGGCTGGATCGTTTGTACCCAGGCCCAATTCAACCGCATATTTCAACGCCGGGGTCGCCATTCCGATCAGGCTGGCCGGGTTACCGCCGGTCTTCTCCACTTCGCTTGTCAACAGCTTCAGCCCCATGGTATCGTGCGCGACCGGGTCAAAACTCATGAAGATGGAATCGCCGATCCAATCCTCCTGCCAGTATGGGTAGGAATTGGCATACTTGCAGGTTGGCGGAAAGGGCGTCGCCGATGATCAGGCGGGTGCGGTCCTTGATCTCGGGCATGGCATTCAGGGCGGCCACGCCGCGCATATTGTCTCCATGCAGCAGGTCCGGATACGAGAAGGAACCATAGTGGTTCTTCATGGCAAAGGTGATCCCGGCCATCATGTGGGATTTCAAGATGGGGATGTTGATCAGGGCATCACAATCTTTCAAGATATTGGCCAGCTTGATCTGTCTGCCATTCACATCGGTCGGTTCAGCGCTGTAATTGCTGTCCATGCCGGTGCAACGCACACCCGGACCGTCCGGGTTGATCGGTGTATCCACCAGTCGTTTAATTCGAAGGTCTGGAAATCAAAGATGGTGATCTGTTCGGCGGGAATGCCGGCTTCCTGCAGGCTTTCCGTGACTGCCGTGACGAGTGGGACATGCGTCCAGATCAGGCTGTTGCTGAAAGTGTTGACCTTGATGGCAATGCGTTCGCCCGGCTTGAACAGGGCAGCCCAGGCTTCGCGGGCATCGTTCAGGCCGGTCAACCTGGTGATCGAAGCATCCAGCATTTTCCGCAGCGCGCCGGGGACAAGGTTTTTGTCAGACCACACCCCGGGAAGATGGGTCTGGATGACCCTGCTCGGCACGGTCGGGAAGAATTTCATGACCTCCGAGAGGGGTCTCCTCACCAGCGTGGGGGTGGCCGTGGCAGGTGTCGCAGTTGCAGGAGCCAGCGGTTGCGGTGGCAGTGGCGGGATTCTGGCTGCAGGCGCTCAATATCGGGCCAGCGGCGAGGCTGCCCAGACCTGCGGCGGTCAGGCGCAGGAAATCACGGCGGCTGAGGGGGAAGGTTTGGATGTCATCTGCATGTCCTTTCGAATAATTTTAATTGATGAAGGATGGAGGTTGAATTTAGGTCACTTTTTTCAAATTTTGCGCGGAACGAATAATCTATAATAAGAAGGCTGGGCGGCGAAGCACTAAAACGAATAAGAGACAAAGCGGGTCTCAAAATAAGCTCCCATCAGCGGAGTGGACCGGTGGAATAAAGTGCACTTTTTCTAAGCACATAAAAAAACGAATACAGGAGATGGGCAGGGATGCATCTCGAATGACGGGCAAGGATTGGGGGAGGGTGAGTGATTTCGGCATGATTGGGATGATATCCTGAAACCGGTTGAGAAGAGAATTCAGAAAGAAGTGGTTTCTTTCGGCGACAGAATTATAGAACTAATGTTTTTATCGCGCAAGACCGGACAATTTGTTGCCAAACCGTTTTATTTGGAAGGATACAAAGTCTCTGTATAAACTATATCATATTCTCTGTTGACCCTCCCCAACCGAAAGTAGAGGATCTTACCTAGCCAGATGGACAGTCCCCAATCCAGGGCGATGGATCGGTTGGGTGCCCAGGCAGCCGCAACAGGAACTTATCCATAGAAACAGCGTCCTTATTGTGATGCAATGGCTGGCTGAAAGGAGAAAATAAAATGGATAAGATTGTTACTACCTTTGTACTTCTCTTGACTGTATCGGGGATAATCCTGTTAATCATCATTTTGCAGGGAGTTTTGGCAGGCCTGTCAGGGATTTCCTGAAGAATGGTTCCTTGTGGTCCGGCAGGCCAGCAAATATCGGATGCGCATCGGCAGCGGCTGATGGAAGTGGCAGCAGGGACGGAGCCGATCAAGCCGTTGGTGGTATTTGTTCCCGGATGCAGAGTTGGAGGTCAAAAAATCCGCCCTCCCGGTTGTGAGGGAGTAGAAATTGGAGAAGCGGGTTGGAATCGATGCGGTTTGGCTGGAGCAGAAGGGGTACGAAAGGGTGGATTATTTTTTTAGACATCAGTGGGATAATAGTCTCAAAACCTGTTCGGTGAAACAATCAGTTTTTCCCTATTAAATTCTTTACCCCAAACAGTCCTCGCCAAAGGATGAAAATGCTGGAAGTTCATTTACTGGGTTCGTTCGAGATCACATATCGTAAAGAGATCGTTGCCATCCTTTCCCGCCCGGCGCAATCTCTTTTTGCTTATTTGATCCTGAGCGCGGGCACTTCTCATCGCCGCGAAAAGCTGGCGGGACTGTTGTGGCCCGAACTCGTTGGAAGAGACGGCCAGGGACAATCTCCGCCATGCTTTGTGGCGGATCCGCAAAGCGTTACCCTCCAATCTGATAACTGAATACCTGTTTGCAGACAATTTAACCATAGCCTTCAACGGTTCAGCTGAATATTGGCTCGACGTGTCCGCATTGGAAAAAGCGGATGAAAATGCGTCCACCGACGAATTGATGACGATACTTTCATCCTACCGGGGAGAGTTATTGCCCGGCTTCTATGATGAATGGGTGGTATTGGAACGTGAGCATCTGAATTCCATTTTTGAACACACGATGGCGCGTTTATTGTCTGTACTGGAAGAAGAAAAACGCTGGATCGATATCCTGGATTGGGGCGAGCGCTGGATCAAATTGGGTCAAAAACCTGAACCGGCTTTTCGCGCACTACTGTCTGCTCATGCGGCAATGGGAGACATGTCCAAGGTCGCGGCGACCTATGAACGCTGCGTAAAATCACTGGCGCGATTATTGGCTTTGAGCCATCCGAACAGACCCGGCTTTTATATAAGGACCTGAAGTCTGGAAAGGAAACATCCGGAGCCAAAAATGAAGCATTTTCGATTTCTCGAAAACAGAAGCTCTTCTTCAATAACTAATATTCCTGTTCCATTGACCAGTTTCATCGGCCGCGAGAAGGAATTAATAGAAATCGAGCGGCTGTTGTCTACTTCCCGCCTGCTTACTTTGACAGGCTCAGGTGGTGTAGGCAAGACTCGTCTGGCAATTAAAACAGCCAGTGACTCAATCAAGAAATTCAAAGATGGTGTATTCTGGGTTGATTTGGTAAGTCTGTCGGATGAAAATTTGATTCCGCAAGAGATTGCCCAGGCGCTCCATCTTCACGAAATGCCGCAGGAATCTTTGCTGGAAACGCTCAAGAGTCATTTGAAGTTGAAAGACCTCTTGATTGTTCTGGATAACTGCGAGCACCTGATCAGGGCTTGCGCGCAATATGCCGAGCAGTTGTTAGCCGCCTGTCCCAAGTTAAAAATACTGGCAACCAGCATTGAAGCATTAGGGTTATTTAATGAAACGATCTGGCATGTTCCTTCATTGCCTTTGCCGGAAATGCAACAAACAATTTCCTTGCAGGAACTCAGGGAATTTGCCAGTATTGAGTTGTTTGTTGAACGCGCCGGCTATGCCAAATCAGGTTTTGTCTTGACTGAACAAAACGTAAGATCAGTCGCGCAGATTTGCCAACGCCTGGATGGAATCCCTTTGGCGATTGAATTGGCGGCTGCCCGGATCAAAGTTTTATCTGTGGATGAAATTGCTTCCCGTTTGGATGACCGTTTTTCCCTGCTTACGGCAGGAAGTCGCACAGCCATCCCGCGTCATCAGACCCTGCGTGCGACGATCGATTGGAAGTCATGAACTGCTCACCGAACCTGAGAAAATCTTATTCCGTCGTTTGTCAGTCTTTGCAGGAGGGTTCACGCTTGAAGCTGCAGAAGCAGTTTGCGGTCTGGAGCAATTGAAGCGGCCCGATATTCTTGATTTGCTTGGAAGGTTGGTGGATAAGTCGCTTGTCATAGTGGAGCAGGCATTAACAACTGAAGAAACGAGATACCGTCTGTTAGAGACCATCCGCCAATACGCACTTGAAAAATTAGCAGGGATAGGCGAAGCGCGCGAGATTCGCGAATCAACATTTGGATTTCTTTGTAAAGTTGGCTGAACAGGCTGAAGCGTATATTTTTGGTGATCAGTCAGCAGTTCGATTTAAACGGATTGACCTGGAACTCGACAACATCAGAGCGGCGATTGAATGGTCGACGAATAGTGGCAAAGCGGTCGCAGCATTGCAGATAGTGGGTTCCCTGGTTTATTTCTGGTTTGCACGCGGCCATCATGCCTCTGAATGGCATGATCATACCCAACAAGCCCTCGCGCGTCCGGAGGGTATGGAACGCACGTTAGCGCGCGCAAAGGCTCTTAACGGAATCGGATTTATGTATTGGGCAGATATATACCCTACAGATAAACGTTCGGAGCTTGAAGAGGCACTGAGCATTGGAAGGGAGCTGGGAGACCTTTGGAATATTGCTACTGCCCTTCGTAATCTGGGTTTGACCGAAAATATTCAGGGAAATTATCAGCAGGCACAAACTCTGCTCGAACAAAGTCTGGCGATTTGGCGGGATATGGGTCTTGAAGGAAAGATGGGAAGAAGTTGGACTCTTATCTTTCTGGGCGACGGCGCATTAAATCAAGGTAAGTCAGATTTGGCCCGGTCGTACTATGAAGAGGCTAAAACGATTTTAGCGGAGATCGGGGATATAAATTTCCTGGCTTATCTGGTTCGGCGTTTGGGACAATTGGCCTGGCGGGATGGGGACTATGAAAAAGCAATCGCACTTTGCACGGAGAGTTCTAAATCTAAATCGGGAAGTCGGAGACACGCGTGGTATGGTTGCCTGTCTGGCTGGTTTTGCAGCCATTGCAGTGGCACAAGACAGGTTTGAACGTGCAGCCAGGCTTATGTCGGCTGCGGAAAAACAGCTTTCCTCAATTGGCATACAACTCTTGTACCTGGACAAGATAGAGTATGACCACAATCTGCCTCTCCTGTCCGAGAAACTGGATGAGAAAACACTGACCAGGTTCCGGGCAAAAGGAAATGGGATGACCCTTGAGCAGGCGATCGCGTTTGCACTGGAAGAAGCGTAAAGACTTGCCTGTGCCTTCTCCATTCCCGTTGCTGGTTTCAGCGGCGGGATTTTTATTTCTCACCCCTTGTTTGGAAACCATGCAAAGAAACATGCTCAAAACACGCCCCCAAACATGCTGTGAGATGGCAGCCAGCTACAATGGTCGCATAGATTGGCAATCCAACCAACCCAAGCCAATCGAGGAGACAAACATGATTACCAAACGTCCTTCCCAAAACACCGGCGCTCTTGTTTTGTTCATTGCCGCCATGCTAGTGATTGCCACAGCCGCCATCGCATCCCGTGTTATCCCTGCGAATTTGCCCGGCAGTGCCTTCGACCAGAAGCTCTCTCAAGGCCAGACGGCCACCAACTTCGACGCCTTTGATTACTACATGACGCATCCCAAAGTACAGACTGCCGCCAACTTCGATGCCTTTGATTACTACATGCGCCACCCTCAAGCTCAGACGGCCACCAACTTCGATGCCTTTGATTACTACATGCGCCATCCTCAAAGTACAGACGGCCAGCAACTTCGATGCCTTTGATTACTACATGCGCCACCCTCAAGCTCAGGCGGCCACCAACTTCGATGCCTTTGATTACTACATGCGCCACCCTCAAGCTCAGACGGTCACCAACTTCGACACCTTTGATTACTACATGACGCATCCAAAAATTAAATAACCACTGAACCTTGTGAGGCAGTTCCAATTTAGTTGGTATTTGAACAAAACACTGTCACCCATTCCATCTCTCCCACCTTCGCAAGGGCACTCCAATCCCGCATCAGTCCCGGCTGATGCGGGACCTTTTTTATCATGCATGATCGTGCGAGGATGGCGAAACCCAACCATCCGCACCTGCTGCGTGAGCAGTGAGCAATACCATAGCCAGCCAGGAAATTGCTCCAGCGCATGGAACACGGCCCGCACGGAAACAATTCGTAGGAACTTCCCAGCCAATCAAACGTCGTTATATGTATAAAGACCAATATTGAAAAGGAATTTAGTATGAACAAGATCACTCTATCCCTTTTGACCCTTTTCGTAGTGTCAGGATTGATACTATCAGCCTGCGGTTTGGTGGGTAATCCAGTGAAGGGGACCTCCTGGAAACTGGTATCGTATGGCCCCGCCGGCAAGCAAATACTGGCCGTAGCGGGCATCGAGACGAGCCTGGACTTTGGCGCAGATGGACGTGTGAATGGAAATGTTGGCTGCAACAGTTTTGGCGGCAATTACGAAGTAAAGAACAGTGAGATCATTTTCAGCCAGATGCTCTCAACCATGCTGGCATGCCAGGGGCCGCAGATGAATCAGGAAAGGGCAGTTCTGCAGGTAATGAACGGGACGGTCAGTTTCCAAATGCAAGGCAACTCGCTGGTGATCCAGGCAGCCGATGGCGTGGATGCCATTACGCTATCAAAGTAATAACAAATCGCCCTGCAAAGTGCCTTTTCGGTTGGAGCGAAAAAACGCTCATTACGAAGGTCGCAAAGGAACACCAAGGAAAAGAAAAATCTGTTTTATGACCGCGTGTGCGAACCGGGTCAAAAAAGCAGCATTGTCGAGCTTGATAAGCTTTCATCAAGAAAAACTCCGGGAATGGGAAACCCCGGAGTTTTTAATTAGCGATTATCAGCCTGTAACTGCTTCAGGATCTCCAGCGTCTCGGCCTTGCCGCCTACGCCATTCTCCCCGCCCGGACCGACGCAGGAGGGACAGCCATCCTTGCAGTCGCACTCCTGCACCAGCTCCAGCGCCCGCTGCATCAGTTCATCGTGCAGTTCGAACAGTTTCTGGCTGAAGCCGATGCCGGCCGGGACATCGTCATAGATCACGATACCGGGCTGGCCGAGCGTGGCGGGGGATGGATCGGTATGGATGCCCAGGTCGCCCGGATCGCACATCAGGAAGAGCGGGGCAAGCTGGCCGAGCACATTGCCCAGTCCCGCCAGCCCGGAGCGCATGCGCACGTTCTGCTCGGCTTTGCGGTGGCAGGCCGGACAGAGGGTGATCAGGTTTTCCATGCGGTTGGCTTCCGCCGCCGAGACGAAGCGACCGGAACGGGACCTTGTGGTGCACGTCGTGCTGGCGGCCGGCGGTCTCGGGCGTGCCGCAGACCTGGCAGCGGTAACCGTCCCGGCGGCGCACGGCCTCGCGCAGCTTGTTCCAGCCGGGGCCGTAGTCGTTCGGGTCGTTGGTCCAGGCGCCGGCTGCGCGCAGGTTCTCGATGGTCTGTTCCGAGAGCGTCAGCCAGTAGCCGGTGGTCTGGAATTCGGTGGGCGGCAGGTCGAGCGGTTCCAGCCCCAGGTTCTCGCGCGTGAACCAGCGCAGTTTCTTGAAGCCGGCCACGTGCAGGGTGACCTGGAGCTCGCCCCAGCCTTTCTCTCCAGGGGAGGAGGGGAGACCCTCTCCCCGGCCCCTCCCCGATGGCAGAGGGGAGTATGCTTACGCCGGGAGATGAGAGTGGGGCTTGCTCGACTGTGGTCAGGATCTTGATCTTCCGTCTGGCGCTGGGGCTCGGTGTAGTAATCCAGCGCCACCGGGATGAGCGTGGCGGTCTGGTTGGCAAGGTCCAGTTCCTGGACGAAATACTGCTGGCCCTCGTGCAGGTAAACGGCATGCGGGTGCACCATCCAGGGGGCGGAGGCCATGTCGACCTCGCCCAGGGTCCAGGGGGCGCTGCCATCCTGGACCTGCAGGACGACGTTCTCCGGGCTGGCAGAGCGCAGGGAAAGAGCCGGCAGCCGGATAGGAATCTGCCATCCAGAAATATTTGTCCTGCGAGAGATGCGCTTCCTGGCCGGTGACCAGGAAATCCAGGTACTCCTGCACCGTCTCGGCCGGCAGGGAACCGAAGCCCTCGCCTTTTTGGAAAGGCAGCTCGAACATGGCACAGCGCAGGTGGTTGAGCAGGATGATCAGGTGGTCGGGGTTGATCAGGGCCTGTTCGGGCGAGCGCCCAAAGAAGTAATCGGGATGGTGGGCCAGGAACTGGTCGAGCGGGCTGGCGGAGGCCACCAGGACTGCCAGGGCGGGCTCGTCGCCGCGCCCGGCCCGTCCGGCCTGCTGCCAGGTGCTGGCGATGGTGCCCGGGTACCCGACCAGCAGCGCTGCGCCCAAGCCGCCGATGTCTATGCCCAGTTCGAGGGCGTTGGTGGCAACCACGGCCCTGACCGTCCCATCCCGCAGGCCTTTTTCGATGGCGCGGCGCTGGGAGGGCAGGTAGCCGCTGCGGTAGCCGCGGATGGTGATCGGCACCAAGGTGATCAGGTCATTCGGTACCCCGACATCCCGATTCCTGATTGCCTTGTACCTGGTTACCTTGTTCCTGCAGATACTTCAAGCAGGATTTCCACCGAACGGCGCGAACGGGCAAAAACGACCTGCTGGATCCCGTGTGCATTCAGCTCCTGCGAGAGACGGACTGCCTCCAGCATGGAGCTTTTTCGCAGCCCAAGGGCTTCATCCACCACGGGCGGGTTGTAGATAAGAAAATGGCGCTCGCCGCGCGACGAACCATCCCGGTCCACCAATGTGACGGGAGCTTCGATCAGCCGTTCGGCCAGTTCCTGCGGGTTGCCAATGGTGGCGGAGGTCAGGATGAACTGCGGGCGGGCTCCGTAGAAGGCCGCCACCCGCTTCAGCCGCCGGATCACGTTGGCGAAATGCGAGCCAAACACACCCCGGTAGGTGTGCATCTCGTCGATGACCACGAAGCGCAGGTTGCGGAAAAAATCCGCCCAGTTGGTGTGGTGCGGCAGGATGCCGGTGTGCAGCATATCCGGGTTGGTGAAGACGATATTGGCATTCTTGCGGATGGCCGAGCGGTGGGTTGGAGAGGTATCGCCATCGTAGATTGCTGATTTCAGATTTTTGATTGTCTGATTGAAAAGAATCGAGATTGGAAAATTGGTCCTGAGTGAGGGCCTTGGTGGGGAAAAGATAAAGAGCCCGTGCCTGCGGGTCTTCGAGCCAGGCAGCCAGGACCGGCAGGTTGTAGCCGAGCGTCTTGCCGCTGGCAGTGCCGGTGGCCAGGACAACGTTCTTCCCGGCCCGGGCGGCTTCCCAGGCCTGGGCCTGGTGGCTGTAGAGCGAGAGGATGCCGCGCCGGGTCAGCGACTCTGCCAAAACGGCCGGCAGGTCAGACGGGAAGGCATGCAGGTCGGCCGGGCGCGCCGGAGTGGTCTGCCAGGTGGGCAGGTTGGGGGCGGTCAGAGGGTCCGTGCGCCAGTGGGAGAGCAGGCGATCCAGCGGCATGCGAACCATTATACCCATGTACACGCCGCATTCGGCCTCTTGACTCGGGCGCGGATTCGTATATAATAGTGAGCGAATAAATAAACCGGCGGTCGGTTTATAAAAAAGGCAACTATGGCTCGAATTGTCAAAGAAGAAGAATATGCAGTCAAGCGCAAGGAAATCCTGGATGCAGCCCAACGGCTGGTCTTTACCACGGGTTACGAACAGATGTCCATCCAGGATATCCTGGATCAGCTTGAAATTTCAAAGGGCGCCTTTTACCATTATTTTGACTCGAAACTGGCCCTGCTGGACGGACTGATGGACCGCATGATTGATGAGGCTGAACAGCTTCTTCAACCGATCGTGGAAGATAAAGACCTGCCGGCCATCGAAAAATTACGGCGCTACTTTGCGGCTGGCGGCCGCTGGAAAACCGACCGGAAAGCCTTCATGCTCGACCTGTTGCGTGTCTGGTACAACGACTCGAATGCGCTTGTCCGCCAGAAACAGGAAGCAGTTGCCATCCGACGCATTGCCCCGATGCTGGCTGAGATTGTATCCCAGGGCATTCGCGAAGGCGTCTTTTCGACCCCTTTCCCCGACCAGATCGGGAGCCTGATCTGGGGGCTGGCCCAGGGGATTCAAGACAGCATGGCCGAATTGCTTCTCGCAGCCGAACCCCCCCCGGATGCATTGCATCGCCTTGAGTCCATTATCGGCGCCTATTCGGATGCAGTGGAACGGATCCTCGGCGCTCCTGCGGGTTCGCTTCCGCTGGCGGAAGTTGGCCTGCTGAAAGAATGGGTGGCTGCTCCGGCCATCCAGGAAAATGCCTGACTTATGAACATGCTTTATACATCCGTTTATGGAAATCAATCCCATCCCACGCTCATATTCCTGCATGGCGGGGGCGGTGGAGGCTGGATGTGGCAGGCGCAGGTGGAAGCGTTGAAAGAGGAGTACCATCTGCTGGTACCCGACCTGCCCGAACATGGCCGCAGTGCCGACATCAAACCGTTCAGCATCGCCGGAAGTGTTGCCCTGGTGGCGGAACTCATCCGCACCCAGGCACGCGGCGGCAAGGCCCACGTGGTGGGTCTCTCGGAGGGCGCCCAGATCACGCTGGCGCTGCTGGCGGCTGCGCCTGAGCTGGTGGACCATGCCATCATCAGCAGCGCGCTGGTGCGCGAGATGCCCGGGATGGGCTGGTTCGGTGCGGGCACCTGGACAGCCATGTACCGCTCGATCGAACCATTGAACAAATATACCTGGTGGGCGCGCCTGAACATGCGCTCCAACGGCATCCCGGAGGCATACCTGGCGGAGACGCTTGAAACGTACAGATGCCTGACGGCAGAGGCCTTCGCCCACATCATTGTCGAAAACCAGAAATTTCGCCTGCCGGCCGGTCTTGAAAAAGTCACGCGCGCCGGTCCTGGTGGTGGGCGGCAGGAAAGAGTACAAGGTCATCCACCAATCTGTAAGAGATGCCGCCGCGGCCATTCCGGGCGCGAAAGGCTGCCTGGTGGATCATTCGAAGAAGATGTCGCTTGCCGAAGAGCATAACTGGAACATGAACGCCCCCGACCTGTTTACGCAAACCGTGCGGGCCTGGATCGGGAACCAGGCGCTGCCGGAAGAACTAAAACCGCTTGCGTAGAACACACAGATGATGAAAATGAAAACACTAACAATGGGACAACGTCGAATGGCAGCCTGGGCAGGTATTATTGGACCGGCGCTTTTTGTAGCGGTTTTTACCATAGAGGGCTGGCTGCGCCCCGGCTATGAGCCGCTCAAGATGTATGTCAGCGCGCTCTCGCTCGGTTCGCGCGGTTGGATCCAGATGGCCAATTTTATTATCCTGGGAATACTGCTGTTCGTTTTTACCAGGGGTGTGGAGGCAGAATTTGAGACCGGGAAAGCCTCGCGGGGTGGTCTCATCCTGCTTACCATCATCGCAATCCTTTTTATCGTTTCCGGGCCCTTCCGCATGGATCCGATGTTTACCCCTGCGAACCAGGTCACTGTCCATGGCACGATCCATGGGATTGCCGGAGCGATCATATTCGTACTGATGCCGATCAGTTGTTTCGTCTACCTGCGCCGTTTCCGCACGGACTCGGAGTGGCAGTTCCTGCAATGGTGGACTCTGGCGTTGGGGATCCTCACTGCCATAGCACTGGTAGTATTTAGCGTGATATCCAAAGCGCCGGATTTACAGAATAGATTCATTGATTGGCTTGGCTTTTTCCAACGAACCCTCATTGTTCCTTATATGCTTTGGGTATTCATTTTTGCCCTGGGAGTCCTGAAAAACTTAAAGCGAAGATAGGACTCAAAGTGGTTAGAGTTGCGCTGATTGCTTCAAGGAAAAATGTTTATAGAACTTACTGAAGATGTGCTCGAACGGAATGGCTGTTCCATCCATTACTGGACCGCCGGGAAGACAGACGCGCCCCTGGCCGTTTTCACGCACGGCGCGACCATCGATCACCACGAATGGGATGCTACCCTGCCGTTGGTCGAAGCTGCTGGTTTCCGGGTTCTGGCCTGGGACATACGCGGGCACGGCCTGTCGCGCCCGGCTGTATTCGATTGGACTGAGGCAGTGGAGGATCTTCGGACTTTGCTCGACCGGCTCGATGTGCCTCAGGCGATGTTGGTCGGCCACTCCATGGGCGGCAACCTACACCAGGAATTTGTCTATCAGCATCCCGAGCGAGTCAAAGCACTGGTCATGCTGGACTGCACCTGGAATTTCATGCAGTTGAGCGCCTCCGACAAGTTCTGGCTGAAGGCGGCCGACCCGATCTTCAAGATGTATCCGTACAAGACCTTGATCGACCAATCGGTGTCGGTCAGTGCTATTTCGAAGGATGCGCAGGGATTGATGCGCAGGGCCATGCAGCAATTGAGCAAGGATGAGTTTGTGCATGTGTTGATGAGCGCCACATCCTGTCTGCGCTATGAGCCTGATTACAAAACCACCAAACCAATATTATTGATGATGGCCGAGAAGGAAGCCACCGGCAATATTCGTAAGGCCATGCCTGCCTGGGCAAAGCACGAGGGCGTGGACCTGATGATCATCCCGAACGCCAAGCATGCTGCCAACCTGGATAATCCGGTTTTCTTCCACGACAGGTTGTTGGAGTTTTTAAATCGCAATAGATGAAGTCTGGATGGATAAGGAGTCTCTTCTGTTCCACATCCATTATTTTGAGTAAAGGAGTATAAAGATGCAACTTTATTTACGTTTGGCCTGGCGCAATATCTGGCGCCACCGCCGCCGGACGATCATCATCGTCCTGGCCATGTCGATGACATTGGCGCATGATGATGTGGTACGACGGTTTGATGAATGGCTTTACCGACACGATCTATGGCAACGCCGTAAAGGTACTGGGTGGAAATATCCAGGTCCACGCGGCAGGCTACCGTGACCAGGCGAATTCGATCCCGCTCCTGCCGCTGGCCGATCCGCAGGCCGTGATCAAGGCCGCGGAAGCCAACCCCGCGACGCTGGGCGCCACGCAGCGCATCAACACCGGCGGGCTGGTCACCAACCATGAGGGCGCCTTTGCGGTCGGTATTACGGGCGTCGAGCCGGAGAACGAGCTGAATTTGAATATCATCGGGCAGTACGTCAAAGCCGGGCGCAATCTCACCAGCGCCGACACGGACAATATCCTGATTGGCAAAGGCCTGGCGGATGCGATGAGCGTGCAGGTGGGCGACCGGATCACGCTGGTCGGGCGCTCCCAGCACGAGCAGATGCGCCAGCGCACGATGACGGTGGTGGGCATTTTCGATCTCGGCATGGCGGATATCGAGAAGCAGACCGTCTACATCTCGCTCGGCGAGGCGCAATCGCTCTACGACCTGAACGGCCAATCCACCGAAGTGGCGGTCTTCCTGAAGCATATCGGGCAGGAAAATGCGGTCATCAACAGCATGAAATCCAGACTGAGCGGCTATGAGATCGAATCGTTCGAAGCCAACTACCCCGACCTGGCTTCCGCCATCAGCACCAAGGGCGGCGTGATGAACATCTTCAGCGTGATCATCATCGCCATCGCCGGGGTCGGCATCCTCAACCTGCTGCTGATGGCCATCTACGAACGGACGCGCGAGATCGGCATGCTCGGAGCGATCGGGCTTAAGCCGCGCCAGATCTCGCTGTTGTTCATCCTCGAAGGGATCATGATCGGCCTGGTCGGCGTGGCTGTGGGGATTGTCTTCGGGCTGGCGATCAACGGGCTCCTGATGAAAGTCGGGCTTGATTTCAGCTCCTACTCGACCATCACCAGTTACATGGCGCTGATCAAGGACAAGATCTATCCCACCTGGGGCACGGAAAAACTGGTCATGCGCGCGCTCTGTGGTGGCGATCATCTCGGCGCTGGCAGCGCTCATCCCTGCCATCGAAGCCGGGCGACGCGAACCCGCCGAAGCCCTGCACTATGTATGAGGTGTGACATGCTGCAACTATTAAAAATGGCTTTTCGCGATCTCGGACGCAACCGCCGCCGGACCTTCTTCTCGGCGCTGGCGGTCAGTGTGGGGCTGGCAATCTTGATGTTGATGTCTTCCGTTATCAATGGAGAAATGGGCAGCGCCATCGAGGGAGCCATCATCCTGGAGACCGGCCATATCCAGGTGAGGGCAGCCAGCTACGACGAAAATAAATCCAGCCTGAAATGGGAGGACCTGGTCCTCAATCCGGACCAGATCGCCAGCCAGATCAGCGCGCTGCCTCAGGTGAAAGCCGCCACGCCGCGTTTGTTCGCCAGCGGGTTTATCTCCGCCGGAAACCAATCGGCGGGGGCCAGGATCTACGGGATCGATCCGGCCTCGGCCGCGAACGATCCATATCGCCTGGGGATCATCAGCGGGAGTTACCTGACCGCCGATGACAGCGGAGGTTTGCTGATCGGCAAACCCATCGCGGAGAAGCTGCATTTGAAGGCTGGTGACAACGTCAGCCTTTCGGTCAACACCGCCAACGGCGATGTGGCCGAGCAGACCTTTATCGTCCGCGGCATCTACTCGACCAACACCTACGGTTTCGACAGTGCCACCATCTTCCTGCCGCTGGCGAAAGCCCAGACCATCACCCAGACCCAGAATCACGCCAGCACGGTCTTTGTGCTGCTCAAGGATACTTCGGATACAGACAGCGTTGCCAGCGCCCTGAAGGGATCCAGTTTGAAGGTGCTAACCTGGAAAGACCTGAACCCGCTGATCCTGGAATTTGAGACCATGGCGAACAGTTATATCTCCATCCTGTACTTGATCATCCTGGCGATCGCCGCTTCGGTCATCATCAACACGCTGATCATGTCGGTCTACGAGCGGACGCGTGAGATCGGGATCCTGTCCGCCATCGGAATGCGGGGCGGCCGGATCATGTCGCTGTTCCTGGCCGAATCCGCCCTGCTGGCGGTCGGCGGCGTGCTGATGGGAGTGGTCCTGGGCGTGCTGGGCATCTTACCTATTCAACATCAACGGATTTTATATCGGGAACATGGGCCTGACCGGCTTCATGGTCGCCGACACGATCTTCGCCAAATTGACATTGAACAACACGATCAACCTGTCCATCGTGACCTTCATCGTGACCATTCTGGCCGGCCTGTATCCGGCCATCATGGCTTCCCGTTTGCAGCCGGTTGAAGCCCTGCGCGCAGAGAAATAAGCGCGGCGAATAAAAAGGAGAATAAAATGGAAGTCGTAAAAATTGATAATGCCACCCGTGTCTACAAAGTTGGCGCGGTGGAAACCCAGGCCCTGCGCGGCGTCAACCTGACCATCGAGAGCGGCGAATTTACCGCCCTGGTCGGCCCTTCCGGCTCCGGGAAAGACCACCCTTCTGCAACTGATCGGCTGCCTCGACCAGCCCACCAGCGGCTCGGTGTGGGTGGATGGCAAGGATGTCACACGCCTCAACCGCAACCAGCGCGCCGATATGCGCCGCGGTCACATCGGATTCATTTTCCAATTCTTTGCTCTGATCCCCACCCTGACCGCCTATGAAAACGTGGAAATGCCACTTTTGCTGAATGGTCACACTCCCAAGGAACGCCGCGAACGTGTGCTGGAACTGCTCAAAGCGGTTGACCTGGTCGATCGCGCCAAAAACCGGCCCGACCAGCTTTCCGGCGGACAGCAGCAGCGCGTGGCCATCGCGCGCGCCCTGGCACCCAAACCGGCCCTGATCCTGGCGGATGAACCGACCGCCAATCTCGATACCGAGAACGGCAGGCAGGTGATGGAGATCATGGAAAAGCTCAACAAGGAAACCGGCGTCACCTTCGTCTTTGCCACGCACGATCCGCGCGTCATCAAGTATGCCCGCCGGGTCGTCACGCTGCGGGATGGTCTGATCGTGGAAAGCAATGGGAATGGGAAATAAGCCCGAGGAGGTAGAATGAAACGCAAGCTTGTTGTGGCTATCCTGCTGGTGTCCCTCCTGGCGGCGTGCGCTGCCGGTGGAAAAACGCCGACGGCCATCCCGACCATCAATCTGGGCAATACTGCCGCGACCCCCGCGCCCAACAGCAATTCTGGCGGAGGCGCAGTCGCCTCCGGGGTGGTCGTCACTGACCAGGAAGCCCATATCGCCTTCAAGCTGGCCGGCAATGTCAAGCTTGTCAGTGTGGCGGTAGGCGATCAGGTCCAGGCCGGTCAGGCATTGGTACAGTTGGAGGATGCCACCCAGCAGATCCAGCTGGAACAGGCCAACCTGGCTTTGCAGGAACTGACCTCGCCCTCGGCCAGCGCGGCTGCCCAGGTGGCCGTCAGCAAGGCGCAGACAAATGTCATCAATGCCCAGGCAGTCCTTGAACAACCAACAATACTGGAAGAACGACGCCCTGATCCAGGATTATTATGCCGCGTTCGTGATCGCCAAAGCGAATTTGGACAAGGCGCAGACAGACTATGATAATGCCCATGTAGGGCAATATATTAATAACGCAGGATGAGGCGACGATTTACCAGGCGCTTTATAATGCCAGGCAAGCCTATGATACTGCCCAGTATTATTACAGCCTTTATTCGCAGCCGCCCACGCAGCGACAGTTGAATGAGGCCCAGGCAAACCTGGCGCTGGCCCAGGCCCAGGTCGCCGAGGCGCAAACCCTGGTGGCAGCCCTGACCGGGGGGACGCTGCCGGACCATCCCACCGGGGCCGGTTATGCCAGCCTGATGCAGGCGAAATTAGCGCGTTCAATCTGCCCAGGCGAGCCTGGATGCCACCCGACTGGTGGCTCCTTTCGCCGGGGAGGTTGCTTCCATTTCGGTGAGCAGCGGGGATTACATCTCACCCGGCCAGATCCTCCTGGTGATCAGCGACGTAAGTCACGTGCATGTTGAAACGACCGACTTGAGCGAAAGGGATGTCCCGATGGTCAAGCTTGGCCAGGCAGTGACGGTATCCATCAAAGCCTTGAACCAGGATGTGACCGGAAAAGTCACTGCAATTTCGCCGCTGGCAGATAGCCTGGGCGGGGATGTGGTTTACAAGGTGACCATCCGCATGGATAAATTGCCCGCCGACCTGCGCGCCGGCATGAGTGTGGATGTGCAGTTCAACACGGGCCCGTAAGGGGTGCGGGCGCGGATAAAATATAAACAGCATTGACCAGTATGGAACCGGACGAAAAAAAGGACAGGCGTTTGCCTGCCCTTTTTTGTGTGTTTCGAAAAATCTAGGGGTTGTATGGTCCGTCCTGCAAGGCCAAAAAGGTTTTTCCGGCGCCGATATCTTTTGTGAAGAGGGTCGCCACAGCCTGGGCAGCATAAACCGAGGTGTGTTCGAAGATGAAAACTTTGGCCGGGAGGATCTCTGCCATTGCCTGCACCTGGGCCTTGGAATAGATGGGGATGAAAGCAATGTCGCTTTTATAATTTGCCATTTCCGGATAAGCGGCCGTTCCACCGGAGTGATACAGGGTAATGCCGTCCAGGCTGACGAGGAAACCGACGCCTCCGGAGCCTTTCACATGACCGATGGTATCGTAAGCCGGCACAGCCTGAACGGAGACACCCTCCACCTGGATCGTTTGACCTTCGGTCAGGACAGTGACGGGTATGCCCAGAGCGGCTTTGGAGGCCTCATAACTCGCAGAAACGATCGGCCCGATGATCAATGTCGTGTGCGGCCCAATCACCTTCTTCAGATCGGTCACCGACCAGTGATCGGAATGCGCGTGCGTAACCAGGATCAGGTCGGCCGGTGGGAGTGCGCCGTCGAGCGTAATCGGGTCGAAATAGATAACCTTGGAACCTTTGTAGAGTATGGCGGAGGTGCCGAACCAGTGCACTTTCCCGACAAGATCCTGTAGATAGGATGTGGGGGTGGGGGGAATGGGGGTCGGGGTTGGCTTGGCCGAACAGCCCGCCGCGCCGGCAAACAGGATGCAGATGAGTAAGAAGAAAGAAAGGCTGCGCTTCATGCGGATGTTCCTCCTCGGTTATTTAACCTTCAATCAGGGCTGAAAGGATCCGGCCGGAACCGGCTTGATCTTGCAGGTTGGTTAAATAACTATAGAAGAAATAGTCCTTTTCTTAATCAGTCTGGAGAATAGTCTTGACCCTGGTCAAGTGGCCAAATATGCGGCCCCCGGTTGGTTGCCGGCTCATACCTGGCACTTCGGGCAGAAATAACAAGCCCCGCCCAAATATTGGATCTTTTCCACCGTCCGGCCGCACTCGGGACAGGGCTTGCCGGCTGCCGCGCTGTCCATGAGACGGACGTAACCGCCCGGTTTGCCGAACAAGTCCGTCTCGTCATTGCGCCCGCCCCTGTCGACGATCTCGCGGACGGTATCCGTGATGGCCAGGTACAGGTCACGGCGTTGGCCGGCGGTCAGCTCGGCCAGGGAATGGCGCGGGTGCAGGTGGGCGTAGAACATGATATCCTGGGCGATGGCGTTCCCCAGGCCGGGGATAAGCTGGTCCTGGGTAAGCAGGCTTTTGACGCTGCGTTTTTCACCCTGCAGAAGGGTCCCGACCAGGCCGGAGAAATAGTCGAAGGTGAATTCCGGGTCGACCGGGGTGGTCCGCATATCTTTTATATACTTGCGTTCCTTTTCCAGGCCCGACTCGAACAATTCCATGGCTCCCCACATTTGAGTCAGCGTGGTTAAGGCCGAGCCATCTTCAAACCCCAGATAGAGGTGATATTTTTCCGGCAGTTTCATCCCGGAGGAATGGTACAGGATCTTTCCACCGCATTCCCCCAGCACCAAGCATGAATCCCGGCTCAAGGGGCATAAATAGCCAGCGGCCTCTACTATAAGCCTTCCCAACGGTTTTTCCGGCAGTCAAGCGGGTGAATTCTTCAGGTTTCCGGTTATACCAGACGAACTTATGCGGTGAATTTCCAAGGCGCCCTTCCTGGATGATTTTCCCCTGGCATGGTTTGATTAATTTGTCTGGCAAGCGTGATCATTTCAGGTAGCTCAAACATATCTTCCCTCCCGACCGATTGGATTGACAGGCGTGATTTTAGAACAAATATTCTGATTTGTCAAGCGGATGGGATCGAAGATTGAAGCTGTCTGGTCTACATGGCCGGAGAAGGTCTTGACTTGCCGCCCAATATTCGGAAGGCAACTCCCCCAATTGCCAACGGGAACCAAAAGGTGATCAGACGGTAGGTCAGGGTGATCAGCACCGCCGCCGCCCATTCGACCCGCAACGTATTCAGTGCGATCGTCATGACGCCCTCCACCACCCCCAGCCCGGAAGGAGTTGGCGAAACGATCAGGAAAAGATAGGCAATGGCGAAACCTCCCACCAGCGTCCCGACCGAAAAAGGGGTTCCCCAGGCCAGGAAGGTGAATGCCAGTACGCAGATCAACAGGGCAAAGTTATTCAAAGCATAAAGGAAGGGCCATAGCAATTCCTTTCGTTTCCCTCGCAGCATGGCTATCCCTTCAGCCACTTCCATGGCAAAGGAATGCGCCCGTTCTTCCTGTAAATAATCCCGGTGGATGAAAGGGCCGTAAAATGCGGTTGATCAGCCGGGCGATCCATGCCAGAGCATTCCCCAGCCTTTCGGCTGATCTGTAGCCCAGATAAAGGAGAAATGCCACACCGGCGGCAATTGCCAGCAGGATGGCCGCGGCCGTCAATTCACCCGCGTTCAAATTGTTGCGGCGGATCAAAACGATGAAACCCAGCGCCAGGACACAAAAAAAGGCCAGGTAGTCGAACAGGATATAGAGAACTCCCACCACCGTCACCCGCCCGGTCGGATGGTTTTGGCGCGCAGCATCATCCAGGAAGACTGCCATACCTCCAATCCCCACACTTGGCGCGATCACATTGACGAAATTGGCAGCCGTGGCGACCAGCACCAGGTGAGTAGTTTTTTCTTTAAGTCCCACCAGACGGAATAATCGAACCGTAATCGGTTGCAGAATTGAACAGCCAGATCAATTCAATGATCAGCGCAGCCACCAGGAAGCGGTAGTTGCTGCGATGCAGGGTGTCCAGGATATTTTTTAGTTCGGAAAAACGGAGAATGACAAAAACAATTGCAAGGAATAAGACCAGCGAAATGATGATTTTTCTCATGGCGGAATTATACTGGATTTTCCCCAACCAAAACCTCCCGCAGACTTGGAGCCTGCGGGAGGTTTCGGTAGTTTTCTTTTGCCAGAAAGGGTTATCTGCGCCGGCGACCCAAACCGCCGACCAGCATGACATAGTAAAGTAATTGCAGCACGGCGGTTACCAGCGCGGCCACATAGGTCAGGGCAGCCGCATTGAGCACATTGCTGACGCCGCGCTGCTCATCCGGTCCGGAGATGATGCCGGTCTCTGCCAGCAGGACGCGGGCGCGGGCGGAAGCATTCAATTCCACCGGCAGGGTCGCCAGGGCAAAGACTGCCCCTCCGGCGAAGACCGCCACACCCAGCCAGGCAAGATTTACTCCCAAGGCCCAGCCGGCATAGCTCAGGAACAGGCCGCCGATGATCAGGATCCAGCCCAGGTAGGAACCGATGTTGACCATCGGTACCAGCGCGGCCCGGAAACGCAGCGGAAAGTAGCCCTGGGCATCCTGCTGCGCATGGCCGAGTTCATGGGCGGCCACTGCCAGCGAGGCGACCGAAGCAGTTCCGGCAACGTCCTGTGACAGATGCAGGATCTTGGTGCGCGGGTCATAATTATCGGTCAGGTTCCCGGCCACTCCCTGGATCTGGATCCCATACAGCCCGGCGCGGGCGATCAGCCGCTGGGCGGCATCATAGCCGGTCATCCGGCTGCGGGCCGGGATCTGGCTCCATTTCTTGTAAGCCGACTTCACGTAAATGGATGTGATCATCATCAGCAGGAATGCTGGGAGCCATGCAGAGAAGGTAAGTTGGGTCAAAGAACATATGCTTCACCTCTTTTTCCTGCACTTATCAGGTGCAGGCGACTGTAATAAACGGCACCTT
Organism: uncultured Chloroflexia bacterium; assembly: GCA_963830665.1. Lineage (GTDB taxonomy): Bacteria > Chloroflexota > Anaerolineae > Anaerolineales > Villigracilaceae > UBA877. The sequence continues at coordinate 154,007 of CAWHNM010000019.1, forward strand.
TATTATACGCTTTTACGGATTCGTCAGTTGCTTCACAGCCGCATCCAGTTGCGGGTCAAGCTTGGCTTTGATATCATCCGCGGTCATTTTAACCACGATATCAGGCGTCAGGCCCTTCTTGTCGATGGTGTTGCCCTTGGGGGTCAGCCATCTGGCAATCGTGACGCGGACTGCGCCCTGGTTATCCGATAACGGCACCCAGTTTTGAACGGTGCCTTTTCCGTAGGTAGTCTCACCGAGCAGCTTGGCCGCGCCCGGTGTCCTGCAGCGCGCCCGCCACGATCTCGGAGGCCGAAGCCGAATACCCATTTACCAGTACGATCATCGGGAGGCTCTTGTCGGTTGCCAGCCCACCGGAATGGCCTTATGGGGTGTCACGGTGCCATCACCGGCTTTCTCGTAGACGATCACGCCGCTGGAGATGAATTCGGAGGCCACGGAGATGCCCGTATCCAGGTAACCGCCGCCGTTATCGCGCAGGTCCAGGATCAGGCCTTTCGGGTTCTGCGCCATCAGGGCGGCCAATTGTTTGTGCAGATCCTTGGCGGTCGTGTCACCAAAGGTGGAAATCTGGATGTAGGCGATGTTGTTGTCCAGCATCTTGCTGGTAACACTCGGGACGACAATGACTGGCGCGGGTGATCTGAACATCAAAGGGTGCACTCTGACCCGGGCGCTGGATGGTCAGTTTGACGGTCGTCCCTTCAGGTCCGAGCACTTTCTGCCGGACCGCTTCAGGCAGCAGACTGGTCATATCCTTGCCGTCCACGGCGATGATCTGGTCGCCTGCCTGCAGGCCGGCCTTTTCTGCCGGAGAATTGGGGAACGGCTTGGTAATGGTCAACAATTGTGCCGCTGGTGTCCACCAGGGATCCAATCCCGGCATAGCTGCCAGCCAGTTGGGAGGTTGCATCCTTATAATCTGGGGAGTCCATATAGGTGGAATGGGCATCGCCCAGCGACTGCATCATGCCGCTGATGGCGCCTTCCATCAACTTGGTATCGTCCACCGGCTGGTCCACGTATTCCTGGTGGACGATCTTCCAGGCTTCCCAGAACGGGGCAAACAAGTTGGTCAGATCTGCGGGTGTGCCACCCTGGTTGCCGCTGGTGGATGTGACCTGGGTTGAGCTGGTACCGAGCGGCAGGAAGTGTCCGGCTGCAAATCCGCCGCCAAATGAACATACTACCAGTACGATCGCCACAAAGGCGACCAGGACAACACGTAAAGTTTTATTTTTCATACACATCCTCCTAACGGATAGTGTTACAAGATGATTATACACTGACTCCGCGATTAACAACAGTCGAATGAAATTTTTAGCAGGATTCAGCAGTGTGTAAGAAAAGTGTTAAATCTCGCCCGTCAAACAGGCCCGGCAGGCCGGTCAGATGCAGCAGGGCCGCATCCGCATCCTCGCCCGGGTCAGCCTCGCCCACCAGGATGGTATACATGCCCAGGCGGCGGGCGGCCCGCGTGATGCGCCTCTGGTCATCCAGCAGGACACAGGCTGCGCGGGTCCGGGCTGCCGGCCGCTTTCAGCGCCAGTTCAAACGCCTCCGGCATCGGCTTGCAGTAAGGAGCGATGGCGTGCACATCAATGATCCCGTCGAAAAGTCCCTGCAGGCCCACCGCTTCCAGCACCCGCTTGGCGTGGTTGGCATCGGCATTGGTGAAGATGAATTTTCGGGCCGGGATCGCCTGGATGGCCGCGCGCAGTTCCGGGTCCGGGTGAAGGTAGCGGCTGAGCGGGAACATCGTGGACAAAGGCCAGGTAATCATCCATATCCACCTGGTGGTTGGCCTGCAGGCCGCGCAGCGTGGTCCCGTATTCGCGGAAATATTTTTCGCGCAGGCTACTCGATCTGGTCGGGCTGGAAAGCCCATCCGCTCGATGCATGTAGGGGTTGATGCGCGCGCGGATCGTCTGCCCACAAGCCCGCTGTTGTGCGGATAGAGGGTTTCGTCGAGGTCGAAGAAGAAGGTGGTAAAACGCATGGGCCTATTATAAGCGGTATATAATACAGGCATGTCCATCCGAATCCTGCCTCCCGAAGTTGCCTCGCAGATCGCCGCCGGGGAAGTGGTGGAACGTCCCGCCTCGGTGGTGAAGGAACTGGTGGAAAATGCCCTGGACGCCGGGGCAAAATCCGTGAGCGTGGACGATCGCCGCGGCCGGCCGGACCCTGATGCAGGTGGCCGATGACGGGGCCGGCATCCCGGCGGATGAGTTGGCCCTGGCCATCGAACGCCATGCCACCTCCAAGCTGGCCTGCGCCGAGGACCTGTTCCGCATCGCCACGCTGGGTTTCCGCGGCGAGGCGCTGGCCTCGATCGGCTCCGTCTCCCGCCTGACGATCACCTCGCGCACGGCCGATTCGCCTGCCGGGGCGCGCCTGCGCGTGGAAGGCGGCATGATCGGCAAGCTGGAGAAGATCGGCGCGCCGGTCGGGACGGTGGTCAGCGTGGAAGACCTGTTCTACAACGTCCCGGCACGCCTCAAGTTCCTGAAGCAGGATGCCACCGAGCGCCGGGCGATCGATGCGCTGCTGACACGCTATGCCCTGGCCTACCCGCAGGTGCGCTTCAAGCTTTCCGAGGGGAATACCGCCTCCCTGCAAACCACCGGGGATGGCGACCGGCGGGCCATCCTGGCGGCGCTCTACGGCGTGGATGTGGCCCGCCAGATGCTGGAAGTGCTGGCGGATGAAGAAGGCTTCAGGCTGACCGGCTTCATCAGCCCGACCGCGCTGACGCGCTCCAACCGCAAGGAGATCACTTTCTTTGTCAATGGGCGCTGGGTGCAGGATACCCCGCTGACCTCGGCCCTGCTGCAGGCCTATCACACCCTGCTGATGGTGGGACGCTATCCGCTGGCGGCCCTGTTCATCGAAGTCCCGCCGAGGAAGTGGATGTGAATGTCCATCCGGCCAAGGCGGAGGTGCGCTTCCGCAGCCCGGATAAGGCCTTCAGCTTTGTCCAGCGCGCCACCCGCCGGGCTTTGCTGGCCTATGCCCCGGTCCCGCAGGTGGCGCCGCAGAATTTGTGGGGAACGGCCTGCCCAGCCGCGGCAGATCGACCCGGCCTGGAGTCTTGCGCACGATGAGTGCATCAGAGCATGGACAGTGCGGCAACCAGCCATGGCGATGGCCTGCAGAGTCGGAAGGCAATCCGCAATCGACCATCAGCAATCTTCAATCATCAATCTCCCACGTTCCGCTGTTGCGCCTGATCGGCCAGATCGGCGCCACCTACCTGGTCGCCGAAGGCCCGGATGGACTTTACCTGATCGACCAGCACGCCGCCCACGAACGGGTCCTATTCGAAAAACTGATGGCCCAGCACGCGCAAAAGAACATCCCTTCGCAGGCCCTGCTGACCCCGGTGGTGGTTGACCTGCCGCGCGCATCTGCCGAAATCCTGCTCAGCCCAGATCCCGGTGCTCCAGCACTTCGGTTTCGAGGTGGAACCGTTTGGCACGAATGCCTACCAGGTGCGCGCCATGCCAGCCCTGTTCGCCAAGAGCGACCCGGCCGCCGCCCTGCGCGCCCTGGTGGAGGATTTCGAGGAAGATGAAGCCCCGCTGCAGAATGAGCTCGAAGCCAAAATTGCCGGGCGGGTCTGCAAGCGGCTGGCGGTCAAGGCCGGACAGGTGCTTTCCCCCGACGAACAGCGCGCCCTGCTGGCCGACCTGGAAACCTGCGCCTCGCCGCGCACCTGCCCGCATGGCCGGCCGACCATGATCCATCTCTCGGTGGACATGCTGGAGCGGCAGTTTGGGCGCAAGGGCGCGAGGTGATTTTCCATGCAATGCTCTCTGGCTCGAAAATCAATCCCTTTCCCTGCGTGACATTCCCACACCCGGACAAACCCGGCGAGGCGCTGATCAGAGTCCGCCTCTCGGGCATCTGCGGCACGGACCTGGAACTGGTGCGCGGCTATTATCCCTTTACCGGCGTGCCCGGGCATGAATTCGTCGGGGAAGTGGTCGAGATCCCGACGCTTCGCCGGAGCTCGGGCAGAATGGATCGGCAAACGTGTCGTCGGGGAGATCAATGCAGTCTGCGGGACATGTGAGCAGTGTCAGAACGGTCGTCCGACCCACTGCGAGAAGCGCACCGTGTTGGGCATCCTCAACCGGGATGGCGTCCATGCCGAATATTCCACTCTGCCGCTGGCGAATTTGCATGCGTGTCCCGATTCCGTCCCGGACGAAGCGGCGGTCTTCACCGAGCCGCTGGCGGCTGCGCTGGAGATCCAGGAGCAGGTGCACATCCAGCCTACGGACCGGGTCCTGCTGATCGGCGCAGGGCGGCTGGGACAACTGATCGCCCAGACCCTGGCGCTGACCGGCTGCGATCTGCGCGTGCTGGCGCGCCATCCGCACCAGAAGGCCCTGTTGGAAAGCCGCAAAATCCGGATTATTTCCGAGCAGGAAGTCCAGCCGCGCGATCTGGGATGTGGTGGTGGAAGCCACCGGCTCGCCTTCCGGTTTTGACCTGGCGCGCCAGGCGATCCGCCCACGCGGAACGTTGGTGCTGAAATCCACCTACCATGGTGAAATGACGGTCAACTGGTCGCCGTTCGTGGTGGATGAGATCACCATCGTCGGCTCACGCTGCGGACCGTTTGCCCCGGCACTGCGTCTTTTGGAACACGGCGAAGTCGACCCGACGATCTTGATCGCCGACCGGTACCCGCTGGCAAACGCGCTGGAAGCGATGCAACCGCGCAAAAGCCGGGGATGTTGAAAGTGCTCCTGGAACCCTGATATGCTACTCGCATCCAGCGGGAATATTCCAAAAAAGCAACGGGCAGCCGATCGGCTGCCCGTCTTTTTTCTGCCTGGGGATACGAACGGTAAAGGTTGCCCCCTTGCCATATTTCGATTTAACTTCAATGGTTCCGCCATGTCCCGAAACGATCTGTTTGCAGATGGACAGCCCCAGGCCCGTCCCGGCCACCTTGCCTTCGGAGGCTTCCACCCGGTAGAATTTTTGGAAGAGGTGTGGGAGCGCTTTGACCGGAATGCCTATCCCGGTATCGCGAACGGAGAGCGTCCAATCGTTTTCTTCCAGGCCTGCGCTGATGATCACCAAACCGTTCGGGCAGTTGTATTTGATCGCGTTGCTCAGCAGGTTGAGCACCACCTGTTTGATCTTGTCGCGGTCGGCCTCCACCTGGGGAAAATCGGCTGGGATTTCGAGTTCCAGGGTGACATGGATCTCGTCTGCCTTGCTTTGCATGATCTCAATACACTCGTCCAGCAAGGGCGGCAGGTCGAAGCAGGTCAGGTCTGAATTGGACGCGCCCGGATTCCAGCCGGGCCAGGTCCAGGAAGGAGGATGCCAGTCGTATTCAGACGCAGGGTCTCGTTGTGGATGTTATGGATGATCGACTGGCGCTGTTCCTGTGACATTTCCGGGCGGAGCAGACAGGTAGGTGGCCGTACCGATGGAAGCCAGCGGGGTGCGCAATTCGTGGACGAATTCGGCGACCAGGTCGGATTGGTGGAACAGGCGCGTATTCTCAATTGCCACTGCCGCCTGGGCTCCCAGTACCTGCAGCAAGTCTTCGTCATCATCGCGTGAATTCCCCAGCCTGCTTGTTGATGACTTCCAGGACGCCAACAACCTTGTCCTTGGTGATAAGTGGAACGCCCAGCAGGGACCTGGTGGTGATATGCGTCTGTTTTTCGATACTCGCAAAATGGCGTGGATCGCTCTTGACATCCGGGATGCGCGCCGGCTGGCGGTTGGTTACGATCCACCCGGCAATACTTCCTTCCAGCGGGACGGCCAGGCCGCGCATGGTTGGCTGGTCGAGATTCGTCGTGACCTGGAAATACAGTTGACGCGCGGCTTCATCATAGAGCAGAATCGAGGCGGCCTCTGCCTCGGTCAGATCGGCGGCGGCGGATACGATGCGGTTGAGCAGGACATCCAGGTCGAGGGTCGAGGCCAGGTCACGCGCGATATCGATCAGGCGGCGGTAACCTTCCAGCCGTTTTTCGTTACCATTCATTTCTTTTTTTCAAAGCCGAGCACGGCGGCAGCCAGTTTGGCGAACTGTTGCGCCGTCAGGCTGTCAGGACGGGCAGCGATGGCGATTGTCTTCATACGGGTGGCCTGGTAGATCAGTTCGGGTGCAGGGGTGATGGAGACCACGGGGCTCTGGCCAAGCTGGTTTTCTATCTGCGAAAGGGTGAGTTGCGTATCCGAGCGGATACGGTTGACCACACCAACCTGGATATTTTCCTTGGGAACGCCCAGACTCCACCAGATCATCAATCAACATCCTGGATTGGGCCAAAGCATTGGCCACCGGTTCTGCCAGGACAATCAGGAGATTGCAGGAGGCGATCAGTTTCTGGGCCAGGGGTGTCAGACCGGCTCCCAGGTCAAGGACGAGATAAGGGGCCAGATAACTCAACCGGTTGACCAGCGTCTCCATGGGTGCCACTGCACTTGCCAGGGCGTTGTCTTTCGGTTGGACTGAGCCAAACAGCAGGCGCAGGCCGGTCTCATGGACAAAGAGTTCTTCTTTTACTTTCTGGCGGGTCATATCGGCCACATTTCCGGACAGGAGTTCAACCAGCGCTTTGGGTTCGGGCTCGCCCAAATCCGGTCCAAGGGAGCCCATCCCCGGGCGCAGTTCCCCCACGATGACATCGGTCTTGGTGGCCATGCGCAGGGCGCCACCCAGATTGACGGCCACGGTCGAGACTCCCTGCCCGCCACGCGGGCTCAGGATGCCGATGGTATAGGCACGTTTCTCTGCCGGCAATGGCGCGGCGGCGACTTTCCCTTTTGCAGTACGCGCCAGCAGGGCTTTAACGTGAGCATTCAGTTCGGAGGGATGGGTTGGTTTGGTCAGGTAATCGTCCGCGCCGGCCTCGAACCCGGTGACTTTGTCGTCCAACTGCGTCTTGGCAGTGAACATCAGGATGGGGGTATTGGCCGTGAGCGGATTGGCGCGCAGGCGTTTGGCCACCTCATAGCCATCCATCCCCGGCATCATGACATCCAGCAAGATCAGGTCGGGATTCTCGGTTTCCGCCTTTTCCAGACCCTGAAGGCCGTTGTTGGCAGCAACGATCTGGTAGGACTGTTTCTGGAGCATCAATCCCACCAGTTTCAAGGTATCCATATCATCATCAATGATGAGGATTTTTTCAGCCATGATGGGGACTCTCCGCAGATTCATATGAAGTCTAGCATAAAGCGGCTGGAGAGGCAAGACAGCAATCCGGCAGCAATTTGGAGGCTTTCCGAATCCTCCATGACTTCTCCCACGTCTCGTTCACACTCACTTCACAATCGCAGCTCTATACTCTCGTTTAGATTTCAAGAGATCAGAATCGTGAATTCAATAATCTCGGAACAGCTCTATACTCCGACTATTGAGATGAAACAAAATACTAGAAAGGAGAAAAGAAAATGAGAATACTTTGGAGAGTGTTGGCTGCGCTGGTGTTGATCGCTGCCATCCTCGGCATCGGAGTGTATGCCTACAACATCGGCATGGCCCAGGGACTGGCGCAGAAGCTGCCAGGTCGCCCAGGCAGGTCAGGCCTGTCCAGATGCCCTATATGCACTACGGACATCCCTTCTTCGGGTTTGGATTCGGTCTGCTTGGCTGCCTGATCCCATTGTTCCTGTTGTTCCTGGTCTTTGGCAGCCTGCGGGCGCTCTTCTGGCACGGACCGATGGGCTGGGCGCATGCACATGCACCGCCGGCACTGGGGCTGGCGCGACGAGAATGACAAGGATGTGGATGTCCACCGTTCTTCGCCGAATGGCACCGCCGGGCGCACGGCCGAGCCGGAAGACAAACCGGCCGAGAAATAACCCGGTGAAGATGCACCATCTGCGAGTGCTGGTCGTATAATACAACCGGATCCCCTGCAAGAGGGGGTCCGGGTTGGCTATGTATGATGAAAAAGATCCTTGTTGTTGACGACGAACCCAAAATTGTCCAATTGGTGCGGGATTACCTGGAACGCGCCGGCTTTCGCGTGCTGACCGCTCCCAATGGGAAGACCGCCCTGGCGCTGGCTCATTCTGAAAAACCGGACCTGATCATTCTTGACCTGGGCCTGCCGGAGATGGACGGATTGGATGTCACCCGCACACTTGCGCAAGGGCTCGAATGTGCCCATCCTGATGCTGACTGCCCGCTCGGAAGAGACCGATAAACTGATCGGCCTGGAACTGGGCGCGGATGATTACATTACCAAACCATTCAGCCCCAAGGAACTGGTGGCACGCGTCCGGGTGGTGTTCCGGCGCATGGAAAATTACAGCTGAGTCGAACACGGAGATGATCCATGCTGGCGATCTGACCCTGGATGTGCCGCGCATGCGCGTGACGGCGGCAGGACGGGACGCTGGAAGAGTTGACACCAACCGAATTCGAACTGCTGGTTGCCATGGCCAGGCATCCCGGGCGTGTTTTCACGCGTGCCCAACTGCTCGACGAGGTCCATGGGGTTGCCTTTGAATCGTATGAACGCGCCATTGATGCCCATATCAAGAACATCCGTCACAAGATCGAACTCGAACCCGGCGAGCCGCGTTACATTCTGACAGTTTATGGCGTGGGTTACAAATTTGCCGATTAATATGGATAATAGAGAAGATCCAACCCCGATCTCCATCCATCTTCACCGCCGGATGGCGGAGTTCCGCCACAGGAAACCGGATTGGTGGCCGGAAAATGAATCCTGGCCTCCGACAGGACCACACTGGCGCAGACATGCGCGGGCGCTTTTCCCGCCGGATGGGCTGCCTGCGTGGTACTGGTCAACCTGCTGGCCTTTTTTGTTCTTCGTGGTTGTCTTGGGGACGGTGCCTGAACAGCCTGGGCATTATCCACATATTTCACCGCCCACTTGGGTGGGTCGTACCGGTCGGCATCGTCTTCTTGATATTCGGATTCGGTTCGCTGATCTGGGCCGGGCGGGGACTGCGGCATATGTCCCGCCCCGCTTGGCGACCTGCTGGAAGCCGCCGGCCGCATTGCCGAAGGGGATTATTCTCCGCGTGTGCCAGAGCGGGGTCCGTCGGAGATGCGCTCCCTGGTGCGCGCTTTCAATGGCATGGCTGCACGGCTGCAATTGACCGAAGAACAACGCCGCGACTTGATGGCCGATATTACCCACGAATTGCGCACTCCGCTGACGGTCATCCAGGGTAATCTGGAAGGTATCCTGGATGGCGTTTATTCCCCCGACGAAGCCCACCTGAAATCCATTCTCGAAGAGACCCAGATCCTTTCGCGCCTGGTGGATGACTTGCGCACGCTTGCGCTGGCTGAAAGCGGCGCCCTCCAGCTCAAAAAGGAACCCACCGATCTGGCCGTGTTGATCGGGGAGACCGTCTCCGCTTTTCGGACCCAGGCGGATGCCGCCGGTGTCAGGCTCGACATCCAGGCGGAATCCGGTGATGATTTGCTCAATCTCGACCCTGAACGCATCCGCCAGGTATTATCCAACCTGATCGCCAACGCACTGCGTTATACCCCACGGGATGGATCGATCCATGTGACTTATAAGATCGTCAAGTCCGTTGATGGCAAGGCGGCCGAGGTGATGCGTTGAAGATACCGGCGCGGGGATCGCCCCGGATGTCCTCCCTAATATTTTCAACCGTTTTTACAAATCCCGCGACTCGAGCGGCACCGGCCTGGGGCTGCCGATCGCCAGGCATCTGGTCGAGGCGCACGGCTGGGAGGATTACCGCCGAAAGCCAACCGGGCGTGGGGACAACCATCCGCATTATCCTGCCGGTCCAGGAATAGATTTTCTCGGAAAGAAGGTGATTAAACAAGTCAGCACACGGACAGCTTTTCCTGTCCGCATGCCCTTGGGTCTAATGATGGGAAGGACGGATGCGGAGCCTCCGCTCGAAAATGAAAGCATCCAGATCCTTCTGGTTCCACTTTCAGCATGAATATGGCTTGTTAAATAATTCCGCACACGGACAATTGAAATGTTGTCCGTGTGCTTTTTAATATCGTGCCGATCTTATTTATGTTCGGCTTCTTCTGCGGCTTCTGCTTCGGCCTTGGTCTTGTGGACCGTCCCATCCGGATGGTTGGGGGGTGAATACAAAGTATACAGCTTCAATTGCCTGGTCTTGGAGGTATTGATGACGTTGTGCCACGTGCCGGCCGGGACAACCACGCCGCCGCCTTCCCCGACAATGTGTTCTTCCGAGCCATTGAAGACGAATTTCGCTTCCCCTTTTTCGATCCGGAAGAACTGGTCCACCTTTTTATGCACCTCGTTGCCAATTTCCTCGCCTTTTTGCAGGCACATCACCACAAGCTGGGTATGCTTGCCGGTGAACAGCACCTGGCGGAAATAATGGTTCTTTTCAGTCAATTTTTCGATCGATCCAGCGAAACCGGTCATATGCATTTCTCCTTGTCTGGTTGGTCAGAATTTCAGCTTACCTTGGGAAGGTTATTAAGCATCTTGCTAATGCGCAATACCAGGATTTAACCAAACCTTCGCCAGGATTGATTATAAAATATTGTAGCATAAATCAGTTCTGATTGGCCTGATTTCCGCACCTCGAGAAAGTGCAAAGGGTTATACTTGCCAAGGCGAAACCCATGATCCTCGTTACCGGTGCTTCAGGCCATATCGGAAATGTTCTCGTGCGTGAACTGCTCGGGCGCGGCGAGCGCGTCCGGGCGCTTGTTCGGCCCGGAAATACGCCGCCTGCCCTGGCAGGCCTGGAGGTGGAATTGGCGGTTGGAGACATCCTGGACATGGACTCTCTCGAGCGTGCCTTGCAGGGCGTGAACCTGGTCTACCACCTGGCTGCCCGCATCAGCCTGGCAGACGGGCCGGACCCGGAAACGGAGCGCGTTAATCTGGAAGGGACGCGCAACCTCATAGCGGCCATGCGCCAACTCGGAACAGGCGCGCCTGGTTTATGCCAGTTCCATTTACGCCTTGAGGGAACCTCCCGACGGGTACCCCCATTGACGAAACGCAGCCCTTTGACCCGCTCCAAAGTCGGGCGCCTACGACCATTCCAAAGCCCTGGCTTCCCTGGCAGTCCAGGCAGCCGCGGCGGACGGGCTGGATGCGGTCATCGTCTGCCCGACGGCGGTCACCGGGCCGTATGATTTCCACGATTCTGAAGCCGGGCGCGCCATCCGTCTCTACATGCGCCCGGGTTTGAAATTTTACGTGCAGGGTGCCTACGATTTTATTGATGTGCGCGATGCCGCCCAGGGCTTCATCCTGGCAGCCGAAAAAGGCCGGCGCGGGGAAACCTATATTTTGGGCGGTGAGCGGATGACGGTCCTGGAAATGGCTCAAACGGTCTGGGAGGCGGCGGATTGCTGGCATGCCAGTCTCGAAGTTCCGCTCTGGCTGGCTTATTGGGTGGCCGACCTGATGCCTTTCTACCATGAATTGACCGGCGCAAAACCGTTATTTACGCGCTATTCCCTGGATGCAGTCTGCAGCAATTCCCATATCAGCCATGCCAAGGCCAGCCGGGAACTGGGCTTTCAGCCGCGCCCGGCGCGCCAGGCGGTTATGGATGCCGTCAGATGGTTCCAGCAAGGCCAGGCTGCCTGGACGCCCCTCCCCGAAACGATACCTGAGGCTGGATAATCAATTCCGGGAGGGTATAATCGCCCCGGAGGAAACCCTATGCCATCTGTGATTGACCCCGAAACTCTCTACGTGGACGATCTCCCTGCCATCTGGTCACCGGTGCAGTGGGAGTTGGATGAAGAAGAACGCATCCAAGCGGTGGAAGAACAGGCCACCGCCAGCCTGTTGTGGACGATGGATGCGCCCGAAGCCATCCTGCGCCTGCTGCTTGAGCGAGACCGGCATCCAGCGCCTGCATGCCCAGCCCACCGGGTTACGACCCGCAAGAGCAGGGCGATTGGGACAAGGATCTGATCACCTTCGGCCCGGAACGCCCAATGAAGCTCGAATCGGTCGAACGAACGCCCACGCAGCTCTGCCTGGTCTATGATTTCGCGGACAGGGGTCGCTGGGAGTTCGTGATCGAATCGGAGCGGGTCAGTATCGAAAGGATTTAGCGGTAAAATCCCATTTATCCCTTGATCATCCCTTCATCTGTGGTTTCTTTATTCCAGCCGGACATACAGCCGTTTGTTGATCCTGCCTTTATTTTCGGTGCGAAAAATGGAGAGCCTGCCCACTTCGGCGGTGGAATGAACGTGCGTGCCCCCGCAGGCCTGCGCATCGAACCCCTCGATCTCCACCACCCGCACCTGTCCATGTGAAATGGGCGGCTTGACCTCCAGCGTCCTGAGCAGATCGGGGCGCTGGCGGAACTCTGCTTCCGGGATGCTATAGGATCGCAGGGCGTGGTCTCCTGCCAGAACGGCATTGACTTTCCCTTCAAGTTCCAGGCAGACCGCCGCCGAAAAATCCTCCAGCTTGAAGTCGATCCGGGAATATTCGACCCCGATCTGCACCCCCGTGATCCAGCCTTGATAATCCCGTAAAGCGATCGTATTCAGGACATGCAGGACGGTATGGTAACGCATGATCGCCAGCCGCCGGTCTTTGTTCAGCTCCAACCGGACGGTCAGTCCGGGTAGCTTCGGGGGCGGGGGAGTCCTGCTGATATGCCAGAGGATCTCATCCGGACCCTGCATGGACAGAGGCTATCTCGAGCGTCTCTCCGCTGCCAATCCTGACAAACCCTTCATCGGGAGGCTGGCCGCCGCCGCCCGGATGGAAGCAGGTCCGGTCGAAAGCCAGCGCCTCGCCCTGGACGGCGGTGACGACTGCCTCCGTTTCGAAACAGTAGCTGTCCTGCAGATAAAGACGCTGGGTGGCCGGCATATTCCTGCTCATTGGGAGGGGTGCTGGACGAAGAAATCCCAGATCATCTGTGCCGCCTGCACCCCTTTCGGCCATTCGTGTACGCCTCCGTTGATGGCATACAGGAGCACATCCGCGCCGGCCCGGCAGCCGCCCCACTCCTGGCCGCTGACCGGCTCCTCCCGATAAACAATCGCAGGTCTGGAGCTGCAGCCGTTGCGTTCCGCCCATGTGGCTGCCCAGGTTGGGATGGGGCTGCTGATGCGCGTGTAAGACTCGTGCAGCTGACCGGGCAGGCCGAAGCCGTTGTATGGAAAGGTCGGGTCGAGCGTGCCATGGAAGGCCACCACAGCCAGCGGGCGGGCCGGGGAGCAATCCTCCGAATTGGTGTAATCGCCGGAGATCGGGCCGATCGCTGCGATCCGGTCGGAGAGCTCACAGCCCAGCCGGTTGACCATGCCTCCGCCACGCGAAATGCCGGTGGCGAAAACCCGCCTGGGGTCGATGCTGCAACGCTTTTCCAAACTATTTAGCAGGTCCCGCACGAACGGGACATCCGCGGAATTGGGCATGCTATCCCAGTTGGTTATGTCGCTCCCCAGACCTTGCGGGTATGCGACGATAAAGCCGGCCTGGTCAGACAGGCTGGAGAAGCCGGACATGCTTTCGAAACCGGGTCCGGTCATCCCCGCGCCATGAAAGCCCAGTACCAGGGGAACGGGTTGGCCGGCCTGGTAACCCGGCGGGATGTGCAGCCTGTATTGGCGGGTCTGACCGCCCGAACTGATTTCTTCATCATAGCTGCCGGGGGCGCAGCTTGCTGAAGAAGCGCCCGCAGCCCGGTTACAGCCGGCAACCAGCACGGCCAGAAAGATCGCCGCCTGCACTTTCAAGCTTGCACTGGTGTGATGAGAAGTCATACCGGCCTTCCGCTGCATGGTTTCCATAAGGATGATCTGCCCGGTTTCGGGAATTTCTTCATTTTACTTTATCCACGCAGGGTTGGTGTTCCTGCCTCAGAAAGAAGTCGATTAACCCAAAGGCGCACAGACGCGGAGACTTCAATGCCTGTTCGCCCCTCACTATCAGACGAACGACTGAGTCTATCCGGCTGCTCTTACTTCTCCACATTCGCCAGCACCATATCTTCCATAAAGAAACGCTGGGACAGGAACAGCACCACCAGCGGAATCACGATCAGGAGCAGAGCCCGGGCTTGCAGGCCTTCGGTTGTTGAACCAACGCTTTGAGTGATCTGGGTGCTGAAAGCCATCGTCTGCAGGTCCGGCCGCACCCCCAGGTACAGGCTGGCGAGCTTAAGTTCGTTCCAGGCGTTGAAGAAGTGCAGCAGGGCCACCGTGACCACCGTCGGGATGGACTGCGGCAGGATGACCGAGACCAGCGTCCGCAGCGGACCGGCCCCATCCAGCATGGCGGCCTCATCCAGGTCACGCGGGATGGTCTTGAAATTCTGGCGCAGCAGGAAAATGTAGATGGCGCTGCCAAAAAACTGCGGCACGATCAACGGGTAGAATGTGCCGGCCCATTTCAGGATGCGTCCGAACACCACAAAGGTGGGTACCAGCGTGATGCTGTCGGGGATCATGATCGTCCCGATCATCAGGAAGAACAGGAACTTGCCGGCCGGGAAGCGGAAACGCGCAAACCCGTAGGCCACCATGATGGAAGAACACAGCACCCCGACCTCCCCCAGCCCGATCACGATCAATGTGTTGTGGAGCAGATTGGGGTAGCCCACGGACTGCCAGATCGTGACGAAATTCTGCAGGCTCACGCTCGGGACGTAGACCAGCCGGAGGCCCCCCCAATAGCCATTCCAGCGGATCAGACCGTCCTGCGGCCTGGCCGGGTCGACGAACAGGCTGTATTGGACGTGCGGTTCCGCCAGCGCCCACATCCGGACTCCCGTTGGGGTGGGCACGTTGAAGATCTGCAGGTCCCGGCCGTTATAGGTGAACGTTTTAACCCGGGCCGGCAGGATCGGGGCGTGGCTGTCGCCCATCTGGGCGGAGGTTTTCAGGGAGGTGATCAGCATGTAGCTGAGCGGAGAGAGATAGACCACCAGCGTGATCCAGATGAACAGGTTCAGCAAAGCATTTCCGGCGAATTCCCACAGGCGCAGGCTGAGGGTCGAGCCATCCCTGGTCCGGGCACGCCGGCGCGACTCAGATCTCGGCATTGTCCGCCTCCTCGGGGAAATGCACCCAGAAGCGCGTCGAATAGAACAGGGCCAGCGTGATCAGCATGACCACCACGAACATCACCCAGGCCAGGGCGCTGGCATAACCCAGGTTGTAGGCGCCGCTGAACATGACGCTGCTGATGTACGACTCCATCGGGGACAGGCTGCGGCTGTAGGGCAGGCCGCGGTCGAGCAGCGCCACCCCGCCGAACGAGCTGATCATATTGATGACCAGGGAGAAGAATACGGCCGGCGAGATGATCGGGAAGGTGATCAGGACAAAGCGCGCCAGCGGCCCGGCGCCATCCACCCGGGCGGCCTCGTAGAGCTCGCGCGGCACGTTCAACATGGCGCTCAGCATGATCAGGAAGCCGGGTCCGATCGTCCAGAGCGCCAGCACGAGCGGGAAAGCGTTCCGGCCCAGGCTGTTTTGCAGGTGGAGCGGCTGCAGGATCAAGCGGTTGATCCAGCCCGAATCGCGGTTCAACAATCCCGCGACGATGATGGAAATGGCCACGGCCGGGATGATGCTGGGCATGAAGAAGAGGGTACGCAGGATCCGTTTGGCGCGCAGCTTTTCGGAGGCAAAAACGGCTGCCAGCAGCAGCGCCGCGATCATCTCGACCGGCACGGTCATGACGAAGTAATTCAGCGAGCGGAACAGGCTGCCGGCCGCACGCGTGTCATGCAGGAATGTGAGGTAGTTTTGCAGGCCGATGAACTGGGTCTGGTCCGGCTGGAGCATGTGGAAATCCGTGAAGGAGTAGCCCAGCGCCGCCAGGATCGGGAAGGCTTTTAAAAGCACGAACCCGGCCACCCAGGGCAGGATCAACAGGAACCCCACCCGGGCCGAATATTTCCGCAGGGAAAGTTTTTTGACCTGCCCGGGATGCCTCATCCGCGGCCCTTGCCGCCGGGTGATGTTCAGTTCCATCCAATACCTCCATCACAAGCTGCTGGATAAACCGTATTATGATAATGCGGTATGATGAATAACAGGTGAGTCTGATTGGCTGGCTGGCGCTGGTGACATAAAGAAAACACGGGTTTATTCAGCGAAACGGAGAACGACCTGGGAGGCTTGCGAAGTTCCTCCTGGCCTGCCAGCCAGGGCAGACAAAATTTCGGTAGTCTGCCCAACTCCCCGACTACCCAACTAAACAAGACGCAGTATACTCGGAGAAAAAACCTCCAGGAGCATACCCTATGAACGAACCGAATTTCCTCGCCAACCTCTACCCCCTGCCCGGCGCCATCCCGGCGGAATTCGACCTGCCCGAGCCGGTCAACCAGAGCGAATACCTGATCGATGGGGAACTGCGCCAGTGGGACGGACCGATGCAGGAGGTCACTTCCCCGGTGTGCGTGCAGAGCGCAGCCGGCTGCAGCCGGGTGGTGATCGGCTGTCACCCGAAACTGACCGGGAAGGAATCGCTGGAGGCGCTGGCAGCCGCCTCCAAAGCCTACGACCACGGGCGCGGCGCCTGGCCGACCTGCCGGTCCAGCAGCGCATCGAGGCCCTGGCGGATTTCGCCTACCGCATGGAACAAAAGAAAAGCGAGATGGTCAGGCTGTTGATGTGGGAGATCGGGAAATCCTACCAGGACTCGGAAAAGGAATTCGACCGCACCATCACCTACATCGAGGATACGCTCGAAGCCATGAAAGACCTGGACCGGGTTTCGTCGCGCTTCGTCATCCAGGGCGATATCATCGGGCAGATCCGGCGTGCGCCGCTCGGCGTGGTGCTCAGCATGGGACCTTTCAACTATCCGCTCAACGAGACCTTCACCACGCTCATCCCGGCCCTGCTGATGGGCAATACGGTCATTTTCAAGCCGCCCAAGTTCGGCGTGCTGCTGTTCCGCCCGCTGCTGGAGGCCTTCCGGGAGGCCTTTCCGCCCGGGGTGGTCAACACCATTTACGGCAGCGGCTCGGAGATCATCGGCCCCTTGATGGCTTCCGGGGAGGTGGATGCGCTGGCCTTCATCGGCACCAGCCGGGTGGCGGATACCATCAAGCAGCAGCATCCCAAACCGCACCGGCTGCGCACCATCCTCGGCCTGGACGCCAAGGACCCGGCCATCCTCCTGCCGGATGCCGACCTCGATCTGGCCGTGCGGGAATGCCTGCTCGGCAGCCTGACCTTCAACGGGCAGCGCTGCACGGCCCTGAAGATCCTGTTCGTGCACTCCAGCATCTGCGAGGCCTTCCTGGAGCGGTTTTCGGAAGCCGTCAGCAAGTTGAAGGTCGGCATGCCCTGGGAACCCGGGGTCGAATCTGACGCCGCTGCCGGAAGCGAGCAAGCCGGAATATCTGAGCGGCCTGCTGCAGGATGCGCTCGGGCAGGGCGCCAGGATCGTCAACCCGAACGGGGGCGCCACGACCGAGACCTTCTTCTTCCCGGCGGTGGTCTACCCGGTGAATGCCTCCATGCGGCTGTATACCGAGGAGCAGTTCGGCCCGATCATCCCGGTGGTCCCGTTCGACGATATCGAAGAACCCATGCGCTATATCATCGAGTCGAATTACGGGCAGCAGGTCAGCCTGTTCGGGAAGGACCCGGATGCGCTGGCGCAGCCTGATCGACCCGCTGGTGAACCAGGTCTGCCGGGTCAACCTGAACAGCCAGTGCCAGCGCGGCCCGGACACCTTCCCGTTCACCGGGCGGAAGGACTCGGCCGAGGGCACCCTGTCGGTCTCGGATGCGCTGCGCTGCTTTTCCATCCGCACGCTGGTGGCGGCCCGGTCCGACCCGCTCAACAAGGCCATCATCACCGAGATCACCCGCAGGAACAAGTCGAACTTCCTGACCACCAACTTCATCCTATAATTCGCTATGCCAATTGCGAGAAGCGTTTTTCCAGGCCCTTGCGGTCTGGGCAAGGATACGACGAAGCAACCTGCATATCTGGACTGGTAACAACTTCGCAACTGCAGAACGAGCATATCGTAATAATGAGTGGATGTATCTCTGATAATTAAGGAGCAAAAATGCCAGCCGTCGAACTTTCCCACGTCACCAAATCCTTCGGGCCGGTCAAAGCCGTGGACGATGTCTCCTTTGCCATCGAGAAAGGCGAACTCTTCGGCCTGCTCGGTCCCAACGGGGCCGGCAAGACCACCAGCCTGCGCATCCTGCTGGATATCTTCAAGCCGGACTCCGGTTCGGTTGCCATCCTCGGCGGACCGATGACCGAAGCCAAAAAAGACCGCATCGGCTACATGCCCGAAGAACGCGGCCTGTACCAGGATATTCCGCTCGAGCGCTGCCTGGCTTACCTGGGATCGCTGAAGGGCATGCAGCCCGGCGGATGTGAAGCGCCGCGCGGAGACCTACCTGGAACGCTTCGACCTGGCTGCCTCCAGGAACAAGAAAGTGAAGGAACTCAGCAAAGGCATGCAGCAAAAAGCCCAGGTCATCGCCACCCTGCTGCACCAGCCGGAACTGCTGATCGTGGACGAACCCTTCAGCGGCCTCGACCCGGTCAATACGCAGATGGTCATGGAGCTGCTGCGCGAGCAGCACGCCCAGGGTGTCACCATCATCCTGTGCTCGCACCAGATGCACCAGGTCGAGGAACTGTGCGACCGGATCGTGCTGATCGACCACGGCAAGGTCATGCTGTATGGCGAACTGGCCGACATCCGCCGCCAGTTTTCCGGGAACGCCGTGCTGGTGCGGACATCTGTCGAACTTCCACGCCTGGCAGGGGTGGAACGGATCGAGCCTGTCAACGGGACGATCAAACTGCACCTGTCAAAAGGTACTGATCCCCAGAGCATCCTGCAGGCCCTGGTGGCCCGCAACGTGGTCGTCGAACAGTTCGAGATCGCCATGCCCGACCTGGACGAGATCTTCATCCGCGTGGTGCAGGGGCAGGAGGCGCATGCATGAGTAAGATCTGGCATGTGGCCCTGCATGAATACCGCAAGCATGTGCTCAACCGGCGTTTCGTGTTCGGCCTGTTGAGCGTCCCGTTCGTGATCCTCCTGATGGTGGGGCTGATCTTCCTGATCGTCTCGATGGATATCAATACCACCCCGATCGGTTATCGTGGACCATTCCGGCCTGCTCACGAACCCTGTCCCGGCCCCCAAAGCCGAGGCGCCGGACCAGCCTGTGCCGCTCGTTGCCTTCCAGACCGAAGCCGAGGCCCGCTCCGCCCTGGATGCCGGCAAGATCCAGGCCTACTACGTCCTGCCGGAGGACTACCTCACCACCGGCGACGCTGCGCGTTGTGCACATCGGTCAGGTCAAGGCTCCCGCCCGCCGGCAGTTCTACAACTTCCTGGGCGCCAACCTGCTGAAGAACACCGATCCGGCCGTCGCGGCACGGCTGGTCAAGGGCGCGGATGTGACCATCCAGTCCGCGGATGGCAGCCGCAGCCTGTCGGGCGACAACTGGTTCAGCTTCCTGGTCCCGATGATCGCCGGGATCGGATTCATCATCGCCATGTTCACTTCCGGGCGGATACCTGATGCAGGCGGTGGTGGAGGAGAAGGAGAACCGCACCATGGAGGTGATCATCACCTCGGTCTCGCCGAACCAGTTCATGGCCGGCAAGATCATCGGCGACACCTGCGTGGGTCTGACGCAGATCCTGGCCTGGATGCTCTTCATCGTCGTTCCCATCCTGATCGGCCAGGAATTCGGTCAAGTTCCTGCAGGGTATCCAGCTCTCAACCCAGACGCTGTTGGTGCTGGTTCTGACCATGCTGCCGTCTTTCGTTCTGGTGGCAGCCTTGATGGCGACCATCGGCGCCACCGTCACGGAGGCGCGTGAGGGCCAGCAGATGACCGGCTTCATCAGCCTGCCGATCTGGATCCCGTACATGCTGACCGGCCTGATGATGAGCAACCCGAACTCCCCGCTCTCCATCGCCCTCAGCATGCTCCCCCTGACCGCCCCGATTACTATGCTGGTTCGCGACGGGTTGACCATCCTGCCCGCCTGGCAGATCGCCATCAGTTCGGCCATCCAGATAATCTCCGCCGTGGGTGTCATCTGGCTGGCCGGACGCGCTTTCCGGCTGGGCATGCTGCGCTACGGAAAGCGCCTGGCGTGGCGCGAGCTCTTCGCACGCCAGGGAGCGAAACCATGAAGAAAATGTTGCTCGTGCTCAGGAACGAAATTGTCACCCTCCTGACGAGCCCTTCCTTCTGGCTGGTTGCGCTGGGTTTGCCGTTAGCCGGGGCGCTGGTCTTCGCCGGTGTGGGCGCGATCAACGGCAGCGCGTCTGCCAGCCAAACGATCAGCCAGGTCGTGAACAGCCCCCAGGATACCCGCCCTGAAGGCTATGTGGACTTGAGCGGGCTCATCCGGCAGATCCCGCCCGGAATGACCGGGAAGTTCATCGCCTATCCGGATGAAACTGCCGCCCGCAAGGCCCTCCAGGCTGGCAAGATCTCGGCCATTCTACATCGTCTCACGCGATTTCATCCTGGATGGCAAGGTCACCAATATCCGCCCGGATTTCAACCCTTTAGCCACCAATGGTAGTCCATCCGGCGGTTTCACCTGGCTGCTGCAGGTCAACCTGGCGGGTGGGGACGCGCTGTTTGCCAGCCTGGTGGATGGCCCGACCAAACTGGAGGATGTGTCCCTGCGCGACCACACCCCAGCCCGACCAGAAGAACGCACTGGCGCTCTGGACGCCTTACATTATTACGATCCTGTTCTACATGCTGATCATCGGTTCCTCCAGCCTGCTGCTCGGCAACATATCCAAGGAAAAGGAAAACCGCGTCACGGAGGTACTGCTGACTTCCGTCACGCCGCGGCAGCTCTTGACCGGCAAGATCCTGGGCCTGGGCATTGTCGGCTTCGGGCAAACTGTGCTGTGGTTGGGCACGAGTTACCTGCTGCTAAACCGCAGCGGGCAGACTTTCAAGCTGGCATCCGAGATCCACCTGCCCGTCTCGTTCCTGGTCTGGGGACTGGTCTTCTTCCTGCTCGGCTATGCCGTCTATGCCAGCCTGATGGCCGGGTTGGGCGCGCTGGCTCCCAATCTGCGCGAGGCCTCGCAGGTTACTTTCGTTATCACGCTTCCGCTGATGGTCCCGCTTTTCCTCAGCAGCAGCGTCTTCATGCAGGAACCCAATGGGCCGATCGCCACCGGGCTGAGCCTGTTCCCGCTCTCGGCGCCGGTGGCGATGATGGCGCGTCTATCGGCCGGCGGGGTGCCCTGGTGGCAGGCGCCGCTTGCAGCAGTGTTACTGGCGCTCACGGCAGTTCTGATCCTGCGGGCAGTCGCCGGGATGTTCCGCGCCCAGGCGCTGCTATCGGGGCAGGGCTTCAACATCAAGCTGTATTTCCGGGCCTTGTTCGGAAAGGTGTAATGATTTGCAAAGCCCGTTCGGGTTTTAATATTGCCTGACCAGACATATAGACAATCGGGTTAAATTTTGTATAATGATAATGTGACAGATATCCTTCTGCAAACCAAGTTGCATATCCCGTCGCTGCGATCAAATTTCATCCCCCGCCCGCGTCTGATCGACCGGCTCACCGCAGGTTTGGACGGCAGGCTCATTCTGCTCTCGGCGCCCGCTGGCTATGGTAAGACCACACTGGTGACGGAATGGCTTACCTCGCTTGTATCCGAACCTTCCCCCCCGGGAAGAGCGGAAGAAGTGAAGGTCACCTGGCTCTCCCTCGAAGATGCTGACAATGACCCAACCCGTTTCCTGGCATACCTGGTTGCAGCCATACAGCAGATTTATTCCGGATTTGGCGAATCTATTGGAGCGCTGCTGCGGTCGGCTCAACCCCCGCCCGCCGAAATCCTCCTGACCGCCCTGGTAAACGAGCTGGCTGCCAATCCTGCGCCCTTCATCCTGGTTCTCGACGATTATCACGTCATCCATACCCTCCCAATCCACCAACAATTGACCTTTCTTCTGGAGCACCAGCCCTCCCACATGCACCTGGTACTCATGACACGCGAGGACCCGCTCCTGCCGGTTTCCCGGTTACGCGCCCGGGGGCAGGTGCTGGAAATCCGCCAGGAGGACTTGTGCTTCACCGTTCCCGAGACAACGGATTTTCTGAAGCAGGTGATGGGACTCGACTTGTCTTCCGAGAATGTGGCTGCGCTGGAGCAGCGTACCGAAGGCTGGATTGCGGGTCTACAACTTGCGGCTCTTTCGCTGCAGGGTATCGGTGACCCGGAAGGCTTTATCCGGGACTTCACGGGCAGCAATCGCTATGTCCTGGATTATCTGATCGAGGAGGTATTCAAAAGACAATCCGTCGAGGTGCAGGATTTCCTGCTCAAGACCTCCATCCTGGAGAGGTTGTGCGAGCCGCTTTGCGATTCAGTGATTGGGGAACAGTCACCAGGAACCAGGCAGGGGAAGGGGAATTCACCGATAATCGAGCACCAGTCACGCTTGAATGGCTCCCAGGCGATCCTGGAATACCTGGATCATTCCAACCTGTTCATCATTCCGCTCGATCAATCCCGCAAGTGGTACCGCTATCATCACCTGTTCTCGGAATTGCTCCGCTTGCGGCTGCGCGCCTCGCCGGCATATGATGAGGATCAGCCTCCATCAATGCGCCAGCCGGTGGTACGAATCGCAGGGTCTCTTCCGCGATGCAGTGGAACACTCTCTTTTGGGGCAGGATTGGGGCAACGCGGCCAGGTTGATCGGCGCGGCCAGTGATGGCATGCTTAAAGGCGGAGAAACGGTCACACTGTTGAGATGGTTTGGTAAACTGCCGCGCGAAGTCGCTTGTGCGAATCCCAACCTGTGCCTGGTATATGCCTGGGCCGCGCTCATGACCAGCCAGTTTGAAATTGCCGCGCCTCTGCTCGACCACGCAGAAGGCATGGCCGAACCCGGCTCCCCTTTTCTTGGACAGGTTGCCGCCGCACAGGCCTTCCTGGCGCGCTCGAAACGGGACAATCCCCGGGCAATCGAGAAATCCGAGCAGGCATTGGCTCTCCTGCCAGAGACAGATATTGCAAATCGCGGCATTATCGCCATGAACCTGGGCCTGGCTTACTGGCACGAGGGGCACCTGGCTGAAGCCGAACCTGTGTTGCTGCAAGCCTGTGACCTGTGCGGCAAGACTGGGAATCATTTCGCCTTGCTGACGGCGCAATTATTCCTGGTCAAAGTTTCCGCCTCGCGGGGAAGATCCATCAAGCTGCGGAAATGGCGGAACAATTGATTCGAGCCGGTGGGCAGGTTCCCATCCTGTGCCTGGCATATTATGATCTGGCTGTCATCCACCACGAATGGAACAACCTGCAAAAAGCGTGGGAATGTTGGGAGCAGGGTTTCACTTTGAGCGAGCGGAGTGGCAACCTGGAATTTCAGCAGGCCGGCTACCTTCTCGGGCGATTCTGGCACATGCCCGGGGAGACGAAGCCGGGGCGATTCCTGCCCTAGCCGAAGCAGATCGGATGGCACACGACTTCCCGGCTGTGATACGGAGTCGCAATGCTGCTTTCGGGGTGCAATTGGCTCTGGCGCGCAATGACCCATCCATGCTTTCTGATTGGTCGGCGCAGGTAAATGCAGAGGTAGATTCACACTCGTTCTATCGTTTTATGGGGCTAACGCAAGCGCGCCTGTTGATCGCCCAGGGCAAAAAAGACGCAGCCGCCGAAGTCCTGAAAGCGAATTATGAAACCGCCTCCCATTCTGAATGGGGCTATGGGATGATCGTTGTGCGCATCCTGCAAAGCCTGGCCGCGAAAACCACAGACGATGCAGTGCAATTCCTATCCGATGCTCTGCGCCTCGGCCAACCGGAAAACTTTATCCGCAGTTTTGTGGATGCGGGCGGGGAACTTATTCCAATCTTGCAGGCCGCGCTCCGGCGCGGGGTCGAACCGGAATACGCCGGGCGGATTTTGTCCGCGCTGGGCGCAGGTCAGCACAGTGAGACCCGGACGCAGGCAGGGCTTGTCGAACCGTTAAGCCAACGCGAGATCGAGGTCCTCAGGCTGGTCACGGCGGGACTATCGAATCGCGAGATCGCCGGGGAGCTGGTCATCAGCCCGGGCACAGCCAAGACCCACATCCATAATTTGTGCGGCAAGCTGGGCGTTCGCAACCGCACCGAAGCGGCGATCAAGGCAAAGGAATTGGGTCTCGTATAAACCAATTGCCAGAACAGATTCTTTGCACCTGATTCATAAACCCCATAAATCAACCCCCTGAATCTACCGTTTGGTAGATGTCAACCAGGGGGTTTATCGCGTAAATTAAGTGTGTGAGTGCCCAATCAATTATCAAGGAGAATGAAATGACCACAGTTTCTCATGTCAGACCTCAGGTGAAAGTCGCCATGCCGGCGACATTGGTGCGTTTTGCGCTCGGCATTACGCTGTCTGCCATCAGCGGTGTGATGCTGCTGCTGGCTTTCCCGCCTTACGGACTCTGGCCGCTGGCCTGGTTTGGCGCTGGTGCCGGCCTTGCTGGCACAGTACCGGCTGCTGCCGGCCAAGTGGTCAAGCCTGGCAGTTGCCATTTACGCAGCAGTCTGGCTTGGACCATTCCTGGCGCGGCTCTTTGGCCCTGAGTTTGGACCGTTCTTTCAATTCCTCGGTTTCTGGATCGCCATACTCGAATTTTTCCTTGCCAGGGACCGCAAATTCCACGAGGCGACCCATTATCGCTGGTTCATCCTGCAGGGTGTGCTGGCATGGGTCGGCTTTGAGATGATCCGCGCCACATTCATCCCTTTGATCGCGACCAGCGCCTTCATCGGTTATTCCCAGGCAACACAACCCTGGTTGATCCAGCCCGTCTCGGTTTTCAGCGTTTATGGGCTGAACCTGGTCATCATCTTATGCAACTACGCCCTGGCCCAGGGTGCGATGGTTTTGCTTGACCGGAAGTGGACAGCCGCGGATGTGGTCCCGGTGGATGTGCATTCAACTCGGCTCTGGCTGGTTGGAATGGGTATCACCCTGGTGGCATGGATTGGCCTCAGCCTGACCATCCTGAATACGCATGCCCGTTACGCCCAAAGTGCGCGTCGCAAGTGTGCGGCCGAATTTCCCGCTGCCGGCTTTTCAGGATAAGGTAAACACTTCACAAATCCGCTTCGATACGTTTGCGGAACAGGCGCGTGAAGCCGCGGCGCAAGGGGCAAAGGTTATTTACACCCCCGAAATGATGTTCAACTTCGACCCGCAGGTGGAGTACACCGAACAATTCCGTGCCCTGGCGAAGGATACGGATGCATACCTGTTCATCACCTACGTTGTGGCGATTGAAGGGCAACCCTGGCGGAATGAATCAGTAATGCTGTCCCCCGCGGGTGAATTTTCGCAGGTATATGGCAAGAACCATACCTGGGGGACCGGCGAACCGCCCACTCCATCGGCCGGCAGGTTTCTCGTCTATGATACTCCGATTGGAAAACTGGCCGGTTTAATTTGCCACGATGCCAACTATACCGATATTGCCCGCAAACTGACCGCCAACGGTGCACAGATCATTGCCGCCCCGTACCGTGAATTTGGCGGGTTCGGCGAACAGGCCTGGACGAATGCCTTGTTCCGCGCCGTCGAGAACCGCACGGCGGTTGTGGTCAGCGGCGTTGCGACTGTCTCTGGCATCATCAACCCGGACGGCAGCCTGGTGGCGCTGGACACAGACATCAGCGGCTCGCGCATGACCATGGTGGGTGATGTGAGCCTCGGCTCCGGTCGTGCGCCGTATACCTCCATAGGCGATGTGCTGGGCTGGGCATCCCTGGCAGGCTACATCGCCTTCATGGTGTTCCAGAGCATTGTCGAAGGGCGTGCCAAAAAAGCAGCCAAGGCTGCCCAAACCTCTCCAGCAAAGTGATGTGCCGTTTTGGGATCGAGACGAGGACAGTTTGTCATGACATCTTCAACCCTTAATCACGTCAGGCCGATAACTCAAATATCAAGTGCCGTCCGCATTGGCGTCGGGATAACGCTTGGTTTGGTCAGCATGGTCTTGCTCATATTTACCTTCCAGCCTTACAGTATTTGGCCATTGGCATTCTTTGCCTTTGTACCGGCTTTGATGGCAGATTATCATTTTCTACCGCGCCGATGGTCGGGTCTGGGGAGGGCCATCAGTGTGGGCGGCTGGCTGGCTATCTTCCTGACAGCCGCGTTTGGCAGGGGCAGGTATGTGTGGATTTTTCTCGGGATCGCCCTGCTGGTCGGTCTGTTTGGTATCCTCTCGTCACCGGCGGTCAGAAAATTCCATGAACGGACTCAGTACCGCTGGTTCATCCTTCAAGGCGCGCTGGATTATGCCGGCCTGGAGATGATCCGCAGTTTCATTCCACCGATCAACACGCATGCCTTTCTGGCACAGAGCATGTATTCCCAACCCTGGATGGTATTGCCCATCTCGATCTTTAGCATCTATGGTTTGTCTCTTATGCTCATGCTTGTCAACTATGCTCTGGCGCAGGCTGCGATCATGTACCTCGACCGCAAATGGCACTGGAATGAGCGCCCGGAAATGGATAAACGCGTGGCCATGCGCTGGATGGCAACTGCGGCAGCCTTCCTGATCGTTTGGGCCGGGATCGGACTGTTCACATTGGCTGGCGCGCCAAAAAATCCGCCTACGATCCGTGTCGCGGCTGTCCAGCACGGTTTTGCAAAAGCCGGGCACCTGGATCCGGAAACGCAGCCTCAAAGACTGCAGATCCTGTCTGAGCAAACCCGTATTGCCGCAGGGCAGGGAGCCAAATTCGTTTTATGGCCCGAGCTGGGTTTGGGTTTCGATCCGCAGGTGGAGCATACCGCTCAACTCAAATCTCTGGCAGCGGAGACAAAAACTTATATCCTGATCGGCTACGGCGTCGGAGATGCACCCAACTGGCGCAATGAAGCCGTGATGCTCACGCCCTCCGGGGAATTCCTGGCAGTGTATGGAAAGGCCCATGCCACCTCGCCCACCGAGCCGCCGATTGTCACTTCCGGCACATTCCCGGTCTACGCAACTTCACTTGGACCTTTGGCGACGCTCATCTGCAACGACATCAATTACACCGATGTTAGCCGTCGTCTGGCCCGCAATGGCGCGCGCTTGATCAGCATGCCGGCCCTGGAAGCAGGCAGTGTGGCTGGCTGGGAACAAAAGACTCAAGTGGTCCTGCGTGCAGTGGAGAATCGGGTTGCCTTTGTCAAGGTGGACTCGGCCGACTCGGAATGGTCGTTGATCCATTCGGTCGCATTATTGCCCAAAAGACAAGCATTGAACCCTATGCGCTGGTTGCAGATGTTCCACTGGGCACAGGTGATACCCCCTATACCAAATTCCTTGGTGATTGGATTGGCTGGGTTGGTTTGGCAGGCTTTGTGGTATTCAATGTGGCGATCAACAAGAAACAGAAATGAGTTTCGAAGCGAAAAAAACTCGCAGGTTGTTTGCATATTGTCATTTCAACCGTCAGGCGCTGACTGAAATTAAGGAAATTAGCACAGGAGGATTAGTATGTTAAATAATTCCTCGACCGGATGGAGGCGATATTCATTCTGGATCTTCGTTGCACTGACCTACGGCATCACCTGGGTATTGTGGTTGCCGGTGGAGTGGTTTGCGGCGCAGCGCGGCTATATCCTGCCCGACCCGACCACCCTCGGGGAGTTGAGCAGGTCTGGTTTTCGAGATGGAACCCATATCCTACTCTCGGTCATCTCATTGCTGACCGCCGGCCCTTTGTTTGCGGCCATTATCATTCTGGCATTTGAATCGGGCAGAAAAGGCTTGCGCAACCTCTGGCAGCGTTCCATTCACTGGCGGGTAGGCGGGCGCTGGTATCTGATCATGCTGGCGATCATTGCCTTGATCTTCCTACCGGCGGCCGTATTCGGGCTGCTGAAAGGGCCTCTTCCAACCGCCAGCCAGGTATTGTCACCGCTGATCTGGTTCGTGCCGGTGTTCTTGTACGTCCTGGTGGCTTCCGGGCTCGAAGAGCCAGGCTGGAGAGGTTACGCATTGCCCAATCTGCAAACCCGTATGAGTGCCAAAAAAGCCAGCCTGATCCTCGGCGTGGTCTGGGGACTCTGGCACTGGCCGATCTTCATCACAGTTTACACGAACGCTTTGAGCGCCTCGGCGGGTCGTCCGTACAGGCATTTGGCACTGCCCTGGTTCAATTGCTCATCTATATCTTCGGCGCCATGGTGCCAGAAGCCTTCATTTATACCTGGCTATATAACCATACTCGCAGTGTGTTCCTGTGCATCCTTTTGCACGTGTTCCATAACTTGATGGCCACCTACCTTGGCATGATCCTGCCATCCGCCGCGCCGGTCATCCCGATGCTGGGCGGCATTACCCAATGGGTGATCGCCATCATCCTGATGCGCTTCTTTTGGGTGGAAGCGCCCTATGAAGATTTGAAAGGAGAACGAAAATGAGCAAGTTAAAACTCATCCTGGGGATCGCCAGCCTGGTCATCGCCGGGGCGCTGGTTGTCCTGAACCTGACCCTGCCACCCGAGCAGCCTGTATTTCGACATCGGCTATGGAAACATGCCATGGATACCGCCGGTGGTATTCGGGATCGTGGGCATCATCCTGCTGGCCACGGCCGGAATTGGCCGACCAAGCGAAGCCACTCCGGCGCAGCCGCCCAAGCCCGAGCTGGTCCAGGATCCCGAGAAGGCCGCCTTGAATAAGCGCTTCGAAGGAATTGCCTGGGGCTGTTTCCTGATCCTGTGGGCCGGATCCATGTTCTGGAAAGCGATCGCACCTGGCAGCCCGCTGCCGGAAGGACTCTGGTCCATCGGTGTCGGGTTGATCTTTCTCGGCCTGAATGCTGGCGCGCTACATCAACAAGATCCGCATGAGTGGGTTTACCACCTTCCTCGGCATCCTTTCCGTTCTTGGAGGAGTGGTGCAGTTGTTCGGTGTCAAAGGAGTGGAAGGCGCCTTCTTGTTGCTCATCCTGGGCGCGTACCTGATCCTCAAGCCCTGGTTCGACCAGCGCAAACTTTTCGGCAAGGCTGAGCAAGGGTAGAAGTACACCTGTGCATCCGGCAGGCTTCTTTCGGGAGGCCTGCCTGCGCCAACCTTCACTACAAAAGAGAATTCGAATGCAGCGAGTAGAGATTTGTGTTGAGAGCCGGCTTGACCCAGCTCTGGATCGATTGGCTGGATGGGTTCAGCCTCTCGTACACCGGGCAGAATGAAACGATCCTCACCGGCCAGGTTACCGATCAAGCCGCACTGTATGGCTTGATCGCCAAGCTGCGTGATTTGGGGGTGAAGCTCCTGTCGGTTAATTATGGAGACCAGATAAAAGAGTAGAATTAGGGAATGTCAGGCTATATCGCTTTCCTGCGCGCGATCAATGTTGGCGGCCACACGCTCAAGATGGAAACCTTGCGGCAGCTTTTCGAGTCCTTTGGTTTTTCAAGAGTGGAGACATTCATCGCCAGCGGCAATGTTATCTTTCAAAGCTCAGGCCGGGATCGCAGCAGCTCTGGAATCAAAAATCGCTTCCGGGCTGCAAAAAGCGCTGGGCTATGAAGTTGCCACATTTATCCGCACCGGCGAGGAACTGGCGCAAATTGCGGCGTACCCGGCCTTTCCACAATCAGAAGTGGACTCAGCCACGGCATACAATATTGCCTTTCTGTCCGGCCCGCTCAACGATCAGGCAAAACAGAAATTGATGGCGTTGAGGACGGATATCGATGCCTTCGCCATTCACGCTTGCGAGGTGTACTGGCTGTGCCGCAGGAAACAAAGCGAATCGACCTTCTCAAACGTGGTGCTTGAAAAGACGCTTGGTATAAAGTCAACCCTGCGCGGCATAAATACGTTAAGAAAACTGGCTGCCAGAGTTGCTGGCGAGGACTAAATTTCGGGAGGCCATGTTCAGTTCGCAAGAACATTCATGACTAAGGAACCCCATGAAACCTGAGCGATTATCAAGAGAGATTGTCTATCAAAGCCCGTGGGTGAACCTGTACCTTGATAAAGTACGATTCCCAAACGGTCTGGTGATCGAGAAATTCCATTTGCTGGATTTTCCCCATGCTGCGGTTACGGCAATAGTGGAAAATGAGGCCGGGAAGGTTATCTTCGCTTGTATCTGCTCGCTACACCACCGGAACCACGGATTGGGAATTACCGGCCGGCGGAATTGAAACTGGGGAAAGTGTAATCGAGGCAGCCGGGAGAGAAGTTCTGGAGGAGACAGGATATACCTCCGGTGATCACCGGTTGATCTACTCCTATTATCCAATGAATGGGAGCGCCAATAAGCTTTTCCACGTGGTGTTTTGCAAGGCCCTTGAACATAAACAGGAATTCGATACAAACGAAGTGAGCGAAACCCGCTGGTTCACCAGGGAGGAAATTAAACAAATGATCAAAGACAAGGTCATAAAAGATGGCTTTACATTAACAGCCTTGTTATTATGGCTGCAAAGTTGATGCTCTTTTTAAATAACAGACATCCCTCGCCCAGGCAAGGGATGTCTGTAAATTCCAAATGGTTTCAGAGTAAAGGAAACCGGCTAATTCGAATTTGCGGTTCCCAGGGTGACCTGCACCTGGATCGTTTTGCCATTGCGGATGTAATCCACGGTGACCTGGTCGCCCGGTTTGAAGGTGAACAAGGTATTGATGTAGGAGTGGGTCGCATCCAGGGAGACGCCACCGAGGCTGGTGATGATATCGCCCTGCTGCAGGCCGGCCTGGCTGGCCGGACTGTTGGCAGCCACATCGGTGACATACACTCCCCATTGCACCGGCAGGCTGATAGGCAGTTGCGATATCAGGTGTGATGGGCTGGAAGCTGATCCCCAGGTAAGGGATGCGTGATCGAGCCGTTCTGGATGAGCTGTTCGGCGACCGCTTTGGCGGTATTGATCGGGATGGCAAAGCCCAAGCCCTTCCGCCACCGTACCGCTGCCGCTGTTGCGCACGATCAGGGTGTTGATGGCGACCACTTCGCCGGCCAGGTTGACCAGCGGCCCGCCCGAGTTACCCTGGTTGATGGCTGCATCGGTCTGGATCAGGTTGTCGATCGAATAGCCATTACCGGTATCGATCGACCGGCCCGTGGCACTGACAACGCCCACCGTGACCGTGTTCTTGAAATCGCCCAGCGGCGAACCGATGGCGATGACCGTCTCACCCGGATTGAGCACATCCGAATTACCCAGCGTCGCCACTGCCGGGACTTTCCCGGTCGGTTTTCAGGACGGCAATATCGGAATACTGGTCGGTTCCAACGATCTTGGCCTTTTCCTGGCTGCCATCCGACAGGACGATGGTCAGGTCACCCTGGGTGCCTTCCACGACATGATTGTTGGTCAGGATGTAACCCTGGTCGGAAATGAACACACCGCTGCCGCTGACCGTCCCACCGGCAGTCATTCCAAAGGGGGTCAGCCTGGCCCTGGATGGTGCCAACCACCGTCACGACCGCCGGACCAACCTTCTGGACTGCCTGGGTGATGGTGGTCTCGATCTGGGTGGTATTGACGATCAGGGTTGGTACTCTGGCTCTGGCTCTGTGCTGCTGGCGGGCTGCGATTCGATCACCGGGGAAGCCGCGGTCAAACGGGCCGGTCTGGGCCCGACTCATGACCTGGTAGACCGCCGCTCCGCCCGCGGCCGCGCCGGAGAGCGCTGCAACGCCGGCCAAAAGGATCACCAATGCCAGATATAGAATTCGATTTTTTGTCATAGTACCTCCTTGCAAACATCCTTTTTCAGGAAATCCTGATTTCTAGCGCCTCATTTTAGAGACTGCAAGATGAACAATTACGATGAACCAAACGTTAATTTTCTGTAGGAAATTACAGATCGCCAATCCAGGATGAAATAAACCGTGCAACGTGGATCAACGCTTGCACGGTATTGAATTACCAGTCTTAAGAATGAGAGCCGGTTCAAATCGCCTTGAAGCGGACCTCGAAGGTGGTCCCGGTTCCGACCTGGCTCTCCACCTTGACTTCGCCGCCGTGCGATCTGGACGATCCACTGGACGATCGAGAGCCCCAGCCCGCTGCCGCTGGGGGACTGCGGGCCGGCTGACCCGTCTGCCTCCACGCGTGCGGGACTGGTCGATCCGGTAAAAACGGTCGAACAGGTGGGGCAGGTGTTCCGGGGCAATGCCCGGACCGTTATCCGAGACGCGCACCCAGGCGGTGTCCCCGGTCGTTCCCGTTTCGATGGAGACTTTTTTATCCTCCCCGGCCGCATACTTGATGCCGTTGTCGACCAGGTTGCTGACCATCTGGACCAGGTGCTGCCGGTCCCCCAGGATGCGCGCCTCGGGCAGATCTCCGGCTTCCAGCCGGACACCGTTGCGGGCTGCCAGCGGCGAGAGCCGTTCCATGGTCTCAAGGGCCACATCGCTCAAATCCACCGGCTGACTTCTCCATGACGGCCTGACCGGCATCCATGCGGGCCAGCGTCAGCAGGTCGTTGACCAGGGCGGTCATGAAGTCGTTCTCACTGTGGATGATGGCCAGGGCATGCCGGTATTCCTCCGGCTTGCGCGGGGAGGCCAGGGTGCGGCTGGTTTCCAGGTTGACAATGGTCAGCGGTGTGCGCAATTCATGGCTGGCATCCGCGACGAACTGGCGCTGGCGTTCGAAGGCGGCCTGCAGGCGCCCGAGCATGCCGTCGAAGGTATTGGCCAGTTCGCCCAGTTCATCCTTGCTTTTCATGTTCAGGCGGCGGCTCAGGTCCGTCTCGCCGATCGTGCGGGCGGCCTGCGTGATGGTGTGGACCGGCCGCATGGCCCGGTCGGCCAGCCAGTAGCCGCCCAGCAGGGCAATGATCAGGGTTACCAGGCTGCCGGCTGCCAGCGTAAACAACAGGCGGGATTCCAGATCCGTATGGATCGGCAGGACTGCCCAGGATGACCAGCCCGCTCTGCCCAGGCCGTTCTGCAGGGGGACCGTGACAAACATGTAACTGAGTACGCGGAGAACCGGTTCCCTCCGTCCAGGAAGTGACGCTATCAGGCGAACTGCGCCGCTGTTCAAACTCCTGCCGGGCATGTGCTGCCAGGTTGAGGG
The DNA here is from genome assembly GCA_963830665.1 of uncultured Chloroflexia bacterium. Classification (GTDB taxonomy): domain Bacteria; phylum Chloroflexota; class Anaerolineae; order Anaerolineales; family Villigracilaceae; genus UBA877. The sequence continues at coordinate 187,055 of CAWHNM010000019.1, forward strand.
TGTCCTGGGCAGGCAGGGGGCCGTGGCTGGCAAGCACCTGCCCATTCGGATCCGTAAAGATGAGCACATCCGTATCCTGCAAAACACCCGGAGGCACCAGGATCCCGTCCGGGGTGACGGTCAACGTCACCCCGAGGGCAGCCATTTTACGTTCCAGGCGGAATTCCGATTCGCCCAGGATGTCGCGGCTCTGGTTGATGTAAATAAAGGCGCTGAATGCAAACAGGACCAGCGCCAGGATGGCGGTAAACCACAGCACCAGCCGGAAGCGGATGCTGTGAAGGATCGAGCCAAGCCGCTTTGGAGAACGTCGCGAGTTTTGTCGCGCTCATCGTCCCTCCGGGACGTGGATCCGGTAACCGGCCCCGCGCACGGTTTCGATCAACTTGACCGGACAGGGATCGTCGATCTTGCGGCGCAGCCGGCGGATGTATACATCCACCACGTTGGAGGCAACGACGTGATCGTAATTCCACAAGTGCTCTTCGGCCATCTCGCGCGTGATCAGGCGGTTGGGATGGCGCATCAGGTATTCAAGGATGGAAAACTCCTTGGCGGTCAATTCGATCGTCTGGCCGCCGCGCTGGACGGTGTGGGAGGCGGGATCCAGCTCCAGGTCGGCGATGCGCAGAACGCCGGTTTTGCTGGAGGATTCCCGCCGCAGCAGGGCACGGATGCGGGCACGCAGCTCATCCACTTCGAATGGCTTGACCAGGTAATCATCTGCGCCGCTATCCAGGCCGACCACGCGGTCTTCCAGGGCATCCCGGGCGGTCAGCATCAGGATCGGGGTGGTGATGCGCCGGTTGCGCAGTTCCCGGCAGACTTCCAGGCCGTTCTTTCCCGGCAGCATGATATCCAGGATGATCACATCGTAACCGGAGATCATGCCGGCTTCCTCGCCCTCGATGCCGTCATAGGCGGTATCGACGGCATAGCCGTCATCCTGCAGGATCAGCCGCAGGCGAGTCGCTCAGGCGACGATTATCTTCCACCAGCAAAATACGCACATCTGCTCTCCAAGTTATAATGGCTATTTTCAACATTATAAATTGTAGCACGCAAACATGACCATAAGATGAATAAGCAAGCCAGGAGAACTTTATTCGGATAATTCATCTTGAATTCATCTTGATTATATATACTGCATCAAGCTTACGAGCTATGGAGAATCCCCGTGAACGAGGAAAAGACAACCTCGCCGCCACGGAAATTCCCCAAGAACCAAAATACAGGAGAGAATATCATGCGTAAACAAGTTGTTGCCTTCTTATCAGCTTTTATTATCACTGCGATTGTGGCCCTGTCCATGCTGGTGGTCGGCGTGAATGCGGCTGTTAATCCCAATGGCGTGGCGGCTTCGAATTCCCCAACCGCAGCCTCCGCCAGTGTTTCCACCAGTTCCGAACTCCACCCAGGCCCAGATCGCCCAATTGCAGGCGCAGACTGGCCCAGTACCAGGCGCGCGATCAGCAATACCAGGCTGCTCTCACCAGCGACAACCAGCAGTTGAGCCAGGCCGCCCAGGAAATGCAAATGATCCAGCAGCTACTGGTCTATCTGCAAAATCGCGGCCTGATCCAGGATCAACAATCAGGGCCAGATCACGGTCCCTGGCGATTAAGGAGACATGTATGAAAACCTTCAGAAAATTACTTCGCTATTGGATCGCCATTCGCCAGCGTGCTCAGTTTCCTGGGCGGGTGGGTCATTCTGGCCCATTCTCCCAAGCCGGTCGATCAGCAGGCATCAACGGTTCAATCAGCGGCAGCCCTGCCAAACCTGCCTCCGATCCAGGCTTACGGCAGCAACGTCAATAATAACGGCCTGGGCTTTTTCTCGAACAATGCTCCGGCCAATTCACAAGCCATCCAGCCCAGCGCCGGGATGCCAAGATTGAGAACACGTGGTTCCTGATATGGAAACAGTCAGTTTGCGCGCCATGAATACCGATATCCTGCTGGCAGCCGAAGGGCAGGCAGATCAGGTTGCGGTTGGGTTTGAACAGGCACAGCAGTTCATCCAGGCCGGTGAGAGGCGTTTCACCCGTTTCTCTGAGGAAAGTGAGCTATCAGCACTCAACCGGTCGGCAGGAGAGCCGTTTCAGGCCTCCGCGGACTTGTTCACGGTGGTTGCGCTGGCCCGGCGTTTTTTCCACCTGACACGCGGCCTGTTCGACCCGTCCATCCTGCCGGACCTGAAGCGGGTTGGCTACGACCGCAGCATGGATGTGCTGCGTGAACAAGGCCCGGCGCCCCTGTTCGAATCCCTGCTGACGAACGAGCGTTCCTCCTTCAGCGAAATGGATCTGGATGAATCTGGAGCAGACGATCCTGCTGCCACCCGGAATGGCAATCGACCTGGGCGGGATCGCCAAAGGCTGGATCGCCGAACAGGCGGCCAATATTCTTTCCCGGTATGCACGGGCCTGTGTAGTCGATGCCGGCGGGGATATGTTCCTGGTGGGATTGCCGGAAGGCCTGGAACAGTGGCCGGTGGAATTGGAAGACCCGCTTCAGCCCGACGGCATCCTGACAACGCTGAGAGTCAACCCGGGCGCCATTGCAACCTCCACGGTGACAAAACGGGCCTGGAAACAGGCCGGCAGGAACCGTCATCACATCATCGATCCTCGCACCGGCGAACCGGCGGTCTCTGACTGGATCAGCGTCACGGTGATTGCCCCGCATGCCAGTGAGGCGGAAGTTTTCGCCAAGGCCCTGCTGATCGCCGGACCGTGGGAGGCGGAAGAAATTGTCCGCAACAGCGGAATCCCATTAACCTACCTGGCTGTCGACCAGGAGAAGAAAATCTGGGGCAAGCCGGGAAAATTTGGAGAATAACTATGTCAACGCAGCAGCAGTCCGTGATCAAAATCGGACTTATTCAGCCTGGCAGGTGCTGTCAGCATCCTGGTCACTTTTATCGATTATCGGACTTATCCTGATCACGGCTATAGCCGCCATGACCCCGGTCGGGCAGAGTCTGGGGAATTTTTTGCGCTTTCTATTTCGCGGCGGACAGCGTCCAGATCTGGTGGTACGTGACACGTGCTTCCGGGATCATCGCCTACCTGCTCTTGTGGTTTTCCACCATTCTGGGATTGGCTGTTACCAGCAAATATCTGGATGGAATGCTGGACCGCTTGTTCACCTACGATTTCCACGAATTCATTTCCCTGCTTTCCGTTGCTTTCACATTGGTGCATGTGCTGGTTCTGATGCTCGACCGTTACCTGCCCTATTCGCTGGTCCAGATCCTGGTGCCGTTCATCTCCCCGTACCGCCCGTTCTGGGTGGGGGTTGGCGTGATCTCTTTTTACCTCATCCTGCTGGTCACGATCACCTTTTACCTGCGCAACCGGATCGGTACGCGTGCCTTTCGGAGCATCCATTACCTCAGCCTGCTCGGCTATATCGGAGTGACGCTGCATGGCTATTACTCCGGTACCGACACGGCCCTGCCTTCCATGAAAATCCTTTATGATGTTTCCGGGCTGGCGGTATTGTTCCTGACGGTTTACTGGCTGGTCCTGCTGGGTTTGCGAAAAGTGGAAACACGCCGGCAAGGCGGCAGTGCTCGCATCCGGTACAGTCCATAACCGCCATGCGCCGGTCCGATAATTTCCTTATTGATCAAAAACCGCCGGAACAGGAATTCCTGTCCCGGCGTTTTACTTTTTTAGGGTTTAATCCGCTTTGCCTTCTTCGTCACCCGGAGCGGTCTGTTTGGGTGCGCCACCCAGCTTTGGGTTCCATGGGCTGGCTGTCCAGGTACTGCTGGAGCAGGGACGGGGCATCGGGATGGTCTTCGTGCAGGGCATGGTCGTAATCCCCGGCCAGGGCAGGCGGTTCGTAGCGGAGCGGCCGGCGGACACCCAACACTTCGAAAAAGCGTGCAATCCAGACAATGATATTGTAGCGATACTCCTGCATTTTCAGCGACTGCCATTCCACGATGGAGGCCATGGCACCCTGGACACGCGCCTTCTCGCGCACGATCCGGTAGATCTGTTTCGGTTCGCGGTAGCCGATCGGGGAGATCAACAACAGGTTGGCAGCCAGGATCAGGATGCTGAAGGAGATCAAGACCACCCAGCCGCCTTCGGACCATTTGCCGACGATCTGGCCAACAAAGACGATCCCGGAGAGTACCACCGGCAAACCCGGCTCCGAAGGCTCCCCAGGAGCGTTTTCTGCCCTTCGGAACGGTTTTCAGAATATGCTTGCGGATGGCAAATCCCATCACCATGATCGGCATGAAAACGCCAATCCCATAATAGGGGACAGCCGCGCTGGTATTGCCGCGTACCACCAATTGAATGAGAACTGCCACGATAAATCCGGCCGTCACCGAACGTGTGAACGTGCCTTTGGGGTTGCGATACACCACGATCTCCGGGATCTCGCCAATGGCCACATCCCGCCAGGCAGTTGCCTGCAGGTCCTGGAAGGCGGTCATGGAGGCGGCCGCCAGCATGGCAACAGCCAGGATCTGGTAGGCCCAATACAGAATGTTTCCACCGGGTAATTGGTTAAATCCAAGGAAAGCCAGGTTGCCGACCAGGGATCGTCCGGCGACGCCATCGAAGGCATTGAAGTGAATGGCAAAATAGGCCAGGAAAGCGGTGGTGATCCCGCCATAGAACAGGAAGGAGGTCTGCACCATGCGGCCGATGCCGGATTTGCCGCTGTAGAATTCCCAGAGGCCTTTCAGTTGCGGCAGTTTCTTCTTGCCCCATTTCACGATCCCGACATCTTCGTTGATGACGAACTGGATGCCGTTCGACATGGCTTCCAGACCGCTCAGGGCAACCAGTCCCTTCATGGAGGCCGTCAGCATATGGTAGGCAGCCGTCCAGAGGGATGGAGCTTGCCTTGGTCTGGGTATACGGGAAGGCTGCAATGCCATGGCCTTTGGCGATGAACAGGCCGATCATCATGACAATGGTGAGCATCACGAATACTCCCAGCATGGTAAAGGTCACACGGGCCGACTCGCCGCGCCCGCGAATGGTCAGATACCAGGTAATGGCTGCCAGACCCGCCCCGATCAGAAAACGGATCACCCAGAGGGTACTGTAGGAATTGGTCAGGGACAGTAACTGGTCAACGCCGGAAAGAGTGGAAACCACGATGGTAAATATGTAGTCCTGGATCAAGACCACTGCCACGACCAGGCTCAAACCCGGGCGCCAGGTAGCGCATCGAGGCGGTATACGAACCGCCGCCTTCGTTGAAATACTCCCAGGGAATACATGTACAGGAAGCCGAACACGGCATTGGCAACCGCAATGATCGACACTGCAATGAACGCATATTTCTGCAGGTTATAGGGATGCAGGGCGCTCATCATTTCGCCGGTGGCATAGAAATAGGAGGTGAAGTAATCCACGCCAAACAGCGCCAGGGCGGCCAGCAGGCCGATCTGCCCGGCGCCATGGATCAGGGCATGTTCCTTCTTTTCCACCGGAGAAAGCTTGAAGGCGACGAAAGATAATCACGATGAGCAAAGCAATAGAGAAAAACATGATTTTACCTTTTTTCTTGAAAAGTGTCAGTCGATATATTTGATTAGTGCCGGGCTGTACTCGAGGTCTTTGAGACGGTATCCAACACCCGGTTCTGTCACGACACAGTGCGGCCGGGCAGGATCTGCTTCGATCTTCCGGCGCAGGTTGCTGATATTGACCCGTAACAGGTGCGCATCGGCTTCATGGGCATTGCCCCACACCAGGTGGATGAGTTGCTGGTGGGTGAGCACTTTCCCGGCATGCTGGATCAGGATACGCAGGATGTCGTATTCCGTCGGGGTCAGGGAGGCTGATTTGCCCATCGACCGTCACTTCGTGGCGGGTCAGGTCCACGGTGAGACGATCGGCGTGAAAAACCGGCTCGTTCTCGGGGGCGGCAGCCCGGCGGAGAGCCACGCGCAGGCGGGCCATCAATTCGCCGACCCCGAAGGGCTTGGTCAGGTAATCGTCGGCACCGGCATCCAGGGCGGCGATCTTGTCTTCTTCCCGGTCCCGGACCGATACCACGATGATCGGGATCTGGATCCACTCGCGCAGGCGGCGGGTGACGTCCACGCCGTCCATGTCGGGCAGCCCCAGGTCCAGGATGATCGCATCCGGCCGTCCAGACACGGTAACGGCCAGGGCTTCTTCACCCGTGGCCGCTTCGAGGACCATATATTCTCCGCTCAGGGAAGCGTTCAGGAATCGCCGGATGGGACGTTCATCGTCCACCACCAGGATTCGCAATTTTTCGTTCATAAAGGATTCTTTCATTTTCCAACCAGGAAACATTCCACAATAAAGAAGACTTGTATCCATAACAAAGTAATCAACACAAGGAATTGCTGTCCCAATCGCTGGACTGGCAAAAACGAACTTCCAACGACAGCCGCCAGCGGCAAGCCTTGAATAACCAGTTTTAGACGCCTGTCAAGTTTTTCCTTTTTCATTTTGCACTCGGCTCCAGTCCCATTGCTATTGAAGGATTTTTAGAGAAGTAGCGTCAAGCCGGAGGCAATAAAGGTCCATAATGTGTCAAGATCCTGTCAAGGCAACAGGCTGGATTTTACTTACAGTTCCATCAAGGCGATGACAAGGAAAGGCTGAAACATATCAAGAAATCGTCAAGACGACAAAAAACTCCAGGGCAGCATGACCTTGCCCTGGAGTTCCTGATCAGACGATATCTATGTTGTTTCCCCCACGATTACTCTTTTATCCTCAACTCTTGTTGTGGTTATTCCCTTTTTCTTCCTCGTTATCGGTGGAGGCTGCCTTGGCGGAGCGGCATGTTCGGGTCTCCGATGCGGTTTCCCATTGATATGCTCATCCAGAAAAGTGCCGGACTGGATCATGTTCCATCGCAACGTGAAAAGTCACCTGCAGCAACGGGCGGCTCGAAACGCATGGGACGCCGCACGCCGAAGAGTTCCCAGAATTTCGCGATGCCTCCCAGCAGGCGGTAGCGGTATTCCTGTACCCTGAGGGATTGCCATTCGACAATATTACCCATCTGGCCCTGAATGCGCGATTTGTCCCGGATGATCCGGTGAATATCCCTGGGTGTCCGGTAGCCGATCGGCGAGATCAGGATGGCATGTGCCATGAGGACGAGTATGCCGAGTGAGATCAGGACCACCCAGCCGCCTTCCGTCCATTTCCCGGCAATTTGACCAATGAAAACAAGCCCGGCCAGGGCGGCGGCCAGTGCTGGCTCCCAGGCTCCCCCACATGCGCTTCCTGCCGGTGGCGGTTTTCAGGATGTGCTGGCGGATCGCCAGTCCCATGGCCATGATCGGCAGGAATACGCCGACGCCATAATAGGGGACAGCCAGGCTGAGCCTGCCGCGCACCAGTAACATGATCACAAGCGCTGCAATGGCAGCAGCCGTGACCGGGCGCGTGAAAGTACCTTTGGGGTTGCGATAAACGACCACTTCCGGTATTTCACCAATGGCCACATTGCGCCAGGCCATGGCCTGCAGATCCTGGTAGGCGGTCATCGAGGCGGATGCCAGCAATGCAACTGCCAGGATCTGGTAGGCCCAATAGAGGATAATGCCCCCGGGAATTTGACTGAACCCAATAAAGGACAGGTTGCCGACCAGGGACCTTCCCTGCGACGCCATTGAAGGCATTAAAGTGGATCGCAAAGTAAGCCAGGAAAGCCGTCGTGATGCCGCCATAGAAAAGGAAAGCGGTCTGCACAAAGCGGCCGATACCCGACTTGCCACTGTAGAAGTTCCAGAGACCGTTCAAGCGCGGCAGGTGCTTCTTGCCCCATTTGACGATCGTGGTATCCTCGTCGATCACGAACTGGATGCCGTTGGACATGGCTTCCAGCCCGCTCAGGGCAACCAGGCCTTTCATGGAAGCCGTCAGCATGTGGTACGCGGCTGTCAGGAGGGATGGGGTGGATTGCGCGGGTTGGTAGGGAAGCGCAGCCACCGCATGTCCTTTGGCAAGGAACAAACCAATTGCCATGACAATCGTCAGCGCAATAAAAATACCCAGCATCATGAATACCACGCGGGCCGACTCGCCACGGCCGCGAATGGTAAGATACCAGGTGGAAAGGACCAGAACCGCGCCGATCAGAAAATGCCAGAACCAGGGGATTCCCATTGCATTCCGCAACGAAAGCAGTTGTTCAACGCCCGAAAGCGTGGAGACAACGATGGTAAAAATATAATCCTGGATCAGCACGACTGCCACCACCAGGCTCAGGGCCGGACCAAGATAGCGCATCGCGGCGGCAAATGAACCACCACCCTCGTTGAAAACCCCCAGGGAGTACATGTACAGAAAACCGAAGACCACATTCGCAAGTGCAATGACCGCTACTGCGATGAAGGCATATTTCTGCAGGTTATATGGGTGCAGGGCGCCCATCATTTCACCGGTGGCGTAGAAGTACGAGGTGAAATAATCCACGCCAAAAAGCGCCAGGGCAGCCAGCAAGCCAACCTGCCCGGCGCCATGGATGAGGGCATGTTCCTTCTTTTCAACCGGAGCAGCCTTGAAAGCGAGAAAGACAATTACGATGAGCAAACCAATGGAGAAGAACATTAGGTTTCCGTTTATCTTTTTCTAGAATGCTGGTATATTGGAAGAACACGCCTCCAGCAGCGCATCTATGTTCATGTACAAGAAAGTGCATTATCCTGCCTTTCCAGAAGAACGTCAAGGATATGTCAAGAAACAGCGCGAAATGTGTCAAGAAAATGTCAAGAAATGGAGATGGGATTGGAAAGTCTGAAATTGAGGAAGCAGGCTGGCTATTATGCGGTCTGTTCCCCTCAGACATAATAATTCAAATGATTTTCAACCTGTATCCAACCCCCGGTTCCGTGACAATGTAGATGGGCCGTGCCGGATCCGGCTCGATCTTCCGGCGCAGGTTGCTGATGTTGACCTGCAGCATGTGGGTTTCACTTTCGTAGGCGGTGCCCCAGACCGCCCGCAGCAGTTGGTCGTGGGTCAAGACTTTCCCGGCGTGCTTGACCAGCGTCCGCAGCAGGTCATATTCGGTCGGCGTCAGCGCAGATGGGTTGTTCATTCACCCGGACTTCGCGCTGGTTCAGATCCACCACCAGGTTCCCGGTGGTGAAGACCGGCTCATTGTCGGTCTGGGCGGAACGCCGCAGGGCCACCCGCAGGCGGGCCATCAATTCACCCACGCCGAAGGGCTTGGTCAGGTAGTCGTCCGCACCGGCATCCAGGGCGGCGATCTTGTCTTTTTCCTGCTCGCGCACCGAGACGATGATGATGGGGATCTGGCTCCACTCGCGCAGGCGGCGCGTCACCTCCACGCCGTCCATGTCGGGCAGCCCCAGGTCCAGGATGATGATGTCGGGATGTTCGCTGGCGGCGGCGCTGAGAGCCTCCTCCCCGTTGGTGGCTTCCAGGATGACGAACTGGCTGCCCAGGGAGGCCTTCAGGAAACGGCGGATCGAACGCTCGTCATCCACCACCAGTACACGCAAATCGGTTTCGGCCATGGGAGCTAAGGTTTAAACACAAAGGTACATCGAAGGAAGACATAGGCGAAAGAGGATAAAAAGGTGTAAGCGCATCCGATCCACAAATTCTACACCGCATGGTCGCATTTTAGAGCCAGTCCGAAGTCCGGAGACTTCGGACTCCGATGACTATATCCATAACAGGCTCCTACTGCAAAGGAAGCGAGATGGTGATAATTGTACCCCCGCCTGGCGATTTTCGGCGGCAATAAACCCACCCTGGGCCTGGACGATGCCTTTGCTGATGGATAGACCCAGGCCGGTGCCGCTGACGTTGTCGGGCCGCTGGACGCGGTAGAATTTGTCAAAGATGCGGGTCAGGTCTTCCGGCGGGATGCCGGTGCCGCGGTCGGCCACTTCGATTTCCAGGAAAGCACCGGCGGCATGCGCCGTGATCTCGATGGGGGTATCGGCCGGGGAATATTTCAAGGCATTGTCGATCACATTCACCAGGACCCGTTCGATCAGGACAAAATCCAACTGGACGAGGGGCAAATCCGGCGGGATGTCGATCTGGATGGGTCGATTCCCAGGCGACCGCTCAAATCTTCCAGGGCCGAGCCGACCAGATCCTGGATATCGCAGGCTTCCTTTTTGATGCGCATGGCGCCCGATTCCAGGCGGGTCATATCCAGCAGGTTGCCCACCAGGCGGTTGAGCCGGTCGGCTTCCTCGCCGGCGGTCTCGATCAGGCTGCGCCGGGCGGACTCATCCAGCAGGATCTGGTCATCCGCCAGGCTGCTCAGGGCGCCGGTGATGGAAACCAGCGGCGTGCGCAGGTCGTGCGAGATGGAGTTGAGCAGGGCAGTTTGCAGTTTGTCGGTGACCTCCAGGAGTTCGGCCTGGCGGGCCTGTTCGGCCAGGCTGGCGCGCTCGATGGCCAGGCCGATCTGGTTGGCGAAGGCATCCAGGGTGCGCAACTGGTCACGCGTCAAATGCCGGGATGGATCGACCGGCTTGACGCCCAGCACACCCACCACGCCGCGGGTGGTCTTGAGCGGCTGGTAGCGCATGGAGGCTTCCGGCAGGGTCTCTGTGCCGCGCCCGGCCACCTGGCCATGTTCGAAGGCCCAATCCGCCACTGCCAGGTCGTTATCAGAGATGCTCAGACCAGGGCTGGTCGCATAGACTTTGGCACGGTTTCCATCCGGCAGGAAGACAGCCACCTGGCGGCCGAAGGTCTGGCCGACATGCGCAATGGCGGCCTGGGCGACGGCTTCCAGGTTGGCGGCCACGGTCAGGTCACGGCCGAGTTCGTACAGCTCGACTGTTTCGGCTTCACGGCGCTGGACCGCTTCGGCCTGTTCGCGCACCATGGCGGTCAACTGGCTGATCACGAACCCGACGGCCAACAGGCCGAGGAAGGTGAGCAGGTATTCGGTATCGGAAACTGCCAGGGTTAAATGCGGGGGCACAAAGAAGAAATCAAAAGCTGCCACACCCAGGATGGAAGTCAGGATGGCCGGCCCACGCCCCAGGTAGACGGCTGCCACGACGACCGAGAGCAGATAAATGACCACCAGGTTGGTCGGTGAGATGTATGGGGCAATCAGGGCGCTCAGGCCGGTGGCGGCCGCCACCAGCAGCAAACCCAGCAGGTATCGCCCCAGGGGACGGTGCGGCCGCCAGCCTTCCACGATCCGGCCGACCTGCGGTTCGGCCTCGCTGCTGATGACATACACGTCGATATCCCCGCTCATGCGGATCAGGCGGTCCACCAGCGAGCCGCGCAGGAACTCGATCCAGCGCGACCGGACGCGGTTTCCCGGCGATGATCTTGGTGATGTTGTGGCGGTGGGCGTACTCCAGCACGCCTTCCGCCACAGACTGCCCGGGCCGGCTGACGGCGCGGGCGCCGAGCTCCTCGGCCAGGCGCAGCGAACCGGCCACCTGGTCGCGCTGTTCCTGGGAGAGCCGGCCTTCGTCCGGGTGTCTCCACATAAATGGCAAACCATTCGGCGTTGAGTTCATCTGCCAGGCGCCGGGCGGTGCGGATCAGGCGTTCGCCGAGCGCACCCGGGCTGATGCAGACCAGCAGGCGCTCACTGGCCGGCCAGGGGCCGGGGATGGCGCTCGTGCGCATGTAGGCACGCATCTGGTCATCCACCCGTTCGGCGGCCCGCCGCATGGCCAGTTCGCGCAGGGCGGTCAGGTTGCCTTTGCGGAAGAATTTCTCGATGGCACGCTGGGCCTGGTCCGGGACATAGACCTTGCCATCGGCCAGGCGCTTGATCAGCTCATCCGGCGGCAGGTCGACCAGTTCAATGTCGTTGACAGCGTCGATGACCCTGTCGGGGATGGTTTCACGCACCTTCATCCCGGTGATCTGGGCAACCACATCGTTCAGGCTTTCGATGTGCTGGATATTCAGGGTGGTGTAAACATCGATGCCGGCTTCGAGCAGTTCGACCACATCCTGGTAGCGCTTGGCATGGCGGGAGCCGGGTGCATTGGTGTGGGCCAGCTCGTCCACCAGCGCCAGGCGGGGATGGCGCTTCAGGACCGCATCGATATCCATTTCGGTCAATTCGACATTGCGGTAGGTCAGGCGGACGGCGCGGGATGACTTCCAGCCCGCTGACCAGCGCCTCGGTCTCGACCCGCTTATGGGTTTCAACATAGCCGACCACCACATCCACGCCCTCATTTCTGCGCTGGTGGGCGGCTTCCAGCATGGCATAGGTCTTCCCGACCCCGGCGGCGTAGCCCAGGAAAATCTTCAGCTGGCCGCGTTTGTTCTGCTGCTCTTCAGCCTGGATGCTGGGCCAGGAGCTTATCGGGGTCGGGGCGGGCAGGTTCGTCTGGACATAGCTCTTACTATACTACTTTTTTATTCCATCCAGCGCCAGATTGAGTTCCAGGACATTCACGCGCGGTTCGCCCAGGAAGCCGAACTGGCGTCCCTGGGTGTACTGGTCCACCAGGGCGCGCACGGCCGCTTCGCTCAGGCCGCGCGCCTCGCCACGCGCGGGAGCTGGTAGAGGGCCGCGGCAACGCTGATATCCGGGTCCAGGCCGGAGCCGGAGGCTGTGACCAGGTCCACGGGGATGGGCTGGGTGTTGGCCGGGTCGGCGGCTTTCAGGGCGGCGATGCGGGCCTTGACCGCGTCCAGCAGGGCCGGGTTGGTCGGTCCCAGGTTGGAGCCGGAGGAGGCGGCGGCGTTATACGGATATGGCCCGGTGGCCGAAAGGCGTCCCCAGAAATATTTGGGGTCGTCGAATGGCTGGCCGATCAGCGTCGAGCCGACGGTCTGTCCATTCTGCGACGATCAGGCTGCCATTGGCCTGGCGGGGAAAAACGAGCTGGGCAATCCCGGTGACCACCAGCGGATAGACCAGACCGGTCAGGATCGTGAAAATGAGTAAGAGCCATTAAGGCCGGTCGAATTTGATGTGCGCATTTTCACCTTCTACTCTGGCAGAGGCTTTGGAAAGCGTGCCCTTGATATGTTTTTCAGTCTCGACCTGGTACGTGCGCTCGAAGGCGCGCGCCGTCTGCAAGGCAAAATTCTGGAACAAGCGGCCGTCTTCCGGCGGCAGTTCCGAATACAAGCCCGCGCCAGATCTGGATCTCACCGACCAGGCCCCAGGAATTCACGATCGGCAGGACGCGGTCAGGCCGGCCCTTGCCCGCGCCATCGTTCGGCTCGCTGGCGACAATGCCCGGCAGATTGCTTCTCAGGGCGGAAAACCACATTGACCAGCATGGCCTGAAACAATTGCTGGATCTGCCTGGCGACGGCATAGGCAACCGCTTCCGGCGTGCGCTGACCGCAGAGGGCCGCACTCATTTCGTACATGAACACGGCTTCACGCGCTTTGGTCAGGCTGGCCTGGATGCGTTCGACCACCACAATGGCGACGCCCAGGAAAATGGCCAGCACCAGCCAGCCTTCCAGGCGAGCCACCGCGAAGGTATAGAAAGGCGGGATAAAAAGGAAATCGAACGCCAGGGCGGCCGTCAGGGCGGCGCTGATGCCCGGCAGTTGGCCCCAGCGGTTGGCACTCCAGGCGACCGGCACCAGGTACACCAGGGCGATCACGGCTTCACCGAGGGTAGTCCCGCCCGATCAGGCACCAAGGGAATGGTGGTAGCGACGACCGTCAGGACGGCCAGCAGGCTGTTCCTGAGATAGTGGAGAGTGAGGGAAAAACGGGTTTGTTTCATAGTGAAGCCTCCAATTTTCTGTTCTCAAAGATACCTAAACCAAATGCAACGCCACCAGGAGCAGGTCGATCAGCTTGATGCCGATGAACGGGGCGATCAGGCCGCCCAGGCCGTAGATGAGCAGGTTGTCGCGCAGCAGCCGGGCTGCGCCGACCGCCCGGTAGGGCACACCTTTGAGCGCCAGCGGGATCAGGGCGATGATGATCAGGGCGTTGAAGATGACCGCCGAGAGGATGGCGCTCTGCGGGGTGGCCAGGCGCATGATGTTCAGCACGCCCAGGGCCGGATAGGTGGAGGCAAAGGCAGCCGGGATGATGGCGAAATACTTGGAGACGTCGTTGGCGATGCTGAAGGTGGTCAGGGCGCCGCGCGTCATCAGGAGCTGCTTGCCGATCTCCACGATCTCGATCAGCTTGGTGGGGTTGCTGTCCAGGTCGACCATGTTGGCGGCCTCACGCGCCGGCTGGGTGCCGGTGTTCATGGCCACGGCCACATCCGCCTGGGCCAGGGCCGGGGCGTCGTTGGTGCCGTCGCCGGTCATGGCCACCAGCCGCCCGCCGGCCTGGGAATCGCGGATCAGCTTGAGCTTGGCCTCGGGCGTGGCCTGGGCCAGGAAGTCGTCCACCCCGGCTTCGGCGGCGATGGCCGCGGCGGTGAGCGGGTTGTCGCCGGTGATCATGACGGTCTTGATGCCCATCTTGCGCAGCTGGGCAAAGCGCTCCTTGATGCCGCCCTTGACGATATCCTTGAGGTGGACCACGCCCAGCGCCTCGCCGTTGCGGACCACCACCAGCGGCGTCCCGCCGCTGCGGGCGATGCGCTCGACGGTCGTTTTCAGGTCGTCCGGGACGGGCTTGCCGTTCTGCCTGGACCAGGTCGTACATCGTATCCGGCGCACCCTTGCGGATGGACGTGCCGTCGAAGTCCACACCCGACATGCGCGTCTGGGCGGAGAACGGGATGAAGTGCATCCCCTGCGGGGCCTCTTCAGCTGGGGCCCATGGTCCGGCCGCGCAGGCCGTACTTTTCCTTGGCCAGCACGACGATCGAGCGGCCTTCGGGGGTCTCGTCGGCCAGGGAGGCCAGTTGGGCGGCTTCGGCCAGCTCCTGCGGCTGGACGCCCTCGACCGGGATGAGTTCGACCGCCTGGCGGTTGCCCAGGGTGATCGTGCCGGTCTTGTCGAGCAGCAGCACGTCCACATCCCCGGCGGCTTCCACCGCCCGGCCCGACATGGCGATGACGTTGCGCTGGATCATGCGGTCCATGCCGGCGATGCCGATGGCCGAGAGCAGCCCGCCGATGGTGGTCGGGATCAGGCAGACCAGCAGGGCCACCAGCACCGTGATGGTGATGGGCGATGCCCTGCCCGGCCGTCTGCACGCTGTAGAGCGAGTAAGGCAGCAGCGTGGCACAGACGATCAGGAAGATGATGGTGAAACCGGCCAGCAGGATGTTCAGGGCGATCTCGTTGGGGGTCTTCTGGCGCTTGGCGCCTTCCACCAGGCTGATCATGCGGTCCAGGAAGCCCTCGCCGGGGTCGGCGGTGACGCGCACCACCAGCCAGTCGGAGAGCAGGCGCGTCCCGCCGGTGACGGCGCTGCGGTCTCCGCCCGATTCACGGATCACGGGGGCGCTTTCGCCGGTGACGGCGCTCTCATCCACCGAGGCGATGCCTTCGACGATCTCGCCATCCACCGGCAGGATGTCGCCGGCTTCCACCAGGAAGAGGTCGTTCTTGCGCAAAGCCGTCGAGGCAACCAGTTCGTATTTGGCCTGGCGGTCCGGGCGGGGCAGTTTCTTGGCCTGGGTGGTCTGGCGGGTCTTGCGCAGCGCCTCGGCCTGGGCCTTGCCGCGCCCTTCGGCCACGGCTTCGGAGAAGTTGGCGAACAGGACGGTGAACCACAGCCACAGGGCCACCCCGCCGATGAAACCGGCCGGGGCTTCGCCCTTGCCGAAGAGCGCCTGGATCCACAAGACGGTGGTGAGCAGGCTGCCCACTTCCACCACGAACATGACCGGGTTGCGCACCATCCGGCGCGGGTCGAGCTTGACGAAAGAATCCAGCATGGCGCGCTGGTACAGTTCCCGCCGAAACGTGGTTTGTTTTTTGAGTTGAGTGGTCATAGTTACCATTTGAGTATCGACTAATCGTTACTATGCAATCTAATGAAAGATCATCAAATGTTCGACGATCGGTCCCAGCGCCAGGGCGGGCAGGAAGCTCAGCGCCCCGACGATGATGACGACCGCGATCAGCCAGGCGATGAAGAGCGGCGTATGGGTGGGCAGCGTGCCCGCGCCGGCCGGGACTTTCTTCTTGAGCGCCAGCGAGCCGGCAATCGCCAGGGCCGGGATGGCCAGCCAGTAACGGGCGAATGAACATGACGATGCCCAGGGCCGTGTTATAGAAGGGTGTATTCGCGCCCAGCCCGGCAAAGGCGCTGCCGTTGTTGTTGCTGGCCGAGGAAAAGGCATACAGCACTTCGCTGAAGCCGTGCGGGCCGGGGTTGTAAACGGTGGCCTTGCCTGCCGGTGACATCACGCGCGATCGCAGTGCCGACCAGGACGCAACAGACCGGGATCAAGCATCATCAGCGAAGCCATCTTCATTTCGTAGGCTTCGATCTTCTTGCCCAGGTATTCGGGCGTGCGCCCGACCATCAGCCCGGCCACAAAGACGGCCACGATGACAAAGGCCAGCATGCCGTACAGCCCGGAGCCAACCCCGCCGTAGATGATTTCACCCAGCTGCATCAGCCACATCGGGACCAGCCCGCCCAGCGGCATGTACGAGTCGTGCATCGAGTTGACCGAGCCGTTGGAAGCGGCGTGGTGGCGGTGGCCCACAGGGCCGAATTGGCCACGCCAAAGCGCACATCCTTGCCTTCCATGTTCCCGCCCGGGTTGATATTGGACTGTTTGATATCCACGCCCAGCGAGGCGATGGCCGGGTTGCCGCTCTGTTCGGCCCAGACGGCCACCGCAAGCAGTGCGACGAAGATGATCGTCATGGCGGCCAGGATGGCCCAGCCCTGGCGCGTGTCCCCGACCATCTTCCCGAAGGTGTAGCACAAGCGCGCCGGGATAAGCAGGATGGACAGCATCTCGAGGAAATTGGAAAGCGGGGTCGGGTTTTCGAACGGATGGGCCGAGTTGACGTTGAAGAAGCCGCCGCCGTTGGTGCCCAACTGTTTGATGGCGATCTGCGAGGCCGCCGGACCGACCGCCAGGACCTGCTGCGTCACGGCATTCCCGTTTGCATCCGTCGTCGGCTGCAGGAGCGCGGCGGTCTTGTACTGGCTGAAAGTCTGCACCACGCCCTGGGAGACGAGCACCAGGGCCAGGACGAACGACAGCGGCAGCAGGATGTACAAGGTACCGTGCGGGTCAGGTCCACCCAGAAGTTGCCGATGGTCTTGGCCGTGTGGCGGGCAATGCCCCGGATCAAGGCCACCAGGACCGCCATGCCGGTGGCGGCCGAGACGAAGTTCTGCACGGTCAGGCCAGCATCTGGGTCAGGTAGCTCATGGTCGTCTCGCCGCCGTAGCCCTGCCAGTTGGTGTTGGTGGCAAAGCTGACGGCCGTGTTCCAGGACGAGTCCGGGGAGACCGCGCCGAAGCCCTGCGGGTTGAGCGGCAGGAAGCCCTGCAGGCGCTGCAAGGCATACACGACCAGCAGCCCCAGGCCGTTGAAGAGCAGCATCGCAATGGCGTAGACTTTCCAGTTCATTTCCTCGTCCGGATGGACGCCGCTCAGGCGATAGATCAATTTCTCGACCGGCCGCAGGACGGGGTCGAGGAAGGTGCTGTTCGCCCTGGTAGACCCGGGCCATGTACAGGCCGAGCGGCTTGGCCAGGGCGATCAGGACGACCATGTAAAAGATGAGTTGAAGCCAACTGAAGATGTTCATTCGAACCACTCCGGTTTCAGCAGGGCGATCACAAGGTAGATGAACAGGGCCAGCGTGATCAGGCCGGTGATGAGATAAAGTGCGTTCATTTCTTCTTTTCCTCCATCAGCCGCTCGCAGACGACGATAAAGCCCCAGGTTGCGGCCAGAAAAAGGATGGTCAATACGATATAGACAAGGTCAGTCATAGGATTCCTCCGGGATCACTCCCATTTTCAAGTGTTGTAAATATACACATTTCCCTATCAAATTAGACACAAAAAAACGACTGAAATTATCAAGAAACAATCAAAACGCAGACTTCCGAAGTTGTAAAAACTTCGGAAGTCTCAAAGGCATACGCAGGCTGGAAGAGTTGCACCCAGAATGGCCGGACAGGCGAGTGGCATATCCGGCGCTCCTTAGGAGTATAGCGGGTACCCCGCATAATGATTCGGGACAGGTGGTAGTCGTTCCTCGGAACGACGGAGGAACGACTACTTCTCGCAACCTGACCCGACCTCACCCCCGGCCCCTCTCCAAATCCTGCGGATTTGGAGAGGGGAGAAAGATGGTTAGAATCAAGCGGAGTGGCGGGAATTTGGTCGGCCTGGAGGAGGGCGAGGCGGGCGGGGGTGAACATGCCGGATTGGGCATCGATGGTTTCGCAATAATACTGGGAACGGACGAGGGGATGATTGCGGCCATGGGCGGCCAAGATATGCTGCATATGCAAGACGTAGGCGGGGAGGATGGCACTGAAATCATCGGCGGTGAAGTAGAAAAGGCGCTGAATGCCATCCTTCTGCTGGGCCTGCAAGGCAATGCGGCGCTCACGCTCGAGCAAGCTGTTGTAGGTCCAGGCGGTGCCCCAGATGCCGAGGGTGGCGTTGGTGCTGGCCCGCATGGGGTCGAAGTCCTTGTCAAACTTGGCAATGGAGATGGACTGGGCCTCATCGACCGAAAGCAACGGGTCGGCGGTTGCGCCAAGAACATTGGCACGCGGCTCACCAGAGAAGAACTGGAGCTGGGCATTACCAAGCTGGTAGAGGTAGCCCTTGGAGGATTTCCACAGGCCACGCGAGCCAAGGCAGGCATTGAGGGAGGCCTTGACGCGGTCCATGTTAATCAGGGTCTGGGGCTTGAAAGTGGGGGAGACGGAGACGATGCGCGCGCCGGTGCCGGCATAGCGATAGAGCAGCCAGGCAAAGAGGTGGGCCTGGATCTCGTTCTTGCCAGACTGGCGGGGAAGGATGACGACAATGGTGAGGCCGCGCTGGTTGAGGATGGAGTTTTTGAAGGCGCGGGCAATCCGGGCCTGGTAGGGATAGAGGATTTTGTTACAGGCGTATGCCCAGGCAATGGGGGAGCGGCGGATGGTGGAGCGGAGGGTGTCGGTGAGTGAGGAGAAAGGGAGTGTCATGTGTCACGTTCCAAGTGTCAAGTAAGGTACGGCCAGGCTTTCTGTGCGCTCCTGACGAGGGCGTTCTGCTCGAGGGGGCGATTAACAGAATCACGGCTAGGTGATTGGGCCTAGCCGTGCCTGATCGATATATTAGAACATAAGTTCTGATTTGTCAAGGGGGAAATATAAAATTCATTATATTGGCTCAACCAGACACAGTTGCTTGATTTTTGAAGTAAAACATAGAACCTATGCCAAAAATCGAGCCATTTCAGAACTTCCACCGAGCCAAATTCGCAGTCACCGACCAGAAAGACGGCTGCACCGGGAGGTAAGAGCTTCCTGACATAGTTCAGCATGGCCAATTGCTTCAATGCACTGCTGTGACCACGAACGTGCTTGACCCAGGTCCATGCAATTGGGATCGCCCGCATTCGATACGCCAGAGTCATCAAGCCGGTCGTAGTCCCAGACCGGGAAGGTGTGTGCGATTGGGTCTACTACGCTCAACTGCCAGCGCCTCCTGAAGAGCGCTCGATTGTACCCTTCGTCATCGGCCTGGCCTTCCTGATACCCTCTTTCTGCTTGGTGGGTGGTATCCTGTTTTACTACTTAATGCAAGGTAATTGACGGAACTAGAAGGAGTGGCAACCTTCCTATTATTGCAAAAAGGAACGGCCAAACTTCCTCCCTTATCTGTTAACAAAAGAACGATTGTCCTAGAATGGCAAGTGGAAGAATCAGAATTGTAAGAATTATGTAATCCTGAAGTTATAAAAACGTAATTTCCGTCTGCTAAGATGTAAAAGTCGAGCCTGTATGGAAAATAATTTTTATAGGCAAAATAAAAACCAACTCAGGAGATAAAGCATGTTTACCCATATTTCACTTAAAAATAACACCTTACGTCTGCTGCTTGCAGTATTGTTCGCTCTACCTCTTTTAGCTGGCACGGTTGGGACAGCGGCCGCTTCCAGCAGCAACGGCTATGTCTATACAGAAACCAACGCAGCCACTGGAAACGCGATCCAGGTATATTCACGGGCGTCGGATGGCAGCTTGACCCCCGCCGCCTCTTTCTCGACCGGCGGACTTGGAACAGGAGCCAGCCTTGGCTCACAAAGCGCAGTTGTTCTGAGCGCAGACGGCCGCTGGCTGTTTGCGGTCAATGCAGGCAGTAACGACGTGTCGGTCTTTTCTGTATCGGGCGGGACGCTTCACCTGACCGATAGAACCTCCGCCAAGGGATCTGACCCAATCAGCCTGACCGTCTACCGGTCGCTGCTGTACGTTCTGGACGCCGGAAATGGGGGAAATATCGCAGGTTTCCGCGTGAAAAGCAATGGGATGCTACGTTTCATATCGGGCTCAATCCGCAAGTTGAGCAATAATGGCGTTGGAGCGGCCCCCTCGCCAGAACAGATCGGGTTTACTCCGGATGGAGAGCACCTGGTCGTCTCTGAAAAAGGCTCAAATATGATCGACACGTACAATGTCGATAATGGCGTTGCCTCCGCCCCAATCGTCAACGCCTCATTCGGTCCAACACCGTATGGGTTTGGCTTTAGTAATGGTAACCACCTGGTGATCTCCGAGGCAGCCATCAGTTCGGCTTCCTCTTACAAGGTGAGCGGTAAGGGATTGACAGTCATTAGCGGCTCGGTCGCCGATACCCAGGCTGCCGCTTGCTGGCTGGTTGTTAATGGGGCAGGTACGTTTGCATATGCTGCCAATGCGGGTAGCGGAAATATCTCCGCCTACAAGGTTAGAACATCCGGCAAGCTCACTCTGCTCACGCCTGGCGGAATAAATGGCGTCACGGGTACTGGCAGCCACCCGGTCGACATGGCTTTTGGCAGCCGCGGCCAGTTCCTGTATGTCCTGGCCTCCGGGAATACCACCATCAATGCCTTCCAGATCCAGGCAGATGGAACCCTGACCTTCCTGGCCAGCTACAGCTCACCAGCTGCTGCTACAGGTTTGGCTGCCCGGTAATCAACCGGCTGATCAATCACGCGGCTCGACAGGTTACTGGCAGTGTCCGACTGCCAGTAACTTTTTATTGAAATTCCTCCACAAGCTATTCAATCGTTGCCAAACGATACCTTGGGTGACTCTTTCTTAACTATTTTCGCGGTTGGAAAACATTCCCGCAGTGAAGGACTCTTCTGCACGCTTCCACAGCGTAAGCATTGCCCGCCCAAAGCGTTCCGCTTCTGCCCGGTGGGGCGGATCAATATGACTGCGGCCCACATATTCTTCAACTTGAAAATCAGGGAATAATTCGGCCAGCCGTTTTGCCGCACACTCATAGAAGCGGGTGCTTAGGCTGCCAAGGGCATAATAAACCGGCTTAGTAAGGATGCGGAAACGATCCTGGTCGAGTTGGTAGGTGTCGAATGCCCCAGCCACAGCCTGCAAACCTGCAGGTCGCTTGGCCATCCAGGCCGGCGGAGGGCCGGGCGGGACAGGCACCGCAGGGGAAGGTACACCCGGAAGCATCTGCCACTGCAGGAAGGCTTTCATGCGCTCATCGGGGGGCAGGGTCATAATGTGCCGGAGTTTCGCCCAATCTTGCGCATCTTCAGGGACATTGTCGCCAATCCAGGCCGGCTCGATCAAAGCCAGGCTCATGAGCCGTTCAGGGTATTTGGCGGTGAATGCCAGCGAGGAGGCCCCGCCCGCCGAATAACCTACCAAATGAAATCGTTCCAGACCGAAAGCATCTGCCACGCGGCGGATGCCCTCAGCTTCCAACTCCAGGCTGTACTCAGGTGGGGGCGTCTCAGAGGCGTACACTTCAAGTTCCTTGGGAAACGGCCGGATCTGATCTCCGATCACAGCCAGCAACGGGCCATAGGCGAGTTCGGCTGGCATAATTCCACCGGGAACGAAGATAACGGGCGGTTTTTCGCTTGAGGAGAGTTTATTCATTGCCATTTTGAGCTCCAATTCGGACATTTTATATCCGCATTAGAGCAAAGTCAAGTTCTGCTTATCACACTTTAATCCTATGGGTTTTAGAACCAGAAAGAAAAATCCGGCGCAGCAAATGCACCGGTCTTAATTATTGTCCCGGATTATCTATCATTATTGATGGAGTCAGACTATGTGTAAATCCTGATAGGGGGTGCTTATTCTTGATTGTTAGTACTTAATCTCAGTCCGTCGGTTAGATCTACCGGCAAGACAACCAACAGGCCCGCGCCGGGTTGGTACAGATCGCCGACCACTGCGCGGGTGGCGGCCATGACGTGCCTGACAGTCTCATCGTTCTCAACTATCGTGAAAAGCGTCCGACTTAGATCCGTGTTACTTGCTAAGAAATCACTAAGGGAGGGCATAAGAGGCAAGTCATCGCGGAGAGCGGCAGACTGGTGGATACGGCCCATCCCTGTGCTATAGAGCACTGTCGCACCGCTGACACCAGCTTCCTTCCAAGCCTCTAGGAGGTCCTGCAATTTGCCGGGATCATTCAAGACGAAAAGAATTAGCTTCATTTCGTTTTCTCCTCATTCGTTTCCACTGGTTCTACCACCGGGGCCATAGTCTTCAGTTTAAATCGAGCAAACGCGTAACGCAGCAAGGGTGGCGTGAACATCGTGCTAAGTAATACCGCCGCCACAATAGCCGAGAAAGCCACGCTATTCAGTAACCCGGTTTTGATCCCTTCCGCAGCCACAATGAGCGTCACCTCGCCACGTGCCACCATCCCAGTGCCCAATTGGAAGGCTTCGTGGCCTGGAAAACCGCCCAGGCGTGCACCCGCTGCCGCACCGAAAATCTTTCCTACAATGGCTGCCAGGGTAACCGCCAGGATTAACCAGACCGCATTTAATTGCAGGGCTCGCAAGTCAATCGATAGGCCAATGTTGATAAAGAAGATCGGGACAAACAACCCGTAAGCCAGCACGGTCATGCCCTGTTCGATCTGGTTTTTTTCTGGCGTGCGGGCGAACATCAGTCCAGCTAGGAATGCACCGATCAGGGCGGCCATTTGCCCTACCACTTCGGCTGCCAGTCCATACACCAATAGGGAAACGATGGCGAATGCAAACATGCCCTGACTGATTGAAAGGTGTCCTACCCAACGTGCCAGAGGTGGCAGGACCCACAGACCGAAGGCCACGGCAGCGGCGAGGAACAAGGCCATACGAGCAGTCAACCAGACCAATCCCTCTATTCCGCCTGAGCCGGTGGTCACTGCCAGGAAAATTGAGAAAGCCAGGATAGAGAGAACATCGTCCACGACCGCCGCACCCAGCAGGCTCAAACCCACGCGACTGCGCAGGATTTTGAGTTCCATCAGCGTACGGGCCGAAATACTCACACTGGTGGCGCCTAACGCCACTCCCAGCAGCAAAGCAGCGGTGTCCTGCATGCCAAAAAGGCGGCCTACGCCCCAACCCATTCCAATTGAAATCAGAAGCCCGCCGACGCTGGCCAGGAGGGATACCTTGCGGTGGCCGGCCAACTCGCCCAGGTGCAGTTCCAGGCCAGCGATAAACATCAATAAAAGCACACCGAGTTCGCTCAGTTCAGAGATAGTGGCTCCAAGGCTGGTGCTATTAATAAATGGCAGACCGAGGATGTTGATTACTGACGGGCCAAGCAGCACACCAACGAGCAATTCCCCCAGGACAGAGGGCTGACCCAGGCGCGTGCTGATATACCCGGCTGCTTTGGCGGCCAGTAGGATGATTACGAGTTCGAAGGCAAGCTGCAGGAAAGGGGACATGATCGGAAAAAAGTTTATCATATCCTATTGCTTTTATGATTAATTAATCAAAGTTGAATATAATAATTACTTGGGAATAATCCATATTCCAACCAAAAATCCTCTTTCGATCCGGAAAAACATGACCTGGACAATCGCTGCGCCGACCATCTCGAAAAAAAACCTCCCTAAGAACTGCCCCCAGTTTCTGACGATGAAACCCTGGCCGAAC
The DNA here is from genome assembly GCA_963830665.1 of uncultured Chloroflexia bacterium. Taxonomy (GTDB): domain Bacteria; phylum Chloroflexota; class Anaerolineae; order Anaerolineales; family Villigracilaceae; genus UBA877. Next base: position 211,002 of record CAWHNM010000019.1, read on the forward strand.
GGTCGGAAATCCAGGAATACCTTTTGGTTTCAGAATGTCACGGCTAACCCAAAAATCTTCATTCAGGTCGGCAACAAGCGCTCACTGGCATCAGCCGAGCGCATCTCGCCGGAAGGCGGGTCGCAAGAATTAGTGGATTACTCCCATCGGCACCCAATGGCTTTTCGCGAACTGGTTCGGTTCATGGGTTACCGGATGGAGGTACGGAAGACGATATTCGCGCCCTGGGCCGGATTGTCCCCATGTTCCTTTTCAAACCCATACCGGAGACAATATGAATATTGACCGGATATTCCTTGAACCGCGCCGTGGACTGCCCACCGAATTGAATAATTTCGTCGGGCATGGGCAAGCGTACTCACAAGGAGAGAAATAATGGTTTCGATGAGAATTTTCGATACATCCATCAAAGTAAAGGTAACCTTCCTGATCTTTATCGTTCCTGTTTGGGTTGGCGTTACCTGGTTAGGATTATATTGGCATCCAGGACGTGGATTCTGGCCAGGCGTACTCATTGGGTTTGTAACGGTGATTCTTCTTTTGATCGCAGAAATTGGGCATCCAATCGCCCACATTTTCAGTGCCCGCTATGCAGGGGCGCCGATGGATGAAATTCAGATATCAGCGGAGAGGGGGATGCCGCGTACTCTCTATTGGAATAATGAGGTTTCACCAGATGTACATCGGATGCGCGCCATAGGTGGTCCAATATTCAACTTGTTGGGATTACTACTGAGCCTGGTGATCTATGCAGCCGTACCAGGAAATTCCATCGCCTGGGAGCTGGCGGCATGGTCGGCAGTGGGACATGGATTACTGTTGATCATGAGCCTGGCACCGGTGCCCATTGTAGATGGAGGCACGCTATTGAAATGGACGCTGGTAGCCCGAGGAAAGACGGTTACAGAAGCGGATGAGATTGTGAGGCGAGTTGATTGGGTGATGGGAATAGTGGCAGGGATTGTTGGCGTGGTGCTAATCGCCATGCAGATTTGGATAGCCGGTGTGATCCTGATGGGAATAGGTGCTGTTGTCATAGGTATTGCGGCAGGCAAGATCCGATAAGGTTTGCCTGAATCATGGAGAAGTGGGATTGCCCCAAATTGGCGGCGGATCTACTTTATAATAAATTCGGAAAATAAAGGAATAAAAAGAGTTTACTTGAAGCAATCCAAGTTTTATATCAAAAAAATCTCAATGGTATCGATTAAACTCATGACCGGGAAAATCACCAGGTCGACCAACTCGAAAAATAAACCTCCCGAAGAACCTCTCCCAGTTTCTGACGATGAGAACCTGGCCGAACGGTCGGAAATCCAGGAATACCTTGACATCCGGCAGCAACGCCGCTGGATCTTTCCGCGGGCAGCGCTGGTTGGGCTGGGTGCGGGGATAGTGGCTCTGGGTTTCAGGGCGGCACTGACAGGGGTGGACGCATTGCGGAACGGATTGATTGGCTGGGCACAGCGCATGCCAGCGTGGGGTTGGATCTTCCCGATCCTGTTCGGTGCGCTGGGTGCAGGGATATCTGTGGCGCTTACACGACGGTACGCGCCTGAAGCCAGCGGGAGCGGCATCCCGCATCTGGAAGCAGTTTTACACCGTTTTCGAAAGCTCGAATGGAAACGGGTCCTGCCGGTCAAATTCTTTGGGGGCATCCTTTCGATTGGGAGCGGAATGGCGTTGGGGCGCGAAGGCCCGACCGTCCAAATGGGTGGTGCGGTTGGGGATGCCGTCTCAAAATGGTTGAAAGTCTCGCCGCGCGAACGGCTCACCTTGATCTCGGCCGGGGCCGGTGCGGGTTTGGCGGCGGCTTTTAACGCGCCTCTGTCCGGTTTGATCTTTGTGCTTGAGGAAGTCCGGCGCGACTTTCATCCGATCGTATTTGGGGCAGTCTTTATCGCCGCGGCGGTTGCGGATATTATCGTGCGGATTGGGGCAGGCCAATTCCCGGTTTTCAAGGTGCCCGCTTACCCGATGCCCCCCTTGACATCTTTGCCGATATTCGCCGTGCTGGGAATTATGGCCGGGTTATTGGGCGTGCTCTTCAATCGCGGGCTGCTGGCTGCCGTTCGATTGTATGCACGGATACCTGATCGTTTCATGCTTCCGGCGGCCGCGCTCACCGGCGCAGTCATCGGACTGGTTGGATGGTTTTCTCCAATCATGATCGGCAGCGGAAATTCATTGGCAGACTCGGTTTTGAATGGAGACTTATTGCTGGCTGCCATCCCGCTTTTTTTTGTCATCCGTTTTTTGCTAACAACCAGCAGTTATGGGAGCGGCGCTCCGGGCGGTATTTTTGCGCCCCTGCTGGTATTGGGCGCGATGATCGGACTGGCGATTGGACAAATTGCGCACAACCTGGCGCCAACCATTGTGCCAATCCCGGCAGTCTTTGCAGTCGTGGGAATGGCAGCCTATTTTGCCGCCATCGTGCGTGCTCCTATTACCGGCATCATGCTGATTGTCGAAATGACTGGCAATTATTCCCAGATGCTGCCCCTGCTGGTGGCCTGTTTCTGTGCTTATGCGGTGGCTGAATTCCTGAAAGAACTACCAATTTACGAGGCTTTGTTGGAACGCGACTTGAAACGGGCCGGAGATAAGATCATGCTTGACAGGCCCGTGGTGGTGGATTTTGTCATCCAACCGGATGCGCCCTTCATGGGTCGCGAAATCCGTTCGCTCGGGTTGCCAGCCGGATGTATCCTGGTGCGCTGTTCAGATGGAAAACGTGAATGGGTTCCCCAAGCCAACACCCGCCTGGAAGAGCATATGCGGATTACTGCTGTTATCGCTCCAGAAGCTTCGAACGGGCTGGAAATCCTGCGGCAGGGTTGCGAGGCGACAAAAAAGCGAAAGCGGCTACCGAAGAAATAACAGTGCTTTTATATTACCAGAGAGGCTTATTCTACTTTGCCTTCTTCATCCCCGGGTGCGGTCTGCCGGGGCGGGCCGCCCAGCTTTGGGAGCGCTGGGCTGACTGTCGAGATATTGCTCGAGCAGGGAGGGCGCACCCGGGTGGTCAACATGCAGGGCATGGTTGTAATCGCCGGCCGGCACGGGCGGGTCGTAGCGGAGCGGGCGGTTGATCCCGAATAAGCTGCCAGAAGCGGGAAATTCCCACCAGCAGGCTGTAACGGTATTCCTGCATGCGCAGGGACTGCCACTCGACGATGGAAGCCATGGCGCCCTGGACACGCGCCTTCTCGCGCACGATGCGGTGGATCTGTTTGGGATCGCGGTAGCCGACCGGGGAAAGGATGACCAGGTGGGCAGAGGTGAACAAGGTTGTAAAGGTGATCAAACGGATCCAGCCGCCTTCTTCCCATTTGCCGACCAGTTGGCCGATGAAGACCGATCCCGAAAGGATTGCGGCAAACAAGGCGATCCCAGCTCCCCAGGCGCGGTACCTTGCCGGTATAGTTCTGCAGCAAATGCTGGCGGATCGCCAGCCCCATGATCATGATCGGCAGGAAAACGCCAATCCCATAAAAAGGTGCCGCCAGGGTAGTCTGGCCGCGCACCAGCAGCATGATCAGGACCGCCACGCCAAAGGTGATCGTGACCGAACGGGTAAAGGTGCCGCGCTTATCACGATAGATGATGATTTCCGGGATCTCGCCGATGGCCACATCGCGCCATTCGGTGGCCTGGGCATCCTGGAAAGCCGTCATCGAGGCGGCTGCCAGCAAGGCCACCGCCAGGATCTGGTAAGCCCAGTACAGGATGATTCCTCCGGGAAGTTGGCTAAATCCGATGAATGCCAGGTTGCCGACCAGGGTACGCCCGAGCGTGCCGTCGAAGACATCGAAGCGGATGGCAAAGAAGGTCAGCATCAGGGTGGTGATGCCACCGTAGAACAGGAAGGAGGTCTGCACGAAGCGGCCGATGCCCTCTTTGCCGCTGTAGAAATTCCCAGATCTTCTTGAAGCGCGGCAGGCGTTTCTTGCCCCATTTGACGAAGCTGACATCCTCATTGATGACAAACTGGATGCCGTTGGACATGGCCTCCAGGCCGGTCAAGCGCCACCATGCCTTTCATGGAGGCGGTGAGCATGTGCAAGATGGCCTGGCCAAGCGAGGCATGCAGAGGCGCGGCGGTGGCAACGATGGCAGGCACGCCTTTGAAATGGGCAATGAACAGGCCAATCACCATGGTGATGGTCAGAGCGATGAAAATTCCCAGCATGGTAAAAACGGTCCGGGCAGACTCGCCCCGGCCGCGGATGGTCAGGATACCAGGTGATGGCTGCCAGGGCGGCCCCGATGGCAAAATGCCAGATCCAATGGGCATCGTAGGCATTCAGGATCGAGAGCAACTGGTCGCCGCCCGAAAGGGCCGAGACGACGATGGTGAGAACGTAATCTTCGATCAGGGTGACCGCCACGATCAGGCTGAGGGTCGGTTTAAGGTAGCGCATCGAAGCGGTGTAAGATCCACCGCCTTCGTTGAAAATGCCCAGCGAGTACATATACAAGCCGCCAAAGACAAAGTTCGCCAAGGCGATCACCCCAACGGCGATATAGCCATAATGCTGCAGGCCATACGGGTGCAGGGCGCTCATCAATTCGCCGGTGGCATAAAAATAGGAAGTGAAATAATCCACGCCGAACAGGGCAACGGCAGCCAGCAACCCGATCTGGCCGGCGCCGTGGATGGCGGTGTGTTCCTTATTTTCTACTGGCGCTAGGCGGAAAGCGATAAAAACGACCACGATCAGCAGTGCAATGGAGAAAAGCATAGATGTCCTTGTGAGCGTTAAATTTTTAAGATAGGGATAATCGTGGACCGACTAAAGTCGTTACTACGGCCAAGTGTGATTTCAGGCGGTCTTGAGCCGGTAGCCCACGCCTGGTTCGGTGACGATGTAACGCGGCCGGGAGGGGTCGGCTTCGAGCTTGCGGCGCAGGTTGCTGACGTTGACGCGCAGCAAGTGGGAATCTTCCGGATCGTCCACCGCCTCGCCACCCCAAATGGCATGGATCAACTGCTCATGGGTGAGAACCTTGCCGGCATGCTGGACCAGCACGCGCAAAATATCATATTCGGTGGGAGTCAAGGCTGACAGGCTGGCCGTGGGACTCAACATTCCGCCGGGCCAGGTCCACCAGCAGGTCATCCTTCTGGAAGACCGGCTCGGTCTCAGGGTGGGCGGACCGGCGTAAGGCGGCGCGCACCCGGGCGGTCAATTCACCCACTCCGAAGGGCTTGGTCAGGTAATCATCCGCGCCGGCATCCAGGGCGGCGATCTTGTGCTCTTCCTGGTCGCGCACCGAGACGACGATGATCGGGATCTGGGTCCACTCGCGCAGGCGGCGGGTGACTTCCACCCCATCCATATCGGGCAGCCCCAGGTCCAGGATGATCACATCCGGGCGGCCGGACACGACGTCAGCGAGGGCTTCCTGGCCCGTGGCAGCCTCAAGAACTGTGTATTGCCCACTCAGGGAAGCGTTCAGGAATCGCCGGATGGGTCGTTCGTCATCCACAACCAGGATGCGCAGGCGTGATTCAGGCATAGCGGCTTTATTTTCCGGACAGGAATACTTCTGTGATGAAGTAGACCTGGATCCACAACAGCACGATCAACATGAGCACCTGCTGGCCGATCCGCTGAAGAGGCAACAACGACGTTGCCGCCGCGCACGCCAGCGGCAAGCCGCGGATCACGAACTTGACAACCTTGGGAAGTTTTTTTGTCTTCATGCTTAATTCGAGTCTCAGCGCAATTCCATAGGTAATGGCATTGTACAAAGAGTCTTGTCAAAGACCGGACAAAAAAAGGTCAAAAACGTTCAAGACCGTGTCAAGATGGGAGGATCCTGCCTTTTCAGAAGAAATCCGCCTGATTAAAAAAACCTCCGTTCAACTCAGGATGAGTTGAACGAGGGTCACAATGGCACACAAAGGAAAGAAATTTTTTTTGAATCCTATCCGTGAAAATACACAATCTGGAATTATCGAGCTAATTACCGGCAGATAAAAATAGGCGCGTGGGATGCGCGCAGGACGAGATCGAGCGTGTTCCCGATAAATACTTCCCGAAGGACGGAACTGCCATAACTCCCCAACAAAACGAGATTAAACCGATCCCCCCGGATGAAATTCTGCAGAGAGGAAGCCGGGGCATTTTCAAGGATATATTCCGCATCGACTTCGTGGAATTCGAGATATTTGCGAGCATAGTCCTGAACGGATGGAGAAAGGTGATTGTCACCCAGGGCAGTAAAAACCGTCAAGGAAGTCTTCCATTGTTCAGCCAGGTAAGCCCCCACAAAAAGGGCTTCCCTGGACCTGGGGGTGTCATCGAACGCCACCAGGGCCCGATCCAAGCGGCTGGCCTCTCCCGGGATCCCAAGGATGGGACCGGAAGCGCCGTTAATAACCGCCCGGAATGGCGACTTCAGGCTGGCCAGGCCTCCCAGCGGCGGGTTGACGATCTTCAGGATGGTCAGGTCGGCCAGCCGGGCGCGCTCGCCGATCTTGCGGACGATATCGCCTTCTTCGATGACCAGCGAGCCTGTCAGGCCGGCCTGTGCACACAGGTCATTGAACTGCTCCTGTACGCTCAGCGCTGAGGCGGATTGGCGCGCCTCAGCCGAGCCGACCACGTGCAGTCCATGCAGTTTTGCGCCTTCGCGCCTGGCGATCAGCACGGCCTGTTCCAGCGTCTGCCAACTGTCCTGGTCGCCGCTGATCGGGATAAGGATGTCGTTAAAGAGCTTTTGTGTGTACCGGTCGATGAGACGGCTTTCACGCCAGCCTCCGGCGGAGGCCTCATGTTTTTCTGCCGCAGGACTTTCCTGCGCAGACAACGCCATGGCAACATTTTCGGGAGTGATCGCCCAGCCGGTCTCTTTCTCCAACTCGGCGTGATATTCACAGATCCAAAGATAAAAATCGGTAACCGTCCGCCCCGGGAACCAGCGCATGAGAGCGCGGTCGCGGATGGCCTCGGCCAGCGGCGTATAGGCATGGTCGTACCAATCCAGCACCGCTTCGCTGAAGGTCGCGGGTGCCTGGCGTTCCTGCTGGAGCAGGTTGAGGCGCAGGCGGATCTGGTCGAGGATTTTCTGGTACTGACAGCAAGTGGTCACGCGCAAGTCCACATTGGGACGCAATTCCATCAGGCAGGTTTCCTGCATGAAATCCGCCTGTTCGGCCTTAATGATCAACTGATCCAATTCATCCGGGCGCATGCCGGCGGTCAGAGGGATATCCGTCTGCGCCTCAATGACATGCGCAGCGATCGTGTTCATTTTTTCCTGCCGGGCGATGGATACCCGGTGGTTCCCATCTATCACGAAGTAAACTTCACCCACCTGGTAGACTTCGATGGGTGGCAGGCCTGTCTCGCTCGAGTCGAAGGCCGCTTTGACACGTGCCCAGCGCTCCTGGTCATCATTGCGCAAGGGCAGGAAGGTGCGGGTGAAGTCGGTCGCCCGGCCGACGCTGCCGGCAATGGCATCCAACGGAATGTCTTTAATGCCGCGTTCGCTGCGGACATGCAGCCTGAGTTTTTCGGCAACTTCGTCATAGGAAAGCAACTGGTTTGACTTCCCGGAAAGGCGCGCCAACAGCTCCTGTATGGCCGCTTTCTTGTGCGCAGATTGAAAATCAAGAATGGCCGTCTGGAATTTAAATTGATCGTAGGGCATTCATTCCTCCAAGGCGAGAGCCACGGCTTGTTCAGTGGTCAGCGCCTGACCCTGCGCGTAGAGAGCCACATAATCCGCCTCGTCCAGTCTGGACCGCAGTTCTGCCAGATCTTTATCCATCGCAGCCTGTTCGACCGGCGGGCGGTGGTCGCCGATCTTTACGCGCATGACGTCTGCCCAGGCGAATAATTGCACTGCGCGTTGAAGCCGGCCGGTGGTCAAATACAGGCTTGCAATGCCTTCGAGGATGAACAACAGGCCAATCGGGTCATCTGCCTTCTGGCAATTGAGAATGCAAAGAGCGAACAATTCACGAGCCTGGGGGAGGTTTCCCTGGCGGTAGAGGGTATAGGCCATGCCGATGCGGCTCCACCGGCTAATAAGATAATCGCCACTCCGGTCGCCCAATTCATACGATTCTGTATAATAAGCACAGGCCTGTACATAATCACCCTGCCAATAGGCCAGCATCCCATAGACCTGGAGTATGCTAGCTTCGCCACCCGGATTGCCAAGATCATGATAGAGATGGCGCGCTTCATCCATCAAAGGCAGCGGCGTGATCAAATCGCCTCCCCAGACCATTCGCCTGGCCAGTTCGGTCAACTGGGTAGCGATACCAGATAAGTGGCCCACCTGGCGATGTAACCGTAGGCTTTCGGATGTCAAGGCCTTGGAGCGTTCCATGTCGTTATGGTTCAGATTCAGCCAGCCGGTGGCATAGGCTTGCCCCAATGTATCCCCCAGTTCCTTGTAGAGAGCGAGACTTTGTTCAACGATGGGAATACCGCTGGCGTGGTCGCCTTGCGAGATCGTCAACACTCCCAGCCCAAGCAAGCTGTAGGCCTCGTCACGCCGGTCTGAAATGCGGCGGGATAGCAGCAGGCTTTGATCCAGCAATTTATGCGCCAAGGGAAAGTTATCCTGCAGTGCAACCCGCCAGGCCCGGATTGCGAGGGCCTGGGCTCGCAGGGGATCTTCGTTTGGATAGTATTCCAAAAAGCCGCCCAACCACTCACTTAATTCACGCGGGCTGAGGCGGGCTTCCCAGAACGGTGTTGAGGCGACCAGCAGCCGCAAACCGGCCGGAACGTCAGTGGCGAGCGCCCATTCCACCGCCTTGCGCAGGTTATCGAGTTCATCCTCCAGCCGGTTAAGCCAGATCACCTGGTTGGAGCGTGTCAATTCCGGCCCGGCCTGTTCGGCCAGTTTCAGGAAATATGCCAGGTGTCGTTGGAAAATGCTTTCACTGCCGCCGGCTTCCAATAATTTCTCACGGGCATACTGCCGGATGGTCTCGAGCATGCGGTAACGCATCACGCCGCAGTCGGAACATTCGATCACACTCACCAGCGATTTATTCAGCAGCTGGCCAAGCAGATCCATGATCTCATAAGGCTGGACGCCTTCTCCGGAGCAGACCTCTTCGGCCGAATCCAGGGTCCAACCCCCAGCAAAGACGGATAGGCGCCGCAGGAGCAGGCGTTCGGATTCCGTCAGGATATCGTAGCTCCAATCGATCAGGGCCCGCAGGGTCTGCTGGCGCGGCAGGGCGGTGCGGGCGCCGCCGGTCAGCAGGCGGAAGCGGTCATCCAGCCGGGCGGAGATCTGCTCAAGGGACATCATTTTGATGCGCGCGGCTGCCAGTTCGATCGCCAGGGGGATGCCGTCCAGGCGGTAGCAGATCTGGGCGATGAAAGGTGCATTGTCCTTATCGACCGTAAAGTGTGGGGAGACCAGGAGAGCCCGGTCGATGAAAAGCCGCACGGCTTCATACTGGGAGAGCGCCTCCATTTCAGGCATGTGTTTCGGATCCGGCAAGGATAGGGAAGGAACCGGATAGGATAATTCGCCCCGGACACCCAACGCCTCGCGGCTGGAAGCCAGGATCTTCAGGCCCGGGGCGGCGTGTAACAGCGCATTCGCCACTTTCGAGCATGTCTTCGATCAGGTGTTCGCAGTTATCCAACACGATCAAGGTCTGCTTGTCCAGCAGGTATTCTTTCAGGATATCCAGAGGCATCTTCCCGGGCTGCTCGGTTATGCCAATTGCCGCCTGGATGGTCTGTGGGATCAAAGCCGGGTCTGCCAGAGGCGCAAGCTCCACGAACCAGACGCCCTGTTCGAAATTTTCCAGCAGGTCTGCGGCGACCTGCAGGGACAAGCGCGTCTTGCCGGTGCCACCCGAACCCGTCAGCGTCACCAGGCGGTGCGTCTCCAGTTCGGCCTTGACCTCGCCGATCTCCTTCTCACGTCCCACGAAAGTGGTCAGTTGCATGGGCAGGTTATTCGGGAAGGCCTCCAGCGTCTTTATGGGTGGGAAGATTTTGGGGAGACCGGCCGGGGTAAGCTGGCTCAAATGCTCGGGGCGCAGCAGATCCTTCAAGCGCTTCTCGCCCAGGTCGATCATCTCGGAATTTACTGGAAGGAAATCCCGGACCAGTTCACGCGTTGCGCCGGAAAGCAGGATCTGTCCGCCGTGCCCGGCCGACATGATCCGGCTGGTGAGAGCCAGGGTGGTGTACCCCAGATAGTCTGTGCGTAGTCCGTCATTGTTGAGCTGGGCTGCGCCGGTATGGATGCCCATGCGTACTTTGACCGGGACGGGTTCCCAGACTTCCTGCTGCAGCGCCAGTTGTGCCTGCACGGCAGCCTCAAGTGCCTGTGGGGCGGTATGGAAGGCAGCGCAAAGCCCATCGCCGATGTCCTGAAAGATGGTGCCGTCATGCGCCTGGATCGACTTGTGCAAAATGGCATGATGGCGTTCGCGCAACGCTTCCCATTGTCCTGGATACTGCTGGGCGAGTTTCGTGCTGCCTTCAATGTCGGTGAAAAGGAAAGTGACTGTACCGGTAGGCGGAGTAGGCAAGGCCATGGTTCCCTGGGACTTTCATACCAGAATAAGGCATAATCGGGATATAATATATCTGAAATGGATAATATAATCCATACGAAATTAGTCCTATTGTGCAGTTTCACAACAGCACGGATAAAAAAATTGCCTTCATGAGAGGCAGCTCTTTGTTAGTAAATTAACCGCGTGTTCGGCCCCAGCCCTTGCCCCGATTTAGGTGTGGGCGGCGGCAGGAGCCCTTACCCGGATTTCGGATAGTGAGTGCCCATGCAAATAACCCGTCAAGCAGATTACGCCGTGCGCGCGGTCGAATTCCTTGCCAGGCAGGATCCCGACCAGCGCTTTGCCACGATCACTGTGGCCGAAGAGACCAAGATCCCGCGTACCTTCCTGGCAAAGATCATTTCCCAGTTATCCATTGCCGGCCTGATAAAGACGGTCCGGGGGGCGCGCGGCGGCATTTCCCTGGCGCGTAATCCGCACGATATTTCCCTGCTGGATGTGGTGCAGGCTATTGATGGGCCGATCCTGATCAATGAGGCAGCCAACGACCAGGGATATTTTTTAAACGATGATAGTTTGGATCACCCGATCTGGCTGGAAGTCCAGGAGGCAATGGTCAAGCGTCTGCGCGAGACCAAGTTCAAATAGGGCGCAGACACTCCTGGAGAATGCCCGGCGCATATACCAGAAAAAGTAGAGACGTTGCACTGCAACGTCTCTACTTTTTGATAGTTCTCTGTGAAGCGATTTGCTTAGATCGCCTGGCCCTTGAACTGGCTGAGGTACAGGTGGTGGTAGAAACCCTTTTTATCCAGCAGCTCCTGGTGGGTGCCCTGCTCGACGATCTCACCGTTGTTGATCACCAGGACGTGGTTGGCATCCCGGATGGTGCTCAGGCGGTGGGCGATGACGAAGCTGGTGCGGCCGGCCATCAGGCGCAGCAGGGCCTTCTGGATGCGGGCCTCGGTGCGCGTGTCCACGCTGCTGGTGGCTTCATCCAGGATCAGGATGGCCGGATCGGCCAGGATGGCGCGTGAGATGGAAAGCAGCTGGCGCTGTCCCTGGCTGAGGTTGCTGGCGCGTTCCGAGAGCAGGGTCTCATAGCCGTGCGGCAGCTGGCGGATGAAATGGTCGGCATCCGCCATTCTGGCGGCCTCGATCACTTCTTCGTCGGTGGCATCCAGCCGGCCGAAGCGGATGTTCTCCATGACCGTGTCGGAGAACAGGAAGGTATCCTGCAGGACCAGCCCGAGCTCATGCCGCAGGTCAGCCTTGCGGATATCGCGGATATCCTGGCCGTCGATGCTGATCCTGCCGCCGTTGATCTCGTAGAAACGCGTCAGCAGGTTGATGATGGTGGTCTTGCCGGCACCGGTCGGACCGACCAGGGCGAAGATCTCGCCGGGTTTGGCTTCCAGGGTCATGTTCTTGAGGACCGGGACGCCCGGGCGGTATTCGAAATCGACGTTCTCGAAGCGCACATCGCCGTGGACCTGTTCCAGCGCGACCGCCTGCGGGCCGTCATCCACCTCGGCAGGGGTGTCGATCACCTCGAAGACGCGTTCCGCCCCGGCCAGGGCAGCCTGGATGGAGTTATACAGGTTGGCCAGCTGGCGCAGCGGGTTGGTGAAGTTCTGCCCGTAGCTGATGAAGGTGGCAATGACGCCCACACTGACCAGGTTGCGCAGGGCCAGCCAGCCGCCCAATCCGGCCAGGACGATGACGAAGAAGTTGCCCAGCACGTTGGTCAACGGCATCAGTAGCAGGGCATAACTGTTGGCGTATACCCCGGCCTTGAAGACCGCCTGGTTGCGCTGGCGGAAGGTCTCCACGACCGAGTCATTCCGGCGGAAGGCCTTGATGACCTTTTGGCCGCTGATCGATTCCTCCATCACCGCATTCATCTCACCCAGGTGCTTCTGCAGCTCACGGAAGCCCTTGCGGGTATAGCGGGCGACGAACTGGGTAAACCAGAACATGATCGGGACGACCAGCAGGGAGGCCAGCGCCAGCCAGCGGTCCAGGACGAACATGGCCACCAGGATGCCGACCATCGAAAGCACGCTGGCGATCAACGAGGTGACGTTCTGCGAGACGGCCTGGTTGATGGCATCGATATCGTTGGTCAGGCGGCTCATCAGCTCGCCGGCCGGGTTGCGGTCGAAAAAGGCGATCGGCAGGCTCTGCAGGTGGGTAAACAGGTCCTTGCGCATCTGCTTGAGGGCGCGTTGCGAGATATCCGACATGAGCCAGGCTGCAATGGCCTGGAACAGGTTGTTCAACAGGTAAACAGCCAGCATCCACAAGGCGAGCGTGGCCAGCCCGGCAACCTGCTTGGTCGAGATGAAACGGTCGATGGCCACGCCCATCAGATATGGGCCGACCAGCCCCAGCAAGGTATAGATCAGGACAAAGACGAAGACCAGCGCCATGCCGGCTTTGAAGGGACCAAGGTAACGCAGCAGGCCTTTCAGAGCCCGTCTGGGATCTTTGGCTTTTTCGATCCTGCCGGGATCGGCCGGCCGGCGCTGCATCATCGAACGGACACTGCTGGTTTGGGAGGCAGGTTGGAAGCTCATTTCGCCACGCTCCCTGTTCTCGATGACCAGCGGTTCTTGTTCGGCATGGAATCCGTTCCCAAGCTGGGATGCATAGATTTCCTGATAGATCGGGCTGGTCTGCATGAGCTCCCGGTGGGTGCCCTGGGCAGCGATCCGGCCCTTGTCGATGACGATGATCTTGTCAGCGTTCAGGACGGTGCTGATGCGCTGGGCCACCACGAAACTGGTATGCTGGTGCATCTGCTGTTCCAGGGCGTCCTGGATCCTGGTCTCGGTTTCCACATCCACCGAGCTGGTGCTGTCGTCCAGATATCAGGATCCTGGGATCGAGCAGCAGTGCCCGGGCGATGGCAATGCGCTGTTTCTGGCCGCCCGAAAGGTTGGCGCCGCGCGCTTCCACGTGGCTGTCGTAGCCCTTCGGCATTTCCATGATGAAGTCATGCGCCTGGGCAGCCTTGGCAGCCGCAATGACCTGTTCGTCGGTGGCATCCGGGCGTCCGTAACGGATGTTGTCCCGCACCGTGCCGGAGAACAGGATGCTCTCCTGGGACACGATCCCGATGTGGGCAAGAAGCGAGTCCTCTTTAATCTGCCGGACATCCACTCCATCGATCAGCACCCGGCCGCTGGAAGTGTCGTAGAAGCGCGGCACCAGGTTGATCAGGGTGGACTTGCCGGAGCCGGTGGCGCCCAGGATGGCGACCGTCTGCCCGGGTTCGGCCACCAGATCAATGCCCTCCAGGACAGCTTTCATCCCCGTTGCCGTTGTAATGGAAATTGACATTCTCGAAGACGACCCTGCCCTGGACCGGTTCCGGCAGCGGCGCGGCATCCGGGGCATCCTGGACCTCGGGCACGGTGTCCAGGATCTCGCTGACGCGCCTGGCCGAGGCCAGTCCGTTCGCCCAGGTTTGGGAGAGCATGCGTCATCATGGTGAGCGGGGTCATGGTGGTGAGCAGGTAGTTGGTGAAAGCGACAATTTGACCGATCGACAGGCTTCCACGGATCGACTGCAGCCCACCGGCCCAGATGACGATGACCATGCCGATGTTGACGAAGACCGTCAGGGCAGGCGACATGCTGGACATGAAACGCATCACCCTGACCGAATGGTCGGTGTAGGCTTCGTTGGCCGTCTCGAAGCGTTCCCCTTCGAAGTCAGCCCGCACAAAGGCCTTGACCAGGCGCGCCCCGGCGATGTTCTCCTGCAGGACGGTGTTCAGCCGGTCGAGCTTTTGCTGGACGGAGCGGAAGAGCGGCTCCATCTTGATAATGAAGAAAACGATCACGATGGATGTGACCAGCAGGAGCGGCAGCATGGTCAGCGCCAGGCTGCGGCTGGTACTGAACATCAGGATCAGGCTGCCAACGATCAGGAGCGGGGCACGCGTCCCGATGCGCAGGGAGACCTGCACCAGGCGCTGCACGGCGCTCGAATCGCTGGTCAGGCGGACCATCAACTGCCCGGTTTGCTGTTGATCCAGGTTGCCATAGGAGTATTTCTGGATCTTGAGGAAAAGCGCGTCCCGCAGATCGCGTGCCACGCTCTCGCCCACCTGGACCGAAAAGATATTGTTGCCGACGGCGATGACGCGTACTCAGGATGGAAATACCGATCATGATGGCGGCGGTCTGCAAGACGACCGTCTGGTTGTGCTGGTTGATGCCCTGGTCGATGATCCGCTGGATCAGGCGCGGGATGGACAGGTCCAGGAAGACCAGGGAGGTCAGCAGGATCAGCGCCAGCGTGGCACGTTTCCAATATGGTTTGACAAAGGGGAGAATTTTCTTGATCGTGTTTAGCATATTCTTATTTAGAGTTATCCAACCGGTTTATCGAATGTTTTAGCCAGGATTTCCATGGCACAGGTGAGGGTATTCAGATCCTGTGTCGATAAGGAGGCCATCTGGCTCTTCATCCAGGCGCGGTTCTTTTCCGAGATGGTATCCAGGAGCTGGTTGCCAGACCCGGTCAATTCAAGCGGTATGTTCCGCCGGTCCCGGGCGTTCTGCAGGCGGCAGACCAATCCGCGTTCCACCAGCACATCCACGGCCTGGCTGATGGCCGAACGACTGATCTGTTTCACCTGCGCCAGCTCGCTGACTGAGGCGAGACCCTTGCGGATGTGTCGAAGGATGTGGAACTGCTCAACGCTGATGTCATAATTTTCCTCGGTAATCGAGCGGGTATTGGCCTTGATCCGGTTCCAGACCGGCGGGATGGTTCCCCAGAATGCTTCAATGGCGGCCGGGATCAGTTGTTCAGTTGGCAGTGTGGAAACCTGCATAACAGCCTCTCATTTTAGTTTAATTATTAAATAGTTTAGCTACTTAACTAGTATAATTCCAGAAAATAATCCTGTCAACCCCGCAAAAAGAAAGCTCCGGACGGTACGGGCAAAATCCTTGTTATTCCGCCGCTGGCTTTCTTTGTATGTGTTGAACAGAAATTCAAGACGGTTTGCTTTCCATGGGTAAACGGATCACAATGGTTGTCCCCTCGCCCGGTTTACTTTCGGCCCAAATACGGCCATTATGTTTCTCGACGATCGACCTGGCAATGGCAAGCCCCAGGCCCGAGCCGCCTTCGTTGCGATGCCGCGAGGGGTCCGAGCGGTAAAACCTGTCAAAAACCCGCTGCAGCTCGTTTTCCGCAATCCCCGGGCCACTGTCCTGAACCCTGAACTCCAGATCCCCGGCGACCGCATGGGCAGAAAGGCAAACCTGCCCGCCTTGCGGAGTATAAAGCAGGGCATTATCCAGCACGTTACTCAGGACCTGCACCATCCGGCCCGGGTCAGCGGAGATCTCTGGCAGGTCGGATCCCACCTGCAGGCTTACGGTAATATTCTTTTGGGCGGCTCCTGGCTTGTGGATGGCCTGAACCTTTTCGAGCAACCGCGCCGGGGAAACGGGTTGGAATTCAATGGGAAGCTCGCCCGCATCCGCCCTTGAAAGAGTACGCAAATCTTCGATGAGGCTGTCAAGCCGTTCAGCCTCGTCGCGGATGATCTCGAAGGTCTCCAGGGAGGGCGGCACGACACCTTCATGAACCGCTTCCGCATGTCCCAGGATGACACTGACGGGTGTGCGTAATTCGTGGGCGATATCGGCGGTCATCTGCCGGCGCAAACCGGTCGAGGCAGCCAAGGCAGCATTCATGCGGTTGAAAGAAGCCTGCCAGTTCGCCCAGTTCGTCACGGCTGCGGACAGGGACCTCCTGCTCCAACTGGCCGGCCGAAACTGCCCGGGTGGCTGCCGTCAATTCGCGGATTGGACGGGTCAGGGTGCGCGAAAGCAGGAAAGCCAGCAGCAATCCCACTGCAATCACGCCAATCGCACTAATTGTAACAATCTGCCTGACACGATCCAGGAAGGCCGTCTCAGCCGGGTTCACACGGATGGTAGGCTGTCTTGTCATCAGGGTTCCGACGGTCTTACCGTTTACTTTGATCGGGTTTCCATTTAGAAGGACCGATTGGGGCAGCAACATGCCAACCTGGTCGCCAGAACCTGCCAGGATAACACGACCACTGGTATCCGCCAGGCTAAAAAAACGCCCACTCCCTGTGGAAAAGCGTGGGGCGGAGGCCCGGTCCGGGATCAGGGTAGCATTTTCGATACCCGCCCATGATCCGTTTGTTCCATAATAATCGGCCAGAGCAGTAATAATATTATTCCGGTTTTGGTTAAACAGGTAACTTCTAAATTCATTCTCGGTCACCCAGCGGGCAGACAGAACAATCAACACCACGCTGAGCATGCTGATGGCCAAAAAAGCGAGTAACAACTTGACTGTGATCGAGCGCATGGATCTACTGCCTGAAGAAGCGATATCCCACCCCATAGACCGTTTGAATATAATGCGGCGAACCGGGGACCTTCTCGATCTTGGCACGCAGATTCTTGATATGCAGATCAATGGCGCGTTCGTAGCCTTCAAAACGCACTCCCTGCAAAATATCGAGCAAATCGAGGCGGGAAAAAACGTGCCCTGGTACAGACATTAACGCCGCCAGCAGATCGAATTCGGAGGGGGTCAGATCGACATACCGGTCTGCAACCTTGACCGAGTGCGCGCTGCGGTCCAGAACGATATCAGCCGCGTGCAAAATTTTTCCGACTGGTTCTTTTTCACCACTGCGACGGAGGACCGCTTTCACACGCGCCATCAATTCGCGCGGACGAAATGGCTTGGTCATATAGTCATCTGCGCCCGATTCAAGCCCGACCACTTTTTCGTCACTGTCCACCCGGGCGGTCAACAGGATGATGGGGGTGTCGTGTTCTTCCCGGAAAACGCGCATGAATTCATACCCGTCCATTTCGGGCATCATGATGTCAAGGATGATCGAGATCCGGATTCTGGCGCTCTGCAACAGACAGGGCCTCCCGTCCATTGGCCGCGGTCACAACCCGGAACCCGCTCTGGGTCAGGTAGGTTTCGACCAGGGAAACCAGTCGAGCTTCATCATCCACAACCAGGACAGTCTTTGCAGCAGTCATTCTTGCTCTTTTCTGTAAAACTGCTCTTTTCAGTATATCAAATCTTAAGCGCATTTTTTCAGCTCACAAATTACGGGTTAAATACCAGTCATCGGGCAGAAGATTTGGAAAAGGCAATCCCATTTATGGGGAGCAGCAAGATGTAAATGGGATTGCCCGGTCAGACCAGCTAATTATGATCCGGCGGTCTTCTGCAGGTAAGAGACCAGGGCGTTCATCAGGGGAGTGGGGATGCGGTTGGCAAACTGGGCCCGGAGCGCCTGCTGGGTGGCGTTCGGGGTCGGTCGTGTGGTTGTGCCACCCCCACCGCCTGCGCCGCCACCGCCAAAGCCTCCAAAGCCACCACCGCCCCCACCAGGAGGTCCACCTGCATCACCGCCGCCCGGGAAGAAACCACCGCCACCGCCTGTGCGTGCGCCTGGGGTACCACTGGCGCCGGGAGTGCCATTACCCCCGGAACCATTGGTCAGGCCTAAATTGCTCATGGTTGTAAACAAATCCTGGCGTGTGAGTTTCAAGGCGGAGATGGCCTGCACCTGCTGCGGAGTCATGGTGGACTGGATCTGGGATACGACCGCATCAATCTCGGCCTGGGCGGCCGTATTGCTGGTGGTCAACTGGGCATAAGCCTGCCAGAGCGGCACGAGGGCAGCGGCCTGAGTTGGTGTGAGGGCATTGTTCGTCCCTTCCAACTTGAAGGTGCCGATTACCAGGCTCTCGGCCAGCGGCAGCGGTTGGGTGCCAAAGTTACGTGCTCCCGGGGTGCCGTTGGGGGCCGGGTTGCTGGTAGAAGCAACCGCGGCAGAGGCTTTCGCTCCGCAAGCGACCATGACCAGCGCTAAAAGGACAGTTGTTACAGTCAAAGGGACAAGGTGTTTTTTCATTTTTCCTTCTTTTTTCATTTTTGGTTGTAGCATTTGAATATTTTTATTCTATTCATGCCTCAAGGCATCGATTGGGTCGAGCTGGGCGGCCTGGTTGGCCGGATAGAAGCCGAAGAAGGCGCCCACGGCAGCAGCCGAGAAAAAGGCCAGGAAGATCGAGCTGGGCAGGATGACCGTTTGCATGGTACCCAATTTGCCAAAGAGCCACGAACCCCCAATCCCAACCAAAATGCCTATCAAGCCTCCGATGACGCTCAGCAACAGGGCCTCGGAGAGGAACTGCCAGCGGATGTCATTGGGAGTGGCCCCGACGGATTGGCGCAGACCGATCTCACGCGTCCGTTCGGTCACGCTGACCAGCATGATGTTCATGATGCCGATCCCGCCGACGATCAGGGAGATTCCGGCCACCCAGGCCAACAGGTTACGGAAGGCCGCGGTGGTCGATTGCTGGGTGTTGATGATGTTCTGCTGGGTGGTGATGGTGAAATCAGGGGCTGTTGCAGATACTTTGTGGCGTTGTTCCAGAAGCAAAGTGATCTGCTGGATGGTGTCATTCATTTTCTTCGGGTCCGCCACAGTGACATAAATGGTGCGGACGCGCTGGCCAAGGAAGCGGGCAAACTGGGAGGGCGTGTAATACTGCAGTACGGTCGAAAGGGGCAGATACAGGCGGGCATCGTAGTCCACGTCACCCACCATGCCTTTCGGGGCCATCACCCCGATTACATCCAGGTAGAAATTCCCCACCTGGACGGTCTGACCGATCGGATCGGCCGTCCCGAACAACTGCTGCGCCAGGCCGGAGCCCAGCACGGCCACCTTGGTCTTGTGATCCTGGTCCGATTGGGTGAAATAACTCCCGCTGGCGACTTTCATATCGCGGACTGTCGGAAAATCGGGCAGGGAGCCGAGGATCGCGATGCTGCTGAGGGAAACCGCGCCGGCTTTGACCGTTTCGGTTGAGCCTTGTTCCACGCTGACCCCGGCCACATTGGGGACCTGCTGTTGGATGGCGGCGGCATCCGTGAAGACCAACCCGCCGGTTTCTGGTCCACGCTGCGGACCGTTACGGCTGAAGTTGGGGGAGATGAAGATCAGGTTCGAGCCCAGGCTGGTGATCTGGCTGGCAATGGCTGAAGCTGTGCCATTGCTGACCGCGATCATCATGATGACCGCGGCCACGCCGATAATGATTCCCAGCATGGTCAGGAGCGAGCGGACCTTGTTCTTGCCGATCGCTTCAAAAGAGATGCGTAAAACTTCGCAATGTTCATACTGCCACACTTTCCAGGTGGTGGTTCTTTCCATTATGAACCACGCGTATCAATATGCCCATCTTTCAGATGGATGACCCGCTGCGTATATTGGGAAACAACCGGGTCATGGGTCACAATCACGATGGTGGCTCCCTGATTGTGAAGTTTTAACAACAATTTCATGATCTCTTCGCCGGAATGACTGTCCAGGTTTCCGGTGGGTTCATCGGCAATGATCATGACAGGATCGGTGATCAAGGCACGCGCAATCGCCACACGCTGCTGCTGGCCACCCGAGAGCTCCTGGGGCTGGTGGTCCATGCGATCTCCCAGTCCGACTTGCTCGAGCATGTCTTTGGCGAGTTGTTCCCAGTTTTCACGTGGATGTTTGCGGGTGCGGTCGTAGACGAGCGGCAGGATCACGTTGCGCAGGGCGGTTGTGCGGGGGAGCAGGTTATAGGATTGGAAGATATAGCCGATCTTGGTATTTCGTATGGCTGCCAGCTGGATTTTATTCAGGTTGCTGACGTCTTCCCCGTCCAGGATATACTGGCCGGAAGTGGGGGTGGAAAGACAGCCCAGTATGTTCATAAGCGTGCTCTTTCCGGAGCCAGACGGGCCCATAATGGAAACCATCTCGCCCGATTTGACTTCCAGGGTGACGTGGTCAAGCGCCACCACACTGGCCTCGCCCATTCCGTAGGTCTTGGTTAAATCTGCGGTTTCGATGACTGTCCGGGCTGCGTTCATGGTGTTGTCACCTGACTTCCGCCTGTGGTAGCCTGGATGCCCGTACTGACCACTTCCCCGGCCTTGAGGCCGGTCTTGATCTCGGCAAAGGTTGAATCCTGCAGACCGACAGTCACTATTCTAAGCGCCGGTTTCCCGTTGACTACAACGAAGACGGCATAATTCCCCGGCGAGAGCTGGTGCAGGGCTGGCACCGGCACCAGGATGACATTATTGGCCTGGGCAGCAATGATATCCACTGAAGCGCTGACACCCAGCGGCAGAGTGAGAGGGTCTGAAGAGGCTTGTTTTTGATCCAGAAGGACCAATCCTTCCACGACCGAATTGCCCTGGATGGTAACCAATTGCGGGGAGATCTGGGTCACCTTTCCGGTGAAGGTCTGGTTGGGCAAAGCATCAAAGGTGACATTGGCAGTGTAGCCTACTTTAAGGTTGGTAAAGTCAAGCGCGTCCATGTAAATGGTCAATTCGGCCTGGCTGAGGTCGGCGATGGTCATAACGGCCGCCGAGCCGGATGAGCCGACATTATCTCCGACCACGTTGTTGAGAGCTATGATCGTCCCGGTCATGGGTGCATACAGTTTTGTGTTATCCAGGTTCTGTTGGGCGGTCTGGACGGCCAGCTTGGCCGCATTGAGCGCGTCCAGGCCGGTCCCGGTGGCATTGGCTGGAACGGTGCCGCCGGTCAGCGCGGCGACGAGATTCTGGGCTTCGACCACCTGCGCCTGGGCCAGTGCCAGGGTCGCCTGGGCGGCAGAAAGTTGCCGCTGAGTGGGCGCCTGCGAATACACGCTAAAATAGTACTTGGCAGTGTTGTAGGCTTGCTGGGCGCTATAGAGATTCTGGTAGGCAGCGGCCTCATTTGTGTTGCTGATGTATCCGCCTGTATTCAACTGGTCATAGGCTGATTGGGCTTTATCCAAATTGGCCTTGGCAAGCACCATTGCGGCGTATTCGTTTTGAGCCAGGGCCGGGTTCTGCCAATATTGTGCGCTACCCAAGGCGGCCTGCGCATTGATCACATTGGCCTGGGCGGTGGTGACGGCCAGTTGGGCGTTCGCAATGGCGGAGGCTGAGGTCAATTGGTTCAAGGCTTGCTGGGCCTGGGCCAACGCCAACTGCTGGTTGGTGCTATCCAGCGTCGCCACCAGATCGCCGGCCTTGACCTGGTCACCCAGCTTGACATTTAAAGCGGTCAGGGTCCCACTGGTTTTAAACCCCAGGTTGACCTGACTGGCGGCGATCAGAGTGCCGGTCCCGCTGGCCCGCAAAACCAGGTTACCGGTGCGGGCGGTTGCGGTCTGCAAGGCTGGCTGGCTGGCGGCCGCGGCCGTCTTGGCTCGTTGCATACTGTAGTAGTAATAACCAGCGCCAGCGATGGCCACCACCACCACGGCCAAAATGATCCAAGGTACCGGCCTGGGCAACCTTGCGAACCAGGAACGCCTTGGAAGCTTTTTTTCGGAATTTTCAGGAACATTAGATGGCATGGGTACACCTCGTACGAAAAATGTTTTTTTTCACCGTTCAAAGTATAGAATTCGATCGTGAACGGAAAATGAAAAAAATGTGTAGATAATGTGTATCCCATTTCCGATCGCCTGGAAATTAAATTTTTGGTTCAGACCAGAATTAATGAAAACTTACAGGGGCTTGATAGCCGGCCGATAGGCAAGAAAACCACACAGGTGCGATAATCAGTGCGAAAGGTAATCCGACCAGAAAAGGAGTCTCTTATGTCTGAAATAATCGAAAAAACATTCATCGTCACCTCTCCGGCGCATTTGAATCTCAGCAACATCCGCGGTTCGGTGGAAATCCGCCCCGGTGAAGATGGGATCGTTCATGTAACGGCTACGAAGGATGCCAACTCCGGCGATGCGAATCGTACCGAGATCGAACTTGGCCAGGATCCAGATGGGACCGTCAAGGTGGCCACACGTTTCCCCGAAGGTGCGTGGAGCTGGTTGTTTGGTTCATTCCCCTGCCGGGTCAATTATGTGGTTCAGGCGCCGCGCAATTGTTCCCTTAAAGTCAATACTGTGAGCAGCGAGATAATTGCCAGAGGTTTTGAAGGTGAATTCTCGTTCCATTCGGTCAGCGGTGAGATGACCTTGCGGGAGCTTGGCGGTCCTGTAAAGGTAAATACGATCAGTGGAGCAGTGGAACTGGCGGAACTAACCGGCGACCTGCGAATGACCACTGTCAGTGGCAAGGTTTCCGGCAAGCGCATCCGTGGTGCTGTGCAAATGAATACCGTTTCCGGGAAGATATCGCTGGAAGAATCCAGCCTGCCTTCTGTAGATGCCACCACGGTCAGCGGTGGGATGGTATACCAGACTGCTTTTAGTGAGGGCCCCTACCGGTTTAATTCGGTATCTGGCGATGTGGAATTATTGGTGCCGCCGGAAACGCATTGTTCTGCTGAACTGCATGCCATCAGTGGAAAGCTCTTCACGAAATTGCCGGCAACATCCATAACGCGACAGAATGGGAACCAGACTGTTGAAGTCCAGGGTGGCGGCGTCAGAGTTTACCTGAGCAGTGTTTCCGGGAATCTATCGCTGGCTTCGTGATGCCTTGGGTCAAAAGCAGAAAAATAACCCATCCATATAGCAAAACCTCCCGACGGGTCCAAACCGCCGGGAGGTTATTTATTGGATAAGTCTTTGTTTTTTCAACAGCAGCGGACCGACCCGGTCGATGATCCACCCAAACGACAGTTCCAGCCAGGGAACCAGGCGCAGGTAATCCGGGATGTAGATCAAGCGGCGCGGGCGCCGGATCAGGGTCCAGATACGCTCCGCCACCTGCTCCGCGGTTACACCCATTTTTTCAGTCGGGACATGCATCCCATTTTCATGCAGGAGCGCCGTCTCACCGAATTCTGTCCTGACCGGCCCGGCGCGGACCACACTGATATGAACGTGGGTCCCGGCCAGTTCGCGATGGAGGGCAGTCGTAAAGTTGTCCAGGAAAGACTTGGTCGCTCCATAAAGCGCAATGCCCTGGCTGGGCAGACTGCCGGAGATTGAACCGATATTAATGATATGCCCGGTATTACGCTGGCGCATTCCGGATAAGAAGGTCAGACTCAACTGTACCACCGCTTCGACGTTGACCTGTAACATTTCCAGGGCTGTTTTCCATAACATTTCGTCGCCATAGCCATACCAACCCAGTCCAGCATTGTTGATCAGCACGTCGGCTGTGCCGGCTTGCTCGCACAGACGCACCCGGTCAGCCTCGTGGGTCAGGTCAGCAGTAAAGATTTGGGCGTTTCCGCCGCCTGCGCGGATCTGTCCGGCCAGGGTTTCCAGGCGCTCGCGCCGGCGTGCCACCAGCACCACCTGTAATCCCTGTGCGGCCAGTTTACGCGCGATGGCTGCCCCGATGCCCGATGAAGCACCGGTGATGACAGCCAGCTTACCCTTCCATTGATTGATCATGGCTCAAACAGAAATTCTGCTTTTAACGGACTGGCTTTATTGCCCGAGGAAAAGATCATCCCCAATAATGCAAAATGCGCCAGGCTGGCAAGCAGGACCAGCCAGAGAATGGAATTAAAACCACCGGCAATTGTAAAAAGGATATCGGAGAGATGGAACAGGACACCCACCGCGAAGATGGGCCAATCGCCCTTCAAGGTGAGCGGGGATTTCATCCGGCCTCGCCAAAAAACCGCCAGTAAAACCACCGGGAAGACCAAGTGGAAAGCCAGCATTGCCCACTCGGCGCGGCTGCCTTTGGCAAAGAATGGAGCCAACCAGAGCAGAAACTGCGAGACTGGGCTGACCATGGTAAGCAAGGCCAGCAGAGTGGCCAGGAACGGGTAGATGTAACCGATTACCGGCTTAAACCCTGAGCGTTTGAACCACCATCTTCCGATCAGATAGTATGCAGACGCGTACAGCATAATGAGCATCCAGCCAGGGAAATTGTAAACCGGCACGCTGAAAATATTTGCCGCACCCTGAGGAAGCAGCCATGTCCAACGGCCGCTGGTGACCCCATTTACGGAAAAGACCTGCCGCACGGTAAGGGGATCCAGGGAAAAATCCTGTAACATCCCAAACAATCCCACGATAAAGGGTTTGCACCAACCTGGTAGATCCATTTTTTCCAATAACCACAGGCCGGTGACCAAAACATCCATTTCGATCAAAGGAACGGACAGTGGAACATCGCCGACCATAAGCAGCGACCGCCCGTAGACATACCAACCCTGAACGACCGCAAAATTCTCATAGATGCTGGCATACAAGAAAATAAACCCGAAACATTCCAGCAATACCACGACCGGATGTTTGCTCCTGCGAACGATAAAGGCCACCACCAATATGGTAACCAGGATGGTAAAGATGTCGGCCAGGAGCCAGGGAACCGGCATGGGGTGTTGAAATAAGTACTGCATAGGGTACCTGCAATGGGAAAAGGAACTCAGGCAGCCGACTTCATGCGCCGGTGCTCCAGGAACCAGCGTACCGTATCCGCGATCGACTCGTAGAGCGGGCGCGGCTTATAGCCCAGTTCCAGCATGGCCTTTTTGCAACTGATGTTTGAGTTGCTTTGCAGCACTTCCAGCGAATAGGGTGTGAAACGCGGCTTGGTTTTCGTTCTCTGATAGTACCAGGGTGTGTACCTGGCAGCGATCTCGGCCAGCGAGAATGGGATCTTGATGCTGGAAAAGGCCTTGCCGGTCACTTCGCGCACCGTCTCCAGCATGTATCGCACCGAGAGTTTCTGACCGCTCAGGATGTAACTTTCGCCCCGGCGGCCGTGTTCCCTGGCCGCGATCATGCCATCTGCCACATCGCGCACATCCACAAAATCGTAGGCGCCTTCGACGTAGAACATTGGATGCGCTTCGGAGGCGCTGCGGATGACCTCGCCCATCTCTGAGCCGCGGAAATCATACGGCCCGATGACGCCGGTCGGACAGACGATGACCGCGTCCAGACCTCCAGCGGCGGCTTTCTGCACCTCGAGGCTGGCGGCGGCTTTCGAACGGTCATACTCGCCATAGGGTTGTTCTGGTCGAAGCCAAGCGATTTCATCCATCGTCACACCCTGCGGGGCACGTGCAATGGCATGGATGGAACTGGTGTAGATCAGCCGCCGGATACCGGCCTGGCGGGCTGCTTCGAGCACATTGCGCGTCCCTTCCACGTTTACCCGCCAGACCAACGGGTTCTTTCCCGGCATGATGGAAATGATGCCCGCCAGGTGATAGACGGTATCCACACCCTGCATGGCGGGTTCGAGCGAGGCCGGGTCGAGTACATCGCCCACCACCTGTTCCACGTCCAGGCCTTTGAGGGGGGTGGTATCTTCGCCGCGCCAGATCAGGGCACGGACTTTTTCGCCCTGGTCCAGTAGTTTACGGACCAGCACATTGCCAATATGTCCGGTTGCACCGGTAACAAGAATCATTGTGAATCTCCTGCTTTTCATTTTGCCAATCCATTCATCAAAATTTGCATGCTCTCACGGGCTGTCTTTTCCCAGTCGGCGCCGTGCGGATCGAGCACGCCTTGCAGTACCAGTCCCACCGCCAGGGAAACAATGATCTGTGCAGCTGACCTGCGAGTCGGTTGGTTTGAGAGAGCCTTCGGCAATACCATCTTCTACGAGCCTGGCGAAATGCTCCTGGTAATGGCGATACGGAGCGATCACCGCCTTCCAGACCGTCTCGTCGCGGCTGGCCTGCAGCCAGAATTCCAGGAACATCGGCAAACGGTCCTCGGCAGCCGCGAAAACAGCCCGGCAGGAGGTTCGTCATCTTGATCAACGTCTCCGGGACGGTTTCCGCGTGAACCGCCTCCAGGCCCATGTCAATCATTGTCAGCCAGCCCTGCATCAGGGCCAGGAAGATGGCCTGCTTGGTCGGAAAGTGGTGATAGAAACGCGCCTTTGCTGACCCCGGCCTCAGCGCAGATGTCATCCACGCTGGCAGCATCGTAACCGGCGATCGCAAACTTTCGGACGGCCGCATCCAGGATGCGAGCGCGTGTTTCTTCACCGCGTTGTTGAGGCATGAATTAACTCCTCTTCATAAACATACCGACTAGTCGGTATGTTTATAATAAATCGACCAGCCCTGTATGTCAAGGTGTGCAGCATAAGAAATTAATTACAGTTTTCACATAAGCCTGCCTGTAATGAATCTCAATCAGATTCCATTTATTTCTAAACAAAATCTGAACATCCGTTTGATATTCTAGGGACGAAATCAAATCGGACCTTGGAAATTCCCATTCCCAAAACCCCAAAATGCAGGGATTTCCAAAAATCCAGTCCAATCTTTGCGAGGTGAAAAAATGAGCTCTATTTTATCTACAAAACAAAAAATCGAACGAGTTGGGCCAGCCAGAACACTCCCGATTGCCAAAATGGATCCGTTGGACTGCCCTGGTGGTGCTGGTCGCCCTGCTCGGCGCGGGCGCCTATGCGTACGTCAAAGCGCGCCAAGCTACAGCTGCAGCATCCACAACGTCAACCCTCCAGACGGCCACCGCACGCACAGGGCAACCTGATCCTGCAGGCCAGCGGTTCGGGATACCTGGTGGCCTCCTCCGAAGCCAATATCGCTTTTGAGATCGATGGAAAATTGTCTGAACTGGATGTCAAGTTAGGCGACAAGGTGGAAAAAGGTCAATTGCTGGCCAAGTTGGATGATGCCTCTCTGCAATATAAGCTGGAGGAGGCCCAACTGGCTTTGCTTGAACTGACTTCCCCTGAAGCGATCGCGAATGCCGAATTGGCTGTCACGACGGCACAGTCAGATGTGATCAATGCCCAGGCAGCCTTGAACAACGAGCAGTATTGGCAAAACGAATGCCCTGGTTCAGAATTACTATGCCGCGTATGTGATTGCCAAGACCAACCTGGATCGTGCCCAGACTGCCTATGATAGTGCGAAAGTCGGTGAATATATCAACAACGCCAATGAGGCGCAGGCTTACCAGTCCCTCTATAATGCCAAGCAAGCCTACGATACCGCCCAGTATTATTACAGCCTGTATTCGCAGAAACCAACCCAGCGACAAATGGATGAGGCCCAGGCAACTCTGGACCTGGCCAAGGCCAAATTGACGAATGCCCAAAACTATCTGTCGGCATTAACGGGTGGAAGCG
This sequence comes from uncultured Chloroflexia bacterium, assembly GCA_963830665.1. GTDB lineage: Bacteria > Chloroflexota > Anaerolineae > Anaerolineales > Villigracilaceae > UBA877. The sequence continues at coordinate 238,622 of CAWHNM010000019.1, forward strand.
TACCCAGTGATGCGACCGGCTCGAATATGGCGGCCTTGAGACAGGCCCAGCTGGATGTAAAAACTGCGCAGACCAACCTGGACTCTGCGACACTTTATGCGCCCATGTCGGGAACGGTCATGTCACTCAACGTCACGGTCGGCGAAACCATCTCGGGAAACTATGACGATCATGACGATCGACGATCTGAGCCAGGCCACCATCCAGTTCTACCTGGATGCGAGCGACTGGACCAATGCAAAGGTCGGATATGAAGCCTCGGTTTCCTTTGATGCCCTGACCGGACAGACCTTCAGCGGCAAAGTGACAGAAATCATGCCTGGCCTGGTCTCTGTGCAGAACTCATCCATGGTCGAAGGAATGGCTTTGCTGGATAAATCGGTGGATGAGATTGGACTGCCGGTTGGGGTGGAAGCCGCCATCGATGTCATCTCCGGTCAGGCCACCAACGCCGTCCTGATCCCGGTGGAAGCACTGCATAAACTGTCCGATAACACGTATACGGTCTTTGTCATGGAGAACGGCAAACCCACGCTGACGTTCGGTGGAGGTTGGCCTGCAGGATGACTACATATCGCCGAGATCAAATCTGGTTTGAAGGCCGGGGATGTGGTCACGACCGGCGTAGTGGAGACGAAATAATGAGCACTTCACATACGATCATTGAAACCACTGATCTTACCAAGATCTTTGGCATGGGTGAGGTCAGTGTAACCGCGCTGGACCACGTCAGCCTGGAGGTCAACTCCGGTGAGCTGGTCTCCATCATGGGACCTTCCGGCTCCGGCAAGAGCACCCTGATGAACATCCTGGGCTGTCTCTCCACTCCCACTTCCGGCCAGTACATCCTGGACGGGGAAGATGTCAGCAACCTGGACAAGGTCCAACTGGCCTTCATCCGCAATACCAAGATCGGCTATATCTTCCAGTCCTACAACCTGCTCCCCCGCACGACCGCTCTGCGCAACGTGATCCTGCCGCTGGTCTATGACCGCACCCACAAGCATCCACGCGAAAAGTGGGAGAAGTCTTGCCAGCGAAATGCTTGAGCAGGTCGGCCTGGGTGACCGCATGGATCACCAGCCCCAGGAACTTTCGGGCGGCCAGCAGCAGCGCGTGGCGATTGCACGCGCCCTGATCACCGACCCGGTCATGATCATTGCCGATGAACCCACCGGCAACCTGGACAGCCGTTCCGGGGAAGAGATCATGAAGCTGCTGTACAAGCTCCACCAGCAGGGCGCGACCATCGTCATTGTGACGCATGATCCCATTGTTGCCCAATATACGGAGCGGGTCATCCATTTGAAAGATGGACATATTGATAACGTGGTTCATAATGGAAAGAACCACCTGCGCGCCCCTGGAAAGTGTGGCAGCATGAACATAAGTGAAGTATTTCGCATTTCATGGGAAGCAATCGGCAAGAACAAGGTCCGTTCGCTCCTGACCATGCTGGGCATCATCATCGGCGTGGCGGCGGTGATCATCATGATCGCCATCAGCGCCGGGACGGAAGCCACCATCAGCGACCAGATCACCAGCCTGGGCACAAACCTGATCTTTGTTTCTTCCTCCTTTACCCGCATGGGGCCGGGTATGAGCAGTGGCACACAGCTGGTATACGACGATGCCACCGCCATCTGCCGACCAGATCTCCGGGGTGACAGGCGTGGTGGTTGAGCAGGATGCTTCGGAAACGGTCAAGGCCGGGACGTATCTTTGAGCAGTATTTCGATCTCGGGTACCTCACCCGATTTCCTGACGGTGCGCGACCTGACCGTGGCAAGCGGGCGTTTCTTCACCGACGGAAGATGTCGCGAACAAGAAAAAAGTGGTTGTACTGGGGTCGAAACTGGCAGAGGAACTATTCGGAACTGCAGACCCGATCGGCCAGAGCATCCTGGTCAGCAATACCCGCCTGACCGTGATCGGTGTGATGGCTGAAAAAGGCACGGTGGGTGAAGTGGACTACGATACGCGTGCTTATATTCCCATCTCGGTGATGCTGCAAAAATTCGCCATAACCCCATTTTCCAGGATCAACGGTGATACGATCCGCATGGTTTTCGTGCAGATCGGATCCAAAGGCCAATATGGACAACGTGATCCTGCAGATCAAGATCCTGCTCGCCAAGCGCCATAACGTTACCCTGGCTTCGGACTCCTTTACGATCACCACCCAGCAGGACATCATCAAGACCCAGGAGTCGACCACGGCGGCCTTCCGCAGCCTGCTGGCCTGGGTGGCAGGCGTATCCTTGATCGTGGGCGGCATCGGGATCATGAACATCATGCTGGTCAGCGTGACCGAACGGACCCGGGAAATCGGCCTGCGCCAATCGGTGGGGGCAACGCCCAATGATATCCGCGGACAATTCCTGACCGAGGCGCTGTTGATGAGCCTGGTGGGCGGCCTGATCGGCGCGGCGGTGGGGGTTGGCGGGGCCTGGATCTTTGGGCTCGCCAGCAGCATGCGCACCGTCATCGTCCCCAGCTCGATCCTGCTGGCCTTCGGCTCAGCGGCTGCGGTGGGTGTCTTCTTCGGCTTCTATCCGGCCAACCAGGCCGCCCAACTGGATCCGATCGATGCGCTGCGGCATGAGTAAGCCTTGAAAAAACAAAAAACAAGAAACAAGAGACAAAAGATCAAGACACAAGAAACAAGAAACAAAAAGGAGAAATAATAATGAAGAAAACTGTCATTGTAATGGCCATACTCGCTATCTTGTCAGTGCTGGTGGCTTGCAGTAAAACCAGCCGCACAACCGGGACAGGTGGGAATTCCACCGCCCTGTCAACCGAGGCGCAACTGTTGGTCGGTACATTCAAACTGGAGAATACCTCGCTCGCCGTGACCTCTGAGCAGGCCAAACAGCTCCTGCCGCTCTGGCAGACTCTGCAAAGTCTCTCGACCAGCAATACGGCTGCAACCGAAGAAATTAATGCCGTGGTCGATCAAATTAAAAGCGGCATGACCAGTGCACAAATGGATAAGATCACCGCAATGAAGCTGACCCAGCAGGATATCATGTCGATCATGACTCAGACGGGAGCCTCGCCCAACGGCGCCAGCGCCGCCAGAACCCCGATGGCAATAAATGGGTTGCCCGGCAATGGCAACAGCCAGGGTGGTGCAGGCGGTCCGGGCGGGGGTGTGCCAGCCGGCGGTCCCCCGTCAGGCGGTCCGCCAAATGGTGGGGCCGGTTTCCCAGGCGGAGGTGATCCGGGCATGGGCGGTGGTCAAGGCGGCCAGTCTTCGACGCCACAGGCCGTCCGGCCGGGGATGGGCAACCAGGTCCCGCCGCCTTTGTTGAACGCTCTGATCGAGCTTCTGCAGAAAAAGATCAAATAAAAAAGAGCAAAACAAAATACAAAAACCATCGCCTGAACCAGGCGATGGTTTTTGAGCCTGCCGCGATGACCTGATCTGTAAAATTTCTTTTAGGCTGGTTGCACATGAACAACCTCAATCAGATTCGCCTTACTTCTAAACAAAATCCAAACATCGCTTTGATATCCTTTGGAAAATCAAGGCAAACGGAGATGGCCTCCACCGGAATTTATTCCGCCTCACAGATGATTGATAGGATGCCTTGATAACCCAGAAAGGAGATCAAAATGAAAAAATGGATGGTCGTTTCGATTGTAATAATTCTTGTTGTGGTGCTTAGCGCCTGCGGCAGCGCGCAAACGGCAGATGCTACTGCGACTGCTTCGACATCAATATCCATGGAAGAGCAATTGTTGGTTGGCACCATCAAGTTGGAGTTGACCAGCCTGGCTGTAACGTCTGCACAGGCGGATGAATTGCTGCCGCTGTGGGAGACACTGCAATCCCTGGCATCCAGCGGCACGGCTGCCACGCAGGAGGTCGATGCGGTCGTCAGCCAGATCGAAAGCAGCATGAGCGCCGAGCAAATCTCCAGCATCACCGCCATGAAACTAAGCCAACAGGACCTGCTGGCTGCCACGGCAGATGCCGGCGCGACTACAACGACTTCCAGTTCTGCCAACACTTCCGGTACCAACCCAGCCCAACCCCAGGGAGGCGCCGGTGCGACCGGGGCCGGTGCTCCGCCGGCTGACATGGGCGGCGGTATGCCCGCTTCTGGAGCTGTTTCATCCACCGGACAGGGCCAGACCGGCACCACCCAGACCGTCACCAGTCAGACCACAGGCTCCACGAACCAGGTCAGCCCGGCGCTCCTCAATGCGCTGGTGGAGCTGCTGAAGAAGAAAATTGCATGATCCTGCATGGTCAGGTGAACTGGCGGAAGGTCAGCTTTCCGCCAGTTCCTTATCAGGCATTATTTATGAAAGAAATAACAGCCAGATTCACAAAATATCTTAACAAAATCTGAACAATATTTTGATATTCTAGCCGAGTTATTGATTGACTTATAAGCGTGATAAAGACTGTTATCCAATACCGCAAAGGTATAATTACTCAGAGACAATGAAGTTGAAAGAACTTCATGGAAAGATAAAAATGTCCAAGACAATCCTGGTAGTAGATGATAAAGCCAATGTGCGCACCCTGGTGCGGGAATATCTCAGCGAGCAGGGCTTCCGCGTGGTGACTGCCGAAAATGGGCAGACCGCCCTGTATGCTGCCCGCCAGGAAAAACCCGACCTGATCCTGCTGGACATCATGATGCCCGAAATGGACGGTTTCGAGTTTATCCGTGCCTACCGCAAAGAATCCGACACGGCCCATCATCCTCCTGACCGCCAAATTGGAAGAATCCGATAAAGTCATTGGCCTGGAACTCGGCGCGGATGATTACATCACCAAGCCGTTCGGCATGCGCGAACTGGTGGCGCGCATCCATACCGTGCTGCGGCGTGCCGGGCAGATCCCTCACCCAGGCTCCAGGCTGCAGATCGGGGATATCGTCCTCGATCGGGAAAGCCATTCGGTCACGGTAGGCGATCGGCCGGTCCATTTGACGCCTTCCGAGTTCGACTTGCTGGCCCTGCTGATGAATGCGCCCGGGCGGGTTTTCACCCGCCTGGATTTGCTGGAAGACCTGCAGGGGACTTCCTTCGAGGGAGTTGCCCGGACGATCGATGTGCACATCCGCAACCTGCGCACCAAGATCGAATCCGATCCTGCCAACCCGCGTTATATCGAGACGGTTTTCGGCGTCGGTTATCGCTTTATCGGGAAATGATATGAAACGTTCCATCACCGCCAAGCTCATCCTGGCTTTTCTGGCCGTCAGCGTGACCGTCGTGGCGCTGGCCTCCGGCATCACGTACTGGCTGACCGTGCGCGAATTCAAGCAGTTGGTCTTCAACCAATCGCGTGACCGCTTCGTCGCCGACGTTGGCCTGTATTACCAGATCAATGGGACCTGGGATGGCGTTCTGCAGTACGTGACCCTGCGCAACTCCTCCCATCAGCCAGGCGGGCCTGGCCCCCAACCTGACCTGGCGCCGTCCGGCCATTCTGGCAGTCAAAACCCTTCCAGCTCGATTACCTTCCTCCTGGCAGATACCAATGGGAAAGTACTCGTGCCAGCCGGGCAATACCAGACCGGTGAGATTGTGCCGCAATCCAAACTGGCCCAGGGGACTGCGGTTAGTGTGAACGGGAAACAGGTCGGGACAGTACTGGTGATCGGCAGCCCACCGCCGCTCGGCCCGCTCGAAAGCCAATACCTTAACCGCACCAACCAGGCGTTGCTGTATGCCGCCCTGGGCGCCGCTCTGGTTGCCCTGGCATTGGGGACCATCCTGGCGCGTACCCTGACCCATCCACTGCGTGATCTGACTGCGGCCATCCATGCCATGGCGAAAGGCGATCTCAAACAACATGTATCCGTAAAATCACGCGATGAGCTGGGTGAACTGGCTGCGGCTTTCAACCAGATGAGCTCCGACCTGGACCGTCTCAACCTGTCCCGCCGCCAGATGACCGCTGATATCGCCCACGACCTGCGCAGTCCGCTGACAGTCATCGGCGGTTACGTGGAATCCATGCGGGACGGCGTACTCAAACCGACCCCGGAACGTCTCGATACCATCCATGCCGAAGTCCAGCACCTCCAGCGTCTGGTGGAAGACTTGCGGACGCTTTCCCAGGCGGATGCCGGGGAATTGACCCTCAACCGTGAGCCGGTTGCACCGCTGGTCTTTGCTCGAACGGATGGTGAAATCCTATGACCATTTGGCCGCCCAAAAGAAAGTCTCATTGGAAGTGCAGGGTGAACCCGGTCTGCCCGAGATCCGCCTGGACCCCGACCGGATGGCGCAGGTCTTCGGCAACCTGATCACGAATTCCCTGCGTTACACTCCCGAAGGCGGAAGAATTGTCCTGGCCGCCGGGCAGAAGGGAATATGTTGGTAGTTCAGTGTACAGGATAATGGTCAGGGGATCCCCGCCGAGGCCCTGCCACATATTTTCGACCGGTTCTACCGGGCCGACCCGGCCCGGGCCCAGGGGAGTGAATCCGGTCTTGGGTTGGCGATTGCCAGATCCATTGTGGAAGCACATGGCGGAACCATTTCAGCCGAGAGCCAGGTCGGTCAGGGAACCACGGTCAGGATCAGCTTGCCAGTTGCATAAACGATATTCGCGGTATCACCGGTAATTAACGTACCTGGGTTTTCATTGAAAGGATAAGGCCTATGAAACGATCGGAAATCAATGCGATCATGCAAAAAGCGGACGCCTTTATTCAAAGCCGCGGTTTTTACCTGCCCCCATTTGCTTACTGGCCGCCGGATGACTGGATGAAAAAAGGGCCGGAGGTGAGCGAGATCATTGATAACAAGCTCGGCTGGGATATTACTGACTTCGGCAAGGGAGATTTCAACTCCACCGGTCTGTTCCTGTTCACCATCCGTAACGGCAATCCACACAACCTGCAATCAATGAAGGGCAAGCTTTACGCGGAGAAGATCATGGTTGTGGAAGACGCCCAGATCACACCCATGCATTTCCACTGGAATAAGATGGAAGACATCATCAACCGTGGGGGCGGGGAACTGCTCATCCAACTTTATGGTGCCACACCGGACGAGCAGCTCGACCGGAAAAACGAACTGTCGGTTTGCGTGGATGGCTTGCGGCTTACACTCGCGCCGGGCGCGACGGTCCGGCTCGCCCCGGGGGAAAGCATCACCCTCGAGCCTGGCTGCTACCACATGTTTTGGGGGCAGGGACGTGTCCTGGTAGGTGAAGTGTCGATGGTCAACGACGATCAGCAGGACAATCGTTTTTATGAACCGGTTGGCCGCTTCCCGGAGATAGAAGAAGACGTGCCACCCCTGTACCTGCTGAGCAATGATTACGAACGGTACTATAAAAAATAACAATGACCCGATCCAGAAAAATAAATCAGGGCAGAGCATCGTCTGCCCTGATTTTTATTAGAGTTCAGACTAGATCAGGCCGCTTGCCAGGAACAGGTCGAAGAGCAGGCCGACTGCCATGGCGCCGATCCACAGGGTGCCAATGACAATGGCGATCACGCGCCAGCGGGCGATGCTTAAGGCGCCGCCAATGGCGCCGATGGAAGTGCCGGCACCCGAGATCAGGAAGGCCAGCGCGGCGCCCTGGCTCATACCGGAATCCAGCATGGCGCGGACCATCGGCAGGGAGGCCTCGCTGTTGATGTAAAACGGCAGCCCGAGCGTGGCAGCCAGTGGAACACCGTAAACGTGCCCACTGCCGAACAGGGCAGTGATCCAGGCATTCGGGATCAACCCGTTGAGCAGGTAACCCAGGAAGGCAAAGCTGAAGAACATGACCAGCAGACGGGGGGCATCCTGGATCAGCTGCTGGCCGATCAAGGGGAGTGTCACACGCGGCCTGGCGGCAGGTTGAATCGGCTGGGAAGTTTGGCCGCAACCACATGAACCCTGGGCTGGGAGCGCCAAAGCCGTCGGGGCTGACGAACATCCGCAAGCGGCTGGAGTGGCCAGCTGCAGCCACGGGAACCAATTGAGCGGACTGGCACGCGCAGGATGACTGGATGGACAGCGATTGGGGAACCAGGCGCGGCTGAGGGAGCGGAGCTGCCGAGACCAGTGGAGCTGCCACCAGGCGGGCCTGGTTCTTGAGCCAGCCGCCTCGTTCCAGCAGACCGGCCACCAGACCGCCGGCCAGCCCGAGCAGGATGGAGGCGATAAATCCGGCCAGCGCGAACGGCCAGCCGAACAGACCGGCAGTGTAGAACATGCCCTCCGGAGAGGAGAGCGGCGAGGAAACCATGAAGGCCACGATCGGAGCCCAGGGCATCATGGATGCCATCATGCCGATCACGATGGCCGTGGTGCCGCACGAACACAGCGGTGTGCCGACCGCCACAGCCGTTGCGAGCGCCACCCCGCCTTTTTGGTGTGCCCGCAGGTAAGCCGGCCACCCGGTCCTTGTCGAGGAACAGTTTGATCAGGGAGCCGACCAGAACGCTGGCGAGCAGGTAGATCCAGTTGTGGGCAAAAGCCAGCAGCACTTTATCGAGCGTCGTTTCGAGCAGTTGGATTGTGTAGATCATTTGATTCTCCTTTTATGGTAGGGTGTCCGATTTTGTCAAATAGACATGTGTCTATATGTTCAAATAAAAAGAAACGCCCGTACCTGCCCCCGTCTCGACCAGACCGGGCGTTACCTGCCTAGGAACAACTACACTCGGCTTCCTTCTGGCCTTTCAGGGCAGCCTGGATCATGGCCGCGGCGCAGCCAACACCGCTCTCCACATGGATGGCGCCGGTGATGCAATTGAGCTGGCAGGCGCCGCATTCCATGCAGACCTGCGGCCGGGCCAGAACGGCCAGGCGGCCATCCATTTCGAAGGCTGCATGCGGGCAAACGTCCACGCACACGCCGCAGCCATTACAAAGCCCCGGATCGTAAACGAGTGTATTTTCAAGGTAAGCGTTGAACATTGGTCCATCTCCCTTTAGCGAATGAAAATAAATACGATCGCGAGCAGGATACCGGTCCCGAAGGTCCAGGCCATGGCCGGGATGTAGGCGAACATTTCACGCTTGACACCGCTGCGGGATGTGAAGGTCGTCGAACCGGTGAAGTTGAGGGCAATAAAGGCCGTTACGGCCGGCATGGCCAGCAGGAATTCCAGGGCCTGCCCGAGCCGGTGGTACCAGCTCCATTCCGGATGCCGTATGAAAGGTGACAGCGCAAACGGGATGGCTGCCAGGGCCCCCAGGAGGAAGCCTTTCGTGCTGAAATTATGCGTTGGGATCCAGGGCAGCAGGATCGGGAATAGGACTGTCCCGGCCAGCACGGTCGTGATCGCCGCCAGGCTGGCGATCCACCCACCCACGAAATACATAATAATTGCCGCTGCCAGCATGTGAAGGAATCAGACGGACCAGATCCACCGGGATCAGGACCAGCCGGTCGCGCAGACTGAAATTGACTTTGCGCATCTCCGGGGTGGCCTTGTGGGTCTTCAGGTATTCGGGCAGGTCGGCGGCCCGCACCGGACCGTACTCCACCCAGAAGCCGGTGCGTTTCTTGACCTCGTGGGCAGCCACGCCGGGCGCCCCCAACTGCGGCAGGATCAACTTGCGATGGGTCACCACTTCCTTGAGCTGCGTCGCAAAGACCCGGTTGACGATCTTCATCCGTGCCAAAGGTGCCTTTCCCGGCTGCGCACCAGACGTTGATACCCTTGGTATCCAGCACCAGGATATAGCCGTCGATGCCCGTCAGAGCTGAACGCAGTGCGTCAAAGCTGAGCGTGTAATTGGCCGAGACGAAAACGGGCGAATCGGGCGTGGGAGATGCCCAGAGCATATAGTCCCGGTTCCACGCGATGCTCGCCGCGCTTCACACCAAGGCGCGCCAGGAGATGATCCCAGTGGTTGGAAGCAGTCAGGCGAGATTGGGTTGGGAAAATTGTTGGCGCTGAGTTGATTGAGGCAAGATTGATCATGCTCATGGCTCCTCGAGGACGATTTATGGGGTAATGCACTCAGGTTGGTTTTTGGGCGGTGATCGTGGCAGAAAAAGGTTGGCCTACTGGAAGGGTGGGGATCGGATTACCACTGCCATCCCTGGGCTGAACCCGGATCTGGATGAAGCCGGCCTCTTCCAATCCACGCGTGTAATCTTTCATGTCCAACGCTCCTGCCACACAGGCTCCCCAGGCTTGCATATCCTTTTGGACTTCTTCGGGCAAAGCACCGTTCGTGACAATATCCGAAACGGCCACCCGGCCGCCCGGTTTTAGAACCCGAAAAACCTCGCGAAACACAGCGGGTTTGTCCGGCGAGAGGTTGATGACACAATTAGAGATGACCACATCCACGCAGGCGTCTTCCACCGGCAGGCTTTCCAGGTAACCTTCACGGAATTCGACATTCCTGACACCCATCCGGGCGGCGCTGGCGCGGGCGCGAACAAGCATCTCGGGGGTCATATCCACACCGATCACGGAACCGGCGTTACCAACCTGGCGGGCTGCCAGAAAACAATCCAGCCCGCCTCCCGACCCGAGATCCAGGACGGTTTCGGCGGGTTTCAATCCGGCCAGGCTGATCGGGTCTCCGCAACCCAGGCTGAAGTTCGCCACATCCTCGGGTAAAGTGGTGATGAGTTCTACGGGATAAGGCGCATTATTCTGTGAAGAATTGCAACACGAGCTGGCATCCGAACCACAGCAGGAACCCGATGAACGGGCCTGGGCAGCATAATATTCGCGTACGCTTTCATGGATGGGGGTGGGGTTTTGGGTCATTTTACCTCCGGGCTGGAAAATAGGTCGATCAAATAGATAAACCTCTATCTATCGGGATAAAAAAACTAAGCAACCTTCTCAGGAGCGATCACTTCCGGCGAGAACGTGGTGCGTAACTGGCCGCAGCAGGTGGTCATGCGGTTCTGGTTGAGCTGGTAAAAAGTCTGTTTGCCTTCTTCACGGATGTTGACCAGCCCGGCCTCACGCAGGATGGCCAGGTGGTGGGAGACCGTCGGCTGGGTGACATTGAGATGCTCGACAATTTCATTCACCGAAAGCCACTCGCAGCAGCAGATCTTCATGATCTTCTGGCGGGTCTCATCGGCGATCGCTTTTGCAAAAATAACCGGGTCAAATTCTATCATATAGATTACCTTCTATTTGACCTATTATATAGATAATCGTCTATTTGTCAAGGGCAATATCAGCTCGAAACAACTTTCAGATATTCGGACCGCCTTCCCATCTTGATTAATTTTCACATCAAAAATCGCGACCCCGTTTTATTTGAGGGTCGCGATTAAACTTCTTTTCAAACGGGCCTGATTTCAAAGGCAGGGCCAGGTCATTCGCCCGTTCAAGGCAGGCCGTTCACAAAATCCACCAATGCTTTAATGATCTGGTCCCGATACTGCGAGTAGAACAAGGTGGTTCCATGCATACTGGTGTCCTTGTAGAGCACCAGTTGCTTGGGTTCAGCCGCTGACCTGTAGTCGGTGGCAGTATCCTCGGAAATGCGGTCGCCTTCCGCGGCGATATAGAGTTTGGGATATGTGCTGCTGTTTACCCCGGTGAGATTTGGTCCGGCAATACTCACCAGGCCGACCATCTCGGGCTCGCGTGAGATGGCCCCGCAAGCCGAGACCCCCAGGCTGGAGCCCATGCATATTACGCGTTTATAACCGACTTCTCTCAGCCTCGCCAGGATAGTGAGCACGGCCTGAGGAGCACCAGAATAATCGGGCTGAAGGTAATTGAAAGTGATCAGGGTGAATTTCTGTTTATCGGCTGCCTGGACGAAAGGCGCCCATTGCGCCTCACCACCGGTGGACATATTTGCCATGATAATGGCCGTCCCGCCCTGTCCGGTGATGGTACCGGCGAATTTCCGGGTGGGCTCTATCTCGAAGATGATGGCTCCCTCCGGAAGGGGAAAGGTGGGGGTGGGCGTAAGGGTTTGCGTAGGGGTCGGGGCTGGTTGAACCGCCGCACAGCCTGCCGATTGGAAGAGTAATGGTAGAAAAAAGCATATCAGGAAGACCCTTGTTCTATTCATCTTATGCTCCTATGGCGCAAATCAGGATGAGCGAAAGGCTGCTGATCCAGCATTTCAAAACTGCTATCCAGAACCTGGTTTCCAAGACCCAGGCGAGTGGACGCAACCTTTTCTTATGGACAATCGATCCATTCAATTGGCGGACTGCCGGCCTGTCCAAGACCGTAACCGATGGGGAAGAGCGGCGCAGCACAGCCGGTTTTACCAATAACATTATTCATATTGATCGGCAGCTGCCCGTTCGAGCGCGGCCAGGTGTAGGGGAGTTTGCCAGTGAAGGGATAATCGCCCAATAATACGTCGGCTACACCTTCTCCCTCCGACCCGGGCAGCCAGGCAGCCACCCAGGCATCCGCATTCTGGTATTGGTCGGTAATGACCAGCGGACGGCCGGAGAGCAGGATCACGACCAGTTTATCCACCTTCCTGCGGACCTTCTCCATGATCTCGATATCCCCTGGCGAAAGCCGCAGATCGGCCGCATCCGCCACCCCTTCGGCATAGGGCAGTTCGCCTACGATCACAACGCCGACCGGGGCGGTTCCACTGAAATCGGGAAAATTGCCGGCGCTATCATAATAAACCTGGGTATCCGGACTTAGGGCTGCCCGGAGGCCCTTGAAGATGGACGTAGCCCCCAGGAGATTCTCGGTCACGCCCTGCCATTCCAGGGTCCAGCCGCCCGATTGAACGCCGGTATTGTCGAGGCCGGCAAGCAGGAGCGTAGGGACATGCTTGTCGATCGGGAGGGCATTCCGATCATTTTTCAACAGCACCAGCGACTCACGCACCGCCTGCCGGGCCAGGAGGCGGTGTTCCGGCGAGCCAACGGTCGCAGCCAGGGCTGGATCGGCAAACGGCTTTTCGAACAGACCGAGCTTGAATTTGGCCCGCAGGATGCGGCGAACGGCATCATCGATGCGCGCCTCTGTAATATCGCCCTTCTCCACGCGCTGGTTTAATGGTAGACATAAAGTTGAAATAGTTATTCGGGCACATATCCATATCCACGCCCGCATTGATGGAAGTCACCAGTGCAGTGTAGTAGTCCGGGTCGACCTGCTCGATGCCGGCGCAGTCGGAGACAATAAAGCCCTGAAAACCCAATTCGCCTTTTAGCAGGTTCGTCAGCAAGCCTTTTTGGGCGTGCATCTTGGTGCCGCGCCAACTGCTGTAAGAGGCCATTATGCTCATAACATCGGCTTTCACCGCAGCCTGGTAAGGCGGCAGGAACAGCTTGCGCAAAGCTTCTTCAGGGAGTTGAACATTGCCCTGATCGAGCATGAATTGTATGTCAAAGATGACTTGATTGGAGGATCCCCAGATGGTTCCACCGTCACCGATGAAATGTTTGGCGGTCGCGCCGCCGAACCAGACCTGGCCGGGAGTTGCGGCGTAGCCATCTGGAAGAGTCTGGAAACCCTGGATGTAAGCCCCGGAGAGTTGGGTCACCAGGGCGGTGTCTTCACTGAAGCCCTCATAGGTGCGGCCCCAACGGATGTCCTGCGGAACGGCCACCACCGGTCCAAAGCTCCATGGAATGCCGGCGGCGCGCATCTCTTCGGCAACCGCCTGCCCGATCTTTTCGACCAGGGCGGGATCATGCGTGGCCCCCAACCCGATGTTGTGCGGGAAGATGGTGGCGCCGTTGACGTGCCCAAACCCGTGCATTGAATCGACCCCATAGAGCAGGGGAATGCCCAGGCGCGATTTTATGGCTTCCTGCAGGTAGGTATTGGGAATATTCGTCCAGTCTGCCAGGGAGTTGGTCTCGGAAATACTACCGGCGGTACTCAAGACTGCGCCCAGGGATAATGCGCTTGCATCGGATACCGGCAGGGCATTGTTGACGTCCGGCTGGACCATTTGGGCGATCTTCTCATCCATGGTCATGCGCGCCAGCAGGTCATCGACACGCAGCTCCACCGGCTGGTTGGGATCCTTATAGAGCAGGTTCAGCGGGGGTGCGGAAGCCGGCGGGATGGCGGGCGGCTCAGTGGAGGCTGCAGGGATCCTGGCGGCACAAGCCGCCAGCAGGATGGTGAAGATCAACAGCCGCAAAGTCAGTTTCATGAGTGATCCCTAACACAAATTTGGACTTATCAGGAGAACCCTGAAAGGCAAGGGTGGGCAATCAATTGGTGAAATGGAAAGCAATGATGGCTTTCTCCAATTTGATTATAGGGCGGAATGATTTCCACTCCACCCATCCACCGGGCAGTTTCCCCCTGGTCAGGAGACCAGTTTACCTTCAGTCCCTTGACAATCAATCTTCAAGTTAGAATCCCCTGATCCCTTTTGGAAAGGAAATTCAGCGGGCTGACTCTGGCATCACGCCACGTCGATAACAACCTTCATGCTCTTGTCGCCGAATTGTTCGATAAAGTGATAAGCATCCAGGTAGTTATCCAGTGAAAAATGCTTTGACACCAGCGGCTCGGTGATCACGCTGCCCGAGGCGATCAAAGCCACGGCGCGCTCGTAGTCCGGGCGCCGGTACATCAGCGTGCCGCGCAGGCTCAACTCACGGTCCTGCACCAGCGCCAGGTTCACGTGCGGTTTTTCGCCGAACACGCCCACGATGAGAATGGTTCCGCCTTTTTGGATCGAGTCGATCGCCGCCGTGACGGTTGCCTCGACCCCCACACATTCGAAGGCCACCTCAAAACCGGCCTTTCCAAATACACGCTCCGAGGCCTGGGCGAGTGTCTCCATTCTGGCGTTCGAGCAGGCCGCGAGCCCGCATTGGCGCGCAACCTCAAGGCGGTAGTCGCTCAAGTCTGTGATCAGCACATGCGCCCCGGCCGAGCGGGCGGTCTGCGCCACCAGGTTGCCGATCGGTCCGGCCCCCAGCACCGCCACGTTCCGTCCTGCCAGCGGACCGCTCCGCTCAACCGCGTGGACGGCGACCGAGAGCGGCTCCACCAAAGCCCCCTGCTCGAATGTAAACGATCCGGGCAGGGCGACGATACTTTCGGCCGAGGTGACCCACAGTTCCTGCGCGCAGCCCGGAGCTTGAAAACCCCGGACTTTGAGGTTGTCGCAAATGTGCCAGTCGCCGCGCAGGCAGGGAGCGCATTTGCCACAAACGATCTGCGGCATGGCAGTCACCTTCATCCCGGGCGTCAGACCGGTCACACCCGCTCCCAAAGCTGCGAGCACGGCCGAAAATTCATGTCCCTGAACGACCGGATAACTCGTCAGGGTGTGCTTGCCATGGTAGACATGGATATCGGAGCCGCACACACCGATCCGCTGAATGCGCAGCAACACTTCGCCTGGTCCGGGTGCTGGCACCGGCGCAGCATGGATATCGATTTGACCTGGAGCGATCATGGTGGCTTGTTTCATTGAAATTTCCTCGAAATTTTCGTCTGTCAGGCTACGCTGTTCAACCAGCCGCCGTCGACATAGTAGGTGGAGCCGACACAATAGCTGGCGCGCGGCGAGCACATGAATACAAAAAAGTCGGCCAGTTCCTCGGGTGTGGCAAAACGGCCGATCGGAGCGCTTGTCTTTGGCAATCTTATCGAGGTACTGCTCCCAGGTCAGATCGGTACCGGCAGTGATCTGTTTGGCGGTCTTTTTCCAGTCGGGCGTCAGGATCAGGCCCGGGTTAATACAGTTTACGCGGATGTTTTGCCCGATCAGCTCGTTCGAGAGGCATTTGGAGAACATCATCAGGGCTGCCTTGGTGACATTATAGATGGGCTCGTAACCCAGCGGCTGTTTGGCGCAAATCGAAGCATTCTGCAGGATGACCCCGCCGCCGCGTTTGAGCATGGACGGAACCAGGCCGCGCGACAGCCGCACCGCCGCCATCAGATGCAGATCCCAGTAATACTGCCATTTATCATCCGGAGCGTCCATGATCTTCTCGTTGCTGCCGGTGCCGGCATTGTTGATCAGGATATCGGCCCCGCCGAATTCCTCTTCTATGGTTTTCACTACCCGGTCAATATCAGCGGCCTTCGAAACATCCGCCTGGACGCCGACCGCCTTGACGCCGAAACCGGCCGCAATTTCACGGGCAGCTTCGACCACGCGGGCTTCTTCACGGGCGCATAAAAATACATCCACCCCTTCCCTGGCCAGTCCACGGGCCACAGCCAGGCCGATCCCGATACTTCCGCCGGTGATGACGGCCACTTTTCCCTTGAGTTCCAGGTCCACGTTTTGCTCCTCGTCAAGCAAATTTGTCGTCCAGCCTCTCAATAATCCAGGGGCCGGGGATGCAGGCAGCCCCTGCTTGCCCCAAAGATCGAGAAGGTAGGATGTCATGCCATTATAGGGAATCCAGGCCGGTTGTCAATGGATTCACTTTAGGGAGAGAGCCTCCGCCAGAGTCCTGCCATTGAGATAAATGGACACAGCGGTTACCGTCGGGAATTGCCGGGCGGTTGCTTCGAGCTGGGCGGCGACGCGCGGGTTGTCACATTCTCCGGCCAGCGTCAAAGTCCCGGTCAGATCGATGACAGCCTTGCCGGCCTCCAGCGTGACGCCCTGCAGCTGCAGGTCCGATTGGTATAAGGCGTTATACAGCCCGGATTGTCCGTAGTACTGGTCCTTAAGGGCAAGCAGTCTTTCCAAACTTGCCCGGAGCACGCCTTGCGAGGGGGCGATCTCAATCTGGACCGGGACCAGGCTGTCGCCGCAGCCGATCATTTCGCCGGATTGGCCATTATCACCCACGGCGACCAGGAACATCTGCACCATTTGCGGCCCGGGTGTGATATCGGTCTGAATGGGTGTCTCGGTGGGTGGGGGGGGAGCCACTGTTGGCGGTAGAGGCGTCGCGGTAGGGGGAAGAACCGGCAAGGTTGGTGAAGTCTGCCCGGGTGCGGACGTCGCGGGCGGTGCGTCCGTGGCCGTGCCGGCGGGGGTGTACTCGATCCCAACCTGAAACGTCCCACAGGCGGCCAGGGCAGCGGCAACCAAAAATGAGAGTAATGCAGACAGCTTTGAATTCATAGGGCCTCCAGAGTGAAATGAATATGCTTCCATTTTAGGCCTGGCGTGTTACGAGGGCGTGATAAGGAGGTCACCATTTCGAAATGGGCTGTTACAGGATGGTAACAATTTTTTTCTGAGGCGAGCAGATTGCTTCGTCAGGTCTCCCTGGCCTATCCGGCCAGAACAGGCGATACGGCGGAAGTGCAGCACCTACTCGACCTTCCTCGCAATGACATGGAACTTATTCAACCGGCAGGCGCAGGGTGAAGACGGTGCCCTGACCCGGGCGGCTGCGCAGGCTGACCTGGCCGTTGTGGCGTTCGGCGATGGCGCGCACGAGCGCCAGCCCCAATCCGCTGCCGGGGATGCCGCGCCCGGCCTCGCCGCGGTAGAGTTCCTCCCAGACGTGGGGCTGTTCTCCGGCCGGGATGCCCGGCCCAGTGTCGGCAACTTCGATGAGCAGGCTGGTGCCATCCTCAAAGGCGTGCAGCTCGATGGTATCGCCCGGGCGGGTGAACTTGAGGGCATTTTCAAGCAGATTGTGGACCGCCAGGAAGAGCAGATCCGGGTCGCCGGCGACTTTCGGCAGGGGCCAGGGAGCCTGGGGAATGCTCAGAGCCAGGTGCCGTCCGGCAGCTTCGGGTTGATCCTGGGCCAGGGCGATAGACCTCCTGCAACAAGGCCGGGATATCCACCGGGGAGTGTTCGACCAGGCGGATCTCCAGTTCGGCCAGCTTGCGCAGGTCGGCCGCCAGGCGGCTCAGCCGCAGGGCCTGGGCTTCGACGCTGACCAGGGCTTCCCGGCGGGCCGGTTCCGAAGGCGACTCGGCCAGGTTGGCCAGCCCGGCCCGGATGGCAGTGAGCGGATTCTTCAGCTCGTGATCCAGGCGGCGCAGGAAACGGCGGCGCTCATCGGCTGCAGCGGCGACCAGCTTCTGGCGGCGCTGCTCCCAGGCCCTCCAAAGGGCGAATGCGGCTCCGGCGAGGGCGGAAGCTGCCAGGCCAAGGATCAAGACCAGGCTGCCCAGGTCGATGCGCAGGTAGGCGATGGGGTTGGCGGAAGATATGAACGAAAAATAAATGGCGAGCAAACCGCCCAGTCCGGCCGGGATCAGCGCAAGCAGTCCCCAGGCCAGCGCCTCATGACAGGCCTTCCACTTTACCGACGAAGCGATAGCCCTGGCCGGGGATGGTCTCGATGAAGCAAGGGTGGGCCGGATCATCGTCGAGCGCCTTGCGCAGCTCGGCTACGCGCGTGTCAACGGCGCGCGTGCCGACCGGATAGTCCCAGCCCCAGACTACGTCCAGGAGGCGTTCGCGGGAGACCAGCTCGTCGGGATGGGTCAGCAGGTATTCCAGCAGCAGCACGGATTTGGGAGTCAGCGTCAATTCGAGTTTCTCCAGCCAGACGCGCCGGGAAAGCCGGTCCAGGATCAATTTTCCGCAGGCCAGGCGATTGGCCGCCGAGAGCGGCGGCCGGCCGGGCTGGGCGCGCCGCAGTACGGCCCGGATGCGGGCGACCAGTTCGTGCGGGTCGAAGGGCTTGTTAAGATAATCATCCGCGCCTTCCTCGAGCGCCATGGCGCGCTCGGAGGCCTCCCCGACCTGGGTAAGCAGGATGATGGGAATCCAATTGCCGGCCTGGCGGAGCTGGCGCAGGACTGCGCGGCCGTCCAGGCGCGGCATCAGCACATCCATTACAAGCAGGTCCGGCTTCAGCGCGGCGACCTGTTCCAGAGCGGCTTCCCCGTTGGCGGCCACGCTGACTGCAAAGCCTGACCGGCTCAGGAAGGGCGCCAGGTTGTCGGTAATGGCGGTTTCATCGTCAACCAGGAGGATGGAAGGTTTTTGACTCATGCAAGGATCCAATAAAGAGATCTAATTTCGAAAGATACGAAGACACACAGGAAGACAGGAACAGCACTGGAAGGAAAAACGTAAATAAAAAAAAGATTTAGAAAAACTTCCAAAACATTATAACTAAAAAGTCATCTCATTATTGCCTGAATTGACAGACCGGCCCTGAATCTTGCACGATAAATGAGGATCGCCGGATTATTTGATTAAGGTACCCCCATGGTTTGTTCTTCAGAATGTAATAGAGTATAGGGAATCAAAAAACTGGCAGACTTTCCACAAGCTATGAAAATACCTAACACCCCGACTTCGTGAAATCGCCGAATGGTAGGAATTAGCATACCATTTTAGTAGGAAATTCCCTACCTGCATTGTAGGGACTTCCTGTCTTGAATAGGAGCAGGTGGCAACGTAGAATGTTAGGGTATCGGTCAACCAGGTTTATAGAATCTTTCTTTCCTTTGAAAGCTGGCGGATTCCAGGCATCCACCGGCGGGCCAACTGACTGGTTGAAAAAATATACCTGGAAAAAAGGGATTGTAAATTGAATTCCCGCCTGTAATATTTAGAGAGAGAGGTAAAAATGACGATCATCGATTTTCTTTTGTTGCTGCTGGTTGCTGCCATTTGCGGAGCGATCGCCCAAGCGATCGTCGGCATTTCGTTGGGCGGTTGTTTGGTTTCAGCCGGGGTGGGTTTTGTAGGCGCCCTGGTTGGAATGTGGCTTGCTCGTTCACTCGGCCTGCCCGAGCTGTTGATGGTCCGGGTTGGTGGAGAATCCTTTCCGGTTGTGTGGTCGGTCATTGGCGCGGCGCTGCTGCTGGTTGTCATCTCCCTGTTTATTCGCAGAAGAGCCTGGTAGCGTGTAGCTATCAAATTAACCGTAGCTGAGCCTTATGATATCGGATGGAACGCTGGGCGGTCGCGAGTTCCAAATTGCGGCTCTTCCTCGATTACGACGGCACGCTGGTAGAGTTTCCTGACGCTCCGACCCTGGTCGAAGTGAAGCCGGAAATTGTCAATCTGATCCGCCAACTTTCCTTTCAGCCTCGCTTTCGAGTTAGTTATTATTCGTGGAAGGAAGTTGGCGGATTTGCGAAAACTGCTACCCGTGATGGGGGTCTTCCTTGCAGGTGTGTATGGCCTTGAAATTCAGACGCCCACCGGCGAGGTGATCCTGCGGGGAGAATATGAGCTTGTCCGACCCTTTCTGGATCGGATTAAACTCCGTTGGGAGAGATTCAATACTGATCGGGCCGGTTTTTTCCTGTGGGGGTAAATATGATTACTCAGGGATCAAATAAGAATTGAAGAGACCAGGCGCATCATTTCCCGATCAGCCGCAGCGCTGTAACCACGGGCCAGGGCAGCATGGCGAAGAAGCCGATCAGCGCCAGGTCGCCGGAGCGGCTGAGCAGAGCTGCAAGGACAATCCCCAGGGCGGTCACCAGGTAACTCGCCAGCGCCAGCCGGTCGAAGCCGGGCTCGGGCGGTTTCGCCTGCTTGTTGAAAAGCCACAGGTACAGGGCAAAGGTGGTGAAGATCGTCAGCCACCAGCCCCAGTAATTCTGAAGTGGAATGCCGAAGTAGGCGCCTTTTACATCCCAGACCCAGTTCCCACCCGCCACCATGATCGGGTCCATGATCACGTCCCAGGCAGTCATGACCAGCCCACCCAGAGCAGCCACACACAGCACCCGCTGCCAGCGCTTCCAGCCGGAGGGCACGAGCCAGCTGGCGATGACGAAGGAGGGATAACTCATCATGAACCAGGCGACCGGGATCAGGAAGGGTACCAGGCCCAAAAACTTTGGCCCAAGCTGGTCCGTATAGTGGTATGGGCCGTAGACCCAGCCGGTGGCGACACCGACACTCTCGAACAACAGGCTGACCCCGAAGACCAACGCCAACAGGCGCAGGGCGCCCCACCAGCCCTCGCGCTGCCCGGCGTGCAGGAGGGCAAAGGCGAATCCAGCCAGCGTGACCAGCGGGGTGACGATATTGTCTGGCGCGATCCCGAGCGGGCGGCCAAAGATGGAATAGGCGGTGATGAGGGTGTAAAGGACCAGCAGGGCGATGGTGACACGGCGTTGAAGTCATGCTTCCTCCCGGTGGCGATTTTCAAGCTTGAAATGAGGTTTTTTCATGACCATTATAATCATTTTGTGCAGAGACCAATGGATTGGTGATCGGGATTTGTTTTTTTGAAAACAAATAGAAGAACAAATAGTAACAGGTAATAAGGTAATAAGGGATGAGGAAGATAAAACGTGGAGTGCAAAACGTAAGAACAAGAAATAAAAAACCAAAACAAGAAAAGATGGGTAGGGAATTTCCAAAATTACAGGAACAGGTGAGATCAAAGCGCAGTCCGTTGAGAAAGGGCGGAGTGGAAGAGGGCGGCGGATTTAGCATGTCAGGTTCTTTTCCGGCAGAAAATTGAAGCAGAAAAAACAGCGATAATGAATATTAGCACAAATGTTCTTCTTTGGTAAGGGAGAAATCGAAAACGGGGAATTGTTGCCTGCCCTGAAGGCGTAGATTGAAATTTGCAGACCACGGTCACGATCTGACTCGCATACGTGGGGGTAAGCGGCCAAGGCATGTAACGAATAAATTCGTTACTACATTTTCCTATACGTGAGGGCGAACCGCCGAGGCGAGTAACGAATAAATTCGTCACTACATTTTCCCATGCGTGAGGGTGACAGGCCGAAGCGTGGAACGAATAAATTCGTGACTACATTTTCCAATACGTGAGGGTGACAGGCCGAAGCGTGAAACGAATAAATTCGTTACTACATTTTTCCATGCGTGAGGGTGACCAGCCGAAGCGTGGAACGAATAAATTCGTTACTACATTTTCCTTTGCTTGGGGGTGAGCCGGAGGCCGGTCAATGGCGTTGGGTTTTCTCATGAAATTGTAAGCTTTTGTAAAATATTTAGCAAGTAAAATATTGACCCTGTAAAATATTCGCCCGAAGAAGCGAGGAGAACGCAGCATGAACCAGAAAATATCCATGGATCTGACCCAGGAATTATTCCAGATCATGAAACGATTCCCGCGGCCGAAATTAAAACAAAGCTCCATCGATGGCTTGACGCGCAGTGAATACGAATTATTGGTGATGCTGGTGATGAACCTGGATGAGCATAAAACGGCCCTATCTGTTTCAGAATTAAGCGAACTGCTCATTATCACCCCGGCGGGTGTCACCCATCTGATCAATCCCCTGGAAGACAGGGGCTATATCAAACGCCTGCAGGACCGGAACGACCGGCGCATCGTCCTGATCGGACTCACCGAAAAGGGAAGCGAAGTCGGCGAGACGCTGATCGCCGAGGTGCAGGAACAGTTGATCGGCCTGGTAAACCACCTGGGGGAAGAGGATAGCAAAACGCTGGTTCAATTGATGTCCAGGGTGATCGAGTTTTTCGACTCTCAATTTGCAAATTAAGAGCCTGGCCATTTGTCAGGTTAATAGAATCCAGTTATAGGAAGAAAGCACGCAGCACATGAGTGGTAAAGATCAAAACACCATCATCCAGATGCAGGATGTGGTTAAAACATACGATACGGGGGAGGCTCCTTTTGTAGCGCTCGATCATGTCAGCATCGATATCCAGCAGGGCGAATTCCTGGGAATTACAGGAAAATCGGGGGCCGGGAAAACCACGCTGCTTAATATGATCTCCGGGATCAGCGATGCAACCTCCGGCAAGATCCTGTTTCATTGGGTGGGGAAGCTCTCACCCCAGCCCCTCTCCCAAACGGAGAGGGGTACAGCCGATTCCGCGCCAGGGGCAGGGCGGGGAGTAAGGGACAACCCGTGCGTTCCCATCCATGAATTGAGTGAAGATAAACTGGCCCTATGGCGTGGGGAGAACCTCGGGATCATTTATCAATCCTTTGAGCTGATGCCGACCCTCAACCTGGTGGAGAATGTCATGCTGCCGCCGGACTTTTCGGGCGGATACCAGCCGCTGGTCAGCAAACAAAGGGCGCTCGAACTGCTGGACCTGGTGGAGATCGCCGATCACGCCTACAAAATCCCCGCGCATATCTCCGGCGGACAAAAACAGCGCGTGGCGATCGCGCGGGCCCTGGTGAACGACCCGCACTTGATCATCGCGGATGAACCGACCGGCAACCTGGACAGCGTCACCGCTGAAACGATCTTCGAGATCTTCGAGAAACTGGTCAACCAGGGAAAAACGATCGTCCTGGTCACGCATGATGAAAGTTTCGCGCCGCGTTTTTCACGCCGATTGGTTATCGCGGATGGCGTTGTCAGCAGCCCGGCGGAAAACGGATCAGTCCAGGCGGGCCGGGCGGAAAGGCCCTCGGTTTTGAGCCATTCACAAAAGCAGGCCAACCTGGCGGCTGCCAGTTCCCGGATCGAGATCGTTGACAGCGTTTCAGGGCGGGCGGCGTCCCAGTACGCAACCCCCGCGATCGTCTTACGGAATGTGCAGAAGATCTATGAAAATGCAGCGGGAAAATTTGTTGCGCTGAAAAATATAAACCTTCAATTGAATTACGGGCAATTCATCTCAATCGTTGGGAAATCGGGCTGCGGTAAATCGACCCTCCTGAATATGATCACAGGGATCGACCATCCCACCAGCGGGGACGTAATCATTGGCGACGAACATATCTATAAGATGAGTGAAAGCCAACGCGCCCTGTGGCGGGGACGGAACCTGGGGGTGGTGTTCCAATTCTTTCAACTCCTGCCGACCCTGTCGCTGCTGGAAAACACCATGCTCCCGATGGATTACTGTAACCTTTATCCCTTTACTGAGCGCCCCGAACGGGCCATGGAATTGCTCAAGATGGTCGGGTTGCAAGACCAGGCGCATAAATTGCCCACGGCGGTCTCGAGCGGACAGCAGCAGAGCGGCGCGATCGCACGCGCGCTGGCAACCGACCCATCCATCATTCTGGCGGATGAACCCACCGGCAACCTGGATTCACGCTCGGCGGATAATGTGCTCAACCTGTTCGAAAGCCTGGCGGAGCGCGGCAAGACGGTCCTGATCGTGACGCACGATGCCTCCATTACGCAAAGGACCGATCAAACGATCATCCTCTCGGACGGCGAGATCATCGACCAGACGGTGGCACGGGCGCTGCCCTTCCTGAGCCACCCGCAGATGCTGGACGCTTCCCGCCGGGCGGAGAAACAGAAAGTGGCGCCGGGTGAGATCATCCTCCAGCAGGGCCAGCCGGTCGACCATTTTTGCATGATCATGACGGGCGAAGTGGAGATCTTCGTTGAGAAGGAGCATTCCAGGGAAACGCGCCTGGCCCGCCTGGGCCCCGGGCAATTTTTCGGCGAGGTGGAGTTGACCAAGGGTGGTCATTCGATCGCGCGCGTACGTGCCGCCGGCAGCGGCGCAGAACTGGCTCGCCTGCCCAAGCATGTATTCTACGAATTGATCGATGGTTCTCCGCTTACCCGGCATGCCCTCCACGAAGTCGCCGAATCCCGCCTGGCGGAAAACAAAAGAAGGAAGTCCGACCGATGAACGGCGAACTCAAGCCCAACCTGCTGAAACCGCGCTGGAGAAAGGTCTTCACCGACCTGTGGAATGACAAGACCCGCACCAGCCTGGTGGTCGCTTCCATCGCGGTGGGCGTCTTTGCCATTGGCGTGATCATCAGCGCGTATGTCATCCTCGGGCAGGATATCAACCGCAGTTATGCCGCCGTCGATCCGCCCAATATCGTCATTCTGACCGACCCGTTCAGCAAGGATCTCGTTCAAACCATCCTGAGCGTGCCGGGCGTGAATGAAGCCGAGGGCCGCCGCCTGGTCGATACCCGGGCGCGGCGCGGGACGGAAAACTGGCAGAACCTGACCCTGGTCGGGCTGACCAATTTTACCGGCAGGATCAACCGCCTGATTCCAATCGCCGGCACCCAGTACCCCGGCGAGGACGAGGTAATTCTCAGCCAGAATTTAATGTCCTCGACCGGGTTCCAGACCGGCGACAGCATCGAGATCGAGATCCCGGACGGTTCCATCCATCGCCTGAAGGTGGTCGGGCTGGTGACCGACCAGACCACTTCCAAGATCGACTCAGGCTCGACCATCAATGCCTTTGTCAGCCTCAAAACGCTCGGCCGGATGGGAGTGGACAGCAATTTTAACGAACTTTACGTGACGGTAAAGGGCGGCGGGAGCGACGCCAGGTTGATCGCCAGCGTGTCTGCCACCCTCAAGGACCAGATCAAGCGCAGCCAGCGCACGGTCTACAGCACGCGTGAAAGAACTTCTCGACCGAGCATCCCATGATAAGCACGATCCTGGCGATCATCGGCATCCTGGGCGCACTGGGCGGCTTGATCACGATCCTGAGCAGTTCACTCATCATCAATACGCTGAATGGCCTGCTGGCCCAGCAATTGCGCCAAATCGGGATCATGAAGCTGGTCGGGGCGCGCAGTTTCCAGATCCTGGGGATGTACCTGACGCTGATCATCGCCTACGGGCTGGTGGCCCTGCTGCTGTCGGTGCCGCTTGGCGCACTGGCAGGCTATTCGCTGTCCAGTTTCGTCGCCAATAAGATGGGGGCCGAGCTGCAGGGTTTCAGGATCATTCCGATGGCCGTCGTGACCCAGGTGCTGATGGCTTTGCTGATCCCATTGGGGGCCGGTTTCTTCCCTGTCAACAGCGGCGCGAAGATCAACGTCCAGCGCGCCATCAGCAACTCCCGCCCGCGCAGCCAGGCCTCCAAAAAGAAGCGCATCCGGCTCAACCCGAATTGGTTCACCTGGATCTCGCGCCCGATGCTGCTGTCCTTCCGCAACACCTTCCGCAAGCGTGGCCGCCTGCTTTTGACCCTCTTTACCCTGACCGTGGCCGGGGCGGTTTTTATCGCCGTCTTCAATGCACGCGATTCCATGCATAACATGATGAACCAGTTGATGCAGCATTTCCTGGGGGATGTGACCGTGGACTTCCGCCAGCCTTACCGGGTGACCAGGATCGAGCAAACCCTGCTGGAGATACCCGGCGTGACGGGCGTCGAAGGCTGGAGCGGCGCGGCGGCTGAGATCCGGGACGCGAACGGAAAACTGGTCACCAAGCTCAACATTGCGGCCCCGCCCCAGGACACCCGGCTGCTGGACCCCAATTTTGTGGCCGGGCGCTGGTTGAACCCCGGCGAGACGAATGCCATCGTGATCTCGGATGCCATCCTTCAATTCTATCCGTCCTTGAAACCCGGCGACAAGTTAACCATCAAGATCCCGGGCCGCCACGAGGAAAAATGGCAGGTGGTGGGGATATTCCGCTTCGTGAGAAGTATCGGCGATCCCCTGGGGTATGCGACCTTTGATTTTATTTCGGGGATCACCCATACGCCCGGCCAGGCGACCTCCTTCCGTGTCATATCCAAATTCCACGATGCCGCCTCGCAGCAGGCGCTCACCCGGCGGATCGACGATTTCCTGCGTAGAAATAATTACCTGGTGCAAAGCGTCCAATCCGGTTCCTTCATGCAAACAAAAGTGAGCCAGGCGCTCAACCTCCTGATCGTTTTCCTGCTGATCATGGCAATCCTGACCGCCTCCGTCGGCAGTATCGGCCTGACGGGCACGATGAGCATCAATGTGCTCGAGCGGAGGCGCGAGATCGGCGTCATGCGCACCATTGGGGCGGTCGACCGGGTGATCATGCAGTCGGTCATCATCGAGGCGCTGGTGATCGGCCTGATCACCTGGCTGCTGGCGATCGGCCTGTCGTTCCCGATCAGCAGCCTGCTGCTCAACATCATCGGAAAAGCCATGATGGGCTCGCCGCTGGCGATCAGCTTCACGCCGCTTGGCATCCTGGTCTGGCTGGGCGTTGTCAGCCTGCTTTCGGTGATCGCCAGTGTCATACCGGCCCGCAATGCAGCCAGGCTGACCATTAATGAGGTTCTGGCCTACGAGTGATTTTTATGGGGCGTGAGGGTGGATGCGTTTCACGCACTGCTCAATTCTCCCCTCCAACAATTAAAGGAGTTTCAGCATGAAAAAAACAAGCATTGTTATTATCGGTTTCGCAGTCATCGCCTGGCTGGCTGGCTGTGCAGCGCCGGGCGGCAGCAAGGTGCAATCCACGCCGACTGCCGGAGCGAGCCAGGCGTCGATCTATGCTTCCGAGGCGATCACCGCCACAGGCAAGGTCATCCCTGTGCAGGATACTGCCCTTTCCTTCGTCATACCCGGGGCGGTCAGTGAAGTGCTGGTCACCGAAGGCCAATCCGTGCAGGCCGGGCAGGCGCTGGCCCGCCTTGACGGCGCGCAACCCCTGCAAGCCGCTCTGGCGGGAGCCGAACTGGAGACCCTGACCGCCCAACTGGCCCTGGAGCAACTGAGCTCCCCTGAAGCGATCGCGAATGCCAAGCTGGCGGTCACCACGGCACAGACAAATGTAACCAACGCTCAAACCGTGGTAAACAACCAGCAATATTGGAAGAATGCGGCGCTCATTCAGGATTACTATGCCAAATATGTGATCGCCAAGGACATCCTGGACAAGGCGCAGGAGGATTATGATAAAGTGCAAGTCGGGGATTATATAAATAATGTCTCTGAAGCAAATGCCTACCAGGTGCTCTATAACGCCAAGCAAGCTTACGACACCGCCCATTATTATTGGAGTCTTTATTCGCAGGAGCCCACCCAACGGACCAAGAACGAGGCCCAGGCAAGCCTGGACCTGGCCAATACCACCCTGAAGAATGCCGAAATTTATCTGACGGCATTGGATAGTGGGAACATTCCCGCGGATGCCTCGGGGGCTGCCATCGTTCAACTTCAACGGGCCAGGCTGGCCGTCCAGGTATCGCAGGATCAAGTTGAGGCCGCCAAAGCCGCCCTGGCCAACCTGGAGTTGAAGGCGCCCTTTGCCGGGACGGTCACTTCGCTGACCCTGAAAGTTGGCATGTTTGTCCAGCCAGGGATGGAAATGGCCAAGCTGGCCGACACCTCCGGCTGGCTGGTCAAGACGACCGACCTGACCGAGTTGAACGTGGTCAGGATCCAGCCGGGGATGGAGGCGACAGTTACCCTGGATGCGCTGCCGGACGTGCAGATGAAGGCCCAGGTGCAGACGATCGAAAAATTCGGCCAGAGCTACCAGGGCGATATCGTTTACGCAGTGATGCTGAAACTAAACCAGCCCAACCCGGCCCTGCGCTGGAATATGACCGCCAACGTGACGTTTGACAGTACGAAATAAAAAGTAACCTTCAGCCACGTCTGTAATGCAAGGACTCCAAGCATGCCTATCGCACATATCAGGGCGTTCATAAAGTCCAAATGGAAAAACCAGCAGAAGCCTGGAAGGACGCGAAGGTTTATAAAGGGTTTCTTTACGCCAGCCCGTCCCGCTTTTTCGGAGGTGCGTCGCCTGCCCCGGCGTCAGGGGGCGCGGTTATCCCCAGCCAATTAATCGGCATCAACGGACTTAAGAACCTCTGACCCACCTGTAGGCAGCATTGACCTTCCAGATGTCGGCTTATCACAACAAGGCTGCCGCATCCGAGTGGATCATGATCCCGCCTGGTTTCAATAACCTGTGTTCCTGTCGAACAATTTCCCGGGCCACTTTCAGACGATCGGCCGGGTTCGGGAATTGGGCTGTGAATTCCGGCGAACCGAACAACCGGCTATCCTGGATACCATCGAACGAATGGTCAGGCAAAAAATCGAGAGCACCGGCTTTCCCAAGGTCGACTCGATAATGCGTAAAGGCTTCGTGCTCCAAATCTCCAAAATCCAGCCCGACAGGTTGCGCGCCCAGCTCAAACAGGATGCGGCAGAACCAGGGCTCGAAAAGAGCAGTATAGTTTTTACTGGCGCGTCCAAAAGACAATTCACCAAAAGGTGTGTTGATATAAAGCGAGCCCGGCAATTTGCTCGTGTTCGAGCCGCAGGCAATATCCAAAATCTTTTTGTTTGAAATATCCGGCAGTTTCCGGTAGGAATTTGCCAGTCTTCCAGCCATTTGCCGGAGAATATCTGCGAACTCCGGGCTCACTTGCCATTTTCCTGTTCAAGTCATAGCGCGTATCTTAACGCCAGGATGGTCTTTGCCATCCGCTCCTGATCCTGCTGGTCCGGCCATAAGCGGCTCAAGTCGGAAACGAGCCGGTCCAGGTTGGCATCAACTGCTGCTTGTCCCATTTCATCAGCTCCCAATCTTCCACACGTTGAAATTCATCCAACATTTTTCCATCATCTCAAAATCGTCAGTACCCCAACATATAGTCTCCTTGATAATGGTTGTCAAGGCAGTTGGCCTGGGATGAGAGGGCTTTCACAAAGTCGCTAGATTTGTGAAAGCCTGGCCTGGCTCCCGCCGCACCCCGCAAAAAGAGCGGGGCAGGGCGGCGGAAAAAAGAGATTTTGGGGTGAAGGCGAAGGCTAAATCGGCTGGGCAAAGGGTTTGGCCAGTATGTTCAGTTCCTTGCGGTAGTACAGGAAAGCCAGAATGATGAGCATGGTTAGATTCTGGGCGAGATTGCCAGTGAACTGATTTTGTAGAACGATAAAATACGACAGAGAGCGAGCAGCGTTATTCAGGGTAATGTGTGCAATGGAAGGGACGAAAATGCTCCTGCTTTTGGCATAGATATAGCAGAAATAGGTGTGGGTGCAGATCGAGCCGATGATCGCGCCGATATGATTTATTGCCGTCTGCCAAAATGGAATGGGCGCTCCCGGGGGCAATATGAGCAAAAGTGGTTGGTGCCATAAATACCAAAGAAAGCCGCCAATCAACAATCCGAGCCAGGGCTTGTTTGGATAAAGCAGCGGGAACATGAAACCGCGATGGCCGAACTCTTCCCCAAATCCTGTCACAATGCCAGGCATGAGGTTGAACAACGTCAGGCCTCCGAGGAAGAACAGCCACAACATGATTTGGGGTGTGAAGCCGGGCGGCAGGGAAGCAAGCATATCCTGGCCTGTTGCGGCGAATTGCCTGGCAATCAGATCCAGGAAAACCTTGCCTGAGAGATCCCAGCGAATGGCACCGAACAGCGTGTACATCCCAAACGACAAAGCGGTGATGGCGAGGGAATACAGCCAGTATTTGATATAGTCCCTGAACTTGCCGAAGCGCAGATTGGCATCCTTGAAATGCGGCTTGTAGAAAAACAGGCGCGTAACGAGCGCGGCGAGTGCAGGGGTGAGCATGTATCCACTTGCGAGAACCATGCCCGGCTGCCCCAGCATCCTTGCAGCGATGATAAAGCCGGCGCACAACAGGAAAAGGATGACAAAATAAGCGAAAAGAGGTTTGTTCTTCATGTTTCATCGTCTTTCTTATTTGTTTCACTTCGCTCGATCCGATTGACCGAGATGAGAGTGAGATTCAGATCCCGAATCCTGGCTAGCAGGCCGTGCAGGGCAGATTGATCAGCGATAGGGCCGGTGAGCAGGGTTTCGCCCGATGGGATGTGTGTGAGGGTGAACTCACCGAACCACTCCAGCCATCTATCGCTGATCGATTCCAGGATGCAGATTTCGTAATTGCCAGGTTCAGGTTCCACTGCAGAGGCAGGCATGGCGCAACTTCCTCAAACTTACATTTTCCCAAGAAGCATGGCTGCCGTGAGCAACCCGCCCAGCAGGTTCAGGGCCATGTGGATGAGGATGCCGAGCCTGACGTTCCGCTTCCAGTAAACCGCAGAGACAACCGGCAGCATGAAGAGGAATTGGGTGATCCAGTAGTAAGGCTGCCAGAAGTGATAGACTGTGAACAGGGCGGTTTCAAGAACAGGCGTCCAGCGTCCAAAGCGGGAGAGGCGCGGCATGAGATAGCCGCGGAAGTACAACTCTTCAACGATCGGCGCGGCGATCCCATTGAACAGCGCGGAACAGGCGAAGGTGATGACAAGCGCGGGCCGCGAATAGGCGGCCAGCAGGCTCACAGCTCGCATTTCAAACCACTGCGGCAGCCAGGGCATGGAATTAACCAGCGCCAATTTGAGCGGTGCGGTCAACCCGTCGATCAGGAAGCCGAGGACAACGAAAAGAGGCACCAGGGCGAAATACTGCCAGAGCGGCATGGGCTGGCGGTAGAGCACAATGCCTGCGAGCGAAGCCCGGCCATTGCGCTTTTTACCTTCGGTGTATAAATGCCAGATCTGGAAAGCCAGGCCAAACGTCGTTCCGAATGTAAGCATGGCAAACAAGGGCGGGAGACCCAGCGCGGGCGACAAGCGGGACACTGGCAACGAACAGCACCAGGATGAAGACTCCGGGCAGGATGTGCAGGAGAAGTGACCTGCCGAGGGAGTGTTGTTCATTCGTTATCGGAACCGAGGAAACAGTTTGAATTGAATCGGGTGCAGACACGGTGAAGCTCCTTTATTTGGTGTCATCCAGGTGGACGGCGCGGATCAGGAAGAAGGTCAGGCCGGAGCCAAAGATGGAGCTTCCGAGGCTGACCAAAACGAGTTTCGCCTGGGCACCGGCAACGACATCCGCGGCCAGGAGCAAAACTACCAGGACAATTGCCATGCCGGCAAAGATGGCGATGGCTTTTGCGAGGGAAGAACGGGTTTGTGCATTCATTTCAATCTCCTTATTTACTGGTTTGGTTTCGCTTACAGGATAGCAGTAAACCAGGAGGCTTGTCATGCCACTAAAGTTGTATTGAAGGTTTATTTTTTCGAATTTCCCCCATATCTCAAGTGAAAGAGCGTTCGGAAATCCGTTCGAACCACGGATGAAAGGGATGAAAACTAAATCAAAGCATAAAATCAAAAAAGATAAAAATTGTAGTATGCAGTCTCGATAAAACGATATGCTGCTGCATTACGGATACCAGGACTTTGCGCGGTTATGCCTCAAGGTCCGGATCCAGATACGGGGTTGAGGGTTTCAATTCATGACATGGTTGTCGCGCTGAGAGGCAATCCTCGATTTCATCTCTACGCAGTAGCATGGGGTTGGGTGTATACTCACCCTTCAGAAAATCCCGTCAGGAGAACTCCTTATGAAACGTGCAGTCAGCATCAGCATCGGCTCGTCCAAACGCAACAAGGCGGTCACGGTTAATTTACTGGGTGAAGAGATCAGCATCGAACGCATCGGCACCGACGGCGACATGGAAGCCGCGGCGCTGAAGTACAAGGAACTGGACGGCAAGGTGGATGCCTTCGGCGTGGGCGGCGCGGACCTGGGCCTGATGGTGGACGACAAATGGTACCGGCTGTATTCGTGCGAGAAGATGGTGCGTTTCATCAAGGAGACACCCGTGGTGGATGGTACCGGCCTGAAGAACAGCCTGGAAAGAAAAGCAGCGCCTTTTGTGGAAGCCAAACTGGGCGATTACATCCAGAAGAACGGCGGAAAGAAAGCCTTTGTGATGACCGGGGCGGACCGCTGGGGCCTGACGCACGGGTTTGTCGAAGCCGGCTATGAATGCACCTTCGGCGATTTGATGTTTTCCCTGGGCATCAATATTCCCCTGCATACCGAAAAGCAGCTTAAAACCCTGGCTGCGATTCTCATGCCGATCGCCGGACGCCTGCCTTTCGAATGGGTCTACCCGATCGGCGAGAAGCAGGAAGAACGCAAGCCCAAGTACCCGAAGTGGTTCAGTTGGGCCACGGTCGTCGCGGGCGACTGTCACTACATCAAGCGCTACATGCCGGACGATATGCACGGCAAAGTGGTGGTGACGAACACCACCACGCCCCAGGATGTGGAGCTCTTCAAGAAGTGCGGCGTGAAATACCTGGTGACGACCACGCCGGTACTGGATGGCCGTTCGTTCGGCACCAATATGATGGAATCGGCCTTGATCGCCCTTTCTGGCAAGAAACGCGCCCTGACGCATGACGAGTACGAGGAAATGCTGAAGAAACTCGGCTTTGAACCGTCCCTGCAGGAATTGAATTAGCTAGGTTCTTATTGTATTTTCAAGGAGTTATAATATGGATGCAATCGTGACTGCAGGTGGAATCCCGCTCCCGGAAGAACCGCTCTATCCCGCCACGCTCGGGCAATCCAAGGCGCTCCTGGATGTGGCCGGCAAGCCGATGATCCAGTGGGTGCTGGATGCCCTGAGCGAGGCCAAGACCGTTGATAACGTCATCATTGTCGGCCTGACCGAGAAGATCGGGCTGAAATGCAGGAAGAAAATGTACTTTGTCTCCAACCAGGGCAAGATGGTGGAGAACCTGCAGGCCGGCGCCAGGAAAGTGAAGGAAGTCAATCCGAAAGCCGAGCATGCGCTGATGGTCTCCTCGGATATCCCGGGCATCACCGGCGAAATGGTGGACTGGGTGGTAAACACCGACATGCAGACCGACCTGGATGTGTACTACCACCTCATCCAGCGGGAGGTGATGGAAAAGCGTTATCCGGGATGCAAACGCACCTGGACGCACCTCAAGGGCATGGAGGTATGCGGTGGAGACATGAACGTGGGGCGGCTCAGCCTGCTGCTGACTGAAGAAACGGATATCTGGCATAAGATCACGGATGCCCGCAAGAGCCCGCTCAAGCAGGCCGCGCTGGTCGGTTTCGATACGGCTTTCCTGCTCCTGACCGGTCAATTGACGCTCGAGAAGGCCGAGACAAACATCATGAAGCGGCTGAACATTACCGGCAAGGCCATCGTCTGCCCGTACGCCGAGGTCGGCATGGATGTCGACAAGCTGTTCCAGCTTGAGATCATGCGCGAGGATCTGAAGAAACAGGTCAAGAAGGCCGAACGGGCTGCCAAGGGCGCAGCTGCACCCGAAGAAGAAAAACCGCTCCGAAGAAGACGGCTGAAAAGTGAGCTGGAGGCGCCTGCTTGAACTGGACGCTCGCCTGTCCGCACAGATGCGGGTGGCCGAGCGTCCGGGTCTATTACGGACCGTGCGCGGCTGTCCTGGCCCATTCGGGCGATTCGCTGGTTCTGGTGGGCCGGGCTGGCCCTGCTGTGGTGGCTGCGGCAATTCGTTCTGGCGTCCGTGGGCGCTGACGGTGCTGCTGTCCATCATCGCCCTGGCGGTGATCGTGCTGGCAATCAAATTCAGCATCCGCCGGCGCAGGCCGGAGGGCGAATGGGGCGCGATCTATCGCAGCACCGACCCGCATTCCTTCCCGTCCGGGCATGCGGCGCGCGCAATGCTGATCGCAGTGCTGGCGATCGGCCTGGGACCGGTGGTGGCTGGCGGTTCTCTTGTGCGTCTGGATGCCGCTGGTAGCCTGGCACGCGTGGCAATGGGCGTGCACTACCTGTCGGATGTGGCTGGCCGGGTTGGTTTTGGGGGCGATCGCAGGAGGGGTTGTTCTTGTTGATCCGGTAGAACGGGGGAAGAAAAATCCGGCGGAGTGCAATCCCGCCGGAGTGTATTGCCAAACTTATGAGGAGATTGCTTGCCGCCAAATTACGGCGGCTCGCAATGACACTAGCTAGTTGGCCGCTTTCATGGCGGCTTTTAAGTTTTGCAAGGCCTCCACGGGGGTTGGATCCACTTCATAGGACATGGCCAGGTAGTAAGCCAGGTAATCGCCGAAGTGCAGGGCGGTCCAGACGTGCGCCAGCGGGGATTCCCCATTGGCATTGTAGACATCCGTGTTCAGCCCCTCGACCATGAAACCGTGCCGGGTCAGGTCGAGGCGCAGGTGGTTGCGGGGATGGTCGGAGGGGGCGTGCAGGAAAAGGGTCATCGTTTGCATCAGGAGCGAGGGATTGACCAGCCCGGCCAGGGCGTTGTGGTCCGCTTCGGGCAGGGCTTCAAACCCGGCGCCGGCCTTGGCGATCTCGTTCATCTGGCCCTTCCAGCGGCGCGCCACCGGGGCCAGCATGCCTGAGCCATAGACATTGACCCAGCGCCCGACCAACTGCCCGGCCATGCGCTTGGCCGGATTCTGCGCCACCGGTACATCCGCACGGATCGTCTCCTGCTGGGAGCGCATGCCCGCCAGCGCTTCGAGCAGTTCATTTTCCGGGTCGGGGACCAATCCCAGGCGGGTAAAGGCCGCCAGCAAAAGCCCAAACGAAAAGCCGACTGCGGCACGCGGCTGACCGGCGTGCGCGAACTTCCAGACCGGCAGATTGTGGGCCCTGGCGCGCTGTTCCAGCTCTCCGCCGGTGCAGACGGCCAGGATGCGGCAGCCGGCTTTGACGGCCGCATCGAAAGCATCCAGGGTCTCCTCGGTATAGCCGGAGTGGGAGGAGGCAATGACCAGTGTCTGCGGGCCATGCGCCCAGGCAGGCAGGCCGTAGTCGCGGTGGACGATGACCGGGCAGCTGGCAGAGCGGGGCGATATAGCCTGCCAGCAAGTCCGCGCCGATGGCGGAACCGCCCATGCCGCTGATGATGACACGGGTGAAGCCCTTGCCATCCGGCAAAGGCTGCTGCTGGCCCAGTTCCCAGGCGGATTGCAACTGCCTGGGCAGATCGTCAATTTCGCCCAGCATGTTCTGGGGATCGAGTTTTTTGAAGGAATTGAAGTCGTCTAGGTTCATGGGAATAATTATACCTGCTTGCCGGCCTGGTGCGTTATGCTACGATGGATGAAATAGATATAGGGCAGCCCCAGGTTGGTCTCGATCAGGGAATTCACCAGCAGGGCGCCAAACCCGGCCGGCCGGATGCCGGTCACCAGGAGCACAGCTTCCCAACTAAACTGCACCCCAATCCCGATAGCCAGCAGGCGCAGGATATCGATCTTTTCCTTCCCGCGCAGATTCTGAACGATAATGTAAAAGTAGCCTCCAAACAGGATCGCCGCCATTACGCCGTGATACGCCCCGGTGCCGCGCTGGATGGTAATGGCCGGGAAACCGGCTCCAAAATTCTGGCTCAAAAGGGCGATCGAAAGCCAGGCCATCACGATCAGGAGCCGACCATTCCAGCGCGTGTCCATCGCGGCCGAGCAGCAGCCAGATCCAGGCAAAATTTGTGATGCCATAACTGAAACTGAGCCAGAGCAGGAACCAGAAAGGGTCCGCCCCCTGCACGGTGCGCGTCCCCAGGAGCCGGTAAAAGATGCCGTAATCCACCACGAAATACAGCACCCCGGCCAGCAAACCGACCACCAATGCAAGCCGGCGCTTGAAATAGAACAGCAGGCCGCAAAACAGTACCAGCCAGGCAATGTCCAAATATATATAGAGAGTGTTCAGCGCGCGGGCTGCGACAATTTGCATGGAGTTCACTTCTTTTGACTGGTGATGATCCGGTAGATTTCTTTACGGTCCCAGCCGCTCTCTGCGGCCACGCGCTTCGCCAGCGCGGAGGGGGATTCGCCGAACTTCAGCCCGAACTTGATGGCGATCATGAGCTTGTCTTCGGTCCAGTTTTGTTTTTCGTCTTTGGTTTTTCCCGCCACCACCAGCGTAAATTCACCGCGCGGCTCGTTTGCTGTGAAATATGCGCGCGCGGCGCTGAGCGTGCCGCGCCAGATCTGCTCGTGCAGCTTGGTCAGTTCACGCGCCACCGCGACCTGCCGGTCACCCAGGCCGGATTCCAGGTCGGCCAGCCCGGCCAGCAGGCGGTGCGGGGATTCGAGGAAGATCAGGGTGTAGGGCAAATCGACAATTTGCCCTGCCAGGGCTTTCCGATCAGAGGATCTGCGCGGCAGGTAACCGAGGTAGAGGAACGCGTCGGTGGGCAGGCCGGAGGCAGCCAGGGCTGCCAGTGGCGCGGACGGACCAGGGATGGGGCAGACGGCATGCCCAGCCTGCAGCGCAGCCCGCACCAGTTCGTAGCCGGGGTCGTTGATGGCAGGCGTCCCGGCATCCGAGACGAGCGCCACGTCGCCCTGCGGCCAGCGCGGCCAGGATCGAGTCGAGCTTGGTCAGTTTGTTATGTTCGAAGTAACTGGTCAGGGGGGTGTGAATGTCAAAATGGGTCAGCAGCTTTCGGGTCAGGCGTGTATCTTCGGCAGCGATCAGGGAGACTTCCGCAGGACGCGCACGGCGCGCGGACTGAGGTCTTCCAGGTTGCCGATCGGGGTGGCGACGAGATAGAGGGTGCCCATGGGTATATTAAACCACAGATGGATGGGAATGAGTTATGAGGAATAAGAAACGAGTAAAAAGTAATAGTAATAAGAAAAATCAGGACAAAAAACGTGACAAAGAACGTGAAAACGAATAACGTGAAACGGCAGAGGCGTGGGATGAGTGGTGTATACTTTCGGATGGTTTGGTAGAGGAAAGCGAATGAAAATTCTTAAAGCACTTCCGATTGGGATTGCACCAGTTGATCCTGATGGGCTACGGCTGGTATCTCGGACAACTGCACCAATCCGGACCGGATATTGCGGGGATATTATTGTTCATCACGGGTGCGGTTGGGCTGGCACTGGCGATACTCTTCTTGCCTGGCTGACCCGGAAATTTCCCTGGCATGGGAAATGGTATGTCGAACGCCTGACCGGACTGGCAGGCTGCGGGATCGTTTTTACCCTGATCCTGGTATATGCCAGATTGCATGGATAAGTCCATGCCAGAGACCTTTAACACGAAGGCACAAAGGGGCTGAAGGCAAGATTCCCGCCCGATCATCTTCCGCATCCACGCCGTCCAACGCATGTTCGAGCGGCGGATTTCGGTGGAAAATGTGCGGCAGGTGCTGCAATCCGGGGAGATGATCGAAGATTATTCCGACGAGATGCCGGCGCCGGGCGGCTTGATATCCGCGCAAACGCGGCCAGCGTCCCTTGCACGTTGTCGTGGCGGAAAATACGGAAGCAGACGAGCTGGTCGTGATCACAGTCTATGAACCCGACCCCACGCAGTGGAAGCCGGGTTTCAGGAACAGAAAAGAATGAAATGCTTCGTCTGCAACCAGGCCGAAACGATGCCTGGGACGACCACCGTCCTGCTCGAACGCGGTCATCTGAGCCTGACCATCAAGCAATGTCCCGGCACGCGTCTGTCCGGCCTGCGGCGAGGCCTACGCCGACGAATCTGTGACCGCTAGCCCTGCTGCGCCAGGCCGAGAAGATGGCCAGGGCCGGAACGAAGGTGGATGTGCGCGAGTACGAATTGACGGGAGATTGATCGATGAACTCGATGACCAGAACCCCTGAAGGCAGAACTCCGGATTCTTAATCCCGGAGTCTAATCCTTATCTGCGGGTCGGCGGCCCGGATCAGCGGCAGGGCGGGCGATAGCAGCAGACCGGAGATGGTGATGGCGGTCGGCACGGAGACCAGGCTGGCGACCAGGCCGATCAGCGGGCCCCCGGCGATCTGACCGACGGCATCCACCTGACCGGTCATGGATAAGACGGTGGCGCGCACATCCGAATCGAGCCGCTGGTTGACCCAGGCGTTCGTCAGCGGACCGACCAGGTTGCGCAAAGCCCAGAGCAGCACATAGATGCCGATGGTCAGGCCCAGGAAAGGCGACCAGGCAAAGAGTACAATGAAAGCCGCAATCCCGATGGTGATGCCGAACATCAGGCGACCGATGAGACGCGGCCGGGAAGTATCCAGCCGTTTTTCGATCAGCGCTGTGGCGGCGATGGCCAGGAGCATACCGGAGGCCTCGAGAAGGCCGAAGAAGGCAATGTCATTATTCCCGAATAAGCGCCGGCAGGGCGAAACGCCCAAGCAGGTGCTTCACCCACAAGCGGTCGAAGCCTTCGCTGTACAGGCCGTAGAACAGCCCCATGCCCAGGATGGTGATCAGGCGCGGGCGCTGGCGCACGGTCTGCAGGCCGAGGCGGAAAGTCTGCAGCATTTGTTGATAGGAATTGCGCTGCTCCATGGGGGCCGGGTGGAAGCCGTGTCTCAGGCATGCTCATGGCAAGAATGCCTGCCAACAAAATGAACATGCCGCCGCTGACAAGGATCGGCAGGTTGATCTGCCGGCTGCCGATCAGGATGGCCAGCAGCATGCCGGCCAGCGATCCGCCCAGGCTGAATTTATTGGCACTCAGGAAAGCCTGGTTGGCGCGTTCTTCGCCAATCTCGTCGGAAAGCCAGGCCTGCCTCGAACCGCTGGTGAAGGTATAGCCCAGCCCCCACAAGCACCTGGGCGAGCAGGATGGTGGCAAACAACGGCAGAAGCCCTTCCAGCAGAAAGCCCAGCCCGATCAGACAAAAGCCAATAATGATGGACAAGCGGCGGCTGTATACGTCTGCAACGATACCGGTCGGCACCTCGCAGAGCAGGACGGTGAGTTCCAGCGTCGTCCCGACCAGCACCAGCTGCAGAGGCGAAAGCCCGGCCACGCGGATCTCATACAGCGACATGGCTGTAAACGCCAGGAAGTAGAGCAGCGAACTGGCGGTCTCAATGAACAGGTAGAACTTGAAGGCGTCGAGCTTCTTCATTCAAACCTGGCGGACAATAGATCGCCCTCCTCTTGAAAGACAGGAGGAGGGCAGGGGAAGGATACCTGCGGACAGAATTAATGGTGGTTGGCGAGCAATTGTTTCCAGTTCCGTACAAGCGCCTGCTCCGGCTGGGTGAAATGGATGGCCTGCATGCCGAGCGCCCGGGCCCCGGTGACATTTTCCAGAAAATCGTCCAGGAAGACAGATTCGACTGGCTGCAACCCCCAGCTTTTCCAGCGCAATCTGGAAAATGCGCGCATCCGGTTTCTCCACCCCCACCTCGGCGGAGATGATCATGGCATCGAAAACATCCTCAAACTTCTTTTCGACAATCCACTGTCGCAGCCCCGACCAGGCATTACTGATCAGGCCCACTTTGAAACTGCCCGCGCAAACTGCGCAGGAAATCCAGCAGGACAAGGTCGATGATATCGCCTGCGAAAAATTCGTCCCGGACGGTGCGGAGTTCCGATTCCGGCAGGTGCAGCCTGCGCATGACTGCCAGCCCAGTGTTCGTCTTCACTGATCAGTCCGGTACTGGCCTGACGGGCGGTTTCGCTCTCGAACGACCAGGTTCATCAGCTCTTCGTAGTCCATGCCAAGACGTTCCGCCAGGTGCTGGCGCGGCGCCTGGTACTCGGTGCGGACGATCACACCGCCCAGGTCAAAAAAGACGGCCCGGATGGTCATTTCTTCTTCGCCCCGGCGGGTTGTTTCTTGACGGTTGAGACAGGCTTGTCCTGGGACAGCGCCTGCGGAGCGGGCTTTTCCGTGACGCCTCGGCCTGGGCGGATTCCTTCGCCATCGTCTTGATGGCTTTCTTCCAATCCGGGAAGAATCGTTCCATGCGGGCGCGTTCCACGCGGTTGGCGCGCCGGCAGTTCGGGCAGTGGGCGTCGTAGTAGGCTTGTTTATGTTCTTCCATGTGTTCCAGCCCGGCAAGCATTTCATCCTGGCTGATGGAGAACATGTTCTGGCAGTAAGTGCAGCGTAATTGCATAGGAGTCTCCTTTATCGGTAACGCGATATTTACGCGAGGCTTTACAGCATGATTTTACTCTGATTTATCCTTTTCGGTATTTGCCGAAATGCGATGGTTTTTGTGTAGCTGTGGACTGTTTGTGTGATCCGGAATCCAACCGACCCGGCTGTACGCAGCATGGCAATATTCCGGCTGTCCGTACCGAGGGCAGCAATATCCATACCGCGTGCTCCAAGCAGGGACAGGCCGGTGAGCAACAGTGCTTTGGATAGGCCGCGCCGCCGAAAATCGGGGTGGGTGGCAATCGGATCGGTATGACCAATCCTGCGTCCGGTGAGGCCATTTTCGTCGGCACTGATAAAACAGACGCAGTAGGCAGCCAGCCCACCATCCGGGGCGATCGCGACCAGGTCCAAATCCGGATCATAGGAGGGCGTCCGGATCATTGCGAGCCTGTACTCCAGGGTCATATGCTCCGTCCCCAAGG
The DNA here is from genome assembly GCA_963830665.1 of uncultured Chloroflexia bacterium. Taxonomy (GTDB): domain Bacteria; phylum Chloroflexota; class Anaerolineae; order Anaerolineales; family Villigracilaceae; genus UBA877. The sequence goes on from CAWHNM010000019.1 coordinate 279,197, forward strand.
CGGCGCGATGCAGCCTGACCCAGGCTTCGGCCTCCACCTGTGCCTGTATCGGGCGGATGAAAAACCCAGGCGCCAATTGCGGCCTTTCGATTGGGTCGGACAGGCAGCGTTCCATATGGACTGCGCCGCCTGTCTGGCGCTCAAAACCAAGCCCTTCCAGCAGGCTGAGCCGGGCGGGATTGTCAGAGCGGGACTCCGGTCTCCAGTAGAAAGGTACCCGTAAAGGCCGGGGAAGTCTGACGGATGGAGGCCTCAACCCAGTCCATAACCTGTTCCGGGAGACCGGCATCCTGCCAGCCCGGGGCTATCTCAAAAATCAAATTGGCCGAAGCCTGGTCCCTGTCCAGAATGGCAAAACATGCCAACCGGCCATCCGGGCCAGCCCACAGGCGGGTATCTGCCTGAGTTTTGGGGATCGCCAGCATCTCGTGTAAATCAGTGGACCCCGGAAAATCTGCTGCCAGACCGGGAGGCCTTTGCTTTATCAGGGCGAGCATGGCCTGCAAATCCTGCGGTCCTGCATACGCCCGGCCGGACAGCAGATCAGATCTTATTTCATTCCTGTTCAAGGCTGTCCCATTCACTACGCAGGATGCCCATGTGGAGCATATCCGAACGCTGGCCATCCCGCAGAAGGAAATCACGGATACGGCCTTCGTGCTTGAACCCGCATTTTTCATAAGAACGGATCCCGCGCGGGTTCTGCTCGAAGACCGTCAGGGATATGCGGTGCAGGTTCAATTCGGTGAAACCATACCGAAGCATCACCCGCATGGCATCCGAGCCATAGCCTTTGCTCCAGAAATCCTGCTCGCCGATGCCGATGGCAACAAAGGTATCACGGTTGGTCCAGTTGAGGCCATCAAAAGCGATGAAACCGATCAGTTTATCTTCCGCCAAGCGTCCGGATGGAAAAGAGCAGGTTATTCGGCAGGGCGGAGTCGAGGTCTTTTTCGAACCACTCCTTCATCTTCTTCGCCGACCACAGGTGAGCCGGGTCGCTATCCAACAGGCGGAAGTACTCGGAATTCTGGTTCCAGCGCGCAAAAGCCTCGGCCATGACCTGGGGATCCTCGGAGGACAGGCGGACGAGTTTACCTTGAAACAATGCGTTGCTCATTGTTTTTTCTCCGATTGCGTACGCAGCAGGCCCAGATGAAGCATCATCCCAATACCGGCCGTTATGAAAGACAGCTTCACGGCGGCGGGCTTCACTCTTCGAAACCGGATTTTTCGACCATATGGATGAAAGGGAGGTTATCTGCACCCGTCCAGGCGGATAAACGATGCAGGTTTAGATCATTAAATGCAAAACGCAGCAGCAGGTCCAGCGCGTCGGAACCATAACCGTGCCGGCGGTCCGAGGCCTCGCCAATCCCCAGGTTCAACACACCGGTGCCATTGTGGAAATCGATCCAGAAGATCCGGGCCAGCCCCACCAGCCGGTTGTCATCCTTGAGGCGCAAAGTGAAGTGAAAAAGATTCTTCGTCTCCTCCATCTGTTTCTCAACCTTTTCCAGCAGCCTGCGGACGGCCTCCACCGACAAAGGGCGGGCCACATCAACCAACACGGAACGCAAGAGCGGGTCATTCGTCCAGCGGGCGACCACCGGCGGGTCTTTTTCGTGGTCGAGCGGGCCCAACCGGACCAAGCGGCCTTCATAAAGTGAATTGGTGTTGTCCATAATCCTCCTCTACCATTTGAGGTACAATCCAGCGGATGCCTGAAAAACGCTATTTGCCGGATCCTGCGCGGGTCAGCATTCTGACGGCTACCATATTGCTGGCCTTTGCACTGACGCGCCTGATCAGCGCGCCGCCGGTCGCGTTGACCATCCCGCTGGCCGGTGTTTATATTACATTATCGTTCAATCTGAACACCCTGATCGTGCTATTGGCTGCCGGCCTGACCGCTGCCGGGGTGGACTGGTTTCTGCGCACACACCCGTCCCTCGAAAAAGGCGAAACCCGTGAACACTGGCTGCTTCCGACCCTGACGGTGCTGGTGATCGGAGTGGCCCTGGATACCCTGCCGCCGACATTAATCTGGTGGCTGGGATTCGGGCTGGGAGCAGCCATCCTGCTGTTGGTGCTCTTTGCTGAATTTGTCGCCGTGGATTCGAACGACGTGCGGTACCCATTCGCGACGGCTATTTTGACGGTGTTGGCCTTTGTTATCTTTTTGATCCTGGCAGTGGCGCTGAAAGCTTCCAATGTGCGCCTGTTCCTGGTAGCCCCGGCCCTTTTCCTGGGAGGCGGCCTGGTGGCGCTGCGGACCCTGCACCTCCGTCTGAATGAACGCTGGGAGCTGACCCTGGCAGTTGGCATTGCCCTGGTCACCGCCCAGGTGGGGGCAGCGCTGTATTATCTGCCTTTGACCCCCGTCCGCTTCGGGCTGGGATTGCTCGGCCCAGTTTACGCGCTGACATCCCTGGCTTTTAACCTGGCCAACGGAAATCCCCCCCGCCAGGCAATTATCGAACCAGCCATCATGTTCCTGCTCTTATGCGGCTTGATGATCTGGTTCCACTAGCGTTTTTATGAGGGGGACCGTTATTTTATGGGATAGAGCAATTTTTTTATAAAGGTCCTGTTTTTGGCAGATCAGGCATATCTTTTTTGCCGGGTTTCGTGTCTGGTTTTAACTCTTCCTTGCGGACGACCGCGGTCGGCCGGTCGGCTGCGAAAGGGCTTCCCAATTCAATTATTTTCACATCACCCGGCTTGGCAGGAAGTTCCTGGGAGTAAATGAATATTACACCTGCCAGGGAAATTACATCGCCCGGGTAAAGGACAGACTGGGCAGTCCGCCGGCCATTGACGTAAGTCCCGCCGGTCGAGTTCGTATCGAAAATAACGAAACGGTCATTGATCAATTTTATTTGTGCATGCGTTCGTGAAACGCGCGGGTCTTCCAGGATGATGTGATTGTCCAACCGGCGCCCAATTAAAATAACCGGCTGGTTGAGTGGGATGACACGGGTGCCTTGCAGGACCAGGAAGGCACTCTTGGGGAATACAGGTGGTTTCGTTTCATCTTTGGGCAGCTCCGTTAATTCGGGAGTTGTCGGGGCATTTTTTTGGCTGGTCGAATCCGGGGCTTGCGTTTCTCCCATGTCCGATGGCGGTTTGATGGGAACAGAAGAGGAGGTCTCATAGGATGGCTGAGTGGAACCCTCAGTGGATTTTTCAGTGGTTACTTCCGTGGATCCCTTGGGGGAGGGAGTGCCTTTCTCCTGCAGGCTTGATTGTATGAGCAGGTCAAAATAATTTCTCACGTCCCTGGCATAGGCGGGATGCGGCTCGAGGGCACGGCCCCAAATCTCAGAGCATTGCTTCCAGAATTGAGAAAGGCCGCCATCGGCTGCACCAAAGAATTTCACAAGGTTTGGTTCAGTTTCGGGAGAGTGTTTTGTTATTCTTTCCGGCAGCCTGTGCTGGGAAAGGTCGACAAAAAAACCACTCAACGCGGCGCCCAACTCGTATGGCCGGATGTTTTTCCCAAGTCCATCCTTCCAGGTTGTCCGCAAATACTCGGATATTGCCCAACGCGCAGTGGGTTCAAGGTTCTTTCTAGTCTGAATTTTGTTCAACGCATCCAGCAGCTCTTGAGCGGTCACGAGGCCTCCTTGCCTTGAGTCAATATTACCTGATTATATTCTTCGTTTGGGAAATTGGAAATGGGGTATTGTCAGTTGCCTGGTCCATTTCGGCGGTCCGGTATAAAAAAAGGGGTGTTGGTCCGTGTTCAGTGAGGCTTTTATCCATATTTTGTGTTAATAATTCTGTGTTAATATTTGTGGGCTAGATTTTGATCCAAGGAGCTTTTAATGCAATTCCTGATTTATGCCGGTATCCTGTTCGGCGGGTATGTTTTCGGCTCGATCCCTTTGGGCCTGATCGTTGTGAAATTGATGTCAGGCAAGGATATCCGGACGATCGCCAGCGGCCGGACGGGTGGAACAAACGCCATGCGCGCCGCCGGACCCTGGGCCGGCGTCCTGACCGCTGTTCTGGATATCCTTAAGGCTGCCGCGACTGTCTGGCTGGCACGAGCTCTCACCCCCAACGTATGGATGCATGCCTTAACCCCCATTGCCGCCATCCTGGGTCATAATTATTCCATATTCTTGATGGAACGCGGGCCGGATGGGCGTGTGCGTTTGCGCGGCGGAGCGGGTGGCGCTGCCGCGGGTGGCGGCGCTTTCGGCCTTTGGCCCCCGGCCGCGTTTATCCTGATACCGTTCGGCTTATTGGTGTGGTATGGGAGTCGGCTACGCATCGATTACAACGTTGAGCATCGGATTGATGACCGTTGCCATCTTTGCAGTACGGGCCAGCCCTCGGACTGGGGCCCTGGGAATACGTAATATATGGAGTACTGGCTGAAATAATATTGGTCTGGGCGCTGCGCCCCAATATCAAACGATTGAAAGAAGGCACCGAACGCCGTCACGGATTGCCCGCCAGGCTGCTGCAAAGGAAGTTGGCCAAAGATCCGAAAGACAAGCATCTAAATACAGCCGCCGCACTCTATGGGTGCGGCGGTTTGCATTATTTCTTTTTCGCTGCCTCTGCCTCGGCTTGTTCCTGACGGAGCAGCGCCCGTAAATTCCGGCGGTGGAGTTCTTCGGCCAGACCGCTCAGATTAACACGGCTCTTCCCGCTGCTCTCGACATTGTTCTCATCAAGGTAATCCTGCGAAGCCTTGCGCCGGGCCGCCGTTTTGGCCACCTTGCGGATGTTGGCCAGGTAATTCAGGTTTTCCCTGACAGCTGCTTCGATCTCCCCGCGCAGGATGATATCGCCGTGTCCCTGGATGATGTTCTCCAGGCCCATCCGGCCGATCTTTTTGATGGAAGCGGCCATTTCGTCCAGGTCGCCATCCACGACATACGGCAGGGGCATGAAAGCGTCCCCGGCAAACAGGACCCGGTCTTCTTCGATCAGCACGGCAATCCCGTCCGCGCTGTGCCCGGGGGCCGGCATGATGGTCAGGTTCTTTTTGCCAACGCGCAGGGACAGCACACCCTGATCGAAGGTCAGGTGCGGCAGGACGATCTTTACCTGGCGAAAAGCCGGATTCTGCTTGCGGGCATTCTCAAGCGCCGGGATGGCCCGCTCTTCCAACAACTGCCGGCACAGGGAATGGGAAATGATCGTGGCACCGGGAAAGAAACAGTTGCCCCAGGTATGGTCGGCATGATAGTGAGTGTTGATGACGTAACGTACCTGGATGCCGACTTCATGTTCCACAAAATCGCGGATGGCGAGGGTTTCCTCAGGCAGGGCCAGTGTATCGATGACGATGGCCCACTGCGGTCCGGCCACCACACCAGCCGTGACCTGCGCATAGATTTCACTTTGGAACCAGTAAACGTTCTCGGAAACGCGTTCGTGATGCATACAAGCCTCGATGTAAAAAGATACCTTAATCTAGCACAAATGGGGGGTAAAAGTCAAGAAAATCCCAATTTTGGGGTGGTTGTCTGGATGAGTTTGCCGAATTTGACATTCACTTTAGGCTGTGATACACTCTTTTCCACCCTGCCGCCTCTTTGAATTTCTTGAGGCGGTTTTTGTTTAGGAACCATGCCAGTTCGTTGGCTGGAATCCAGGTGAGCATGACCACTTGTCCCGAATGCGGTGCGCCCGAGGCAGCCTGTCAAGCCCGATTTGATGAATTCTTAGCACTCGAATTCACCCAGGCGGGTTTTGGCGCGGTCCACCACCTGACCGTTGCCGCTTACATGCTCCAGCATTCCAGCCGGTTGACTGCGGAAGGCTGGCTGTATGAAAGGGCGTTGTTACAGGAGTTCATCGTCGCGAATAAGCCGCCTGCTCTCATCCGTAAACAGAACAAGAATAAAGTGGACAGCGGCAGGCGTGACTTCAAGATCAAATCGAAAACCGGCCAGCCCGTCATCCGTAAAATCCCCTGGAAGAAGACCATCCTGGACGTTCATACGGACAATGCCGATAGCTATTGCTCAGATGTGACCGCCTGGGCACGGGCTGTTTTGTCTGATTCAGAAACGGTAGATCCGGAATAAACCAAGAGTTTTCACGGTAGTGACCCAGGAGTTAGCATGAACCGAACTTACACCAACCGCAGATACCTGGACGCCCTCGAAAAAAGAGTGCTCGTTTTCGATGGCGCAATGGGCACCAACCTGCAAAAAATGAACCTGACCGCCGAACAATTTGGCGGAGAGAAATACAACGGTTGCAACGATTATCTGGTGATCTCGTACCCCGCAGGCAGTCGAGGAGGTCCACCGCTCATTCCTGGATGTGGGTGTGGATGTGATCGAGACGGACAGCTTCCGCGCCAACCGCATCACGATGAAAGAGTACGGGCTGCAGGACCGGGTGATCGAGATCAATCAGGCCGCGGCCGGCCTGGCGCGCCGGCTGGCGGATGAATATTCACGCGTTCCAGCCTCACCCCGGCCCTTCTCCCGAGGGAGAGGGGCCGTCTCGGGGCTGAGGGAAAGATTCGTGGCCGGTTCGATCGGGCCGAGCGGCAAACTGCCCTCTGCCGATGACCCGGAACTCTCCAACGTCTCGTTCGACGAACTGGCGGATGTTTTCCGCGAACAGGCCGCCGGTCTGTTCCGCGGCGGTGTGGACCTGCTGTTGATCGAAACCTCGCAGGATATCCTCGAAGTCAAGGCTGCCATCACCGGCATTCAAAAGGCTTTCGAGCAGACCGGCATGCGCGTGCCGATCCAGGCCCAGGTCACACTGGATACCACCGGCCGAATGTTGCTCGGAACCGACATCACCGCCGCACTGAGCATCCTCGACGGCATGCCGATCGACGTGATCGGCTTGAACTGCTCCACCGGCCCGGAACACATGCGCGAGCCCATCCGCATCCTGGGCGAGCAGTCCAGCCTGCCGGTCTCCTGCATCCCGAATGCCGGCCTGCCGCTCAACGTGGACGGACAGGCCGTTTACCCGCTCGAGCCCGAACCTTTCGCCGAGGCGATTGCTGGCGTTTGTCGAGAAGAACCATATCTCGGTGGTGGGCGGATGCTGCGGGACAACCCCGGCTCATTTGAAACTCCTGGTCGAGAAACTGGGCTCCCGTCCACAGCCTGCCCGGCCGACGCAGATCGGAGCCGCGCCTTGCCTCTGCCACAACGGCAACCGCCATGCACCAGGACCCGCCGCCTCTGTTGATCGGCGAGCGCTGCAATGCCCAGGGCAGTAAGAAATTCAAACGGCTGCTGCTCGAAGAGGATTACGATTCGATCCTCGAAATCGCCCGCGAGCAGGTCAGCTTTGGCGCGCACGCCCTGGATATTTCCACCGCCGTCACCGAGCGTCCCGATGAAGCGGCGCTGATGCGCAAGGTGGTCAAGAAACTGGAAATGGGTGTCGAGGTGCCGCTGGTGATCGACACAACCGAACTGGACGTGCTCGAGGCGGCTCTCAAGACTGCTCCCGGGCGCTGCCTGATCAATTCCACGCACCTGGAAGGCGGCCGCGCCAAGGCCGATAAGATATTTCACCCTGGCCAAAACCTATAATGCAGCCGTGATCGTGCTGACCATCGATGAGAACGGAATGGCAAAAACCGCCGAGCGCAAGCTGGAAGTGGCCAAACGCATCTACGATATTGCCGTCAACGAACACGGTCTGCGCCCGGATGCGCTGGTCTTCGATGCCCTGACGTTCACGCTGGCCACCGGCGACCCCGAATTTGCAGCCTCCGCCATTGAGACCATGGCAGGCATCCGCCTGATCAAGCAGAACCTGCCGGGTGTGCTGGCCTCGCTGGGCGTCTCGAACCTGTCCTTCGGGCTGGCGCCGCAGGCCCGCCCAGCGCTCAACTCGGTCATGCTCTACCACTGCGTGCAAGCCGGGCTGGATATGGCCATCATCAACCCGGCGCATGTCACGCCTTATGCAGACATTCCCGCCGAGGAGAAGGAGCTTGCCGAGGACTTGATCTTCAACCGGCGCCCGGATGCCTTGCAGCGCCTGATCGAACATTTCGAGAAGGTCAGCCCCGAAGCAACAGAAAACGCCCTGGTTGACCCGACCGAGGGCATGACCCCCGAGCTGCGCCTGCATTGGCGGATCGTCCATCGCCATAAGGAAGGGGTGGAGGCGGATATCGATGAGATCATCCATCGTTCCCTCACCCCCAGCCCCTCCCCCGAAGGGGGAGGGGAGATCCCTTCCCCGCTCGGGGGAAGGGTCGGGGAAGAGGGCGAAAAGGTCATCAAATACAATCCCCGTCTTCCGGATGAGTTAAAACAACGACTGCGCGAATTGCGCAAAAATGCCACAGATGCTGAACGATTGTTATGGCTCATTCTCCGAAACCGATCAATACATGGGGCTAAATTTCGCCGCCAGCACCCATTGGCTGGATTCATTCTGGATTTCTATTGTCATGAAGCTGGGCTTGCCTTGGAGCTGGATGGCAGCCAGCACCTTGAAAGCGAACAGGTCAGGTATGATGAAGAACGAACAAGAATTCTGAAAGAACATGGCGTCCACGTTCTCCGTTTCTGGAATAGTGATGTTCTAGATAAAACAGAGGAAGTAATTAATGATATTTGGGAGGCATTGGAAAAATTCTCCAATCCGAGTGCGTCCCTAACTCCCAGCCCCTCCACCAAAGGAGGAGGGGAGAAAACCCGCCACGAAGTCGCCGTGCAAATCCTCAACACCGTCCTGCTGCCAGCCATGAAGGAAGTCGGAGACAAGTTCGGCGCAGGGCTGCTGATCCTGCCATTCGTCCTTCAATCCGCCGAAGTGATGAAAAGGGCTGTTGCGCACCTCGAAAACTATCTCGAAAAGGTGGAAGGCGTGACCAAGGGTACGGTGGTCATCGCCACCGTCTACGGTGACGTGCATGACATCGGCAAGAACCTGGTCAAGACCATCCTCGCCAACAATGGCTATACGGTGGTTGATCTGGGCAAACAGGTTCCGGCCGAGACGATCATCACCAAAGCCGTGGAAGTGAAAGCGACTGCCATCGGTCTCTCGGCGTTGCTGGTCAACACATCCAAACAGATGCCGCTGATCATCAACGAACTGCAACGGCGTGGGCTGAATTTCCCTGTGCTGGTGGGCGGCGCGGCGATCAACCGCCGCTTTGGTCGCCGCATCCTGTTTACCGAAGATGGCAGTCCTTACGAACCTGGTGTGTTCTACTGCAAGGATGCCTTTGAAGGGTTGGAGACGATGGGCCAGTTGATCGACCCGCAGCGCAAACCGGCCCTGATGGAACAGATCCGCAAGGAAGCGGAGATGGAAATGGGGCCGTGAAGACCCTCGAGGGAAAACCGGACGACCGGGCAGCGTTCCGCCATCCTTCCACAACCTGTCCGGCTGCCGGCAGGCGTGACCTTTGGCCCGAAAGTTGTCCGCTCGATGCCGCTTGAGCTCATTTTCCAGCACTTGAATATTAACGAACTTTACCGCCTTTCCTGGGGCGCAAAAAACACCCACGGCGCCGAATGGGACAAACTCAAAGCGGATTTCGATGCCCGCCTCGAGAAAATGAAACACGCAGCCCTGAAGGAAGGCTGGCTCAAACCGCAGGCGGTGTATGGCTTTTTCCCGTGCCAGTCGGATGGAGATGAGCTCGTCATTTATTCCGTATCCACGGATGGAGACGGGGCAGGGGCGAGAGAAGTGACCCGCTTCAAATTCCCACGCCAGCCCTACGATGAGCACTTGTGCCTGGCGGATTACTTCGCCCCGGTCAATTCCGGTCAGATGGATGTGGTCGCCTTCCAGGTTGTGACGGTCGGACAGGCAGCCACCGAGCGCTTCGACGAATTCCAGGCGGAAGGCAATTACTCCGAAGGCTACTTCACGCACGGGCTGGCGGTCCAGACTGCAGAAGCCACCGCCGAGTATCTGCACCAGCATATCCGGCGCGAGCTGGGCATCCCTGAAGGACAGGGGAAACGTTATTCGTGGGGTTACCCGGCCGTCCCGGAGTTGGAGGACCACCGCAAGGTGTTCGACCTGCTGCCGGCTGAAAAGGAACTGGGCATGACCCTGACGTCCGCCTACCAACTGGTGCCGGAGCAATCCACCGCGGCGATCATCATCCATCACCCGCAGGCAAGATATTACACCACCGGCGAGAGCCGCGTGGAACAGTTGAACCAGGAAATCCGATGAATAAATTCCTCTCCCTGCTCCAATGACTCTCCCACGCCGCTCCTGGCAGATGGGGCCATGGGCACGCTGCTGCATTCACGCGGCATCCCGTTTGACCGGTGCTTCGATGAATTGAACCTGAGCAACCCGGCAGTCGTGACCGGCATCCATACCGAGTACCTGGAAGCCGGGGCACAGATCCTGCTGACCAATACCTTTGGCGCCAACCGGTTCAAGCTCGCCAAACATGGTCTGCAGGATAAGCTGGATGCGATCAACCGGCCGGGGTTGAACTGGCCCGCAATGCCGCGGCCGGTTCGGCGCTCGTGGCGGGCGATATCGGACCCCTGGGAGTGCGCATTGCACCCTTTGGCCGCGTCCAGCCGGAGGAGGCACGCGCAGCCTTCGCCGAGCAGGCAGCTGCGTTGAACGGGGCCGGCGTGGACCTGATCGTCATCGAGACGATGAGCGACCTGTACGAAATCCAGGCAGCCATCCAGGCGGTTCATGATACTGCCGCGGGATTGCCCATCATTGCTTCCGTCACATTCACACGCGACGACCGCACCGTCCTGGGCGACTCGCCTGAAAAGGTGGCCCAGCACCCTGGTGAAGGCCGGGGCGGACGTGATCGGTGTCAACTGCTCGGGCGGCCCGGCGCAATTGCTGCGCCTGCTCAAAGCGATGCGCGCAGCCGTCCCGCAGGCAAAGATCTGGGTCAAGCCCAACGCCGGCTGGCCTGAACAGGTCGGCGGGCGCATCATGTACCCGGCCGACCCGGATTACTTCGGCGATTATGCCCTGGCTTTCTGCGAAGCCGGAGCCAGCATCATCGGCGGCTGCTGCGGCACCACCCCGCAGCCATATCGCCGCCATGCGCAAAGCCCTGGACGCAAACCCGCAGGGCTGCGGGATGCAGGTTCTCCAGACTTCCGAAGTCTTGGAGACTTCGGAAGTCTTCAGTTCAAAGCTGAGCCGCCCTCCAAACTGGCGCAAAAGCTGGCCGAAGGCAAATTTGTCATTTCCGCCGAGATGGATCCGCCGCGCGGCCTCTCCACCCATAAACTCATCGCCGGGGCTTCCCTGCTCCAGGAGGCCGGCGCGGATGTGATCAACGTGGCTGACAGCCCGATGGCGCACATGCGCATGTCCGCCTGGGCGGTCTGCGATGTGATCCAGCGCCAGGTGGGGGTTGAGACCACGCTGCATTTTCCCACCCGGGGCCGCAACCTGCTGCGCGTCCAGGGCGACCTGCTGGCTGCCCATGCCCTCGGCCTGCGCAATATCTTCGTTGTCATGGGCGACCCGACCTCCGTCGGCGATTACCCCGAAGCCATGGACAACTATGACCTGGTGCCCTCCGGCCTGATCAAACTGATCAAGCAGGGTTTCAACGCCGGGGTGGACCATTCCGGCACAAGCATCGGCCAGCCGACCAGCTTCTTCGTCGGGGCGGCGCTCAACCTCAATGCGACCGAACCGGACGCAGGAGATCCGCAACGTCCACCGCAAGGTACTGGCCGGGGCGGATTTCTTCCTGACCCAGCCGATTTTCCGGCCGGAGGAAGGCCCGGCCTTCCTCGAGAAATATGCCGCCAAATATGGGCCGCTCGACCGGCCGGTGCTGGTCGGCATCCTGCCGCTGGTCAGCGCCCGGCATGCCAGCTTCCTGCACAACGAGGTGCCGGGGATTTCCATCCCGGAGGAGATCCGCAGACAGATGGAGCAGGCCGGGGAAGACGGGGCCAAAGTCGGCGTGGAGCTGGCCGTGGAACTGATCGAAGCGGTCAAACCCTGGGCGCAGGGGGTTTACCTGATGCCTCAGTTCAGCCGTTATGACCTGGTGGCCGAGATCATCGAAAAGTGCACTAGTGCAGGCACTAGTACCTGCGGTCTAGTGCAGGCAGGTAAACAGGGGTATCAGGTAATCATAAAAAGCCCCTAGGGCAATTCATGACCTGTACCACGAAGTGGTAATTGCCATACGGGGTTAATCCCATGCACGCTCTTCCGCCGTCGTGAGACCTCCAAGTCTCCCAGAACTTGGAGGTCTCAAGAAAATCACTTGACAAATGAACCTTTAGTTCATATAATATGAACTAAAGGTTCACATTATATGGCTTCTTCTGACTGGCCAAATTTCCAATCCTATATCCAACAACTCGAACAGGAAGGCAAGGTTACGCGCACTTTCCGGCGGCTTGATCCGGCGCGCCAGCAGGCGGTCATCAATGCCATCCTGGAAGAAGCCACCGAAAAAGGTCCGGCCTCGCTCAATATCAAGGAGATCGCCCGGCGGGCGGATGTCTCGGTCGGTTCGCTGTACCAGTATTTCCCCAACCGGGACGGCCTGCTGGACTTCGCCATCGAGTTATGCGTGCGCTACATGACCGATATGTTCGAAATGTCCCGCCCCTACCTGACGGCGATGCCGCTGCGTGAGGCGTTGAGCGCCTATCTCACGGTGGGCCTCGAGTGGGGAAAAACCGAGACCGGTCTGGTGCGTTTCTTCGGGCGGGCTGCCTACCAGGGTGACCCGGACCTGGCCGAACGGCTGGTGCGTCCGGTGGCGGAAGCCATGCGCAAGATCACCCTCGCGATGCTGGAAGAGGCGCTCCAGCGCGGCGAGATCCGCCCGGAGGTGGACCTGGAGGCGGCCTCCCGGCTGGTCAACGGCCTGATGATCGTGGTTGGCGACAGCCAGATGCTGCCTTACTTGAACACCTATTTCCAGATCACGGATGAGACAGGTGTCCCCGGAGCACATCCTGGAAATGCTCGTACCCTTCATCCTGAAAGCCCTAAGTAAATAAAGGAGATATCCATGCGTCGCATCTTCTGGTTCCTGAACAAATTCTTCATGGTGCCCATGTTCCGCCTGGGTTTCGGCCCCTTCTTCGGGAATCCCTTCACAGGCTATATCATGGTCTTGAAGATCATCGGGCGCAAGACCGGCAAGCTGCGCTATGCGCCGGTCAACTACGCCATCCTGGATGGCAAGGTTTACTGCGTCTCAGGCTTCCGGCAAGGTTTCCGACTGGTATGCGCAACCTGCGCGCCAACCGTGATATCGAAGCCATCCTGCCGGGAGGGGCGATCGCCGGAACGGCAACCGAGGTCACCGAACCGCCCGCCAAAACAAAGATCATCCGGAAGATCCTGCAGAACGCCGGGTTCGCCGGCTTTTTCGAAGGCTATAATCCATTCCGGATCAGCGACGAGGAACTGGCCCAAAAGACAGCAGACATGCCGCTGATCTGCATCCAGCCGACCGGGTTGGGCAGCGGCGCCTCCGACCCCGGAGGCTGGGCCTGGATCTGGACGCCGGTATCCCTGGTCGTTCTCATCCTGGTATTATGGCTCGTTTTCCGATAGAAAGGGCGCGCGAATATGGCAATCCTCTGGTGGGTTTATCTCCTCAATATCGTCCTGCTGATCCTGCACGAAATGGATTCCACTTACTGGAAGGAGTGGGAGCTCTTCCACCTGCCCGGCGGCCTGACAGGCTTTTTGCTGATGCATTTCCCCCTGTATTGCCTGGGCCTGTATGGATTGGTGCTGTTATCACAGGGGGCTTCAGCCGGCTTGATCTATGCCCTTGTCATCAGCCTGGCCGGGATGGCGGCTTTTAGCATTCATACCTGGTTCATGCGAAAAGGCCATCCCGAATTCAACCTGCCGATCTCGAAGCTAATTTTGTGGGGGACGCTGGTTGTCTCGCTGGGACAGGCCGGGCTGACACTCTATTTCCTTTTTAGAGGTTCTTAAATGTCCATCCCAGTTCTCCAGGCCCGGGACCTGACCAAACGCTACGGCGCGCTGACCGCCGTCCAGGATCTTTCCCTCGAGGTCTACGAGGGGGAAGTCTTCGGCTTGCTCGGTCCGAACGGAGCCGGGAAAACCACCTCGATCAACATGATGTGCGGACTGCTCAGACCGGATGCCGGGCAGGTGCTCATCCATGGCAAACCCATCACGGATGGCGATGCCGGAGTCCGCTCCCGGGTGGGAGTATGTCCGCAGAATATTGTTCTGTGGAACACGCTGACCTGTCTCGAACAGATGCAGTTCATCGGCGAGATGTATGGGCTGACAGGCAAAGATGCCCGCCAGCGCAGCGAAGACCTGCTCAAGGATCTCGACCTGGCGGAAAAAAAGGACAAACTGGCGCGCACGCTTTCGGGCGGGATGCAGCGCCGCTTGAATCTGGCCATGGCGCTGGTGCATGACCCCGAGATCCTGGTGCTGGATGAGCCGGAAGCCGGCCTCGACCCGCAGAGCCGGGTGCTGGTGCGCGAATACGTCAAAGTCGCTGGCGCGCCGCAAGACCATCATCCTGACCACCCACAATATGGACGAGGCCGACCGCATGGCCGACCGGGTCGCCATCATCGACCACGGTCAGCTGCTGACCGTGGATACGCCCGAAGCCCTCAAGCGCACGGTGGGCGAGGGGGATGTGCTCGAGATCGAGTTGAACAACGAAACGATCGGAGCAGCCAGTGCTGGCACTGGCATCGATCGTGCCGCAGATGTCCACCACGCAACCATACCCTGGTCATCCGGGCAGCGCGGCGTGGTGGAACTGCTCCCGGCCATCCTGGAAGCCCTGCAGACTGTGAACGCCAGCCCGGGCGAGGTGCGCCTGCGCGCCAACAGCCTGGAAGATGTGTTCCTGTCCCTGACCGGAAGGAGGTTGCGCGAATGAGAGTCTGGATCGTCTTCCGAAAAACCATGCGGGAGATCACTCGCGACAAATGGATGCTCGGCCTGACCCTGGCCTTTGCGCCCTTCTTCGTTTTCCTGTACTGGTTGTGGTTCCAGGGCGGTTCCACCGTCTACCCGATCGCGGTGATCAACCAGGACCAGGGCGTGGCGCTTTCGGATGGCTCGACCTACAACGCCGGCGACGAAGTCTGCGCGGCCATCCGGGCGGTTACGTATGCAGATGGGCGTCCATTGTTGAAAGTCCTGATCGTCCCGGACCAGCCAGCCGCCGAAGCGCTCCTGCGTGACCGCAAAGCCACCGCTTTCATCCAGATCCCGGCGGATTTCTCGCAGACCATCCGGGCCATGCAGGCCGGTGACCGCTCTGTCACCACCAGCATCACCTTCGGCGGCGACCTCTCCAACACCTACTACATGATCGGCGCCAACATGGCACTGACCACGCGTGGATGCCTACGTCCAGAAGGCCACCGGACAGAAACCGCTGGTCAATTATGTTGAAAAACCGATGGGCGCCTCCGCCACCCGCAGCGAGTTCGAGACCTATGTGCCCGGCACGCTCATCTTTTCCATCATTCTGCTGATCTTCCTGGCCGCCATGACCGTGGCACGCGAGATCGAGATCCGGCGCCCTGCGGCGCCTGCAGCTCACGCCGATGACCTCGTTCGACCTGCTGGGCGGGATCACCCTGGCGCTGCTGCTGGTTGGAGCGGCAGCCAGCCTCCTGTCCTTCCTGGTGGCGCTGGCGCTCGGCTTCCACAGCCAGGGGCCGGTCTGGGTCGCCATTCTGATCAGCATCATCGCCAGCCTGTCGGTGATCGGCCTCGGCCTGGTGGTGGCCAGCCTGACCCGCTCGGTCTCGCAGGCTTTCGTGGTCGCCAATTTTCCGCTGGCATTGATGATGTTCTTCTCCGGGATCATTTTCCCCATGCCTCCAGTAAAGCTATTCACGATTGCCGGGCACACCATCAGTCCATACGACATCCTGCCGCCCACGCATGCCGTGGTGGCCCTGAACAAGATCCTGACCCTGGGCGCAGGCCTGGGCGATGTGGCCTACGAACTGAGCGCCCTGGTGATCCTGTCGGTCCTGTATTTTGCTTTTGGCGTCTGGTTGTTCCGCAGGATGCACCTGCGCCCCGGAAAGTGACATTTCGCATTCCTTTGGCGGTACAATTGGACCATGCTCCTGACGATTGACCTCGGCAATACCAACCTGACCATCGGCCTGTACGAAGGCGAAACGCTGACCCATCACTGGCGGCTGGCGACCGACCAGGCGCGCATGCCGGATGAATACGGCCTGCAATTGCTCGGCCTGTTGACCAATGCCGGGCGGACGCCGGCCGACCTGACGGGGGTGTGCCTCTCCTCGGTCGTCCCGCCGCTGACCGGGCGGGTGACCCAGGCCTGCCGTGAGTATCTCAAGCAGGAAGCCCTGGTGGTGGACACCGGCATCAAGACCGGCATCCGCATCCGTTACGAAGACCCCAAAGCGGTCGGCGCGGACCGGGTCTGCGACGCGGTGGCGGTCATGCACCTGTACGGCGGTCCGGCCTGCATCATTGACTTCGGCACGGCCACCACATTCAATGCCCTGACAAAGGAAGGCGATTACCTGGGCGGGGCGATCACAGCCGGGATCAACCTGGCAGCCGAGGCGCTCTTCGCGCACGGCGCCAAGCTGCAGCGCATCGACCTGCAGAAACCGCCCTCGGTGATCGGGCGCAACACCACCCATGCCATGCAGTCCGGGCTGCTGTTCGGCTATGTCAGCATGGTGGAAGGGATGGTGACGCGCTTCCGCGCAGAGCTTGGACCGGAGATGAAGGTGATCGCCACCGGCGGGCTGGCCGGGCTGATCGCCCAGGAAACGCCCGTCATCCAGGTGCATGCCCCCTGGCTGACGCTGGATGGCTTAAGGTTTATCTGGGAATTGAACCAGTAGGGAGCGGGGATTTCGGGTAGCAGGGGATCAGGTGTTCAGTCCCGCCGCCAAATCTTCTGTTTTAATTCTTTCCATTTCTTTGGGGAGCTAGAAATTCGACTTTAAGAACGCGGCGGGATGTTCAGCAGGGCTTTATCAAACTAGAAAAGAGGTCCGTCAACCGTAATATTTAACCGCGAAGCTTGGAAGAACACGAAGGTTTAATAAGGTCTTCTTTGCGCTCTTCGCGACTCGCGGTTATTCGGAAAGATTATCGGGCGTCACAGCGACTTTGAGAAGGCATTGGGGATGTTCAGCAAGCCGCTTGTGTTATTTTCAAAATGTCTGTACAATAACTGAAGAATTCTGAAGGGTTGGAAAGATCTTAGGGTGAGGCGACATGAATGCACACAAAGCAAAACTTCCATTGGGCTCTGCGGTTCCTGACTCTGATCTGCCTGGCTGTAAGCATAGCGGGTCCGCAGCGGGCCGCGGGTGCGGAGAATGCAAGCCCCGCCGGGCCTGTGCGCGTTTCGGTTGATTCGACCGGGGCGCAGGCAAACGTTTTTTCTATTACGGCCTCCATTTCTGCGGACGGGCGCTTTGTCGCCTTCACATCGGTCGCCACCAACCTGGTCGCCGGAGATACGAACGGGAAATGGGATATCTTTGTACACGATTGTGAGACGGGAACCACCGAGCGTGTCTCGGTTGATTCGAGCGGCGGCGAAGCAAACGGGAATTCCACCGGTTCCTCCATCTCTGCTGATGGACGCTACGTGACCTTCAGCTCCGAAGCTACCAACCTGGTTACAGGGGACCTGAATGGGGCAACCGATACCTTTGTCCATGATCGCCAAAGCGGGAATACCACGCTCGTCTCAGTTAATTCGAATGGTTCACTGGGTAATGGATTATTCCTATAAATCATCTATCTCAGGCGATGGTCGCTATGTGGCTTTCCTTTCCGGGGCATCCAACCTGGTTGACGGAGATACAAAGGGAAATGCGGATGTGTTCGTACACGACCTTCAGACCGGCGAGACCACAGCGTGTTTCGGTTGATTCGAACGGCTTGCAGGCGAATGGCGCTTCCGACTATCCAGAAATCTCTGCGGATGGGCGGTATGTCGTGTTTAGTTCTTATGCCAGACAACCTGGTGACGGGGGAAACGATCGGACATATTTGCAGACTCATGTCCATGATCGACAGACTGGCGCAGACCAGCCTCGTTTCGGTTTCATCGGATGGTACGATCGGAATTAGCGCATCCTCTGCTCCGTCCATATCAGCCGACGGGCGCTACGCGGCCTTCAGGTCCTCAGCCACCAACCTGATTGCAGGAGTTGCGAACGGGAATCGGTGGTATCTTTCGTCCATAACCTGAAGACAGGCGCAACCAGCGTTCGGTGTATTCGACAGCGGACAAGGAAATGGCAGTTCCCAGTCCCCATCCATTTCCGGGGATGGGCGTCTCAGTGGCCTTCACGTCATCTGCCATCAACCTGGTTACAGGAGATGAAGTACAAACTCTGATATTTTGTTCACAGACCAGCGCGACGGGCGGCACAACTCGCCTCTCGGTTAATTCGAGCGGGCGACTCGCGTGATGGAGCGTCATCATATTCCCTCCATGGCATCCAATGGGCTTTCTGTGGCATTCGAATCGGATGCCAGCAACCTGGTTCCCGGGGACACGAATGGATATACGGATATTTTTGTCAGTTCCTGGGCCCCCTTACCATCCTTCAATCTGGCGGTCACCTGGACCGGGAGCGGCAGCGGCAATGTCACCAGCTCTCCTGATGGGATCGATTGCAGTTTCGCATGCAGTTCACCATTCCCGCAAGGTATTGCCGTCTCTTTGACCGCCGCAGCCAATATCGGTTCTTATTTCACAGGCTGGAGCGGAGCTGCCACCGGTACGGCAAATCCC
Organism: uncultured Chloroflexia bacterium; assembly: GCA_963830665.1. Taxonomy (GTDB): domain Bacteria; phylum Chloroflexota; class Anaerolineae; order Anaerolineales; family Villigracilaceae; genus UBA877. The sequence continues at coordinate 297,930 of CAWHNM010000019.1, forward strand.
ATCGACGTAACGATGGATACCGACAAATCCGTCAGCGCGGATTTCGCTTTGTACGAGTACACGCTTGCGGTCAGATCAGACCATGGCACGGTAACCCGCTCGCCGGACCAGGCCAGCTACCATTATGGGGACGTGGTGGAACTGACCGCCGCGCCTGACCCGGGTTATTCCTTCGCCTATTGGAGTGAGGACGCCGACGGATATCGCAATCCCATCCAGGTTACCGTCCGAGGGGATACCGCCGTCAGCGCCAACTATATCCAGGGTGGGCGCACGCTGACGGTCAGCTCTGATCACGGCACGGTGACGCGGTCGCCAGACCAGGCTGCGTTTCTGGATAGCGAGGTCGTACGGCTTACTGCCACTGCCGAGGCGGGGTGGGCGTTCGACCAGTGGAGCGGGGCTGTTTCCGGCACTTCCAATCCCGTGGATGTGACCATCAATGGCGACACTTCCGTCACTGCCAATTACATCCTGGCTGAGTACAATCTGAAGATCGTTTCCGAACATGGCACGGTCACCAGGGTACCCGACCAGGCCACTTACCATTACGGGGATGTTGTGCATCTGACCGCCGCCGCCAATGCTCTCTACCTTTTTTCCAATTGGAGCGGTGACGCAGCCAGCACGATCAATCCATTGGATATCACCATCCTGGGCGATACGCACCTGACCGCCAATTATTTGGTGAACACTGATAAAAGATACGTGGCTCCTGGCGGGGATGACGGGGCCTCCTGCCTGATCCCCTCCGAGCCATGCGGGACGATCAACGGAGCGATCGCAAAGCTTCCAGCGGGGATACGGTTTACGTCGCCATCGGGACATATACGGGCGAGGACTGCCACTGCAGGTGGTCACGATCGACAAGGACGCTCACCATCTCTCTTTCGGGAGGCTGGGATAGCGGTTTCACCAGACCAGACCGGCATGTCGGTCATTGATGGACAGGACGCCCGGCGCGGCTGTTAATATCGGCGCAGTGACGGGGATCACTGTATTGCTCGAGAAATTTACACTTCAAAATGGATTTGACAGTTACGCAGGTGGGGGGGTGAATAATTCTGGTGGGATCGTAACGATCAATCGCAGCCTGATCCAGAACAATACAGCCTGGTGGGGAGGTGGAGGAATCAGGAATTCAGGTACTCTGACACTCAATGAAAGTATTGTCAGGGATAATGCTTCCGGAGAACCTAATTATGCGGAAGGCGCCTATGGTAGTGGAATCTTAAATAATTCTGGTAGTATGACAATAAACAACAGTACAGTCAGTGGAAATCCAAATGCTGACTCTGCTTTCTGGTCCCATAATTCTAAATTATGCCAAATTGTATCTGAATAACAGTACCGTAAGCGGGTATACAAGCTCCTGGACTGGAATAACTAATTACGGTGGCACCATTGATTTGAACAGCAGCACAGTGGTAAATAATGATGGGTGGGGCATTGCTAATAGTTTTGGTACCGTACATCTCCGAAATTCAATTTTGGCCAATAACGGTAGCAGATTGTTTGAACAATAACTCGTTTGACGGATCGGTAACAAGTCTTGGCTACAATCTGATCGAGACCCAGCTAGGCTGCACGTTGGACAATAGCGATTTGACCAATATCGATCCAAAGCTTGGCCCGCTCCAGGATAATGGCGGATCGACTCTCACGCATGCCTTGTTATCCGGCAGCCCTGCCATCAACGCGGGTAATCCTGCCGGTTGCCAGGGCAGCGCCGGACTATTAACCACCGACCAGCGCGGTTTTCCCCGGTCAGATCGCTGTGACATCGGCGCCTTCGAGGTGAAGTCGTTTGAATTTTCCAATATGACGGTCAATCCTGACTATGCTACAGCCGGCAGCCTGGTGACCTATACCATCACTCTGACGAACGGCCATACAACAGGTATTGATAATGTATTGGTGACCGATAACCTACCCGATTCCCTGACCTACCTGGATGGTTCCCTCACCACCACCGGCGGTAATGCCGATTATGCTTCCGGCACGATCACCTGGACGGGCCCGGTGAAGGCCGACGGCACTCAGACCATCACTTTCGGCGCCATGATCAAACAGGCAGCCCGGGGCAGCGTGATCACGAATGAAGCGCTAATCAATTCCGGAGAAGAAATATTTCGCCCGGAGGGCTGCCGTTCGTGTTCCGCCTCCTTTTTTGAATTTCCTGCCGATGACCATTAGGCCTGCACCAGGATTCATGGTCATGTCAGCCTCAATGGCGTTGCTGTAGAGGGCGTCTCATTGGAGCTTCGTTACTACGATGGCAGTACCTGGAGCACACTACAGACAACAAGTACGGATTTGGACGGCAACTACAGTTTCACCGGATTTCCGAGCCTGAATACCGGGCAGGCATATGATGTTCGTTTCGTGAACCCGGCAACTACAGCAGACGGTCGCCTTTCAGCGTGGTTTACGCCTGTAATCAATAATTATGGGGCTGATCGGATCGTCTACCTTGACGATTTTGACATTGCAGATGTGAGGCTAAACACCCCAAATCCGGGAGCAAAAGTTGCCCTGCCTTACACGTTCTATTGGACTATGCGACCGGCTACCCCTGGAGACAGCTACCAGTTTGAGCTCTTTGATCCAGACTACGGGTCGGTTGATTTCTTATCGCCCTTGCTTGGTTACAAAAATAAGTACGTCTTGAATCATTTACCCCCAGGCGTTGATAAAAAAAGGTATGATTTTTATGGCTGGGGTGTACGGGTGAACAGTTCCAACGGCGGCTATGGGACATCCTTCTATTACAACCCCATCGCTTTCAAATAGGGTTCATCGAGCCTGTTCCCAAATTCCTGACAGATACGGCGCAGCGCAACCTGCTTGAGCGTGGAGGCGAGTGCTGCTCACCGGTTGGGCCGTAGGCCAGATGGGACCCGGATATCGGCATCGATGATCGCGATTTCCTTAAGGAGAGTTGCCATGGCTGCATTCAATGAGAAACTTTGACTGGTCCCCAGGCTGATAGTCCTGGCTTGCCTGGCATTAACTACGCTGGGTTATCAGCCGGCCCGGGCGGCAGGTCCGTGGTATGTGGCTCCCGGCGGGGATGACGCCAACTCCTGCCTGGATTCCGCTGATCCATGTGCAACGATCAACGCAGCGATTGCCAAAGCCTCCAGCGGGGATACGGTTTACGTGGCCATCGGGACGTATACGGGCGACTACCGCCGATGGAGTGGTCACGATCGGAAAGGACCTAATTCTCTCGGGCGGCTGGAATACCGGTTTCACGAGCCCAGACCGGCATGTCGATCATTGATGGACAGGGCGCGAGGAGCGGCATAATATCAACAGCGGCACGTCAATCACGGTGATGCTCGAGTATTTTACGATTCAAAATGGGAATGTCACTACAAATTTTGGCGGAGGGCATCTCTAATATCCAATGGCAATTTAACCATCAATCATAGCCTTATCGAGAATAATCGAAGTAATTGGCTTGGATGGAGGCATCGCAAATGCTGGCACCTTGACCATCAATGATAGTATTGTAAGGGATAATGCTGCCGGTAAAATAGATGCTTCGGGAGGCGGCGGGGGTGGAGGGATCAGTAATTCCAGCGGTAGTATGACAATAAACAACAGTGCCATCATTGGAAACAAGATGTTTGGCGATTTTCAAGGCAGTGGCATTTATAATTCTGCCAATTTGACCCTGAATAACAGCACTGTAAGTGGCAACACGGGGATCGGCTATGCAATTTATACATATGCGTATTTGAATACCACCTTGAATTTGAATAGCAGCACCGTGGCAGATAATGAAGGGGGCATTTTCAATATCTATGGTATGGCTTATCTCCAAAACACAATTCTGACCGGTAATTCAGTTGGCAATTATCAAGATTGTCATCAAGATTTTAGTGTTGGCACGGTAAAAAGCCTTGGCTACAACCTGATCGGAACCAATTTGGGCTGCACGTTGGATGACAGCGATCTGACCAACATCTATCCCATGCTTGCCCCGCTCCAGGATAATGGCGGACCGACCCTCACAAGAGCCCTGCTAAAAGGCAGCCCGGCCTTCAATGCGGGCAACCCAGCCGGCTGCCAGGGCAGCGCCGGACTTTTGACCACCGATCAGCGTGGTGTACCCCGCTCAGATCGCTGTGACATCGGCGCCTTTGAGGTGAGGGGATTGGATTTTTCTGATGTGACTGTCACTCCTGACAATGTTCCAGCCGGCTACCCTGTAACTTATACCATTACTCTGGCGACCATCAGTCCATCTGGTATTGAAAATGCATCGGTGACTGACAGCCTGCCCGACACCCTGACCTACGTGGATGGTTCCCTGACTGTCACCGGCGGTAATGCCAATTATTCTTCCGGCGTGATCACCTGGACAGGTCCGGTGAATGCGGCCAGCACTCAGACAATCACTTTCCGCGCCACAGTCAGCCAGACAGCCCGGGGCAGCGTGATCGTAAATCAGGCGCTGATAGAGTCTGGAGAAGAAAAGTTTTCCCGGACGGCTGCAGTTCGCGTTCCGCCCCCCTATTATGCTTACCTGCCCATGATCATCCGGCCTTGGTCAGGGTTCTTCGGTCACGTGACCATCAATGGTGAGATCCCAGATGGTGAACTTTTGGAACTTCGTTTCTTCGATGGTATCAGCTGGTCTACACTAAAACAAGTATTCACAGGTGAGGACGGCCTCTATTACTTCTACAACGTACCGAGCCTGGGCAGCGGACAGGCTTATTATGTTCGTTTCGTGAATCCGGGGTCAGGAAGCGGCCGTCTTGCCATGTGGTACGCGCCTTTAATCACAACCTACTCGGCTGATCAGGGGGGTGTATATAACGATTTTGACATTGCCGAGCTGAGTTTGATCTCACCGATTCCGGGAGCTCAACGTTGAACTTCCGAACACATTCCAGTGGGCTGTGCGACCGGCCACTCCAACGGACAGCTATCAATTTGAGATCTTTGATCACTATAGTTCGACTGATTTTATATCGCCATGGCTGGGTTATCTCGACAGCTACCGTTTGAAGAGCCGTCCCACCGATTTTAAGCTTAGACACGTCTTATTGCTGGATGGTATGGGTTCACAGTCCCGATGGCGGGTTGGGAGCCTCTTTCCACAATCCCATCACCTTCAAGGGGAAAGGATCGAGCCTGTTCCCAACCCTGCCAGAGATGGCGCAGCGCAACCTGCTTGAGCGTGGAGAAGAACTTTTGATGCAGGCGCTGCCTTAGATCCAACCAGACCAATTGTGATAAGATAACAGCATGGCCGAAAAGATCCTGGTCGTCGAAGATGAACCCTCGCTTCAGGAGACGCTGGTCTACAACCTGGAGAAGCAGGGCTACAGCGTGGAAGCCTGCGGGGACGGCCGCCTCGCCATCGAGGCTGCCCGCAGGATGATCCCGGATATGATCATCCTGGATATCATGCTGCCCGAGTTGGACGGTTTCGAGGTCTGCAAGATCCTGCGCAAGGAGATGACCGTCCCGATCCTGATGCTGACCGCCCGCGACGATGAGATCGACCGGGTGGTCGGGTTGGAAGTGGGGGCGGACGACTACCTGACCAAGCCGTTTTCGATGCGGGAGCTGATGGCACGCGTCAAAGCCCAGCTGCGCCGGACGGGGATGCTGCGCGATGAAATGGCCAAGCTGAAAACATCCGAAACGAATGCGCCCCAGGAAGTGCTTACTTTCAACAATCTTGGGATCAACCTGACCCGCCGGGAAGTCCTGCTGGATGGCCAGGTGCTGGCGCTCAAGCCGCAGGAATATGACCTGCTGTTGTTCTTTGCCCAGCATAAAGGCCAGATGCTATCGCGCGAATTCATCCTGGAACGTGTCTGGGGCTGGGATTACATCGGCGACAGCCGCACGGTGGATGTGCACGTGCGCTGGCTGCGGCAAAAGATCGAGAAGAATGCCGCCGAACCGGCCCGCATCGTGACGGTGCGCGGCGGAGGCTACCGGTTCGAAGGTTGAACCTGCGAGATGAAAACTTCGAGAGGCCTTTTGGAGAGAAAGAGACTTGCAAGCTTCAGGGTAAAACTGCGGGTATGAAAACAAAACTGGAACGCTTCGCTCTCGGTCTGATCCTGGCCCCGCTCGCCCCGCTGGCAGGTTTGATGGTGTTCTGGTGGAGCGCCTATGCCATTCTTCCGGAGGCATGGATTCCGCTCGTAACCATTACCGGTCTACTGGCAGGCATCCTGGCGGATGTTTTCCTGCTGAAGAAACTGCTCGACCGCCGACTCAGTTTGCTATTCTGGGTGGCGGTCTTTCTCTTTTATTCCATCGGCACTTTTGGCTTCTTCATGGGTGTGCCGGTCATCAACGCCATCCTGGCCATTCCGGCCGGATTTGTGATCGGCAGCCGGCTGGCGGCAGAGAATGCCGACACGGCCGCAAGTCGCGCCAAGCTGCCCGGCGGACGGCCTGGTTCACCACCGGAGTGCTGGCATTGATCTGCGCGGCCTCCGCTTTTATCGCGCTGGCCAGTCCATCCACTGCCAGCGATCTGCGCGGCATGCTGGGCCTGGGTTTTGAGGTCACGCAGGCCATGATCATCGGTCTGATCCTGGTCGGCGGCGCGGCGCTGCTGGCCGTCTGCTGGGGGTTGTCGGTTGCATCGGTGCGACCTCACTTTCAGGTTCCTGAGACGCCAAGTATGAATTGGTTCCTGCTTATCCGTGGGTGTGTTGTTGGTGCTGGCGCTGGCCTGGTTGGCCTGGCGCTATATCGCCCTGCGCCGCCATTTGAAGCGTTATGCCGGCCGTGCTGCATTCCGTTGCGAATGGGGAAAAGTCTGTCAGCGACCTGCCGGAAGATGTTCCGGCACTGGAGGACTTCTCCAATACTGTCAAAACCCTGGCGCTGACCCTGCAGGTGCGTACTTCCGTGGTGGAGGCCGAACGGGCCAGGCTGGCAGCCGTCCTGGAGCGGATGACGGACGGTGTGTTGATCGCAGATTCCAGCGGGCAGATCCAGTTCGCCAACCCGGCTGCCGAGAGACTCTTCGAGACCAAGGATGCCGTGGGTCGCCGGGTGGTGGAAGTGCTGCGCCAGTACCAACTGGTGGAGGCCTGGCAGCGCAGCCGGGAGACCGGCGAAGCGCAGGAGGAATCGGTCGAACTGCCCTGCCCGCCGGCGCTTCCTGCAACTGGTCGTCCTGCCGGATCGCCAGACCGGCGGCAGCCTGCTGCTGGTGCAGGACCTGACGCGCGTCCGCCGGCTGGAAACCGTCCGCCGGGACTTTATTTCGAACGTTTCGCACGAGCTGCGCACCCCGCTGGCCTCGCTCAAGGCCCTGACGGAGACCCTGCGGGATGGCGCGCTGGAGGATCCCAAAGCCGCGCCGCGCTTCCTTGGACGCATCGAGACCGAGGTGGATGCCCTGACCCAGATGGCCACCGAACTGCTGGAGCTTTCGCGCATCGAATCGGGACAGGTGCCGCTGGAGCTCAAAGCCGTACCGGCAGCCACCCTGCTGCTCTCGGCGGCCGAGCGCATGCGCGCCCAGGCCGAACGCGCCGGGCTGATCCTGCGCATGGATACTGCACAGGATATGACCGATGTGCGGGCTGATCCGCCGCGCCTGGAGCAGGTGCTGGTCAACCTGATCCACAACGCCGTCAAGTTCACCCGTCCGGGCGGCGAGGTGATCCTGGCAGCGCAGGCCGAGGAGGATTTCGTCCGTTTTAGCGTACGCGATAACGGGGTCGGCATCCCGGCCGAGGACCTGGAACGCATCTTCGAGCGCTTCTACAAGGCCGACCGGGCCCGCTCCGGCGGCGGGACGGGGCTGGGGCTGTCGATCTCGCGCCACCTGGTCGAGGCGCACGGGGGCAGGATCTGGGCGGAGAGCACGGAAGGGCAGGGCAGCACGTTTTTCTTCACCATTCCAACGGCAACAAAATCTAGCTGCCTCGCGAACTAGTAGTCAACGGCTTCAGCCGTTTGTCCAGATGTAGCAGAACGACTGAACCGTCACTACGAACCTGAATGCACGAATGGACGATAGCAATCGTGTATTCGTGAAAAATTCGTGACGGATCTTCGACAGGCGTAGTTTATGCCTGGAACCTGCCGGACGATGCCATCATCTCCCGTTCTTCCCTTTCAACAGCCGGTACGCCAGCGGACCGACCAGGCCGCGCACCGAGCGGCCGCGCAGGGCCTGGTCGAGATCAGCGATCAGGTCAGCGGGGCTTTCCAGTCCGATGCTGGCGCGCACGATCCCATCACCGGTCCACTCCCGGATGGAGGCCTTCTGCTGCGGGTGTGAGATAGGCGGCCGGGTCGATGTACATATCCGTGGGATAGTAGAACAGCAGGCTGTGGGCATGCCCGAGCGAGGTGGCGTAGTGGAAAACCCTGATCTTCTCGGAAAGGGTGATGGCTGCCCCCAGGCCGCCTTTCAACTGGAAGGTCAGCATCCCGCCGGAGCGCAGACATCTGCCGCTGGGCCAGGGCGTGGTGAGGATGGCTCTCCAGCCCCGGATAGACCACCCGGTTTACTTTCGGGTGGCTTTCCAGGAACTGCGCCACCTGCAGGGCGCTGTGTGAATGCTGCTGCATGCGCAGTGGCAGGGTGACCGCGCCGCGCAGGATCAGCCAGGCATTGAAGGGGCTGAGCGCCCCGCCCAGGTGGACCAGCATCTCCTTGCGGATGCGCTGGATCTGCTTCTGCGGGCCGATCACCACGCCGCCCAGGGCATCGCCGTGACCGTTGATGTACTTGGTCAGGCTGTGGATGACGAAGTCCGCCCCCAGGGCGAGCGGCTGCTGGAGCGCCGGGCTGGCCCAGGTGGAATCGACCGCCAGCGGCACACCGGCCGCGTGGGCGATCCCGGCCAGGGCGGCAATATCGGAGATGCGCAGGATCGGGTTGGCGGGCGTCTCGGCATACACCAGGCGCGTGTTGGGCCGCATGGCCGCCTGCACCTGCTCCAGGTCGCTGGTATCCACCAGGCTGACTTCGATCCCGAAACGCGGCAGGTGCTGGCCGAAGAGTTCCACCGAACCGGCGTAACACACCTCGCTGGCCACCACGTGATCGCCTTTGCTCAGCAGGGTCAGCAGCAGGGCCGAAACGGCGGCCATCCCGCTGGCAGTGACGACCGCGTCGATCTTCTTCTTTTTGGCACCCGGCAGAGAGACTGTTTCAAGCGCCGTCAGCCGTTCTTCGAGCGCCCGCAGGGTGGGATTGGACCAGCGCGTATAGGCGTGCGGCGGCTGCGGCGAGTCCAGCATCAGGGCATCGATCAGTTTGGGACCGAACGGCGGCAGCTTGAAAGTGGTTGCCATGTCGATCGGCAGGCGCATGGCCCCGGTTTCGGGGTCGGCTTCTTCGCCGGCATGGACGGCCAGGGTGGAGAAATCGAATTCATCCATAGGAAGAACCCTTTCTAAACACAGTGCCTGGGATCAGGCTAAGGGCACAAAGGTTCACAAAGGGATATTAAGAAATCCTTTGTAAGTCCTTAGTGGGCCATTGTGTCCTTTGTGTTGAAAAAGAAACTAATTTCGCCCTTGCAGTTCCTCGACCAGCGCCTGGTGGCTTTCACGCGTTACGTTGTAGCGCCAGGCAAACAGGAGCGAGAGGAGCAACAGGGCTGCCGGGACCGGTCCCATGAAGATGCGGATGGCATTCAGCGCGGCAGGCGGCTGCACCGGCAGGTCTGCGCCGGCTGTGGGGTTGATATAGTGGGCAAAAGCCAGGGCCTGGCCCATGCCCCAGACCGCCGCCCCGGTGGCCAGTTTCTGGGCAAAGGAAGCGAAGGAATAATAGGAGCCTTCACGCCGCTCGCCGGTCTTGGCCTGGTCGATCTCGATGATGTCGGGGATCATCGACCAGGGCAGCACGTAGGCGGTCGCAATGCCCGAGCCGGATAATGCAGCCAGGATATAAGCCAGTACCAACTGGTCTGAGCGGATGGCTGAAATGGCCAGCAGGACAACCACCCAGGTGAGTGTACCGAGGATGTAAGCCCGGCGCTTATCCAGCTTGCGGGCCACCCAGACCCAGAACGGGATGAACAGGATGGCTGACCCTTCGGCCAGCAGGATCAGGTAATTGGCCTGTGCAGGCACGCGCAGGTAGTAATTGGCAAAATAGATCAACACGGCCGACATGATGCTGGCAGTGCGTCCAGCTGAGCAGGTACAGGCCCATCACCATCCAGAAAGGCCGGTTGGAGAGCGTCTCGGTGATGGCCTGTTTCATGGACATGGGAGTCTTTTTCTGCATTGGGTCATACGCCCTGGTTACCCTGAAAACCACCAGCGGGGGAATGATCGAGACCAGACCCAGCCCTATCCCAAGCGTGGCAAAAAGAAAGCGCTTGTCGCTGATGAACCAGCCCATGACGGTGGCCAGGATGATGGTCCCGAGCGTGCCGATGATGGAGAAGGCCATGCGGTAGCCATTCAGCGTGCTGCGTTCATCGTAGTCGCTGGTCAGTTCGGGGGTGAGGGAATTGTAGCTGACGTGGATGATGGTGAAGAATGTGTCGAAGACGATAAAGGTGACGGCATAGTAGATCGTCAGGCCAACCGCCCCAAAGGGCGGCACCAGCCACATCAGCATGAAGGTCAGGCCAAGCGGGACCGCGCAGATCAGCAGCAGCACCCGGCGGCGGCCGAAGCGGCTGCGGATGCGGTCGGAGAGCAGGCCGATCAGCGGGTCGTTGACGGCGTCCCAGATCTTGCCAATGCCGACCGCCCAGCCGGCCAGGTCGGGGCGCAGCCCGGCCACATCGGTCATGAAGTAGAGCTGGAAGAACATCAGGATGGCGAGCGGGATGCTGGTGGCCAGGTCGCCGGTGCTGAAGAGCAGTTTAAGGCGCAGGGAGAGTTTTTGCATTGTGGGCCTCGCGAGTTTCTGAACCTTTTTTCTGTGGTCGAAAACGAATTCCGAAATGTATTCAAGGTATTCGGACTCCGAAGTCTCCGACTTCGGACATTCTCCAACGTCAGGAGACGTTGGATTCCGGAACCAATCTATCAATCTACGAACAGATCCTGAAGTTCAGGGGCTTCGTATTTGTAGAAGTCTTCCATCGGGCGTTCGGCCACCATTTTGCGGTAGGCTTCCAGCTCCTTCTCGATGGCAGGGATCGAGTTCAACCGGTTTATGGTCGGCCAGCAGCTTGCGGGCTTTCTGGCGGGCGTTATCCAGGGCGGATTTCGCGCCGGCTTTCTCCCAGGCCTCGTAGGGTTCGCGTACCAGCAGCTGCGGCAGGAAATGTTCCGTGCGGTAGTTCTGCATGGTGTGTTTCTCGGTGATGTAGTTGCCGGAGAAGCCCACTTTGCGGATCACATCCATTGCCAGGCTGGTCTCGTTGACCTCGATCCCGCGCCGCATGCGCAGGGCTGCCCCGCAGACTTCATCGTCCAGCACCAGCAGGGCATCCGACTCGAGCATGGAACTATCCAGCGTCCCGGCGCAGGTGATGTAGTCCACGCCGCCCAGCACCGCCGGCAGGAGCGTGGCAAAGCGCTCGAAGCCGGCCTGGTAATCCTCGCGCTTGGCTTCGGTCACCGAGCCGACGCTGCGGCAGGGCAGGCCGTAGGATCTGGCCAGTTGGACCGAGGCGGCCGTGATCAGGCCCGTCTCGACCGCGCCCAGCGCCACGGTCCCGTTGCGCAGGTTGGCGATGGTGGAGACGGTGCCGTACACGACCGGCGTGCCCGGGCGGAAGAGCTGGGCCAGGGTGATATGCGCCAGGATGTTGGCGTTCTCCTGGACGAGCAGCCCGGCCAGCGTGACCGGGGCGGTCGTCCCGGCGATGCCCTCCGGGCTCATGGTGACCGGCTGCCCGTATTCGGCGCAGATCAGCATGCCTTCCAGCTGGATCTGGGTCATCTGCAGCGGGCTGACGGTGGAGCAGATACCGAAGAAGCTCGGGCGCTGCTGGAAGGCTGTTTTTCCGCCTGAAGCGATCGCCATCATTTCCATCATATCCAGGGTCGGACGGTAGCCGTAACAGCCCATCCCGAAGGGCTTGCGGCTGTGATGCGCCCAGGCCCAGATGGCCTCGGTATGGATGGTGGTCATCGGAAGATCGGTCGCCCAGACATCCATCTGGCTGCAGTGGATGTTCTGGCTGCTGTCGATCAACTGGATGTGATGGAGCAGGTCCTGCAGGGTGGATGGGCGGTGTTCGACCCGTTTCCAGGTCCAGGTTGGAGGTGGGGGTGCCGAGCGCTGCGAAGACCGGTTCCCCCGGCCGATCTGAACATTGAATTTTCCGTCCGCGCCGTACAGGCGGAAGCTTTTGGGGGCATTCGCAATCGCCTGCATGCACCAGTGCCTCGGGGATGCGCACCGACTGTGCCGCTTCGTCCACGCTGGCGCCGGCCCGGGCAAAGATCTGGCGGGCCAGGGCGTAATCCACTTTCACGCCGACGGTCGCCAGCACCTCCATGGAGGCCGCATGGATCTGTCCGGATCTCCTCCGGCTGAGCACCTCGAACGTGTGAGTTTTCATTCTTTTCTCCAAGTAACAGGATGGTGGAGAAATCCTTCCGTGACTCCAAGCCGAAAGTTTCACGGGCATATTTCCACTCTTTTTTATCGGCTAATCCCTATTAATTTCCCCATTCCCTTACTTGTTAAACAAACCATAACAATCCCATAACCTGTTCTTTGCAGGCTATTAAGACCGGCATGGTATTCTTTAATTCAGGAAAGAACCATGGTCTTTTCATCAGGAGGATCCATGTTACCAATCGTTTTGTTCTGGATTTTTTTCACAGCCACACTGGTGGTTTTTGGAGTGGATATTGTGCAGAAACGCCGGAAAGGCATTCACTAATTTTTAAAGAAGGAAGAAATGGAAAAACATATTTTAGTAACCAATGATGATGGCGTGTCGGCGCCGGGATTGTTCGCCCTGGTAAAGGAATTACGCCATCTCGGAAAAGTCAGCGTGCTGGCTCCAGACCGCAACTGGTCGGCCGGCGGGCATGTCAAGACCCTGGACCGCGCCCTGCGGGTGCGCGAAGTCCTGCTTGCGGATGGAAGCGCGGCGTATGCCAGTGACGGGGCGCCTTCGGATTGTGTCGCCCTGGCATGTCTGGGATATTTCAAGGAGCCGATCGACCTGGTGGTCTCCGGGATCAATGTCGGAGCCAACCTGGGTCATGATGTGACCTACTCCGGCACCGTCACCGCGGCCATGGAGGCCGGGATTGCCGGCGTGCCGGGTATCGCGGTTTCCCTGGAAGTTCCGGAAGGCCACATCGGCGAGATCGACTATGCTCCGGCAGCACGCGCTGCCCGGACGGTTGTCGAGCATGTGATCGAGAAAGGGCTGCCCCCGGAGATCCTTTTGAATGTCAACATTCCCTTCCTGTCAGATGAGCAGATCCAGGGATTCCGTCTGACCCGCCAGGGCTTGCGGGTGTACCACAGCCGCCTGGATGAGCGCGTTGACCCGCGCGGCCGCCCGTATTACTGGATCGGCGGGGATGCCCCGACCGGCGTTTCTGAGCAGGGGACGGATATCGGGGCGCTGGCGGAAGGATATATCTCCATCACCCCCCTGCAGTTGGATCTGACCGCTTACCACGTTCTGCCCGACCTCTCCTCCTGGCACTGGCAGCCGCAGCCCAGGAGGCACTTCTTTCACCTGCCGGCTTTGGCGGTTTCCAAGGAATAATGTTAACCAGATGTTAAACCAACGTTTTTCAAGCCTTAAACAACGCTTGATAGAATTTCATCATCATAAAAATAAAAGGAGATAATAAAATGCGTAAAAATTTGTACGTTCCCGTCTTTGTCCTGCTGGCAGCCGCCCTGGTGTTGAGCGCCTGCTCCTCTTCAGCGAACGCTGCCCCGCAGACCGTAATTCAGACCCAGATCGTGCCGGTGGTGGTTACCGCCACGCCGGGTCCGGCCGGCCCTACCCCGCTTGCGGCTGGTTCTGTCCAGCTCACCGGTGCAGGCGCGACCTTCCCATTTCCGCTCTACAGCCAATGGTTCTATGATTATGCCTTCGTAGATCCAACAGCCAAATTCAATTACCAATCGATTGGTTCAGGTGGCGGCATCAAGCAAATCACCGCTAAAACGGTGGATTTCGGTGCTTCTGATGCGATCCTGACCGGTGACCAATTTACCGCCGCACCGGGCATTCAGATGTTTCCAACAGTTGCAGGCGCTGAAGCACTGGCCGTAAATTTGAAGGATTCAGATGGCAATGCAATTACCGTCCCAATTAAATTTCCTTTTACTTCAGTTGCTGACATTTATTTGGGCAAAATCACAAAATGGAATGACCCAGTGTTGACTGCCGCCAACCCTGATATCAAGCTTCCTGCCAAGGATATCATCGTTGTCCATCGTTCGGACGGCTCCGGTACTACTTATATCTTTACCGACTATCTCTCCAAGGTAAGCCCGGAGTGGAAATCCAAAGTTGGCAATTCCACCTCGGTGCAGTGGCCGGTTGGCCTGGGTGGCAAAGGCAATGAAGGTGTCTACGGCACGGTTTCACAGAACGATGGTTCCATCGGATATGTCGAACTCGCCTATGCCATCCAGAACAAAGCAGTGATCAACTTGCTCCAAAATGCCGCCGGACAATATGTGGCTCCCTCCGCTGACACGACCCAATCTGCCATCAATGACTTTGGAACGCAGCTTGGTGATAAGCTGGCGCTCTCGATCGTGAACGGTCCCAGCGCGGGCACTTACCCGATCGCAGGTTACACATACTTGTTGCTCTATATGGATCAGCAGGACTGCGTAAAGGCCCAGAAGATCCTCCAGTTCATGGCTTGGGCATACGGCCCAGACGGAACCAAGGACGCGAAAAACCTGTCATATGTGCCGTTGCCGGACTCTGTCAAACAGCAAGTGCAGGCCAAGATGGCCCAGGTCACCTGCAATGGCCAGCCTTTGAAATAATATAACCTGATCAACTTACCTGTCTGGTCCCATGGAGGGCTCTTGCCTCTCAAAGAGCCCTCCCACCAGACAGATTGCAGGAGAAGGGATTTCCTTCAACGTGACGGGACCTCACCTTGAAGGAAATGGCTTCCACCTGCGGGGAAGGTACCGGTAATCCTATGCCAGAGAAGAAACGTGTTCTCTTCGTATGCATCGAGAACTCCTGCCGCAGCCAGATGGCTGAGGCCTTTGCGCATCTGTACGCGCAGGATTCACTCCAGGCCTTCAGCGCCGGATCGCGTCCATCCGGGCAGATCAACCCGCAAGCGATCACCGTCATGGCCGAACTCGGTTACGACCTGCGCAGCCATTCTTCCAAGTCCCTGCAGCAGATCCCTCAGGCCAAATACGATTACGTTATTACCATGGGCTGCGGCGACGAATGTCCCTTTATCCCGGCCGACCATCACCAAGATTGGGCAATCCCGGATCCCAAAAAAATGTCAATCGATGATTTCCGAAAAGTGCGGGATCAGATTGGCAGACGCATTAACGAATTGATCGACCATATCCGTGAGGAAAATCATGATTAAAATCTCAACCTCTCTCTTCACATCCTTCGCTTGCCCGTGTGAGACGTTTTATCCAGCATGGTGACCGGTTCTACCAACTCCTGCTGATTGTGGCGGCACTTTCTGTTTTGGTCCTGGTACTCGCCATTGGCAATGAGCTCTGGAGAAATTCCGCCCTGTCCAGGCATGCGTTTGGCTGGAAATTTCTCATAACTTCAACCTGGGATCCGGCATTGAACAATATCTTTGGTGCTCTGCCTTTCATCCTGGGCACTCTGGTTACATCCATCATTGCCCTCATAGTCGCTATTCCACTTGGTGTGGGAACGGCCATTTTCCTGGCAGAATTGGCTCCTGATTGGCTGCGTACACCGCTTGGTTTTCTGGTGGAACTCCTAGCCGCGGTACCCAGTGTGGTCTTCGGCCTCTGGGGCTTATTCGCATTCATCCCTGTCTTTGTCCGCCCGACTTCGGATCTGCTCAACAAATCGTTGGGCTTTATTTCTCTTTTCCAGGGACCGGTATTCGGTCCCAGCCGCCTGGCGGCCGGTTTGCTTCTGGCAGTGATGGTTTTTCCAACCATCACGGCAGTCAGCCGTGACGTTCTGCGCGCAATTCCGAACAATCAACGCGAGGCAGCCCTGGCATTGGGCGCAACCCGTTGGGAGGCGATCTTACAAGTGATTCTCCCTTATGGGGCTTCCGGTCTTTTGGGAGCCATTATCCTGGGACTCGGCCGCGCCCTGGGAGAAACAATTGCTGTCACGATGGTCATCGGCAATAACCTGGACCTTTCCGCATCCCTCTTACATCCCGGCTACACCATGGCCTCTGTCATCGCGAATGAGTTTACTGAAGCCACCTTCGACCTGTACTTGAATGCTTTGATCGAGATTGGCCTGATCCTATTCATCACAACCTTGTTAATCAACCTGCTGGCCAGGCTGTTGATCTGGCGCGTTTCACGCAGAGTAAAAGGAGAGGTACGCCTATGAATAATTATTCTGTCCGGTTACGAGCCAAACGCAAGATAGTCAATATCCTCATGCTAAGCCTGACCGCCATTGCCACTCTCCTGGTGATAGCTCCGTTGCTTTGGATACTCGGTTATGTGATCCGCCAGGGATTGCCTGCCATCACAGCTCAATTTTTCACCAAGCTTCCCACCCCGGTCGGCGTTGCAGGTGGAGGTATCTTAAATTCCCTGCTTGGATCCCTTATGACAGTGGGGCTGGGCCTGGCAATTGCGGCACCGATAGGGGTGCTGACAGGCCTTTACGCCGCTACACATCCCGATGCTCCATTAGGCGTATTTGTGCGTTTCGGGACGGATGTTATTGCAGGCGTGCCTTCGATCGTTATGGGGATCTTCGCTTACACGTTGATTGTCCTGCCCCAGCGACATTTTTCTGCTTTCTCCGGCGGGGTCGTGTTGGCTTTTATCATGTTGCCGATCATCATCCGCACAACTGATGAGATGATCCGCCTGGTACCGGCCTCCTTGCGTGAAGCTTCTCTGTCCCTTGGCGCAGCGGAATGGAAAACCACATTCTCGGTCATTCTGCCAGCCGCTCTCAATGGAGTCATTACTGGAGCAATGCTGGCAATCGCCCGTGCCGCGGGCGAGGCCGCCCCGATGCTTTTCACAGCCTTCGGTAACCCTTTTTTGAATGTAAATTTCAATCAACCTGTGGCAACCCTGCCTCATACGATCTTCGTATATGCCATTTCTCCCTATAATGACTGGCACGCCAAGGCTTGGGCTACTGCGCTGGTACTAATTACGCTGGTACTTTTATTGAATGTTTTGGCGCGATTAATTATCTGGTGGCGTACCCGGCTTTTGGGCTCCATCAGAGGATAAAGGAAAGAATATATGTCCACACAAACCAGTACTCAAAAAGATACCGGAAAGGCAGCCTTAATGATGACCATGCAATTGATGTCCCCGATTAAAAATGATGCGAACGATAATGCATTGCTAAAAATTGAAGTAAAGGGTCTGAATGTTTACTATGGCAAATTCCGCGCACTTAACGGAATAAATCTGGATGTTCGCGAGAACCAGATCACTGCGATCATCGGACCCTCGGGTTGCGGTAAATCCACCCTGCTGCGTTCCTTAAACCGGATGAACGACCTGATCCCCAGTTGCCGGGTCAGAAGGTGAAATCATTCTCGACAAAGACAACTTGCTCGCCCCCGGCGTGGATGTGGTCGACATCCGCCGGCGGGTCGGGATGGTTTTCCAGCGCCCGAACCCGTTTCCCAAGAGCATCTACGACAACGTGGCCTACGGTCCGCGCCTGTATGGAATCCGGCGCAAGGCAGATCTGGATGGGATCGTGGAAAAATCCATCCGGCAGGCGGCATTGTGGGATGAGGTCAAAGACAAGCTCCAGCAATCCGGCCTGTCCCTCTCGGGCGGGCAGCAGCAGCGCTTGTGCATCGCCCGGGCCCTGGCGGTCGAGCCGGAAGTCATTTTGATGGATGAACCCGCCTCGGCTCTCGATCCAATTTCCACGCTAAAGATCGAAGAGCTGATGCAGGAACTCAAGCAGGATTATACGATCGTCATCGTTACACACAATATGCAGCAGGCGGCGCGCGTCTCGGATTACACCGCCATGATGATGATCGATGAGCAGCGCGCCGGCCGGATGATCGAATACGATCAGACCAACATCATTTTCACCCGTCCGAAGGACAAACGCACGGAAGATTACGTCACAGGCCGGTTTGGATAGTATTGGAGAACGAAAATGGTTATAATTGATGGACGATCAAAGCAGGAGAGGTCTCCTATGCGTAAAACCTTTGAAATGGAAATCCAGCAATTGAAGGATGAACTGCTCCTGATGGGCAGCATGGTGGAGCAACAGGTGCTGGAGTCGGTCGAAGCCTTGAAGAAACGCGATATCGAGGCATCCCACCGCATTTTTGACGGGGATGCAAAGATCAATTCCAAACGCTTTGGGATCGAGGAACAGGTCATGATCCTGATCGCCACCCAGCAGCCCATGGCGCATGACCTGCGCCTGCTGGCCTCCATCCTGGAGGTGAGCGCTGAACTGGAACGCATGGGCGATTATGCCAAGGGGATCGCCACGATCAATATCCGCATGGGGAGCGAGGCTCCACTCAAGCCGTTGATCGATATCCCGCGCATGGCCCAGAAAGCCTCGGACATGCTGCACCGCGCCCTGACCGCTTTCGTCAACGAGGATGTGGAAACAGCCAGGGCCATCCCGGCCGAAGATGATGAAGTGGATGGTCTCTATACGCAGGTCTATCGCGAGCTGATGACTTACATCATGGCTGACCCCAAGAATATTGACCGTGCCAATTTCCTGCTGTGGACTGCGCACAACCTGGAGCGCTTCGCCGACCGCGTCACCAACATCTGCGAGCGGACAGTCTTCATTGTCACCGGCGAGAACAAAGAGATCGGTTCATCCGGTGACGGAAGCGGATAAGGCATATCCGGGCGCCTGGAAGGGCAGCCTTTGAACAAAAAATCCAGAAAAGATTTGGTGATCCCCCACATTTAGCAGGCACGTGGGGGATTTTTTCATCAAAATAACCGGCTGAGACTACCATTTCCGGAGTTCCGATCCAATCCGGCGCATTTTTATCTTTTTAGGGGTGATGTTATAATTCCTGTGCCCTTACCAAGAAAGGTTGAATACCTATGGCTCCAGAAATCAAAGCTCCCTCAGCACCCGAATCCGCCGCCGCTGGTCCAAGTCTCAGGGACGCACCGCGAGATGGGACGCCAGATCGGCGAAGCCTGCCGCAAACAGGTTCAGCATGGCATTGAGAACAGCCGTAAACTGGTTTCCGATGCGTATGTCCAATTGGAACTGACCTGGGAAGGCGCCCAGATCCAGGCACGCAAATACATCCCATTTGCCCAGGAACGCTACCAGCAATACGTGGATGAGATGATCGGTATTGCCGAAGGCGCCAATGTTACCTTTGAAGATGTGGCTGTGGTCAATTCCATGGAAGCAGTGACGTCGGACGCCCTGCACCTGACCCGCTGCACCAGCATGGCGATCAATGACGATCGTACGGCGGATGGACACGTCCTGCTGGCGCACAACGAGGATTGGGTGCCGGAGGACGAGGATGACGTTTTCATCGTCCATGCCAAGCCCAAAAAGCGAACCGCCCTTCCTGGCAATGACCTACGGCGGCCTGCTGCCCAACATCGGCTTCAATGCCTATGGCATCGCCCAATTATGCGATTCGGTCTATCCGAACGATTCGCGGATCGGAACGCCGCGCCTGGTGGTCAGCCGCGCCGTGCTGGCTTCCGAGACGCCGGATGAAGCCATCCGCCACATGCTTTCAGCCCAGCGCGCCGCCGGGTATAACCATTTGCTTGTGCATGAGAGCGGTGAGTTGTACTCGGTGGAGGTTTCGGCACGCCACTTTGGCATCCTGTACGGCGAGGATGGCTATATTGTCCATACCAACCATTACCTCTCCCCGGTCATGCAGCCGGTGGAACGCGAGCCGGAGGACCTGATCGCCTCGCGCGTGCGTTACTTCCGCGCCCTGCGGCTGGTCAAGCGCGAGGACCAGCACACGATCAAAACATTGCAGGCCATCCAGCGTGACCACGTCAACTTCTCGAACTCGATCTGCAACCACGCGGTGGATGTCAATGACCCGCTCGACCGCGAGAAGACGGTCAATGCCATGGTGATCGACCTGACTGCCCGTGAAATGCATATTGCCTGGGGCAATCCTTGTGAGAACCCATATCACACATATCATCTGGATGCGTGAAAAAAGTTATGCTGATATGCCGGGGATGAAAGTGCTATTCAAGCAGCCACGGAGAAACTTGCAGGCCGGGGTTGATTTTACAACTTCCATTCAAGGGATGCGTAAATAACCTGTGGAGGCAAAAATGACAAACAATAACCATAAAAAGCATGTCCCCTGGTATCTCTGGCCGTTCTGGGCCATCTGGAAACTGGTGGTTGGGATTGTCGCCGGAACCGGCCGGCTGGTGGCGGTCATCCTTGGCCTGGTCTTCCTGATCGTCGGTGTGGTGCTGACGGTGACGGTGGTCGGGGCGATTGTCGGGATCCCGTTCATCATCTTTGGGCTTATTGCTGATGGTCCGGGGGTTGTTCTAAAGCCGCCTTCAACCTTTCTTCTGATTGAAGAAATCCAGCCACTCCTCTACCTCATCCGGGGCAAGAGTGGCTGTCGTGTTTTGATTTTGTCATGCCGATCGCCTGAACCCTGGATATTTCCCGGGTGAATTCTTCCGAAGAGAGCACGCTGGCATGCACGGCCCGGGCGGCGCGCTGGACACGTCCATCCGAACTGACCACCGTCCAGTTCCTGGCGGACTTCCCCAGCCGGGCGAGTTGGTTCTCGATGGCTGCATCCGCACTCGATCCCTGGTGAACGAAGTGGGCTGTCACCGCGCCGGCCTTGCGCGTGGCTGCCTGTCCGGGCGGCGCGCCGTCGAAGAAGACCTCCACTTGAGCGCGGCGCAGGCGGCAGAATTCCTGCAAGCGCGCAATGAGCTGCTCTTCATCATCCAATGGAAGTCAGCCGCAGGCCGAGCTTGGGGATCAGGTTATGACCATCGATCAAGTAGGGCATAAGGTGTAAAGAAAATTTAATTCTTTGTGGCAACCACCACTCCGACCAAGCCTGCACCCGTATGGATGGACAGGCCAGGCGTCATTTCGACATGCGGGATTTCCGGCGGGCAGGGCAGGGCGGCGCGCAACTGCAGCTCGAACTGGCCGGCTGCTTCGGGTGCGTTTACATGCAGGATGACCAGGTGCTCCAATTCACGCTCCCCGGTTGCCTCGACAGGTCAGTTCAAGGACGCGTGTCCAGGCTTTGCCCTGCGTGCGGACGCGTTCGAGCATTTCAAGTTTCTCGTTCCGCAGGGTCAGGATGGGTTTCAATTCGAGCATGGAGGCAAGGCCGGCCGCCACCTTCCCGACGCGCCCGCTCATGGCCAGATATTTCAACGTGGACAGCGCCGCGAAGAGATGGGTGCGGTCGCGCAAATTTATCGGCTGCAGCGACGGCCTCATCGAGCGAAGCGCCGTCTGCAATGGCCCTGGCCGCTTCGATGGCCATCAACCCCTCGCCATATGCCACCGTGCGTGAATCCACCACCCGGATGGTTTTGCCTGTGAACATTTCCGCGGCGGTCCGGGCAACCGTATAGACCGCGCTCATCTCGCTGTGAAATGGTCAGGCACAGGATTTGATCCGCACCTGAATCAAAGGCGGATTTAAATGCCTCGACGAAATTTCCAGGGGATGGAGCGGCAGTGGTGGGGAGTTTGCCTTCCCGATCAACCCGGGAGAATACAGCCGCATTGTCTATATCGTAAACATCGCGGAAAGATTCTTCGCCAAACTGGACAATGATGGGGATTTGAACGATATTGTATTTCTTGGCCAGATCGAGCGGCAGGCTGGAATCGGTGTCGGTAATAACGGCAATAGGGGGCATATTGTCTCCTTCGTGGAATATGTGTGAAGGTTATAACACAGGCAGGCCTTCCTGGGTATGCTTGCCGCTTATCTTGACAATCCAGACTGATTAGGTGTACAATCCTTTCCAGACCCCACCCCCCGGGGGGGGGGTAATAAGAAGAAGGTGCCTTATGAAGAACGAAGAAACTTTAAAAAGACTAAAGATCATTGCAGGCCACTTGGGCGGTGTCATCCGCATGGTGGAAGAAGACGCCTACTGTATCGATGTGATCCGCCAGATCCAGGCAGTGCAGGCAGCCCTGAATAAGGTCAGCGCGGCCATCCTGGAAGAACCACCTGAATTCATGCGTGACCACCGCCATCCGCGGCGAGGATCCTTCCGAACGGGTGCGCGTGCTGAGAGAAATTACAGATGTGTATGAGAGCGCCACAAAAGTATAGAAGTGCAGTCGACCTCTATTTTATTTTCATTCTAAAGGAGAAAACAATGACCACCGTTAAGTATTCTGTTCCCAATATTTCCTGCATGCACTGCGTGCATACCATCCAGACAGAAGTGTCGGACGTGCAGGGAGTCCAATCTGTCAAGGCGGACCAGGCCAGCAAAATGGTCGAGATTGTCTTTGATGCCCCGGCGAGTGAGGAGACCATCAAGACATTGCTGGCCGAAATAAATTACCCTGTCGCAGCTTAAATTTCTCGCATCTCCGGGGCACGGGCTAAGCTGTGCCCCTATTTATTAATTAGGTAAATTATGCCTGAAATCAGAAAACAACTTACCCTACCCATCACCGGCATGACCTGCGCCAACTGCGTTGCAACCATTGAGCGCAATGTTCGCAAATTGCCCGGTATCAGCGTCGCCAATGTAAATCTTGCCAGTGAAAAGATGACGGTTGCCTTTGATCCGGCCCAGCTGGATGAACATGGCATTATTGCACGCGTCGAGCGGATCGGTTATGGTGTTGCGACCGGCAAAGCCGAACTACCGATCACCGGCCTGCGGGATAACTCGGATGCCATATCGCTGGAGAAGCTGCTCGCCAAACAAGACGGTGTACTGGCTGCCAGTGTCAGTTACGGCACCGAACGCGCCTTGCTTGAATATATCCCCGGCATGACCAGCATCGCCGAACTGGCGGTGGTGATCCGCAAGGCCGGTTTCGATCTCGTGCAGGTGGGGGAAGCTGAAACGCTTGAGGATGTTGAGACCAAAGCCCGGGCCGTGGAAATCAATCGCCAAAGAACGGTTGTTGATCATCGGGCTTGATCTTTACAATACCGCTGGTAGTCTACAGCATGGCACGCGATTTCCTCCCGATCACGTTTGCACAACGATCAGTTCGCCATGCTGATTCCTGCCACGATCGTGCAGTTCCTGGTCGGCTGGCAGTATTACGTCGGCGCTTACAAGAGCCTGCGCGCCGGCGGCGCCAACATGGATGTCTTGATCGCGCTCGGTTCATCGGTAGCCTATTTTTACAGCGTTGGCGTGACGTTCGGCTTGATCCTCAGCCCGAATGTTTATTACGAGACCGGCGCGGCGATCATCACGCTGATCATGCTGGGAAAATTTCTCGAAGCACGCGCCAAGGGCAAAACCTCCGAAGCGCTTAAAGCGCTTGATGGGTTTGCGCGCCAAGACCGCGCACGTTCTCCGTGATGGCGTCGAAACCGAGATCGATATTGAACAGGTTGTTGTCGGCGATATCATCCTCGTCCGTCCGGGCGAAAAAGTGCCTGTGGATGGCATTATCAGCGACGGACAGTCGGCTTTCGATGAATCGATGATCACCGGTGAATCGATGCCGGTCAGCAAAGGCCCCGGCGATGAAGTCATCGGCGCGACGATCAATAAAGAAGGATTGATCAAATTCGAGGCCACCAAGGTCGGCAGGAATACCACCCTGGCCCAGATCGTGCGCATGGTGCAGGAAGCCCAGGGCAGCAAAGCGCCGATCCAAAAACTGACCGACCAGATCAGCAGCTATTTTGTGCCGGCCGTGATCGGGATTGCCCTGCTGACATTCGTCGGCTGGTTGGTGCTCGCCCGGGCGGATTGGTCGGGCGCCATGATCAATGCTGTGGCAGTGCTTGTGATCGCCTGCCCGTGTGCGCTGGGACTGGCAACGCCGACAGCGATCATGGTGGGCACAACCAAGGGCGCCGAAAATGGCATCCTTTTCAAAAACAGCGAAGCGCTGGAACGCGCCGGTCGTGTCCGGATCGTCGTGCTGGATAAGACCGGTACGATCACCCGCGGCGAACCGGCGGTGACGGATGTGGTTGCGCGTGGCGGATCAAAGCGCAGACGAGGTTTTGCGCCTGGCTGCCAGCGCTGAACGCGGTTCGGAGCATCCGCTGGGTCGTGCCATCGTCCAGGCAGCTCAAGATAAGGGCTTGCACCTGGTTGAGCCGGAGCAGTTTTCAGCAGTCAGCGGTTTTGGCATTCGGGCCACCGTGGAAGGCCAGGCGGTCATTATCGGCAATCCACGCCTGATGCAGAATGAAGGCATTGACATTGCGGACCTTCGAAAAGGATATCGCGCGCCTGCAAGCCGAAGGCAAGACAGCCATGATCGTCGCGGTTCGCAGCGCTGCCGGTGCCAGGTCGGCCCAACCGGTTGGCCTGGTGGCAGTTGCCGATACGGTCAAGCCCGGTTCCCGGGAGGCGGTTGCAGAAATGCGCCAGCTTGGCCTGGAAGTGGTGATGATCACGGGCGACAATCAGCGCACGGCCGAAGCGATCGCGAAACAGGTCGGCATTGAGCGGGTTCTGGCGGAAGTGCTGCCCGGCGACAAGGCTGCCGAGGTCAAGAAACTGCAAGGCGGAGGCGAGCAAACGCAGAAGGCCGCCCATCAATTTGTGGCGATGGTGGGCGATGGCATCAACGACGCACCTGCGCTGGCGCAGGCGGATGTCGGTATTGCCATTGGCACCGGCACGGATGTGGCGATGGCGGCGGCCGGCATCACCCTGATCAGCGGCGACCTGCGCGGGGTGGGGCGCGCCATTTCGTTGTCACGCGGCACATTGCAGACCATTGTGCAGAACCTGTTCTGGGCATTTTTCTACAATGTGTTCCTGATCCCGATTGCGGCCTTCGGTTTTCTTATCCCGATGGTCGCTGCAGGCGCCATGGCATTCAGTTCCATTTTTGTCGTGACCAACAGCCTGCGGTTGAGGTCGTTTAAAGTTCAAAAACTCTCCGCCCCAAAAAGCCTGGCACGCCAGGTGGTTGAACTGGCTCCTCGGCTGGTCGTACCGGCAGGCGCGCTGGCATTGCTGATCGCCTTTTCAGTCGGATGGCTGGAGCCGGCCGGGGCCAAAGGGAACATGATGGGATCGGATGGATCGTCCCGCCAGACCAGCTCCTATCGGGCTTTCATTGTTCCGGAAGCGCCGATCGTGGCCGGAGAACCCGCTTCACTCGACGTCGAGATCCTCGATCAATTTGGCAAACCCTTTACGGATTTTGAAGTCAACTCAGCTTTGGAAGATTTTCGTACAATTTCTATCTGGCGGTGGCTTCGCGTGATCTGACATTTATGGAAGCCGATCCATTATTGTTGGGCCTGGGAAATATGATGTCTGGCGCAGGCCGGAGGGGCAGCGAATGATGGCATCCGGCCGGCTCTGCCGGCAAACGCCCGTGCCAGTCAAGTTGAACGCGCCGGTCGATGAAGGAAAAACCAAGGTCCAGGTCATATTCCCAAGCGATGGACAATATATCGCCTTCCTGGATTTCGTTCCACGCGGCGGCAAGAAAATCTCCCTGGCTGTACCGATCAAAGTCGGGGCAGGTGGTTCAAGGCCACTCAACTAACGCCGGATACATCTTTCACCCGTTCGGTTGGTGATCTACAAGTCAGCTTGCAGCTCGACGGGACACTCAGATCCGGCCAGGATCAAGCGATCAGTTTTGTGGCAACCGATTCGAAAGGTCAGTCCCGAAATGAAGAGATCGATATGTCTTCGGGATATCGATGTAACCTGTATGTGATCGATGAAAAGTCAACGATTTTCCTGAGGCCGAACCTGGCCGATCGAAGCAAATTACAATTTTCGGTTAATTTCCCGAAACCGGGGAAATATAAACTCTGGTTCGATTTTATTTACGCAAACAGCCGGAACAAATCTCCTTCGTTCTTGATGTAAAGTGAGCTTTATTGACCAAACAATTGAGAGAATCAGTATTCCAGTTGCATAAAGTTGTGTCAATTGACTCACACCAATCCCTGCTGGATTTCCACACGCTAAGGAAATTAGATGAATCAATTGCTTGTTGCATTTATCACAGGGTTGACCACAGGTGGATTAAGCTGCCTGGCTGTCCAGGGCGGCCTGCTGGCCAGTTCACTTGAAAACCAGTTGGAACAACAACTCGACCTGCAGATCGAACAGGAGCTGGCCGCGCGGCGGGCCCACCGTTCCGGGAAGAAACGGACACGGATCCTGGCGCATCCACGCCTGGCGCTGCCCATCCTGTTCTTCCTGGTTGCAAAACTGGCGGCATATACCCTGCTGGGGCTCCTGCTGGGGGCGTTGGGATCGGTGCTCCAGCTGAATGCCACCACACGTGCCATCCTGCTGATCGCCATCGGCATCTTCATGGTCGGCAACGCCTTGCGGATGTTCAATGTGCACCCCATCTTCCGCTATTTTTCCTTCGAGCCGCCCAAGTTCATCACCCGCTATATCCGCCGGAAGGCCAAGAATGGCGAGAGTTTCTTTGCCCCGCTCTTCCTGGGTGCACTGACGGTTTTCATCCCGTGCGGCGTGACGCAGGCGATGATGGCTGTGGCGGTCGGGACCGGCAACGCCCTGCAGGGTGCGGCGCTGATGTTTGCCTTTATCCTCGGTACCAGCCCGGTGTTCTTTGTGGTGGCTTACCTGACCATGCAGCTTGGGCGCCCGGCTGGAGAAATGCGTTCATGCGCTTTGTGGCGATCGTGCTGCTGGTCCTGGGACTGGTCTCGGTGAATAACGGGCTGACCCTGGTCGGGTCACCGCTCTCGGTCCAAAACCTGACGCAGCGCGCTCTTCGCCCCTCCGGCGTCCAACCAGGCAGCCTCATCTGCCTCCCAGCAATACGTTATCGTTGAGCGCCTCCAACAGCGGCTATTCCCCACAGACGCTTGTATGCCAAGGCCGGGGAGCCGATCCTGCTCAATATTGTGACCGCACAATACCTATTCCTGTGCGCGTGATTTCGTCATCCCGGCCATCGGCGTGGAGAAGCTGCTGCCCCAGACCGGTACGGTGCCGGTGAATATCCCGGCCCAGGCTGCCGGGACGGTGATGCGTTTTTCGTGCTCGATGGGCATGTACACCGGTGAAATTATCTTCAGTCAATACGTAGGCAGCCGACTGCCAGCCCAATTCTGCATAGTCAGTGATATTAGTCTCCCGATGGAGGTGCCTATGATGAAGAAAACATTTCGTGTCGAGGGGATGCACTGTTCCAATTGCCCGATGGAAGTGGAAGGTATCGAGGATGACCTGCCGGGCATCAAGCAGGTCTCTGCCAGTTACCAGAAAGGCCAGATGGTGGTGGAATTCGATGAGTCGAAGAGTGAGCGAAGCGCAAATCATTGCCGCGGTGGAAAAGCGCGGCTACCAGGCTTTCCCGGTTTGATCTGGCGAGCATTACCACAAGGAAACGTCCCCATCAGCAGAGCGTGAGGGGACGTTTTTAGTCCATCAAGAGATGAAATGCAGGGCAAAGAGGTGGTCATCGTAAGCAATCGGGACCATGCACAACCGATGTAGCAACAGTGCCGCCAGTTTTCTTTTTCCAGGTTACTTTAATGTTCGCAGGGATAAATTTTTCCATGGCCTGGTGGTAAGCGTTGACCAGCGTTTCCTGGCTGCTTTCGTCAACGAATTCCTGGAAATGCATCTTCCACTTTCGCCCATTCCTCAGGAGAGCGATACCCCAGCAGGGTGGCAAACTTGCCATTACACACCTTATGGATATCGTCCAGATAAATATAGATGGCTTGTTGGGAGGAATCCAGAATGCTTTTCATTTGTTTTGAAATTCCGGCAATAAGCTCTTCGTGATGTACCTGTTCGTGTTCCATTACGACCTTCTTTCTCTAATTTATCTTATTAAGTATAACAATTTATACAGGCTTTTTCAAGCAATACGGCTGCCCTAAAAGTACCATCAAATCATTAAAAGCATACAAGATTGGTTCAGATGGGAATCGGTAAGTCAGGGTACAGGGTGTTCTTAAGTCCATTGAAAAATACTTCCGCGAGACGAAGTTCGCCAAGGTTTATAAATGCGCCTTCAAGGACTCCATGGTCAGGTGTACCGGAAGCTTGACCGGCTTAGGTTTCTCGATTAGAATTCTCCCGCTTAAAACCTATGCCCCTTTAGCTCAGCGGATTAGAGCGTTTGGTTGCGGACCAAAAGGCCGCGCGTTCGAATCGCGCAAGGGGCGCCATAGAAGCGGGAATTCCCGCTTCTTTCCTTTTCAGGAGGTCGTATGGGGAAGTGCCAGATATTGCTTACCAATGATGACGGAATCAAATCACCGGGCCTGTGGGCGGCCGCCGAAGCGCTCTCTGACCTCGGCTTTGTCACCGTGGCCGCGCCACAGCGAGCAATCCTCCGGGATGGGCCGCAGCCTGCCATCCACTTCGGACGGCATCATCCGGACCAAGATCGATGCGCGTACGCGGCAAGGAGTGGACCGTCCACGCGGTGGGCGGGAGCCCGGCCCAGGCCGTCCTGCACGGCATCCTGGAGATCATGCCGCAGCCGTCCCGATCTGGTTGTCTCCGGCATCAATTACGGTGAAAATGTGGCCACCGGTGTGACCATCTCCGGGACGGTCGGCGCGGCGCTGGAGGCGGCCTCGCATGGCATCCCGGCCCTGGCGATGTCGCTGGAGACCGACCGGGAGCACCACACGTCGTATTCCACGGAAATCGATTTCTCGGCCGCGGCCTGGTTCACGGCCTATCTTTGCCCGCCAGATGTTGGAGAAGCACTTTCCGCCAGATGTGGATCTGCTCAAAGTGGATGTACCTGCCAATGCCACCGACAGACACGCCCTGGCAGGTCACCCGCATCGCCCGCCAGCGTTACTACGTGCCGGTGCCCCACGAACGGAAATCCTGGGACCAGAACCGGGAGCGGTGGATTATGTGGAAGGCGCCATCCTGGATGACGAGATACAAAGGCAGCGATGTGTATGTCCTGCGCGTCCAGCACGCAGGTGTCGGTGACGCCGCTCAGCCTGGACCTGACCAGCCGGGTGGATTTGGATGAACTGGAACGTTTGTTGCGCAATGGTGTTGTTAGGTAATAGAAAGCTTAAAACGTCCAACCAACTCTTGTTATTTCCGTATATTATCGTATACTACAAAGTTGAATAACCATATCTAAATTGAGGTAAATAAAATGACCATTCCGATGCAAGATCAAGATAAGGAAAACGAAAAGCCTCCCAGTCAACTGCCGCGCCCGGCGCGTCCGTGGCGGGTGGCTGTGCTTGCAAACATCAAGGAGCACGATAAACCCCTCCCGCCGGACGTACCACCAGACGCCGGCGCGGATTACGATTATATCGAAACCATAGATAACATCCGGGCAGCCATTGAGACCGATGGCCATAAGACCTTCTTTATCCAGGCCGATACGAACCTGCCCTATGCACTCAAAGGAAGTCAAACCAGATATCTGCTTCAACATTGCCGAAGGATTGGGGGGTGATGCCCGTGAAGCCCAAACACCAGCCCTGCTGGAATTGCTCAAAATCCCCTATACCGGCTCACGTGTCCTGACCAACGCCGTTTCGCTGGACAAGACGCTGACGAAACGTCTCTGGCGTGACCGCAATCTGCCGGTGGCTCCATTCCAGGAATTCACCTTCGGCGACGAGCCCCTGCGTCCTGAAATGCGCTTCCCGCTCTTCGTAAAGCCGGCCCGTGAAGGCACCGGCATGGGCGTGGATGCCAAGGCCATCGTCAATAACGAAGCCGAACTGCGCGAGCGTACCGAATACGTCATCCGCATGTACCACCAACCGGCGCTGGTCGAGGCCTTTTTACCGGGCCGCGAGTTCACGGTCGGTATCATGGGCCGCCACGACACCATTCTCTATTCCCGCCACCCCGAATGGTACGACAAGGACGGTTTCCACCGCCTGCCGGTGCTCGAGCTGGATAGCTCGCGCTCGGTCACGCCCGGCATTTATGGCATTGCAGCCAAGGCCCAGTCGGTCGGTTCAGAAGGTGCACCCAGCTACCTGTGCCCGGCCCCGGTCGAACCCGAACTGACCAGGAAGCTTCAGCACCTGGCTTACCGGGCGCATGTCGTACTGGGCGCACTGGATATTTCCCGCACTGATATCCGTCTGGATGCCGAGGGCCAGCCGCGCTTGATCGAGATCAATACGCTGCCCGGCCTGACACCCAGCTACAGCGACCTGTGCATCCAGGCTGCCTCGGAAGGAATTCCCTACGAGGATCTGATCCTTGAGATCCTGTACCTGGGCGCCAGCCGCTGGGGACTCCTGCCGGCCCGCGATATTTCCCCTTTCCAGAAAAAGAAAACCGAACCCTTGACCTGCAAGACAAATGGCAACGGTAAAACCAGCCAACGGGAAACAATTTGTTCTGGATGGGCGGTTCGCGAAACGCACCGAGGATTCTCTGGTATAATTCGCCCCGCTCAAACGGAGAGGTCGCGTAGCTGGCTTAGCGCGCACGCTTGGAAAGCGTGTAACCCACAAAGGTTCGCGGGTTCGAATCCCGCCCTCTCCGCCATGAAAACACCTCTTCCCAAAGGGGTGTTTTTGGTTGTTTGGCCGGGTGTACTGCGCTCGCGGTGCGAGCCAGGATTCTGTTATACTTGGGGCGCCACATGAAACCTGTACACATCCCACGTGGCCTCTTCATTTTTATTCTTGTTCTGGTTGCCGTGACCTTCCTGGCCGGAACTTTGCACGCCTTTGCTTCTGCCCGCGCGGCTGCTTCCGCCACACCGACAGCCACAGCCATCGGCCAATGCAAAAAGTGACACCAACGCTGACGCCGACGCCCGGTTCCGACTCCCGTCCCGGTTTCTGCGGATACCACCGGTATTATTGCTCTTGCAATCGTAATTGTCATCATTGTACTGATCGGGGCAGTCCTGGGGGGAAGCAGACCGCAATAAAAAGAAATCCTCCTGAAAAGCACGGGAAATGGCTCGCTTTCCGGGTGGGACTGCAGAACTTCCACCCGGTTTCTTTTTGGCGGAGCTTTAACCAGTCAATATGGCAAACAATGTAAGGGTTGCCAACTTGCCCATTCACCTGTATAATCCCCTTATCTTATCCGTCGGAGTTTCTCATATATGGAACAAAACGATGCCCTGCTCGGACAGGGGGCTGTGCCCGAGAGTAATCAGCCCGCTGAACATAATAACAACAATATAAACATGGAAACCCTCCTCAACCAGGAAGGTTTGGCTTTGGATTTCCCTCAACCGGGTGAAATCCGTACGGGCGTGGTTGCCAGTATCAGCCCAACGCAGATCCTGGTCAGTGTTGGCGCAAAATCAGAAGGTGTGATTACCGGTCGCGAACTGGAAACCATTCCAGCTGACGAACGCGCCGCTCTTCAGGTAGGCCAGGAAATCCTGGTCTATGTGCTGAATGCCGAAGACGATAATGGCAATGTGGTGCTCTCTTACACGCGTGCCCAGGAGCAAAAAGGCTGGGCTGAGGTCGAGAAAATGCTCGAAGATAGCGCCACCTACGAAGGCCAAGTGGACGGTTTCAACAAGGGCGGCATCATTGTCCCGGTCTATGGACTGCGCGGTTTCATCCCGGCCTCGCAATTGAGCATTTCCCGCCGCATGGCAGTCACCGGTGATACGCCCGACCAGCGCTACGCCAAAATGATCGGCGAGCCGATCAGTGTGCGCGTCATCGAAGTGGATCGCAAACGCCGCCGCCTGATCCTTTCCGAACGGGCTGCCTCCAGTGAGACACGCCAGTCCATCAAGGAACGTGTCATCGAGTCGCTGAAAGAGGGCGAAACCTATACCGGCAAGGTGACCAGCCTGGCCGATTTCGGCGCTTTCGTCAACGTCAACGGCGCCGATGGCCTGGTGCATCTCTCCGAAATCTCCTGGGACCGCGTCCAGCACCCCTCCGAGGTGCTCGAAGTGGGACAGGAAGTGCAAGGTCAAAGTCATCAACATCGACCGCGAGAAGAGGCGGATCGGCCTGTCCATCCGTGCCCTGCAGAGCGATCCATGGCAAAGCAAGGTGGACAAGTTCAAGGTCGGTCAGCTTGTTGAGGGTGTCATCACCCGTCTCACCAAGTTCGGCGCCTTCGCCCGCCTGGAAGGCGACCTGGAAGGTCTCATCCACATCTCGGAGATCAGCGAGAACCGCATCGAACACCCCAAGGAAGCCGGTCTGCATGAAGGCGACGTGGTCACTTTGCGGGTCATCCGGATTGATCCCGACCAGCGCCGGATCGGCCTGAGCCTGCGCAAGGTGGATTCGGGTGCATTCAAGGACCTCGATTTGAAACAGATCAGCCTGGAAGGCGTCAGCCTGGAAATGGCTGAAGATGCGGCTGCACCTGAAATGCCCCCGCACCGGAAGAACCGCCGATGCCGAAGAATCCTCCGCGCAAGAAGAGCCACCGACCGGCGAAGAACCCCCCGCCGGGGAAACCCCCGAATAGGTATCCCGAAACCCGGTTTCTCCAGAAACCGGGTTTTTCAACTGCCCATGCAACCTCCCCTGATCGTTGACGCCCACGAAGATCTCGCCTATAACATGCTCACGTTCGGGCGGGATTACACCCGCTCCGTGGCTGAAACGCGCCGGATCGAAATCGCCTCCGGCTCGGAGGCTCCTGAACATAACGGTCAAACCCTGCTCGGCTGGCCCGAATACCAACGCGGACGGGTGGCCGTCGTTTTCAGCACCTTGTTCGCCACGCCGGTCCGCCGCAAAACGGACGACTGGGACAAACAGGCTTACGCGGACTACAACCAGGCCCACCAGCCTTTACCGCACCCAACTGGATACGTACCACGAGTTGGCTGACCGGTTCCCTGACCATTTCCAGTTCATCGCCACGCGCGCAGACCTGGAAACTGTCCTGACCCATTGGGCTGATTCCAGCTCATGCGAGAGCCACCCGGTCGGCCTTGTCCCGTTGATGGAAGGAGCCGAGGGCGTGCGCAGCCCGTCTGAATTGAATGAATGGTGGGAAGCCGGCCTGCGGATGATCGGCCTGGCCTGGGCGGGTACGCGCTTCTGCGGCGGCACACGCGATCCGGGTCCGCTGACCGATGACGGCCGCGCCCTGCTCAAGGCAATGGCCGATTTCGGGTTCACCCTTGACCTGAGCCACATGGATGAATTGTCAGCACGGCAGTCCCTGGAC
The DNA here is from genome assembly GCA_963830665.1 of uncultured Chloroflexia bacterium. Classification (GTDB taxonomy): domain Bacteria; phylum Chloroflexota; class Anaerolineae; order Anaerolineales; family Villigracilaceae; genus UBA877. The sequence continues at coordinate 331,300 of CAWHNM010000019.1, forward strand.
CTGTACGAGGGCCCGATCATCGCCAGCCATGCCAACGCCGCGGCGCTTCTGCCTGGTTACGACGGCAACCGCCTGCTTCCCGATGATGTCATCAAGGGGCTGATCGCCCGGGATGGCATCATCGGCGTTGTCCCATTCTGCGCAGTTCCTGAAGGCGGGTTGGAAAAAGGGTGATCCCCGTGAGGCGATTACCCTGGAAACCCTGGCCGCCCACGTGGACCATATCTGCCAGATGGCCGGGGATGCCCGGCATGTGGGCCTGGGAAGCGATTTCGATGGCGGATTTGGCCTGAATTCTGTCCCTGCCGGGATCGACACGATCGCCGACCTGCAAAAACTTGGTCCCATCCTGGAAGATGAAAGGATATAATGACGAAGAGGTCGCGGCCATTCTTGGGGAGAATTGGCTGCGCCATCTGCGGACATATTTACCCGACATGAGCATGACTACACCCTCCTCCATTTCTCCTGATACATCCCCGGAAAGCATCCCGTCCCGATTCCGCATTCGCTCCGGGTTGTTCCTGACATTGTGCGGCTTGCTCGTTTTCCTGGTGGGCGCCCGCCCGGCCATCTTTGGTCTGGACCGCAGTCCGGTGGTCGGGTTCGTGCAAATCGCGGTGTTCCTGGTGGGCATGGCCATTCATTTGTCTGGGCGGGTATGTCAGTATGATGGCCTTCTGGAGAAATGGCGAGCCGTACCATTCCGGCTGACATCGGCACACGCCTGGTGACAACCGGGTACGTGATCGCCGTCTTCTCCGGCATGGCAGACGTGTTCGGCTTTGGCACGCAATTGCGGCCGCGTGTCCCATTCTTTGGTCCCTGGCAGGCGACCGGTGTGCAGATCGGTGAGGTGGTGATTGCGATCGGATTCCTGTTATTGATCCCCTACCGGCTGCCTCGCAAGCGCTGAAGAAGATAAAAATAAAACCGTCCCGAAGGTTCGTTCGGGCGGCATTATCCCCCGGCTTGAAATAAAACTCTTTAAACACAAAGGGACCAGGGTAACGAAGGAAAAGATGAAAAAACAGAACTTTTTTCCCTTCGTGTCCTTAGTGTCCTTTGTGTTAGTCTCTTTTCTTCAATAAAACCCTTTACAGCTTACCCAATCCAACTTTGGTAATATAAACAACCCCGGCAGACTTGCTTGATGGAACCGTCTGCAACCAGGTACTTTGTAATTTCATCAAACAGCCGGTCCTCGATCTTGAGAGCCCTCTCGACATCTTCGATCTTGATGGCCTTGGTGCGTGAGGTTGCGCCGCTCTTGTTAAGAACCTTGAGATAGGATTTGATTTTGGCTTCTTTGGCCTCGAAAATGTTCATGGCTGCTCCTTTCCCGTAAATCATACCTCACCACGAAGGGCGCTGCAACCTTGTTTATGCGGTATTCACAAGGGATTTTTCAAGGTGATTATTCACCAGAGAGTCCGTTTTAAACAAAAACAAGACGGAACCAGTCATGTTCGCAGTATTACTCCAGCATGGAGATTCGGATGTCATCCCTATGGGGGCTCCAGTTTAACGCAAAAACATGACCGGCGGTCTGTTTAGGTGCCCCCATGGAGATTCGAACTCCAGTTTTAGCCTTGAAAGGGCCACGTCCTAACCGCTAGACAATGGGGGCGGCTTTTGTACCCATGGCTGGGCACTTAAGCGGACGGATTTTACCATCCCCCCCCATACCGGTCAAGTCAATTCATCAAGCTTCTTTTTTTCTGCGATCAGTCCAAGCAGATCCACCTGTTTGCGGTTGAAGAGGATCGCCGGGCTTTCGATGCGCAACTGGGGGATCAGGATGGCGGTCAGCGTGGCGTCATAGAGCGGGACGAAATCGCGCACACCTTCCACCATGATGGTGGCAAAGTCGAACCGGCCGGCCCACTCGAGCTTGCCTTCCAGCTCGTAGACCTGGGAGGTCAGGCGGATGGAATATTCAAGGAGATTCTGATAGCCGCCACGCGCCAGGGCTTGTGGCCCGATATCCTCCCGCCGGCTGAGGCAGACGGCAAAAACATTACTCTTGACAATGTCGACCATCTTATATTCCCCGACCAGTTTGGTCGGCATGTGGATGCGGGCCAGTTTGGCATCCACGACCTCCATGAAGGAAGTGGTGGGATCGTTCAACATCCCGATCATACCGGTATTGGGCACCATTATCTTGCCGACCACGCGGTAGCTCAGGGTGAGAAAATCGGCTGAGAGCATGCGATGGGTAACGTTGGATTCAGGCATATCTACTCCAGTACGATCCCGGCCTTATTCCGGGGATGGACGTGTACCGCCATGCTTTTTCAGTGGTGGGCGTGCCCGGCGTTTTGTCTCGGAGGCTTTACCCGTTTCCGGGTTGAGGATGGTTACGAGCCAGGATATGGCGCGCTCATCATATTCGCGCCGCCCGCACATATCACACACCCAGGCCGGGAAATTGGGAACAGTAACGAGTTCATCATCCAGCCAGGTGAAGTAGGTGATATGCTGCAAATGCATCATTCCAGCCTGGCATTCACTGCACTGGAAGGATTCTTTGGGATTGTCGGTCATAATGTTGCTCCAAGGACCTCATTAAAAATTTGCGATGCCTTCACTCGCGCCGATACGGTTGGCTCCGCCGGCGATCATTTTCAGAACATCTTTGCAGGTGCGTTTTTCTCCGGCAGCTTTAACGCCGCTCCCGGGTCCGATCACACGCCGGTCAACCGGAAGATCCCGCTCGAAAGAGTCGGTCATTGTAAAAATCTGCTTCAACGACTGCATGGGTGCACTCATGGCGCGACTGGTGCCGCCAGGTTGGATTTTAGCACCTTCCAGTCCGCAAACGGCCAGTAGATCACCAGGGCCTTGCCGAGGGTATTCTTCTCAGGTAAAAAGCCCCAGGCGTGGCTGTCGGCAGAGTTATTACGGTTATCACCCAAAACGAAAAGATTCCCTGCCGGCACGGTCCATTCGCCGGAATAATCAGGCGGGGAGGCAATATAGGACTCGTTGATAAGAGTCCCATTGATCCGCACGGTGCCATTTTCGATCTTTACCGTATCACCAGGCAGACCGATCACGCGTTTAATATAATCCTCGTAATCATCGCTGATATTGGGCAGACCAAGCAAGCGCCGAAAGAAACCTTCTTCCGGATACATGGGCGGACGGAACACAATGATATCGCCGCGCTGGACACTGCCAAACTGGTATGCCAGGCGGTTGATCAGCACAAATTCGCCATCATTCAGGGTCGGGCGCATCGAAAATCCATCCACGCGCACGCGTGCCGAGATGATATTGATTACCAAAAAAAGGAGAACCGCCAGTCCCAGCGTCTCCAGGACCTCTTGCAGGAAATTCTTCCAGCCTGGTCTTTGCGGGCTGAACTTCAGGGATAAGCGTGGGAACGGGTTCCGGGGAAAAGTCAGACAATGTAGCCTCCGAAAACGGATTATACCATTTGCGCTTCCGGGGCCGTTAATGCCACTATTCGGATTTCCCCTGATGCGCAGCCTCAAATCTTTTATCTACGCCCCGTTTACCGAAGGCCCAATAAGTTGGCACGTTCAGCACACGCTCGCCGCGTTCCCAGGCCTCTTCATCCAAATTCTTGAGGCGCTGAATTTCTTCCGCCGGGACCTGACCTGCCAGATCGGCTTCCAACACCGCCCATTCCAGGTCCCGGTCTCCGGGCGCAAGCGGATGGGCATCGTCGGTGCGCAGGATGCCTGTTTCGATGAGCGGGATGCCGGCCTGGTGGAACAAGAGCGCCAGCCGCCCTCCCAGGCCCGGGTCCGCTCCCTGCCGTTGCAGGGATTCAGCCTGCCAGCGGCCCAAGCGGCGCAAGCGCATCCGGCTTGTCGACGCGGTGGTTGTAATCCGGTTCGGCCAGCGCCAGGATGCTCCCGCCAGGACGGGTGACGCGTTTCATTTCGCGCAGGGCCTGCAGCGGGTCACGAACCCACAGGAGCAGGAAATGGCAAAAAGAAATATCGAAAATGCCGGAAGCGAAAGGCAGCGATAGGGCATCCCCACAGGCGAGGACTGCCTGCGGGGCATGCAGGTGGGCCTCCTTCAGACAGGTCCGGTCCAGGTCGATCCCGTGGATGGCGGCAGGTGTGTTCAGGTCAGACAGGATCGCCCCCGTGCCGCAGCCCACTTCCAGCACCTGTCAGCGGTCGCCAATCCAGCCTGTCCAAATAAATAAGAGCGGAGATCCTTCGTCCAGGCTGCTTGCTGGAGGTAGCGCTTATGCCAATCCATTGTCGACCCAATCCAGGATGAATTTCACCTGGGCATCGGTCTCCGGCGATTTGGAGTAAAACCGGCTTTGTTCGGCTGTCCGGTAGAGTTCATTCAAGCGGATCAAGGCCTGTCCGCCGGTCAGGCCATGACGGACCAGCCAGCAGCCAACCGTTACTCCGGTACGCCCAATGCCACCCCAACAATGCAGGTAGACTCTCCGTCCGGAGGCGAGGGCGGCATCCAGGGTGTCCAGCAGTACTTTCATTTGTTGCCTGGATGGCAGACCTCTGTCCTGAATATTCATGCGCTGATACGTGACGGAAATGCCAAAGTGGGCGGCTTCTTCCTGAAGGATGGGCAGGTAGGCCGGCAGTTCGCCCGCGCGGGTGAGGTCGATGAATGTATTGAACCCGGCATCAAGGAATGCTGCCAGGTTATTATGCATGGTTGTTTCATCGCGGCCGGAGATGGGGTATCCCCCTGCCAAAAATTTTCCCGGAACGACCCAATACGATTCGGGGATGGGTTTGTCGGTCATGGCGGAAGGAAGGTTTCCTATGTGTCCCCGTAAAATGGGATCTTATGCAGGTTGTTTGAGAAAGGTTTGAACAATTTCGGCCGCGTCCCGCACCAGCACCGGGCATATGGTGGTAAATTTCCCTGCCTCTTTCGCCATTTGCCAGCCATCCGGGGTACTGATATCGCAGTCGACAGCAAGTCCCGGCAGATCACGGTGGCATGCTTTTCTTCGAACAGGCGCATGAATTCCTGCGAAAGCCGGTAGATCTCATCCTTCCCGGCCGGTTCATCTGCACCGCGCGCAAGACCCAGAACCAGCAATGCCCCGCTGACGGCCCCGCAGATCTCACCGCGCCGGGCCACGCCGCCGCCGAATGGGGAAGCGAGTTTCAGGGCAGTCTCCTTATCCAACCCCAACCGGGTCGCAAAGGCCGAGAAAACCGACTGCGAGCAGTTGAATTTCTGATTGAAAATGTCAACGCGCGTCTTCAACAGGCGATGGACATTAACTCTTCTCCATAAACGAACAGATCACTGATGGATTCGCGCCGGTAATTGCGGGAAATCGCATCCCCAAAGACCGCGGCAACCGATAGCACGGTCAGCTTGGGATGACGTTTTTCCGGAGGAATATAAACTGTATCCGATGTCACGATCTCTGTGATCTGTGGGACGCGAACCAGCCTTTCCAGGCCGCCGTGCACGAATACGCCATGTGTGCAAGCCACCCAGATCTCCTGGATACCCTGCTGGATCAAAACCTTGCTGATCCCGACGATGGAACCGCCGGTGGCAATTTCATCATCATAGATGATCGCCCGTTTGAACCCCTGGACCGGACTGCCCCACCAATCCGCTGATTAGCACTTCGCTATCCGAGATGCGTTCCTTGTCGCCAGCCGCTACCGGCAGTCCCAGGCCCTTGGCGAAGCGCGCCGCGGATTTGGCGTGTCCCATATCCGGAGCGACCACGATCGTGCCGGACAGGTCGCGCGCCTCGAAATGACGGTTGAAGACCGGGCGGCTGGTGAGCGGGTCGGCCGGGACGCTGAAGAATCCATGCACCTGCGGGGAGTGCAGCATCATCGTCATAACGTGCGTGGCTCCGGCAGTCTGGATCAGGTCGGCTATCAGGCGGGCCGTGATGGAAATGCGCGGCGCATCTTTTTTGTCCGAACGGGCAAAGGAAAAATACGGGATGATGGCATGGATTTCCTTGGCCGAGGCGGAACGGGCAATATCGAGCATCATCAGCAGTTCAACCAGGTGGTCGTTGACAGGCGGCGTAAGCGACTGGACGATATAGACCACCCGCGATCGCACGCTGGCATCCAGCTGGATGTAAAGGCAATCGTTGCTGAAACGACTGATATGGGTTTTATCGAGCGGCAGGCCCAGATGGGCAACAATATCGGCCGCCAGTTGCGGATGGGAACTGCCGCTGAAAAAACGGACTTCATTTGGGTCAAGGGTTGCTTGGGTCATGATTTGTATATCTTCTCCCAGGGGTCTTTCAGGAAGTTGCCCAGGATCTGGTCCGCCTCACCCTGCGTTGGCAGAACATCGCCGTCCGGTTCCACGTAAAGCCAGGCCTTTCCTGCGCCGGTGGGGACCTCGTCTTCGATCGTCTCATGGGAGACCGGGTTTTCGGCAGAGTAGGGGACGGGCAGGTCCCAGCGCAGGCCCAGGCCGAGGCTGGAGGCCCGGTCATGCAGAGCGTGCAGCGCCCGATGCAGGGAGGGCTCGGAGGCACCCAGCGAGAGACTCTTGACTTGCAGTCTGGCCAGTTTCTCGAGCGTCTCACCGGCCTTCGTGGCATTCGAGGGTGTGACGGTCAGGTGGACGGTGGTATACAGGTCTTCCGGGATGATGGTTTCGAGCGCCTGCCAGGAGGCCGGATTCTCAGGTTGGAGAATGAAGAGCAGGTGGTCGAGACCGGTCTGCAGGAGAACATGCAGGTAATCTTTATCGGCCAGTTTCAAGCCATCCGAAAGCAGGCCGGTGACCTGGCCAACCTTCTCGGCATGCGCGATCAGGACAGGCAGGTCCTCGCGCAAGGTCGGCTCGCCGCCGGTGAAGGTGATGTGCGGGATGCCGACGGCCCAGGCTTTATCCATGACGGCCTGCCACTCTGCGGTGGTCAGTTCGCGGTCGACGCGCTTGGTGGGAGCGTATTCGGCCTGGGTGCCGGCTGGCAGGCGATAGGTGAGGGCACAGTCGAGGCGTAGTGGTGCGGTTAAATCCTTGGAATGGGGGGCGACCCGTTCGAAGTCGAGGTAAGTAGTCGGGTCAAGGTCGGGGGTATGGATCATCGTCTGGACACGGTCGCGGAAAGTCCAGGAAATCCTTGTGCGCCTCGGCCCGGCTGATGTGGTAACGTGTATGAACCTGTTCGGCAACCTGCTCCGGTGAGGTGCCTTTCATCATGTGAAAGGCGAACTCGGCTGCGGTGGCATTCAGGTGCAGGACAGTGGCCGCATTGACGATGAGGATGCCGGAACCATCCTTCAACAGGCGCAGGTGCAGGCGGTAGGGAGGTTCATCCGGCCCGGAAGTATAGGTGTGCGTCTGCGGGGGTAAAGGTGCCGCCCTGGTTGGTTTTTCTGCAAGAATCCAGAGCAGGATCACTCCAGCCAGCAGGAGCACCAACTGGACAACAAGAGCGTATTTATGCCAAAACCCACGCTGCTCGGAAAGGAAGTAAATGAAGGATCCCAACAGGATCACAGCCCCGATGAATGCGTACCAGCAGGCCTTTTACACTGTATTTATTTAGCCTGAGTTTTCCGGCAATCAGCAAGGTACGCGCCGGAAACAAGCATACATACTGAGACAAAGATCCTTGCCAAGAGTGTTAAAGTTTGCGTAACGTTTGGGGACATCGCAGCCTCCTGTCGTTAATTGCGCACAAAGTGCGGCATTTCGAATGGGACTTCCAACGAAAGTTCAATAAAACCGGCATATTCGCCGTTGAGGTACCAGGGGGATTGATAAATAAGCTTCTTGACGCCGTTCTTCTCAATTGTGTAAACATTGCGCTGGTGTGACTTCATCAGGCCCACCAGTTCACTGCGGGCCGGCTCGGGGTGGCAGTCTAACAGATTTTTACCGATCAGGGTGCGCCCGCCATCTTCTTCGAAGGTTTTTGCAGCTTTGTCATTCATCTCGAGGATGATTCCATCCACATCGCAGACGGTGACCGCGCCAGGGAATTCCTTGACCCATGCATATTCAGGAGTTTTCATTGTACCGGAGCCTCGAATTGTGTCAAAAGGTTATAGAGAATGGAAATGAAGAGATTTAAGTGTTCATCCACCCTGCCGGGGAAGGTGGTGTCCAGGTAGGTCAAGCGTGTCGTACTGCGTGTTGCGTATTACGCCTTTTTCCCCATAGCGTGGATCCACCTGGGTGCGACCCTTCTGGTCGCCGAGCGTCCAATTGGTGGTTTGGAAATATGCATAGGGAATCCCGGCATCCTGAAAGGGAGCATAATCAGAGGACCCTTTGCCGGTCGCAGGATCCGTCAAGTCGACATTCCGGACAGTCTGTAAATTAAGGCCATTGCCGGGCGCCCATTCGAGTGCCCAGTCACGCACGATCGACAGGTTGCCTTCGTCGCTGTAAACGTAGGCGATATCGCCGGCAACCAGCGAGTCGAGATCGATCATGGCGATCATATTTTCGAATTCTTCCTGGCTCATCTGATTCAGGTAGGCATAGGAACCCAACTGACCGGGCTCTCCCGCGCCGAAAGCAATGAAACGAATGGTGTAAGGTGTCTCTGCATTCTGGACGAGTTTGGCCGTTTCCAGCATGACTGCCACGCCCGAGGCATTATCGTCTGCCCCGGCCCCGCCAGCTGCGGAATCATAATGCGCACCGACAATGATCTCCTGGGCAGAGGAGCCTTTCTTTACCGCGACCACATTGGCCGATGAAATGGGCGTGTTTCCGGCCTCGGCAGTGAACGGCTTGGGTTTCAGGGCTGTACCCGATGGCCTTGAAGACCGCCTCGATGTACTGGGCTGTTTGCGCTTCGCCTTGAGAACCCGCCACCCGGCTCCCAATGGTTGCGAAGTCCCGGATGAGAGGGCGCGCAACCTCCTGGCCATATTTGGGGACAGGCGTACCCAGGGGGACCAGTGTGGCCACTGCCAAAGGCGCCACGTCTGGAGTGGACGTGGTGGCGCCTTTACAACCGTTCAAAACAAGCACGAGCATAAGAAGAAGGGGTAGGATTCGTTTCATTATGAAAACCTTTTATTGGTAAGTTTTGTGTGTCCTTGAAGGTTAAAGGACCTTTTGCATTGGGGCCATTGATTCAAACTGCAATGGACATCCGCCACCGCATTCAGCCAGCAGGGCGCAGCCAGCACATTTTTGGGGCAAATCCTGTCGTTCCCGCAGCCGGACAGCCAGCTTATGGTTCCAGATGGCATCCCATTCGTCCTTCAACAGGTTGCCAAGCGGCTGGTAGTACGACTGGCAGGGCAGAACATTCCCGTCCGGTTCGACGCACATATTGTACAAAGCCGCCGTGCAGCCTTTCACGCCCAGATCGAGCGCCATCGGGTCAAAGTTACAGTACTGGGTCGGCGTGTACCAGATGAGCCGCTGGCCGCGCGTTTCGGTCTTTTGACGGGCCATCTCCAGCAGCGCGGTCAACTCGGACTCTGCCAGTCCCGTTCCCACCGCGGCCCCGCGGCCTGCGTGGATCAAAGCATTCAGCCCAATCGTCGGGACACCCGTTTCAGCCAGGAAATCCAGCGTGGCCGGGATGGTGTGAACGTTCGTCCGCAGCATGGTGGTGTTGGTCATCACATAGAGCGGGCTGGCCAGGACATTCTTCAAACCTTTGACCGTCTGGGCAAAGGCGCCTTTCGGCCTGCACCATCTGATCGTGGACCTCCGCCTCGCTCGACTCGAGCGTGATCTGAACATGGTCCAACCCGGCCTCCACCAGTTTCCCGACATAATTCGGCATCTGACAGGCGGCGGGCATTTGTATTAAGACCGGTGATCTGGCCGTTGCGCTCGGCATGGGCGATCAACTCCGGCAGGTCTGCGTGCAGGGTCGGCTCGCCGCCGGTGAAGATGATATGAGGAATACCCAGCTCCCAGGCCTTGTCGATGACACGCTTCCATTCGGCGGTAGTCAGCTCCTGGCTGTCATTGGGACGAAGGCTCGAAAGCGTTCGGAGTCGCAGGAAGCCGCCTGCATGGAGGTGCGGGAAGGATGCTCAACATTGTAGCAATGGGCGCAGTCGTTGTTGCAGCGATAGGTCAGGGCCAGGTCCAGGCGATATGGGGCAGTGGGCCGCGCCGAGAACGGCATGATCGTTTCCAAACCCAGTTCGTGGATCGGACAGGCCCCATCCGGGCGGATGAGTTCCTCGAGTTGGCTGCGGATGGCTCCCAGGTCCGCGCGGGTCTGCGCGGCGCTGACGTGATATTTCTTCCGGATCAGGCGCACGGCCTCCTTTTCAGAGGCCTCTTCCAGGATGAAGTATGCCATCAGGGCGGCAGTCGGGTTCAGGTGCAGGATACGGTTGGCATTGACGATCAACGTGCCATGGCCATCCGGATCGAGCCGCAGGTGGATGCGGCTTTTTTCATCGGAGTCTTCCCGGCGATAGTGGCGGAGACCCGATTGAGGATCGTTGAATTTGGATTTTTGATTGAAAGCCCTTTTCAACATTCAGCACCTGTAAAAAAAATCAGCAAGCATCAACCGAAAACCCAAATCCTCTACCGTCCGCCACCTGCACAGGCACATGCGCAACCGGCGCAGGCGCAGGCACACGCACAACCGCCACCTCCACGGGAACCGCCGCCGGAACTCTTGACAACCGGCACCGGGTTGGTGCGGTTGGTGACCCCGGAAGTAAAGGATTTCACATCACCGAGCACCTTGCTGGAGAAACCCTGGACGCCCGTCACGACCGAAGCAGCAAAAGCCGAACCCGGCAGGCTGGTACGTCCGCCGGAACCCGGCATGGAAACGGATGGAACCGAGCCGGTCGAGACCGGGTGGTAGCCGGGATCATAGCGACCCCACCACATCGGGATGAAGACCGGACCGGTGAAGACCCGCCGGGTGCGCTCATCGTAATTCTTGTCAAGCATGGTCCATTCAAGCGACTCGTCGTACATCTGGCTCTTGACTTCGGGCGTGCCGGCCGTTTCGATCTGCTGCCAGGCCCGTTCCATGATGCTCTGGTAGAAAGCGACAGTTTCCTTGCGGCTGAAACCTTTCATTTTGTCTGAGACACTGTTGACCAGCTTGACGGTCATTTCCTGCAGCCCCTTGCGGCGGGCTGCCAGGTCTTCACTGGCAAACGCCTGCAGAAAATCTTTCTCATAATCGTGCAGGTCGGCCGGCAGAGGATCCACCAGCGTGCAGTTTGAGCGGGTCACGCGTTACCACCGTGGCAGCATTCTTCTTGACCACGCCGAACAGGATCATGGTCATGACCTTGTCGAGCGGCTCTTCCATCAGGATGCCGGCTTCGACCGCCGTCAGACCACGCTTGATGCCGTGCCCTTCGATCTGGATTTTTGGCGGCAGGTAGGCGAGTTTGCGTTTCTTGGCGTTGGCTGCGCTCCAGATGGGGCCGCCAACGAACAGCAGGATAAAAAATCCGAAACAGCAAAAAGTCTGCAAGCTGCTTCCCAGCCCCGCCAGGAATTTACCGAAATCGAAGGCTGGCGGGACCACGATGGCACCGGCCGGTACGTAACTCTTTGGGAAGGAGGCTCCGAATTTATATTGGGTGGAGCCATTGGCGTCGGCGCACTGCCAGGTATAGGTGATCCGGTTCTGGGAATCCAAGGCGGCGGCAGGCGTGTCGCCGCACGGCCAGCCGCCCTGGGTGTTGTGGTAGCGCGGTTCCTGCGGTAATACGCCCGGAGGCAGGTGAAAGATCACCGTCATATTCGTGCTGCCATGCGCGTTGGTCCAGTAAGCCGGAGCGAATACCCCGCTGGCATCGGTATCCGGTTTTGTCGTATCCTTGTACAGGACACCGGTTATCTGACCGACAGAAATATGAACGCTGCCGGTCTGGCCGGGTTGGATGGCGTAGGCGCCCATATCCACCGAGAACCCATAGGGGCCGTCTCCTTGAAAATCGGAGGAAATATTGACCGGCTTGCCATTCACGTCTGCCTTGATATTCCCGAGATCGTAATTCCCGTTCGGCATGCCAACATCTACAAAGTCGATCACGTGGCCGCCCGGATCGTTTGCAAAAGTGAATGTATAGTCCAGCGCTGCCGTCCCGTCGCTATTCCAATAGACATTCGCAATTTCCTGGCTTAAGTTGAAGGAATACGACTGTGCAGCCACACTGGTCGTGAAAGCGAACATCACGGCAATGAGCAGGAAAGAGGTGATCAGGCGAGGTTTCATGTGGGCCGTCCTTTCAAAAGCAAAAAACAAAATGCATGGATGGATTTGTTTTCTGCATTTTGTTTCTTTCTACCATTTGGGTTCTTCAGTCAATTGATAAACCGAATTACAGTACGGGCAGGTGACCATCGGCGCGCCATTGACCAGCTTGATATTGTCGGCAGTCAAAGTGCCGCCGCAGGATTTGCATTTCATCTGCTCGATCTTGGTCTCGCCGGGCAGGTCCACTTTGAGGGTGACGTTCTGGGCGGTTTCCTGTTTGGTTTTACGGGCGGCAACAACAACCATGACAATCCCGCCTACCAATGCCAGGGCGCCAAGCAGCATTCCCACGGTTCCAATTCCTGAAACTCCCTGTGCTCCGCCGGCCGCGCCCAGCAGGATAAATCCTCCGACACAGATACCGGCTGCCGCCAACAACAAAAGTATTACTGCCCCGATATACATCCAGGTTGTAGATTTCATTCACGCCTCCGTAATGATCTGTTTGCTAGCTTGCAACTTTATAAACCAATGCTTTTTTATCACCAATACCCAGCAGGTAGATGCGGGACGAAGTTACCGAATTTGACGATTGATCTTTATACAAAATTCGTGTTATTCGTGATTATAGATCCACGGTGGAGAAATTTTCTTTAAAATATACGTTCGGCAGGCAAAATGGTTGACACAAGTGTAGCACTTCTTTTCTCATTCGACAAATGACGAACCTCCCAATTTTGGGAAATGAACCTGCGGGGTGAAGAGATCTGGGGAAAGTTTATCATATAGTCCAAAAAGGGATGAGACAAAACCTTATTCGTTTTTGGGGAAAAAACGAATAAGGAACGAATACCCTCGGCGCAGAAATCACAAAGGGGGGGTGAACCTGGCGGCCTTCCATAATTGCTGCCGGGACCGGCCTTTTTGCGATAAGTCGATTATAGCACAAATGTTCTGGACAAGCTCTCTTTAAGCACCGGAAGGCAATCTTATCTTTGACTTGATGTCTCCCTGACAAAGACACTGACCACGCCTGGATCGAACTGTTTTCCGGATTGTTCCTGAATGAACTCGAGAGCTTTTTCTTTGGACCAGGCTTTCCGGTAGGGCCGGTCGGACGTGAGAGCGTCCCATACATCTGCCACTGCAAATATGCGGGCGGCCAACGGGATCTGGTTTCCCTTCAGGCTGCGCGGGTAACCGCTGCCATCCCATTTCTCATGATGGCAGTATGGAATGTCTATTGCAGGATGGAGGTAAGTAATTGGGGCAAGCATTTCATATGCAGATATGGGATGTTTACGCATGATCACCCACTCCTCATCCGTGAGCGGGCCGGGTTTTCGCAGGATCTCATCAGGCACACCCAGCTTGCCGATGTCATGCAGCAATGCACCCCGGCGGATATGGATCAGTTCATCCGGAGAGGAGCCAAAACTTGAAGCCAATTTGACGGTCATCTCGGTCACCCGCCGGGAGTGACCCTCGGTCTCCTTATCACGCAGATCCATGGCCTGCGACCACCCTTCGATCGTCTCGTCATAAGCCATCATCAGTTCAACATTGGAGCCTTGCAGGTTTTCAAAGAGCTGGGAGCTGTCGATGGCAATGGCTGCCTGTCCGGCCAGCATATCCAGGAAAGAACGCTGCTCGTGGTCAAGGGAGATCGGCCCGCTCTGGTAGATCTCCAGGACACCTTTGACGAGGCCTTTGGCAACCAGCGGTACCCCCAGGTAAGCGGTGATGCCTGCACGGACCAGATCCAAAGCCCCGGGCATTTCTTCCTTGGCAACAGTCAGGTCCTCGATGGAAATGGTCCGCCTTTCTCGAATGACCTGCCTGGCATAGTTCTCGCCCAGCCGGGAAGAGGCTTGCCCCAGCCTTTTTGCATGAAATCCCTGCGCCACCGAGGATTGGATGGTTTGGGTGATGGGATTGAAGATCATGATGTTGGTGGTCTCGATCCCCAATTGTTTCGTTACCTGGTCCAGCAGGATCCCAAGGGTGAACTTAATATCGAAACTACTGGCAATGGCCGTATCGATCACCCTCAAGGCAGTCAGGTTCTCAAGGCGGTGCTCGGTTTGGGAATACAAACGGGCATGCTCCAGGGCCAGGGCAGCCCGGTCGGCGAAAATGGTCATCAATCGCTCATCATCTGCAGAAAAAAAGCCGGTCAGCGCGCTTTGAACATCAATGGCTCCAATCACATTCGCACCGACCTTGAGCGGGATGGTCAACTCTGACCTGGCCATATCCCAGGCAGAAACATAATCAGGATTGACCCGCACATCCGGAGTATTGATGCAATTGCCGCTGCGGATGGCCTGGGGGACCAGCCCGGCGCCATCCAGGGTGAATTTGACCCTGGCCACCTGGTCGGTATACGGCCCCATGGCAGCAATACGGGTGATTTTGTTGGAATCACCTTCAACCAGGAATAAACTGCAGTTGCTCTGCCCGAATTCGTCCAGAACGATCTTGAGAATGGTGCGGGACAGCGCCGGCAGATCAAAAAGCGAATCAGTGAGCAAAGAGCTGGAGGCGCGATACAGGCGGGCGATCTCTTCGGCCTGGCGGGCCAAATCGAGTTCAGCCTGTTTGCTGCTGGTGATATCCCAGATCAAGCCGTTGATGCGGTCCGGCTGTCCGGCTCCATCACGGATCAACTGGCCGCGCCCAGCCACGTAGTGCAGGCTTTTATCCGGCCAGAGCACGCGAAAATCCGGTTCGAAAGGCATACCCATCTCAACAGTACTGGCGAGCGCGGCTTTGACATTCTCCCGGTCATCCGGATGAACAACCTTCAGGAACTCTCTGGCTGCACCGGTAAAGGCTTCCCGAACGAGACCCAGCAGACGGCAGGTCTGCTCGTCGAAATAGTACCGGTTTTCGTTAATATTCCAATACCATACGCCCATGCGGGCCGAACGCAACGCCAGGTCGAGCCGGGCCTGGTTCTCACGCTGGGACAACTCGGCTTGTTTGCGGTCTTCCAGGATGCTCAAAAGCACCCGGCGGCTTTTCTCCGACTGTTCCAGAAGCTCCTGTGCCTTGCTGGAAGCCTGCATGATTTCAGTGATGTCAGAAGAAATGGTCGCGAAACGGCCCTTCTCAGGGGAAAAGACGGAAATATTGAACCATTTTCCCAGCGGGGCAAATTCGGCTTCGAAGGAGTTTGGCTGGCCGGTTTCTGCAACAAGGGTGTAGCGCTCCAGGTAGGGCGCTGCACCTGTTCCGTAGAGCTGGGAAGCCAGCCTCCCAATCGCCTGCTGGCGGGGAAGGCCGGTGATGCGCTCAAAGGCCGGGTTGCATTCCAGGATGCGGTAATCCACCGGCTTGCCGGAAGGATCGTAGACCAGTTCATGCAGGGCGAACATTTCGGCCATCGACTCGTACAGGGCCCGCGTTTCCCTTTCGTTTTTCCGAAGGCTGGCCTCGTCTGCCTGAATGCGCAGCATGG
Source organism: uncultured Chloroflexia bacterium (assembly GCA_963830665.1). Classification (GTDB taxonomy): domain Bacteria; phylum Chloroflexota; class Anaerolineae; order Anaerolineales; family Villigracilaceae; genus UBA877. Next base: position 346,905 of record CAWHNM010000019.1, read on the forward strand.
CCTGCACGCGGGCCGTCAACTCGCGGTTGCTGACCGGCCGGACGATAATACCGTCTGGGCCCCCTTCCAACCCCTCAGCCTGGCTTTGGCTTTCGGTATGGCTGGCGGAGACCAAAACGATGAATATCCCCTCCAGGGTGGGATCGGCTTTGATCTGCCGGCAGAGCTCGTTCCCTGAAATGTCCGGCAGGTTTACATCCAGCAGCATCAGGTTGGGCCGGAGCGTCCGCGCAAGTTCCAGGCCATCCATGCCAGCCATGGCAGTGCATACCTCGTAACCGGCGGTCTCCAGAAGGCGCCGCGTAGCGGTCAGGATGGTTTTGTCATCATCCACCAGCAGGATTTTTGCGGGAGCCTTCATGCTTCGGTCTCCGTACTCGCATAGCGCGGAGGTTCGTTCAAGCGGTGCAGCAATTCGTTGACCTCATGTTTAAGTTCCAGCGAACGGCTTTCCCGGTCAAGGGTCAGGTCGTACCAGCGCTGGAGTTCGGCCATCTGTTTATTGATCTGCTCCTCCACCAGCTTTTGCCCGGTGATATCACGGGCCGAGGAAAGCGCTCCGGTAACGTTACCGGCCCCATCTTTAAGAACCTGGCACCACCAGGCCAGCAAACGCTTCTGGCCATCCTTGCGCCGCTGCCAGCTTTCCAGGTAGATGGTGCTTCCATTTCCATTGAAGAGCGGCTGAACTTCCTGGTAGACAGTTTGTTCGCCCTCAAAATAGAAAGCGGCTTCCCTGCCAAGAACATCCTCGCCAAAAAACTCACGGCCGGCCTGGTTTGCCCACGTGTAAACCTTGTCATTGTTTACTTCCATGACAATTTCTGGGATGGCAGCCAGGAGGGCTTCATGACGCAGGAACAGGGCATGCAGGTTTTCTTCCGCCCGCTTGCGCTCGACCAATTGAGCTATTTGCCCAGCGATCGATACCAGGAATTCCTTTTCGTGCTCTGAATAACGACCCTCCATATCGTAATCCTGAACAGCCATCACGCCAATTGTTTCCCTGGAGGTAGTCAGCGGCACACCCAACCAGGATTTCGAGTTAGCCCCCACCAGTTCCACCTCACCACGGGATTTCAGTTCAGAAAAGCGCATTGGGTTCATCAAAAGCGCTTCTCCGGTCCTGAAAACATATGCGCAAATGCTCTTTTCCAGCAAGGATGGCGGGGATGGTGGATCATACTTATCCACCGAATAAACTTCTTCGAACAAGCCTGTAGTCTTGTTTTTTAGAATAACGAAGAAATTCTCGGCGAAAATAGCCTTCCCGACCGCATGATGAACGAGACGGAGATATTCTTGCAGGTTATTTGCGTTCGGCAACCCTTGCATGATCTCCAGAAGGGTCTGACGTTCGATTTCCGCCTGCTTGCGTTCGGTGATATCCCGGCCCACTCCCTGCAATTCAACCGGATTGCCGGCTTCATCCAGCACAGCCGAATTTTCCCAACTGAACCAGCGAATTCCCTCCACCGTTTGATGCCGGGTCTCGGTTTGTTTTCGATAAGGGGGCTTTTTAATCGCCTCCAGCGCCGCAAGCGTGACCGGCAGATCTTCAGGCAATACCGTTGGGTAAAAGTCTGCTCCGAGGAGTTGTTCGGCGTGTCTGCCGAAAGAACGGCAGTAGGCATCATTGACGAAGGTCAGCTTCCCGGCCAGGTTGCTACGGGCGATGATATCGGATTGGGTTTGCACCAGGTTGCGGTAACGCTGCCCTTGCTCAGCCGCACTGCTTCCTCCGCCCGTTTGCGCTCGGTGATATCCCGGACCACGGAGCCGATGCGATAGCCTTTCTCGGTTTTGATTGGGAAGGAAGATTGCAGGATGGATTTGATCTCACCCTCGGGAGTGCAAATTACCGCCTCAAGCGCCTTGCCAGCGGTGGGGAATTTCCCGGTTTTGGAGGCATCCAACATAGCTTCTTTAAAGAAGTCGGGACTTCTGACGGCGCGCCGTTCCGGAGGCAGCAATTGGTATTGGATCTCCCAAAATGGCTTGCCCAGAACTTGCCGGGACGCCATACCGGTAATTTGGGCCTCGGCCTGATTCCATCCGATGACAGCGCCTTTTTCATCGAGAAGAACCACTCCCTCGGAAGACTGTTCGATGAAGGAACGGAACTGCTCTTCGCTTTCTTTCAACTGGTCTTCGATCGATTTGCGTTCAGTGATATCACGGTCAATATCCAATGACCAGTTCACGCTCGCCGACCTTGATGACCGTTGTTGAGATCTCGATGGGGAACACACTGCCGTTTTTGTGACGGTGGAAGGATTTTACATGTAAATTCCCTGCCTCGCGTAATTGTTGCATGTAGGCGGTCCGCTCTTCCCGGGAGCCCGGGGCCACATTTAACAAGTCAATGGATTGCCCGATCAGTTCGTCGCGACGATAGCCGTTCATCCGGCAAGCGGTCTCATTGCAGTCAAGGATCGGCCAGGAGATATCGGGATGATGCGGATCGATGAGCATGATGGCATCCGGCGAGAGCTCAAAAAGGGCCCGGAACTGAAGTTCACTTTGTCGCTGTGCCTGTTCCGCCTGCTTACGCTCGGATATGTCCCGATCGATCCCGATCAGTAACTCGCGCTCACCGACCTTGATGATCGTCGTGGATACCTCGACCGGGAAGACTGTACCACTTTTATGGCGATGGAGCACTTCAAGCTGGACGCTGCCGTCCGCTCGAATCTTGTCTAAATAGGCGATCTCCCCGACATCGCTGTAAGGGAACTCGTTCACGATTTCAATGGATTGCCCGATCAATTCTTCCCGTTGGTAGCCATTCATCCGGCAGGCTGCCGCATTACAATCAATAATTCGTGACCTGATAGCAGGATCATGGGGATCGATCAGCATGATCGCATCCGGAGAAAGCTCGAACAGCGTCCGGAAGAGGATTTCGCTTTGTTGGCGCTCTTCCTCCGCCTGCTTGCGCTCGCTGATATCCCTGGCAAATCCATTGCAATACTCTTTTTCACCGAACTTGACATAGACTGAAGTGATCTCGACCTGGAATTCGGAGCCGTCCTTGCGACGATGCACCGACTCGATCGTGAGCTTCTTTTTTTCACGAAGATCCTTCCAGACCTGGGCCCATCTCCCGGGGGTCGCACGTGGATTGACCAGCGAGACATGTTTTTGCAGTAGTTCGTTACGGCCATACCCGAGGGTTTGGCAGCCTGTCTCGTTGATATACAGGAAGCATCCTTCAGGGTCCAACCAATAGGCAGCATCCGGAGCGGTATCGATGGAATATTTTAAGAGCTTCAACTGCTCTTCTGCCTGCTTGCGTTCGATCGCATACCGGATGGAGCGCGCCAGCAGGTTGCCATTTATCTGGCCTTTGACAATAAAATCCTCTGCCCCCTCCTGCACCATTTTACCGGCCAACTCCTCGTCGTCCTGGCCGGTCAGCAGGATGAGTGGAATTTGCGGCACCTGGTCATGCACCCTGTTGAAAGTTTCGATGCCGGTGCTATCCGGCAGGTTCAGATCCAGCAGGATCACGTCCGTCTGGATCTTTCTTCAGGGCTTCCATTCCTTGGCAAGATCATCCACCCAATCCAGGTTGAACGGGCCTGCCCCGGCCTCCGTCAGGGCTTCCTGCACCAGCCGGGCATCCCCTGGGTTGTCTTCGATCAAAAGGATTTGACCGGATCATTTTTCATCGATTTTTCCTGCTTCCGACGCGCCAGTCTCCAGGCCTGACAGGCCAGGATCGCCACATCAGGGTCAGTCGATCGTGGCCAGGCAGCCGCCGAAATCAACTCCGGATATTCGTCCTAGTTCATCCGCCGACCTGTTCTTCCATCTTCTTCATATCAGCGGCCTGGTCACCTTTTTCCGGATCTGGTCTTTCATGAAACATATCCACCACGGCCGGGTCGAAATGCCGGCCGGCCTGTTCGGTCAGATAATGTCAATGCCTGAGCCTCAGACCAGGCCTTTCGCTGAGGCCGGTCAGAGGTAAGTGCATCCCAAACATCCACCACTGCGAAGATGCGGGCGGAGAGCGGGATCTTTTCCCCTTTCAATCCATGCGGATATCCTCTGCCATCCCATCTTTCATGGTGGCAGAAGGGAATATCGATGGCCGGGTGCAGGAAAACGATCGGAATGAGCAGGTCATAGGCAAGTTGTGGATGTATCCGGACGATCGCCCATTCTTCCGGGGTGAACTCACCCTTTTTTCTCAGGATCGATTCCGGAACGCCCATTTTGCCGATATCGTGCAGGAGGGCGCCACGCCGGATGTGCGGTTGTTCCGGCAGGCTGACCCCCATGGCTCTGGCCATATTGACGGCTATCTCGGTGACCTGGCGGGTGTGACCGAGGGCTTCGCCTTCACGCATCTCGATGGCGCGTGCGAAGGCATCCACGGTGGCATCATAAGCCACGCCAAGCTCGACCAGGGAGCGTTGTAAACTTTGGGAAAGGGAAGTATTTTCTTCAGAGCATGCAGCACCTCGTTCAAGGGTGGACATTTGGTTTGGCGGCATAATATGCCTGTGGATGGATCCATTTTCTCGATCTCTCAAATCAATCATCCGAAACTTTCAGAGCTGAAATAGGTTTCAGTACATCCAATATCCGCTCGAATTCACTGGTTTTGTCGAAAAAGTAGTCCGCTCCGGCGCTGATACACCTCCGCCGGTACTGCTGGGTGGGGAAAGCCGTCAACATGATCACCAGCGGGGGAACTTTTAACAACTTCACGATCTCCAGCACTTCGATGCCGTTCCCGTTTACCAGTCGAATGTCCAGGATGGCGACATCGGGCTGCAGCTGCTGGATATCTGCAATGGCGGCGCGCGCATCCCCGGTCTGGCCGACCAGTTCGACCTCCGGCAAGACAGAGACCAGGTCGATCAGTCTTTGGCGGACTTCCTCTGAATCATCAGCGATATAGATTTTTGGCATGCGATTTACCTCTGGATGGAATGCGCTCCACAGCGTCCACGCGATTGTTCAATGACAACGCGGTTATCGGATAGGGCCTTTTTACAGAATAATCCAGGGATCCCATCCCAGGTATCGTTTCATTGTGTGTGGGATTGCCGTACAAAATACATTCCCCCTGTCATGGTTTGAACTACAAACTATCCTTGCATTGGAAGACGCTTTTTAGTGACACGTGCACCTGCTGCCCCGTCCTGGCCCGGACGGGACAGGGCAAGCCCAGGCGAGCAATCTTCTCTTGCATAGAGATTGCTTCGCTCGCGAAGAACGCTCACTCGCAATGACGGATTTGTTACTCCACCAGCCCGTGCCGGATGGCGTAGCGAATGACTCCGGCCGTATTCTTGACACCCAGTTTTTCCAGGATCCGCCCACGGTAGGTGCTGACGGTGCTCACGCTCAGGCCAAGCTCTGCAGCGATCTCTGCCACGCTCTTCCCGGCTGCCAGCAAGCTCATCACCTGGTATTCCCGCCCCGACAGTTCCTTATGGGGTGCGTCCGCCGGCCCGGCGCCGCCCAGCTGCAGAGCCAGCTGCTCGGCCAGTGCCGTGCTCAGGTATTTCCTGCCTTCGGCCACCCGGTGAATGGCGGCCAGCAGTTCTGCCGGCAGGCTGTCTTTGGTCAGGTAGCCATCTGCGCCACTTTTCAATGCCCGCACGGCATACTGACTCTCGGAATATATGCTCAGGATCAGCACGTGCGGAGAGTGCTCACGCTTGCGAAGCTCTTCCAGCACATCCAGCCCGCCGCCTTCCGGCATGGCGATATCCAGCAGCAGTACATCATATTCCTTCTCCTGGATCGCCCGCAGCGCTGCCCGCCCGGAGGCGGCCTCATCCGCCCGCAGGATATCCGGGTCCTCCGCCAGGATCTGTAACACGCCTTTACGCACCACGGCGTGGTCATCCGCCACCAGCACTCGCAGCTCCATCAGGCCTCCTTATCCAATGGCATATTCAAAACAGGTATTTTTGCGCGAACGGTTGTGCCCTTCCCGGGGGCGCTCTTGAACTCCAGTGTACCGCCGAAAGCCTGTATGCGTTCGCGCATCCCGGTCAGACCCAGGCTGCGCTGATCGGCGAGCTGATCAGCGGTAATGCCAATGCCATTATCGCGCACCGTCAGTTGGATGCCATCCGGGTGCTCCTTCAAGGCGATGCGAACCCTGGTCGCCTGGGCATGCCGGGCAATGTTCGTGAGCGTCTCCTGGAATACCCGGAACATGGCGGTTGCCTGGTCCTGGCTGAGTTCTGTTATATTGTCCGGCAGGTTGAGGCTGCAGGCGATGCCGGTGCGGGCCTGGAACTCTCCTGCCTGCCACTCCAGCGCGGCCACCAGACCCAGGTCGTCCAGCAGGCCGGGACGCAGTTGGCTGGCCACCCGCCGGACGGTCTGGATGGTTCCGTCGACCATGTCTGAGATGGCCGCGGTCTTCTGGACCAGGTGGGTTTGTTCCGGCGGAAGCTGCCTGGAAAGCCAGGCCAGGTCCATTTTCAGGGCGGTCAATTCCTGGCCGAGCTCATCATGGATTTCCCGGGCGATGAACGTCCGTTCCTCCTCACGGGCGGCCTGCAGGTACTGGCTGAGGGCGCGCAGTTGTTCGTGTGATTGGGCCAGCTCGACCTCTGCCTGCTTGCGCTCGGTGATGTCTTCGACCACTGCAACATGCGAGCTGGGTTCTTCGCCAACCGCCCACAACGGCGAGACCGTGAGATTGACCCAGATGATTGATTTATCCTTGCGATAGAAGCGCTTTTCCATGGAGAACGTGCGAATTTTGCCTTCGCATAACTGCCGCATATATTCCAGGTCGGCACCCAGATCATCCGGGTGGGTAATATTCTGGAAGGCGGTGCCCAGAATTTCGTCCCGGCTGTAACCGACAATATCGCAAAACTTTTGGTTGACATCGATATACTCACCGGTAGCGGAATCGGCCTGCGAGATACCCACTGCGGCTTGCTCAAGGATCGCCCGATAGCGCGCTTCGCTTTGGCGAAGCGAATGCTCCGCCCGCTTGCGTTCGCTTATATCCCGTCCCACCACGAATAGAACCTGTTCACCATTAATGGTTTGTGTACTGAAATTAAGTTCGATCGGGAATTGCTCCCCGTTCGCCCGCACGTTGATAGTCTCGAAGGGATGAATAGGCAGGGTGGGGCTCTTATTTGGATGAAGAGCAACAATGTAATCTTCGGAAGGCACAAGGTCAGCCGCCTTCTTGGTGAGCAAATCTGCGTGTCTGTAACCGAACATCTCACAGGCGCGCCGGTTGGCATCCAGGATGCGGCCTTCGAGGGTTTCGACAAAGATCGCGTCATCCACTCCATCGAATACGGCGCGAGAGCGGGTTTCGCTCTCGCTCAAGGCTTCTTCCACCCGCTTGCGCTCGGTTATATCCTGCACGATGCCGGTTAGTAGTGCCGGCTGCTCCTTCTCATCCTTGAACAGTTCCCCCGCCTCGGCCCAGACAGTGTGGATGGAGCCATCCGGCCAGACCAAGCGATATTCCAATGGGACGGGGACGCCGGCTTCGCTTACCGACCGGTTGCTTTCCTCGACCATGGCGCGGTCTTCCGGGTGGATGGCCGTGGCAATCACCTCGCTAAGATTGCCGGTAAAGGTCTCCTTACTGATGCCGAAAATGTGATACATTTCATTCGACCATTCCAGACGGTTGGTCTGAATATGCCATTTCCAACTGCCCACATGCGAAGCCTGCTGGGCCTTATTCAGGTCGGCTTCTGACTGCCGGAGCCTCTCCTCCGCCTGCTTGCGTTCTTCCAACTCCTGTTGTAATTCGTCAAAGAGACGTGCATTTTCCAACGCGGTCGAGGCTTGCGCTGCAATCGTGGTCAGCAATTCAAGATGCTGTTCGTCGTAGGCGTTGTCACGGTCGTAATCCTGTAACGCGATGACGCCGATCACTTTGTCGCCGAGACACATTGGTACGGCGATAAAGGAGCGTGAGGCTGTGCCGATCAGATCGATGCCGCGCTGGGCCAACACTTCTGCCAGGTTCTGCTTGACCAGTAAAGGTGTGTTGGTACGGATGATGTAATCGGTGATCCCGTTGCCGAGCGGGCGGTCTCCGCCAAAGATGCGTTCACCGTTGATCACATAAACCGGAAATGAAATGGTTTGGCTGGCCTGGTCGTAGAGCGCGATAAAGAGATTGCGGTTATCCATCACCTGCCCGATCACCGTGAAGATGAGTTCGAGGATTTCGTCCGGTTTTGCCAGCTTGCTGAGCGCCTGGCCGATCTGGTTCAGCGCCGTCAACTCCGCGTTTCGGCGCAGGGTCGCTTCCTCTGCGTACTTACGCTTGGTGATATCTTCAACTATTGACAGCGCATACTGCGGTTCCCCATCCTGGCCGCGCAGGATGGAGATGGAAAGGCTGCCCCAGCGAATGCTGCCATTTTTCGCAATGTAGCGCTTCTGGGTCCGGTACTCAGGAATCTCACCCTGCCACAGCTTCTCCATGTTCTGCCTGTCTTGCTCGCGATGTTCTGGATGAGTCACCTCCAGGAATGTCTGGCTGTTCATTTCATCGATGGCATATCCAAGCATCCGGCAAAATGCCGGGTTGGCGCTGAAAAATTGCAGGTAATGACTGGTCAGCACCATGCCGATGGGGCCTTCATCGAAGATTTTTTGGAAACGTTCTTCGCTTTCGCGCAGGGCTGATTCTGACGCGCATGCGTTCGGTGATGTCATGTGCCATGCCGCGCACATATCGGGCGCTGCTTCGCATCCGGGCGTGTCATGGAGTGATACTCCCAGGTGTGTCTGTCGCCAGTGGCGCTTTGCAGTACCCATGTGCCAGTGTCCGAGGCCTTTCGCCGGATCCTGTCCAGGTAATCCTTGAACTGCGACCTTTGCTCGGGTGCCAGCAGCTCGCCCAGGTTTCTGCCAACCAGGCTGGTTGGGTTATAGCCCAACATCAGCGCGGCCGTGTGGTTCACGGAAAGGAGCTTGCCATCCAGATCGTGTGTATAGATCAGTTCATGGCTGTTCTCCACCAGGTCGCGGTAACGTTCTTCGCTCTCGTGCAGTCTATCTTCCACTTGCTTGTGATCTGTGATGTCACGTGCGAAGGCCAGAATATTGGTTTCTCCGTTGGAACTCTTCAAGGGGACAAGAGTTTCTTCATATTCCCGCAATTCGCCATGCGTTCCCAGGCCTAGAAATTCGAACTGTTGCATTTCCCCGGTCTTTTGGAGGTTGTCTATTCTTTGTTTAAACAACGGCCTGTCTTTTGGCGAAATAAAGTCATAGATACTTCGCCCGATCACATCCTTTTCTGTGAACCCATCGGCATAGTGATTCAAGAACAGATATTTTCCATCCCTGTCATGGATCGCAACATAATCGGGCATGGTCATAACCAGCGAACGCCATTTCTCCTCACCCTCCCGCTGCGCTTCTTCCATTCGCTTGCGCTCAGTGATATCCATGAATGAAGTGACAAATTTATCCTCCACAAAGGGGCTGATGGCGATGATAAAACATTTATTATTCAGTGGACTCCACATCTCGGTAAAGGAGGTTGTGTTTTTCTGGCGATGGTCTTTCCAAAATGATTGGATGAACTCCCTGGTCATGCCGTATAAACGCGTGGCAACGTTGCCGATCACCTGGGTACCTGTGTAGTCGGCGATGGAATAATAGGCTCGATTCACATTCAGGATGCGATAATCGATCATTTCCCCCTGATCGTCATAAACGATCTCATTCAGCGCCACCCCCTCTGTCATGCTGTCGAACATCATCCTTAATTGCTGTTCATCCGCACTCATGGGTTTTTCCCGCCCCTGTTCCGGATCAGACTGGCTTTTATTATGTTTATTCATTCCGGTACCTCTAGAAAGGATTTCGAACGATAAAAAGAACGCTAATTTACACTATAACACCTATCAAACTAGAATCCATTCGATTTTCATGGCAGTCCGATCTACATATTTCCGGAAAATTAGGCATAAAAAGGTATTAGCTCATTTTTTCCATACTTTGCTCCCGCCTGTCCCGCCTGCCCTGGTTCTTTCAGGGAACATTCAGGATCTGCTTCATAGCACCTCAGGGTTGTTCCCCGATTATTCAATCTTTCGATCGCAGGATGTCCGTTTAGGCGAAATTCGCCTTAAAGGGTTTCCTCCCCGAAAAAGTCTTTTAATTCCTCTTAATTCTACAATCAGAGTAGAATTGCAGACATGCCCACCAACATCGAGATCAAAGCACGCGTGAATGATTTTGACGAGCTGCGCCAGCGCGCTGAGGCTGTCAGCGACACGCCCGTCCAGGTCATTCCGCAGGAAGACACCTTCTTCCACATCCCCAAAGGCCGCCTGAAACTGCGCCTGCTGAAGCCGGACTCTGCCCAATTGGTCTATTACGAACGCCCCGACCAGGACGGACCCAAGCGCTCCAACTACCACATCTACGCGACCCACGACCCCGCCGGCCTGAAAACCGCCTTGAGCCTGGCCCTGGGCGTGCGCGGCGTCGTCCGCAAAACGCGTTATCTCTATCTGGCCGGGCAGACGCGCATCCACCTGGATGATGTCGAAGGCCTGGGCCATTTCATGGAACTGGAAGTGGTTCTGCGGGAGGACCAGAGCGAGGCCGAAGGCCAGACCATTGCTGAAGATCTGATGGCCCGGCTGGGAATCCGCAAGGAAGACTTGCTGGAAGGGGCTTATATGGATCTGCTCGAGAAGGGTGCTTAATTGTGTTTTTGCACTAAACGAAATGGGCGACCGTGAAATCCACAGTCGCCCATCTTCTTTCAAATATTAGTGTAGTATTACCCTAAACTAAAGCCTGGACTTCGGGAGGCGCCAGCTCGTCTGACGGCAAGTTGGGTTTTTTGGCTCGAAACCAGAGAATTATACTGAGTACAATACCCAAAACAGTCAGGAAAATCCCCAACCATGCATCCCACGGTCTGTATCTGAAATGATAGGTATGCTTCCCGGCCGGCGCATCCGTGCTTAGCCAGTCAGAATTGAGCAGGGGGATGGGTGTCTGATCCATGCTCGCATACCAGCCGGTCCAATTGTTCTCATAGACGATCAATTGTCCCTTGGGGGATTCCGGACAAGCAACGTCAATATTTCCGCCAACCGCCTTTGCTTTGCAGGCGATCTTTTGATCCCCACTTTGGATGTATGCGTATTCGTTTTCAAAATGGGAAAGATAATTAGTTTCACCAACTACCCTGATCAAATTAGGCGTTGCGGGATCGACGGATGAATTCATGGCTTCTTGAAAGACCGGGGGATCCTGTCGATCCTTCCAGCTCCAGGCGCGCACTGCATTACTTATTTTTAAATTCATATCTGAACCTGGAATCATCCATTCATGATCGCCAAACGGTATATTGACCCATTCTGAAACATCTGTTTGCAAATAGGCTGTTTTCTGGTTTAAGGCTGCATCGCTTTGGACAGTTACAAGCCAGTTTTGACCAAAAATATAAGCTTCTCTTAATGACCAGATCAGCGGAATAGCCAGTACCAATATGAGTATCTTCGTCCCTGAAATATCAAACGAATGTTCTGATATTATCAATCCCAATTTAGGCCATTTTATATGAAGAAGCGCATCCAATCCCCAGGCCGATAACCCCAGGATGAGCGGGTTTGCCAGCCCCGCCACTAAGGGAATATTACGAACCCCTGCAAAAACTGGTAATACTTTCATCAGTAATTTTAGAATGTCAGCACTCGCAGTTAGATAAACCAAAATAATGGCGACCAGGAAAAAGAGCAGTAATCTAAAGCTGGACCTGGGAATAAAGCGCCAGGCCAGGATTGCCAGAAGGATTGGTATCCAACCCAGGAAATTTACATACAGATACGGATATGGAGTTGGCTTCAATATAGTGGAATTATAGAAATCCTCATTATCGATCAGATGATTCAGAGGAATAAACTTGAGGGGCTGCGCCGCTCCAAACAACGGATCCTCCGGTTTGACTACATTGGGATAGAAATGGATCATCGGGATGAGGAAGATGCCCGCGATCAGCAAGGCCAGGAATCCGGCCAGCAGGTATTCCTTCCAGAGCTGTTTGAAATGCTGCTCGCGACGCGGTAAAAATATCAGGAATGCCGGGATAACACTTAATGCCAGACCAAACTGTAAATAGCCCTGCCCGGAAAGCAGGGCCAGACCCAGGGTAACCCCCAGCAGAATGGCATAGCGACGCTTGCCGGTTAGCCCAAGCGCGACACCCGGCGCCAGAATGAGACTGCAAGCCGCCGTGGATACCAGCAGTCCGAAAGTTCCCAATTCCATCCGTCCGGCCAGTTGTCCGCCCACAACGGCCAATAGTCCGCTCCAAACACGCGCAATTCGACCGAAACCAATTACTTTTGCAAGCCACCATTGTGCGCAGCCTGCGATGATCAAACCGGCAATAAGCGTTAGCTTGGCCCCACTCAACGGCCCCACTATCAGGGTGAAGAAAATCACGAAAGGATAAAGCATGCTCCCCTGCATATCGGCAAACGCCGGGGCGCCGCCATGCGAAAGGCCGTTCCAGAAAACACATGCGCCGCATTTGAACAGGTTTGTCCAGATATAATGCGTTTGGATCACGGAAGGGAACTCTCTGCCCCATGGCCAGGCCGATGGATCCATATTCAAATATGCCCGGCCGACGAAAATTGCCCAAACGATGATTATGCCGATCTCCAGGAAATATCCCATTCCCTTTCGAGAGTTTTTCCCCCGGGATGCTTCTGAAATTTGCCTGACACCAGGAATAAGGCGGGTCGTCCACCAGGTTCGTATTTTTTTAAAAACAAGAAAATTTTTTCGGTTTGAATTCAACTTGGTGATGCTGGTCGAGATTGCCATTGCATCCCTTCCTTATCCTATGGTCACTATTCTGATAACAGGCAGCCTGGGAAGCCTGGCAACCTTGAAACAGGCGGCAACAAAAAGTTCCAGGAAACCCACCCGCATTGGAAAAAAGCGAGACACTGAAAGATCAATGGAACAGCAAATAGCCCAGCGCCACCGCTGCCAGTGTGACGGTGATGTTGTCCACATCCTTGAGCGGCAGGGATTCGACCAGCGTTGCGACCACGGCGATGATCGTCACCGGCAGCAGATAGCCGCCAAAGGGACCGAAACCGCTGGCTTTTGCCAGGACATAGATGCCCAGGATGAGCATCGTCAGCACCCAGCCGCCCAGCAGCATCCCCAGCGTGCCGGCCACGGATTTGTCCTTGTTCCAGGGCAGTTTCGGGGATTTGATGCCGCGGCCCAGGATGTCGGCCAGGCCGTCGCCGCCGCACATCAGCATCACGGCGATCATGCCGATCGGGCTGATCCTTCCAGATAGACCAGCGTCATGACAACGAAGATGATGCCGTAGAAGAGCGGACCGCGCAGGATCTCGCGCCGGTCACCGTTGCGGCGACATGGCCTTGACCGAGGCTTCATCCTTGACCACCCCCAGTCCGATCAGCGCGAACTGGACGGTGAACAGCAGCGGCACCAGCGCCGCCAGCCAGCGGTAGTACCACAGATCCGGGGTCGGGAAAAGCAGCCAGCACAGCACGAAGAGCGGCCCGGTCAGGATGTGGATGAGCTTGCGGCTCAGGCGGCTTTCGATCCAGCCGCGGTGTGCGGCAAAGTCCAGGGCAGCGTATTTCGACGAGGGCGACCACGAGGGTAATGAAAAGGGCGAGAAAGGGATTCATGCTGGGCTCCTGTTACACAATGACTTTCTCTATGCAAGGGACGGGTGAGTTGATAAATTGTATCTTATAAACACTTTAGTTGTCCCCAGTTATGAATTCTGAAAGGCCTTTTCATTTGCCCAAAAAGGAGCCGGGGAATCAGAACACTTTGAAATAGTGCAAAATCGCCAGCAGGATAATAATCCCCACGATGGCCAGGCAGCCATGCAACAGATATTTCAGGATATGCTGCCAGAAGAAGCGGATGACAACAAATACGACGACAACCACCAGGACGGCAGCCAGGAACCAGATGTAAGGGGCAAGTTGGGACATATCAATGTTCATGATCGACCTCCTGAAGGGAATATCCGCTTTCCACCTGATAGACCTTGCCGCGCTTGATCACCTGTTTGACCAGGTTCGTTCCAAAGCGATATCCGAGCTGGCGGTAATCCGGCACGGAGAGCACCAGCAGATCGGCCTGCTTGCCGGGTTCGATGGAGCCGATCCGGTCGGCGCGGCGGATGGCATGGGCGGCGTTGATGGTGGCGGCGGCGATGGCCTGGGCGGGGGTCAGCTTCAGGATCCGGCAGGCCAGGGCAATGACAAACTGCATGGACTCGCACCAGGCCGTGCCGGGGTTGCAGTCCGTGGCCAGGGCCAGCAGGCCATCCGCAGCCAGGATCTTTTGGGCCGGAGTGTAATCCTTCTCGGCCAGGCCGAAAGGCGTGCAGGGCAGGGAAACGGCGACCGTATCGGATTTCGCCAGCGCCAGCGATATCGGCGTCGGAGGTCCTGACCAGGTGATCGGCCGAGACGGCCCCCAGTTCGGCCGCCAGGCTCGCCCCGCCCAGGTTGTCGAACTCGTCCGCGTGGAGCTTGAGCGGAAAACCCAGTTCTTTGGCCTTCGTCAGGATCTGGCGGGATTGGGCCAGGTCGAAGGCGCCGGTCTCGCAGAAAACGTCCACGAATGGCAAGGTCGCGGCTGGAGGTCAGACTCTTGGCTATCCCACCAGGCTTTGACAGCCGGCAGCATTTCCTTGCACAGATGATCGGTGTAACCCTGCGGGTCATCCTTGTACTCGGGGGGGATGGCATGTGCACCCAGGAAGGTGGGAGCCAGTTCGAGCGGACCTTCCGCATCCAGCTTCAGCAGGGCTTCCAGCATGCCGGATCTCGGTTCCGGTCTGCAGGCCGTAGCCGGTCTTGGCTTCGGCGGTGGTGGTGCCGTGGGCGAACATGCGCTCGCAGGCGCGGGCGGGTTTCGTCCATCAGCGTTTCGAGCGAGGCCAGGCGTGTCTGGCGGACGGTGGAGAGGATCCCGCCGCCGGCCGCCAGGATTTCCAGATACTTTGCCCCGGCCATTTTCATCTCGAACTCGGCGGCGCGTTCCCCGGCCCAGATGACGTGGGTGTGCGGGTCAACGAAGCCGGGCAGGACGGCGCAGCCGCAGGCATCCAGGCGGGCTTCGTTCGGGATAGGCTGCCAGCAGGTCCTGGGTGGGACCGACGGCCTGGATCGTCTCCATCCCGGACCAGCACGGCGCCATCTTCGAGCAGGCCGAGCGTACCCGAGGGCGTGCCCGCGCTGCGGGCCGCCCTGCAGGGTCAGGAGTTGGGAGGCGGAGTGGATCAGCATGGTTGGATTATTTTACTCCGATTTCAGTCATGCCTCTTTATTGACAACCTGGCCCGGATACGCTTCAGGATAAGTTCCTTTTCCTGCGGATAGTTTTCGACTTCGAACAAGCGTGCCGCAAGCAACGGCAACTCCCAGGCGTTGATCTCACTCCTGCCGGCTGGATGGAGCTGTAGATAGCGCTTCAAATAGACCGAAAGCATCAGAAGGCGTGCGGCGTTGATCAACAGGCGCATCCCAAAAGATATCCCGGCCGGCAAGCCGCCTGCCTGGAAAAGCAAGGCAGTCCTGGCAACATCCCCCAATGGATGGCCGCGCGTCCCGGTCATCCAGTCGATGATGACCGGACCATGGTCCGGTCATGAGAACATTATCAGGATGGAAATCGCCATGGCAGACCTCACTTCCCATCGGGTAAGCCGGCTAGAATGTCGAGGATGGCTTGCTTCTCCGCCTCCGAAAGACCCTTGGCCCATTCGATGCCGCGTTCGATCTGCTGGCGCTGGTTGTACGCATCCAGCGGCAGGAGGCAGGCGTGCATCCTGGCATGCAGATCCGCCAGGCTGCCTGGAGATGGAAATGGTCTCCCAAGGTCTGGCCTCGAGGACTTTAAGCATCGATAACCCCTTGCACGCGTTCGAAGACGATCCCCAGCCGCCCTTCAACCTGGACGATTTCTTCCGCAGCCGGGACCGGCAAGCCAGCCTCCCGGGCGAGCCGGGTGATGGCAAACTCCCGCTCGATCGGCGCCGCCGGCATCCAGTCCTGGTAGAGCTTGAGGATGCGGTCGTTTCCCCAGGCATAGATATCGGCGGTCCGCCCAACTCCGATCAATGCTCCCTTTTCCATAATTCTATTTCCGTCCCGATCTTGAAGGCCATATCGGCTTTGAAATCCGGCAGGGCGATCGTGCAGGGCTGGCCATCCGTGCAGGTTACACTGATGGCAGCCAGGTAGTGCCCTGCCAGGTATCGTAAGGTGTGACGGTGATAGGTCCCGCCGGCCAGTCCTCGAGATCCACCTGGACACCCTTGCGGAGTGGTCTGGCTGCTGCGCACTTCATCGATGGACTTGCCTTCCAGCGAGAAATCCTGCACCCAGAACAGGCCGCCATCCTTGCCGGCCACACCCCAGCCGCGCACCTGCGGGTCGCTGCTGCTGACCTGCAACGGGGAAGGGTTCAGCTTTGCCAGCGGAATATCGGAGACGAACTGTGCCAGCCGGCTCAATATCTGCGAGCATGGCCGGGGTCATTTCCCCCCACGCGCCGCCGCTGTTCCATTCTGCCGGGGTCATGGCTGCACCTGCAGCCCAGGGCCGCCCAGATGGAATTGTGGAATAATTCCGGGTAATAGGCATCTCCCGGCGTGCCAAATTCACCCACCCAGTTGGGCTTGGCGGCCTCATTCCACATGGTCGAGGTCCATTGCGCCAGGACACTGGCTGCCCCGACCGGATTATTGTTGAGAGGATCGTAGATGTGCACCTGCGGCGCATCCATGACCTTGTGTCCTTCCGGCCAGGAGATGTCAGCTGCCGCCGCCCGACTGCTGGCGGTGGTCGGGTGGCGGTATGGGTCGTTCGCCACGAAATAATCATTCACCTTCTTATGCCAGGGATCGGTCTGGTCGTAGGCATTGGTCCCATTGATCTCCGAGACGGTCTGCCACATGCCGATGGCCGGGCTGTAGCCCCAGCGGGCGATGATGTAGCGGTAGAAATTCTCCTGCCAGGCCCAGGCCTCCGGAGATGTAAAAAAGGATTGAAGATCGCCCAGCTGGTTGAAACCGTTCTGGCCCAATTGCCAGTGCCCCACGAGCCCGGATGGGTGTTGTCGCGCAGTTCGGGATGGTCCCAGATGGTGAAGACCAGGAAGATACCCTTCTTCTGGGCATCTGCCACCACCAGGTCGATCACTTTCAGGCTTGCGATCGAATAATCGTTATAACTGGATGAGATGGGAGAATTGCTGTAGAGCGGCCACCAGACCACGTAATTTTCCCCGGCTTTTTTCATTTCATCGAAAAGACCAACACCCGTGTCAATGCTGAACCCATCCACAGGATGTTCAACGCATCGCAATGCCCCACCCCGTAAAAAGGCGTGCCATCCTGGTAGACCAGGTAATGTCCGCTGTAAGCCGGGTTGACCCAATTGCCGGCCTGCAGCCAGCCGTGCAGGTCCGAGGCGGTCACCGTGAATTTCCCTTCATACGGCAGGCTGGTCCCGCGCGCATCCTTGACCGTCAGACTGTAGCTCCATTCGCCCACCTGGGAGGGCGTGAAACGCACCCGCCAGGTGGCTTCGCCATCCCAAAAACCCGGCACCTTCATCTGCATGCCATCCGGCCCGGTGAAGAGCCCATCCAGGCTGACCTGGCGCAGATCGTAGGGGTTGGTATATTTTGCCTTCAGCGCCACCGAAAGTTCAAGCGACTCGTAGCGGGGCAGTTCGGTCCGGTCGGGCGCCACCACCGCTGATCGATGGCAGGTCTGCGCGGGCGGTTGGGAGTAGCGGTCGGCGTCGGACAGGCTTGGTCGCTCCCGCATCCGCTTGCCAGCAGCATTGCGAACAGGATGAAAAGGATCAGTGGTTGATCGTATCCTGGTGAATTGATTATTCTCCGCATTCTCTACTCCTAAATGCGGTTCAGTCATTTTCAAACGCCTATTTGTTCAATTGGGCCATCTTCTGTGCATATTCGGCGATGATCGCCAGCGTGGTGCTATCGGAATTATAGACCGAATACCAGCCGGGAGTCTCGTGCGGCGGGTCGCCGATCCAGGGATAGCCCGGCCGGGCCGCGCCGGCCCAGGCCCAGAAATTGGCGCCTGCCAGCGGTTCGCCCAGCGCAATGGCCGAGCTGACCTGCTCGAACATGGCGGTATAGAACCGGTCCCGATAGGTGGTGGGTGAGTTCGGGTTGAAAATATCGTGCAGGGGTTCCCAGTCACGCGCCAGGCCGAATTCCTCCAGCACCAGCGGTTTCCCCAGCGAGAGCTGCCTCCACCGCGTGCGTCTGGAAGTAGTTGATCGAGAGGCTCTCACCGTTATCATACGTAGCGGGACTGTTCGGGGTCATACCAGCCCCAGTTCCCCGGCCAGATATGGATGGTGGCATAGTCGATGTTGGCGCCCTGGTGGGTCAGGATGAAGTTCTGACTCTCGCCGGGCGGGAGTGCCTTCCGAACCGGTGGTGACCATGTGGTTGGGATCGAGCGATTTGATGTAGGCCGCCGTATCATTGATCCAATCGAGCGGATACCGGCGCGGTTCATTTGCCAGTTCCCACGAAAAGATGGCCGGGTCATCCCGGTATTTCAGCCCGGTGTACGGGTTGGTATGGTTGATGATCGTCTGGATGTGGTCCCGGTACCAGGTCTGGCATTCCTCGCAGGCGTAGAACTTTGCCACGTAGGCCATGAAGGTGCCATAGTCGCCCGGGTAGGGGATGGGGGTCTTTTCGTGCCAGGAGACATACTGGCCCATCCCGCCGGACCACTGCCAGTAATTGTTGAGCACCATCACGGCTTTCATGCCGCGCTGGCCCATCTGGGCGATCAGATAATCCAGGCCATCCAGAACGCTCTGGTCGTACACTCCGGGCGCGTCCATCAAGGCCGGCACCATCCGGTAAGGTTCCGTGTTGGGCCCTTCGGAGGCGGCCATGACGCGCAGGTTGGTCACCCCAAGCTTCTGCAAGCCGGTCCAGTTCCTGGTCCAGCAGGCTGCGGTTGCCGCTGGGGCCATCCACGCCCAGGTTCATGCCCTGCCAGAAATTGGCGCCGATAAAATAATAGGGATGACCGGCCAGCATGAACTTGCCGCCGCTGGCCGTTACGAACCTGTCACTGACCGGGCCGGGTTGAGTGGCAGGCGCGAGGGTGGGAGTTGCGGCGATGGTTTGTCCCGACTGGCAGCTGGCAATAACCAAACATGCCAAAAAAACCAGCAGCGCGGGGGTTCGTCGTTTTGGGTCCATATTTCTCATGCGCAATTGGAGCATCCCTGGGAGATAAATCGATTATACGTCATAAAAAACGGGCGGCTTCCAAAAAAGCCACCCGTTCATCAGGAACGAAGTTCATTAATAGGATGAATTGGAATGCGAGATCTCCAGATCGTTCACCTGCATGAAGTGCGGGACCAGGATGGCGGTCGGGTTGCGGGCTCCATAACTCTGGGAAGTGTTATAGGGTAGAGTGGATTTCGAGACCCAGGCCACTTTGTCGCCGAAGATGTCCAGCAGGCTCTGGGTCAGGCGGACGTTGTAGGGTACGACCACCGAACCATCCTTTTTCAAGCAGCAGGGCGCCGAAGCGCGAACTGCCGGTGATGATCCCTTTGGTCGGGTTGACAATGTTCATGTAATGCAGGAATGGGATATACAGCAGATCCTTCTGGCGCGGCAGGGTCACCAGTTCCTCCAGCGTAGCCGACTGGCTTGTCGCCGCCGCGCAACACCAGGCTCTTATGCAGGACGGTATGGCCGGTTGGCCTGGCGCCGAATTCGTCCGCGTCATCCTGGTACCAGATGAAGCCCTGGAAAATGCCTTTTTCAAAGATCGGCCAGGGTTTGCGGACCAGCCCGGTCAGGTCCCGTTTGAAAGGATAGGTCTCAAGCCGTTCGGGATCGTCGACCAGGTTGAAATGGTCCGAGAAGACTTTTTTACCGACCTGGTCTTCGGCCAGGAAGGAGAAACCGCGCTTCATCAAGCCGCCGTTATAGGCGATCAGATTCATAAAACCGAGCATTTCGGCAATGGCAGCCGGACCGAAGACAATATCGTACCTGCCCAGCGGGATCTGCTGTGGGGTGTCGTTCTGATAGTGCTCCACCAGGAAGGCCAGTTCCCGCTGCAGGGCTGCCGGGTCCAGGTCGGCCTTTTTCTGGGCGGACTGCTCGGCAGTCACTTCCCATTTGAGCCCGGCATGCGCCAGGACGATCGAGACCTGGGCGTCGGAGGTCTTGAAATATTGGCTGTGCTCCGACCTGGTCGTGATCTGGGCGATCGTGTTCGTCCCGCTGGAAAAAATGCCGGAAGCCTTGATATCGCCGGTTTCCAATCCTTTGACCGCCTGGTTGAAATAGGCCAGCTTTTCGGCGCTGCTCATCTCGGCCAGGGCCGGGTCGCAGCCGCTCTCGTCTGCGAAGGATTCGGTAAAGGTTGGGATGGTCGGCTGGTAGGTCAGCGGCTGGGCGTGTTCGACCATTGCAGCGGCCGTGTCGATGCCGTTTTTCATTTCGTCCACTTTTTCCAGGTTGGTGATCAGTGCGTAGCTGGCGCGCTTCCTGCCGGAGTAGGCTGTGATTTCCAGGCGGATCAGGTGTTCGTTGGTATTCAGCGAAATGGCCGAGTTGGCAAAGCGCATCAGATAACTGTCTTCTTCATGGTAGAACAACTCGATTTCGCAGCCTTTCCCAAGCGCATAGGCCCGCAAATCCTGCAAGGTTTGGATGATCTGTTCCTGCATGGCTATTCTCCAATCCGGACGTTATCGAAGCGGCAGACCGGCACCCCGTGCCCCAGTTGCATGACCTGGTTGGGCTGGCCTTTCCCGCAATTATCCACATATTTCACCTGCCAGGTGGACGAGTCACCCACCGCGGAAAGCGAGTTCCAGAACTTGAGCGTGTCACCCTTGTAGGTGGAATTCTTGACCGGTTTCGTGACCTTGCCATCCTCCACCAGCCAGCCGATCTCCGTGCCGAAGTGGAACTGTTCGCGGTTCGAGCCGATCGACCAGCTGCGGTCGCCGTCCAGGAGGATACCCTGCGCGGTCTGGCTGATGATATCCTCCAGGGTCCCATCCTGGCCCGGGTCGATATTGATGTTGGTCATCCGTTCGATCGGGACCCGGTAGAAAGCAGTGGCCCGGTCGGTCCCGCCGCTGCCGGAGAAGATCGAACGGTGGGCGATGGCATTGGCTTCCTCCACCATCTGGCGGCCGGTGATGGCGCCCACCAGGATGCCCCGGTCGATCAGCAGGTTGTTTTGGGCCGGAACACCGTCATCGTCGAACCCGAAGCTGCCGGGGCTGTTGGTCAGGGTGGCATCTGCGCGGGCTGTCAGCTTCTCAGAGCCGTAGCGCAGCTTGCCGAAATCATCCAGGGTAACGAACGAGCCGCCGGCGTAAGCCAGTTCGTAGCCCAGGATGCGGTCCAACTCCAGGGCGTGGCCGATGGTCTCATGCGTCTGCAGGTACATGATACCTGGCAGGAGGATGACGGAGCGTTCATCCCTGGGGCATTGCATCCGCAGTCAAAACCTGGTTCAGTTCCCGGACGATCCGCTCGGCATTTTCGGCGAAGAATGGCCGGTCGAGACTTTCCCAGCCGCGGCTGTCTCCGTGCCGGTCCAGGCGGAACTTGCGCTCGAAGCTCTCTCCGTGTTCGTCCAGGCCATTCACCTCCAGGCTGGCAAAGACCTCGGTGATGAGCTTTTCGATCTGGCTGCCTTCGGAGTCGAGGAACACGATCTGTTTGCGGATGAAGGTCAGGCTGCTGACTCGCTGGAACACGCCTTTCTGATCCAGCTTCCCATCCATTTCCTTAAGAAAGGCAACCTTATCTGCCAGCGGGATCTCGAAGGGGTTGATCTGGCAGGGACTTTCGAATTTGGCCTGGATGGCATCCTTTTCGGCCAGGCGGACCGGGAAGGTGACCCGTTCGGCTGCCACACGCGCATTTTCGAAGGCCTGGTCGAACAGGCCGGACAGATCCGCCCAGGTCCGAAGAGGCCGAGAATCCCCAGGCGCCTTTGTAGAGCACCCGGATGCCGATCCCGCTCTCCCGGGAGGAGGTGGCATTCTTGAGGTTGCCATTCCACATCAGCAATTGGTTGGATTCTTCGAAGGGGTACCAGCGGGCATCCACATAGGTGGCTCCCTGGCTGCGCAGTCGTTCTATCTGCTGTTTAATTTGATCCTGCATTGCATTGCTCCTATTTAAGTTCTTTCAGATACGCGGCAACCTGCTCCAAGGCTTCCGGGAGGTTCTTTCTTCCCAAACCCACCCTGAAATGATTTCCAGGGAAATCGAACAGGCTGCCCGGAACGATCATGACGCCCTGCTTTTCAAGCACATCCTGGCAGAACTGTTCCACGGGGACTTGCCCGAGCCATTCCGGGAAGGCTATGGAGCCAGCCATTGGGCTGAACCAGGCGAAATATTGCGCGTAGTTCGCCAAAAAATCGCTCCGCGCTTGCCAGGTTTGCATGGATGATATCCAGGTTGCGGCGCACGATCGCGCTGCTTTGTTCTGCAGGGCGATCAGGCCCAGGATCTCGCCCGGGGCGCTGTTGCAGATGGTGGTGTAATCCTTGATAGGCCAGCCAGCCTTCGATCAATGCACTTTCCTGCGTGGCCAGCCATCCGATCCGCAGTCCGGGCAGGGCAAAGGATTTCGACAGGCCGGACAGGGAGATCCCTTTTTCGTACAGGTCACAGACCGGCGGCAGTTGCATGGATGGTTCATATTCGAGCAGCCGGTACATTTCATCCGAGAAAAGGTACAGGCCATGCTTGCGCGCCAGCCCAATCAGCGAGTCCAGTTCCGCTCGCGGAGAGCGTATAGCCGGTGGGGTTGTGCGGGAAATTGATCACGAGCAAGCGTGTGCGGCCGGTCAGGCTGTCTTCCAATTGACCGAGGTCCAGGTGCCAACGCTTATCCCGGCCGGGTTGCAATGTCCAGTGGATCACCTCACAGCCAATGGAACGGGCGATCTCATGCAGGGATTGGTAGGCCGGGACTGACGGCCACGACCTGATCTCCCGGCCTCAGCAACGTCTGCATGGCGATGAAGATCGCTTCTTCAGGTGCGGCAATGATGACATTCCCGGGCGGAATATGCTGGTAGAGTCTGGCAACCTCCTCTCTCAGCACGGGATGTCCCTGGCTCTCGGTATAACTCAATCTCAGCCCCTGCCACAATTCCAGGCTCGCGGGGGAGGCCATTTGGAGCAGTTCATCCATCGAAAGGCTTTCGCAGTCGGATGGACTCAGCAGGTATTTCACCTTGAATTCGTATTGGGCGAAGTAGCGTTCCAGTTTGAAAGGATTGATCTGCATGGGTTCTCCATTATGTTGTTGGCCAAATTGCCAATAAGGCCAACAATTATTGTCATGTGGTGGCAGGCATCCGCGGGTTGAAATACCAGAAGCACTGGCCCAGGATTACTGCGGGGATGACCGCGTTCAGTATCTCCACCTGCAGCACGGTATCGAAGTATAACAAAACGAGTGCGAGCAAATCCAATCCCAGGAAAAGGACGGCAGTCAGTGGAAAACGGACGCCCATTTGATGCATGGCGAGGGTCAAGGTTGTGATGGGGAGGATCAGTAACAGCTGGTCATAGGTCCAGGTGTAGGGGGCGATCAGCAGGGTGACGGTAACGGCCAGGGCAAGCACGCTGACCGGTCGCAATGCCTGCCGGAACCGGAAGACCGTCCAAAAAAACCCAATCAGGATGAACAAGGCAGCCAGGCCGCCGAACAGCAATGTACCGGTTGGCTGATTGTGGCTGATCAGCGCGCCCAGGCCCCAGACGGTCGGGGAGCCGCCAAAGGTGTTGGCTAGCTTGGCATTACCGATGTGCCAGTATTGGCTGATCCATCCCGGGTTGGCAACCAGCCCGGCAATGAGAATGAAGGTCCCGGAAACGAGTATCCCACAGATGGCTTTCCAGCGTTTTTGGCGGAGCAGCCAGATGAGCCAGCAGGCCGATAACGAGCACGCCCAGGTTGGGCTTGAGCGCCAGCAACCCCAGCAGGAGGCCGCCCCAGAACCATTTCCCTTTTTGCCATAAGAATGCGATCCAGGCCAGTCCGAACAGGAACAATCCGCTCACCTGGCCCTGGGTCAGGGTCAGGATGGTCGGGCGGAAGAGCACGATCCCGGCTAAGAGCGGAATGAAGAAGAGCCTTGCACGCGGATCTTCCTCCAGGAAGAGCAGGATAGCCAGAGAGGCGAGGATCATCAACTGGATCAGCGCCACCCAGAGAACATAGGCGCCATGGAACGGCAAAAGACCGAGCGGAACCAAGCAGCAGGGCCAGCGGGCACGGGTACAGGAAAGCCGGGTTGGGAATGAAGCCGATCTCGAAATGGTGATAGCCATGCCACCCATTGGGCTGTGTCATACGGGCTGCCGCCCTGCGAAACCAGGTGCCCGGCCAGCCAGAAGGTGAAGAAGTCGTTGTCATTGTGGTGGTAGTCCATCGAGCCGACGATCCGGAAAGCCAGCAGGGCTGCCAGGAGGACCAGGATGGGTATGAGCGATCAGCAGTCCGTATTTTTTCAGGAAAGCCATTTCAATTGTGTCCCTTACCCAGCCGGGAGACGGCCAGCAGAGCCAGCAGATTAAAACCGATCGCACCCAGCGCCACTGCCAGGAACCCCAACCCGTACAGCCGGGGAGCCAGGAAGGCGCCGATGGCACGACCGAAGGAAAGCGCGGCCACATTGAAAGCCATCAGGGTGGCACGCGCCGAAGGCAGCAGTTCGGTCATCAACGGGAGGCTGCTGACAATGGTGAATTCGAAGGAGATGTAGAAAAAGAACAGGCCGACCAATGCCCCGAATTCCGTCCGGCCCAGCCAGGGCAGGGCCAGGGCAGCCAGCGAGTTGACCGTCAGCCCGAGGGCAATGGCGCGCAGTTTGCCCAGCCTGTCCACGAAAGCCGCCACCAGACCCTCGGCGCCCATTTCGGAAATGCCGATCACGGCGGAGGCGGCCCCCAGTGCGGCGATCTTGAGGCCAAAGGAGTCCTCCAGCCAGACGCCGAAGACCAGGTTGACCTGTTCGTTGGCGGCGGTGGCAAGCATCCCGATGGCCAGGCCGGTCAGGGCGGGCAGGGAGGTCAGCACCAGGCGAAAATTGTCGCGCGAACGGTTTGGATTGGCTTGCAGGGGCATCCTTCGGCAGCATCCAGAGCAGGCCGCCAACGATGAGCACACCCAGCAGCGCCATCAGCGGGAAAGGCGCCATCCAGCCCTTGCGGGCGATCAGGAAACCCATCAACGGGACTCCGACCACGAAGGCCAGTGACCAGCCAAATTCGGTGATGGCGATCGTCCGGCCGCGCCGCTCATAGGGGACCCGGTCGCCCAGGTAGGCCTGCATGCCCGGGTCGAAGATGTACTTGCCGAGGGTCGCCAGTACCAGCGAGATGGTCAGAGCCGGGGAAGCTCGGCCAGAAGACCACCACGGCTGCCCCGAGCATGAAGAGCACTGCGCCGAAGAGCATGCCGAAACGCCGTCCGCGCCGGTCGGCCACCGCGGCTGCAAACGGGCCGACGGTCCCGACCACGCTGCGGGCGGTCAGGGCGTAGGAAATGGTGGTCAGGTCCACGCCCAGGCCGCGCGCGAAAATTGCCAGGAATGGGTAGACCATCCGGTGCAGGGTGTTAAAGATCATCCGGATGATCGTGAAGACGACCAGTTGCCAGCGCAGGGGAGTCCGCATGTTACTTTTGTCTTTGCAGCCACCAGCGTGTCATGAAGTAGGCGGCGGACATGGTCAGGAAGATGATCGCCGATGAAGAACAACTGCAGCGACAGGATCCCCGAACTAAAAATCGGGGAGGGCGGCGGGTGCATGACGTAATCGGCCCGCGAAAGCCCGATGCGCAGGGCGACGAAGAAGAGCACATTGAAAAGCGAAGTGAAGACCGGGCGGGCCAGCAGCGTCAGGCCGATCTGGAGCAGCACCCCGGTCACGGAGAAGATGACGGCCACCCGGAAGCGCGGCTCGGCCAGGAACAGCCCGTTCCAGTTGGCCTGCATGGCCCACAGGGACAGCGGCAGGTAGGTCACCCAGAAGAACAGGCCGGTATACCCCAGCGCAGCCGACCAGCGATGCAGGTTTTCACGCCGGAACAGGATCCCCAGCAGACCGGCGGCTGCCGAAAGCCCCAGCGCGGCCTCTGCCGTCAACACCCAGGCGCCATGCAAATAAACGATACGAATGTTATTGCCGAGGGATTTTTCCTGCGGACCGAGGGCGGTCAACCCGGCGGTGGTCAGCAGGGCCAGGATGAACCAGAAAAAGGGGGATTTCAAACGCGACATGCTGTGATTGTAATCGAAATGAAAAAAGTTCAGAGTTCAGGAAATCCAGGTCATCACCTGCTGGTCGATGTTCCAGACCCCGTCCGCTTTTTTCAGCAGGATGTAATAGCCCGCGCCGGCCAGCCAGTTGCTCTGCGTGCCAATGTAAACCAGGGCCTGGTCGAATGTGGCATTGAAGCCAACGCGCGAAAGCGTGGTGATGCCGGGCGCCTGCGGGTAGCGGTTATAGAAGATCTCCCAGCCGCTCTGGTTTTGACCAAAGATCTGGCTCCTGCCGGCCTGGCTTAGCAGGGTATAGGGACTGCCGAGATCCATGATCCGGGCGGATGGGATAGGCCGTGTCGTTGCGGGACCGGAAACTGTCCACCGTTTCGGGGGCCACGCCGTGCATGTTCTGCAGGACGTAATCGAGGGTCTGGGAGGTATTATCCACGCCGGTGGCGCCCGTGGCGGTGGTCGCCATGATGACGTAGCCTCGGTTTTGATACATCTTCGGGAGCAGGAAGGCATAGACAGCCTGTTCCTCCACATCGATCTGGTCAGCCGCGGGGGTGGGGATGGAGGCAGGTCTTGCCGTGCAGGCGACTACGAAAAAAGCAAGAGCGATAAGAAGGAATTTCCTGACCATGGCAATCCCCATTATAAGAGTTCTTTTATGGAGAATTTTGGCGCATGCTTAATTCTCGCCCAGTCGCTCCACTCTCTTCCGTACCAGCCAGGGCGGCAGGATGGCGCACAGGCCTGCCACGGCCGTGCCCAGGATCCCACCAACCAGGTAGCCATAGACCTGCGGCCAACTGAATATCGAAACGAGCAGCAGCGGCCCGATGAACAAACCGAACGAGACCGGCAGGAACAGGGAGGTCAGGAACTGGCCCAGGCAGCCGATCGCCCCGGCGTTCATCCGGCGCGGGTCGGTCCAGTTGAAATTGGCGCCCATCACTCCGAAGGCCAGCAGGATGCCGTTCATGCCGGCCTGGCACATGACCGTGGCCAGCAGGCCATACAGGAAGATGGCAGAGCGAAGCTTTTTGCAGGATCGAGACCGCCACCATGAAGATCACGCCCAGGGCCAGGGTTGGCAGGTAGGCCACCAGGAACTTGGCAGCCAGCAGGTGCCCGGTGCGCACCGGGGAAGCTTTCAAAATCCAGTAATATCTTGCCCTCTGCCGAAAAAGCCATGCCCGATAGACGGACGAGCAGCATCCAGCCGACGAACAGACTCATGCCGATGTTGCCATAGGTGGAAATGAAATGCGAGATATTTACCAGCGTCCTTGGCATATCCGGGGTATCGGGAAACATCGAACCACCCGGGCGCAGGAACATGATTGTGTAGAAGACACCGAAGATCAACGGGGTGACCAGCCCCGACAGATTGCGCATGTCGCGCCGGAGCAGCATGAAATCCTTCTGGACGATGGCCCGCACCGGAGCAGGCAGCAGCCGTTTCATCAGGGCTGCGGCTGCGCTCCCGCTCCTGGAAACGGGTTGTGCACGCAAGTGGCCCGTGCGCGGCACAGGACGGGCGCGCTTCTTCTTGTTGGTCACCACCTGCATCCCGGCCCAGCCGGTGTAATACCAGCGTTCGGCGGTCGCCAGCGCGAACATGAAAGCGACCGTGCGAGAGGCCCAGGGTGAGCAGTCACCAGCAGAAGCCCGAGAGCCAGCGGCCTTCGCCCAGCGTCCACCAGGCCGCGCCCGGCCCAGTTCAACGGGATCCAGGGCGTATTGAGGCGCATCAGCAGGGCGAAGAGACCGTTGACTTGCGATCCCGAGATCTTGACGTTGTGCCCGAGGGTATTGTACAGGTTACCGCTCTGGCGAACACAGGATCGAGATGGTGGCGGTCGACGAAACCCAGCACCTCCGCCACCCGCCGGGGCGGGAAGATGCGCGCCACCAGCATGACCAGCAGCGCCGAGAGACCGGCCGCAGCCAGCGTCAGGGCGATCATGGTCAGAGCAGGACCAGCGGGTAATAGAGAATGTTGTAATGCCCGGAAAGCCCCAGCCCGAACAGCACCGGCAGGCCGAACAGGGCGATCAACCCGAAGTTGGGCAGCACCGCCTGCAGCAGCTTGGTGACGAAGACCGCCCGGATGGGCACCGGCGAGGTCAGCAGGAAGTCCATGTCGCCGGAAAGGTAGAGGGCCTGCAGCAGGACGCCAAAGCTGGAGAACAGAATGCCCAGGAACAGGGCTGCGAAGACCAGCACCGGCACGCTTTGCAGGAAAGGGGCCGACTTCAAACCCGACGTACTGGGTCAAGTTGGGGCGAATGCAGGAAACCGAGCAGCAGCCAGCTCAGGAAGAAGATGAACCCGGCAAAGCCGAGCAGACCAAGTACTGCCGAGGATGGTGAGGACCTTCCGGCGGGTCCTGGCATGCTTGAACGCATTCCAGGTGAGTCAGCAGGCGCAGGCGGATCAGTTTCCAGATGGACGGGAACAGGCGCCCGGAGGGGGCGGCAGACAGGGTGGTCATTTCAATATCTCGGCGATCTCGGCTTCCTCGGCGCCGCCGGTCAGACCCAGGAAGATATCTTCCAGGCTGACTTCGCCGGCCTTGCCGAGCGAGCGCAGTTCATCCATGGTGCCCACGGCAACCAGTTCGCCTTTGTTGATGATGCCGATGCGGTCGCACATGCGCTCGGCGATCTCCAGGATGTGGGTGGAGAGGAACACCGCCGCGCCGCGGTCGGCCATCTGGCGCAGGATGTCCTTGATCAGGCGGGCCGACTTGGGGTCGAGGCCGACGGTCGGTTCGTCGAGCACGAGCACCTTGGGGTCGTGCATCAGGGCGGCGGCCAGGGAGGCCTTCTGCTGCATGCCGTGGCTGTACGAGTCGATGGTGTTGTCGGCCGCCTCGCCCAGGTCGAGCACGCGCAGCAGTTCTTCGGTGCGCTGCGCCATGCTGCTGCCGGTCCAGGTCGTACAGGTCGCCGACGAAGCGCAGCAGTTCGCGCCCGGTCAGCTTGGCGTACAGGTTGGGCGTATCCGGGACGTAGCCGCTGGCGGCCTTGGCCTGCAGCGGCTGGGCCTGGACGTCGTACCCGGCCACCTTGACCGTGCCGGAGGTGGGCTGCAGCAGCCCGACGATCATCTTGATGGTGGTGGTCTTGCCGGCGCCGTTCGGGCCGAGGAAGCCGAACACCTCGCCGGCCTGCACGTCGAAGCTGACATTGTTTACGGCGACCTTGTCGCCGTATTTTTTCACCAGGTTGCGGGTCTCGATCAGGGATGGTATGGGCATGGTGTCTCCTGAGAGGATTGGGTTTGATCTACCCTTATCATATTATATACGGATGGAACCCTGAAAATATTCGGTATCCTTGCGGCTATTTGGAGGTGCCGGTATGGTGATCGCGCCTGGTTTTGGCGAAATCCTTGAGAGCGAACATTTCAGTGTGCAAGCCGCATTCCGTTTTGCCGCGCCCGGCCCAGCGACCGGAACGCTCGTCCTCGTTCAGACCAATCGCCAGCGTGCAGGGCGCACACCCGATACTGCGGTAGCCTTTTGCAAGCAGGGGATGGACCGGCAGGCTGTGTTCTTGAAGATATTTTTCCACATCCGCTTTGGTCCAATTGAGCAGCGGATTGACTTTGAGCAGGCCATCCGGCTGGAGTTCCAGGATCCTGGCGTGGGCCCGGGCGGCGGTCTGATCACGGCGGATGCCGCTGATCCAGGCTTGCATGTCACCGAGGGCTTTCTGCATCGGCTGGACTTTGTTCAGGAAACAGCACAGGTCAGGGTCTTCAAGCGGCAGGGAGCGGGTATGCTGGCGGGAAAAATGGTTCCAGCGCGGGTCACGGTACAGGTCCAGAACGTTCAGCTTCCATCCAGAGGCGACCTGTTCGCCGGAAGATGAGGGTATCCCGAAAATGATAGCCGGTATCCAGGAAGAAGATGAGCAGGTCACGCCGGATGCGGGTGGCCATATGCAGCAAAGGCATGGCACTGGGTCTGGAAAGAGCAGCTCATGGCGATCTGCGGCCAGAAACGGTCGAATCGCCCAGGTTACAATTTCCTGCGGGGAGCGGGTCTCGAATTCTTCGGATAGTTGGGTGATACTCTGCCAAATTCAGCATGATTTGGATTATTTCGGTGGAAGGGCATGGCGTCGCCGTGCCCCTACGTGGAATTACCGTTTCAGGGTGCGGTACTTGACCCGGTGCGGCTGAAGATCCTTCCCGTAGGTTTCCCGCATGTGGGCCTCGTAGTCGGTCCAGTTGCCCAGGAACAGGCGCGCCTGGCTGTCGCCTTCGAAGGCCAGGATGTGGGTGGCGATGCGGTCCAGGAACCAGCGGTCGTGGCTGACCACGATGGCGCAGCCGGCGAAGTCTTCCAGGGCTTCCTCCAGGGCGCGCAGGGTGTTGACGTCCAGGTCGTTGGTGGGTTCGTCGAGCAGGATCACGTTGGCGCCCTGCGTGAGCGTCTTGGCCAGGTGGACGCGGTTGCGCTCGCCGCCGGAGAGGGTGCCGACCTTCTTCTGCTGGTCGGGGCCCAGGAAGTTGAACGAGGAGACGTAGCCGCGCGAGTTCATCGTGCGGGCGCCCAGGGTGAGCGTCTCGGCGCCGCCGGTGATCTCCTCCCAGACGGTCTTCTCCGGGTCGAGGCTGCGGGTCTGGTCGGCGTAGGCCCACTTGACCGTTTCGCCGATGCGGATGGTGCCGCTGTCGGGCTGCTCCTGCCCGGTGATCATCTTCAGCAGGGTGGTCTTGCCGGCGCCGTTGGGCCCGATCACGCCGACGATGGAGCCGGGCGGGATCTTGGCGCTGAAATTCTCCAGCAGCAGGCGGTCGCCGTAGCCCTTGCTGACGCCCTCCAGTTCGATGACGATATCGCCCAGGCGCGGGCCGGGCGGGATGTAGATCTCCAGTTCTTCGCGGCGCTGCTCGGTTTCCTGGCTCAACAGGCGTTCGTAGGCGGTCAGGCGGGCCTGGCCCTTGGCCTGGCGCGCCTTGGGGGTCATGCGGATCCATTCCAGCTCGCGCTCGAGCGTCTTCTGGCGCCTGGATTCGCTCTTCTCCTCCAGGGCCAGGCGGTCCTTCTTCTGCTCCAGCCAGGAGGAGTAGTTGCCCTTCCAGGGGATGCCGTAGCCGCGGTCGAGTTCCAGGATCCAGCCGGCCACGTTGTCGAGGAAGTAGCGGTCGTGGGTGACGGCGATGACCGTGCCCTTGTAGTCGCGCAGGTGGTGCTCCAGCCAGGCGACCGACTCGGCGTCCAGGTGGTTGGTGGGCTCGTCCAGCAGCAGGATGTCGGGTTCGGTCAGCAGCAGGCGGGTGAGGGCCACGCGGCGGCGTTCGCCGCCGGAGAGCACCCTGACCGGCGTATCCGCGGGCGGGCAGCGCAGGGCGTCCATGGCCAGCTCCAGGTGGCTGTCCAGGTTCCAGGCGTCGACCTTGTCGAGGGCTTCCTGCAGTTTGGCCTGTTCGGCGATCAGCGCATCGAAATCGGCATCCGGTTCGGCGAATTTGGCGTTGACCTCGTCGAACTTCGCCAGCATGTCGGTGATCGGCTGGACGGCCTCGCGGATGACCTCGATGACGGTCTTATCCGGGTCGAGCTGCGGCTCCTGCTCGAGCAGGCCGACGGTGTAGCCCTTGCTCATGGCGATCTCGCCGACGTAGTCCTTGTCCACGCCGGCCATGATGCGCAGCAGGGTGGACTTGCCGGCGCCGTTCAGGCCGAGCACGCCGATCTTGGCGCCGTAGTAGAAGCCGAGCGAAATATCCCGCAGGACCTGTTTGTTGGGGGGATGGATGCGCCCGACGCGCATCATGGAGTAGATGACCTGGGTATCGGAAGGCATAGGATTTGTGATGAGGTGATTGTTGATTGAGGATTGAAGATTGTCGCAAGCGATTGTACCGCAGAATGGCCCGGTAGCCCCTTTGGGAGAATATCGTTCCTGAGGAACGAATGGGAGGGGCGAGCGAGGAATTCTGATGGTTGATCGGGAAGCGAGGGCCGGTGCAGTTCCGACCGGGAGGGAATTGATCTTTAAAAAACAAATAGAAGATCAATTCCGAGGAGCGGGAATTAAAGTCACCTTTTTTGAATTTTCCGCGGAACGAATAAAGGCGGCAAGGACTATTGGATGATAATAAACGTCCCGAAGGTTGGTGCGGAAAAATGTTCTTGCATGAAGGGTCCTTCGGGAGGGTGTATAGAAAGAGGTGGATAAACATCCCGAAAAATTGTGTGGGGAATAACTTTCGGTTGAAGGAATCTTCGGGACGATATTTGGGTGAGGCGAAGATCAGCATGCCCTTATTTTAGAACTAAAGTTCTAATTTTGCAAGGATGCCAGGAAAAGGGGCGGCAAGGAGGCCGGATCCATTTTTGCCTCGGGGACTGGTCAAAAATGATATGCTAAAGAGCCCGTATTATGGGATAGCGTATCCATCTGCAACAGGCTATCATAGGATCGTATAACCATCCTCAACCCATCGCACCGGTCATTCCGCGACAAGTCCTGCCGTGGAACAATGAATGAGGGTCAATCCTTCGGAAATCCGGAATACAACCATGCAAAACTGGTACGGGTATGGCAAGCCAGAAAACCTATTAAAGTCCCGCGGGGATATCGGGTTTGAATTCAGTTTTGCCTTCCAACCGATCGTGGATGCACGCAACCGGGAGATCATTTCCTTCGAAGCCCTGGTGCGCGGGCCGCACGGCGAGCCTTCGGCCTCGGTCTTTGCCCAGGTGCCCAAAAGGGCTTTCCCGAGATTCGACGAGATGTGCCGTTCGAAAGCCATCCACCTGGCCAGCCGGTTGAAGATCCCCAACCGGTTGAACCTGAACCTGTCTGCCCAAAGCATCTACCAGATCGACCTGAGCATCATGACCACCTTCCAGGCCTCCATCCAGAGCGGCATCCCGGTGGAGAATATCATTTTCGAAGTGCTGGAAATGGAGAGCCTGACCGACCAGAGAAATTTGCTGCAATACCTGCGCCTCATCCAGGAATTCGGCTTTGCCACGGCCATCGACGATTTCGGGGCGGGCTATTCCGGTTTGAAACTGCTGGTGGAGTACCAGCCGAATTACATAAAGCTTGACCGGCATTTGATCGGCAACATCCAGCAGGATTTTGTCAAGCAGAGCGTTTTTTCAGGCGTGAAGCATATCTGCGAGCGCCTGGCGATTGAGATCGTTGCCGAAGGGGTGGAAAATGCCGATGAGTATCGCTGGCTGCGGGAAGCCGGCGATCAGCATCTTCCAGGGCTATTATTTTGCCAGGCCGGCCTTCGAGGCCCTGCCGGATGTGGCAAATAAAGCCTTCTGCACGTGAAGCGCAGGAGGAGAAAAAATAATCCGCATCCTGGTTGGCGGAAAATACTTTAATTGAAAACGGCGGCTCAGCAGCCGCCGTTTTCAATTTATGCGCTTGAGACAGTGCAGGTCGCGGGGTTACAGACCTTATTTGGTGGAAACTTGCAGATCCCTATTTCCAACGATTTCGATCAGGTCAGAGACTCGTTCATGGTACGCATCTGCAGCTCGATGATACGCGCCCCGGGACTCTGCGTGCAGGCCAGGAGCACTGCGCTGGCAACATCCTCCGGTTCCAGCATGCCGGACGAAGCCACGCCTTGTTCTGTGCGGCCTTTCCCCAGGGCAAACTCAGTCTTGACGCCTCCGGGGCAGATCACCCCGACCTTGATGCCGTGCGGGCGCAATTCCTTATCCAGCGCCTGAGCAAAACCGACCTGGGCAAACTTGGTGGCGCAGTAGACGGCTTCACCGGGGAAGCCGTATTTCCCTGCCATGGAAGAAATCATCAGGATGGTGCCTGAAGCCTGTTTTATCATCAGCGGGACAGCATGCCGGGTGAATAGAAAGGTAGAGCGGACATTGGCAGCCATCATTTCATCGTATTCCGCCGCGCTGGTATCGACCAGGTTCTTATAGTTTCCGATACCGACATTATTGATCAAGACATCCAGGCTGCCGAAGGTTTGAATGGCCGCATCCACAC
Organism: uncultured Chloroflexia bacterium; assembly: GCA_963830665.1. Lineage (GTDB taxonomy): Bacteria > Chloroflexota > Anaerolineae > Anaerolineales > Villigracilaceae > UBA877. The sequence continues at coordinate 381,268 of CAWHNM010000019.1, forward strand.
AGCGTTGGGCAGTCTCTTCCGCGGTCGCATCGCCGACAATGATAACGGACAATCCACCGGCTTTCTGCACGGCTGCGGCTAATTCCTGCAGCCGGTCCTGCCGGCGTGCCGTAATGACCAGGTTCGCACCTGCCTGTGCCAGGGCGAGCGCGCTGGCCCGGCCGATGCCCGAGCTGGCGCCTGTGATCAGAGCTACTTTGCCTGTCAATTTTCCAGTCATGGTTTTCTTCTCCTTGGTGTGGAAATTTTAGCTGCTTTTCGATTGGTTTGCAACCACCCATTGGGCAACCTTCAGCAGGTTTTACGGAGTTTGTCCTAAGAATGTATAATCAGAACGTAATATGTGGTCAATCTCCCCATTCAAAAAGGATGACCCATGGCCTCGACTGCCGGCAAGGAACATTTCCAAAGTTTGTTCGAAAATGCTCCCATCTCTCTGTGGGAGGAGGATTTCAGCGGTATCAAACGCCTGTTTGATGAACTCAGGCGGCAGGGTGTCCACACGCTGGAGGCCCACCTGGAGAAACACCCCGAGTTCGGGGAGCTGTGCATCCGCCAGATGAAGGTGCTCAAGGTCAACCGGCAGACCCTGAGGATGCTGGAGGCGGGTTCGCAGGAGGAACTGGTCGGCCGGCTCGACGAGGTTTTCCGGGATGGCATGCGCCACCATTTCAGGAGTGAACTGCTGGCGCTGTGGGATGGCCAAACCGCCTGGTCGGGTGAGGGAGTGAATTACAGGCTGGATGGGGAAGCGGTGGAGATCCTGCTGCACTGGCGCATCCTGCCGGGCTGTGAAGACACCTGGGAACACGTGCTGGTGACGATCGAGGATATCACCGCCCGCAGGCAGGTCGAATGGCGGTTGCAGAGCCTGTTCGAGGCCTCGCCCAACTCACTCTGGGAAGAGGATTACAGCGAGGTCAGGAACTATTTCGAAACGCTGCGAAGCGGCGGCGTGACCGACATGGAAGCCTATCTACAGGAACATCCCGAGGCCGTCCTCCAGTGTACCAGCCTGATCAAGGTGCGGGATGTCAACCAAAAGACGCTGGAGATGTTCGGAGCGGAATCAAAGGAGCAGTTGCTGGCGAACCTGGACAAAGTGTTCCGCGACGAAATGACGACCCATTTTGCCAGCGGAACTGGTGGACCTGTGGAACGGCAGGCTGGCGTATGAGCGGGACGGCATCAATTATTCTTTGACCGGAGAACCGTTGAACATCCACCTGAATTTGCGGGTGATGCCCGGTCACGAGCAGGATTTCGGCTGGGTGCTGGTGGCCATCCAGGACATCACCGCCCGAAAAAAGGTGGAAGAGTACCTGCGTTACCTGGGCACCCACGACGTGATGACCGGCCTGTACAACCGCCTGTTCTTCGAAGAGACATTGCAGAGGCTGGAAAAAGAGCGCCAGGACCCGATCAGCGTGCTGATCACCGACCTGGATGGACTGAAGCAGGTCAACGACAGTTCCGGTCATCAGGCCGGGGATAGTTTGATCCGGCGCTGTGCGGAAGTGCTCAAGGCGAGCTTCGAGGAAGCCAACATGGTGGCGCGTATCGGCGGGGATGAATTTGCGGTGATCATGCCCGGGATGGATGCACAGGCAGCCAAGGAAGCATTGAGCCGCATCCAGGCGCTGGTGGAATTAAACAACAAGTATTACCGCGATCCCGAGTTGAGCATGTCGCTGGGCGTGGCCACCAGCCGGACGGGACTGAGCCTTGAAAAGGTGATCAGCCTGGCGGACGATGCCATGTACCAGGACAAGGGCAAACACCACCGGAGGCGGAGGAACGACTAGTAGGAGTAGGGACACGGCAACACCGTGTCCCTACTTGGTTTCAAGCGTTCATCCGCTTGAGGTATTGCAGGAGCCGGCGGCAGGGACAATTTTATAAGGTCATCAAGTTGTGAACAGAATTTAACTTACCTAACAATCCATATCATTGCAAATTGCTGAGTAATTGCTCGGCCAGGGCCTTTTCGGTAGCCTGTACCATGGCCAGGTCAAGAGGTTGATAGTTCACGTCACTCATACTGAAAAGATATTCAGCATCGCCCTTGAGTAAAAACAGTGGGCTGGCAACAGCGGAATTGGTATTGTAGAAGGCCTGGTCACCCAACCCCGGAACGACCTGAGCGAGATCGCCAAGCCTTTGAAGTTGGGTCGCCATGGCCTTGGCGCCGCCCGTATGCCCGGCAATTGTAAATTCGATGCTCAAATTCTTGGAAGTGTAGGTACATACGCCGCCCAGCCCGGAGGCTACTGCTGAATCAACAGTTGCCCCTAAAACCTTACTGACATCGTCTTTTTTCAGCAGATTACAGGCCTCGGCGTTATCCGAAGAAGGACTGGCGGACGTCGGAGCCTGGGTATCTACTGCAACAGGCGCGGAGGTTGCCGGAAGGTTTCCCGAGGCTGCAACCAGATCGGCAGATGGGGTGGCAGAACTCCCGCAGGCCGCGGCAAGGAAAGCAATGCTCGATATGGCAATCAGCATGCCAAGCCATCTGGCCTGGATGGGGGGAAGCTTAAATATTTTGAACATGTGAAACTCCTTTATTTGTCCCAGTGGATGGCAAGGATCAATATTATCGATCAACAACACTAATACAATCCAATATATCATATATAGATGAGCATAAGGGAAAAAAACCTGCCCCTTAAGGGTCAGTCGCCACAAGGAATCGTAAAAAACTGATCCCGGGAATCTTATTGGGCATATTTCAATTCCCCGGCGGGGATAGTATATAATTGGCGGAATTGTGGTAAGAGCAGACGGAGTCGACCGGTTTTCAAAGCAGCCCATCCATGACCAGAGAAAACATCACAGCAAGCCAGGCCTTGAAACAGGCCGAAGAAGCCCTGCGACAAGGGGAAAAACAAGCCGCGCGTCATTGGGCGCAAGTGGCCGTTGCGATGGCGCCGAATATGGAGGACCCCTGGCTGATCATGGCGGCAGTGGCCAATCCAAGCGCGAGCATTGCCTACCTCGAGCGGGCGCTGGAGATCGCTCCGGAGAGCGCGCGGGCGCGCAAGGGCCTGGAATGGGCACGCGCACGGCCGGCCTGGGAGCAGCCGCAACCGGTCAGGCGGGCGGCAATATCCCATCCGGGCGCGGCGGAAGCGCCAACCCAACCTCTTTCAGCCATCCAACAAATCCAGACTGCCTCCAGCATTGCAGCGATCCAGCCAACCAGCGGAGCAGGGAAGGCCCGCCGCCGGCACGTGGCGCGTGACAAACGCCTGTGGGGGTTGTTGTTGATCTCTCCCTGGCTGATCGGGCTGGTGCTCTTCAAACTGGCACCCCTGCTGGCCACGCTGGGGATTTCCTTTACGGATTTCTACCTGCTTACTCCCGAAAAAATGAACTTCGTCGGGTTGAAGAATTACATCGACATGTTCAAGGACCCCAACCTGGGATTCGCATTTATGGGGACATTCAAACTGGCGCTGATCGTCATCCCGCTGCAGACGGCGGCTGCCATCCTGCTGGCGGCACTGCTCAGCGATGAAAAGCTGCGCATGAAGGATACCCTGCGGGTGTTATTCTTCCTGCCCAGCATCATCCCGAGCGCGGCGGCTATGTTCATGTGGGATGGCTTTACCAACCCCAAAGCCGGCTGGCTGAATGCGTTATTCCTTAATCCGCTTGGCCTGGCGAAATATATCCATTTCAGTTCGGACGGCCCTCATCCTTCCTGCCGATCCTGACCACGCTCTGGTCGATCGGGCCGGGTTTCATGATCATCATGGGAGCCATGCAGGGCATCCCAACGGATATTTTCGAGGCTGCCCTGGTGGACGGCGCCAACCGGCTGCGGCGTTTCTTCTCGATCACCCTGCCGATGGTCACCCCGGCCATCTTTTTTACCCTGATCCTGAACCTGACGGCCGTTTTCGGCGGCGCCCTCCTGCTCGACCGGGGCTCCGCGTTCTTTAGCGACCGGTCTTCGGTGGATAATTATCTGTATTTCATGCTCTTCGACAGTTTCCGGTTGGGAGCAGCCGCCAGCCTGGCCTGGATCTTCTTTATCTTCCTACTGGTGCTCGTACTGGTACTCTTTGCCACTTCCAAGCGCTGGGTCTACTTCCCGGACCAGGAGAACTGATATGCACCTGACGCGCCTGATATCTCCCCGCCGAACTGCCCAAACAACACCCAAACCTGACTCGCTGGCGAAAACCACTGCCCGTTCACGGGCCAGGCGGGCGCTGAGCGTGGGTTCCTACAACCTGTTTGCATGGCTCCTGCTGGCCATTTATCTTCTGCCGGTAGCGTTCATGGTGGTGACAGCCTTTAAATCCACCGACCAGCTCCTGGATGGCAAAGCTCCCTGGTACCCGGCGCGGATCAAGACCTATCCCTACCAGGGCCAGGCGGCCGAACTTATCCAGGTCCCGATGGATGGAGGCCTGAAAACGCTGGCGCTGGTCACAGCCAGGCATCCGGTCCAGCCAGTTCGTCGACCCGCAGGAGCCTTCCGCCGGGTTGATCGAGTGGCAGGGCGATTACCAAAAATTGAATCCGGTTTATGAGCCGTACTTCGTCTGGTCCAACTTTACGAAATTGTTCACGACCCTGCCGTTCCCCAGCATGCTGATGAACACCTTGCTGGTGGTGCTGATCGGCGAGATCGGCGTGCTGGTCTCCTCGATCCTGATCGCCTACGGTTTCTCGCGCTTCCCCCTGCCGGGCGGGGATTTGCTGTTCTATGTGGTGATCGCCACGATCCTGATCCCGGAAAAGATCACCTTCATCCCGACGTTTTTCTTCTACGTAAAAGTATTCCACTGGCAGGGAACGATCTACCCGTTGGTCGTCTACCTGTTCTTCGGCAGCCCGGTCTACATCTTCCTGCTGCGCCAGAACTTCAAGAGCATTCCCGATCGAAATGGAGGAAGCCGCCATGCTGGACGGGGCCGGGCCGCTGCGCCGGTTGTTCTCGATCGTCCTGCCGCAGTCCTGGCCGGCGGTCATTACGATCGCCCTGCTGCAATTCTTCTACACCTGGAATGAGACCCGCCTGGCTTCACTTTACCTGGGTGTGAACTCGAAATTCATGCCGGTTTCTTTCGGCATCCAGATCTACCAATCCCTGGTGCCGATCCAGAACGTGATCGAAGCCGGTACGATGGTGGTGATGGTCATCCCGATCATCGTGTTGATCCTGTCGCAGCGACTGTTCATGCGCAGCATGACCATCACGGGCATTGGAAAAACGGTAAGAACTTATTCAACACAAAGGACACGAAGTACACCAGGGAAAACGAAAAGCAATTTAGAACTCCCTGGATAAAAGCGCTTTGCGAGCCTTGAAGAATGGGAGTAATGCAAACTTTCTGGTAAGGAGGAGGACCCCATGCGAAACATACTGATCCTGAAAGGCAGCCCGCGCGAACGCGGCAACAGCGCCGTGCTGGCCGAAAAGGCCGCCGAAGGGGCACTGGCCGCCGGGGCGCAGGTGGAAAGCATCTACCTGCACGGGCTGGATATCCGTCCCTGCGATGCCTGCGACCTGTGCCTGGAGCAGGGCGAATGCGTGATCGAAGATGACATGCGCCCGCTCTATCCCAAACTGGCCGCAGCGGATGCCATCCTGCTGGCCAGCCCGATCTACTGGTTCACCTTCAGCGCCCAGTTGAAAGCTCTGCATCGACCGCTGGTACGCCTTCCAGGCCAACAAATGGAAGGAGCTCTCCGGAAAACCCTTCGGCATCATCCTGACCTATGGCGATACCGACCTGTATAGCTCCGGCGCCATCAACGCCATCCACACCTTCGAGACGATGTGCCGCTTCCTGAAAGGCCGGATCGCCGGGATCGTGCACGGCTCGCTGGACAAGGCGGGCGAGGCGGAAAGCCATCCGGAACTGCTCGAGCAGGCCTACCGGCTGGGGCAAAGGCTGGGAGAAGGGAATTAAGAAATTCCTGGAGACCATCCGGAAAAGGATTTAACCACAGATGAAAGGGATGAAAGGGATTTATTTACTTTTATAATAAAATTCACGATAAATGTGCCCTGCCCATTCCTACAGGCCTGACCTACCTGTTTGGAGGATGGCGGCGAGCGGGGCGGGGGGTATACTGATGTAAAATAAGGAGTAAATATGTCCAATATACTGGTAGAACTATCCAATTCCATGGCGGCTGCAACCGAAAAGGCGGCCGTTTCGACCGTGCTCGTCAATGCCCGCCGGCGCATGCCAGCCAGCGGGATCGCATTCGCCGCCGACCTGGTACTGACCGCCGACCATGTGATCGAACGCGAGGATGGTATCACCGTCCTGCTGGCCAACGGCATCGAAGCGGCCGCCAGCCTGGCCGGGCGCGACCCGGGCTCGGACCTGGCTGTCCTGCGCCTGGAAAAAGAACGCATGACGCCCGCCGACCCGGCCTTGCAGGTCCGGATCGGCCAGCTCGTGCTGGCGCTCGGGCGGCCTTCCAACGCCGGAATAGAAGCCAGCCTGGGCGTGGTCAGCGCCATGGGCGGACCGGTGCGCACACCGCAAGGCAGCATCGACAGGTACATCCGCACCGATACCACTCCCTACCCGGGTTTTTCCGGCGGACCGCTGGTGGATGCGGAAGGAAGGGTGGCGGGCGTGAATACCTCCGGTTTCGGGCGCGGGGTGACCCTGACCATACCGGCTGACTACGCCTGGAAAGTGGCCGAGCAACTGGTCAAGCACCGGCACAATGAAACGCGGTTACCTGGGTGTGCGCAGCGAGGCAGTCGAGCTGACAGAGGCTGTGCAGAAGGCGCTCAAGCGCAAGCAGGCCACCGGCCTGCTGCTGGTCAGCGTGGAACGAAAAAGCCCGGCCGAAGCCGGCAAGCTGATCGTGGGCGATATCCTGGTCGGGATTGACGGCCAGCCGGTACCCGACCACGACGCACTTTTTGCTCATCTCACCGGCGATGTCGTCGGCAAAAGCCTGCCCATGGAAGTGCTGCGCGGCGGCCAACCGCAAACCTTCACAGTGGAGATCGGAGCACGCTCATGAACACGAGCACTTTGCTGAACACCGCCCTGGATGAACTGCTCAGGCGCGTACGACCGGTGCTGGTGGTTGTCCATAAAGGACGGCGGGGAGCCGGGGCCGGAGTGCTGGCCGGGAAAGGCCTGGTGCTGACGGCTGCGCACGTGGTTGGCCGGGCGCGTCAGCCTGCAGGTGGTGCTCGACGATGATACGCAATACGACGCGCAAGTCATTGCCAGTGACCCGCACGTGGACCTGGCACTGCTGCAGATCCCGGAAAATGGTCACAGCGCGGCAGTCTTTTCCAGCGCCACGCCGCGCCCGGGTGAACTGGTGTATGCTTTCGGGCATCCCTGGGGCCAGCGCAACGTGCTGACCGGCGGCGTGCTCTCGGCGGTCAGCAAGGTACGCGGGCGGGATGGCGAGGTACCCATCCTGCGGGCGGATGTCCAACTGGCCCCCGGCAATTCCGGCGGGCCGCTCCTGAACGCAGCCGGTGAAGTCATCGGCCTGAACGTCATGATCTTCGGCGGCGACCAAAGCGTGGCCATCCCGGCCAGTCTGATCCGGAGCTTCCTGGCCGGCGCGCGAAATGAAAAGGTATCGGAGGACGTGCTTTGATCCGGGTGACAATCCTGGCTCCGGCTCTGGCCCTGCGCATCGGATTGCGCGAAGTGCTGCGCGGCCTGCCGGATGTGGAAATCCTGGCGGAATCCGGCCTTCCGCAGGGACTGCCTGCCGCGGATGTATGGGTGCTGACCTCGGCAGATTTCATCGAAGAACTGGACGAAGAACAATCGCCGGCGCTTTTGTTGCTGACCAGCGACCCGGACGAAGCAGCCCGGCTTTCCGGGCTGCCGGTGTGGGGTGTTCTGCCTGCGGATGCCAGTGCGGAGGAACTCTCGGCGGCCCTGCATGCCCTGGCGGAGGGTCTGTGGGTTGGCAGCACCGGCGTTAGTCCAGGGGCTGCTGGAACAGCACCGGCTGCCTATGCCGGAAGAAGCCGAGCAGGTCGTTGATCCATTGACCGAACGCGAGCGGCAGGTTCTTCAACTGACCGCCCAGGGACTGGCCAACAAACAGATCGCCAGCTCGCTGGAAATCAGCGAGAACACGGTCAAGTTCCATCTATCTTCGTTGTATGCCAAACTGGGCGTCACCAGCCGGACGGAGGCCGTGCGGACCGGGGCGCGGCGAGGCTGGGTGGTATTATAAAAACAAGGGCGGTCCAGCGGACCGCCCTTGTCTTTTCTACGTGCCGGTTCGAGTTTTGCCATCAGGCTGGCGATGCCCTTCAGTTCCAGCCACCATTGTTCCTTGGGGCGCTCGTGCTTGGCGTCGATCATGCGCTCGAAATCCCGCATGTCATGGAAATTGATCTGTCCTTTTTGCAGGCCGATGAAGGCGCAGTTGTTGCCGCCCTGATTGCATTCTTCGATCAGGTATTCCAGGCACAGGCGCGCCAGCCGGGTGGCCTGGATGCGGTCGAAGGGGGATGGGTCGCCGCCCTGCTGCAGGTGGCCCAGGATGGCCGGGCGCACATCGAACACATCCCGGCCTTCCTCTTCGAACAGGGCGCACATGAAGGGGGTGTTGTAGATCGTGTTGGCATATTCGGCCCGGATGATCAGGCCCAGGCGCTTGCCGGCATCGAAGGCGCGGTTGAGGTTTTCCACATCCACCTGCATATCCCGCAGGGTGACGCCTTCTTCGGGGATGTAGACCCGTTCCGCGCCGGTGGCGATGCCGCCCATCAGCGCCAGGTAACCGCTCCAGTGGCCCATCACTTCGACCACGAAACAGCGCCGGGTGGCCACTGCCGACTGCTTGATCTTGTCCACCGCTTCGACGATGCTGTTCAGGGCCGTGTCCGCGCCGATGCTGAACTCGGTGCCGGGCAGGTTGTTGTTGATCGAAGCCGGCAGGCAGATGATCGGGATGTTGAAAGCCGGGAAATTGGGCCGGGAATTGAGCATGGTATGGACGGCTTCGTAGCCGTTCCAGCCGCCAATCACCAGCAGCGCTTCGATGTGTTTGTCTTCGATGACGCGCGCAATGGCATACAGGTCGCTGCCCTGCGGGACGAGACGGCTGGTGCCCAGCAGGGACCCGCCCAGGGAGGCCCAGCCGCTCACGCTCATCCATTGCATTTCCTCGACTTCGCCCTTGGCCAGGCCCTCGAAACCGTTCCTGATCCCCAGCATGATATGGCCCTGGTCCAGGCCGAGGCGGATGGCCGCCCGGGCGGCGGTGTTCATCCCGGGAGCGGGCGCACCGGCATTCAGCACGCCGATGCGGAAATGCTTCTGGTCGGGCGCCGGGGGATGGGGCAGGGCGCGCACCATCGTCTTCAGGGTATTGAAGGCATCCTTGAAACTGGTGCTGCGCAGGCTCATGGCTTTTTCGTAATCCTTGGCGGCGATCGCCTCGGCGACCGCCCGGGTCTTTTCCACACATTCCATCAGGGAGAAATGCTTGATATGGTTGGCCTTGGTGCCGACCACCACCGGTTCATCTTCGGGTTTGGCCTTGAGCAGGGTGACGACTGCTTCGTAGCCCAATTGGGTGGCCAGGATGCGGTCATAGGCGCTCGGCCGGCCGCCGCGCTGGACATGCCCGAGCACGGTCACGCGCACTTCCTCGCCCAGGTGCTCTTCCAGCACACGCTGCACATCGGTGCTGCCGATGTAATTTCCATCGCGGTCGCGGGCGCCTTCCGCCATGATGATGATGTGGTCGCGCCGCCCGGCCTTGGTGCCGGCTTTCAGGCGCTCGATCATCACTTCCTGCCAGTTGTCCACATCCGGGGGCGCTTCGGGGATCAGCACCCAGTCGGCGCCGGTGGCCAGGGCGCTGTATAAGCGCCAGGTAACCGCAGTTGCGGCCCATCACTTTGACGATGAAGGTGCGCTGGTGGCTGGCGGCCGTGCTGGTGATGGCATCCACGGCCTCGGTGATGCGGTGCAGGGCGCTATCTGCGCCGATGGTCATATCGGGACCGGAGAAATCGTTGTCGATCGAACCGACCAGCCCGACGATCAGCAGGTTGGGGTGGGCGGCGGCCACTTCGGCGCTGATCTCGCCGCTCTTGGCAAGCTCGGCCACGATGGACGGCCATTCCTGGCGGAAGATGTTCGCGCCGGTCAGCGAGCCGTCGCCGCCGATGACGACCAGCCCGTCGATCCCATTCTGGAGCAGGTTGCGGGCAGCCGCCCGGCGTCCTTCGGGCGTGCGGAAAGCTTCGCTGCGGGCCGTCCCGATGATGGTCCCGCCGCGTTGCAGGATCCCGCCAACCGAATCCCAGTCCATCTTTCGGATGTAGTCGCCACCTTCCACCAGTCCCTGGTAGCCTTCATAGATGGCGTAGACTTCCGCCCCTTTATCCAGGGCGGTGCGCACCACGGCCCGCACGGCCGCGTTCATTCCCTGGGCATCGCCACCACTGGTCAGAACTGCAATTCGTTTTGTTGCCATTCCTGTTTCCAAACTCCCGATACGATATCAATTGATGTTTCACGCCATCGCGCAGGTTCGGCTAAAGCGCTCCAAATGAGCGAAAAAACCTGCCGGGTGATTTGCGCAAAGGTCAGAATTATGTCCAAATTGTACCGCAGAAAGTGACCTTCAGATCGTGGAAGACGCCCAGACCCTTGCGTGGAGCGCAGATGGCCTATTTTCCCGTCAGCGGCGGGCAAAAATCAAGACTGTCTGGGATCTGGTAAACAACCTGGTAATGGTCGGATTGGAGCAAGGACGGCTCCAGCAGGCTGTGCTGCGGCGGTAGCGCCGGCGGCAGGCGCGAGAGACAGGTAGACATAATCAAAGCTGTCATCCTGTTGAGAAGCCCAATTCTCCAGGCAGGCTGCATCCTGGAAGAGACAGGCATAAAGACCCGGGTAGGCATCCAGCCTGAGGCGGAAATTCTGTTTACCGGGGAGCCATTCGCGTCCCTGGGTGGTGGATATATTCGTCCGCCCGCTTAGCGCCGGGAACCATTCCAGCAGAGGCGTAAAGGAAGGCATCCTCCTGCCAGGTCAGGGCAAGAAAACGGCTGTCCGGGAGGAGTGGAGGCTGCGACCCACGTGCAGGGCGGTACGATCATCCCCGGAAAGGACAAGACTTCCCAAGCGACTGAAGGTTGAGCATGGCATTGACGAGCAGCATCAGCAGCAAATACCCAAATACCCAGCGGCCCCTCTTGCTGGCGAGAAAAAGCTCTTCGTCCTCCCGGGAGGCTTGTTTTCCGAGACGGGCCAGGGCCGGGAAGATGACTTCGGATAATCCCAATGCAGCCAGTAACGAAATTTGTACGGCAATCACGTGCGGCGCGCTGCGCGGGTCAACGAGAAAAGCCACCACCAGCCAGACCGGCAGGAAGGTTTTCTTTTGCATGAGACAGGCAGCAACACCGACCACTGCCAGGAGGGCGACCAGTGAGATGGACTCGTCGGTGAAATTGAGCAGCAGGAGCGGCGACCAGAAAAGCCAGCGTTGGCCGCCGGACTGGAATGCCAGGGAGAACGGCGCCAACCCGAAACGAGCCAGGGCGGGAATCCACCAGGGCGAAGTCAACGCCAGCACGCCGACGGCTACGATGCCGGCGCGCTTCAGGCCGGTCCGGTTGCGCCCGAAATAAAGCCACAGGATGACCGGCCGTGGCCAGCGCATGCAGGGAGCGTTCGGGATGAGTGAGGATGACGAGGGCCGCGCTGAGGATGGTGACCAGGTAAAATTTCCAGCCGCCGCTGCGAAACAAGCGATAGACTCCCCAGGTCATCAGGATCAGGAAGAGAGCGGCCGGGGCGCGGGTGACACCGCCACCCATGATCACCCATTCGTACGAACGCGGCAGCAAGGCATACATCACGGTCGCCAAAGCCGCCTTTAGAGGGTCGCCCAGGAGCGCCTGAGCCAGGAGAAAGAAGGCCGGGATGGTCAGCAGGCTGAAAACGACCGGCAGCCAGCGAATGATGTCAAGCAGGTCCGCGCCGGTGATGGAGCGGATCAAGGCCATCAGGTAGAAGGGCAGGGGGGGATAAGCGTAAGGAATATCCAGACGATTATAGGTGGTTACTGCGGGCAGCGCATAATCCGCTTTTTGAAGATCGGAGGTCATTGTGTAAAACAAACCGCCGTCATTGAGCGGGAAACCTGCCTGCAGCACCGGCAAAACCCGCACGAACGTGCCGAACAGGAGCGCCAACAGGAGCAATAAGAAGGTTAATGTACGGCGATTGTTTTCCATGTCATCCCCGAGAAGTCTCATTTGAGCATCGGCATCTGGATGCCATGCCGTTTGGCCGCGGCGATGGCCTGCTCATAGCCGGCATCCGCGTGCCGGACCACACCCAGGCCCGGGTCGGTGGTCAGGACGCGCTCCAGCCGCTTGGCGGCCTCGGGCGTGCCGTCTGCCACGATGACCTGACCGGCGTGCTGGCTGTAACCGATGCCCACTCCGCCGCCGTGGTGGAACGAGACCCAGGTGGCCCCGCCGACGGCGTTGATCATGGCGTTGAGGATCGCCCAGTCTGAGATGGCATCCGAGCCGTCTTTCATGGCCTCGGTCTCGCGGTTCGGGCTGGCGACCGAGCCGCAGTCCAGGTGGTCGCGGCCGATCACGATGGGCGCTTTGAGAGTCCCGTCTGCCACCATCTCGTTGAACTTCAGCCCGGCTTTGAGGCGTTCGCCATAACCCAGCCAGCAGATGCGCGCCGGCAGCCCCTGGAAGGGCACTTTTTCACGCGCCAGCTTGAGCCAGCGCTGCAGGTGCTCATCCTCGGGGAAGAGGGCCGCGACGGCCTCGTCGGTGCGGTAGATATCCTCCGGGTCGCCGGAGAGCGCCACCCAGCGGAAGGGGCCCTTGCCCTCGCAGAACAGCGGGCGGATGTAGGCCGGGACGAAGCCGGGGAATTCGAAGGCATCCGTCACGCCGTGGTTGTAGGCCTGCTGGCGCAGGTTGTTGCCATAGTCGAACACTTCGGCGCCCTTGCGCTGGAATTCCAGCATGGCCTGGACGTGTTGCGCCATGGAGGCCATGGCGCGCTGCTTGTACTCTTCCGGGTTGGACTTGCGCAGTTCGTCCGCGGCGGCCACGCTCAAGCCGGAGGGGACGTACATCAGCGCCTCGTGGGCGGAGGTCTGGTCGGTGACCACATCCGGGATGACGCCGCGCATGGCCAGTTCCTGGGTGATATCCGCGGCGTTGCCGATCAGGCCGATGGACTGCGGCTTCTCCTGATCCTTGTATTCTTCCACCAGCGTCATGGCTTCTTCGAGATTATCCACCACCCGGTCCACGTAGCCGATATCGAGACGGCGTTTGGCACGCGCCGGGTCCACTTCGACGATCAGGCCGACGCCCTCGTTCATGGTGATGGCCAGCGGCTGCGCGCCGCCCATGCCGCCCAGGCCGGCTGTCAGGCAGAATTTGCCCTTGAGCGAGCCCCAGCCCTTGAGCTTGGCCAGCGCGCCGAAGGTTTCGTAGGTGCCCTGCAGGATGCCCTGCGTGCCGATATAGATCCACGAACCGGCGGTCATCTGGCCGTACATGATCAGACCCTGGGCGGCCAGTTTGTCGAAGTGCTCCCAGGTGGCCCAGTGCGGCACCAGGTTGGAGTTGGCGATCAGGACACGCGGCGCATCCGGGTGGCTTTTGAAGACCGCCACCGGCTTGCCGGATTGGACCAGCAGGGTCTCGTCGTCTTCCAGGTTCTTGAGCGACTCGAGGATGGCGTCGAAACATTCCCAGTTGCGGGCAGCCTGGCCCCGGCCGCCGTAGACGACCAGGTCCTGCGGGCGCTCGGCCACTTCCGGGTCGAGGTTGTTCTGGATCATGCGGTAGGGGGCTTCGGTCAGCCAGGATTTACAGGTGAGGGTTGTGCCGCGTGGGGCACGCACGGTACGGGGTCCGGACATGGTTCGTCTCCTTGTAGAAATCAAGGAATTCCTTGGATCACACCCACATCCGCCGGCGCATCCATGTCAGCATGATGGTGGGTGTCAGGATGGTGGCAAGCAAAATAATGATGAAAACAGGTACCCCTGTCCAACCGGTCAGGTGCGCCACCGGTTCGAAGAAATTCATCCCGAAGAAACCGGCAACGAAAGAAATGGGCATGAACAGGGTGGTGATGACGGTCAGGGTTTTCATCACATCATTCAAACGGTTATTAACGACGGAAAGATAAATATCCAGCGTGCCGCTCAGCATGTCGCGCATGGACTCGTTCAGATCCTGTAAACGGACCAGGTGGTCGTAAACGTCACGAAAGAACACCCGGTCATGCGCAGTCAATGATCTGGTAATCGTCACGTGCCAGCTTGTTCAGCACTTCGCGTTGGGGGGTGATGACACGCCGCATGGCAAGCAGGGAACGTTTCAAGGTAAAAGATGTGTTCGAGCGTTTCCGTGGTGGGCTTGTTGAAAACCTGGTCTTCGATCTCATCGATCTCGTCATCGAGTTTTTCCACAATCGGCATATAACCCGGCCACAAGGTAATCGAGGATCCGGTAGAGCAGGTGATCGGCTCCATTTTGGGTATGGCGGGGGTCGCGTTGACAGGCAGTCCAGATCTGATCAATGGCTGCAATTGGTTCATCGTGGTGGGTGACAACGAAATTCTTTCCCAGGAATACATCCAATTCATGCAGGTGGAGTGCACCGTCGTTGGCTGTTTTTCGTAAACAAGCGCATCCAGAACAATGTAGATATATTCGCCCCAGTCATCCACTTTGGGCGTGTGCGTTTCCTGCAAAGCATCATCCACTGCCAGGGGATGGAAACCAAACACATCCAGCAGGATCGGTTCACAGGTCTGGTTGGGTTCGCCGGCAAAATCCACCCATAGCAATCCCTTTTTATTCTGCAACGCATCTTTGATTTTTTCAGGAGGATAAGCGAGGATTCAATGGGGAACGGGGAGTAATGTGCAAGGCTCGTATCATTTTGTCTCCGAATCAGACGGTTTGACCAGATGAACAGGAATGCATTCATTGTTATCATCATCCCATTACCTCCAGGCAAATAAAAACCTCCCGGTGATTATACGCCGGGAGGAGGGTTTCGGTAAACTTGTGTGTCGGGAATTATTACTTTTTGCTGTACAGTTGGTCGAACTTGGTTTCGCGCAGGCGCTTGACCAGGGTTTCCTGTACTTCCACCCAGATCGGATGGACCAGGCAATCTTCACTGAAGGTGCAGTTGGCAGGGTCACCAACACACTCGTTGAGCAGGATCGGCCCATCAATGGCTTCGACCACGTCGAGCATGGAAATTTCTCCGGGCTCGCGTGCCAGGGTCACGCCGCCGCGCGCCCCACGCGAGGTGTGCAGCAGGCCGGCAATGGATAATTGCGAGATGATCTTCGCCAGGAAGGAGGGCGGGATCTTCATTTCCTGCGCAACGGTACTTGTGGCGGCGCGCTGGTTGGGTCCCAACTTGGCGAGATAACGGACGGCGCGAATGGCATAGTCAGCCTGACGTGTGATTTGCATGAATGTATCCCTTTCTGGATATTAGGGTAATTTTTATCTTGTTATATTGTATTGGTTGTGAGGGCGCTGGGCAAGTGATAGAGGTCATGCTTGAAATATGACCTTTTACTCCGATTATTATCAAAATTACAGGAAATACCCAATTAAGGTTGGGTAATCAGGTGCATTGCACCAGATATGGGGAGGATATATAACAGGAACCGACCATATATGGCATGCCTTGTAGGACAAATTGCCAATTTGTCCTACAAGACTACGTAATATTCGAAAACGAAACGCCTCACGCTTTTGACAGGCGAGGCGTCTTGATAATCCTTTGTTTGGGTTTATTTCAAGGATGCGTCCGGGTGGTTAGCGGGTAAGCGTCAGGTTGCCTGCGCCGATATGCACGACAATGGTCAGTTGCGGTCCGCTGCCTTCCTGGGTATACAGGTTTCCGCTCTTGGACCAGGCGGAGTCATAAGTGACGTTTGACAGGCCGCCATCCACGGTGAGTTGGACCGGGACGCCGGATGGGATGACCAGGGTGGTATTGCTCACACCCGTTTCGATATTCACACTGCCATCATGCTTGAGCGCGCCGGTGAAATCGAGTGTAAAGTTTCCGGCTCCACTGTGGAAGATCAGGCTGGAAAAATTGGCATTGCCCAATCCGGTCAGGGAGACATTGGATGCGCCGGTCTCGTAGCTCAGGAGAGACATTTCGGCCAGGTTGGGCGAAGCGAAATTCATTTTGACGTCGGAGGCGCCATCTTTGACGGTCAGGTTGGTCAGCGCCAGGCCGCCCAATTGGTATTCGGCATTGTACGCCCCGGCTTCAATGCTCAAATTGAGCGGCTGGTTGCCCAGGGACAGGTCCCATTCGTTCTTGATATTGGAAAGATCCGGGATGCCTTTCAGGTGCCAGTTGCCCTGTTCGATCCGGACCGTGGAACCGTTCGAGGTCACAATCGGTTTGAAATCGGCGATGTTATAGCTGGCAGTACCGGAGACCAATGCAGTGGCGCCGGGATGGATTTTCAACGTGCCGGCACCGAAGGCGAGTGACAGGTCCACGGGCTGGGTGGTATCGGCAGGCAGCGGGACATTGATCTGGTCTGTCACCAGGGGACCAGGTGTGATGGTGGTGATCGGGATACTGACGTGGAACCCACAGGCGAGTCGTGCTCAACGCCAGGACGAGTAGAACGGGCAGTAATTTGCGAATCATAATAATCTCCTTTTGGTATGCGAAGGCCGGCATTTGCAACCGGCCCGGTTTCTAACCAGATATACGTTTCCAGATCAAATTACGTTCCATTATGCTGATACTAAAATGCGTATCAAAATTCCCGGATATTTATGTTTGGCCTGACAGGCCACGCATGTTTCCACTAGACCGACTCATTTTCGCAGTATACTTGAAGCCAAGTCCGCCGTACTTGACAGGATCAAGTCTGCGCCGTACTTGCGAAGTTCGTCCTCTTCGCCAAAGCCACACAAGACCCCGACCGTCTGCGCCCCGGCGGCCTTTCCGGCGCGGATATCCACGCTGGTATCGCCCACCATCAGGCATGCCTCGGGCGGCACCCCCAGTTCCTTTGCCACCCACACGATCGGGTCCGGAAAAGGTTTGGTATGTTCACAGGTTTGGTCGGTGGCGATACGTGCAAAATAATGTGTCAGGTTGAATTGGTCGAGGAATTGCATGGTTGAACTGGTATCCCGGGCGCTGACGATGGCCAGCGGGTAGGTTTGAAAGAGCCTTTCCAACATTTCCATGGTTCCCGGGATGAGCTGGAACGGTCTGGTTTTCTTTTTTGACTTGGTGTACCATCCAATCCTTCAGGGCAAAGATCTCATCATCCAGGCCGACAAGATCGGGGAGTCCGAACAGAAAATTGGCGGGAGCTTCGACTTCCATTACAATGCCACGGGCAACCTGGACGAGGTCCTTCCCGGGAAACAGGAAATGGAAAGGATACAGGAGAGTGGCAAGCTGGGCGACCATCACATCGTCGGTGTCGCTGAGCGTGCCGTCCACATCGAAGCAGATGACTTGAATGCGGGAAATTTTTAAGGGCATAGGACCTCCCGGGCATAGCGGTACGAAGTTTAGTCCTAAATTGTACACCAGCTTGAAGATAGATGGATGTGTGACCTTGGCATGCTCCCTCCTGTGCGTAATAGTGTTTATCTCTCTGGTGATTTGCCAAACGTCTTGAGGAAATGCTTCATAATCGCCGCATGTTACAGGAAAGATCTTAAGCGATCCGCCCGGCATGGCGGCCCTGGCCGGGAAATAGCGGGCCGGATTTTCAGCCTGGCCATCGACGCTTAGGTCTTGCGGGCTTGTTTGGGGGTTAATCCTGACGTTATGGTCGAGGTCATTAAAAAAATCGGAACGCCTGGCTGAGGGGGCGGCCAAACGATCCTGAGGAATTATTCCTATGTTCTTTTATGGGTGATTCTGGTAGCTAAACCAGGCGATCAATATACAACCCGCCACAATAATTACACAAACCCGGAAAATCAACACATCCAGATGCAATTTATTCCCGGTTTCATTTTTCTCAGATGTTTCAACCAAGTCAAACCTCTCTGACATAATGAGGCCCCTTTCTTCAATTAATAGTATACGATGGTACGGAATTTCTGATATTTACAGAAATGTAAGAATATGAATTCTTAAGAATTTGCAAGGAGAAAATGGCGGCGAAACCAGGCAATCAATACGCAGCTTCCTGAATGGAGCATTTATTGTATAATCCTGGCTGCAGCCACCTTTCGCGTTCATTTGTTGACCGTTCTTTGGATGAATCGTCCCGGCAGATGGCCCGTATATATAAGCGGCGATGAATTAATGGTATGGCAGCAGACC
This sequence comes from uncultured Chloroflexia bacterium, assembly GCA_963830665.1. Lineage (GTDB taxonomy): Bacteria > Chloroflexota > Anaerolineae > Anaerolineales > Villigracilaceae > UBA877. Next base: position 399,609 of record CAWHNM010000019.1, read on the forward strand.
GGGCTGCGCCAGCGCTGGATTTGAACATTTAGCGGATAAATCAGGAGAAAAAATGACAACGAGAAAAGACATTTTGCAAAACAAAGACAAAGGCTTTTTTCAGGACTTGATCCTGCGGATCAAGCTCATCCTGCGTTTGATCGGTGACAGGCGCGTCAACTTCCTGCTCAAGATCCTGCCTGTGGGCGGCTTGCTCTACCTTGTATCGCCGATCGACCTTATACCGGATATCGCTTTGCCGGTGATCGGCTACCTTGACGATGCCGCGGTGATCTGGTTGTGCAATACGCTTTTTGTGGCGCTTTGCCCGGACGAGGTTGTGCAGGAGCACATGAATGCATTGCAGAAAGTCGTTAATGCAACCTGGCGGGATGTCCCGGAGCAGGGTGAAACCGGCGAGGTTATCGATGTTGAGCCGCATGAACCCCCTCAAGGGAACAAGTAGGGCGCTGAAGTACCGGGGTGGAACCTTTGGCATTCTTTCAGGTGCGTTGATATCGCTCGGGTTGCTTCTGGCAGGCTGTGGCGTCGCACCTGAAAATACCAGCGCGCCTACCTTGATCCAACCCACCAATCCGCCAGTTCCTTTGCCAACCCCGACAGTTCCTGCCACTGCACCCGCACCCACACCCACATCCACGCCTCTTCCTTCTCCAACTGCCCAACCCACATTCCCAGACCCGGCCGGTTACGATTGGGCCCCGATCCTTTCCGGGCTGGAATTACCGGTGGATATCCAGAATGCCGGCGATGGGTCCGGACGGCTGTTCATTGTTGAGAAGCGCGGCCGGATCCTTATTTTGAAAGACAATCAATTGATGCCGGCTCCTTTTCTGGATATTGTTGGAAAAGTCGATAGCCGGCATACCGAGCAGGGTTTGCTCGGATTGGCTTTCCATCCGGATTTTTCACGCAGCGGTCTATTCTTTGTTAATTATATAGACCTGAATGGGAATACGGTGATTGCACGCTTGCATGTTTCATCGGATGATCCAAACCGGGCAGACCTGGCCAGCGAAGTGGATTTGCTGCACGTCGCCCAGCCGTATGACAATCATAACGGCGGCGGGCTGGCGTTCGGTCCGGACGGCTATCTCTATATAGGTCTTGGAGACGGCGGATCGGCAGGCGACCCAATGGGGAATGGCCAAAACGTGCAGACCCGGCTGGGTAAAATACTGCGTATAGATGTGGATCACGGCGATCCCTATGCCATTCCCCCCGACAATCCCTTTGCAAAAAGCGGCGGGTTGCCAGAAATTTGGGCTTACGGGCTGCGCAATCCCTGGCGTTTTTCGTTCGACCGTCTGACTGGGGATATGTTCATCGCGGATGTCGGCCAGGACGCCTGGGAAGAGGTCGATATGATCCCCACCGGGACACCTGGCGGCATGAACTTCGGTTGGAGTTATTTTGAAGGGATGCATCCTATAAGGGTCAGCCACCTGCGAATGGTTCGTTCATCCAGCCGGTTTATGAATATTCCCATTCGGAGGGCTGTTCCATATCCGGAGGTTATGTCTATCGTGGTCAAACGATGCCGGAATGGCAGGGGGTCTATTTCTTTGGCGATTACTGCTCTGGAAATATATGGGGTTTGTTTCAGCCCGGCTGGGAAGGACCAGCAGGTGAAAATCCTGTTCACGACCGGGGCGACAGATCTCCACTTTCGGCGTGGATGAGGCCGGGGAAATTTACCTGGCAGATTACGGTCAGGAAGCGTTATTGAAGCTGGCGCGTAAGCAATGAACCGGCAATGTTTATGGACTTATGTTGTCCGAATAAGCGCGAATTGTCATGATTAATCGTGATGCCTGTCACTGGATAAACCATCCAGGATGTTTTAGACTGTATTCAGATTTGGAGATATGCTATGGCTGAACGTACCTGGGAAACAAGCAAGGTGTGTTATTGTGAGCATGTGATGGGCGAAGTTGCATTGGAAGCGGAAGTGCTTTACCCAATGGATTTCCTGCCTGACCCGCCGCGTGTCCTGTCGCACCGCTGTTCGCATGGCGTGGAGTGCAACCAGTTTGCCAAAGCAGCCTGTGTGTGGGCCGGCACGAATCCGAATTACGATCCATTTCGTCCGTAAGTCGGGGCAGGCGTCATTCCTAATATTCCCGTCCGGTAACATCTCCTTTCTCCTTTTGAGTTGGTCTGGCAACTCCCGCGAACGCTCGCGGGAGTTGACCATTATCATAAAAGGCGACCTTCAACAGGTCGCCTTTTATGATCGATCGGAGGTTACTTCAGCTTGATGCGTGATTTGGACTTCGGGGCAGTCTGCCCGACATTTGCCTTGGCGGACTTGCGAACCAGGAAATGATCGATCACTCCCGGGACGAACAACAGGACGATCAAAACTGCCAGGAGGACGAGGAAGATCGACCAGGAGGCCGGACTGGCCACTTCCGGTAATACCCCGCCGGGATTGTATTTGGTTTTGGCAGAGGCTTTTCCGCTCAGGGAGACGGTCAATGTGCGCCCGAGTCCATCACGCAAGGTGGAAGGAGATAGTATACGTGAGGCGATATTCACTCTGCAAGGCCCGGCCATACAGCTCATACAACCTGGAAAGATCAGCCTGGTTACTGGCATAGCTGTAGAGCACCACCGGCCTGTTCTGCCAGGGATTTCAGCACGGATTCATCCAGCCCGAAAAAGGGTCCGGCGTTATCCGGGTTTCCCAGCCCGATGGTCGAGATGGAAAGGCCGCTGGTGCCGATGGTCTGGGTGACCTGATCGGAGGTCTTCTTGCTCTGGTTGTCCAGTCCATCCGTCAGGACGATGATGGCTTTACGACCCGGATAATCCTGCAGGATCTGATTCGCCTGGACCAAGGCATCGAACATGGCCGTATCGTTCTCGGCCTTCAAGCTTTTGATGGCCTGGCTCAAAGCCGCGTGGTCGGTCGTGATGGGCTGTACATAGGTCACCTTGGTATTAAAGGTGAGCAGGCCGGCCTGATCCCCAGGCCGCATTTTATCGACGTACGCCTGGGCAGCCGCCTTGGCAGCGGACAATTTGCCGGCGTTGTTCATGCTGCCGGAGACATCCATTACGAGCAGGGTGGTCAGCGGGCCGATCTCACCGGATCCGGTGACCTGTTTCGGCTGCATCACCACACCGTTCTCGGAGATTTGGATCTGACCCGGGTCCACCGCCAGGGGTTCACCGTTGGCATCCGTCACTGAAACGTACAGGGTGACCTGCGGGAACTTCGAATTATCCACTTGTGTGATGCGGATCCTGTGCGCCGTCAACCTGCGCACCGGCAATCCGGAGTGGAACGAGTATCAGGAGCAGGCTCAACCCAAACAGGAATACTCGTTGGATATTTTTCATTTCTACCTCTTCTCGTGATAGACCATCTCGGTATTGCCCATGTGGATGGTGCTGTTATTGGTCAGTTGCGCCCGTTCGACCTTGCGTTTGTTGATGAAGGTGCCGGAAAGACTCATATCCTTGAGCGTGAAATGCGATCCGTCACCGGTCAGCATGGCATGCTGCGGAGCGATGTCCGGGTCAGGCAGGACGATCTCAGACTTTAAGGCGCTGCTGCCAATGGCAATTGCCGGACCTTTGGCGCGCATGAATTTGTCCAGGATGAATTCGGTGCCTTTGAGCTTGCCGCTCGTAACCTCCAGCCAGGCGCGTGACAGAAGCACAATGATCAAGGAAATGAATGCACCGACCGCCGCCCCCAGCAGTATCAGACCAATGGCCTTACCGAACCAGGGAGTCTTTCATCAAAACCTGGCTGGCTTCCAGCAAGATGCCGCCAACAGCTCCGCCGAGCAACCCGCCCAGCAATCCTTTCCAGAGCTGACTCCCGCCGAACACTCCTTCGGCCATACCGATCATCAGCCCGAAGAAACCCCAGCCCAGGGTGCGGCCGATGAGCCCGGCGCCAACTGTCTGGAACATCCATTCACTCAACGGCAGGCCAATCGCTCCGGCAAGCAAGCCAAGCAGGCCGCTGAGCAGACCGGATTTGCCGGCCTGGACCAGGTTGCGCGTCAGCACTCCTTCCACGATCCCGATCAACAGGCCGATGCTCAGTCCCACCAGCGCACCGACGATCGCCTCGCTGAGGTAAATGTTGGAGATGAATGAAAGGCCGAGCAGGTTGCTGATCTGCCAGCCGATCAATCCGCCGATTGCACCAAATACGGCATAATAATACGTACGCATACGTCTATTCATTGTGATCCACTCCTTTGTCTCCCGGCTTTTCACCGGTCCCTGTTGCAGGTTGTTCCAATGGACGCTGCTCTGTCCGGAATCGTCATCCAATTCGTAGAACCCGAAATAACGACCAGGGTCGAGTCCGCCACCCGCCTGGCGGATAAAGAATCCGCCAATTTCGGTGTGTGGTTCAATCACCAATGCCACCTGCCACGGTTCGGGGAAGAAGTGGTTATGCAGCCAGGTGTCATATTGGGAGAGAAAAACGCCCATGCGCGGGTGCGTATGATACCAACCGACAATTGCATCCTCAGGGTACATTCTGCATCGATTTTTGCGTGGATATCCACCAGACTGTCCTGGGTGAAGGTCAGAAAGACACTGCCCTGTTGGGTAAAACGGGCCGGGAGGGCAGGCCGTGACTACGATATATTGCCGGGCGGTTTCAGAATCCATGCACCACTTTCCCACCAGGACTCCGCCAACCTCATCCTCCAGGTCGCTGGAGGCATGCGCCACCGCCTGGTTGTAGGCGTTCTGGGTGAAGAACACGGAGACAGGCGTGCCGTTCCCATCGCCTTCATATGGGGATATCCAGTGCCGGGCGTTATCCAATGGCAGACTTGCCAGCCAGGGAGCCGGGCTTTCGATGGGTAATACACGAATGCGTGATTGAGTCATCTGATTTTAGGTGCCCGGTCAATGGTCCGGACCGCCCTCGGCAGGACTGGGGCGGTCCGGATGAGAAAGGATTATCCGGCGGTAACGTCGGCGGTCATCATCAGGCGGTCGTCCTTGGGAACGCCGGCCTGCGCAAGGGTCTCGTCCTCTTTGAGCTCCCGGCCGAGAGCCTTGCTGTCCAGCCGGTAGGACATTGGGCGTCCATCCGGACCGGTGACTGGAAGTTCCAGCGAGGTGGTCAGTTCGGGAAGCAGTTCCTTGACGACAACATCGTCAGGGATTTCGGCAGTGCGGCTGCCTCCGGAGGGAAGCACAACAGTAACAGCTAGGTCAGACATGGTTTTACTCCTTTCGGGTTGTGGCTGGGTCACAGCCGGTTGGAATGATCATTTGAGGCGGATCTGGGTTTTGGTTTGGCTTCTACTGCCTTGAGCTTGACACGCTCAGGGCGCAAGAGCTCCCGTTCATCCACCGGGAAAGCATTCGGATGCGTCTTGCGATATTCCCGGCACCAGCGGGCCGCTTCGGGATCCCAGGGGAAAGGCGGCTTGGTCGGATCATCATGGAAGTTTTTATATTGAAGCATTTCACCGAGCATCACCACCAACCGGTCGAGCGAACGACTGGCGGTCCACCAGGCTGCGTCGATGCACACGCTGCCGTTCAGGTGGTTGATGTTGGGGTGCCAGATGGGAGTGAGCCATTTCATGCCGGGCCAGCGCTGCGGATACTGGTTATGCAGGTAGATTTCCACCTGGTGGTGTGTGCCGAACTTGGGATTGCCCTGGCGATCCACGTCGATGATGCCCTTGCATTTAAATGTGACGATATAAGTCTCGGGAGGCAGGTTGGCGTGCGGACGTTTGGCTTCGAAACTGATCAGATCACTGCGGGCGGCCAGTTCCTGCATCAACTCGTAGTCGGCGCGCAAACGGCGCATGCGCGGGCTCTGGTCCAGGCCGATGGCGCCGGCAGTGATGTCGGCTGTCAACATCAGGCGATCGTTTTCCGGGACCGAGGCGGAGACGAGCGTTTCCTCATCCTTGAGCTCACGCCCAAGGGCTTTACTGTCCAGCCGGTAATACATCGGGCGACCATCCGGGCCGACAGTCGGCAGCTTCAGCAGGGAGGTCAATTCGGTCAGCAGGTCGTGCACGTTGACATCATCGGGGATCTCGGCAGTGCGCGCCCCACCACTGGGTAAAACAATGGTCACGTTCAAATCTGGCATGATAGTCTCCTCCAAAAGAATCAGATCAGGCAGTGAAATGGGGCACCTGGCAGGCGCCGGTGATGGCCCAGCAATCTGCATGGTGCAGGGTGTGGCAGATCTCGCATTCCACCACGCCGCGCGGGTCGTCCGGGTCGATCAATTCCAGGCAATAAGGACAACGGTGCTCTTCCTGGCTGGACAGAACCAATCTGGGTCTGGAATGATTGGAACGCTTCCGCTTTGGTTTGACTAGGTTGGGTGGCGATTGCCTGTGAAGCCGGCTGGACCGCCTGGCTTGATGGCTGGCGAGGCAGGTTGCGGGTCTGGGCGCACGGTTGCGGTCGTTTTTGCGGCTTTCGCCGGGTCGAGGCGATTTCTTCGAGCGGTTGGCGTTTGCGTTACAGGGGGCACGGTTTGAGCGCGGGTACTGCCAGGCATACAGGGCCAGCAGAGCGAAAGCCGGTCTGCCAGCAGGATTTGGCCCAATTCCCACCAGTCCACCCGAGCTGCGTCCTGCTCTGAAGAGATCGATGCCAAAACCCCACCCGGTGAACCAGCCCAAGCAGAGCCAGACCACCGATGATGAATACCACGGCCGAGCAGAATCCGCAGCACGACGCACCTTCCTGGGCAGGATCCAGCGGACCGAGAAGCCGGCCACCAATCCCATGCAAGCCATCTGTCAGAAGGAAAGCCAGCACGGGAATGGATAGCCGTGTCTGCAGGAGCAAGAGCGACCAACCCTATGGCGGTGGTGATCATCAACAAGAAGCAATAGCACCAGCTTGCGTGAAAGGGCCAGGAAGAAGCGGATCAGGCGGAGAAGGTTTGTGGGTGCTCATGGTCTTATGATCATGAACCGGCGATGGTATGCCATCATTCGTGCAACTTCACACGTCCATGCGCCGGATTGTCGGTATCCGGGTTGGCATCGGAATTCGTCTTTGAGGTGGATCCGGCCGTGCGCGGCTGGAGCTGGTTCGGTTTGTTCGAAGTCGTGGAAATGCAACGCTTCGGGCAGGTCACCGGTCAGTTCGTAGAAGCGATATTCCTGTCCATTGTGCGCACGCAGGATGTGAAGGCTGGCACACCGACATTGGCCAGCGTGCGGTGCAGGAAATTCTCTTCGCCGGTGATCACATGGGTCAGTTCGGTCTCGCGCAGCGTTCCACAGGTAGGGCAGTGCCCGGCTTCGAAGCTGACCGCACTCAACGGCTTCAGCACCTGTTCGACGGTGTGGCAGACCGGGCAGGACAGGGAGGTGATCAGTTCCTGGTCCAGTTCGATCACGGCCTCCGCTCCCAGGTCGGCGCGGGCGATGCGCAGCAGGTCATCCAGGGTGGTGTGCTCGGCCCGGGCGGGCAGTTCGGTGATCTCACCGTAGGTCCAGTGGCTTTCACAATCCTCGCGCGGCACGTAGGCGGTGGTGTGCATCTCGTTGACCATGCCGTTGTAATGGATGACCTTGCCGGGTTCCACCGGCATACCGTTGATGAGCTTGAGGGCTTCCTGGGACTGCATCCCGCCGATGATGGAGGCAATGGTGGGGGTGGTGGGCACCTTTCCAAGCAGGATGTTCTGGCGGGCCAGCAGGGGGCAGGAATAGCGCAGGGAAAGGTCGCGGAGGGCCGCCTCGGTCAGGGTGCACTCGTAGCAGGCGCCCTGGCCGGGCACGAAGACGCGCACCAGGCCGAGCAGTTCCTGGATGGCCCCATCCACCCAGGGCTTGTTCATCCAATAGCAGAAGCGGTTGACCGCCAGGCGGGCTTCGCGGTTATCCAGGCAGCCGATGACCACATCCATGCGGCGGATGACGCCCAGACCGAGCTGGGTCATTACATCGCCGTTCAGGTACTGGACGTGGATCTGCGGGTTGAGCGCCCTGGCACGCGCCGCGGCCACTTCGGCTTTGCTGCGGCTGTTATCCGATTCGCGGAAGAGCACCGAGCGGCTCAGGTTGGCGGCCTCGATCGTATCGAAATCGACGATGAAGATATAACCGACGCCCATCAGCGCCAGGTTCTTGATGACGTCGTTGCCCAGCGCGCCGGCTCCGACCACCAGCACGTGGGCGTTTTGAACCTTTTCACGCTCCCACCAGGAGATGAACTCGAAAGTTCCCAGGCGGTCGGTGTGCAGGTTGGGGATGTGCAGCGGCTTTTCGGGGGCGACCGGTATGCGCAGCGGACCGGTTGGCGGTTCGTTCGCGGCGGAGCGCGGCGGTGCGCGGTTCCATGCACATTGGCCAGCTCACGCGCCTTGGTTACGTTCGCCTCATCAATGGCATGCACGAACCAACCGACATTTGGGCGGGCTTCGATCAGCCTGGATTCTTCCAGGGCCTTGAGCGCTTCCCGCAGGGTGGCACGGCTGACGCCAAGCTGGTTCATCAGATCCCTCTCGGAAGGCAATTGGGAGCCGGGAACCAGGCTGCCATCCAACAGGGAGGTGGCCAGTTTACCGGCGACGGTTTCAGCAAGAGTATTGTGGGTGATTGGTTGGATTTTCATATCAATCCTGTGGTATGGTGGTCAGACCAGATATACCAATTGTATAACTTTTCGAGGGTCAAGTCAACAGGTTTGGGTAGGACTTCGGTACTATGGCGATTAAAATCAAAAAGACGACCCAGAAGGGGTCGTCTTTTTGATTGGTGCGTGTCGATGCGCTTACTTGACTTCGACGACAGCGCCGGCTTCTTCCAGTTTCTTCTTGGCATCCATGGCGGCGTCCTTGCCGACTGCGGCCAGCACTTTGCCATCGGCGGTCTCGGCCAGGGCCTTGGCTTCGGTCAGGCTCAGGGTGACCAGTTGGCGGATGACCTTGATGACTTCGATCTTCTTGGGACCAGCATCCTTGATGACGACGTCAAATTCGGTCTTCTCTTCGACAGCCTCGGCGGCAGCTGCGGGGGCAGCACCAGCGGCAGCCATGGCAACAGGAGCGGCGGCGGAAACGCCCCACTTCTCTTCCAATTTCTTGACCAGTTCAGCAGCTTCGAGAACGGAGAGCCCGCTCAACTGTTCGACGATTTTTTCCAGATCAGCCATTGTAAATCTCCTTCAGATTTCTTTGAATAATGTTTAGTTGGAGTAGTAACGACTTAAATCGTTACTACAATGATTATGCTGCAGCAGGTGCAGCCTTGTCGGAATATGCTTTGACCACGTACGCCAGTGAACGGCCAGGTTCGGCCAGCGTGCGGACCAGTTTGCTGGCGGGAGCTTGCAATACGCCCAGCAGTTGGGAACGCAGGACCGGCAGCGGCGGCAGGGATGCCAGGGATTTAACCTGGGCAGCGTTGAGGGCTTTTGCATCCAGGAAACCGCCTTTCACCTTGACGGCTTCCATGCCCTTGGTCGCTTCTGTCAGCGCTTTTGTGAAACCGGCCGCATCGTTAAATGCAAAGCCGATGGCAGTGCTCTTTTCCGCGTAGTCAGCCGGGACGCTGTAGCCAGCCTTTTCCAAAGCCAGCTTGGCAAGCGTGTTCTTGACGATATGGAACTCACCGCCATTCTCACGCGCCCTGGCACGGATGACATCCAGGTCTTTCATTTTCACACCGGAATACTCAACCAGAACGACAGCCTGGCTCTTTGCCAAGCCATTCCATATATTCGGCCAGCATGGCCTCTTTTTGTGCTTTTGATTTAGCCAAAGAATATCACCTCCTTTCCAATCAAAAAGTCTTTGCCCGAGTGTACAGGCAAAGACTTTTCCCCCGGAAAGGGGGTGGTGTTTCCACCAGTCTTCACCTGGGCAGGAGATTAAGCTCTGAACGCAAGCTCAGGAGCACCTGCCGTCTTCGGCGAAGGAAAATCCCTCGGGCTACCCGAATAAAGCTATTCGGTTTCCTCCATCGACTGGGCCAGGTTGGCATCCACTTTGACGCCGGGACCCATCGTTGAAGTCATTGTGATATGTTTGATGTAATTGCCCTTGGCGGCCGATGGGCGGGCTTTCGTGATGGCTTCCATCAGTGCCGCAAAGTTTTCATACAGCTTCTTTTCGTCGAACGAAGCCTTGCCAATCGAGACGTGGATGTTGGCGGTCTTGTCCAGGCGGAATTCGACGCGGCCGGCTTTTGATTCGGTCACGGCGCGGCCGATATCCTCGGGGCTGACAACGGTACCGGCCTTGGGGTTCGGCATCAGGCCACGCGGCCCGAGCACACGCCCAAGTTTACCAACCTTGCCCATCATATCGGGTGTGGCGATGGCAACATCGAAATCGAGCCAGCCGCCCTGGATCTTGCTCAGGGTTTCCTCGTCATCAGCAACGGTGTCCGCACCGGCGTTGCGGGCATTGGTGGCGCCATCGCCCTGGGCGAAGACCAGCACGCGTACGGTTTTGCCCAGACCATGCGGCAAAACCACCACATCACGCACCTGCTGGTCGGCCTGACGGGGGTCAAGACCCATGCGCATGTGCACTTCCACCGTGGAATCGAATTTTGCGTAGGCAGTTTCTTTTACCAGTTTGACCGCTTCGAGTGGGCCATAGAATCTTGTCCAGGTCCACTTTAGCCAGAGCGGCCAGGTATTTCTTTCCGTGTTTAGCCATGAATTCTCCTTTGTGGTGCAAACGGGCCGGGATGCGGCCCTCCCACCGGGTTAATCAACGACAACGATACCCATGTTGCGGGCGGTGCCCTCGATCTGGCGCATGGCGCCTTCGATGTCCAGGGCATTCAGGTCTTTCATCTTCAATTGGGCGATCTCGCGCACCTGGGCACGCGTTACATTGCCGACCTTTTCACGATTGGGAACGCCGGAGCCTTTTTCGATCCCGGCGGCCTTGCGCAATAAAACTGCGGCAGGCGGCGTTTTGAGAACGAAGGTGAACGAACCATCGGTATAAACACTGATCTCTGCCGGAAGAACCTCGCCCGGGCGGTTGGAGGTGCGGGCGTTGTAATCCTTGCAGAAGGCCATGATGTTGATGCCATGACCAGCCAGTGCCGGACCGATGGGGGGAGCAGGATTGGCCTTGCCGGCCTCAATCTGCAGACGAACAATTGCCTTCAATTTCTTTGCCATATTTTACTCCTTTGTGGTTTTAGCGGGTCATTACGGGAGACCCTCCCACGAATTAGCCATCAGTGTTCAATTCTTTGCGGTCAGCGTGAAACGCCGAGAGCGAATGACCTGAACGCTGTTATGCTTTCTCAACCTGCAGGAAATCCAGTTCCACCGGCGTCTCACGCCCGAAGAACGAGACCATTACACGGACTTTCGTCCGCTCCATGTCAATTTCCGAGACAACACCCCGGAAATCGTTGAAAGGTCCATCCACGATGCGGACGCGTTCCCCGACCTTGAAGGTGACCTTGACCGTGGGCGCATCGGCTTCCATGCGCTTGAGGATCTGGGCCACTTCTTCGGGACGCAGAGGCGTGGGCAGGTTGCCCATCCCGACGAAACCGGTCACGCCGGGCGTGTTGCGCACGACGAACCAGGACTCTTCGCTCAAGAGCCATGTTGACCAGAACGTAGCCGGGGAAGATGTGACGTTCCACGGTGCGGCGCTTTCCATCCCGGACCTCGATCTCTTCCTGGGTGGGCACGACCACATCAAAGACCTTGTCCTTCATGCCCATGGTCTCGATGCGCTGCTCGAGGTTGTGCCGCACCTTGTTCTCATACCCGGAATAACAGTGGATCACATACCAGGCCGGCCCCTCGGGGATCGCTTCGATATCCTCCTGCCTGGCAGGAGCTTCCTGGTGAACAGTCTGTCGGTTCGCTTAAAACAGGCTGTTCCGAGGGAGATTCGTTCTCCTCGGATTCAACCGGTTCCTGCTCAAACTGTTCTTCTGGATCCAGGTCTTGAATCATTCAACCTCTCAATACTATCCGCGTTGCCTGTTCAGGCGCCAACAACCAGGGATAAGAGTTCTCGTGGCCGATAGATCGATCACCCAGAGGAAAATGGCCATGATCACCAATACGATGATCACGACAACGGTCAGATTACGCGCTTCCAGCCAGGTCGGCCAGGATACTCTGCGCAATTCGCCCAGCCGTCTCGCGGAAGAAACGCTGGATCCTATTCTCGCGTTTACTTTTTTCAGCTTTACCAGCCACGTCGAACTCCTTCTTACTGACGGTGACAACGCCGCCTCATTGACTGCCCGAAAGGGGAGGGCGGCGTTGTATCTACAGGCCAGGCAGGAATTGAACCCACAACCACTCGTTTTGGAGACGAGTGCTCTACCAATTGAGCTACTGGCCTACGATCGGTGTTCCAGTGTCAAGTGCCACTGTGTCACTTGACACTGGAACACATGCACCTTACTTTGTTTCGCGATGCAACGTATGCTTCCGGCAACTCGGACAATATTTCTTGAACTCCATCCGGTTCGGATCGTTGCGGCGATTCTTCTCCGATACGTAATTGCGTTCCTTACATTCATTACATGCCAGGATGATTACCGGGCGGACATCTTTCTTTTTCGAAGCCATGCTACCCTAACTACTCTCTTATTCGATGATCTTGGTGATGACACCCGCGCCGACGGTCAGGCCGCCTTCACGGATGGCGAACTTGGAGCCCTGCTCGAGCGCCACCGGGACGATCAGGGTCACGGTCAGGTCGACATTGTCGCCCGGCAGAACCATTTCCACACCCGCCGGCAGTTCCACGTTGCCGGTCACATCCATCGTGCGGATGTAGAACTGCGGCCGGTAGCCGTTGAAGAATGCACTGTGCCGCCCGCCTTCTTCCTTCTTCAGCACATACACTTTCGCTTCGAACTTGGTGTGCGGGGTGATCGAACCCGGCTTGGCCACCACCTGGCCGCGCTCCACGTCCGTGCGCTCGATGCCGCGCAGCAGCAGGCCCAGGTTGTCACCGGCCATGCCTTCGTCCATCATCTTGTGGAACATCTCCACGCCCGTGCACACCGAGCTGCGCGTCTCGCGCAAGCCAATGATCTCCACCGGCTCGCCCACCTTGATGCGGCCGCGGTCCACACGCCCGGTCACCACCGTCCCACGACCCTTGATCGAGAACACGTCTTCGATCGGCATCATGAACGGCTTGTCCGTCTCGCGCTTCGGCTCCGGGAATGTACTCGTCGATCACCCGCAGCAATTCCTTGATGCTGGCATACTCGGGCGCATTCGGGTCGGTCGAGGTGCTCTCCAACGCCTTCAAGGCGCTGCCGCGCACGATCGGGGTCGTGTCGCCCGGGAAACCCTGGTTCGTCAGCAGTTCGCGCAGTTCCATCTCGACCAGTTCCAGCAGTTCCGGGTCATCCATCTGGTCGACCTTGTTCAGGTACACCACGATGCTCGGCACTTCCACCTGGCGCGCCAGCAGCACGTGCTCATGCGTCTGCGGCATCGGCCCGTCCGGCGCTGCCACCACCAGGATGGCTCCATCCACCTGCGCCGCGCCCGTGATCATGTTCTTGATGTAGTCGCGGTGCCCGGGCATGTCCACGTGGGCATAGTGACGCTTGTCCGTCTCGTATTCCACGTGCGCAATGTTGATCGTGATGCCGCGCGCCTTTTCTTCCGGCGCATTGTCGATCGAGTCGTACGCCCGGAACTGCGCCTTCCCCAGAAATTGGCTGTACTTCGTGATCGCCGCCGTCAACGTCGTCTTCCCGTGGTCGATGTGTCCCATCGTCCCCACGTTCATGTGCGGTTTGTTCCGCTCGATACTTCTGCTTCGCCATAATTCCTTTCTCCTTCCTTGACAATATCTCATGGTTGCGAAGCCCTCAATGGGATTTGAACCCATGACCCCGTTCTTACCAAGAACGTGCTCTACCGACTGAGCTATGAGGGCGGTTAGTCTATAGTCATAGTCGTAGTCATAGTCGACTATCGACTATCCGACTATCAACTAAGTGGGCAGTGAAGGATTCGAACCTCCGAAGTCTACTGACAACTGATTTACAGTCAGTCCCCTTTGGCCACTTGGGTAACTGCCCATTTTTTCCAGCCGTTTGATCCGCTGGTCGCTTGGTCCCATCACCGTACGATGAGGCCAACCGACGAACAAATAAACGGCAAAGATTGTCAACGTTCCAAGCCGACGACGGGAATTGAACCCGTAACCTACCACTTACAAGGCGGTTGCTCTACCGTTTGAGCTACGTCGGCAATCGCCCGTTTCCCGGCTTAAGCCGCGCAATTATACCAAAGGCATACCTTCCATACAAGGTTAAGTTCGATCCGGCATTGAAATTGCTCATCCCCGGGCGGGTAATTTGCCCGGCAGGCCAGCCAGACGGGTTGCCAAGGGGGTCATATTATACACTAACAACAGGGCATTCGTTTTTGAGGAATGAATGAGGCACGAAAGGGGGAGTGATGATTTTTGATTGCTGATTTTTGATTGTGGATTGAGGATCGAGGCCGGAATTCGTTCCGTGGAAAAAAACGAATAGGGAACGAATGCCCCGAACTCCAAAAAAAATACGTGGACCGTTGACAACCACATTGCCTTTCCGCCCCTTTGAGGTGCCATGCAAGGAGCAACCCGACAAAGAATGTCAGGACCGGCAGGCAGGGTGCCTGGCGAGAAAAAGGAGAAGGAGGGACAGAAAGGGGAATTGTTTCGCGGAACAAACGAGGAACAATTATTCCTCTCCCTTGTCTGGGGATTTCCTGCAGGCCAGCCCTGCGCCCCTGCGTGGCAAATGCGGTTTTCACCTGTCCCCGCGAGGGTGCTTCGCGAAGGCTGGGTGAAAAAAAAGGCAGGGAATGTC
>CAWHNM010000020.1:0-16999 GCA_963830665.1 uncultured Chloroflexia bacterium
ATTAATAACTCGATAAAATTTCCAAACTTAATGTTGAGCCCTTGGATAATTCCTCCGATTATGCGGTATCTAATTGGTATAAAATGAATTTTTTCCGTGTGCTTGTCAAGCATGCTTGAAATATTTGAAGCTGAAGTACTTTCCTCCAGCATGTCATGAACGGTCTTATAAATTATGGATTTAATTTGCTCACTCATCCCATTAATCCATTATCAGCAATATATTTTTGTCGAATTGAATCTAGGCTATTCATTTTCTTCATATCGTCCTCTACATGCCAATGATCCCAACCATTACAAGGCGCGTCATTCATATAATGGCTGCCTGCTTTATGAATCGATCCCTCAAAACCATCGGGTGTACGGAGGCGAGAGTCGGGTTTTATAATGGCAGTTTTTGTTGTATCCTTATTGAAGTATAAAACCTGGCCTGGTTGAACATAATTATTTTCAAGCAATACAGAAAATTCAACCCGGGGGGCCATTTGTTTTTGGCTTCTCATTTCATATAAGGATGTATCAAATAATCCCGGAGAAATTGCATCAATCCTTTTCTGTGCCAGAGGAATATACTTTTCCTCACGTTCAATTCCAATCCATTTACGATGCAAAAGTGCAGCAACAGCGCCGGTTGTTCCGCTCCCGAAGAACGGATCAAGAACAATATCACCAGGGTTACTTGACGATAGAATTACCCTATACAATAAATCTTGTGGCTTTTGCGTTGAATGAGCTTTATCGCCATTATCATCTTTAAGTCGTTCAGCTCCTGTTGCAAGCGATAAGAGCCACCAATCACTCCGCATTTGTTTTTCATCATTAAAATTTTTCATCGCATGATGATTGAAAGGTGTATTTTGATCCCTGCCCCTTACTGGCCCAGATAAGGGTCTCGTGAGCATTTGTAAAACGTACGCCACGGAAATTAGGCATTGGATTGTTTTTTATCCAAATAACATCATTCAATATCCAATAGCCCAAATCCTGCATGATAGTTCCAACCCGAAATATATTATGATAAGAACCTATCACCCAAATTGACCCCGTTGGTTTTAAGATCCTTTTGCATGCAGTTAGCCAACTACGAGTAAACTCATCATAGGTTTGGAATGAAGCAAATTGATCCCAATCATCATTCACAGCATCAACTTTAGTCATATTTGGCCGATGTAGGTCATTCTGAAGCTGTAAATTATAGGGAGGATCGGCGAAAATTAAATCAATAGATTTTTCTGGAAGTGAGTTCATCACCTCGATACAATCCCCCTGAATTATTTGATTTAGCGGTAAATCCATTTTTGATTAACCTCATTACTCTTTATTTTGTTGACTATAGTATAAAGCAAAACACAATAATTCTATTATTATGTCAAGCTAACCGTTTGGAAATTTTCTGGTGTGAAACTAAATTAAATTTTCACGGGTTCATCGAAGTATGTTTTGCCAAAATACTCATCCCATAATTGGCGGTTGGCCGCGAAATAGGGATCATCGAAACGCAATCCTTTAATTGTTTTTACTGCAAGCTTAATCGTCTCTGCAGTAGCCCTTTTTTTTGAAGATTTTCCTGAAACTCATTAAGATTTGTCCCAAACATCGCTCTCGAATAAACTTTATGCAGTTTTTTCTGTCTCTTATCACTTTCCCAAACGAATCGACTCAGTCGGTTTATCAGGTAAGTCTTGATAACAGCTTCTTGCTGACTTGAACACTTACCTAGAGGAGTCATGGGCATAACGACTTCCCAATTTTCTAGCTGAAAAGTATTGGCATCGAAGTAACGTGTATAGATTTGGATATTAACCGCTTGTTGTGATAGGCGAAAAGCTATGTACGCCAAAGCGACAGCCGCGATGCCCGTGATAATACTAATTACTTGGGAGATAGCGATATACGCATCCATAAGAATTCCTCCTGACAGGTTCTTTTTAGTTTCTGCCATATAGAGTATAGCATCAGCCCGGCGAGTGCACAAATGAGGCTCCCCCATGTCAATTCACGGTCCTCTCCCCAAATATGAATCAGAGATCTGGTATTTTCCGGAAGAGATGGCTAAAAAATACCCCTGACTGGCTGAGGGGGGCAGCCAATCAAGGGCGGGGCTATTCTACCATAACGTTGCGAATACAATTTGCTTAGCGTGGATCGACAACGAATTTGACCGCCGTGCGGATTTTTCCCTCGATCTCTACTTCCACGAACTCCGGGACCATGACCACATCAAAGCCATCCCCTTTCAAGTAGCCGGTCGCCAATATCAGCGCCTTGACCGCCTGGTTGACCGCTCCCGCCCCGATCGCCTGCACTTCTGCCCGCTTGTTTTCCCTGAAAATTCCCGCGATCGCTCCCGCCACTGCCGACGTACGGGAGGTCGCAGACACTTTGATGATATACATGGCGAATCTCCCTGTTATGGTTTATCGGTGGAGGGCCATATTCCCTTAAAAAATTGTACAGCATTTGGGCTTGAGAAACAAGCTGCAAAATTGGTCTGTCGAGGGTATTCTTAAAGTCGATGAAGGCATGCGCATATGATAGATTTTCACCGCAGAGTACACGGAGAGCGCACCTCGTCCCGGTGCCTTTCCGGGAGAGTTTTATCGGTGTTCTCCGCGCCTTGGCGCTCTCTGCGGTAAAAAAGGCCGGTCAGTTTGGACTTTAAGAACACCGTATTGGTCTGTCGAGATGGGCATGTGTAAAAAATTCATCGGGAAACACGCAAGATTAAGCGGAAAAAGCGCGATAATGGGCATATGCAACTACGCCAGTTGGCGGCGTATATGCAGGTGTGGCTCGAACCGGAGACCATGGATCAGGTCTATCGGAAGAGGTAGAAGATGGCAATTGAAGAGCAAGTCAGGCTGTTGAAACAGGGTGCACAGGCGTGGAATGAGTGGCGGGAGAAGAATCCCCTCATCGAGATTGATCTCGAGGGAGCTGATTTTGAGCAAGCTGATCTCAGTGGAGCCATTTTAGTTAAAGTCAATTTCATAAAAGCCAATCTTGTTGGAGCCAAACTCGGTAAAGCCTATTTCGATGCTGCCTATCTTTGTGAGGCCAATCTAAAGGGTGCTGACCTTGAGGAAGCTGAACTCCTTCTGGCCGATCTCACGGATGCCGATCTCAGTAGCGCGAACCTCACCAGGGCTAATCTCTACAGGATCAGTCTCAGAGGCGCCATTCTTAGGGGAACAAATCTCACTGAAGCCGATCTCAGGGAAGCTGATCTCAACGGAGCCGATCTCAACGGAGCCGATCTCAGCAGAGCTAGATTTGGAAGAACAGTTTTGGGGGATATCGATCTGAGCAGAACGAAAGGGCTTGTCGAAGTTCAGCATGAATCCATGTCAACGATTGGCACAGATACCATTCAACGCTCCAGGGGGAAAATCCCGGAGAAGTTCCTGCGCGGCTGCGGTCTGAGCGATATGGATATCGAATATGCAAAATTGGCTGCTCCGGGCTTTAACCCTGAGCAGGTGACCAACATTACGGACAGGATCCATGCGTTGTTCCTTGGCAGCGGCAATCAGGATTTTTCATGTTTCATCAGTTACAGCAGCAAAGACGGTGAGTTTGCCAGAAGCCTGCATGATGATCTACAAAATAACGGTGTACGCTGCTGGTTCGCCCCTGAAGATTTAAAGATCGGTGACAAATTCCGCGGACGAATTGATGATGCAATTCGAATTCACGATAAACTCCTGATTGTTCTCTCGGAGAACTCTATCAGGAGTTCCTGGGTGGAAAAAGAGGTTGAAACTGCTTTGGAAAAAGAGAGATTGTGTGGTTGTATCGTTTTATTTCCCATTCGTTTGGATGATGGCATTATGAATACTGACCAAGCCTGGGCCGCCGATATTCGCCGCACACGCCGTATTGGTGATTTCTCGCATCGGAAAGATAAGGAAAGTTATCAGAGGGCCTTTGAACGGTTAATCAGAGATCTAAGGGCAACCGGGAATGGGGATTGAGCCTGGATGATTGAGGAATGGAATCCGATTGCACACAACTGGGTCCAGGCTGTTGGTTAGCCCCCAACCACTTAATTAATAACAATGCTCGCGGCCGCGCTTCGCAGGCGTTCGGCCACGCGCTCGGGCGGTTTCACCTTTACTGATAAACGCATCCGCGCCGGCGGAGAGGGCCGCCTGCTGTCGGGCATCCATATGGCTGATCAGGACAACCACGATTGCATTCGGACAGACCAGACGCAGGTCAGCCAGGGACTGCACTCCCAGGCCGACGGGGAGCAAGTCCCAGTCCACCAACAGCATATCCAGGTTGGTTGCCGGGGCCTGGGCCAGCGTGGTGGGCCAATCGGCGGCTTCACCGACCACTTCCATGTAAAGATCGAGTAGTACCAGGCGAAGTGCGGAGCGCTCTTCGCGTTGGGAATCGGCTAAATATACACGGGGCATAGACGTATCCTACAACATATCCTCCCCGGCCACATCCATCAACAGGGGAGTGTTTGCCTGCGCCACTTGGGGGAGGCTGGGTGGTCAGGCGTGCGTGGTGCCGGCCGTCTTGCGGGCTTCCTGCTTCAACCGCCGCACATGGATACGCTTGCTCTTGGATGCTCGTTTGGGTTTCTCACGTTACCTTGTCCACTTTGCTGTCTTGGTTGCCATGGGGTCCAACTCCTTATAATCAAATTATCCACCGGCTGGATAGTAACTGGGAGATCAACTCATCCTACAACAAATCTTCCCGGGCCGCATCCGCCTGCCGGGGAGTGTTTGCATCCCCCAGTTGGGGGAGGCAAGGACCAACGCTCCGTGTCATCCCATTTTTTTGCGCCCACCTTCCTACAGCATGTAAGCCTGCCCCTCGCACCTCAGCGGAGTCGTGCACACCTGGCCACTTTCATTGGGGGTGTGGCGAATCTTTTTCCCCTCTTGACAAATTAGAATTAATGTTCTATTATTGGTTCCAGGCACGGTCAGGCTCAAACACCTGACCGTGTTCCCATTAAGTGGAGCCTGGCCGTGCCATACTTCTTCCTTCTCCTCTCGCTCCCCTCTCGCGCAGCATCCGTAGGGCAGATGTGTCCTTCCATCTGGAGAGGGGCCGGGGGAGTCAGGTAGGTGCCAACCTTTGCAAACGCTTCAAACGTTCTTCCTTGAACCTTCGACCTTCGACCTTTGACAATCACTTCTCCCTTCTCACCTGATCACCTGATCTGGCTGTTCCTGTCAGGGTCGAGAATCAAAAATGTCCTTACCCCTCCCTCCTCTCCCAGACCATCCGCTCCACCATCCGCCGCTCCCCCGTCGCCTGGGCGCTCGCCTGCGGCATCCACCTGCGTCCCTATCAGGTCCCGGTTGCCTGCGCCATCAAGGATTCCGTCCTCCACCAGCGCGGCCTCACCTTCGTCGTCATCCTGCCGCGCCAGTCCGGCAAGAACGAGCTCCAGGCCCACATCTTCGCCTGGCTGCTCTTTCGCTATGCCCGCACCGGCGGCCGCATCGTCTCCGTCTCCCCCACCTTCAAGCCCCAGACCGAGCTCAACATGGTCCGCGTCGCCTGGGCCCTCGATAACTGTGTCGGCACCCGCCACCTCTGGAAGTCCTCCAAGGGCTACGTCTACCAGTTCGGCCAGGCCCGCCTGCAGTTCTTCTCCGGCGGAGCCCGTGCCAATGTCCTCGGCGCCACCGCCGACCTTCTCATGTCTGTCGATGAGGCCCAGTCCATTTCTATCGCCAAGTTCGACAGGGACTTCGACCCCATGACCGCCAGCACCAATGCCACCCGCGTCTTCTGCGGCATCCCCTGGCTCTCCGATACCCTGCTCGAGCGCGAGCGCCGCATCGCCTTGCAGGCCCAGGAAAAGGATGGCATCCAGCGCCTCTTCCAATTCAACGCCGACGATGTCCGTCAACTCGTCCCCGCCTACGGCCTGCATGTCGACCGGGTCATCGCCGAGCATGGCCGCAACCACCCGCGTGTCCGCTCCCAGTACTTCTGCGAAACCCTCGACGCCCAGTCCGGCATGTTCCCCCCCGCCCGCCTCGCCCTCCTCCATGCGATCAAATTCCCGCCTCCGCTCTCCGACTCTCTGCTCCCCTCTCGGCGGAGATGGGCTGCCGGTTGGGGAGGGGCCGGGGGTGCGGTTGCCTTCCTCCTCGACGTCGCCGGCATGGACGAGTCCAACCTCACCCCCCTCCATCCCTCCGACCTCGGCCTCGGCAATCCCGGCCGCGATTCCACCGCCCTCACCATCGTCCGGATCGACCTCTCCACCCTTCGAGACCTCGGCCATCCCACCTACCATGTCGTCGCCCGTCACAGTTGGATCGGCGAAAACCACCTGGCCGTCTTTGGCAAGCTCAAAAGCCTCGCCGAAACCTGGCAGCCCCAGCACATCGTCATCGATGCCACCGGCGTCGGCGAAGGCCTCTGGGCCTTGCTCGACCGTGCCTTCCCGGCCCGTGTCATCCCGGTCAAATTCACCCAGCCGGAAAAATCCGAGCTTGGCTGGCGTTTCCTCACCATCATCGAGACCGGCCGTTTCCGTGACCATTGCCACACCGATGAAGTCCGCCTTCAGTACAGCAAATGCATCTCTGAGATCCTCCCCGGTCCTGCCAAGACTCTCCGTTGGGGCGTCCCCGATGGCACGCGTGGCCCGGATGGTGAGCTCATCCACGACGACTTCATCCTCGCCGATGCCCTCACCGCCAAACTCGACACGCTCGAATGGCACCTCTCCACCCCTCCCCTCATCGTCTATGCCCGCGACCCTCTTCAGAATATGGATCGCAACATGGGGGACCGTACCCATGCCAATTCTTTCCGGGATGCCGACTACGATCATTTCTTCGGAGATCATGAATTTGATCATTATTTCAAATAATTTCTCAACTACCCAACCAAGGAGCCCTCCAATGTCCACACTCCCCCACTACCGGTCGCCGTCGTGGCGGTCAAACCGGCAACCACAATGCCTTCAAGCATGGCTTTTATTCCATCAAGCCCGAAGTGCTCACCCGCCTCTCGACTGATATCAAGGGCGATATTTCCGATGAACTTGACGCCTTGCGTAGTGTCGCCGATACTACCCTTAAGGTTTTTGCCGAAACGGAAAAACCCACCCTTGACCAGTGTCTGGCAACTTTGCGTGGCATCAGTCAGGCCTTCGATACCATGCGCGCCCTCTACATGTCACAAAAGCTTCTCTACTACAACCGCACCACCATCGACCAGGCCCTCGATGAACTCGCCGATATTCCCGTCGAAGATGATTGAACGCCACTTCCTCTTCTCCCCTCTCCCATCTTGCTCCCCTCTCCAGATTGCGTTCTTCAATCTGGAGAGGGGCCGGGGGTGAGGTCGGGTGGTCATTCGTTCTTGAGGAATGAATCCGAATGAAAATCCTCCCGCGTTTCTGTCCGAAATATTGGCCCTCTACCCTTCTACCTCCGCAAAAATGGGTGAGAAAACGCCTTAAAATGCATCTTTCTTGCCTCCTCCGCAGGAATTGGAGACAATCAACAATCGAAAATCTTCAATCTAAAATTTATTCGTTCCTCCTTTCGTTATTGAGGATCAATATCCCCCTGTTTTTCAACGATCAGACCATTTGACTATTCTGACTATCAGACTATCAGACTTTTTACCCCCAGGACTATTCAACCACCCAACTCCTCGGCCAATTACTTGACAAATTGGACAAAAGGAAGGATATTTACATCGTACTGCGAAGATATCTGAACCAGGCTCATCTAATTGCGAGCGATTTACTGCAACCGGTTCGGATATTTCTGCAAGTGCTAGTAGAGCATAATTTCGGTCCTGACAAACACACACAGGAGAGACAAAATGGCGGATATTCCATCCAATGCAAAGTTGACGATCAACACCGGACCAGATGCCGGAAAAGTGGTGGAACTCACCCAGGCGGAGCTGGTCATCGGGCGCAGCGCCCCCGCCGGCTTGATCATCGTCCATCCGGAAATTTCCCGCCGGCATGCCCGCCTGGTTTACCAGCAGGGCAATTACCTCCTGGAAGACCTGGGCAGCAGCAACGGCACCTTCCTCAACGGGCAGCGCCTCCAGGCTCCCCAGGTGCTGGCCAACGGAGCCGAGATCCAGTTGGGCACCGAGGTCAGACTGGTCTTCAACCAGCCGCAGGCCGGCGGCCTCCAGTCCGTGGTGAAGGACCTCCGGCAGCTGGTGTCCAGTCTCTTCAGGGCGCCACCGTCCGACCGCACCATGATGGATAGCGATCTCACCGCCGGCACCGTCCAGTCTTCCATCTCGACCACTCCCCCCACTCTCCAGGTCACCATTGCCGGCCAGGAGACCAAAACCTATACGCTCACCAAGGATCGCATCACCCTGGGCCGCGCCGACGATAATGACATTGTCGTGGCATCCCCGATCGTGTCACGCCACCATGCCACCCTTGAAAAAACCTCCCGTTGGCTATGAGATCCATATCCTCCCCGGTGTGATCAACACCCTCACCTGCCAGGGCCGCCCGGTCACCGACCGCCAGTTGTTGTCCCATGCGGATGTGCTGCGCATCGACAGCGAAATGCCCGGCATGATGGTCAGCATGACCTACCTGGCGCCCTCCCAGGCCACCACCAAACTTTCCGCCATCCAGTTTGGAGATAAGGAAAAGCTCACCTTCGGGCGTGACCCGACCAATGATGTCGTCTGCGATAATCCCACGGGTCTCGCGCTTCCATGCCCAGGTCACCCGCGTCGGCCGGCGCTATTACGTCACCGACCTGCGCAGCGCCAACGGCACCTTTGTCAATGACAAGCGCGTCCAGGGCAATGTCTGGCTCAACCCGCAGGATACCATCCGGATCGGCCCATATCAGCTGGTGATGGGGGAGGACCAGTTCACCCGTTACGATGAAACCGAAGGGCTGCGGGTGGAAGCCTACCACCTGAACAAATGGGTGCGCAAGGACCTCAACCTGCTGCAGGATATCTCGCTGGTCTACCAGCCGCGCGAATTCATCGTGGTGGTCGGGCAAAGCGGCGGCGGAAAATCCACCCTGCTGGATGCCATTGCCGGTTACCGCCCCGCCACGCAGGGCAAGGTCTTCGTCAACGGCATCGATGTCTATCAAAACTTCGATGCCGTCCGCAACGATATCGGCTACGTGCCGCAAAAAGACATCATCCACATGGAGCTGACGGTCTACCAGGCGCTGAATTTCGCCGCCCAACTGCGCATGCCCAAAGACACCAGCAAGGAAGAGCGCCATAAGCGCATCATGGAAGTGCTGAACGATCTGGACCTGACGCACCGCAAGGATGTCCAGGTCAGCGGGTTGAGCGGCGGCCAGCAGAAGCGCGTCTCCATCGGCGTGGAATTGCTCACCCGCCCGGGCCTGTTCTTCCTGGATGAACCCACCTCCGGCCTGGACCCCGGCACCGAGACCGCTTTCATGCACCTGATGCGCCGCCTGGCCGACCAGGGCCGCACCATCATCATGGTCACGCACGCCACCAAGAACGTGATGCTGGCCGACAAGGTGGTCTTCCTGGCCCGCGGCGGTTATGTGGCCTGGTTCGGACCGCCGGACGAGGCCCTGACCTATTTCGACCAGTACCGCAGCGAGCAGGACCGGCGCGTCGCGTGCCATGGAGTTCGACCAGATCTACGCCATCCTCGATGACCCCGCCAAGGGCAAGGGCAAGGATTGGGGTGAACGCTATATGGCCAGCAATGCCTTCGTCAAATATATTGTCGAGCCGCTGCAAGCCTCCCAGCAGCAGGCGCTGGCCGCCCAGGCCCAGCCGGTCAAGAAACAGGCCCGCAAAGGCGCGCGCATCTCCTCCCTGCGCCAGTTCATGGTGCTTTCCGCCCGCAATGTCACCATCCTGCTGCGCGACCGCTCCGCCTGATCGTTGATGCTGGTCGTCCCGGTCGGCGTGGGACTGCCTGTCCATTGTCCTGGCGCTTGTCATGGGCAGGAACGCCTTCGCGTACAAGGGCGGCAACGCCCGGCAACGCCGGCATCACCCTGTTCCTGTTGTCGCTGTTTGCCCTGCTGGTGGGCGGCATGTCGCAGATGCGTGAGTTCGTCAAGGAGGCCGATATCTACCGGCGCGAGCGGCTGGTGAACCTGAGGATCATTCCCTACGTCACTCTCCAAGGTATGGGTGGCCATGGTGCTGGCCTTCTGGCATGCCCTGGCTTACACCGTCCTGCAGTATCTTGGCCTTCAAGATGCCGGGCGGACTGCTGGAATTCGGCGAGGTCTATGTCACCCTGGTGCTGGCCGTCATCACCGGCATGATGCTCGGTTTATTGGCCTCGGCCCTCGCCGCCAATGCGGCTTCCGCGCCCTTGACCCTGATCATGCTGATCGTACCGTTGATCGTCTTGAGCGGCGCCCTGGCCCCCGTGCCCAACCGCCGTCAGCCAGATCGCTTCCACCCGCTGGGCCTTCCAGAGCCTGATCGGTATCACCGGGATGGGTTCGGATGTGGCTGCCGACCCGTGCTGGCATTTGGATAAGGATCTGCGCGATTCCATGGACCTGGATGCCAAATCCTTCTTCCAGTGCAAGTGCATGGGCGTGCAGGTCTTCAACCAGAATTCCTGCAACTTCCCGGGCATAGGGATCGTATTACGTGGCCGAGATCGACCAGCCCGCCCCCGTCGAGCCGCCTCCCCTGCCGCCCCAGCCGCCCGAACCGGTCATCCCGGACTCGCCTCCGCCCGCCCACCGATAAATACAACCAGGTCCAGATGGTGCAGTATCTGAATGCGCTGGTCTCTTACCAGGATGACGTCAAGATCATCCAGGATAACTATCGCAACCAGATGGATCTCTACCAGGTCCAGGCGGATGTATACAAGAGCGAGATGATCAAGTACCAGGAAGACCGCGCCAAATACGAAGTCGCCCGCATTTCAGCGGTCAACACGGCCGAGGGCATCATCAATGGCACCTCCGAGACCTATAGTTGGGCCTTCGTGAACAAGAAAGACCCGGCCATCTATCTCCCCTGGTTGTTCCAGACCTGGATTGCCCAGCTCGTGATCGTGGCCGTTTACTTTGTGATCATCCTGATCCTGATCAAGCGAAAAGATGTCAAATGACCGCGACTCCAGCCTTGCCCATGTCACTACAGGCAAGGGAATCACTCGCAAAGGAATTGCCATGCTAACAAAATCGCTCTTCCTGCTGCTGTTCAGCCTGGCTTGCGGTTTGGGAGCCCAGCTTGAACACCCAATGGACCAGACCCTCACCCCGTTGAGCGCCGCCGTGGCAGGCACCGCCACGGCCGACGCTGCCAATGTCGGCGGCGCAGGTGACGAGCTTGCCACTGCCGTCGCCAAGGCCACCTCCCAGAGCGCCGATATCTATGCCACCGAAACCGCCCGGGCCTCGCTCAATGACGTCTCCAAGCAGGCCACCGCAACGGTCATTGCCCCGGCGGTGGCTGAACTGCCGCGCTATGGCATTGACCCGGCCTCAGGGCCATGTCGCCTGGGTGCATAAACCGGTCACCATCGACCTGAACGGCTACCAGCAGATCCGGTTACGCCAATGATTACCAGGGCATCACTGCCAAGGATTTCGTCATGGCAGCCGATATCACCTGGCACACCTTCAACAGCCTGTCTGCCTGCGGGTTCATGTTCCGCTCGAACGGCAATACCAACAAACCGACCCAGTACATGGTGATCATCACCCGCTATGCCACCGGCTACCTGGCCTTTACCGCCACCGTCAAAGGCGAGATGAGCAACATGCGCACGATCTACCTCCAGGCGCGCAGGATAAATGCTTCACCTGGCAGAACAATGCCACCAACCGCCTGGCCATTGTGGTGCGCGGCAAGCTGATCGATGCCTACACCAACGGTGTGCTGGTCAGCGAAATCGATACCACCCAGCCGCCTCCCGATAACCAACAATCCCCGCCCAAAATCGACATGCCCACCGAACGCCTCTCCCGACCAGGTGCAAGGATTACCAGAACCTGATCGACCAGAACCAGCAGCAACATCGATCTGGTGAATTCCCAGATGGGCCAGGCCAGGCAGAATTTTGCCAAGAACAAGCCCATCTTCACCGAAGGCCTGCTCGGTTTCATCGGCGTCAGCCAATCCGGGCAGACAAAGTGTACCTTCAGCAATGGCTGGCTGTTTCTCATAGAAAGATAGACTGGCTGTAAAAGCGAAGGCCGCCAAAATTGGCGGCCTTCGTAATTTTTCAATGCTTGGGTGATCCGGTCAACTCCATTCCCGGAGCACACTTCCTTACTTTGCGTAATCCACGGCCCGGGTTTCGCGGATCACCGTCACCCGGATCTGACCGGGGTACTGCATGGTCTCCTCGATCTTCTTGGCGATGTCACGCGCCAGGCGGGTGGCTTCCAGGTCATCGATCTCTTCCGGCTTGACGATGATGCGCACTTCACGCCCGGCCTGGATGGCATACGCCTGTGAAACGCCCTTGAAGGCTGTTGCCATATCTTCGAGCGTGCGGATGCGTTTGATGTAAGCTTCCAGGTCCTCGCGGCGGGCGCCCGGACGCGCCCCCGAAATGGCATCGGCGGATTCGGCGATAACGGCTTCCACGCTTTCCTGCTCAACCTCGTGATGGTGCGCAGCAATGGCGTTGACCACCTGTGCGCTTACGCCATAGCGCTTGGCAAATTCTGCACCCAGCAAGGCATGCGTGCCTTCCTGGTTATGGTCCATGGCCTTCCCAAGGTCGTGCAGGAAACCGGCCTGGCGGGCGACTTCTTCATTGGCGCCCAGTTCGGCAGCCAGGATCCCGGAAAGTTTGGCGACTTCAACCGCATGGGCCAACTGGTTCTGACCGTAGGATGTGCGGTATTTGAGCCGCCCCATCATGCGCATCACTTCCGGATGCAGGCCGGTCACCCCGGCGTCAAAGGTGGCCTGTTCCCCCGCCTCGACAATTACCTTGTCGACCGCCTTCTGTTCATCGTCCAGCACCTTTTCGATATGCGCCGGGTGGATGCGTCCATCCAGGATCAGTTTCGCCAGGGCACGCCGGGCGACTTCACGACGGACCGGTTCGAAGCAGGAGATCGTTACGGCTTCAGGCGTATCGTCCACGATTACGTCCACACCGGCGGCCTGTTCAAAGGCGCGGATATTCCGTCCATTGCGCCCGACGATGCGCCCCTTCATCTCTTCGTTCGGCAACGGTACCAGGGAGGTGGTGAATTCCGCCACGTTTTCGGTGGCAACCCGCTGGACGGAATCGGCAATAAGCTTGCGGGCGCGCTTCTCGCCCTCTTCACGCGCCTCGGTCTCGATCTGCCGGATGATGCGGGCCATGTCACTCCGTGCATCCTTCTCGACCTCGGCCAACAGGATCCCGCGCGCCTCTTCAGTATTCATCTGCGCCACACGCTGGAGTTCTTCCATTTGCTGTTGGTGCAGTTTCTCGATCTCATTGGCACGCCGGTCCACCAGGCTCTGGCGCTTGTTCACCGCCTGCTCGCGCTGTTCCAGGCGTTCCACCCGCCCATCCAGTTCAGTCCGGCGATGCTCCAGACGCTCCTCTTCACGGGTCAATTCGGAGCGCAGTCGTGTGATCTCGGATTCGGCAGCCTGGGAAATTTTCAGGGCATTGTCACGTGCCTGAAGTTCGATGGTACGCGCCTGTTCGCGCGCATCCATCACCATCTTGTCGGCCTTTTCACGCTGCTGGCGTTGGACCTTTTCGGTCTGGAGGCGGTTGATGAAAAAGCCAATGGCGAGACCCACGATCAGGGTCAGGCCGGCGATACCATAAGCAATCGGGTTCCATGGTTATTCCTCGTTATCAGATGTACTCCCGGCATCCGCCGTCTGGATTTCTTTCCAGACTTCAGAGACGACCGGGGCAAGGACAGTGTATGAAAAGCCACGGCGGGTGAGAAAACCGCCCAGTTTCTGGCGGAATTCGGGCCATTCCAGGCCAGCCAGCCGCCGCGCGTATTTCCGGGCGGCCTCGAAGGCCAGGCGTCTCCTCGTTCACCTGCGTGTCCAATACGGACTGGACGATCTCATCGCTGAGGCCTTTCCGCCGCAGTTCCATCCGCAGGGCCGGTTTGCCGCTTGGACGGAAAGTGTTGCGGTTTTCCACCCAGGCCCGGGCAAAAGCCTCATCGTTGACCAGTCCGGCCTCCTGGAGGCGGTTCACTGTCTCATCGATAAGCGACTCGGAGATCCCGCGTTTCGAAAGGTTCTGACGCACTTCCGCCGAGGAGCGCGGCCGGTAACTCAGGAAGTGCAGGGCTTTCTGGTACGTGACTTCGCGCTCATCCTCGGCTTTCAGGCTGGCGATTTTCTCTTCGCCCAGTTCCTGCCCCACCTTGAGCCAGGCTGCTACGATGCTGGCCAGGCCGAAGGCGAACTCCCCGTCCAGGTAAACATTCACCCGCTGGGGATTCTTTTGCTGGGGTTCAATTGCCGTAATTCGTTGTACCATTATTAAAAAGCACACAGCCGCAGGCCGCCTTTTCGTGGGGGCCACGGCTGTGCAATAATAAACCTGGATTTACATCTTGTGCCTGCACTCCCGCCCCGGGCAAAGGTACAGACAGACTTATCGGAAGCCGGTAACGACAGTCCGTTACCGCTGGCGGAAAAGCTGGGATGTCATTTGTCTTTCAATAAAAACCAGTTCCACTTATTGCCAAATTTCATATTCAATTCAGACACTCAGACTTCCCAAAGAAACTGCCCTGATTTCGGGTCAGGGACGTACCCATGATTTTCCAGGAATTCCATTTACAAGCCGTGGCCGCTGTTTTGAAGATGTTTTTCGAAAAGCGGCTTCCATCCATTTGAATGTGAATGTATTATACACGAAACCGTCCTATTGTTGCGAAATTCCCGGGCAATATGGCATCCCCGTGACAGATAAGAAGGCACGCAGGCAGGCTGCCAGACTACGCAGATGAGGTCAGGCGTTCAATTTAATAGTGACAAAAGGAACTATCTCCCCTGAATGACCTGTGCAATAATTAGCCCATTCCATCGATATTTTCCTTTCCCTTTCTGGAGGTTATATGCCTAAAATCACTGATCAAGATGCCCGGGAATATCATCATCTGAATGGTAAACCAGGCAAGATTGCTGTTATCCCGACCAAGCCGATGGACACCCAGCGTGATTTGGGCCTGGCGTACACACCAGGCGTAGCCGTACCGGTGCTGGATATCGAGAAGGACCCGGAGATGGCTTATGAATATACATCCAAGGGCAACCTGGTGGCCGTCCTGACAAACGGCACAGCCATCCTGGGCCTGGGCGACCGCGGCGCACTGGCCAGCAAGCCCGTCATGGAAGGCAAAGGGGTGCTATTCAAGAAATTTGCGGATGTGGATGTCTTTGACATCGAAGTGGACAGTCACGATCCGGACGAAATCATCCAGGTGGCGCGCGCCATCGCCCCCACTTTTGGCGGCATCAACCTGGAAGATATCAAAGCCCCGGAGTGCTTCTATATCGAGGAAACCCTGAAAGGGATGCTCGACATCCCGGTCTTCCACGATGACCAGCATGGCACGGCGATCATATCGTCGGCAGCCCTGGCAAATGTCCTTGAGATCGTTGGCAAGAAGCATGCTGAAATCAGGATGGTCATTTCGGGTGCAGGCGCTTCGGCCATCTCGTGCGCCAACCTGGCCATGCGCTGGGGCGTCAAGCGCGAGCACATCATGATGCTCGACAGCAAAGGCGTCATTTATAAGGGCCGCACCGAAGGCATGAACAAATACAAAGAAGCCTTTGCTGTGGATACGGACCTTCGCACGCTGGCAGATGCCGTACGCGGCTGTGATGTGTTCTACGGTCTTTCGGTCGCCAACGTGCTTACCCCCGAAATGGTCAAGACCATGGCTGACCGCCCCTTTATTTGCGCCATGGCGAACCCGGATCCTGAGATCAGATACGAACTCGCCAAGGAAGCCCGCCCGGATGTCATCGTGGCCACCGGCCGTTCCGACTATCCAAACCAGGTCAATAACGTCCTGGGATTCCCGTTCATCTTCCGCGGTGCGCTGGATGTGCGCGCCAGGGCCATCAACGAAGAGATGAAGTTCGCCGCCTCCCAGGCCCTGTACAACCTCACTCGTGAGGATGTGCCCGATTATGTGCTGCGTGCCTATGGCGTGGACAGCCTGAAATTCGGCCCGGAGTACATCATCCCCAAGCCGCTTGACATGCGCGTGATGCTGTGGGAATCCACCGCGGTGGCCAAGGCGGCCATGGAGACCGGGGTGGCCCGCAAGACGATCGATATTGATGAATATCGCCTGCAACTGGCCTACCGGCAGGGCAAGGGTGCCCGCATCCGCTATTTCATCATGCACAAAGCCCAGTCCGCCAAACCGAAGAAGCGGATTGCCTTTGGAGAGGGCGAAGAGACCAAGATCATCCGCGCGGCTGCCCAGGTCCAGGATGAAGGCATCGGCATCCCGATCCTGATCGGCCGGCCGGATGTCATCCGCAAAAAGATCGAAGGAAATGGCGCTCGACCTGGATTGCGAAATCGTCGATCCAAACAACTTCGACCGTATTCGAAGAGTATGTCAAAGCCTTCCATGAACTGCGCGCCCGCAAAGGTATGATCCTGCCGAAGGCCTACAAGCGCGTCAAAGAACCGACCGTGTTCGGCCCAATGATGGTCAAGATGGGCGACGCAGATGCTTCTGTGGCCGGCCTGACCTACGAATACCCGGAGGTGATCCGTCCCGCCCTGCAGATCCACCAGACCCGCCCGGAAGCCCGTCTGGTGACCGGCGTGTACATCATGATCGTCGATGACCGGGTCTTCCTGTTCACGGATGCCACGGTCAACATCGAGCCAACGGCAGAGGATCTGGCTGAGATCGCCTTCCGCGCGGCCCATTTGCCAAAGCACTCGAGCTCGAACCGCGCATCGCCTTCCTGTCCTTCTCCAACTTCGGTTCGACCGACCACCCGCTCACGGCCAAGGTACGCAAGGCCGTGGAATTGGTTAAGAAGAGCCGCCCGGACCTGGTGGTGGA
>CAWHNM010000021.1:0-388003 GCA_963830665.1 uncultured Chloroflexia bacterium
CTTCCAGTAGCTCAAATAGCGCTCGTAGAGCTTGCGCGCCTCCGGGCGCGCGCCCCCGCTTTTCCTCGAGCGATGCCAGGAGCGCGAGGCTGCGCACGTACGGGATCGGCGTGCTGATCCGCCGCGGGCCCGCGTCGACCACGTAGGCGAGCGCGTCGCGCGCGGCCTGCTCGTCGCCCATCGCGAGCGCCGCGCGCCCGAGCGAGAACTGGATCTCGACCGGGGCCGTGTCCATCGAGACCACCTTCGGCGGGAGCAGCGCCACGGCCTTCACCAGCTTCTCTCGGGCCTCACCGTTGTCGCCGCGCGCGAGTGCCAGCTCTCCCGCGAGCTGCAGCCGCGAGGGCTCGCCGATCACGCGCGGGATGGTCGCGAGGAAAGCGTCGACCTTGGCCTCGCTCTCGGCCGCCTCCTTGCCACGCCCCAGGTGCGTGAGCGAGAGCGCGCGCATGCCGTGCCCCTCGGCGATCAGCTTGGGCTCGGCTTCCT
This sequence comes from uncultured Chloroflexia bacterium, assembly GCA_963830665.1. Taxonomy (GTDB): domain Bacteria; phylum Chloroflexota; class Anaerolineae; order Anaerolineales; family Villigracilaceae; genus UBA877. Next base: position 490 of record CAWHNM010000021.1, read on the forward strand.
TCTCGGCGAGCACGCGCTCCGCCTCGGCGAGCGCCTCGCGGTGGCGTCCGAGGTCCGCCTCGAGGCGGGCCCGGAACAGGCGCGCCCCGATCCGCTCGGACACACTGCCGCCGATGCGGGCGCCTTCGGAGGCGAGGCGGCGCGCCTCGCCCACGTCGCCGCGGTAGAGGCTCGCGACCGCGAGCGTCGCCCCGCCCTGCCAGCGCTCGCGCGCGTCGGGCGACTCCATCAGGCGCTTGGCACAGCCCTCGGCCTCGGGCCACTCGTCGCGCAGCGCGTGCGCCACGACGCGGCCCATCTCGAGCTTCGCCGTCTCGGACGGCTGGAGCGCGCCGGCCTTGTCGAACGCGGCGAGCGCGGCGTCGGTCTCGCCCTGCATCAGCTCGAAGAAGCCCAGGTTCTCGAGCCCGGCGCTGCTGTCGGGGTGGGCACTCACGTAGCTGGTGAGCGCCTCGCGCGCCTTGGCGGGCTGGCCGGTCGCGAGGTAGGTCTCGGCCAGGCTCATGTAGCTGCCCGGGAACGCCATCCCGCGCCGGCGCAGCTCCTCGAGGTGCACGAGCGCCTCGGGGTAGCGGCGCAGCAGGATCAGCGCCTGGGCGAGGTTGTTGCGCGCGGCCGTGTGGTCGGGCGCGCTGTCGACGGCCTTCTGGTAAGCGGCGACCGCCTTCTCGGCCGAGGCCGGGTCGAGCGAGTAGTGCCGGCCCTCGATGTAGTAGCGCTCGCCGGGCGGCAGCGACTCGGCTCGCTCGATCGCCTTTTCCGAGTACTCGCGCGCCTTGTCGACGTCGCCGAGGTTGGCCGAGACCACCGAGAGCTTCGCGAGCGCCATCGCGAAGCTCGGGTCGGCCTCGACCGCCTTCTCGAAGTACTCCTTGGCCTCGCGCTCCTGCAGACGCTCGTGGAGCCGGCTGCCCTCGGCGTAGGCCTTGTAGGCGTCGACCGACGCGGTCGTGACCTCCTGGAGCTTCTTCTCCTTCTTGTCGGCGAACTTCACGAGCGACGGCGTCTCGAGCCGCTTGCGCAGGCGAGTGGTGAGCTCGTCGACCAGCACGAACAGGCCCGCGTCGGGATCGCCCTCGACGCGCTCGGAGGCGATCACCTCGCCGGTGCGCGGGTCCTGCAGGCTCGCGTGGATGCGGATCCGCTCGCCCGCGCGCACGAAGCTGCCCACGAGCGCCGTCGTGGCCTGCGCCTGGCGCGCCACGCTCGAGACCACCTGGCCCGACAGCGAGCGGTCGTCGCGGTGGCCCGGTCTCGTCGAGGATCTGGTAGAGCCGCTGCGTGCTGAGCACGCGCAGCGCCGGAGACTGCGAGAGGTTCGTGACCAGCATGTCGGTGAGGCCGGTCCGCAGCCAGTCGACGCTCGGGTCGCCGGTCACGTTCTCGAAGTAGAGCACCGCCAGCGAGCGGCGGCCGTCCTCGGCGGTGGCCGGCGCGCGGCTCTGCAGGAAGACGACGGCCATCGCGAGCAGCACGACGATCAGCGCGCCCACGGCGAACGGCCGCGCCCAGCGACGGCTGCTGCCCGCCGCGACCAGGCGCTTGCGCCCGGCGGTCGTGCGCAGCACCAGGTCGCCGGTGTCGACGTCGCGCTTCAGGTCCTCGAGGTCGCGGCGCAGGTCGGTCGTGGACTGGTAGCGGTCCTCGGGACGCTTCTCGAGCGCGCGCTCGATCATGCGCGCGAGCGGGCGCGGGATGTCGTCGCGCAGCTCGCTCACCGGCCGCGGCGTGTCCTTGAGGATCGAGGACAGCACCGACAGGTTGGTGCCGCCGCGGAACGGCCGCTCGCCCGTCGCCATCTCGTAGAGCAGGATCCCGAGCGTGAAGATGTCCGAGCGGTGGTCGACGGGCAGCCCCTGCGCCTGCTCCGGCGACATGTAGGCGACCGTCCCGACGATGCGTCCGTCCTGGGTGACCGACTGCGTCTCGCGCAGCGTGCGGTCGCCCATGACGCCGTCGTCGCGCAGCTTGGCGAGGCCGAAGTCGAGCACCTTGAGCCGGCCGTCGGGCGTGAGCATCACGTTCTCGGGCTTCAGGTCGCGGTGCAGGATGCCCTGGCGGTGCGCCGCGGCGACGGCGTCGCTGAGCAGCGATCGCGAGCGACAGGAAGCGCTCGGTCGCGAAGCCGCGCGGCGGGATCGCCTTGCTGAGCGTCTCGCCCTCGACGTGCTCCATCGTCAGGAAGCGCAGCCCGTCGGCTTCCTCGATCGAGTGCAGCATCACGATGCCCGGGTGGCTGAGCGAGGCGACCGCGCGCGCCTCGCGCTCGAAGCGCGCGAGCTTCTCGCGGCCTGCGACGCCGTCTCGCGCGAGAGCACCTTGAGCGCGATGCGGCGCCCGAGCCGCGGGTCCTCGGCGAGGTACACCTGGCCCATGCCGCCCGAGCCGAGCGACTCGAGCACACGGTAGGCGCCGAGCGTGCGGCCGACGAGGCTCGGGTCCGCCTGCGGCTGGGGCATGATCGCCATTATGACGCCGCGACTCGGCGTCGGATCCTGCCGTGACAATTGTTCACACGCGACGTGCGCCGGAGTTCAGCGTGCTGAACACGCGCTGAACGAAGAGCCGAGCCCGTTCCGGCAAGCGCGGGCCCTCTGCGAAAGCCTTGACGCGGCAAATCCGCCGGACACAGAATCGCCTCGCACGCATAAGCAAGGTGGTGCCATGGCCCGCAAGCCCCCGCCCCCGGACGAGAACGAGGAGCAGCCGGCGTTCTCGCGCCGCAACTTCCTGAAGTCGGCCGGCGCCTCGGCCGCGGCGACCACGCTGGTGGGCGCAGGCGCCCGAGCGGCGGCCGCTCCCGCGACGCTCGGCCCGGACGCCGTCACGCTCCGCCTGAAGGTGAACGGCGCGCGCGACGCAGCGTGAACGTCGAGCCGCGCGTCACGCTGCTCGAGGCGCTGCGCAACGAGCTCGACCTGACCGGCGCGAAGCCGGTCTGCGAGCGCGGCGGCTGCGGCGCGTGCACGGTGCTGCTGGACGGCGCGCCGGTCGTCTCGTGCCTGATGCTCGCGGTGGACGCGGAGGGCCACGAGATCACGACCGTCGAGGGCATCGGCAGCCCCGAGCAGCATGAGCCCGCTGCAGGCGGCCTTCGTCGAGAAGGACGCGCTGCAGTGCGGGTTCTGCACCCCCGGCTTCGTGGTCGCGGGCACGGCGCTGCTCGCGAAGCACCCGCACCCGACGCTCGACGAGATCAAGGCCGGCCTCGCCGGCAACCTGTGCCGCTGCGGGACCTACGGGCGGATCTTCGAGGCCGTGCAGGCGGCCGCGCTCAAGACGCCGTCCCCGAGGAAGTAGCCATGCCGCAGGAACCGAAGCCGGAGCCGACGCAGACCTTCACGGCCAAGGCGGGTCTGCCCGGATCGCCGCAGCCGCTCGAGGTGAAGCCGCTCGCGACCGACATCAAGCCCTGGGACCTCGACAGCCTGCCGCACTTCGAGCACATGGGCCGGCCACGCCCGCGCGTGGAGGCCCCGCTCAAGGTCACCGGACGCGCGAAGTACACCTACGACATCAAGCTGCCCGGCATGCTCTACGGCCGCATGATCGGCGCCGCCGTGCCCGCGGGCGAGATCCTGGAGATCGACACCTCGAAGGCGGAGGCGCTGCCGGGGGTGAAGGCCGTCTGGACCACCGACTCGCGCGTCGTCCGTTTCGCCGGGCAGGACGTCGCCGCCGTGGCGGCCGTGTCGCCCGACGTCGCGCGCGACGCGGCGCGCCTCGTCAGGGTGCGCTACAAGGAGCGTCCCTTCGCCCACGAGCTGCGCGAGGCGATGAAGCCGGGTGCTCCGCGGGTCTTCGACATGGATCGGCTGCCGGTCGGCAGGGACATGGGCCGAAACGGCAACGTGGCCGGGCCGCGCCAGAGTCGCGCGAACCGTGGCGACGTCGAGAAGGGCTTCGCCGAGGCGGAGGTGGTGCACGAGGCGAGCTACTACTGCCCCGTCCACACCCACGCGCCGCTCGAAACGCACGGCGTCGTGGCCGCCTGGGAGGGCGACCAGCTCACGATCCACGCGTCGACCCAGGCGATCTTCGCGGTGCGCGAGGGCGTCGCCGAAGCGCTCGGCATCGACCGCAAGAACGTGCGCGTGCTGTGCGAGCACATGGGCGGCGGCTTCGGCAGCAAGCTCGGACCGTCGGCCACGGGCAGCGCGTTCTCCGATCGGTGTCGTGGGAGTATTCCTGGGTTCCCGCTTCCTGGTGGATTATAAAACGGGCCGCCGCCCGCTCTTCGACCCGCTGGGCCTGCTGACCGCCATCATCGGTTTCGGAGCAGTGCTGTATGCCGCCTCAATTGCCGAAAACTACGGTTGGACCGGTCAGACAACAATCCTGGTATTGATCGTCCTCGGTATGGTCGTCCTGGTGGCACACGCCCTTTATGAACTGAAAGGTGCCAAAGAGCCGTTGACGAATCTACGGCTATTCACCAACCGGACTTTCCTGATCGCCAGCCTGATTGGTTACGTTGCGACGGTGGCTCTGTTCGGGGCGGAGTTCCTGATGCCGCTCTACCTGCAGAGTTTCCGCGGCCGGACCGCCCTGCAGGCAGGTATCATCTTACTGGGAGTGGCAGCCACTTCGGCCATTGCGACCCCGCTGGCAGGCCGGCTATACGACAAAATCGGCCCACGAACCATCATGGTGGTCGGATTCGTGCTCCTGTGTATCAATACCTGGCAGCTCGCCCTACTCAAGGCAACCACACCGATCGCTTTCATCGTCTTCCTGCTGGCTTTACGCGGGCTGGCAGTGGGGCTGACGCTGCAGACTTCCTACGTCACCGCCTTGAGCAGCATCCATCTTGACCTGCTTCCACGCGGTTCGTCCTTGTTGAACAGTACCCGCTTCGTAGTCCAGGCGGTATCGATCGCCGCCCTGGCAACCGTCCTGGTGGGGTTCCTTTCCCCCTCCATAAAGACGCAGATGAGCCAGTTGCAGGAAGCTCAAACGGCGATCACCGCTCCGTTCGGAGTCTGTGAAACGCCGGGGGTCAGCGCACAGAATAATCTCCCGCCGGGGATCCCGGCTTCGCTGGCTTCCTTATCCCCCCTGGCAGCCTCCACTGCCAGGGACAAGATCGTTTCGGGGATGAAGCTGGCTTGTGATCAGTCGATGCAGGGATTCGAATCGGCTTACCGCCTGACTTTCTATGCCTCGATCGGGGCACTGCTGCTGGCTATTTTCCTGCCCGGCTGGCCAGGCAAGTGGGCCGGACGCCAGGCGGCTCAACTACCTCCAGGTGGACATTAAAATAAATGAGCGACTCAGTTTTGAAGTGAGTCGCTCGTTGATACATTATGGCTGGCTGATTTTCAGAGGGGCGGCCGGCTGGATGCTTCCGCCAGATCATTTTCCCAGGCTCGCCCGTTCTTCTTCGACCACACTTTCTTCCAATTTCTTGAAAAGCGGACCGGGCTGGTTCAGTTTCGCACCGGGCTTTAACTCACTTGGTTTCCAGGCGGGCAAACTGGCAATTTGCCCGACACGATAGCGCAAGACCGGTATGCTCACCCAGCGAGTCGCTGACCGTCTCGGTGTACTGTTCGCCAAAGAGCGGGGTTTCGTAACCGAAGAAACCGTTCAGTTTCTCGCTGCTGAAGGGCAGGAAGGGGGCAAACAGGATCTTGAGCGAGTCGATCGCCTTCAGGGCAGTGTAGACACTCTTGGCGGCAGCCTCCTTGTCGGTCTTGATCTCGAACCAGGGGGCGGAGGTGTCGAGGTACTTGTTGACCTCGCTCGCCAGCCGGATGGCTTCCTGCAGGGCGGCGCGCAGGTGCACGGCCTCCAGCTCCCTGCCGACAGACTGGAACCCGGCCTCGATGGCGGCCAGCAATTCCAGGTCCGCCGGACGCAACGCGGCCGGATCCACATTCGGGACATGTCCATCCCAGTGTTTGTAGCAGAAGGACAGCACCCGGTTCGCCAGGTTGCCCCAGGTGGCCACCAGTTCGCCGTTGTTCCTGGCGACGAATTCCTTCCAGTCCCAGTCGGAATCGTGGTTCTCCGGCATGTTGATGGTCAGGTAGTAGCGCAGGGCATCCGGGTCGTAGCGGGTCAGGGCATCCCGGCCCCAGACGGCCCAGTTGCGGCTGCCGGAGATCTTCTGGCCTTCCAGGTTCATGAACTGGTTGGCAGGCACATCATAGGGCAGGGTCAGCGTGACCCTTCTTCCTCGGCAAAGATCTGCAGGAACTGCTCGCCGGCACCCATCAACTCGGCCGGCCACATGGCGGTATGGAAGAAGATATTATCCTTGCCGATGAAGTAGAAGTGCTCGCGCGGCCGGGTTCGACCCACCAGTCCTTCCAGGCTTCAGGCTTGCCGCTGATCTTGGCCCACTCGATCGCCGCCGAGAGATAGCCGATGACCGCCTCGAACCAGACGTACAGGCATTTGCCATCCCAGCCTTCGACCGGGACCGGGATGCCCCAATCCAGGTCGCGGGTGATCGGGCGCGGCTTTCAGCCCTTCGGCTTCGATCTTGCGCAGCGATTCGCCCAGGACGGTCTCGCGCATGTAAGCGGAGCGTTCGCGCAGGAAATTCATCGACATCCGGCTCCAGCTTGGAGAGGTCGAGGTAGAAATGTTCGGTCTCGCGCAGTTCAGGCGTGGAGCCATCGCCAGTCTTGGCTGCGCGGGTTGAGCAGCTTTTCGGGTTCGAGCACATTGCCGCAGTTGTCGCACTGGTCGGAGCGGGCGCCCTCGAAGCCGCAGATGTAGCAGGTGCCTTCCACGTAGCGGTCCGGCAGGAATTTGTCTGCGCTGGGCGAGTACCATTGCTGGACTGTACTGCGTGTAACAGAAAACCATTCTTCTTGAGCGCCAGGAACATGCTCTGCGAGACCTTGAAGTGATTCTCGGTGTGGGTGGTGGTGAACAGGTCGTAGGTGATGCCATAGCTGCTGGAACAGGTCGAGGAAACCATTGTGATATTTTTTATAGACTTCTTCGACGGACTTGCCTTCTTTGTCAGCCGCGATCGTGACGGGCGTGCCATGCGAATCGGTGCCGGAGACCATCAGCACATGATCGCCTTTCAAGCGGTGGTAGCGGGCGACGATGTCACCAGGCAGGTGCGAACCGGTGATGTTGCCGACATGGATCTCGGCATTGGCATAGGGCCAGGCAATGGCGATCAGGATGTTTTCGGGCATGTTCTTCTCCTCCTCTCACCCCTTCCCCTTCTACCCGTACGGGCACACGTCCCGATGGGAGAGGAGTTGGGATAAGGGAAACAAAAACTGCCGGCTTTCGCCAGCAGTGTCATCAGGCGGCATGAACCGTCCCGCAGTTCATCTGGCGTTGAACTGCAATTGGAGGCGGGGCATCATCATACCGTAATGTAATCATGTGGTGTAGTTTACTATGTACTGCGTTCCGTGGCAAGTGGAATTCGCTTTTTTTAGCGCACTCTGCGTTTCCATTCCTCTTTCAGTTGCAGTTCACGCGGGCTCTCCCCCGAATCCAGCGCCAGGAAATCCGTCATCAAGCGGTTAAAGCGGGGGCTTTCATCCAGCATGGGGAAGTGACCGGAGTCCTCCAACATTACCTGGTGAATTTGGTATGGCATGGACATGACACGCTCATACTCCACGGAAAGAATCGCCGGGTCGTTCTGTCCATGCACGATCAGGCTGGGGGTTTCCATTGAATCCATGATGGGGAGTAGATCCGTGCCGTTCAGGCTGGTGAAGGAGGTAGCAATGGCAAGCGGGTCGGTTTTGGGGGCATCCGTGCGGACAGGCTCAGTAATCAGCTCTTTTCCAAGCAGCCATTCTGCCAGGTCTGCCGGAGTGGCAGGCGAGCGCAGCCGGGCGGCTACAGATTTGCTGTCCATCGGTACGTTTATCGCCATCAGGCGGTCGACCACCTGCGGGTTTTTTTGAGCGAACAGGATGGCCGCCAGGGCACCCAGGCCGTGCGCAACGAGCGCGATCCTGCCCATACCCATTTCCTGGGTGAAACGGTCGAGGAGTGTGGTCTGTTGTTCCAGGGTGTAACAGGCTGTGTCATGAGCCGTGTCCCCAAATCCCCATAGATCGAATGCATAGGCGCGGAACGACATGGCGGCAGTCTGCATCGCCGGCACCCAATAGCGCCAGGAGCCCACCCAGCCATGCAGGAAGATGATCGGACGGCCGCGTCCGAGTACTTCATAGTGCACGATCCGGTCGTCAATTATTATCGCGCTCATGCCTCATCCAAGGTTACTTGCCTAACTTGGCCAGCACTGCCTGTATTCGTGCGGTTAGCTGGTCGGGGGCGAATGGTTTCAACAAATAATCCACTGCCCCAGCCTGAAGGCCGGTCTGGATCTCTGCGTCCTGCCCCTTCGCCGAAAGGAAAATCACCGGAATATCCTTCATTTTCTCATCGGCTTTCATGGCGGCACACGCCTCGTAGCCGGTCATGCGCGGCATACGAACATCCATCAGGATCAAATCCGGCATTTCCTGCCGCGCCAGGTTCAAAGCCTCTTCTCCATTGCCAGCCGCAACCACATCAAAGCCGGCAAAACCCAGCGTAAAGGTGATCAGATCACGGATATCGCGTTCGTCTTCTGCAATCAAGATCTTCGTCATACTTGTTACTCCTCCGATTTATACGTAGGCAGGGTAAAGGAGAATGTGCTGCCCTCGCCCGCTATCCCATTGCTCGTCATCCAGATGTTGCCTTTATGCATTATGACCAGTTGCTTGACAATCGCAAGGCCGAGACCCGTGCCCGGTGTAGCCAGAACGAGTGGATCTTCACCTCTGAAGAAACGCTCAAAGACACGGTCTGCATCGACATTGTCTATCCCAATGCCATTATCCTTCACATCAACCTGTACCGCGCCGTTTACCGGAGCCAAATGAATGGTAATTTGCCCGTTCTCGGGTGTGTAGTGGTAAGCATTATCAATCAGGTTCGCAAGGATTTGGCGCACCCTTTCAATGTCACCACTGACACGCGGCAGTTCTGCTGGCGCGTCGAGGGTCAAACCCATCGGCTTGTTCTCCTCCTGCGAACGCTGCAAAAAGTCGGCCATAACATCATCAGCCACCTCATGCAAGTCAATTGCCTGGATCGAAAGGCTGGCCCGTCCGGCTTCGATCTGTGAAATATCAAGCAGATCATTGACAAGCACCGTCAGTCGCTCGGTGTTGGTGCGGACGATATCCAGGAAGTGAAGTTGGTTCTCGTTCAACGCGCCGGCTGCACCCATTAATAAAATATCCACGTAGCCTTTAATGGAAGTCATAGGTGTACGCAGCTCGTGGCTAACCGTCGCCACGAATTCAGATTTGAGGCGGTCCACCTCGACCTCATGGGTAATATCCCGGAAGATGGAAACCGTGCCAAGAAACTCATTGCGCCAGATGACCGGAGCCAGGTGCACAAGCACCACATGTCCGGTTTCCAAGGTCAACTGTTCGGCATAAGTATCGCCAGGCTGGTGACTGGAGGGGTCATCAGACCAGGAATGGATGGTCTGCATCCAGGTCTGGGCAGCCCTGCCAAACAAGCCGACAAAATTATCCAGGCTTTGCCCGGTGATCTGGCCGCTCTCCAAATCCAGGATCCGTTCGGCAGACGAATTCAGGAAGGTAATCTCATTGCCAGGATCGGTCACCAACACGCCATCCGCGACAGCTTCCAGAATGGCCTGTTGGCGGCTGGCTTCAACCTGTTGGTTGCGCAGCATGGATCCCAGGCGTTCCGCCTGATCACGGATGAGGTTGTACAACTGGGCATTATTTATCGCCACTGCCACCTGATTGCCGATGGCTTGCACCAGGTTCAATGCCTCGGGGGAGAAATAACCAACCTGGCGATGGAAGACAAGGATGGCGCCGATGACGTCCTCTCCGACCAGCAGAGGTGCAGCGATAGCACTGCGGTGATTTGAAGAAGTGACTCGGATTTTGGACCCAGCGCTTATCCTTGCGAACATCGCCGATGCAAACCGGCTCGCGATGCTTAATAACCCAACCTGCCAGGCCCTCGCCAACTTTAAGGGCGGTCGGCCGGGTTCCCTCGATGCCAGCCGGCATCAGGTAACCATATCCGGCGCGATATTGAATTGAATTATCTTCTGGATTAACCAACAAAATACTGCCCTGCTCAGCACCAATGGCATCATTAAGCAAGGCCAGTGTTCTGTTGAGAGCGCGATCCAGGTCCAGGGTGGATGACGCTTCGGTCAGAATGCGCAGCAGGGTCTCGGTATTGCGCTGTTCCCGCTGCAATTCGGCAGTCCGCTCAACGACACGCTGTTCGAGTTCATCGGCCAGGCGGCGGGTCTCGGCAAAGAGTCGTCCATTCTGAATTGCGACCGCAGCCTGGTTCGCCAGGGTGCTCAGGATCTGCTGCTCATCGACCGTATAGATATTTGGCTCGTAGCTTTGCGCCGAGAGCATACCAATGATCTTGCCACCCATCATGATGGGCACTGCCACAATCGAACGAGGTTGTCCTTGACCATAAGGCCGCCCGCCGAGCGCGTCCGCCTGTTCGACATCCTGGACCAATAAGGGTTCACCGGTGGCGATCACCTGGCCGCTGATACCCTGTCCGCGTGGCAGGCGCTGATTGGGCGAACGGCCATCCGGATCCAAAAGATAGACGCCCTCGATATCGTCGCGTTCTTCATCCACCAGGGAAATCACAAAAGACTCTGCCGGCATCAACTGGCGGGCGGCGCGATGGATGGCGGCGTAGATTTCCTCAGCATCCAGGCTGAGACCGATCTCGTAAGAAGCCCGGTTGAGGGTCGTCAATTGTTCGGCACGCAAAACAGTATCCTGATACAGGCGGGCACTTTCCAGAGCAACCACAGCCTGGTTGCTAATGATGCGGGCCAGGTCAATATCGCCTGCAGAGAAATGACGTATTTTTTCTGTGTGGACAAAGGCCAGAGCCCGTAAATTTTGCCCACTGACAAGCGGGAGGATCAACAGGGATCGGGTCCCGGTCAGCATATCGGTCAGATGTTTAAGGTCCGGCTCGTTGTCGACATTATCGGTTGTAAAGATACCCAGGCTTTCATTAAGGCGGTCGAAAATTGGAGCAGCCTTCAGGACTGAGGGGTGACCATTATCACCAGATGGTACAACAACCTGAAGCAAAGGACGACCGGTTCTGTCAAAGGTAACCATGGACACTTTCTCGACGGAGAGCGCCCGCTGGAGTTCTTCGGCAGTCAAACGCAATAATTGCTCACCGTTCAAGGAACCGCTCAGATCAGCCGAGAGCCGGTTGAGAACAGCCAGACGTTGTGAACGTTCATCAAGTTCCGCTGCCCGGCGCAGGCTGTCTTCATATAAACGGGCATTCTCCAAAGCAACCGCCGCCTGGCTGGCGAAAGTAGTCACCAATTGGGCCAGCTCGAGGGTAAAATAATTTGCTTCAGTTTTTTCCAGAGCAATCACCCCGACAACTTCGCCTTTCGAGACGAGCGGAATCCCCGCCCAGGACAGGCGCTCGGCCTCCACCAGGACAGGGAAACGCGGGTCGGAACGTACGTCGCCCACAATAATTCCTTGCGAGGTGCGATTCATTTCAGCCAAAAGAGCCGAATCAGAAATCGTCACCGATAAGCCTACGCGCTCCTCGTTATCAGGGAAGCCGCGGGCGGCCGCCACAGACATGCGTTCCCCTTCGCGCAACCACAAAATAGCTGTATCACAGTGCAAGACGTCCTGCAGGCGGTCAAGCAGGCCAGCCACCAATTGGCTCGATTTCAAGCTGGAGGTCAAATCGGCTGACACATTGGTGAGCGCCTGCAATTGCATGGCCCGTTCCTGGGAAGCCTGAACCAGGCGCACGTTTTCCAACGATAACGCCACCTGCTGAGTTAATGACAGCAGTAAGGCCTCATCTTCGGCGGTAAAGGCCCCGGGGGTGTTGAAATTATCCAGCAGAAGCACGCCCAAAGTCCGCTCTCCGGTCTGGATGGGTATAAGCATGCTCGAGATCGGCAACCTGCCAGCCGTGGCGGTGCGGTAGCGGAACAAATCTTCTGCCGGCAAGCTATAATCGCGCGCAAAATTGACCTCATCCACACGGCGAGTTTTTTTCTCGACGAAGACACGGCCTGGCAGGGCTTCACCTGGATGGTAGGTGATCTTCATCAGGTTGCCATTATCGGCATAGCCCAAGGCGGCATGTGCGCCAAGGGAACCTGCTTTGTCGTTATAGAGCAGCACGACGCCTGCATGCGCAGTTGTCACGACCCGCAGGGCACTTTCCAGGAGAGCCTTTACGATACTATCCGGATCAAGGCCGCTCAACTGCCGGCTGAAATCGAGCAGCAGGTTGACTTCCCGCAAGCGACGGCGGGTCTCCGTCAGCAGGCTGATATTTTGCAGAATTATGGAGACCTGGCTGGAAATCTGCAAATAAATCTTCTGATCCTCTTCGGTTAGCGGCGGCAACGGTTCAGTACTGATCGCCAGAACGCCAGCCACAGGTTTCTCGTCAACCAAAATGGGCAAGCAGATGAATCCTTTGGCATGCAGACTGGTCAGCAGGGGCGTATCACGCCAGGTCTCATCCTGATCTATATTCATAACCAGGAGAGTCTCGGATGTCTGGAGACTGGTGCGCAGGGGATTGCGCTGGCCGAATAACGCCTCCGGGTTGGTATTGTGAGGAATGTTCCCAAAAACGCGCAGCAGTCGTGGACCTTCTCCGGTATTTTCCGCCACGATGGAAACACTCATATCCAGGCGGGTTAAAATTTCACGGCCAAGCGCCTGGAGCGCAGAAGGTCCATCCACCTGCCGGTTGATCATGTCGGTGATTTCCAGCCCGGCACGGATGCGGCGGGCACGTTGATCGAGGTTACGAATGGAAATCATCTGTTCCAGATCCTTATGCAGCAGGGCTGGTAGATGACTCTGGCTGATCGAAAGCAACTGCGTCTGGCGATCCAGGCTGTTTGAGAGAGTATCAACCTGTGCCCGATAAGTTGAAAGACGGCGGGTGGATTGGATCACCAGGGCAACTTGCTCTGAAAAAATCTCGACGGTCTCCAAGGCCACTTTGTCCGGGTGAAGAGCGCCAACAGGTGCATCCAGGCTGATCAAGCCGATCGGGCTTCCGGTAACGTCATAAAGAGGATAGAGCAGAGTGTCCTGCGGGTGCCACCCATTTTGTTCTTGTGACTCTTTTCCCAATATTGACACAGACTGGATGTCTTCCGAACCAGCCGGTCGTTTGTCATGCGGAATGAAGTAGCCCTTTCCTGTTTTGTAATCCGGCTGCAGCATCTCTGCCAGGGAATCCCAAGGTTGCTGGTGGGATTTAAGTGCGGTCAGCGTTTCTGCCGGCATGCCTGCACCGGCAACACGGGTTTGCAGCATTGTTTTTGGATCCACAGTGCTGATCAGCACAACCTTAAAAGGCGTTGCCTCCTGAATGGCTTTTGCCAGGGTCTCCAGGGACTGCTCCAGAGGGCGGTCAAACGTTTGAACAGAGACCATATCGAACAAATTCGAGAATACTTTGGCTTGCCGGGTTAGTTCTTCCTTGGAGGTATTTTGTTCCTGGAATCGGCGCGCATTACCCAGGGCAATTGCCGCCTGGACTGCCAGGATCTGGATGATCTCCTGTGTATTCTGATCAAAATGGAATGGGGTCAGGCTGTGCAAATGGATTAGACCAGTGATTTGTTGGTTATATGCGATCGGCACGATCAATGTCGAGCTGACATCTTCGTGAGCAGCTTTATACTCACTATTGGCATGATCGGCCACAATCAATGCATCGCCGTGTTTTAGCACGGCCCGTTCCATGGGCAGTAAAGTCTTGCCAGGTTCGTCCCCCAGGTGCGCGATCACCTTTGGCAGTTTGGTGGATTTGTCCGACTCGAAGAGCAGGATGGTGCCGCAATCTGCGTGAGAGATCCGCAGGCTTTCATCATAAACGACCTGCAATAGATACTTCCAATCCTGGGCAGTATTCAAGTCACGGCTGATATGCATGATCGCAGTCAACTGGTCAACGCGCTGGCGCAGACTCTCATCGGTGCGATTGCTTATCGATACACCTTCAATGACCGAGGCCAATTGCGCTGCCGCAGTTGAAACCACCTGCAAATCATTATTGTTGAAAAAATCCAGCTTTTTGCTGGTGAGCATCATTTCACCCAAACCCTGCTCACGCACAACCAGTGGGACAATAATGGCCGATTCCATCCCTAATCGATCAAAAATGGGTTTATACACTGAAAGGAGGCGCTGATCCTCCGAGAGATGGCCCGAGAAGAATGGCTTCAGACTGCCTGTCACGGTGAAGTGATACTGTGCTTCGTCTACATAAAGATGAAATAGAGGCTCCGAAGCTTCCCCCTCCAACCCAAAAATTGAACCGCTATGCAGACTCAAAATACCGCCTGCTTCCTTTAGCAAAAAGATGGCAGCCACATCTGCTTGAAGCAGGCGGGCAAGCTCCTGCACAGTGTAATGCAAGACTTCATCCGTCGTTGCAGAAGAGGATGTCAGGCTGGCTATTCGACGGAGCGCTTCTGAACGCTGGGCACGTTGGCGCGCCTGTTGTACCAGGGTCAAGTTTTCTATAATGGGGGCAGCCTGGTTTGCAACGATATTCAGCAGTCGCATCTCCTCGCGTGAGAAGATCGCTTCCCGGTTGTGGTGGTTAGAGATTTGTAAATATCCGAGCGGACGGCCTGAAGAGATAAGTGGGATGAGCGCCGTGTCACGCCAGGAGGCTGCCTGGGCATAATCCTGGAATCCCATTTCCCGCCACAATTCATCTTCCATGGCATTTGGAGAGGTCAGTTCCACTTGTTTCAGGAAACGTTCTTCGGCCGGCCCCCCCGAAGCCATGGATACATGGTAGAGTTCCACTACCTGAGCCGGCATACCCACAAAGGGCACTTGCGCTTCCAGGGCCCGCCGGCTTTCGTTGTAAACGAGAAAGCCCAGAATATCCACGTCGAATAGCGGCGCAATACTTTCCACCAACCGGGTAAATAAATCACGTGCATCGTGGGTCGACCCAAGCGCCTGGGCGAGTGTCGCCAGGCCGCTCAACTCCGCCGAACGCCGCTGCTCGGCCTCCAACATGGAGGCATTACGAATGGCTGCGGCTGCCTGTCCGATTACAAGCTGCAGGATATCCAGTTCTTCCTGCTTGAAGGTCTCGGCCTTGGTCAGCCCAACTTCCAATGTGCCGACCAGGTCGTTTCCCGCCCATAACGGCAAACCCAGGTAGGAATATAACGAGGCTTGCTCGCTATTCGCGGGAATTACTCCGGTATATGACTTTGTATCAGGAATAAACAGGGTCTCATGGCGCTCGATCAAAACTGCGGAATATCCCGCCGGAGATTGGGGAGAACCTTGTTCGAGCCGCTGCTCAGAACCCGGTCCTAGCCCGGACCCAAGGCGATATGGGAGGAGCGAATGGCTCTCTGCGTTCCAAATTTTGATTTCCATCACATCGGCTGGAACAAGCCGTTCCACGTTTTCCAGAAGGGCCTGGATGGTAGCTGACAATCCCGGGCTGGCTGCAACCGATTGGCTCAATTCGGTCAGGATCTTCAACGCCGATTCGGATAATTCCTGCGACTCGCCTGCCGCATTGGAAGCGAGATCAGGCCGGCGCAGGGACACCAATAAAATTGGGGTTGGACCGGGCACTTGATAGGAAACAACCTCCAGAGGGCGTCCATTCACGGAAAAACGCATCTGCCCTTCCGCGTTACACAACCTGAGAAAATCATCTGTGGGATGGATCCGGCGTGCCAGAACCTCCAGACTCGGGCTCTCCCCTTCATGCAGACCCAGCCACTGGCGCGCCGTGGTATTTATGTAGTTAACCCTTCCACCAGACTGAATGACCAGAACGGCGTGATTATGTATGGAAGCCTCTGCAGGGATCTGGGAAAGGTTTACCGGCGTCGGGCTGGTACGTACCCTGGGGAAAAGACGCGGCAAACCCCAGACCAGGAGAAAAAATACCAGCCCGGTCAGGAGCAGAAGTATCCCCAGAGATACCGGAGTAAAAGCCATTGTATGGATCGCTAAGCGCCCTGGTTGCTCATCCTCGAACATCCTGCCGGCGGACATCCGCGGCCAGTTCAGTAATCTCGCGGATATCTGCGAAGGTTTGTTGTTTGGGAGTCACAATTCCAATTGAAAAAGTCATCAAGGGGGCTTTTTCCATCTGGTTATCTGCAGTTGCAGCCATGATGAACCCTTGTTGCCTGTCCATGAAGTTGTAATGCGACTGCACCTCTTCCGCAAAGCGCGCTTTAAGCCGCTCGCGGATTTTTTCCGCATTCTCCTCACCACTGATAATAATAAAATTGTCCCCCCCGGCATGACCGATGAAATCACTCGACGAGCCCAAATCATCCACCACTTCACTCATCAGCATGGCAGCAAACCGGAGAACATCGTCTGCCGCAACAAATCCATAGACATCCTTGAACTGATCGAAATGATTGATCCGCAAATCCATATAGGCCCAACCTTTCTGACGGATCGTGAGCCGTAATTGCTCTTCGATCAAGCGGCCCGCCGGAAGGCCAGAGCGTGGATCGGTCAATGCTTCGCGTTCGGAGCGGCGTATGGCTCCCTGAACGCGTAATTTCAACTCCTCAATGTCAAAGGGCTTGGTGATGTAATCATCCGCCCCCAATTCGAGGCCCTGCAGTTTGTCACTGCGCTCATCTTTTTGGGTAAGGAAAATTACCGGGATATGACTGCTGCGGGTACTCTGTCGTAATCTTCGGCAAACCTCGTACCCGTCGATATCGGGCAGCATGATATCCAATACGATCAAATGAGGCAGGACCGTCCGGGTTTTTTCCAAAGCCTCAACCCCGCGTGGAGCTACATCCACATCATAGCCAAGACTAGTGAAATAGATCTTAAGCATATTGGAAATGTCATTATCGTCTTCAACGACCAAAAGGCGTGCTTTTCCCATAGAACCTCCTCAACCACTCCGACGCGACTGGTGTGCGTGTCGACGCACAATTTCGATTTTTTGCCTGTATGGTTCAATCTCGGACGAATAGAAGCTGCCCGGACGTGCGATCAGGCTAAGCGCCCAAAGCGATAGTCCCGTCCGAGTATTGGCAGGTGATATCTTTTTAAAATGTGATCCCATCAACCAATCCATTCGTATTCAATATGATTTCTTCCTGACAGGCAGCTGCCTTGCCAGGCGAAGAATCAACATTAAAATGAAAATCAACGGGGCCCGGCCCATGTACCATGCCGCCGTCAACCACTAATATATCATCTCTCATTACCGCCACCATTGCAGAAACATCACTGGGCACGTAACAGTGCCAGGAGTTTCCCGGCATAATGGCCTGATTTATAATCTTACGATAAACTTTCCGTTCTGGCAACTCCAACAAATGGCAGATAATAAGCTTACAGCGGTCAAGAGGCCTGTATTTCCAGCCTTCATATATCAGGGCGACCTTTCATATATGTATAAGATTATCCGGCCGGCCGCATGCCTGGGAACGAGATGATGAGTGGTGATTGGAATATTAGCACGAGGCTACCAGGATGTGAGGTCCTGTTCACCGCGACGCGGGTAGCGCCGCAGATGCTTGCTGGCGTCCTTGAGCGTATGATGATCACTGTCTTCATATGTAATATCACGATCAATAATGCGGCGATCTTTGGAGCCAAATAACACTACATCTGATTCAATCGTGCGAGCGGGAAAAATGACCATCCCCGCTCCAATACGGCAGTTATGGCCCACACATCCGCCCAAAACGGGACGGTTGGCCTCTGCTAATTTTTCATTGCCATCCAACGCCCTGATCGCCGAGGGGATCAGGTTGTAATCGGTAAAGGTATTCCCGGCTCCAATAAATGTGTTCCGTCCAATCACGCACATTTGCAAACAAGTGTTTTGAGCAACCATGCCATTTTCCATGATCGTGGTCATAAACAGGGACGCACGAAAGGGCAGGAAGGTACCATCGCCGACCACCGAGAGCATCAACTGGCAGCCTTGCGAGACATTGACATTACTTCCTATAATGCAGTTCTCTATCACTGCGCCCGCGTTGATCGTAACATTATCACCGATGGTCGTCGGCCCATGGATGATCGCAGTGGGATCTATCACGCAGTCTTTTCCGATTGTGACCAGTTCGGAGCATTCCAAAAGTTGTTTTCCTTCATAAAGCGCCTTACCCAACACTTTCAACTTGAACATCAAATCATTATCGAGCCGGTCTTCCACGCGCGCTCCGCGCGAGAACAGACCGAAAACGCCATCGGCGATGAAAATATGTGTCCAGCAGTCGATCGCAAGCATTGCCCTGAGCGGAACCTGATAGCATAGATCGCCACTTTCGGAGGCCATATAGGTTGGGACATGATAATAACCAATTTCACGCGATTGCATATCCACCACCAGCGGCTCCACATCCGCCCTGGGGCCGCGCGGGTAATACCATAGATCGGCATAATACAGGTTTCCGGCCGGGGTATATGAAACAGACAGCGGCAAAGCATGCTCACGGAAGGCAGAATCGTTGACCGAGAAAGCCGCCCGCACTGCCTGGCCACCTTTTCTGGCCTGATCCATAAACTCGGTTATGTAATTGACGTCAAAAAAAAGGTTATCGCGATAAACGATCATCGGCTCATGGCTTACCGGCAGGCGCGCCCCCGGTGCAAGCTCGATTTCACGCGTCACATAAGGGGCAAGCAGGTCACGCTGATTGAGCCAGAGCGGTTTGTTCTGGATGCGCAGATCACGCGCCGTTTCGTTGAAAGGCGGGATATGCCGGGGGGAATGCAGGATCACCTTGAGCATGGTATCAACTCAATGGAATACGATCAATTTGGATTGTGCAGGCGCTATCGCCGCACGCAATACACTTCGTTTCTTCAACTTCGAAGAACTTGCCCCCACTGACCCAAAACAAGGCCTCCTGCAACAAACCCACCGCCAAATGGCAACAAGCGCCTTCAGTCTGCCTCTCCCAGCACAACGGACAGCGCTCGATGTGCCAGAACAAGTATTTATCATCCCATTCCAGGCGGACTTGCTGATCGGTATATTTATTGAAAAGGGTCGCAAAGGCTTCACTGCCCGCTTTAAGTTTCGTTTGAAGCGGCAGGAGCCGGAAGGCCAAATCGGTCAGGCCAAGTTCCGGGCCGAACTCGCGCAATCCATATTTGAGACAGGTACGGCCTACGCGCAGGGCCAGACCACGACCGGCTCGGGGACCGTAAGCACTCTCCAGGCCGGTTTGCAGACGACTGATATCCGTAAAAGGAAATCGAAGATCCTGGTTATAAGGAGGGTAATCATTTATATATCCAGACAGATCTGCAAGATTAAGCACAGCATTTACCCCGGCATGCCCAAGTATTTCTTCCATCGCAAGGAGTACGACCCGCCCCATCCGGTTGGGATAGAAATATTGTTTCTTGTCTGGATTGGCAGACGCGTCAGCGTGATTTCCCATGACAGAAACGCTAACTCGGTTTGGCATTTTTATGGATTTCATTGGGTCTGCACAATCATCACGGAATTGATATTTCCTTATCCAGAAATTCTTTAAGTTTGTTCATGAAGGGATTCGAGTCATCCAGCATAATAAAGTGCCCGGCTTTCGGGAATTGCTCTATCCGGGCATGTGGGATGCCTTGCAACATCGGTTGCCATTGTGTCGGACTGACAATTATGTCCTTGCCTCCATACATTCCCATGGCCGGTATTTTGACCTGCGGGAGGATGGGGCGCAGATCGGTCTTATGCAGGGAAGCGATGCTGCGCAGGAAACTTTCCACGGTGCAACGGTTCAAATCCTTGTCCATCATTGCAGGGAAGCGCGGGTCGCGGCAAATCAACGGGGAATAGACACGCATGCCCATGCGGAACGCCCACATCATGTTAAACAGGATAACCGCTATTGGTCTCAACCCGAGCAATTTCAGCAGGACGCTCAGGGAAGAACCTACTATTGGTGAGCCAACCACGACAACTTTGCTCACACGGCGCGGATACTGAACTGCGACTGACAGGCTGACTGTCCCGCCCATACTGTGCCCGACCAGCGGAGCACGTTCAATCCCCAGGCGGTCCATGAACTGGTCAACCAGACTGACAAAATCCTGGACCGTATAACTTTCACGTTTCTTGCCAGATTCCCCAAAGCCCCAGAAATCCAAGGCGTAAGTGCGATAATAGGCCCCCAAATAGGACATGGTATCCTGCCAGAGTGCCCAAGAGCCAAGCCAGCCATGTAAAAGAATTACCGGCTGGCCCCGCCCGTAGACTTCGTAATGCACGATACCCTGGTCGGTTGTGATGGATGACACGGCTGCTACAATAAAATGGAGAAATTATTTCTCTCCATTCTCCATTTCATTCAGGATGCTGTATAGCAATTCCAACAAAATCGTTTTTACCGAATCGCGGTCAGTGGCAATACAGGGAACAAGTTTAACCTTGGAATCAAGGCGCAGGGCATGGCGCATATCGTCAACTTCCCAGGCATCGTTCACATCCTGTTTATTGGCGGCGACCACGTAGGGCGTGGGAGCATAAGCGCGGAAAGTCTCGAGGATGGAGCGGGCTTCGCGGAAAGTCTCCGGGCGGGTGCTATCCACCATGACGACAAAGCCCAGCATCCCTTCCGAGAGGATTTCCCACATGAAATCAAATCGCCGCTGGCCTGGTGTGCCAAACAGGTATAGAACCAGGTCATCATCCACCGTGATGCGTCCAAAATCCATCGCCACCGTGGTTGCTTCCTTGACCGATTTCTCCTGAACGTTGGAAATCTTGCGCTCAGTGGAGACAACGTCAATTTCGCTAACAGACCGGATAAACTCGGTCTTGCCGGCACTGAATGGACCTGTGACGACCATTTTGACAGTTTGCATAATGCCAATCCTCAAAAACTCTTCCAAAAAGATTAGAGGGAACGAATTCGATTAATCAGACGATTAACCAAGGATTTCTGTTCTTGTTTATTATCTGACGGGAAAACCCGTACAGATGGGGTTGGAAGAGTTGTACCTTCCTGCCGGATTACTTCCACCAGGCCGGCCTGCAAAAGCCCGTAGACGATCCGCCGGATTTCCAGATCATTCATTTTCGTGGCGCTGGAAATCTGCCGCATTGTGTTGCGCGGGTTTATGTAAGAAACAACCCGCCACTCTTCAACGCTCAGGGCAACATTGCGCATATTCGTTCCGGGGCGGTCAGTGAATTTCAGCGCCATATCCAGGCTGGGGATTTCATCCTGCAACTGCTCCCACTCACGCAACTGACGGGCGCCCTCGATGATCAGGTTCTCAAGGTCCAGGCGAACGCTGATACGATCATTGGGCGGAAGTATATCATTATCAAAATGAAAAAAACCTTCCACCCAAGTGAATAAACGCTGGACGATATCCGTAAAATGTTGCTGGAGGTTGGTTAGAATATCTTCCTGCGAAAGATAGCCGGCGTTGATAAGTAACAGGCCCAATTCCTTGTCGGAAATATGCGGGGCTCCCTGCCTGGATGGATTTGTACTGGCCCGAGGAGAGTCTTTTGGCACGGTGCAGGATGGATGCGAGGCCACCATCTTCATTTCCAATCTCGGCATAGGCCAGTTTTCCTTCACGGAACGCCACCTTGGCTGTCTCATTGGGACCTTCAACTACAAGAGTCCCGGTTTTACAGGCCAGGTTGATCAGATTAAGCAATTGGGTGATTGTAAAATCGCGCAGGTTGCCGCGCAGAGCCATGCTAGACCTCAATGATGTCCCAAAGGGGGATAATGTGCAAAATGATTATACATGTAAGGTCGCCATGCGTCAAAGGTTCGGCACTTACCAAAAACGATAGTACTGATTTAGGCAAGAAGCAGTATAATTTTCAGAACATAAACCAGGAGATGGCATCATGATGAAAATCCAGATCGTTTATTGTACTGGTTTGACACTATACCGACCGGGCCGTGCGCCTGGCAGATGATCTGCTCAAGAATTTTGAACCGGAGATTGAAAGCATAACTCTGGTTCCTTCCAGTGGAGGCCGTTACGAGATCAGCGTAAACGGGCAATTAATTTTTTCCAAACTCCAGACCGGGCGTCACGCCGAACCTGGTGAAGTTGTCGGGTTGGTCAAAAAAATCTCCAAAAAGAAAATGTAACGATTTCGTCGGTAATACAACGCGAAGAATCGCCCAAAAAAAGGTATGCGAGGAATTTATGGCTAAAAAAGGCCGCGTCTTTTCCGGCATCCGCCCCACCGGGCGTGCTCATCTGGGCAATTATCTGGGAGCGATCAAGAACTATGTCGCCCTGCAGGATGAGTACGATTGCGTGTATTGCATCGTGGACCTCCACGCCCTGACGACCGTCGAGGATACAGTCAACCTGCGGTCAGAACACCTTCGAAATGGCACTCGACCTGCTGGCTGCCGGTATCCGCCCGGAGGAGACCATCCTGTTCGTCCAATCCCACGTTCCGCAGGTGACGGAGTTGCATACCATCCTTTCGATGGTCACCCCGCTCGGAAAATTGACCGACCTGCCGACCTTCAAGGATAAGGTCCGCCAGAACCCGAACAACGTCAACTACGGGCTGGTTGGCTACCCGGTCCTGATGGCCGCCGATATCGTCCTGTACAAATCGGACCTGGTGCCGGTCGGCATCGACCAGGCTCCGCACATTGAGTTCACCCGCGAAGTGGTGCGCTCCTTCAATTACCGCTACAACATGCAACGTGCTGATCGAGCCCGGCATGAAGAACACCGAGATTCCCAAGGTGCTCGGCATCGACGGCAAGGAAAAGATGAGCAAGAGCCTGAACAACCACATCGAACTGGCGCTCACACCCGATGAGACCCGCAAACGGGTGATGATGATGGTCACCGACCCGCAACGCATCAATCGCACCGATCCCGGCAACCCGGATGTGTGCAATGTCTTCTCGATGCACAAGATTTTCACCCCCAGGGAAGACGTGGAAATGATCAACGTCGAGTGCCGCCGGGCAGGCATCGGTTGCGTGGATTGCAAGAAGCTCTTCGCCGAGAATCTCAACAAGGCCCTCGGAACCCTTCCGCGCCAAACGCCTCGAAATGGCCTCCAAACCGGACCAGGTCCAGGCCGTGCTCGCCGACGGCGCCCGGCGCGCCCGGGCCATCGCCGAAAAGACGATGGAAGAGGTCCGGGCAGCGGTACAACTCCCATAAGCAGAAACCATAAAAAACAAAAGGCTTTTACCTTTTGTTTTTTATGAAATCACCAATAAATCATGCGCGCACTTATCCAGCGAGTCAAATCCGGGAAGGTAAGCGTAGATAGACCAGACCGTTGCCGAAATCGCCCACGGATTGGTCATCCTGCTTGGTATTGGTCAGGGTGATAACGAGGAAAAAGCCCGCTTCCTGGCCGAGAAAATTGCCACTCTGCGCATTTTCGAAGATGAAGAGGGCAAGTTCAACTTATCCATACTCGATAAAGGCGGAGCGGCTATCGTCGTCTCCCAATTCACTCTTTATGCCGACACGCGCAAGGGCCGCCGGCCTTCCTTCACCGATGCAGCTCCTCCCGAGATCGCCGCGCCGCTTGTGGAAAAATTCGCAGAACTATTGCGTGCCCGGGGCATTTCCACCCAGACTGGTGTTTTCGGTGCATCACATGCTGGTCGAGATTGAAAATGATGGTCCGGTTACGATCTGGCTGGAAAAATAGAATAACAGCTTTTTCTTACCCTGTCCGGGAAATATCAGGGTTCTAGACGTAACGGGAACCCTTTCAGCCCCCAGCCATTGCTTGACGCTTTAGAAAGGTTGTGCTAGTATCACTCTGAATTACCTTACCACGCAATTTCTCGAGGAGGAAGAGCATGTTCAAAGAAGCTTAGTATTATCATTGCAATTGCCATAACGGCGATGTTGCTGTTCAGCGCTTGCGAACGTTCAGCCTCACAGACAACCAAGGCTACGCCGACAGCCAAGGGTGCCACTTAATACACCCCAGCCTACCAGCTTGCTCTTGTTACAGAGTTGGGAGACAGCGACCGCCAATTATGTCCAGACGGCAGTGGCCAGGGTACATTTACTGCAGCCCCGGTCTCACCGACGCCACAATCCAGCCCAACACCCACCCTGCTGGGCGCAGTCGCCTCAACGGCAACTCCAGCCAGCCAGGTGCCGGCAACGGCGTATACCCACCAGCACACCTCTGCCTGGGACTACACCCGTGGTTATTGTTCCAACCGCCACACCCGGCCGCCCGGCAACCTATACCCTCCATACCGGAGAATTCCCCTACTGCCTCGCCCGCCGCTTTGACGTTAATCCGGATGATCTATTGAGCATGAATGGATTGGTCCAAGGACAGATCCTCCAACCTGGCCTGACACTGAACATCCCGCAAACGGGTTCCTTCCCGGGCAACCGTGCTCTGCACACTCACCCGGCCCAATACACAGTTAATGTGGATGACTCATTCTACAGCATTGCTTGTTACTTCGGCGATGTTGATCCCACCTCCATCGCCGCCGCCAATGGTCTGTCATTGACCTCTCCGCTGACAACCGGACAAATCCTGAACATCCCCTAAATCAAAAATCACACTTATCACTCACCCAGGCGAAGAACCTTCGCCTGGGTGTTATTTTGGAGAGCAGGTATGCCATTTGAACTCCTGAAATCCGAAATCGTCTATCCGGGTCGAGCATTTACTATCCGGCGTGATACTCTGCGCCTGCCGGATGGTCATGAAACCAGATTCGACATTGTCGAACATCTGGCTCGGTGGTCATCCTCCCGGTGGATGATCAGGGCAACCTGTTCTTCGTTCGTCAATACCGTCATGCAGCCGGGCTGGATCTCCTTGAACTGCCTGCCGGTACCCTGGACGAGGGCGAGGCACCCGAAGCCTGTGCCCGCCGCGAGGTGCGGGAAGAGACTGGCATGGCGGCCGGGAAAATGGAACATTTGGGCGGGTTCTACCTGGCCCCTGGCTACTCCACCGAATACATGCACGTTTACCTGGCAACCGGGTTGCATTCCGACCCTCTGGAAGCCGATGCAGATGAATTCCTTACCGTTGAGGTTATTCCGCTTGGCACAGGCGCTGGAAATGGCCAGGCACGGCGAAATCCCGGATGCGAAATCACTTGCGGCGATTATTATTGGCACAACACGATTTGGAAAAGCTATAAATAAGCGCTTTTCCCCTTATTTCGGACAATACTTATCATAATTTATTCATGACATGTCGCAGAGGAATTTGTGCATTAAATAACTATCGCTGGTAGAATCGAAGGAATACACTTATGGGTCGAAAAGTGTGACACACACAGAGTTTGCTCTGATAATCCAGTAATAAGGAGTAATAGCTTCATGGAACGGAAAATGGTTACGATTGACGGGAACGAAGCCACCGCTTCTGTTGCCCATCGCACGAACGAAATTTGCGCCATCTACCCCATCACTCCCTCATCCAATATGGGAGAATTCGCCGACGATTGGTCTGCGATCAAGCGCAAGAATATCTGGGGAACTGTTCCTCTGGTGATCGAGATGCAGTCCGAAGGCGGCGCCTCCGGTGCCGTCCACGGAGCACTCCAGACCGGTGCGCTGACTACCACCTTCACCGCCAGCCAGGGGTTGCTGTTGATGATCCCCAATATGTTCAAGATCGCCGGGGAACTGACCAGCACGGTCTTTCACGTCTCGGCCCGTACGGTGGCGACGCATGCCCTCTCCATCTTCGGCGACCACTCGGATGTGATGGCCATGCCGCCAATGCGGTTGGGCGATGCTGCCCTCCGGTTCGGTGCAGGAAGCGCATGACATGGCCTTGATCGCCCAGGCTGCCACACTGGAAGCGCGCGTGCCGTTCCTGCATTTCTTCGACGGCTTCCGCACCTCGCATGAAGTCGCCAAGATCGAACAATTGACCGACGACGACCTGCGGGCCATGATCGACGATGAACTCGTGCGTGCCCATCGTGCGCGCGGCCATGTCTCCCGAACATCCTTTCCTGCGCGGCTCTGCCCAGAACCCGGATGTTTTCTTCCAGGCGCGTGAAACGATCAACCCGTTCTACACCGCCGTGCCGGGCATCGTCCAGAAAGCCATGGACAAGTTCGCCAAGCTGACCGGCCGTGCCTATCACTTGTTCGATTACATCGGCGCACCGGATGCCGAGCGTGTGGTGATCATCATGGCCTCCGGCGGCGAGACCGCCGAAGCCACCGTGCGCTACCTGATGGCAAAGGGCGAAAAGGTCGGCGTGATCCGTGTCCGCCTGTACCGCCCATTCTCGGCCGAGCATTTCCTCAAGGCCCTGCCCAAGACCGTAAAATCCATCGCCGTCCTGGACCGCACCAAGGAACCCGGTGCGGCTGGCGATCCGCTCTATCTCGATGTGATCAATGCCCTGTTCGAAGGCAACCGCAAAGATATCAAGGTGATTGGCGGGCGCTATGGCCTGTCTTCGAAGGAATTTACCCCGGCCATGGTCAAGGCCGTCCTCGATGAACTGAAGAAATCTGAGCCCAAGAACCACTTCGTGGTTGGTATCAATGAAGATGTGACCCACTACCAGCCTGGACTATGACCCGAATTTCTCGGTTGAACATCCCGAGACCGTTCGCTGCCTGTTCTTTGGCCTGGGTTCGGATGGTACGGTCGGCGCCAACAAGAACTCCATCAAGATCATCGGCGAAGACACCGACAACAACGCCCAGGGCTATTTCTACTATGACTCCAAGAAGGCCGGCACGTTGACTGCGTCGCACCTGCGCTTTGGCCCCAAGCCAATCCAGGCGCCCTACCTGATCACACCCAACACAGCCAACTTCGTCGCCTGCCACCAGTTCACCTTCCTCGAGCGCTTTGATTTCACCAAGTACTGCCCAACCGGGCGCGGTCTTCCTGGTGAACAGCCTGTATGGCCCGGAGGAAATCTGGGATAAACTGCCGCAGGAAGTCCAGAAAGACATCATCGAGAAGAAACTCAGGTTCTATACCATCAATGCCTACGATGTGGCCGAAAAGACCGGCATGGGCAGCCGCGTGAACACCATCATGCAGACCTGCTTCTTTGCCATCTCCGGCATCCTGCCGCGTGATGAAGCCATTGCCCAGATCAAAAAGGCCATCCAGAAAACATATGGCAAGCGCGGCGAAGCCGTCGTCCAGAAAAATTTTGCCGCCGTGGATCAATCCCTGGCACACCTGCACGAAGTCAAGGTACCCGGCAAGGTAACCAGCACTTTCACCCGCCGCGCTCCCAGTCCCGGCCGAAGCACCGGCTTTCGTACGCGACGTGCTCGGCCCCATGATCGCTTTCGAGGGCGATACCGTCCCGGTGTCTGCCATGCCCGTGGATGGCACCTTCCCCACCGGCACGACCAAGTGGGAAAAGCGCAACATCGCTTTGGAAATCCCGGTCTGGGAATCCGACTTGTGCATCCAGTGCGGTAAGTGCGTCTTTGTTTGCCCGCATGCAGTCATCCGGCACAAGGTTTACGACAAGAAGTTCCTTGAGAAAGCTCCGGCGACCTTCAAGTACATGGATTCCAAGTTCAAGGAATTCCCCGGCATGGCCTACACCGTCCAGGTGGCCCCCGAGGACTGCACCGGCTGCGCACTGTGCATTGAAGCCTGCCCGGCCAAGGACAAGACCAACCCGGCCCGCAAGGCCATCAACATGGCTCCGCAGCCGCCTCTGCGCGAATCCGAAGCGGCCAATTGGGAGTTCTTCCTTGGCTTGCCTGAAGCCGATCGCACCACTTTCAGTGTAGGCACGATCAAGAACTCACAGTTGCTTCAACCCTTGTTCGAGTTCTCAGGAGCCTGCTCAGGCTGCGGCGAGACGCCCTACGTCAAACTTATGTCGCAGCTCTTCGGTGACCGGGCTTTGATTGCCAATGCCACCGGCTGCTCTTCCATCTATGGCGGCAACCTGCCCACTACACCTTATACATTCAATAAGGAAGGCCGCGGCCCGGCCTGGTCCAACTCGCTGTTCGAGGATAATGCCGAATTCGGTTTGGGCTTCCGCCTGACGCTGGATAAGCAGATCGAATATGCCCGCGATATCCTGCCAACGTTTGTAAACGAACTCGGCCAGGACCTGATCGATGCTCTCCTCAAAGCCGATCAGACCACCGATCTTGGCATCAAACAGCAGCGTGACCGTGTGGATGCACTCAAGCAGAAACTTGCCCAATCCAAGAACCCACAGGCCAAAAACCTGGCCGCGGTGGCCGATGCCCTGGTGAAGAAATCCGTCTGGATCGTTGGCGGGGATGGCTGGGCGTACGATATTGGTTACGGCGGTCTGGATCATGTCCTTTCCACCGGACGGAACGTGAATTTGCTGGTCCTGGATACCGAAGTTTATTCAAATACCGGCGGCCAGGCCTCCAAGTCCACGCCGCGCGGAGCGGTTGCCCGGTTTGCAGCCCAGGGTAAAGGTCTCTCGAAGAAGGACCTGGGTCTGATGGCGATTGCCTACGGTTATGTCTACGTGGCGCGTGTTGCCATGGGCTTCAACGACCAGCATACCCTGAAAGCCTTCATCGAAGCCGAGTCCTATGACGGTCCCTCCATCATCATTGCCTACAGTCATTGCATCTCTCATGGCATTGACATGGCAAAAGGCCTGGAACAGCAGAAACTGGCCGTCCAGTGCGGTTTGTGGCCGCTCTATCGCTACGACCCGCGCCTGGCTGCCGAAGGCAAAAACCCGTTGATGGTGGATTACAAGGAACCAACCATTCCTGTGGACCAGTATATGTACAACGAGACCCGCTTCCGCATGTTGGTGCAGAGTGATGAGGCGCGCGCCGAAGCCCTGCTCAAACTATCCCGCGAAGATGCCAAGGCTCGCTGGAATTTCTACTCGCAGATGGCCGCTATGCACTATAGCGAGAACAACGAGCAGAAGTAAGAAATTGATAAGTGAAAGGAGCAGAGGTATATCCCTTTGCTCCTTTTTTATTTATAATATCCATAACAAGGAGAGAAAAATATGGTTGACCTGACGACTACTTATCTTGGCTTGAAACTTAAAGAACCCGCTGGTGGCTTCTGCTGCCCAACCGATTTCGGAAAAAGTGGAAACGGTAAAAAGGTTGGAAGAAGCCGGGATTGCCGCCGTAGTGATGTATTCCCTCTTCGAGGAACAGGTCATTCACGAAAGCCTGGAATTGGACCATTATCTATCCACTGGCACAGATTTCTCGCGCGAAGTAACCAGTTATTATCCCCAGGAACCGGCAATTTCACCCTTGCGCCGGAAGCCTATATCGAAGCCGTAAACAAAACCAAGAAAGCCGTCAAGATCCCCGTCATCGGCAGCTTGAACGGCGTCTCCACCGGCGGCTGGATCAAGTACGCCCGAAAGATCGAAGAGGCTGGAGCAGATGCGCTCGAACTCAACCTGTACTACCTGGCGACCGATCCGGAGCTCACCGCGCAGTGAACTTGAAGATAGTTATGTCACTCTCGTGGGCGATGTTTGTAAGAGCATTAAGATCCCGGTGGCGGTTAAACTGAGCCCATTCCTGACTGCCATTCCCAATGTCGCCAAACGCCTGGCAAATGCCGGAGCAAAAGGCCTGGTGCTCTTCAATCGCTTCTACCAGCCCGATATCGACCTGGAAGCCCTTGAAGTTGTTCCGAACCTCGTTCTGAGCAATTCAAATGATATGCGCCTGCCGCTCCGCTGGATCGCCATCCTGTATGGCCGCATCCAGGCTGACCTGGCGCTCACCAGCGGCGTACATACCGCCGAGGATGTCCTCAAAGCCATGATGGCGGGTGCCAGTGTGGCGATGATGACTTCCGAGTTGCTTCAAAAAGGCTTTGGCCGCGTCCCTGCCATCCTGGCCGATATGGAAAAATGGATGGTCGAGCATGAATATACTTCCATTCAGCAAATGAAAGGCAGCCTGAGCCAGAAGTCGGTCAAGGAACCGGCTGCTTTTGAACGTGCCAATTACATGAAGGTTCTGCATTCCTTCAAGTCGCTACCTTAAGTGTCACGAACTGTTCCCGAGAAACACAAAAGCCCCTGCAAAATTTGCAGGGGCTTCTCGTTTGATTGATAAGTGCTGAACAGAACTGGTCACTCTTCAGTGGGAACCGGATCAGCCTTGCGATGGCGGAACGTGATCCGCCCACGAGTCAGGTCATAAGGGGACATTTCCACTTTGACACGATCCCCAAGCAGGATGCGGATGTAATACTTGCGCATCTTGCCTGCCAGGTAGGCCAGGATCTCGTGCCCGTTATCGAGCCGGACGCGGAATTGGGTCCCGGGTAGTGCTTCGACGACCAACCCCTCGACCTGAATCTTATCCTCATTCGACATAAACTGCCTCCAGTTCCGTTCGCCGGTTTACTCAAAATCCTTGATACGAGCGTCGCTTGATCCGGCGGATTGCCTTCTTCTTTTCCATGCGGCGTTGTTCACTCTTGGAAACAAACCAGCGCTTGCGGCGTACCGTGCTCAAGATGCCGCTTTTGACGATCTTCTTTCGGAACCGCTTTAAGCAGCATATCCTGAGATTCGTTACTGCGCAAATTTACGACCGTCAACCTTATCACCTCCTCCCTTGGAGGAATTAAAATAAAAAATCGGCTTGTCACAGACACAGCCGAGCACGCGCAAAACCCGAAAACCACATTCAAAAGCGGATCACGAATTTTTGCTACACACTCCTTGACTGCCAGATAGTAACTATAAAGCAGCAATCATGCACGCGCCAGTCTGTGAACCTTGATAATTATACCCCAGGAAAGAATAGCTGGGAAGAGAAATAGAAAAAGTCTCTTTGGCAATGACCTACTCTCCCAGGCAGTTACCCACCAAGTACCATCGGCGCTGACGAGCTTAACTTCCGGGTTCGGGATGGGACCGGGTGTACCCTCGTCGCTCAAATCACCAAAGAGACTTATTTCCTCAAATTGATCCAGAATAGTTATTGATGATGATGTATGAACAGTACTAAGTTCTCCGCACCACGCAAATAAGCCCTCGACCATTAGTACGGTTTAGCTCAACACATTACTGTGCTTACACATACCGCCTATTAAGCAGATAGTCTATCTGCGGTCTTACTCCATTACGGATACAGGGATCTTATCTTGAGGCAAGTTTCCCACTTAGATGCTTTCAGCGGTTATCTTTGCCAGACGTAGCTACCCAGCAATGCCGTTGGCACGACAACTGGCACACCAGAGGTCTGTCCACTCCGGTCCTCTCGTACTAGGAGCAGATCCTCGCAAATCCCTTACGCCCACAGTGGATAGAGACCGACCTGTCTCACGACGGTCTGAACCCAGCTCGCGTACCGCTTTAACGGGCGAACAGCCCGACCCTTGGGACCTTATACAGCCCCAGGATGCGATGAGCCGACATCGAGGTGCCGAGCGAAGTCGTCGATATGGACTCTTGGACTTCACCAGCCTGTTATCCCCGGGGTAGCTTTTATCCGGTAGCCACGGCCCTTCCACACAGATCCGTGGGATCACTAAGCCCAGCTTTCGCCTCTGCTCGACGCGTTGGTCTTGCAGTCAAGCTCCCTTATGCCTTTACACTCTTTGGGTGGTTTCCATTCACCCTGAGGGAACCTTTGGGCGCCTCCGTTACATTTTAGGAGGCGACCGCCCCAGTCAAACTGCCCACCTGGCACGGTCCCCCGCCCGGATGACGGTGCGGGGTTAGGGTCTAAATGTAATCAGGGTGGTATTTCACTAATGGCTCCACCGAAGCTAGCGCTCCAGCTTCAAAGCCTCCCACCTATACTACACAGATCACACCCAAACTCAATGCCAAGATACAGTAAAGCTCCACGGGGTCTTTTTGTCCTACTGCGGGTAGGCCGCATCTTCACAGCCATTTCAATTTCACCGGGTCCCTCGTTGAGACACTATTCTAGTTGTTACGCGGTTCGTGCGGGTCGGAACTTACCCGACAAGGAATTTCGCTACCTTAGGACCGTTATAGTTACGGCCGCCGTTCACCGGGGCTTCAGTTCAAAGCTTCGACTTGCGTCTAACCTCTCCCTTTAACCTTCCGGCACTGGGCACGCGTCAGCCCCTATACATCGCCTTACGGCTTAGCAGAGACCTGTGGTTTTGTTAACCAGTCACTAGAACCATTTCACTGCGACCCTCCAGCGCATACACGCCAAAGGGCACCCCTTATCCCGAAGTTACGGGGTTAAATTGCCTAGTTCCTTAACGAAGGTTCTCCCGTTCGCCTTGGTATACTCTACCCATCTACCGGTGTCGGATTGCGGTACGGGCATCTGGAACTCAATGCTTAGAGGCTTTTCTCGGCAACAAGGCTCAACCACTTACGCCTCAAGGGCACGCTATCGCCTCAGCTCGGCTTGCGGATTTTCCTACAAGCCTCAACACCTAGACGGATCGCACCAGCACAACCAATCGCTGGCTGGCCTACCTCGTTGCGTCCCCTCATCGCTCCTTCCAGACGGTTCCGGAATGTTGACCGGATGTCCATCACCTACGCCTCTCGGCCTCGGCTAAGGACCCGACTAACCCGACGCGGAATGACCTGGCGTCGGAAACCTTAGATTTACGGCGAACACGGTTCTCACGTGTTTGTACGCTACTCATGCCTGCATTCTCACTTCCGCCCGCTCCAGCCGTCCTTACGGTCGACCTTCACCGCTGGCGGAACGCTCCCCTACCGATCTGCTTGCGCAGATCCCATAGCTTCGGTACCAAGCTTAGCCCCGTTAAGTTTTCCGCGCAAGGTCACTGGACCAGTGAGCTATTACGCACTCTTTAAAGGGTGGCTGCTTCTAAGCCAACCTCCTGGTTGTTCAAGTAACCTCACCTCGTTTCCCACTTAGCTTGGATTTAGGGACCTTAGCTGATGATCTGGGCTGTTTCCCTTTCGACCCCGAAACTCATCTCCCGGAGTCCGACTGCCATGTTATGGAGTATCGGCATTCGGAGTTTGGTTGAGTTCGATAAGCAGTAAGCCCTCTAGCTCATCCAGTGCTCTACCTCCGATACTAAATACATGACGCTAGCCCTAAAGCTATTTCGGGGAGAACCAGCTATATCCGAGTTCGTTTGGCATATCACCTCTACCCACAGCTCATCCCCTAATTTTGCAACATTAGTAGGTTCAGGCCTCCACGAGCGTTTAGACTCGCTTCACCTTGGCCATGGGTAGCTCACCCGGTTTCGGGTCTAATCCCAACGACTATGCGCCTTATTCAGACTCGCTTTCGCTACGGCTACGGGTGTCACTCCCTTAACCTTGCCGCTGAGATTAACTCGCAGGCTCATTCTCCAAGAGGCACGCCGTCAGGCATAGCGCCGCGCACCCGGGTTTCCCCAGGGCACCGACACGCCATTAGCCCTTCGACTGCTTGTAAGCTTACGGTTTCAGGTTCTATTTCACTCCCCTAACAGGGGGACTTTTCACCTTTCCCTCACGGTACTTGTTCACTATCGGTCGCCAAGTGTATTTAGCCTTGGAGAGTGGACTCCCCAGATTCCTGCCGGATTAGCGTGCCCGGCAGTACTCAGGTATCCAGCGGAAGTCAATCCATTTTCACATACGGGACTATTACCCTCTTTGGTTGGCTTTCCCATACCATTCTGCTAACAGATTGATTTGTAACTTCCATATGCCGGACCCTACAACCCCGTCCGTGCAAGCACGGACGGTTTAGGCTGATTCCCGTTCGCTCGCCACTACTAGGGAAATGGTCTCTTTTCCTCTGGGTACTTAGATGTTTCAGTTCCCCAGGTTGCCTTCATTCGGTCTATGTATTCAACCGATAATACTGCGGGTTCGCCGCAGTGGGTTTCCCCATTCGGAAATCTCCGGGTCAATCGCCTGTTCACGGCTAACCGGAGCTTATCGCAGTGTCCCACGTCCTTCATCGGCACTTGGCGCCAAGGCATCCACCGTAAGCTCTTAGTAGCTTCTCCACGTGATGCGGAGAATTTAATACTGTTCGGCCTACATCAAAAAGATCAATAACTATTCAGTTGTCAAGGTTCTATTTTGGCCAAATCTGGCCATTTTCGCCGTTGACCGGCGATCGGTGTGCTCCACTTCTGTCAAGCACACGGATCGGCTGTCAACATATTTCTTTCGACAAAGCGACCCGGCTCATCGCCGGGCCGCGTGTTACTCCCAAGCGTTCTGAGCTGTACTACCAATTTCCTTGCAGGATCGCCAACTTCAAACTCTTTGTCATCCTTTCATACACTAGCTCAGTGGAGATGGCGGGATTTGAACCCGCGACCTTCGCCTTGCAAAGGCGCTGCTCTCCCGCTGAGCTACATCCCCGAGCACTTCCTGATTAAATCAGGTGGGCCTGACTGGACTCGAACCAGTGACCCCAGTCTTATCAGGACTGTGCTCTAACCATCTGAGCTACAGGCCCGCTCAGGCCAGGCCTTGACAACTGAATAGTGATAGGAAGCTTACTTATCGACTTTCACCCACCGCGGGCGAAAGATTTGAGTAGAGCGCAGGTCTGCACGAATGCTGGACCTTGGCTCGTTAATCTAGAAAGGAGGTGATCCAGGCGCACCTTCCGGTACACCTACCTTGTTACGACTTCGTCCCAGTCACCGACCCCACCCTCGACTGCGCCCTCCTTGCGGTTAGGCTACAGGCTTCAGGTGTTGCCAGCTCCCATGACGTGACGGGCGGTGTGTACAATCCCCGGGAACGTATTCAACGCACTATAGCTGACGCGCGTTTACTAGCAACTCCGACTTCACACAGGCGGGTTGCAGCCTGTGATCTGAACTGAGGACGACTTTAGGGATTGGCTCTACCTCGCGGCTTAGCGACCCATTGTATCGTCCATTGTAGCGTGTGTGTAGCCCCAGATATAAAGGCCATGCTGACTTGACGTCATCCCCACCTTCCTCCGGCTTGATACCGGCGGTCCCGTATGACACTTGTAACATACGGCGAGGGTTGCGCTCGTTGGCGGACTTAACCGAACATCTCACGACACGAGCTGACGACAGCCATGCAACACCTGTGAAGGCTCCCTTGCGGGTCGGTCTGCTTTCGCTTCCCTACCACCAACATGTCAAACCTGGGTAAGGTTCTTCGTGTAACATCGAATTAAACCACACGCTCCGCTGCTTGTGCGGGGACCCGTCAATTCCTTTGAGTTTTAACCTTGCGGCCGTAGTCCCCAGGCGGTGAACTTATCGCGTTGGCTACGGCACCGACGGCTTTGAACCCGCCGACGCCAAGTTCACATCGTTTACAGCTAGGACTACCGGGGTCTCTAATCCCGTTTGCTACCCTAGCTTTCGCGTCTGAGTGTCAGAAACAGTCCAGGAGGCCGCTTTCGCCACTGGTGTTCCTCCCGATATCTACGCATTTCACCACTACACCGGGAATTCCACCTCCCTCTACTGCTCTCAAGTCCGGTAGTTTTGAACGACCTCTCCCAGTTGAGCCAGGAGCTTTCACATCCAACTTACCGAACCACCTGCACGCGCTTTACGCCCAGTAAATCCGGATAACGCTTGCCTCCTACGTGTTACCGCGGCTGCTGGCACGTAGTTAGCCGAGACTTATTCCTGAGATACTGTCCTTTCTCATCTCTCAGAAAAGCACTTTACGATCCGAAGACCTTCATCGTGCACGCGGCGTTGCTGGGTCAGGCTTTCGCCCATTGCCCAATATTCCCTACTGCTGCCACCCGTAGGTGTCTGGCCCGTGTTTCAGTGCCAGTGTGGGGGACCACCCTCTCAGGTCCCCTACCCGTCGTAGCCTTGGTGGGCCGTTACCTCACCAACTAGCTGATGGGACGCAGGTCCCTCCCAAAGCGCATTACTGCTTTAATCATCAGATTCTAAAACCGATGATCACATGCGGTATTAGCAGTCCTTTCGAACTGTTATCCCACACTTTGGGGCAGGTCACCAACGCGTTACGCACCCGTTCGCCACTAAGAAGCCTCGTATTGCTACAAAGCTCTTCGTTCGACTTGCATGTATTAAGCACGCCGCCAGCGTTCATCCTGAGCCAGGATCAAACTCTCCGCAAAAAATTTCACCTCTTGCGAGGTGTAAGTTACGGATAGAACGACAGGCTTACTTCCTATCACTTTTCAGTTGTTAAGGTCCTGAAAACAAAGCGGGCTGAATTCTACCCGCGAGCTTGATCCCCGTCAAGCCCCAGAGAGATAAAAACGACCGATGTTTCTCTTTCAACATCGGCTCGTCAGACTGCAACTTATGCTGCTGTGTTTCTCTGACGTGAGACGTTTTCTCTGTTGTAAACGATCTGTCCTTGCGGACGAGATCTTCGTGGGGACTACTGTGCTTAGTGCTTGCCTATTATACGCATCTGGCTGAAGTTGTCAAGCAATTCCAGCACCAATTTGAATTCTTTAAGGTTGAGAATCAGGCCTTTTTTCCTCCAAACCGGGACGCATGCTGTTCGATCAGTCTGACCGCATTTCCCAGCCCGTCCTCTGACCTGAGCGTTCTGCCCACAGCCTGAGCGCACTCCTGAATACGCACGGACTCGGCCACTTCCAGTGCTCGAATGAGCGACACGGCTGTCAGTCGTCTAATCGGGATGGGTGCCGGGCCAGCCCCCAGCATCGCCACGCGTCGGCCCCAAAATGGCTGGTCAGCAGCAAAAGGGATGACGATGGCCGGGATTCCCGCCCGCAGGCCGGCTCCGGTCGTGCCGGCACCGCCATGATGGATCACGACTTTACAGCGCGGGAAAAGCCAATCGTGAGGCGCCGCCTCCAGCACAAAAAAATCATCGGAATTTTTTATTCCCTGCCAACCTCCCCATCCCGAAAGAATGACAGCCCGCTGATGCCGCAAGGCTAGCGCTTCGATTACTGTCTGGTAGGTCCGCTCTGCATTGCGATTAACCATGCTGCCGAAAGACACACACACTGGCGGATCGCCTGCCTTCAGGAAATCCTCCAGCCCGGCCGGTGGCTGGAAACCGGATACGCTGCCGAGGCTCCAGTATCCGGTTACGTAGATGTCCTGGCCCCATTCGGCCGGAACTGGAATAACCGTCGGGCTCCAGGCAAACAGCAGTGGGGTTCGGATCCGATCCGGGGTTTGCTGGAAAGGCCAGGTGGGTTTGCCGGAGAATACCTCGGGCAGGCTCCTGCGTACGCTGCCGTATCCGCTATTCCCACCGTACCAAAAAATCTGCGTCGCCAGCCAATGTGTGAAGTAACTGATCCAGCCGGGCGGCACGTTCGGAAATGCCACGTTCGGGAATGCCCGCGTGGGTGCAAAGACCGGGAAGGTTTGTGCAGAAATGTCCGGAATGCCCAGGTTTCTGGCGATGGCATGCGCGCCGGTGGTAAAAAGGAACGAATGAACGATCAAATCCGATCCCTGGCAGGCTTCCCATGCCTGTTGTGCCACTTGTGCGGCGATCCCGAAAACAACCTTCTGAATGGCGCGCAGCATGCCAAGAGGATTTTGCCCGGCATCATTGATCCGTGCGCTAATTTCAGCCGGGTCGCCCGCCAGGGGAGCAAAAGGGATGCCGCGTCCTGTCACAAGATCGGCAAAACGCCTCGGAGCCGCCAGAATGGGTGTATGGCCCGCTTTTTGGAGAGCCACAGCCAGTGCCAGGAAAGGCTGTACATCACCGCGTGACCCATAGGAGAGTATGCTTATTTTCATGAGCATAAAATCAGGAGCGGCCCGCTGGACCGCTCCTGCAAATTACTCCATTTCCTGCCGCCCCGACAGGGCTCGCAGCAAAGTATTCTGATCGGCATACTCCAAGTCACCGCCAACCGGCAAACCGCGTGCCAGGCGAGTTACCCGCACGCCCAAAGCCTGCAGGCGTGGATATAAATATTGCGCCGTCGCCTCGCCTTCCATGGAAGGGTTGGTCGCCAGGATGACTTCCTGCACACCGCCGCGCTGGATCCGTTCCAGTAACGGCTTGATCTTTAGATCATCCGGCCCGATGCCCTCGATCGGCGATAGGACCCCCTGCAATATGTGGTATTTACCTTTGTACGCGCCAATTCGTTCAAACGCCAGAACGTCCAGCGGTTCTTCCACCACACAGATCATCGTGCCATCCCGCTGGGCGCTCTCACAGATCTCACAGCGTGCCCGGCCGGCAGTGGTGATATTAAAACATTCCTCGCAAAAAGCGATGCGGGTTTTGATATCCGTCAAGGCCTCTGCCAGGCTGCCAGAGACTTCCTCCGGGGCGCGCAGGAGAAAGAAAGCCAACCGGGAGGCCGTCTTTGGGCCGATCCCCGGCAGGCGTTCGAGAGCAAAGATCAGGTTTTGGATCGGGTCAGGAAGCATAATCCATCGTAAGTCAAATGTCGATGATCGACGTTCAAACGTTTAACGTTGAAACGTTACAACCTCAGAAAGGCAAGCCTCCCGCCAGCGGTCCCATCGTCTGCTCTTGCAGTTCTCGCGACTTATCCAGGGCCAGGTTGACGGCTGTCAGGATCAGGTCCTGGAGCATTTCCGCATCCGCCTCTTTCAACAATTCGGGATCGATCTCTACCGACTGGCATTTTTGATCCCCGGTCATAGTCACTTTCACCGCGCCGCCGCCAGCCGTCGCCTCGACGGTCTCCTGGGCCAACTTTTCCTGCGCCTCGGCCATCTGTTGCTGGAGGCGCTGGAGCTGCTGCATCATGCCACCTTGACTGCCGCTACCGGGCGGACGATTAAAACCTTTTGCCATACTCACTCCTGTGTGTCTACAATTTCGCCGCCGTGTTTCAAGGCTGCGGCTACCATGCCATCCGCTTTGACATTCGGCGGAGTGGCCTGCTTGGCATTGGTGACCACGCATTTTATCGAAAGTTCAACCCCGCATACTTCTGCGATCGCCTTGCGGGTAATTTCCATCTGCTCGGGTACGTCCATTTTCTTTCGGAGCACATCACTCGCGAAATCCAACTATCAATTCACCATTTTTAACTTCGAGCAGCCTGCAGGAATTGAGCAAGCCATCCAGCAGTTGGCTTCGCGGTTTGATCAAAGCCCGGATTTGCCTCCAGGCTTTCATCACTTGTTCCAAAGTAACCCCTGCCTCGGCCGCCGCAGGCTCAACTACCGCTTTGGCGGCAGGTTTTTCCGGAACCTGTACACGCACATCCGCCTTTGGAGAGAGCGTTTCCGCAGGCTTTTTCTCCGGCCCGGGAACTGCTCTTTTCGAGGCGTCTGGCCCTTGCGGCGTAGCTGTTCCAGACGACCTTGAAACAGACGGAACCACCGCCGGCATTTCCATGCTTTCGGCCAGTGCCAACTCAAGCGGCAGGGACGGCTGCCAGCCGCCACGCAGGTCTGTGGCAGCCGCATTGAAGGATTTGATCATCCGGAGTACATCCAGCGTGGCAAAAGCTCTGGCGTGCTTTTCCGCCTGCGCACGGATATCTGCCGCCAGGTCCACCATGGAAATGTTGCCCATCTGGATCAGCAGCAGCGCCCGCAGGTAATCCACCACCTGGCGGGCCAGCAGGCGCGGGTCGGTACCGGAATCGAGGGCGGTATGGATGGCGTCCATACCGGCCGCCGGCCTGCGTTCCAGCACCGCCTCGACCAGTGCGATCACGGTCTGGTTGGTCGCCGTCCCAAGCACGATCTGCGTCAGGCCAAGCGTGATTTCCTTTCCGGTGGAAGCCATCTGGTCGAGCAGGGAGATGGCATCCCGCATCCCGCCGGCAGATTGGCGGGCGATCAGTGTCAGCGCTTCCGGTTCGGCGCTTAATTTTTCAGATTCGGCAATGCGCTTCAATTGGCTGACAATATCGTCCACCGGGACACGCCGGAACTCGTGCCGCTGGCAGCGTGAAAGCACGGTTGCAGGTATCTTGTGCATCTCGGTGGTGGCCAGGATGAAAATGGCATGGGCTGGCGGTTCCTCGAGCGTTTTCAACAGGGCGTTGAAGGCTGCCGTGGAGAGCATATGGACTTCGTCGATGATGTAGACCTTGTATTTTCCCTGGTTGGGAGTGAAATTGATCTTGTCACGCAGATCGCGTACATCCTCAACGGAAGTGTTGGAGGCGGCATCGATCTCGATCAGGTCGAGGAAGCGGCCTTCGTTGACCGCCAGACAGTGCGCACACTCGTTGCATGGACGCTTCGCCAGGTCAGGCTCCAGGCAGTTGATGGCCTTGGCCAGCAG
Source organism: uncultured Chloroflexia bacterium (assembly GCA_963830665.1). Taxonomy (GTDB): domain Bacteria; phylum Chloroflexota; class Anaerolineae; order Anaerolineales; family Villigracilaceae; genus UBA877. The sequence goes on from CAWHNM010000021.1 coordinate 40,661, forward strand.
GCGCGCCGCGGTGGTCTTGCCGGTGCCGCGCGGACCTGCGAACAGGTAGGCATGCGCCACCCGCCCGCCGACGACCGCATTGCGCAGCGTCTGGATAACGTGCTGCTGCCCGACAACTTCATCCCATTTCTGGGGGCGCCATTTGTTATAGAGAGCTTGGGTCATATCAGCTTTTGGCCATTTGGGTTCAAGGATTAAGGAACACGATAGAAAGCGCGTGCAATCGCATGGGTATCATAGAGAGCCACCAGTTCACCGGATCTCCAGACCGGAGCAGCCAGGCCCCAGTATAGGTCGGTTGGGGTATCCTTGCCCGGAGCAGTGTGTACTTGCACCCTGGCGCCCGGAAAGAGCGTTAACTGTGGAAAAGTGTAGACAAGACCCTTATTATCTGCAAGATACCAACCTGTCAATCCGGTCTCTTGCGTGCCATCATTCTGGATGATCATTCGTTCATTCTGCAAATTTCCTACGCCGATGACGCCGGTGATATTCACATTCACGTCACCATTGCCAGACCGGGACAGTGGCAATAATTGGCAGGAACTGTGTTGCAGTCCGCACGGTGGGCACGGTCATAGAAAAATATAACCGTCCCCGTCACGAGGGCGGAGACAAATATATTGATCAGGAGGGTGGAGAACAGCCGCCGCCTTGATTTCATGCTGCCTGAATGATAGCACAAAAACGGTTAACGATAACGTTTTAACGTTGCAACGTTCAAAGGATCGATCGTTCAAAAGATAAGGCCACCCAATCCCCCATGCGGCGGTTCTCGACAAATATCAATCCCATGCGCCTCCGCAGCCGACCGGACCGACCCGGCCTGCTCTGCCAGGATCCCGGAAAGGATCAGCACACCGCCCGGCGCAACCAGGTCCGCCAGACCCATGCCAAACAAACGGATGATCACCGGTGCGAGGATATTCACCAGTACCAGCGGCGCCTGCCGGAGTTGGAACCTGCCCTCCCGTATCTCCGTCACCGAGCCCAGGCCGATGGCAAAACGCTCAGGGGGGATCGCGTTGGCATCCGCGTTTTCGCGACTGGCCTTTACCGAGGCTTCGTCGATATCCACTCCCAGGGCAACGCTTGCACCGAGTTTCAGTGCGCCGATCGACAGGATCCCGGATCCACAACCGACGTCGATCATGGTTAATGCCTGGCGGCCGGTGCTTGAGCAGGCGCTCGAAGTTCTTTTCGATCAGTTCAAGGCACAGCTGCGTGGAAGGGTGTGTGCCGGTGCCAAAGGCCATGCCGGGGTCGATCTTGATGGAGAGGCGCGCAAGCGTCCGGCGAATCCAGCCAGGCCGGGACGATGATCAGTTTCTTCCCAATTGGAATGGGCTGATAGCGTTCCTTCCAGGCTTCCATCCAGTTCTGGTCTGCCAGCGGGGTGAAGACCGGGACCGGCAGGGGTTGGATCATGCCCAGGTAGAAAAGCGCTTCTTCGAGTTTTTGGCGTGTCTCCTCCAGCCGTTCATCTGCAGGGAGATAGGCCCGTACGGTGATCGGACCGACCGGTGTGCCTTCATCCTCGTCGTTGACATAGTCCACCGCCTTGCTCGGTGGTCACGCCGTTGGGCGCAAAGCGCGCCAGTACATCCGCCACAGCTTCGGCCAGTTCGCCATTTACGGTCATTGAAACTTCGAGCCAGTTCATAAGATCATCTTCCCTCATTCTCCAAGATGGCCAGGGCTTTCTCGTATGGTCGCCTGCTGTTCCTCGCAGAAAGCCGGCAGCCTGCCGGTATCAAAATATTGGATCATGGATACTTCTTCATTCGGAATGAACGTTCCGCTGATGCCTCTGCACAAATAGGTCAGAATGACCTTGTGGACCTGCCTGGAACCTTCGACCAGAAGCAGTCTGGCATCCTGGATCGAGAAGCCGGTCTCCTCCCAAAGTTCCCTTCGCACGGCCTCGGCCGGGTCCTCACGAAAATGGATGTCGCCGCCCGGCAGCCCCCACGGATGCACGCGGCGATACGTATGCTTGCAAAGTAAGAGCTGTCCCTGCTCGTTCAATATGATCGCGCCGGCGACAACATGGAAACGCGGCCGGACGATCGCTGATGCAATCCTTTCCATCCAGGGCGGCAGGATCCGCCAGATCCGCAGAAGGAACCGTTTCACGGCTGTTCGCTCCAATGGACTGCTTCCAGCCAGTCCAAAAACAAATCGTCGTTTTGATACTGGTATGCCAGACCGCCCAGTTCACGGAACTTGGCTGGTTCGGTTTCTCCGTCCTCGATCAACAGGCTGTTGGCGTACCCGATCCCGCCTCCCAGTCGTTCGAAAGCGATCGGCCAGAGAAATTCCTTGCGGATTTCGTGGAAATCGGCGGTATTCAGAATGATGTCAAAAAGGTTTTCCAGCCGGTGCGCCGGGACTACCACCTTGTTGAAGACATCCATATTCCCTGTCACCAGGGCAGTCTTACGGCCTGCGGATTTCTGCGCGACTGCAAAATCCCATACCGCCTGGTTAAATTGCAATTGCATGCAACCTTTTTCCATCGTTGCGACAATGGATGCGACACTCATGGGGATGTATCCGGAAACCACCCTGGCGATATCCTCGATGGTCAAGTCCCCCTTCAGCCACGGATCGACAATGGAAGGTTCCTGAAAAATGTGCTTCTGGATGACAGCATGCCAGTCCGGGTGATCCGGAGGCGTTATATTGAAATAATAGTCCTTACACAGTGTAAACCCGAAATCAAAGACCACGCATTTGATGCTCTTTTTTAGCGAAAAATCCGCGCAAATTAGCGGATTCATCCTTCATCCTCCCAGCGCCTCGTTCAGCCAGTCGATGAAACCCTTCTCCTTCGGTTTGACCGCCGTCCCGAGCGTGGCGGAGAGTTTCTCGAAGAGTTCTTTCTGTTCCTTTGTCAGCTTGGACGGGATATCCACATTGACGATCACCAGCTCGTCTCCGCGTCCGGACTTGCGGATGTACGGCACACCGCGCGCTTTGAGCGTGAAGATCTTACCCGGCTGCGTTCCGGCGGGGATTTTCAGTTTTTCCTTGCCATTCACGGTGGGAACTTCGACCTCAGCGCCGAGAACGGCCTGGGCAATGTTGATATCCAGGTTCAGCAGAATATCATTCTCGCGGCGTTTGAAGAACTTGTGCGGCTGGACATTGACCAGCAGGTACAGGTTGCCCTGCGGCCCGCCGTTGATCCCCGGTTCGCCTTCCCCGGCCAGGCGGATCTGGTTGCCATTATCCACGCCCGCCGGGATCGGGACAACCTTCTTGACCGTTTTGCGCTCCTGTCCCTGCCCGCGGCAGGTGTGGCAGGGCGTGGAGATGACCTCGCCGCGCCCGCCGCAGGTGGGGCAGGGTCCGGATTGCATCATCGAACCGAAAATGGTCTGCCGCACCTGGCGGACCTCGCCGCGCCCGCCGCAGGTGCTGCAGCGCTGCGGGCTGGTGCCGGGTTCGGCTCCGGATCCGTGACAGGTCCCGCAGGCTTCGTTGCGCGTCACTTCGATCGGCTTCTCGACTCCGAAGACGGCTTCTTCGAAGGTCAGGTCCACCTGCACCTGCAGGTCGCGCCCCCGGTGCGGGCGGCGCGAACGGCTGCCGCCCCCGCCGAATCCAAAACCGAAGCCGCCCAGGATTTCTTCGAAAATATCGTTGAAATCCATGGTGGCGTAATCGGGCATGCCGCCCATCTCACCCAGACCGGCGCGGCCATACTGGTCGTAGCGGGCGCGTTTCTGCGGGTCTGAAAGGACGCCGTAGGCCTCGTTGATTTCCTTGAACTTCTCCTCGGCATCCGCTTCCTTGCTTACATCGGGATGATACTGGCGCGCCAGCTTGCGGAAGGCAGACTTGATATCATCCGTGGAGGCATTCTTGGGAATACCCAGGATTTCGTAAAAATCGCGGTTTGATGCCATAAAGTTCCAGTTCCAGTAGACGGAATAGTCCATCAGACTATCCGCCTACTGACTATCAGACTATGCACACTATCCGACTCACTGTCACTTCACTTCCGGTCCATCCGGCTTGAGTCGCTGGGGTTCGCCGCCATCCGGCTGCAGGCGGGGCTTGCTGCTGGTAGGCAGCTGCGCCGACCTTCTGGACCACCTGGCTGAGGGCATCCACCGCTTTACGGATGGCCGGCTCATCCTCGCTGTCTTTCAGTTTCTTGACTTCTTCCACGGCTGCCTGGACCTCCGCCTTGAGCTCCGCCGGGACCTTTTCGCCCAGTTCGTTCAGAACTTTCTCGGCCCCATAAACGGAATTATCGGCAGTATTCCTGGCCTCGATCAGATCACGCCGTTTTTTGTCCTCAGCGGCATGCGCTTCGGCTTCCTGGCGCATCTTTTCCACTTCTTCCTTCGCCAACCCGGATGAAGCCGTAATGGTGATATGCTGGGAACGGCCTGAAGCCTTGTCCGCTGCAGTGACTTTCAGGATGCCGTTGGCATCGATATCGAAGGTCACTTCGATCTGCGGAATGCCGCGCGGCGCCGGCGGGATGCCGTCCAGGATGAACTTGCCCAGCGACTTGTTATCCACCGCCATCGGGCGCTCGCCCTGCAGAATGTGGATCTCGACCTGCGTCTGGCTGTCGGAGGCGGTCGAGAAGACCTGGCTCTTGCGGGTCGGGATGGTGGTATTGCGCTCGATCTGCGGCGTGGCCACGCCGCCCAGGGTTTCGATGGAGAGGGTCAGCGGGGTCACGTCCAGCAGGAGGATATCCTTCACATCGCCGCCCAGCACACCCGCCTGAATGGCCGCGCCGACCGCCACCACTTCATCGGGATTGACACCCTTGTGGGGTTCCTTGCCGAAGAAATTGCGGACGGCTTCCTGCACAGCCGGCATGCGGGTCATGCCGCCCACCATGACAATTTCGTTGATATCCGCAGGTTTCAAGCCCGCATCTGCCAGGGCCTGTTTGAGCGGGGCAAGCGTGCCCTCCACCAGGTCGGCCGTGAGCTGCTCCAGCTTGGAGCGCGTCATGGTCATGACCAGGTGCTTCGGGCCGGAGGCATCCGCGGTCAGATAGGGCAGGTTGATCTCGGTCTGCAGCATGGTCGAGAGTTCGATCTTGGCTTTCTCGGCCGCCTCGCGCAGGCGCTGCAGGGCCTGGCGGTCCTGCCGCAGGTCGATGCCGTTTTCCTTCTTGAATTCCTGGATAAAGTAATCCATGATGCGCTGGTCGAAGTCATCACCGCCCAGGAAGGTATTCCCATTGGTGGAACGCACCTGGAAGACGCCTTCGCCCACATCCAGGATGGAAATATCGAATGTGCCGCCGCCCAGGTCATAGACGGCGATGATCTCGTTGGTCTTCTTGTCCAGGCCGTAGGCCAGCGAGGAGGCGGTCGGTTCGTTGATGATACGCAGCACATCCAGGCCGGCGATCTTCCCGGCATCCTTGGTGGCGTTGCGCTGGGCATCGTTGAAATAGGCCGGGACCGTGATGACGGCCTGCGTCACCGTTTCGCCCAGATAGGCTTCGGCATCCCGCTTGATCTTGGCCAGGATCATGGCCGAGACTTCCGGCGGGGAATATTCCTTGTCATCCATCTTTACGCGCACATCACCGTTCTCGGCCGGCAGGACCGTGTACGGGATGCGCGGCAGGGTTCGCTGCACTTCCGGGTCCTCGTACTTGCGGCCCATGAAGCGCTTGATGGAAAAAATGGTGTTCTGGGAATTGACGATGCCCTGGTTGCGGGCCACCCGTCCCACCAGGCGCTCGTGGTTCTTGTTGATCGCCACCACCGATGGCACCAGCCGCTCCCCTTCCGAGGACGGGATGACGACCGGTTCGGCTCCCTGCATGACCGCGCCGACGGAGTTGGTTGTCCCCAGGTCGATTCCAATGATTTTTGACATGCAATGATTTCTCCTAAAATGATGATTTCCGTGGCCGCAGGTCATGCACGATGTCTGAACGTTATCGACACTGTCGCGCCTACAAGTCTATTGCGCCACCCTTACCATCGCCGGGCGAATAACGCGCTCCCCCAGCATGTACCCATTCCGGATCACGCCCAGCACCGTTCCGCTCTCCACACCCTCGGCCGGTTCCTGCGAAATGGCTTCGTGGAAGTTCGGGTCGAACTTCTGTCCCTCGGCCTCGATCCGCTTGAGACCTTCCGCTTCCAGGATGGACTGCAATTTCCGGCAGATCAATTCGATCCCATTCGCCCAGGCCAGGTCCGCCGGACGCGAATCCATCGCCCGTTCCATATCATCCAGGACAGGCAGGTAGCGCTTGATGATGCTGCCGACTGCCATCTGGTAGGTCTCGGCTTTCTCGGCTTCGACCCGCCGCCGGTAATTCTGGAAATCAGCCACGGAGCGCTGCCAGCCGTCCTTGTATTCGGCCGCCTGGGCTTGGGCCTCAGCCAATTGTTTTTGGAGTTCGGCCAGGGCGATGGTCAAGTTCTGTGACGGCGTCAGTGGCGGAACCCGCAGCTTGCTCCGGATGGTTCTTCAGGCGGTTTTTCAGTCCCGGCTTCGGGTTGGTGTACTTTCTTACTGCTCATTTTCTTCTCCTACCATTGTTTCAGATACCAGGCCGCTCAACAAGTCGGCCATAAAACGGACAGTCGGGATGGTGCGGGCATACGGCATGCGCATCGGACCAAAGACGCCCAGCGTGCCGGTGACAAGCCCGGGGATGCCGTAGCGCGCCAGGACCACCGAGCACTGCTTGAGATCTTCCCATTTGCCCTCGCCGCCGATCAGCACCTGCACGCCTCCCACGGTGGCATTGTTGGTGGTGCGGGCCAGCAGATCCTGCAGGAGCGAGCGCTCCTCGAACAGGCGCACTGCCCGCCGGGCATCATCGGATTCGAGGAACTCCGGTTCAGACAGAACGTTGGTCAGGCCGTCCAGGAAGATCTCACCGGATACACGCTGCTCGCCGCGGTTCATGTCCTGCAGGACGAGCGTCAGGATATCCTTCTCAAGGCTTTCGGTACGCGGCTGGCAGGGCGGCAATTTCCTCGGTTGTCTTGCCCAGGCAGACCTGGTTCAGACGGTCGGCTGCCGCGGACAGGTGTTCCTGCCTGACCGGCTCGGCCAGGGTCAGGATCTGCTGGCTGACCTCGCCGCCGGTCATGACCAGCACCATCAGCACCTGGCGGCCCTGCGTGGCGATCAGTTCCACGTGCTTGTAGTGCGAACGCTCGGAGTGCGGCGCGGTGACGATGGAGGCCGCCCGGCTGTGATGCGCCAGGATGGAGGCCGCCAGCGGCATCCATTGCTCCACATCCTGGCGGGCCTGGTAGAACTGGTGCGAGATGGTATCGCGCGCCGAACCGGGCAGGTCGGCCTGGTAGACCACGTGGGTGACGAAATAGCGGTAGCCTTCCTCGGTGGGTACGCGCCCCGCCGAAGTATGCGGCTGGCGCAGGTAGCCCATCTCGGTCAGCGCGGCCATCTCGTTGCGGATGGTGGCTGAGGACAGGTCGAGCTTGTAATGCTCGACCAGGCGCTTTGAACCGACCGGTTCGGCGGTCTCGATATAGTCCCGCACGACCAGGGTCAAGGAGCAGGCGTTGGCGTTCGGTCAGGTCATTCATTTTTAGTCATGTTTTCATTCTTTTAGCACTCTCGATTCGAGAGTGCTAAACAGATGAGAATAATCATATCATGGCGGCCTGACGAGCGTCAATAAGAAGGACGTTAGAATTCTGTAGGGCCAGACCTACCTGTACCACGCCCGTCTCCTATCATACTAGTGGCACGTCCCCGCCGCCGAAGTCGGCGGCTGGAGCGATAAGAAACATTACCTGTTAAAGTTGTCAAATACCATCTGTCGTTACCTTTCCTTGAATTCAATGCGCAGGCAGATTGGATCCATGATTCAAGTTCCCTGTTTTTTTGGTACTTGACTTTCGCAGATTCGCGTCTATATAATAGTATCAAGGGTTGTGTTTTACGGGTAATTGTTTTATTGGTCTGGCTGAGTGTCATTCTTTGGCTGGCCGCTGCACATGCTCGCAAACAATTTATAAAGCAGAGCCTGGTTCATCTGTGGGAGTAAATTAGACCTGAGAATGATCGGCCCTCATCAAAGAAGCCATTCGATGTTTATACAGCGCTTGGGATTGTTTCCTTTGATTTACCGGCCTTTGCGTAGGTACCAGGCAGAGGTCTATCAACTCCACCTCCAGACAAGACCAGGCCGGAGGTTTCTTTCGGGGCGGGCAGTTGTGAAGGTTTCACTCCAACTTCATTTTCTTCTCAGACCATTAAGAAAAGGAGAGCTGTACATATGAAAACGAAAAATCTACTACGTATTTTCATCATTGTTGTGGCCCTTGCCATCATCCTGGCCTCCGGAGGCTCGCACGCGCTGGCAGCCCCACCTGCCCCCGCGTTGCTCAGCCCCACCAACGGCAGCACCATCATCGAGCCGGTCCTGGAGTGGCAGACGGTGGCGGGCGCGGCCTACTACAAGGTCGAACTGAGCACCTCCCCAACCTTCATCACTTTGGACCACACCTACACCACCTATAACACCCGCATCACCCCTGCTTCTGCCATTGGGCACGGAACCTTCTACTGGCGGGTGAGTAGTGTGGACGCCGGTGATCATGTCGGCACACCCAGTACGGCCTGGAACTTTGTCAAGAACATCCCGGCTCCCACCTTGCTCAGCCCTGCCAACCTCAGCACCATCATCGAGCCGGTCCTGGAATGGCAGGCGGTTGCAGGGCGCGGCCTACTACAAGGTTGAACTGAGCACCGTTCCCACCTTCGTCACATTGGACCACACCTATACCACCTATAATACCCGCATTATCCCCTCTTCTGCTATCGAGAACACCACTTTCTACTGGCGGGTGAGCGGGGTGGATGCCCAGGATCATGTGGGCGCGCCCAGTGCAAGCTGGAGCTTTACCAAGAACATCCCGGCCCCCACCTTGGTCAGCCCTGCCAACCTCAGCACCATCATCGAGCCGGTCCTCGAGTGGCAGGCGGTCGCAGGTGCAGCTTACTACAAGGTCGAACTGAGCACCGTCTCCAACTTTAACCCTGTAGCCCACGTCTACACCACCTACAATACCCGCATCACCCCCTCTAATGCCATCGACAACACCACCTATTACTGGCGGGTGAGTGGGGTGGACGCCCAGGATCATGTCGGCACGCCCAGTGCGGGATGGAGCTTTGTCAAGAACATCCCGGCTCCCACCTTGCTCAGTCCCGCCAACGGCAGCTACCATCATCGAGCCGGTCCTGGAATGGCAGGCGGTGGCGGGCGCGGCCTACTATAAGATCGAACTGAGCACTGTTTCCAACTTCAACCCAGTAGACCACGTCTACACCACCTACAACACCCGCATCACCCCCACATCGGCTATTACCAACACCACCTTCTACTGGCGGGTGAGCGGGGTGGACGCCCAGGATCATGTCGGCACGCCCAGCACGGCCCGAACATTCACCCTGAATCGCGCCCCCGGCGGCAACCGACCCCTCGCCGCTGTTGCTGACACCGACGTATGCGGCAAACGATCTTCACCGACCCCAACTTCAGTTGGACGCGTGTGGTTGGAGCGGCTGATTATCACCTGATCGTCAGCAAGTCCAACACCTACAGTCCGGTCTATGACTCTGTCATCACCGACTATGCCTCCTTCACCCCCTACATTGGCACCCCCACCGCTGGCATACAGGATGCTTACCCCAACGGCACCTACTACTGGAAGGTGGAAGCGCGCAACGGCAGCGGCACGTGTCATCGCCACCAGTTTGGGAGGCAGCTTCACCAAGCAGATGACCCTGCCGCTGATTGCTCCTGCCGATGGAGCCACGTTGACCACAGACCCAACCTTCCAGTGGACCCGGGTGGTCGGGGCGGCTTACTATCGCCTGAAGGTCAGCAGGGACCCCAGTCTCAGCCCGCTCTATGACTATGTCACCGCCGACTACATCTCCTTCACCCCCTACCTTGGCACCCCCACCGCCGGCATACAGGATGCTTACCCCAACGGCACCTACTACTGGGAGGTGGAAGCGCGCGACCACGGCGGTATTGTCATCGCCACCAGTCCGGCGCGCAGTTTCACCAAGCAGATGACCCTGCCGCTGATTGCTCCTGCCGATGGAGCCACGTTGACCACAGACCCGACCTTCCAGTGGACCCGGGTGGTCGGGGCGGCTTACTATCGTCTGAAGGTCAGCAGGGACCCCAGCCTCAGCCCGCTCTATGACTATGTCACTGCCGACTATGTCTCCTTCACCCCCTACCTTGGCACCCCCACCGCCGGCATACAAGATGTCTACCCCAACGGCACCTACTATTGGGAGGTGGAAGCGCGCGACCACGGCGGTATTGTCATCGCTACCAGCCTGGCGCGCAGCTTTCACCAAGCAGATGAGTCTGACGCTGATTGCTCCGGCCGATCGGGCCAGGTTGACCACAGACCCGACCTTCCAGTGGACCCGGGTGGTGGGGGCGGCTTACTACCGTCTCAAGGTCAGCAAGGATCCCAGTCTCAGCCCGCTCTATGACTATGTCAATGCCGACTATGTGTCCTTCACCCCCTACGTTGGCACACCCACCGCGGGTGTTCAGCATACTTACTCCAACAGTATCTACTATTGGGAGGTGGAAGCGCGCGACCACGGTGGTATTATCATTGTTACCAGCAACGGTTGGTCCTTCACCAAAGGTCTATTCCAGTATTTGCCTATAATTTTCAAATAGGATGGTTGCTGGACTTTCATAATATACATATATCAGAAAATACTGTTTCCGCATCCCAGTAATGAAACAACCAGACCATCCGCAGGCTTGGTTCTGGCATATTATAAGGATTATCCAAACATCTGCCATTCATTCATCCAGCGTATTGGATGAGTGAATGGCAGGATTTAATGATCATTCCCGTATTTCCCAACCCACTACGTTTTACCCCTGATGAAATCCGGCATGGTAAAATCGCCGAATGTCTTTTCATGCCTTATTTCAAGTGCTCGTCTTTCTACTCGGCCTGGCCCTGGCCATCGGCACCTTTTTCTCGGCGCTCTCCACTTTTGTCCTGCCTCGGTCTGCACGCAGCCGCCTTAACCGCATCGTTTTTAAATCGTTACGGCGTGTGTTCAATGTATTCCTGCGTTTCACCCGCAGTTATGAACAGCGTGACGCCATCATGGCGTATTACGCCCCGGTCGGGCTGATGCTGTTGGTGCCAACCTGGTACACCCTGATCGTGCTGGGCTACTCCGCCATGTACTGGGCGCTGGGGGTTCCCGGCTGGCAGGCGGATTTTCACCTGAGCGGCAGCTCCCTGCTGACGCTTGGATCGATTGCCTCCGAAACTTTTTGGGTAAATGTACTGGTTTTTTCTGAAGCGACGCTCGGCCTGGTTCTGGTGGCCCTGCTGATCGCCTACCTGCCAACCATGTATTCCGCTTTTTCACGGCGCGAGCAGGCGGTCAACCTGCTGGAAGTGCGCGCCGGTAACCCACCCACGGCGGTTGGTATGATTCAGCGTTTCTACCGCATCCACGGGCTGGAAGCGCTCAATGATTACTGGCCGGTCTGGGAAGCCTGGTTTGCGGATGTGGAGGAGACCCACAGCGTTCTTCCGGCACTGGTCTTCTTCCGTTCGCCACGCCCGCAGAACTCCTGGGTGGTGGCGGCCGGGGCGGTGTTGGATGGCGCCGCGCTGACACTGGCAGCGGTGGATATTCCGATCTCGGCTTCGGCCCAATTGAGCATCCGCGCTGGTTATCTCGCCCTCCGGCGCATCTGTGATTATTACACCATCCCTTACCCGGCTGACCCCCATTTTCCTCAGGAACACATCAGCATAAGCCAGATCGAATTCAAAGCAGCTCTGGATGCCCTGGCGGCCGCACATGTGCCGCTCAAACCCGATCGCGAAAAAGCCTGGGTCGATTTTGCCGGCTGGCGCGTCAATTATGATGTACCGTTACTGGCTTTATGCACCCTGACCATGGCGCCGCCGGCTCCCTGGAGCAGTGACCTGGCCGTCCTCCAGCCGCGCCCGGAGATGGCCGGGCGGGGACGGGCAACCTCAAAGAAAACGCGCAAAGATGAATGAAAGAGCTTACGATGACCGTTGAATTGACCCCCAAAGGGACCTATGGCGCCCGCATGCCAAGATTTCCGCGACCACTCGGCTGGTTATTCTGGAAGCTGTTTTCCTTGGCTGCGCGCCTGCGCGGCTCCCGCCTGCTGGACCTGACCACGGTTGGCGCCCGCACCGGCCGGAAACACACCCACCAGTTGTCCTGGTTCCCTGCCGGGCCAGGAACAACAGGTGAAGCCTGGTTGATCGTGGCCTCCTGGGGCGGCTCCCGCCAGCATCCGGATTGGTACTTCAATATGGCCCGCAACCCCGCTAAGGTCTGGATCCGCATCGGGCCGCGTACGTGGCACGTCCGGCCCGAATCACTGAAAGGCGCTGAGAGGGATGAAACCTTCCAGCGCATCGTGGCGCTATCGCCGGGTTACGCCGCTTACCAGAAAAGAACCGACCGGGTCATCCCGGTCATCCGTCTGAAGCCGGTCAAAGAAGAGATGGAAAAGTGAGGCAAGGCTCTCCGCCCGAACAGAGAAAATGCTTTTCTCTTTCCTTGGTGGTCCTTCGTGACCTTGGGGGTAAGAGCTTTTGGCCGTCCAGCGGAAATGTAACCTTATCAAACGACATACTGCTCAGAAATACCTTCTTACCCGGCTGCAATACTCCTCGTATTCCCTGCCGTAATGCTTCTTCAAATAGTCTTCCTCGCGCAATATCTGCCTGTTGAACAGCCAGATGGCCGCAACCAGGTAGATCAACAGGATCCAGTTCGGGAATACCAGGAATTGGCCAAGCAGCACCAGGCCAAAGGCCACATAAATGGGATTGCGGCTGTAAGCAAAAACCCCGGAAGTGACCAGGCTGTCTGGATGCTCTGCATCAATGCCAACCCGAAAGCTTCTCCCAAAGGAAACCAGGCTCCACAACAGCAGCCCTGCCCCCGCCAGGCAGAAAAGCACCCCGGTCCAGGCGATCCCCCCGGACTGGAAAAATTCTTGCGAGCTTACGCTGGAAAAATGGAATGCGTGGGCAAACACGAGATAGAAATAGAAAAGGGCGAACGGCGGGATCAGGAAATCCGTCTTGTCTATTTTACCGAAATTCATCGCTTCGATCCCCTTTCTTTTCATTAACCGCACCCTCGTCACAACCATTCCGATCAACACTATAAATGTCAGTGCTGCGAAATATCCCGGCATGAGAACCCTCCATTCAAGATTAGTTGATTGGCCGCTGGCGCAAGGCCGCGCCCCGATCGACTTTGTCAGTATAAACCATCCTTCCCCATCCCCGCAACGCCTGCAAACGATTCCTCCTGCACCTGGTTCCTTTTCTGCCTTGACGCCAGTCGTCTGCTCCTTAAGGTCGTGAACAGGCTGCGTTTTTCGTAGAAAAATGAAGAAACCCCACATGCTTGACGCCGGAGCGTTGGGCTCTATAATAAGTCAGGCATGCTTATTGACCCCGTCATCGCAGGACGGCTTGAGTCGGCCTGCCCCACCATCCAAACTTTCATCCCCTTCATCTGTGGCTTGCTTTTTTTCGGCTGGATGCCGTACTATGGACCTTGGCCTGCAAAATAAAACCGTATTCGTTACCGGCGCATCCAGCGGCATCGGCGCAGCCGCGGCGGAGATCTTCTCCGCCGAAGGTGCAGATGTGGTTGTTTCGTTCGGAAGGAATACAGACGGCGCGCAAGCAACCGCCCAAAAGATCAGGGCGAACGGACGGCTGACCTGGTTGTGCCCGATGGATATCAGCGATCCGGGCAGCGTGAGCGAGGCAGTCCGCCAGCTTCCAACCGAAATCCAGGGGTTGGATGCGCTGGTCCTATGTGCCGGGCTGAGTCTGCACACGGAATTCGAAGATATCACTCCGGATGAATGGAACCGGGTCATCGCGGTCAACCTGAATGGAGCGTTCTACACCTTGCAGGCGCTGACGCCTTTGCTGCAGACTGGGGCTGCGGTGGTGATGGTTTCGAGCGTCTCGTCGCAAACAGGCGTTTCGCACCAGGCACACTACGCCGCCGCCAAAGCCGGTCTGGTCAACCTGACCAAGAGCGCGGCGCGCGCTCTGGCGCCCCGCATCCGTGTCAATTGTGTCACTCCTGGCATTACCAGGACCCCGATGGGCCTGGATACCATTAACGCGCTCGACCGTGATTATGCCAAAAACAAGCTGCTCCTGCAACGCTACGCCACCCCCGAGGAGATTGCACGCTGCATCGTTTTCGTCGCCAGCCCCGCGAATAGTTTCATGACCGGCGCGACAGTGGATGTTAATGGGGGGCGGGCATTGCGCTAGGGATTTCCATGGGTTTATGCATGCAAATAGCCCATCTGCGGCGCGTGCGCCCGCTCGGTTATTCGCGTTGAAAAAAGGACGCCTGCAAGATATACTACACCCATCCATGCTTTGAAATCAGTCAATCCGCGGGAGTGGATATCCTGCCACCCTTTTTGAAAGGAATTTAAATGGTTAAAAAAGGCCTTTTCTATTTTGCAGTGGTATTCAGTTTTATACTGAGCAGTTGCGGCCCGGCACCCCTGGCAACATTTCCGTCCGGCCTCTCAACGGATAAAAAGGTGGTGGGTTACTTTGCAGAGTGGGCTCCGGGCGAAGGATATTTTGTCTCCGATATTTTAGCCAGCAAGATCACCCATATCAATTATGCCTTTTCCAATGTCTCCGAGAATGGGGAATGTAAGTATGGCGACCCGGCTGCCGATGTGGAGCGCTTGTATACAGCGGCTGAAAGCGTCAGCGGTATCGCTGATTCAATCGATCCAAAGACTTTCCATTTCCATGGCAACTTCAACCAGCTTCTGGAGCTGAAGGCCAAGTATCCTTATCTCAAGGTGTTCATTTCAGTGGGCGGATACTCCTGGTCTGGGAATTTCTCCAATGCCGCCTTGACGGATGAGTCCCGGCGAAAATTCGTGAAGTCATGTATCGATCTGTATCTCAAAACGTACAAGGGCGTTTTCGATGGCATCGATATCGACTGGGAATCCCCGGTCAGCGGCGGCCTCACCAAGGGACGCCCGGAAGATAAGCATAATTTCACGCTATTGCTGGCGGAACTGCGGCGTCAACTTGATGAGCTGGGATCTGCAAATAAAACGCACTATCTTCTGACCATTGCCGCCGGAGGGGGGCCGGGTATGGACGCGCGCTATGAACGCGACCAGATCGCCCAATACCTCGACTGGATCAACCTGATGACCTATGACCTGCATGGCACATGGGACACCGTGACCAATTTCAATGCCCCGCTTTATCAGGATGCGAATGACCCGGGCGACTCCTCCTTGAATGTGGACGCGGTCGTGCAGGATTACCTGGATGCCGGTATTCCGGCTGACAAGCTGGTTCTGGGTGTTCCATTCTACGGCTACGCCTGGGTGGGCGTCGGCTATACCAGCGATGGGTTATACCAGCCAAGCGTTTATCCCAAAGATGGATATTCTCTTAAGTACACGGACATCCTGGTTGATTACCTGCCTGAGTACAAACGCATGTGGAACGACGAATCACAGGTGCCATATTTATACAATATCAATTCCGCCGTATTCGTCAGTTATGACGATCCTCAATCAATCGCCTTGAAGGCCGGTTACGCCAAAGACAAGCATCTGGGGGGCATCATGGTCTGGGAATTAAGCCAGGGCAACGGCGATATGCTGGATGCGATCCAGGCGGGCTTCCAAAAAGGTGGGACGCCTCACACCGCCCCGACGCGCGACCCGAATGCCGTCATCATCCCGCGGCCATTCTCAGCGCAGATCCATTCGGTCAGCGGGATCAAGGTGGATGGCAGCCTGGACGACTGGACCGGCGATCCAACCTTCACGCTGAACGACAAGTCACAGTTGGCATATAAACTTTCATCCAACAGTTGGGCCGGTTCGAAGGATCTATCGGGCCAGGTCTGGGCTGGCTGGACGGCGGATGGGTTGTACTTCGCTGTCAAGGTTGTGGATGATGTGCATGTCCAGAAGTCTGCGGATGAAAACCTGTGGCACGGCGACTATGTGGAATGGCAATTCGACACGCAGCTCGAGAAAGACCGTGATAGAAAAAGCATGAACAGCGACGATTACCAGATCGGGGTCTCGGCCGGCGACTTTGCCGCAGTTGCCCCGCTGGCCTATGCCTGGTTCAACGGGCCGGACGCAGCCGGAACGCTGAAAGTGCAGCAGGCCCAGGTCCAGACGCCGGATGGGTACATCCTGGAAATATTCTTCCCCAGGGACCTGCTCAAGGGGATCAGCCTGGCTGAGAAAGCCATTTTCGGGATGAATGTCAGCTTGAGCGACGCTGACGACCCGAGCCTGGGTCAGAAGGCCATGCTGTCTACATCCCCGACACGCACGTACGCTGACCCAACCACCTTTGGGGCGATCACACTGGCCAAGTAGAATGGCAGGTGTTCCACAAGGATTACTCTTCCACACTCCGGTTACGGAAGGAGACCGAAGGATGGCGCCCGAAAAAGAAAATAAGTTAAAGCGTTTGCTCGATGTTGGCAGCCATGTCCGGGTTAGTCTGGCCCTCTTCGACCTGGCAAGCGGCTTCCAACTCCTCGCCCATCCGGATGTAGCCTTCCATCCTGCCAGTACATTCAAAGTGGGCGTGATGATGGAAGTCTTCCACCAGGCCGCGCTAGGCGTCTTCTCCCTGGATGACCTGCTGGAAATCAAAAATACCTTCACCAGCATTGCCGACCAGAGTGAATTTACATTATCACCGGCCGACGATTCGGAATCAGACCTGTACCGGCAGATCGGGGAAAGCATTTCCCTGCGTGAACTGACCAGGCTGATGATCGTAACCAGCAGCAACCTGGCGACCAACCTGCTGACCGAAAAGGTCGGCGCAGAAAATGTAACCCACTTCATGCAGGAGCTGGGAACGAAAAATCTGATCATTCAACGGGGGGTGGAAGACCACAAAGCTTATGCGCGGGGCTTGAACAACTCCGCCACTGCACGCAGTCTGATGCATGTTCTGGTCCGCCTGGCAAAGCGCAGCGTGGTCAGTCCGGCAGCGTCGGATGAAATGATCGCCATTTTGCAGCAGCAGCACTTTAACGAAGGGATTCCTGCATACCTGCCGGTTGGTGTCAATGTGGCCCATAAGAACGGCTGGGATGACAAGCTCTACCACGATGCTGCCATCGTTTATCCGCCTCAGCATGCACCCTTTGTTTTGGTGATCATGACAAGTGGACTGTCTCCAACAAAGGAAGCGCCCTACCTGGTGGCTGCCCTTTCACAGGAAATCTATCGTCAATTGATCGGATTATAAATACATGCGAGAGGCTTGCCTTGTCGCCACAACGCCTTGCGTCCGGTGCACCTGTGCCTGCCGTGTCCCGTCCGGGCCAGGACGGGGCAGCACACCGTCCTGCACGTGCGGTCGATGCACCTGTATCTGCGGTACACTGTCCTGCACGTGCGGTCGGTGCAGGGCTGGCGCAGGCAGGGAAGAACGGCTCCTCGCAACAACATAAGTTTGATATTCCAGGAGGTAAATTGAGATGAATCTGGTGATCGAAACCATCCTCAAGCGGAAATCCATGCGCGCATATGAGAAGAAGGAAATCGAGCCGGAAGTACGGGAGGAATTATTGCATGCCACGTTACGGGCTCCGACCGCCGGGAATCTGATGTTGTATTCCATCGTCGAGGTGACAGACCCGCACATCAAGGATGAATTGGTCAGTGAGCTGTGACAACCAGCCTTTCATTGCGCGTGCCCCGCTGGTCTGGCTCTTCCTGGCCGATTACCAGCGCTGGTTCGATTACTTCATTGCATCTGGTGTGGATCAACTCTGTGAACAGCAAAAAACGACCATGCGCAAGCCGGAGGAAGGCGACCTGTTCCTGGCCTGCTGCGATGCACTGATCGCAGCGCAGACAGCCGTCATCGCGGCCGAGAGCCTCGGCCTGGGTTCCTGCTATATCGGCGACATCATGGAAAACTACGAGGTCCATCGTGACCTGTTCAACCTGCCGAAATATGTCTTCCCGATCTGCCTGGTGTGCTTTGGTTATCCCACCCGCCAGCAAATGGAACGGGCGCAGACCAACACGTTTCCAGGAGAAATTCATCCTCTTCGAGAACCAGTACCGGCGTCTCAGTGGGGAGGAATTTGACGAAATGTTCCGCGAAACCCATGAGCAGGCCTTCCATGGGCGGGAAGAGCTGGCAGGCGCTCGCAACGTGGGTCAGCTCATTTACAATCGGAAATTCAACGCCGATTTCTCAAAGGAAATGAGCCGGTCGGTGCGGGCAATTTTAAAAACCTGGATGGAAGATTGAAGCATCAAAGCCGTATCAAATCGGATAATTGGAAGGTGTTATTGCCTGTGTAACATATGGCACTGTTCCCGTCAAGCATACTCGTCTTATCGTATCAAATTAGAATTTAAAGTGAGATTAATCCCCGAAACATACTCCCTCTAACATATCTGCATTGAGTCATTCTGGATGTACATCTGGAGTTTGGTGCTCCAAAGGCTAACACTGGATCGCAGTGATTCCGGATTCCTGGGTTTCGGCAATACGCATTTCTGGTTCGTTTTTGTTGCATTTGTCCTGCTCGTCCTCGGCCTGCTGGTCAAGGGTCTTTGATTATTCAATTGTTTGACGGGAACCAGTGAAAGAAAGGGCTGTCCAAGATGAACTGGACAGCCCTTTCCTTTTTACAAATACCGTTACCAATAATATTGCGAATGATTTTACAACAGCAATCTCAACGGCTCTTCCAGGTACACCGCCAGCGCCTGCATGAATTTGGCGGCCTCCACTCCATCGCTGACGCGGTGATCCACCGAAATGGTGGCTTTCATCCGCCAGCCAGGCTTGACGGCCCCATTCTCCACCACCGGCACTTCGCGCGCCGAACCGACCGCCAGGATGGCCGCTTCAGGCGGGTTGATGATGGCGGCAAAATTCTCCACATCGATACATACCCATATTGGAAATGGAAAAAGTCGAGCCTTCGATCTCCTCCGGCCGGACCTTGCCCTCGCGCACGTGAGCTGCCATCGCCTTGACTTCCGCGGAAATCTGGCGCAGCGGCTTCTGGTCAGCCTCCCGGCAGACGATGGTCAGCAGGCCGCCCTCAACCGAAACAGCGATGCCAATATTGATGGCGCCATGCCGGAGGACTGAATTGCCGTTCAACGAGGCGTTCAGGTTGGGGAACTGGCGCAGGGTCAGCGCCACGGCTTTGACAATGAAATCGTTCACCGAAACCTTCTCATTCTCCGGCTGAATGGCTATTCAACTGCCGGCGCAGATCGAGCAGTGCATCCACTTTGTATTCGTGCGTCACGTAGAAATGCGGGATGCTGGTTTTGGAATTCCGCCATCCGGCGGGCAATGGCTGGCGTAATTTGCTCAACGGCAAAGTCTGGTCAGACAGTCCCAGGGTTGGATGGTCTGAGGGCAAAGGACTGGTGACGATTCGACCAGCGACTGGTGACCCCTGACTCGCCAGGGCAGCTTCGATATCCCGCCGGACGATCCGTCCTCCGGGACCGCTGCCGCGCACCTGGCTCAGGTCAATGCTGCGGTCATGGGCAATTTTCTTCGCCAAGGGCGAGGCCTTCACAGGGCCTGCCTGACAGGAGTAGAAATGACACTGCAGCATGGGATGGCCGGTGCTTTGTTCCTGAACCGGCATGGTCCGACTTTCGACCTGCTGACGTTCTGACTGGCCTGCGGAGCAACCTCCTCCAATTTCTTCATCGGCCGTCCCAACCACCGCAATCGGAGAGTTGACCGGCACCACCGCGCCTTCGTCCACCAGCAGCTTGCGCACCACCCCACTGGCAGAGCTCTCGACTTCCACGGTGGCCTTGTCGGTTTCGATCTCGGCCAGCACGTCGCCCTTGTTGACCGTCTCGCCGACCTTTTTAACCCAGCGGACCAGGGTACCCTCGGCCATGTCGAAGCCCAGCTTGGGCATGTTGATGGTTTCAGCCATTACAGCACCTCCTTGACCGCCGCGATCACATCCGCCACCTGCGGCAGGGCAGATTGCTCGAGCGTACGGTTATAGGGCAGCGGCACTTCCTTCTGGGCCACACGCCGCACCGGGGCATCCACAAAATCAAAGGCCTGCTCGTAGATGCGGCTGGAGATTTCCGCACCCACTCCAAAGGATTTCCAGCCTTCCTCAACGATCACAGCCCGGTTGGTTTTTTTGAACGACTCGATCACCGGATCCATATCGAGCGGACGCAAGCGAGCGCAGGTCGACGATCTCGGCCTCAATGCCTTCCTTGGCAAGTTCATCGGCGGCCTTCATCGAAATTTCCAGGCCTTTGGAATACGTGACAATGGTGACATCCTTGCCGGGGCGCTGGACTTTCGATTTGCCGATCGGGATGACATAATCGCCATCCGGGACTTCGCCGCGCACCTGGTACAGGGTGGCATGTTCGAGGAACAGGACCGGGTCATTGGATCGGATGGCGGCCTTCAGAAGACCCTTGGCATCCTCCGGCGTGCCCGGCGAAACCACCTTCAGCCCGGGGAAATGGGCAAAGACCGCATCCGGGGTCTGCGAATGGGTGGCGCCCAACTGGCGCCCGCCCCCGGTGACCGCCCGGATGACCAGCGGGAGCATGAACTGTCCACCGAACATGTAATGCAGCTTGGCGGCCTCGTTGACAATATGATCCATGGCCGCAAAGGCAAAGTTGATGGTCATCAACTCGGCGATGGGACGCAGCCCGGTCATGGCCGAACCGATGGCCGCACCGATAATGGCCGACTCGGCGATCGGGGTATCGCGCACGCGTTCTCCGCCGAAATGATCATAAAAACCCTTGGTCACGGCATAGGAACCGCCCCACACACCCACTTCCTCGCCCAGGATGAAGACATTCGGATCCCGTTCCATTTCCTCCCACATGGCCTGGGAGATGGCTTCGCGCATCGTGATGCGGGCCATGTTACACCTCCTCCGCATAGATATCGTCGAAGAGGGTTTCGAGCGCCGGTTCCGGGCTGGCTTCGGCAAACTCAACCGCTTTCTGAACATCCGCCATGGCACGCTCATCGATCTCATCGAGTGCTTTGGCGGTGGCCTTTTTATTGGCGATCAGATAGGCATGGAAAACACCGATCGGGTCCTGCTCTTCCCACTTTTTGACTTCTTCCTGTTTGCGGTAGCGTTCCGGGTCACCCATCGAGTGGCCGCGGAAGCGGTAGGTCATGATCTCCAGCATGCTCGGTCCGGAGCCGCTGCGGACAGCTTCGATGGCCTTTTTGGCCGCCTCGTAGACCGCCATCACATCCATGCCATCCACGCGGGCATGCGCCATGCCATAACCTTCGGCCTTCTGCTGGATCTCGGAGACCGCCGAGGCACGCCCGACCGCCGTCCCCATGCCGTACATATTGTTCTCACACACCCACAGCACAGGCAGCGTCCAGACCTTGGACAGGTTCAATGCTTCGTGGAAAAAGCCGATATTGGTGGCGCCTTCACCGAACATGCAGATGGTCACGCCATCCCGGCCGGCATACTTGTCACCCAGGGCCAGGCCCGCTGCAAGCGGCAGGTGGGCGCCGACAATGGCATGTCCGCCCCAGAAGTTCTTCGTCACATCCGCCATGTGCATGGATCCGCCGCGGCCCTTCGAAATGCCGGTGGCTTTGCCGAGCAGTTCCGCCATGACCTGGTTGGCCGAAATCCCACAGTTGATGGCCACGCCGTGGTCACGGTAGGCAGTGATGACCCGGTCCTGCGGCTGGCGGGCGGCGATCAGCCCGGTGCTGACGGCTTCCTGTCCGATATACAGGTGCATGAACCCGCCAATTTTCCCGGCCTGGTACAACTCGGCCCCGCGTTCTTCCAGGCGGCGGATGAGCACCATCTGGTAATACAAATCAAGATATTTTTGCTTGTCCATTCCAACTCCCTAAGTGGGTGCCAATGAATATTATAATATCAGACTAATTATATCCAATAATTATCAAAATTAATGTTAGAAATTGAAAGATCCTCCAGAGGGCTCGCATTTGAGGTGTTCCAGGCAGCAAAGAATTGAAACAGTGCCAGGCAAAACGTTTACCCTTGATTAATCACTCTTGGCGTATGCATATATCCTGTTCCCGGCAGTTATTGGGGATGCCTTAACGGAGGCATTGCCTGCCCTAAATTTAATGTGATATAGTTCTTTCATGGAGAAGAAAATCCCGGCTGCTCAAGCTCTGGAGCTTATGGGGGTACCTTACAAACTCTTTGAGCATTCCCATCCGCCCGAATCTCTCGAAGAAGCTGCCCGCCAGCGTGGGCAGACTCCCGGGCAGATCATTCGCAGTATCGTCTTCCGACTTGCCGAGGAACAGTTCGTCATGGTGCTGATAGCCGGACCAGGGCAAATCTCATGGAAGCGTATGCGTGCAGCCCTGGGAGTATCGCGCATTTCCATGGCGAGTGAGGCGGAAGTCCTGGCTGCCACCGGTTTTGTACGTGGTGCGGTGACCCCCTTTGGCTTGCCACGTCCAATGCGCATCCTGGCAGACGAGTCTGTCTTCATCCACGATGAAGTTTCCATTGGCTCCGGGGTACGCGGAGTGGCGGTCATCCTGAAGTCTACAGATTTGCAAAGTGCCTTGAACGAAGTAGAGAAGGGGAAATTCGCCGTATAATCTGGAAAGCAATCCGCTTTACAACGAACAATAGTACGTTTTAATCGTATTTTCCAAACTGGATCCTCCCCCATGAAAACCATAAAACACATTACATCGATTATATTGTTGGCTGTCTTGTTCTTATCCGCTTGCGGTCCTTCTCCCGAGGCTCAAGTCACCATGACCGCCACGGCGAAAACAGCCACTGCCGCAGCGTGGACGGAAACGCCCACCCCCACAGCCACCTTCACGTCTACATTTACCCTCACACCAACATTGACTCCGACCCCCACAGAAACATTTACCCCCACCATCACACCGACCCCTACCATCACCTTCACGCCCACCTTTGATTTCCCAAAAGTCACGGTGAATCAAGCCCTGGCAGCCTGCCTGTTTGGTCCAGCCAAGGCATACCTGTGGAAGTTTGGTTTAAAGCAGGGGGATACCGGGGTTATTTGGGGCCGTGCGGCCAACAGCAACTGGTACTACGTAAAAATGGACTCTTTGCCCGACGGCTGCTGGCTTTCCCCGTATGTAGTTGATGTCTCAGGCGACCCTAATACTGTTCATTGTGCAGGATGTGCGCCTGTGGATCACCACCACTGGGTTTTATAACCCTCCGAAGTCGGTGCATGCTTCCCGGAAGGGGGATCAGGTCAAGATTACCTGGGAGCAGGTCGAGATGACCGAAGACGATGACCGAGGCTATTTCCTGGATGTTTGGGTCTGCCAGGACGGAAATTTCGTCTGGATGCCAACCAGTTTCCCGGACCAATACACAACCTCCGCGACCTTCACCGACGATGCGGGCTGTTCCCAGCCTTCGGGCGGCCAACTCTACGCCGTTGAGAAACACGGTTATATCTCCCCGGTAAATATTCCCTGGCCGCCATCAAAGTAAGCGCTTTTTCAAATGCAAATCCCCGCACCTAAAAAGTTGCGGGGATTTCTTATTGATCAACTAATCTGCGGCGACCGGCTGATTGGGATCGAACTCTTTCTGGTTGATCTCGATATTGGCGGCTTTCAGGAAATTCATGGCGTTCTCATCGATACGGTAGGCCACGCTGTAAACCAGGCGTACAATGCCGGCATTGATCAGGGCCTTGGTGCAATTGATGCAAGGCAGGTGGGTTACATAACAAGTGGCGCCCCGGGTGGATACGCCATGCAGTGCTGCCTGGATGATGGCGTTCGTCTCGGCATGGATGGTGCGGATGCAGTGTCCGTCCACCATTAAATGGCCGGCTTCATCACAGTGCGGCTGACCGGTGGGTGAGCCATTGAAACCGGTCGTCAGGATGCGTTTCTCCAGCACCAGCACACAGCCAACGAAGGCCCGGTCGCAGGTGCTGCGCTCGGAGACGGCATAGGCAATTTTCATGAAATAGGAATCCCAGTCTGGACGCATACTGACCTCCGAAGGTGAAGATAGCGGCGATTATACCGCTACTGTAGTGGGGATTTTTCCACAAAATATTCTTTTCGATTAGAAAATTCAGGCGGAAAAAGGGATTGAAAACACGCGATTGAAAGCGTATACTATTATTGTTCTTACCCGTTTCTGTAAGAAAGGAGAGATATGTACCCCACCCATTCGATCTACTGTATCCTCCCACCATACCTCTTGCGCGAAATCGCCCAGAATGGCAGTCCCAAACAACGCGCCATCGCTCTGCAAACAATCATCTCGGCCGAACAGTTCCGAGCTCAACGTCGTAGTTTCATGGAAGTTGCAGGATTCATGGCCACTGTTTCAGCAAGTGGTATTAAGCAGCGAACCATATATGATGCGAAAAATGGTTCCAATCTTCCCGGTGTCGTGGTCCGCAACGAGGGCGACCCGGCCGTCAGTGATCCGGCAGTCAATGAGGCTTACGACGGCTCAGGGAGCACTTATGACCTTTACTACAACATATACAATAGGAATTCGGTCGATAACAAAGGCCTCAAACTCGATTCTACTGTCCATTATCAGAAGGGTTATGACAACGCCTTCTGGAATGGTCAGCAAATGGTTTACGGTGATGGAGATGAGGACCTGCCTGTATCCGAACGCCTGTTCAATCGCTTTACCATCGCCCTGGATGTGATCGGCCACGAACTCACCCATGGCGTTACACAATATACGGCCAACCTTGCCTATTGGCAACAGCCTGGCGCTCTGAATGAATCTTTATCGGATGTGTTCGGTTCACTTGTCAAACAATACCAGAACAAACAAAGCGCGAGTGACGCAGACTGGCTCATTGGCCAGGGATTATTCACATCCAATGTCCATGGCGTCGCCCTTCGCTCCATGAAAGCACCCGGAACAGCCTACGATGATCCTGTCCTCGGCAAGGACCCCCAACCGGCCAATATGAAAGACTACGTCACCACTGCGGAAGATAATGGCGGAGTGCATATCAACTCGGGCATCCCCAACCATGCCTTCTATGTTACGTCCATCGAAATCGGCGGTAACGCCTGGGAAAAAGCCGGCATGATCTGGTACAAGACGCTCACCGAAAAACTTACCAACCTATCCAATTTCCAGAACGCAGCCGACCTGACCTACCAGGCGGCCGGCGAACTCTACGGAGAAAACAGCCTGGAGCAAATGGCCGTCAAAACCGGCTGGGGTGAGGTCGGCATTACGATCGGTGGACAGGCACAGACTGGTTGCCTGGCTTCTTTGCTGCGCATGCTTGGGCTTGCCATCGCTCCGAAGGCCCAGCCAGAATGACGCAGATCGCATTTGAACGTACCGGCGGATTGCTCGGACGAAAGGTCCACTTGAGCCTGGATTTGGATAAGCTGCCGGCTGACCAATCCGGAGAATTGCAGCAGTTGATCGACAATGCAGATTTCTTCAGCCTGCCCAAGAATCTGATGACGCGGCCGTTGCCAGATGAGTTTATTTACACCATCACTGTCGAAGTAGCGACCAGGCGACAGACAGTGCGCTTGAGCGACAGCAGCGCTCCCGAAGCCCTGCGTCCCCTGCTGGCCGACTTGTCCCGCCGGGCGCGCTCCGGGAACACGTAAATAGCGAAAAAAAGCTTGGGGCGATTAAAAAAATACTTCCGGTGCCATCCCTGACCCCGGAAGTATTCACTTTCCAAAAACAAATATTACATCACCCAGAAATGCGGAAAAACCAGTCGCAGAACCACATCCACGATCAACCCGAGCATAAACCACATGCCGAAAGCGCGATTATTAATGAACGCCTGCGGGGCAAAGTAGAGCGGCCAGCCGCCCTCCCCTTCCGGGAAATCGGCCGGACGAGTCTCCGGCTTTGGGCTTGAGGAACTGCGGGTAGAGTTTCAGGAAGGTGGGCATCGCCAGGAAGACCAGTAACAATACCGGTGTGAAATAACGCAGGATGATCAGGACAGGCACGAGCAAATAAGGCAGGGCCATCATCGCCAGCACTGCATAACGGGCAGTTTTCTCACCGATCAAGCACCGGCAGGGTAAAGATCTTCTTGGCCTTATCCACCAGCAGCTTGTCGATATGCTTGCCAAAGATGACCGTGGTCACGCCCAGCACATAGGGCAGACTGGCCCAGACCACAGTCCAGTTCCATACACCAGTCAGAACATAATAACCGCCGCCGATCATCAGGGGCCCCCAAACAATCAAGACCGCCAGCTCGCCCATGGCAATGTATTTCAGCGGCCAGGTATAGAACAGGACAAAGAAAGCCCCCAGCCCAAGCAGGATCCAGATCGCCGGATCATTGCCGCGCGTGAAGATCAGGTACAGCCCACACAGCAGGGCCAGGAAGGCGGTGACTGCAAAATAGGTCAGGTGCTGGCGCTTGGTCATCAAACCATCCGCCACCGGCTGAGGACCATACATGGTGCGGTAATAGTTGTCTTTATCGACGCCGCGCGTGTAATCGGTGTAATCATTGAAGATATTGTTGGAGGCGTGTGCCAGGACCAGTCCAAGCGCCAGGATGAACCAGGAGAGAATATTTACTTTATAGCCATCATGCCAGGCAAAAAGTCCGGCCAGGAGCGCCGATAGAAAGGTCATCAATAACACGGCTGCGCGTGTGGAGATCAACCATTTCGAGATGACATCCAGCTTATCCCATTCTTCCTTGGTAACATTCGGAATAACAGTAAGGGCTTTCTTCCACATTGCAAAATTCATTTCGTTTACTCCTATTGATTACCGATCCCAATCGATAATCAAGATAATTGTAACTGCGCAGGTAATTCCAATGGAGCCTGTCTTGAAAAGATCTCTTGAGGATCCAGCGCGGTAACCCGCCACACCGATGGAAAACAACCCGATAAAATGGTAATTTGTCCGACAACTAACCTAACCGGGGCAGTTCCAACACATCCAATTGCGAAAACGGGCTGATTATACTTGAATATGATATGATAAGCTCCGGTCAATCCGGTTGTGAGTTTTGTCACACAAACGAATGACTTCCCGCATTGGTATATATCTGCCGAAGAAAATATACTTCAGGGAGCACTTTGCCCGGTCCCGGGAGTATCTTCGCGGGCCAGGAAATCCTTTCACGAGGTGGAGCGACTCTATGACTGAACAAGCTACCGTAAGCAATCCGCCCTCCGCAGGCCCTGTCAAACACGAGGATCTTTCGCTGCTGCAGGAAGTTGCCATGCGCACTCCCGGCGACTCGCGCCTGGAAATGTGCATCCAATGCGGCACCTGCGGCGGGTCCTGCCCTTCCGCCAGCGCCATGGACCACACGCCACGCGCCATTTTTGCCATGCTGCGCGCCGGGATGCGTGATGAAGTGATGAAGAGCAATACTCCCTGGATGTGCGTCTCGTGCTATTACTGCACGGTACGCTGCCCGCAGGAGATCCACATCACCGACGTGATGTACACGCTCAAGAACATGTCGCTTGAAATCCGGGAAGATGAAGGAATAAACTGCGTCTGATTTCTCCAAGACTTTCATCAGATATGTGGAGAATTACGGGCGCAGTTTTGAAATCGGGCTGGCAGGCATCCACAACCTGACACACTTCAGGCTGGCTGCCCGCCTGCCAAACATGGCCCCCATGGCCATCGGCATGCTCACCAAGAAAGGTATGTCCCCCTTGCCGCCCAAGCGCATCAAGGGCATGGATGACTTGAAGAAGATCCTGAAACGCGCCAAGGAACTGGAGGCAGAATGAGCGATTATCTCTTTTATCCCGGCTGCTCGATGGAATCCAGCGCCAAGGCTTATGCAGCTTCCCTGGAAGCCATCTGCCAACCTCTTGGGATCAACCTGAAGGAGATCGAGGACTGGAACTGTTGCGGCGCAACCGAGTATCTTTCTCTGGAATCGCTCCCGGCTTACTCGCTCATCGCCCGCAACCTGGCCCTGGCCGAGAAACAGGCCAATGGTACGAAAACCGTCATGGCAGCCTGCAGCGCCTGCTACCTGAACCTCTCCAAGGCCGACCACTACATGCACGAGGACAAGGCCTTTGGCAAGAAAATCAATGAAGCCCTGGCTGCCGGCGGCCTGCACTATGATCCCGGTCAACTGGTCGTCCGCCACCTGCTGGATGTCATCTTCAATGATATCGGACTGGATAAGGTCAAAGAGAAAGTGGTCAAGCCGCTGACTGGTCTGCGGGTGGCCTCCTATATCGGCTGCATGGTCCCCCGCCCCGATTACAACACGCATTCTCCGACAGCGAACATCCCTACGAACTGGATGACCTGCTCAAGGCCCTGGGCGCGGAAGTGATCGACTTCCCGCTCAAGACTGCCTGTTGCGGCGGCCACATGACCCAGATCGGGCCCGATACTGCCTTCGAACTGATCCGCCGGCTGATCTCTTCCGCCGACCAGTACAAGGCCGATGTGCTGGTGGCGCTCTGCCCGATGTGCCAGATGAACCTGGATGCCTTCCAGGGCCAGATGAATGGATACTTCCACACCAATTATCAAATGCCCATCCTGTTCTTCACGCAATTGATGGGTGTGGCCTTTGGGATAAGACCCGAAAAACTCGGCTTTGGCTCTGAATTTGTCAGCGCCCACGAAGCCATGAAACGCATCGGCATCCAGACGCCCGATACCAGAAGCGTCCAAACCCGCTCCCAAGAAACCAGCCGGCCTGCCCATGCCCCCCCCGCGTGTACGCGCTGGTCAAAATACTACTGGTAATGAGGAGGCGAGTGAATGAGCGCCGAAGAGAAGAAACCAACGGAACGCATCGGCGTATACGTCTGCCACTGCGGCACCAATATCGCCGGCGTGGTCAACGTCGGCGAAGTCAGCAAGTGGGCCGGCGAAAACCTGGCTGACGAAGGCGTGGTGGTCGCGCGCGATTACAAGTTCATGTGCTCCAGCCTGGGCCAGGAACTGATCCAGAAGGATATCAAGGAACAAAGACTGACCCGCGTGGTCGTGGCAGCCTGCTCGCCCCACCTGCACGAAAAGACCTTCCGCAATGCCTGCAAAGGCGCCGGATCTGAACCCCTACCTGTGCGAACTGGTCTCCATCCGCGAGCAGGACTCGTGGGTACATACCGACAAGGTCGCTGCCACCGAGAAAGCCAAGGCCATCATTTCCGGCGGCGTGGCACGCGTAGTCCATCACGAACCGCTCGAACCGCTGCATGTGCCCATCCATCCGGCCACGCTGATCGTCGGCGGCGGCATCGCCGGCATCCAGGCCGCCCTCGAGATCGCCGATGCCGGCTTCCCGGTTTACCTGGTGGAGCGCGAACCCTCCATCGGCGGGCACAT
Source organism: uncultured Chloroflexia bacterium (assembly GCA_963830665.1). Lineage (GTDB taxonomy): Bacteria > Chloroflexota > Anaerolineae > Anaerolineales > Villigracilaceae > UBA877. Next base: position 70,100 of record CAWHNM010000021.1, read on the forward strand.
GGCCCAGTTCGATAAGACCTTCCCCACCCTGGACTGCTCGGCCTGCATCCTGACCCCCAAAATGGTGGATGTCGGCAACCATCCCAACATCACCCTGCTGACCTATTCCGAGGTTCAGAAAGTGGATGGGTATGTCGGCAACTTCGCCGTCACCATCAAGAAGCGCGCCCGCTACATCAAGACCGAGGACTGCACCGGCTGCGGTATCTGCTGGGAAAAATGCCCCAAGAAAGTCATCGACGACAAGTTCGAGGCCGGTCTGGGCTATCGCAAGGCCGTCTACACCCCCTTCCCGCAAGCCGTGCCAAAGTACCCGGTCATCGACGATATCAACTGCACCTACTTCATCAAGGGCACCTGCAAGGCCTGCGAGAAGTTCTGCCCGACCAATGCCATCGATTTCAACCAGAAAGACGAGATCATGACGGTCGAGGTCGGCAACATCATCCTGGCCACCGGCTGGGACCTGTTCGATGCCCGCCGCATCCCGAACTACGGCTATGGCCGCCTGGCGAACGTCTTCACCAGTATGGAGTTCGAACGCCTGAGCAACTCGGCCGGCCCGACCGGCGGCAACATCGTCCTGCGGGATGGCAAGACCACTCCCAAGATCGGTCGGCATCATCCACTGCGTGGGCAGCCGCGACAAGAACTACAACAACTACTGCTCGGCCATCTGCTGCATGCAGAGCCTGAAGTTCGCCCATCTCGTCCATGAAAAGACCGGCGCGACCGTCTACAACTTCTACATCGATATCCGCACCCCTGCCAAGGCCTACGACGAGTTCTACCAGCGCATCATCGAAGAAGGCACCCTGTTCGTACGCGGCAAGGTGGCCGAAGTCACCGATGCCGCCCGCAACCCGGGCGAAGAAGGCAAGCTGATCGTCCAGGTGGAAGATACCCTGGTCGGCAAGCAGCGCCGCATCCCGGTGGATATGGTCATCCTGTCGGCCGGCCTGGAGCCGCGCTCACGACTCGAAGGCGCTTGCCAAGACTTTCGGCATTTCCTGCTCAGCGCGATGGCTGGTTTATCGAACGCCATCCCAAGCTGGACCCGGTGGCCACCATGACCGAGGGCGTTTACATCGCCGGTTGTGTCCAGGGCCCGAAAGATATCCCGGCCAGCGTCGCACAGGGCGCAGCCGCAGCGGCCCGCATCCTGGGCAAGATCCAGCAAAAGGAAATTGCCCTGGAACCGATCCGCGCCACCGTCAATGCGGAAGCAATGTTCCGGCTGCCGCATCTGCAACACCATGTGCCCGTTCAACGCCATCCTCTTCCACGAAGACACAATGGTCTCGCGAAGTCAACCCGGCTCTGTGCCAGGGCTGCGGCACCTGCGTGGCCGCCTGCCCGGCGGGCGCCATCACCGGCACCGGCTTCTCCAACGAGCAGATCCTGTCGCAGATCGACGGCTTGCTGCTCTTGACCCTCGATAAGAAGAAGGAGGCAGCGGCTGCGTAACGGTCATCGTTACCCCTGCTGAGAAAACCACATGACTGAAGAAACCACTCCCCTCGATAACGCTCAGGACAAGCCCTTCGAACCCGTCATCATCGGCTTCACCTGCAACTGGTGCTCCTACCGCGCCGCCGATATGGCCGGGATTGCCCGCATGAAATACGCCCCGAATGTGCGCCTGATCCGCCTGATGTGCTCCGGCCGCCTGGACCCGACCTTCGTGTTCAAGGCCTTTGCCGGCGGCGCGGACGCGGTGCTCGTCTCCGGCTGCCATCCGGGCGATTGCCACTACGCCACCCAGAACTACAAGGCCATGCGCCGCTTCCACCTGATGCAGCGCGTCCTGACCCAGATGGGCATCGAACCCGGACGCCTGAAACTGCTCTGGGCCAGCGCCGCCGAAGGCCAGATCTTTGCCAATGAAATCACCAAGTTCGTCGAGGAAGTCCGGGCGCTTGGACCATTGAACTGGAACAAGAATGCGACGCTGAAGTCCCGGCTGATAATCCCGGTCGAGGAGGTGCAGGCATGAGCAAACCAAAATTCGCCATGTACTGGGCCGCCTCCTGCGGCGGCTGTGAGATCGCCGTCCTGAACATCCACGAGAAGATCCTGGATGTGGACGCGGCTTTCGACGTGGTCTTCTGGCCGGTCGCCATGGATGCCAAGTACAAGGATGTGGAAGCCATGGAAGACGGCGAGATCACCCTGTGCCTGTTCAACGGCGGCATGCGCAACGACGAGAACGAGCATATCGCCAAACTGCTGCGCAGGAAATCCAAGATCCTGGTTGCCTTCGGTTCTTGCGCCTGCGAAGGCTGCATCCCGGGGCTGGCCAACTTCAGCTCCGTCAAGGATATGGTCGACACAGCCTTCTCGACCATCACCACCGACAACCCGGACAACATCCGCCCGCAGACCAGCTACGCCATGCCCGAAGGCATTATCACCATCCCGACCCTCAACCCGGTCCTGAAGACCCTCGACCAGGTGGTGGATGTGGATTACTACATGCCCGGCTGCCCGCCCGAATCGGCACCAGATCGCGGCGGTCGTTGACCTGGTGATCGCCGCCCTGAACGGCAAGGCCGAACTGCCTCCCAAGGGCGCCACCATCGGCGCCGGGGATTCCACCGTCTGCGACGAATGCCCGCGCAAGCGCAACGTCAAGGCCATCAAGGAATTCGGCCGCATCCAACTCATGCATGCCGATCCGGAACTGTGCCTGCTCGAACAGGGCATCCCCTGCAACGGTCCCGCCACCCGCAGCGGCTGCGACGCCCGCTGCCCATCCGTCGGCGCGCAGTGCATCGGCTGCTACGGTCCCGCCGAAGGCGTGGTGGATTATGGCGCCCGCCTGATCGCGGCCTTCGCTTCGGTCATCGACAGCGACAAACCCGAAGAAATCGACCAGATCCTCGATGGTCTGGTGGATCCTGCCGGACAGTTTTATCGGTTCAACCTGGCTGGCTCCTTGCTGCGGGCCAGCAAAGCCGCGCAGACACCCAAAGAACGGGTGCAGGAAGGATAATGCACCATGCAAAGAATTACCATTGATCCCATCACCCGGCTGGAAGGCCACGGCAAGATCGAGATCTTCCTGAACGACGAAGGCAATGTCGCCAACACCTACTTCCAGATCCCGGAACTGCGCGGTTTCGAACGCTTCTGCGTCGGCCGCCCGGTGGAGGAAATGCCCCTGCTGACCAACCGCATCTGCGGCGTCTGCCCGGAAGCCCACCACATGGCGGCCGCCAAGGCTGTGGACGCGGTCTATCACGTGGATATCCCCTCCACGGCGAAGAAACTGCGCGAACTGCTCTACATGGCCTTTTACTGCACCGACCATACCACCCACTTCTATGCCCTGGGCGGCCCGGATTTCATCATGGGTCCGGATGCCCCGGTTGCCGAGCGCAACATCCTGGGCGTCATCCACAAGGTCGGGCTGGAGATCGGCGGCAAGGTCATCCAGATGCGCAAGTACGGTCACAACGTGGTCGAGATGATCGGCGGACGCAAGGTCCATCCCTGCACATCCATCCCCGGCGGCCTGACCAAGGGCATCACCGAAGAACAGCGCAAGGAAATCGAAACGATGGGCCGCTGGGCGATCGAGTTTGCCCAGTTCAGCCTGAAAGTCTTCAACGATATCGTCCTGGGCAACCAAGCACTACGTCGACCTGATCCTGGGCGATATTTACACGCACCAGACCTATTACATGGGCCTGGTGGATGCCAATAACAAGGTCAACTTCTACGATGGCAAGGTGCGCGTGGTCGGCCCCGGATGGCAAGGAATACGTCAAGTACGAAGCCAAGGATTACGCCGCCCACATCGCCGAACACGTCGAACCCTGGACCTACCTGAAGTTCCCCTACCTGAAGAACGTCGGCTGGAAAGGCTTCGTGGACGGCGCCCAATTCGGGCGTCTACATGGCCACCCCGCTCTCCCGCCTGAACGCCTCCGACGGCATGGCCACCCCGCTGGCCCAGGCCGAGTACGAGAAGTTCTACGCCACCCTCAAGGGCAAGCCGGTGCACCAGCGCCTGGCCATCCACTGGGCCCGCCTGATCGAGCTGCTCTACGCAGCCGAACACTGGGTGGAACTCGCCACCGACCCGGAGATCACCAGCCCGAACTTCCACACCATCCCGACCGCCACCCCCACCGAGGGTGTCGGCATCGTCGAAGCGCCGCGCGGCACCCTGACCCACCATTACTGGACCGACGAGCGCGGTGTGGTGACCAAGGTCAACCTGGTCGTCGGCACCACCAATAACAATGCCCCCATCACCATGTCGATCAAGAAAGCCGCCAGCAGCCTGATCAAGAAAGGCAATGTCAACGAAGGCCTGCTCAACATGGTCGAAATGGCCTTCCGGGCCTATGACCCATGCTTCGGCTGCGCCACCCACTCCCTGCCCGGCCAGATGCCGCTGGAAGTGACCATCCACAACGCCGATGGCGAACCGGTTCAGAGTATTGAAGCAGTTTGTTGATTAAGTCCCGTAAGGGGCGACCAGCCGGTCGCCCCTACTATAATAATATGAAAACATTGATCATCGGTCTCGGCAATCCCATTCTTGGCGACGACGGCGTTGGCTGGGTGGTCGCGGACAGATACGGTCAGCTCTCAAACCCAATCGACAATCGGCAACCTCGATGATCGAGGTGGATTGCGCCTCGCTGGGCGGGTTGAGCCTGATGGAACGCCTGACCGGTTCGGAACGCGTCATCCTGGTCGACTCGATCTTCACCGGCAAGAAACCGGTCGGGACGGTCAGCCAGTTCACCTTGAGCGACCTGCCTGACCTGAGCGCCGGTCATTCCGCCTCGGCGCATGACACCTCCCTGCGCAATGCCTTGAATGTCGGTCGCAGCATGCACATCGATCCTGCCGGAAGATGAGAATGTGATCATCGTTGCCATCGAGGCCGAAAGCCGTGTATGATTTCAGCCAGGAATTATCCCCGGCGGTTGCCGGAGCCGTTCCCCAGGCCGTCAAGGATGGTACTGGATTTGCTTGATAAATCGTGATCAAAAGGAGAGAGACATGGTATCCCCCGAACTTTTACGCCGTTATCCGTTTTTTGCATCGCTCGATGAGCATCAGCTTGAAGCAATCGCCATGATCACCCAGGAAAAGAACTATCCAAAGGGCGCTTTGCTGGTCAAGGAAAACACCGATGCCACCTGTTTGGCATTGCTGATCGAAGGGGATATCGACTTGATCTTCAGCGGCGGCGGCGAAGGCGCCATTGCGAATGCCCTGGTTGGCTCAATTGCCCCCGGGGAAGTCTATGGCGTCTCTTCCTTGATCGAACCCTATCGTTATACCGCCACTGCCAGGGCCACCATGCCGGTCAAAGTGATCGAACTGGACGGACTGGCCTTGCGGGCCTTGGTGGAAAGAGATAGCAGCATGGGCTGCACCATGATGCGCAATGTCGCTGTTGCAGTGCTCGAACGCCTGCGCTACACCCAGGTGGAACTGGCAGCCGCCAGAGCCTGAAAAAAAAGAATTTTTACCACGCAAGGCACGCAGGAACGCTAAGGATAGATTCTTAGAAATCCTTCGTGCCTTTTTTTTCATTAGTGGTTGGTTCTCTACTTGCGGCGCCCTGCTACTCCTTATGCATCCCAAGCGTATACTGATTGAGCATGTTCCATTCGAATTACTAGGAGGCGCTAATGAACGCAACACCCAATCCCCCCGCCCCGCAACAGGGAAGTGACCATACCCGGGCAGTGATAATAGCAACCACAATAGTTACATTGACCTGCATCCTTTCCTGTGCGGCTGTCTTGATCGTGCTGATCATGCGTACGGCACATTAAAACCCATTTTAGAGAGGAAAGTCAGCGCCATGAGCAACGAAGCCAAAAAACCACCCAAATCAGAAAATGCGCCCGTTCAGGGAACCTCCAGTTCTTTGCGAGGCTGGCCCGGCTACCGCACCCGCGAGGGCCGTTCCGGACTGGACCCGTACGATAACGATGCCGAAGCGGGCCATATGGCGGGTGTCTTCTTTCGCCGCCTGTTGACCGGAAGGCTGCGCATCCGGAACCCGTTCAGCCTGGTCTTATCGGCTGTTTTGGGGTTGGGTTGCCTTACACCATTCGTTCTGGCGATCCTGGAGGCCACCCGAGGCGATCTCCTGCCTTTTGGGGCGTGGGTTTTGATCGCAATTACAGGCCTTTTCGGAACCGCACTGCTTGCCAATGTGATCAGGAATATCCAGCGTTTCCGGGTCAAATAAATTGCAGACATAAATCGAAGGATTATCTGCCCCCAGCCTGCATGAATGTTTGGAGGCAAGTCCCATGAATATTTCAATTCTGGATGACTATTTCGACACGTTGCGTACTCTGGCGTGCTTTCGCAAGCTGGACGGACATTCGGTAACGGTCTGGAACGATCACACACAGGACATCGACACACTGGCCGAACGCCTAAAAAGCACACAGGCGCTCGTGTTGATCCGCGAGCGCACGCAAATCCGCGCGCCGCTGCTCGAACGTCTGGAGGCGTTGCGCCTGATCAGCCAGCGCAGCGTTTACCCGCATATTGATATCGAGGCGTGTACGCGGCGCGGGGTCATCGTGTCGTCCGACATGCACAGCGACAGCCCATCCTATGCAACTGCCGAGCTGACCTGGGGATTGATCCTCGCGGCCATGCGGCAGATCCCCCAGCAGATGTACGCGCTGCGCGCAGGCACCTGGCAGACTGGGGTGGGTAACAGCCTGCGCGGCAGGACGCTGGGAATTTACGGATACGGGCGGATCGGCGCGACGGTGGCAGGCTATGGTAAAGCCTTCGGCATGAATGTCCTGGTCTGGGCGCGCCAGGCCTCGCAGCAACGGGCGCAAAAGGATGGCTGTACGCTGGCGCAGAGCAAGCGCGCCTTCTTCGAAACCTGCGATGTGATCTCTCTGCACATGCGGCTGGTAAAGGAAACCCGCGGCATCGTCGCCAGCAGCGACCTGGCGCGCATGAAATCCAGCGCTTTGCTGGTCAACACGAGTCGGGCGGGGCTGATCGAGCCGGGCGCCCTGGTCGAGGCGTTGCGCGCAGGCCGGCCCGGCATGGCTGCTGTCGATGTTTACGATCAGGAGCCCTTGCGCGACCCGAATGATCCTTTGCTAAAATTGGACAACGTGGTCTATACGCCCCACATCGGATACGTGACACGCGATGAGTACGAGATCCAGTTTTCCGGTATCTTCGATCAGATCAATGCTTACGCGGCGGGTAACCCCATCAACGTGGTCAACCCGGATGTCTTCAACGTATTGAAAACCCGGCGTGACTCGCCGGGGCGCTAACCAGCAAGAAATCAAGCCAGACCGGAGAAATAATCCGTCTTGATCTGTGAACTGCGGACGTGCATCTGGTCCAGGCTTTCCTTGAAGGAATCCACCATGCCCTTGGGGCCGGAGATATAAAATATGCAGCGCCGGTAATCCGGCACCTTGCTTTTGATCAATTGCGGGGTGATCCGACCGGTCGTTCCGTTCCAGTAGGATGGGAGATTGGCGGTATCGGTGACCGTGTAAATGACCTGGATGCCCAATTCATGGCTGGCCCGGTCGAAAACATCTTTGTAGACGATATCGTTGATGGTCTTGTTGGCATAGAACAGGGTGACCGGCCGGCGCTGGTTCGTATCAAGCAGAAATTTGATCATGCTGCGGAAGGGGGTCACACCGACGCCGCCCGCGATCAACACAACTTTTTGCCTTGGATCTTTGGGTAATACAAAATCTCCAGCCGCCGGTCCCGCAACGATTTCATCGCCCGTGTTCATCCCCAGCATGGCTTTTTTGAAACTGCTCGACCTTGGGGTGAACTTGACTCCCACCCGCAGGGTTCTTTCGGTGGGGGCGGAAGCCAGGGTGAAATATCTCCGATTCCCGCGTGCGTCGGGGCCATCGTGTCCAAGCGTCCACTCCATGTACTGTCCGGGTTCAAATGCAAAATGCCTTGCGTGTGTAAAAATGAAGTCGTAGATATCCGGTGCGATCTTGATCTTTTCCTTGAGCTTGAGTACCATTCTCGTTTTTGGGCTGATGAGATAAGAAAAGAGATTCCCGATCAGGATCGCCAGTTCCGGCGTTATGTAAAAGGTTCCAAAATGAATTTGAGGGCTAAAAAAGAAGCCAGTCAAGAGGCCATAGCCGATCCTTGATTTCCGGGTGGGCGGAGTCGTCAGCGGTTCGGTCAGGATAAGGAAGGCAAAGAAAAATAACGGTGAATAGAGAAAGATTTTCTGGATCGCACCGGTCAAATCGCCCCCGGCAAACAACGTCAACACCAGGCTGGTTGCAACGGTCGTTATCACAAAGCTGAGCACCAGGTCGGACCTTCCGATTTTGCGGACAACCAGGATCCCGCCGATCAGCACGAACGGCAGCATTGGGCCGTTGCCCACCCACCAGCTTGCGGACTGGTTGATTGTAAAGTATGTCAAAGCAACCGCAAATGCAACCGGGTTGAATAGATGCTTTCGGTTGATCGCCAGGATATATTTGGATGCCATGGCAAGAACAGCCGCCCATCCCAGAAACCACAGATCATTGAACGATTGGATCGGGGTGATGATCAATGCAAGGATTAGCGCAGAGATGTACACGCTCTCTACATTGGCAGCCACTCCAAATGTTCTGGCAAAGATCCAGTTCACCCCCCAGCAGACGGCCAGCAGGAAACTGATGGAAAATAGCAGCGCGAAAACATCGTATTTTATTATCCCGGAAACAGATAGAAGCACGGCCGCGCCGAGTAAAAAGATCAGGTAATAAAGCACCAACCGGTACATGGTGATCCGGTTAAGCAGGTTGTCGATGGCTTTAAGCATGCAGCAAATACCTTTCAAAGCCACTGGTGTAGGTTGCCAGACCGTTTTGGTCGATCATATAGCCTTCAAAACCTTCCAGCTCTTCAATGAAATTGATACCGGCGGATCCCATTGCAAATGCCGCAGTGGCAAAGCGGTCTGCCTGGTAAACATTGGGCCCGATCACCGTCAAGCTGACGATCCCGGTGATCTGCTCGTCTTCCTTCCTGGGGTTGTAAATATGCTGTCCACGTACGTAGGTCCCTGAGGTTGCAACACCGCAGTTCTGGACGGAAAGGACTTTTACGATCTCGTGCGGGTTGAATGGATTTTGGATCCCAACCCGCCAGTCCTGGCCGTGCTCGTTTTTCCCGGATACCTGGATGTCGCCTCCGGCATCAACGTAATAGTTTTCAAAACCGGCCTGCCTCAATTGCTCCGCCGCTTTTTGGATCGCCCAGCCTTTGACAATACCGGATGGATCATAAATGCCATTGTGCTCGATCTCGAAATATCCGTCGCTTTCCTGGCGGGTCTGCTCTGCCAGGGTGAAAATGGCCTTCATGTCCTCGCTGGCTTGTTCAAGGGAGAGTTCCTGCCGGTTGATAAGCGAAATTTCGCTGTCCGGTTTGTAGGTGCTGAATTTCCGGTCCACGTAACCGAAATAATCGAACACCACCTCGAAAGTTTTCGGGGTCACACCGGGATCAACAACTTCCAGGATCACAGGCATGCCCATCAGGATGCGGGTTTGTTTCATGATCAATTTTTGGCAGATAGAAGGGCGGATTGCAGGGAATTCGCAAAAGCTTCACTGGTCAAGGTGGCCCCGGAGATAATATCCACGTTGGCGCTCTGCGCCTGGATGGCTTCCTGGGTAAGCCACGGCATGACCTGGTCGTTGATCCGTTGGCTGGTTCTCCGGTCACGCGGATAATCCAGGAACAGGACATTGGCGATTTTCCCGTTCTGGATAACCACCTGTATCTGTACCAGGCCATAATATGCGTTCACCTCCGGCCCGGTATAGGTGCCGTTCTTATAAAGCCCTCCTTGCGATGCGGCAGCCGCAGTATTTACAGCGCCGGCGTTCGTGTTATTGACAGTTGAGGCCCCAGCAGCATTGGGATCACTCACAGATGGAACCAGGCCTGTGTTCGCAGCAGAATTGTTGGTGCTGGCTTTGGCGGGGTTGATGTTCCGTTCGTGAAAATAGTAAGCAATAAAAGTAAGGATCACAAATGCGGATAAGAAAAACTTCTTTATCCCCCGCAAAGGATCCGAACCCTGGGTTGCCTTTTTACTGTTCATGGAGATCTTCTAGCCTCGCTTCCTAAATCTGGATGAATTTGGTGAATATACGCCATAAAGATGAACAATAGATGAAACCCTGGCACCGAGCCATTCCAGCCGGTTTCTGATGCCATCACACATAAAAAAGGCGCCTGTTTCTGCCGTCAGGCAAATAGGGTCGCTGGGGGTTACTCAAGAGAGGTTTTTTAATATGTACTTTGGCCAAAATCCGCCCTATAATGAGATTGACAAGGACTTCCGCAAACCTGCTCCAAGGAGGTTGTAGTTATGTCTCCAGATCCCAAACGCGTATCCATTCCGGGCAGCAAACGGCCGGCAATTGCGGGAATACGGGTCGTGGGTACAGTCGCCGCAGACGAGCAGATCGAGATCACCCTGATCCTGCGATCCAAGAATCCACAGGATGCCCTGAGCGCCAACCAGGTCGCCCAAAACGCCCTTCCGGAGCAGCGCCGCTATCTGACGCGCGCTGAACTGCTTGAACTACAGGCCGCCGATCCCAAGGATATGGCCAAGGTCAGGGCCTTTGCGCGCTCGTTCGGCCTGAAGGCGGTCCGATCCAGAACCGACCGGCACAGCCTGATCCTTTCGGGGAGCGCGGCAGCCTTGAGCGCAGCTTTTGGCATTCAATTGAAGAATTACGAGGATCCCGAAGGCTATTTTCGCGGCCGAAGCGGGAATTTGACCGTCCCGGCTGAACTGGAGGGGATCATTGAGGGCGTGTTTGGCCTGGATGACCGGCCCCAGTCGCGTCCGCATTTCCAGTATTATCTTTCGGCGGGGATGCTGACCCCGGCCGCCAAATCCAGCTCGTTCACCCCGCTGCAACTGGCGCAGCTCTATCAATTCCCGGCCGGTCTGGATGGGAGCGGGGAGTGCATTGCCATCATCGAGCTGGGTGGAGGCTATCGCACAGCGGACCTGAAAGCCTATTTCTCCGGCCTGGGGCTGGCGGCGCCGAAGGTCAAGGCAGTCAATGTGGACGGCGGTCGCAACAGCCCGTCCAATGCGAACAGCGCCGACGGGGAAGTGATGCTGGATATCGAGGTGGCGGCCGCGCTCGCACCCAAGGCCAGCATTGTGGTGTATTTTGCCCCCAACACCGACCGCGGATTCCTGGATGCCATCAACCGGGCGGTCAATGACGCCACCAATAAACCCTCCGTGATCTCGATCAGCTGGGGCGGCCCTGAATCGACCTGGACAAGCCAGGCGCTGACCCAATATAACCAGGCCTTTCAAGCCGCCGGCGCAGTGGGTGTGACAGTCTGTGCAGCCGCCGGCGACAACGGCTCCGCAGACGGTGTCAATGATGGGCATACCCACGTCGATTTCCCTGCTTCCAGCCCATACGTTCTGGGCTGCGGCGGAACCCGGCTGACAGCGCGTGGAACAACCATAGCATCCGAGACGGTCTGGAACGCGGGAGCCGACAGCGCCACCGGCGGCGGGGTGAGCAGTGTCTTTCCACTTCCGAACTACCAGAAGAGCATCCCGGTCGTGACGCCCGTCAATCCTGGCCGGGAAGTCCCGGATGTGGCCGGGGACGCAGATCCTGCCACCGGCTATCAGGTGCGCGTGGACGGGCAGAACTACGTTATCGGCGGGACCAGTGCGGTCGCACCGCTGTGGGCGGGACTGATCACCCTGTTCAACCAGAAGCTCAAGACACCGGTCGGGTACCTCAACCCGCTGCTATACAACTCGCTATCGAGTAAAGAGGGTTTCCGCGACGTCACAAGTGGCAACAACGGGGCTTACGCCGCCCGTAAGGGCTGGGATGCCTGCACAGGTTGGGGCTCGCCGATCGGAGCCAGGCTGCTGGCTGCATTGGGCGGGTAAGCATATTTACGCAGTCAATGAAGAATCAAAAAGACACCCGGCTTCCATCAACCGGGTGTCTTTTTTTCCCTATCCTTCGCTGGTCATGATGAACATCGGCTTCATTTCGAAGCTTTCGTACTTTGGGCGGTAGCGCTCCGTGTTGTAGAACTGCTCCACGTTGACCACTTTCTTCGAACCGGTCACCACATCCAGCGGGACGTTGTCGTAGCGGCCGTTCTTGAGCACCACCAGCCGTCCATGGATGCCCTTCAGGAGCAGGTCGAGCGCCAGGTTGCCGAAGGCCATCGGGACGATCGAGTCGACCGCATCCGGGTCGCCGCCGCGCACCATGTAGCCCAGGTTCTGGTTGATGATGTTGATCGTGACACCCTTATTGTATTGGCCGGAACGTTTGAGCATTTCCGCCGCGACCAGGTCGCCGATGCCGCCCAGCTTGGCATGCCCAAAGGCATCCGTCGCGCCATCCTTGAACATCATGTCGCCGCCCTCGATCTTGGCCCCTTCCGAGACCAGCACGATGGCATATTTGCTCGGGTTGTGGTTGCGGTCCGCCACCAGCAGTTCGGTCAGGCGATCGATGTTGAACTTCCATTCCGGGATCACGCAGCGATGCGCCGCCCCGGCCATGGTCGGCAGCATGGCTGTGAAACCGGCATAGCGGCCGAAGACTTCCAGCACCATCAGGCGCTCGTGCGAGCCGGCGATGGTGCGCAGGTTATTGATCAGGGAGATGGTGCGGGTGACGCAGGTGCTGAAGCCGATGCAGTAATCCGTCCCGGGCACATCATTGTCCATCGTCTTCGGGATGGCAATGACCTTGAAGCCTTCCTTGTACAGCCGGACGCCGTAACTGAGGGTATCATCCCCGCCGATCGGGATGAGATAATCGATCCCGAGAAAATCCAGGTTCTTGAGGATTTCCGGGGTCAGGTCGTTGCGCTCTTCCTTGTACTTGTCCTTCAAGTGCGGCGGGACATTTTCCTGCTTGACCCTGGCGGCATTGGTGCGGGAGGTGTGCAGGAAGGTGCCGCCGGTGCGCCCGGCCCGGTTGACCACTTCCTCGGTCAGGACCTGGAAGTTGTCGCTGTTATCGGCATCCTTCTCGCGGACGAGATCCACCAGCCCGCCCCAGCCGCGCTTCAGGCCGATCACCTGGTAGCCCTCGCGGATGGCACGCACGGTCACAGCCCGGATGGCCGGATTCAGCCCCGGCACATCCCCGCCGCCGGTCAGGATCCCGATGACTCCCGGTTTCTTCTTTGATGACATATTACTGCCTCCTTGATATAAAAATAATTATGGCAATCAGGCGGCAATTATACTGCTTCTTGCAAGAAATTCAGTTCTCTAAATCCATGCTATGTTATTGAAAGCGGCAGATTCAGGCAGGATTGTCGCAAGCAAAGCTGCCAAGATATTCATATCACTTTGAGCACTTGCATGCAATCCTTGCGCAGACTCCATAATCTTGCGAATCATGGAAATATCTTGAAGTGAATGCGAGGGAGCCATGCCCCTGGATAACGCCGGTCCATTTCTAACCGATCCAAACGGCCACGAACACCGCCTGACCAGCCAGACTGCCACCATCGGCCGCGCGGTTGAGTGTGACATCGTCATCGCCAGTAAAAGCGTTTCGCGCGAACACACCCGCATCCGCCAGGATGGACGGCGCTGGTTCGTGGACGATCTGGGCTCCACGAACGGGACCTATCTCAACGGCGAGCGGGTCATCGGCAGCCTGGCCTTGATGGACGGGGATTGTCTCAAGGTCGGCGACGTGGCCTTCATCTTCCACGACCCCGACACAACCACCCGTGAAAGCCCCATCCCGGACCTGGAGGTGGATACCAGCGCCGGGGTGGTGCGCGTCAACCGCAAGGCAGTCTCGCTTTCGCCCAAGGAATACCTGCTGCTGGCCTATCTCTACGAACGGCGCGGCCAGGTCTGCTCGAAAGACGATATCGGCCACGCCGTCTGGCCGGAATATACCGCCGGCGGCATCTTCGATTACCAGATCGAAAACCTGGTGCGGCGTCTGCGGACGCGCATCGAATTGGACCCGGCCAACCCGCAGCTGCTTTTCACCGTGCGCGGGCTGGGATATAAATTGATGGTGGCATAATTCCATTCGCAATCCCGATTCTGCAATCGATGTAATATCGCATCATCAGCCAATAGCCCAATGTTAGCCAGCCGATAGGTTGATTCCGGGCCTCTTCAGGTATCATCTGCACCGGATGAAACCTATGGCTGCAAAGACTGCTACCCCCTCCAGGAAAAAGACCGAAATGGCTCCGCTCTCTCTCGAAGGACAATCCCTCGGAAAATACCGCATCCTCGAACCACTCGGACGCGGCGGGATGGCGCAGGTCTTCAAGGCCTACCACCCGCAGCTCGACCGGTACGTGGCTGTCAAGGTCCTGCGCTCCGACCTGGTGGAAGAGGAGGAATTCCTGGCCCGCTTCCGCCGGGAGGCGCGCGCAGTCGCAGCCCTGCGGCATCCCAACATCGTCCAGATCTTCGACTTCGATGTGCAGAACGACCTGTACTACATGGTCATGGAACTGCTCGAAGGCGACACGCTCAAAGCTTATTTGAACACGCCTGCGCGTACACGGCGAACGCCTGCCGCTCGGCGAAATGGTGCGCATCTTCAACGATGTGCTGGCCGGGCTGGCCTATGCCCACGCGCGAAGGCATCATCCACCGTGACCTGAAGCCGGCCAACATCATGCTGACCCGCCGCGGCCAGGCCGTGCTGACCGATTTCGGCATCGCCCAGATCGTCGGCGGCACGCAGTACACCATCTCCGGCGCGCTGATGGGCACCCTGAGCTACATGGCTCCCGAGCAGGGCCTGGACGGCCACTGCGATGTCCGCAGCGACATCTATTCGCTCGGCATCGCCTACTATGAGGCCCTGACCGGCAAGGTGCCCTTTGACGCCGATACGCCGCTGGCCATCCTGATGAAACACATCAACGACCCGCTGCCTCTGCCGCGCAAGCTGGACCCGTCCATCCCGGAAAGCTTCGAACGGGTGGCCCTCAAGGCCCTGGCCAAACGTCCGGATGACCGTTTCCAGAGCGCCGGTGAAATGGCCGAGATGCTGTCTGCGGCCGCCAAAGAGACCGGGATCGAGGTCCCGGAAACCATCCACATCCCGCCGGTGATTTCCACTGCAGCCTCCGCCAGAACCGGAGCCGTGGCCGTCTTCTCCGGCCCGGCGCGCCAGCAGATCCCCGACGCAGGTTTTGCTTCCGGCGATACCGATATCACCTTTGGGAAAAAGACCGGCACCGGCCTGACCAAGATTACCGACCAGGTCAAGGATTTGTTCACCCCTCCGGCGAAATATGAGCAGGTGATCCCCAAACATGTCACCGCCGCCGTGCTTTATTCGGTCGGCGGGATCGTCTTCGTCAACATGGTCCTGTTATGGCTGAGCGGGATCTTCGGCTGGAAAGTCTTTGGGCACGCCTGGCCGCTGGAAATAGTCGCTGTGGGTGTATTGCTTTCGGCCCTGATGGCAGCCCTGGCCATCACCCTGGTTGCTGATCCCGGCCGGGATCTGATGGGAAATGGTCTCCTGTTTTCCTATTTCGCCCTGACCGGCTGGTGGAAGCCACTGGACCTTCCTGTGGCCGTTGGAGCCGCTGCTGGTCGGATTCTCGATCGTGGCGCCCTTCCTGCTGGTCCGCCAGGGAGCACGTGGAAATTGGCTGGCCCGCCGCATCGGCCTCGTCTTGATCGGTCTGGCTGTCATCCTCTTTTTCTTCTCGGTTCTCTTCGGGATCATTCTTCCGTAGACCTGTAACCGAACTCATTCAAGTCTTTCTCTGCACTGGCATCCTGTGAGCAGAAATACCAATGGCCGCCAGGTGTGTTCAACGCGGCCATATGTACTCTGACAATCATGTGGCAACATGGCGGTGACGCGACATTGCTGTCGCATACATCCTGCGGCGAAGATGTCAAACTCAACCGAACCAAAGGAGGTTCAAATGCAAAAGAAAGCTTCTCTACTCATCGGTGTGACCCTGATCGTGTTGGGCATCCTGGCCCTGGCCGGCAACCTGCTGATCCGGGCGGCCGGCAACGGAATCCTGCTCGGTTTCCGCGCCTGGCCGATCTTCGTGGTGGGCGCCGGGCTGTTGTTCTGCCTCCCACCCTTCCTGTTCCCCCGGCAGCGCGGCCTGAGCGGGTTGTTCGTCCCCGGCATCCCGCCCTGACCACGGGGGTACTGCTGTTCATCGCCAGCATGACCGGAAATTGGTCCATCTGGAGCTATTCTGTGGCCGCTGGAAGTGCTCAGCGTGGCGGCTGCCTTCGTCCTGATGGCGGTCTTCTTGAAGGTGCCCTGGTTGATGATCCCGGCTTCCATCCTAGGGTTTACCGGCCTGGTGCTGCAATTCTGTGCCGCCACCGGCTGGTGGAGCTCGTGGGCGGTGCTCTGGACGGTGGAACCTTTCGCCGTTGGCCTGCCGCTTCTGCTCATCGGCATCGCCAAGAAAATCGAAGGCGTGAAACTGGCCGGCATCATCCTGTGCGGTCTGGCCGGGCTGGCTTTCGCCGGCCATGTCCAGCTTCCTGGTGACCTCCCTGTGGATCACACGCCTGATCGGACCGGCGCTGGTGCTGGGACTGGGCATTGTTCTGATCGTTTCGGCACTCGGGAAGCATTCCCCTGAAAAAATGGATGCCCCCGTGGAAGAAAAGGGGCATGAACAAGCCGCCTGAAAAGATTAGTTAAACGTCATTGCGAGGGCCGGTGTTCGCCTGCCTCGATGGTTTTTCGGGGTCCAGGCCGCCTGTCCTGGCCGGACAGGCCAGGGAAGCAATCCCGTGCCATTAGTAGATTGCTTCGTCGCGAAGAACGCTCGCGTCACTGGACCGACCCCTGGAACACTTTGGAGCACAGCATCTTTTTCTTTCCAGACGGGCGAACTTTCCACAAAGCTTCCAATCTCCTGGTTCAAGCTCCTTCAAGCTGTTCGATAACCACTGGATATGGGTCTCGATGTCCGTACGCATTTTTGCTCGAACGGTCACTAAACGGTTCTTTTCCACCGTCAACATGTCCAAAACCTGCTTGCGGCGGGTCAAAAGGGCTGTAAGTTGCTCTTCTTCTTCGCTTCTCAGGCTGCGTAACGGAGGCCCGGATCGCGGCTGCAAAGTGCGCCAGCACTTTCGCATCCAACTTGTCTGTCTTGGCCAACCGCCCAGTCGCACGTGCAAAATCTCTCACGCGCTTGGCATTCACAACCACGGCTGGCAAGCCTGCATGGGTTAGTTCTGCCACCACCAGCATTTCAAAGCCACCGGTGGGCTCCAACACGATCAGAGCTGGCTTCAGCTCCTTCATGCGCTTCACCAGGTTGGCAATCCCTACATCTGCATTGCCTACCCGCCAGGTTTCTTCCTGTTCGTGTACGGCAATGTCCAACCAGGCTTTACACACATCAATTCCTACAAAGATTTCCACGAGTCGCTCCACAACTTTATCCACATCCTTTTCCATTATTTCTCCTTGTGCCCGTATTAGCGTGGATACGGCCGTCTAACGACCTTTCAACTGTTCGGGCTATAATGTATTTGGGCATGGCGATCTTTGTTGCGAGACGGTCTCGGAGACCTAATGACAAACGATCTGCCGTGCCCGCCTTAGTATACCAATGACACAAGAAAAAGGAAGGTTATGATGAACAAACGAATTTTTATCCCCACCACAATCCTGCTCGTGGCCCTGCTAATGTCCGGGTGCGGGTTCCAGATGGTGACCGGCTCCGGCAAGGTTGCAGCGGAGACGCGCAATGTCAGCGGTTTCACCAGCGTTACTCTGGCCGGGATCGGGAATGTGTATTTGACTCAGGGCGGGACCGAATCGGTGCGCATCGAAGCCGAAGACAACCTGATCCCCTATTTCGATACATCCGTCCAGGGCACAACTTTGAAAATTGGCCTGAAGGATCAATACATGGGTGCGAGTATCCGGCCCACTCAACCAGTCAAGTTCTATGTGACTCTCCCAAAAATTGAAGCTATCACGCTGGCCGGCTCCGGCAACATGTTCGCCGGAAAGATCCAGGCGGACGCCTTCAAGATCTCCCTGTTGGGTTCAGGGAATATTTCGGCCGACAGCCTGGCTGTCACGAACCTGGATATCAACCTGGGTGGTTCGGGCGATATCACATTGGGCACAGTCTCAGCCAGTGCAGCCAATGCGACCATAGCAGGTTCAGGCGACATCCAACTGGATGCATTGACAGCCCAAAAAATCACATCTAAAACCGCCGGTTCCGGCAATCTGATGGTCTCGGGAAAAGTAAGCGAACAGTCGGCAGAGATCCTGGGTTCCGGCGATTACCAGGCCGGCGGCCTGAAGAGCGATACGGCCACCGTGCGGGTTTCTGGTTCCGGCACTTGCCGGGTATCGGTTACCGGCATTTTGAACGTAAACGTCCTCGGCAGCGGCGATGTCATCTACTCGGGCAGTCCAAAAGTGAACGCCAGCATCGCCGGCTCCGGGAATATCAACCGGACGGGTGAATAAGCACAAGTACGAAACCAGCCCGGAAGTGCCCGGGCTGGTTTCGTTTTTAGCTTGCTGCCAGGGCCACCCGCCTGCGGCTTGCCAGCCAGCCCTCTCCCCAAAATAGGATCAGCGCCAGCCAGACGATGCAGAAACCGATCAGGTGCGAACGGTTGAACGGCTCATGGTACGCCAAAACTCCCAGAAGGAACATCATGGTCGGGGTAATATATTGAAGGACTCCCACTGTGGAAAGCGGTATAAGCTGGGCGGCTGAAGCGAACAATAGGAGAGGGATGGTGGTCACAACCCCCGCGCCGATCATCAACATATCTTTTATGAAGCCACCTTGAAGAAATGCACCCTGCCCAATGCTCTGCATATAGACCAGGAAGCCAACTGCCGGCAGAAAAAGCAGGCCCGTCTCAAGTGTCAGGCCATATAGCGAACCGAGCGGTGCAACCTTCTTTACCAGGCCATAGATACCAAAGGAAAAGGCCAATGTTAGGGCGATCCAGGGAAACTGGCCGTAAGAAACGGCCACATAAACCACGCCGATGGCGGCCAACCCGATCGGGACCCACTGCCAGGTGCGCAATTTTTCGCGCAGGAAAATTACACCCAGCAGAACGCTGATCAGGGGATTAATGAAATAGCCCAGGCTGGTCTCAATAACAAACCCGGCGTTGACAGCCCAGACATACGTCAGCCAGTTGATGCTGAGCAGGATCGCAGAAGCCAGGTAGATCAGCACTACCCGCCGGCTGAAAGCAGCCGATCGAAAAGCCTTCCACTGGCGGGTGACAAAAAGGATCAACGCCAGCAGGACAAACGACCAGATGATACGATGTGAAATCACCTGGATTGCAGGAACAGTATGAAGCCATTTCCAATAGATCGGGAAAATGCCCCACAACAGATATGCACCAATACCGTACAAAATGCCTTTTTTCATGCCCAGATGCCTTTAGTCATTCAATAAAATCTCCTTTGCCGGGGGTGAAGTATACACCGCTTGGCAAGGCACTGGGGATTAAATTATCCATGCCATCCGAAAATTGTCGTATGAGTGGCGGAAAAACCCCTGCCTCGCAAGACGCGAGTAATTCTCCCAGAGTCTCCTCTAATCTCACTTCCCCTCCTTGCTATAATTTCTCATGCTTTGTTCGCCTCCTGTGAAATGATGTTCGACAGGTGGGCATTTGTCATCTGAGCTGGCCGCAAGGAGCATTTTCATTTCCCACAATCCATTATCCACCGTACCAGCTCATTGATGAGCTTCTTCGGTATCAAAATTGGTTTGTTTCAGGTAACGTTGCAAATTACTGATCACTGGACAACATGAACCTTGTTCTTTGTGAAAATAATCCTAATATTGTGAAAATATTCCTAAAATTGTAATTCCGGTTGGAAGTTGTATACTAATATTATCCAATGTGTTAAAAAAAGAGGGACAGATGTGCATCTACACAAGTCTTGAGAGAAAATTGCGTATTTTCATCGGCGTCGCGTTTCTATTGTTGCTACCGGCAACGACACGCGCATCCTTCGCCTATGCCAGAGCAGACGAGAGCCCCAATGTCCTCGCCCGCCGCTCCAGTGTCGAGTGCAGCGGCTCGCTATGGACAGCTGCCGCTCTCCTTCGTGCCGAACGCGGGACAGTCCGAGGCTGTCGTGCGTTACCAGGCGCACGCCATGGGCGGCATGTTGTTTTTTGAAGATGATGCGGTGGTGCTGTCGCTGCCGACGACCGGCCGCGGACGACCAACTGAAGACCAAACCCGTTCAGTTGTGCATCTGCGCTTTGATGGCGTGGACAATGCACATCGAGTGGTCAATGCCGAACGATTGCCTGGCATTGTCAACTACTTTATCGGCAATGAGCCATCCCGCTGGCTCACCAACCTGCCGACGTACGCGGGCATTGTTTATGAGCAACTCTACCCAGGCATTGACCTGCGCTACGACGGCGCGCAGAGCACACTGAAAGGCACGTACACGCTTGCACCGCATGCCGACCCATCCCGCATTCGCTGGCACTACGAGGGCGTAACGAGCGTGCGTGTGGACGAGCAAACGGGCGATTTGCTCCTCGCACTGGACGACGAGTCAACGCTGATCGAAAAAGCGCCGAGCGCATGGCAGACGAGCGATGGAGTGCGTGTGAGTGTGACGGTGCAATATGCGGTGATGGAGGATGACAGCATTGGCTTCGCACTGGGCAACTATGATACGAACGAGCCGCTCACGATTGACCCACAATTGATCTACAGCACCTACCTCGGCGGCAGCGCTTTCGACGGAGCCAAGAGCGTTGCGGTGGACTTCGCCGGCAATGCCTACATCACGGGTGTCACGCAATCCACCAACTTCCCGACCCAAAACGCATATCTCTAACGCCCTCAACGGCGACAAGGACGCATTCATTGTGAAGATCAACGCGACAGGCACAGCGCTTGTCTATGCGACATACCTCGGCGGCAGCAACCGGGAGGATGAATTTGGGTCTGAGCGCGCCGGCGGGATTGCGGTGGACAGCAGCGGTTATGCGTACGTGACGGGCTGCACCAATTCGGCGGACTTTCCGACGGTAAATCCAATTCAGGGCACACACGGTGCGACCACCAACTGCGATGTGTACGTGTCCAAGTTGAACCTCGCAGGCAATGCGCTGATCTATTCGACCTTCCTGGGAGGCTCAGGCGCGGATGCAGCCAACGCCATCGCAGTGGATGACCAGGGCAGTGTTTATATCGCCGGCGACGCGGGCAAGGGTTTCCCTGGGGGAACCCGTTCACTACCAGCGGACATGTATTCGTGGCGAAGATCAATCCCGCAGGTTCGGCGATTGTGTTCTCAAAGTTTCTCGGCGGCAATTCCTTCGAATACGCGACCGATGTCGCCGTGGACAGCGCACACAACATTTACGTCGTGGGCAATACCTTCTCCACGAATTTTCCTGTGCTGAACGCGGCGCAACCCACCAAAGGTGGCGGCTCGTCTAATAACCATGATGCCTTCGTGACAAAGATCAAAGCGGACGGCAGCGGGCTTGTGTACTCCACCTATCTCGGCGGCAGCAAGACCGATGAAGCCTCTGGGATCGCGTTGGACGATCTTGGGAATGCCTACATCACAGGCATGACCCAATCCATCTGGACTTTCCGATGCAGAATGCCTATCAGCCGACCTATGGTGGCGAACGGGGGGATGCATTCGTGACGAAACTCAACCCCGCGGGCGATGCGTTTGTTTATTCGACCTACCTTGGCGGGAACAACGACGAGAATTATTTCAGCGGGCATGGCCCGTATGGTGGCATCGCGGTGGATTCGACCTACAACGCATATGTAACGGGCTATACTTGCTCAGCCAATTTCCCGACGATCGGTTCGTTCCGAAACGGCCAAGGCCGGCACCTGCTTTGCCTTCGTTACGCAGCTTCAATGCAAGCCGGCAATGCGCTGGTCTTCTCAACGTTGATCGGTACCCAGAGCGGCAGTTCGAATGATACATTAGGCACCGACATTGCGCTCGATGCCCAGGGAAATGTCTACGTTGTTGGCGAGACCAATGCGACGGACTTTCTCACAAGTAACCCGCTCCAGCCGTCATACGCTGGATTATTCGATGCGTTCGTTTCGAAACTCGATCCGCACTTCTTCGTGTATCTGCCGCTGACCGTCAAAGCCCCCCAGCAGACGGCAACCCTGCAAATAACATCTCCCAATGGGTCCGAGCAGTGGCAGCCAGGGACAACCCATAACATCACCTGGACACAGAGCGGGCTCTCCGGCAATGTCACCCTTCAACTGTATAAGGGCGCATCCCTGTCGAGTCAGGTCGGTACTGCCAGCGCAACCGCAGGAAGCTTCGCCTGGACCATTCCATCGGATCAGGCCACAGGTAATGACTATCAGATCCGGATCTTCCAGGGATCGGTGGAAGACTACTCTGATGCGAACTTCTTCATCGTGACGGTCCGCAAACATGATCTTCTGGGCTCCTGGTCCACGGGGGTATCTTCCCTAAACTCGGATACCGGCGCGTGGAACCTCATCACCAGTTCTGCCGCTGCACAGATCGCCGCGGGAGATATGGATGGTGACGGCAAAGCCGACCTCGTCGGCATCTTTCTCGGATCTGGTCTATGGGTGAAGTATTCCGCGACGGGACAGTGGCAATTCATTTCCAGTTCTCCCACCTGGATTACGGTTGGAGACTTTAATGGTGACGGGAAAGCAGACCTGGCCGGCATTTGGGGCGGCATGGTCTGGCTAAGAGATTCCGCAACTGGGAGTTGGACATCGATCACTAATGCTACTGGCGCCACGATGATCGCCGCGGGAGACATGGATGGCGACGGCAAAGCCGACCTGGTCGCCTACTTGCCCGATACGGGTGTCTGGGTGCAGTATTCCTCGACGGAGAAATGGGTAAAAACTTAATCCTGCTCCCGTTACCTGGATTGCGCTGGGAGACTTTACGGGTGACGGGAAAGCAGATCTGGCCGAGATTATTGACGGTATCATCTGGATCAGAGATTCTGAAACCGGGGATTTGACAAACGTCCTCACTAGCTCTTCCGTGACGCAGATCGCCGCGGGAGATATGGATGGCGACGGCAAAGCCGACCTGGTCGGTAACTTTACCACTACGGGTGTCTGGGTGAAGTATTCCTCGACGGGGGCGTGGTCAAGCCTTGCTGTTTCTCCCGCGACCTGGATTGCCACAGGCATATTGAGATAGTCATTCTCTGCGGTTGATCGCGGGCGTGTGTTACCCACCTATCTCGGCGGCATTATGGCGGATGAAGCCTTGCCCAGGCGGTACGGGCCGGAATTGCTGGTATCGGTTCTGGTTTGTGCAAGCACCTTGCTTGCAGTTCTCAGCCGGTGAGTACAACGGTTAGCCGACTCATTGCCATCCCTGAACATGTCGTTCAGTGTCTCGTAAAGTCTACAAATCAGAATACCATTGCCCGATTTTGCAATAAGGAGAAAATCATGTCCCACCGAAATTGGCACCTAATGATGGTCGTTCTGGTCGCGAGCATGTTGGTGTTCATGGCCAGCACAGTGACCGCCCAGGCGACAGATACCAAATCCTTATCCGCCATCCAGCCACTTGGCAATTCGCTTGCCGCACCTGCACTGGGCGCACCCGCAGCCAGCACAGTCTATTTGCCCTTGGTTATCCGTGGCGCAGCCACCCCCACACCTCCCGGTCCAGAGGGTGCACTGTTCCTGAATCGCACGATAAAAACAGACAGCGCCAGTGCCGCGGTAGATGCGGCGGGTGGTTTCCACCTTGCTTATGCAAAGTCTGCTCCTTTGGTGGATGGTATTCAAGCCTATTATTCCTACTGCCCCGCAACCGTGGACTGCACGATCGCTTCAAACTGGGGGACGGTCATTCTCAGCGATCGTGTTGAGGAGGTTCAACTGGCGCTCACAAAGGGCCGGCCATCCCAGACTGTTATTGCGTGGGCCAAACCCGGATGGGAATACGTACTTCTACAAGTACGCGGCCTGCGACGTTAACTGCACCAACATTGCGGGATGGACGATCGCAGATGTGACAACCTTCACGGAACCTCCTTATTGGGCCACCATCTATTCCCTGCCTCATTACTTCGCCTTGGACAATCTGGATCGCCCCCGCTTCCTCTACGCCGCAGATTGGGACGCGTTCTATGTTTACTGCGACAGCGCTTGCACCAGCGCGGCGAACTGGTGGAAATACCCTATCAACGCAGACATATTTGGAAGTGATTACTTCCCACGCTGACATTTACCAGCCTGGGCCAGCCGCGCATAACCGCTGTTATCTCGGATGGTACAGGCAATCAGCTACCTGAACTACATCACGTGCGACACTCTCTGCGACAACCTGGCAAGCTGGACATATACCACGCTGATGGACCGAGGGAGTGGAGTACACGTTTCGTTCGTATTACGGTTAACCTCGAACGATCAGCCGCGCCTGGTATTTAACCAGGGATCGATGTACCCCGGACCATCCAATTATCTGTATTACTTGTGGTGTAATACCGGCTGTACCAATGGCGCGAATTGGGCCGGATCCAGCGTGGGTGCGCCAGGGCAAACCGAGGATGCCGATCTGGCTCTGGATGCGCTTAATCGGCCGCGTATTGCATTCAGGAGATAATTCTCCCGACGGATTGGGGTATGTCTGGTGTGATACGAGTTGCGAATCTACCAGTGCGATCTGGCAGGGCGGGCTGGTTGAACCGAGCAGTGATCTGGATGTCGAATGGCCTATTCTGCCTTTAGATTGCACGGATTCCTACTGGTATGGCGGTTATCGTCCATCGTTGGCGCTGGACCTGGCGGGCAACCCGCGCATCGGCTACGTTGCGCAGCATTTGGTGCAGTATGGCTCGTCCTGCACGGTTCATGAAGACTACCGAGCCGTGCGTTTCATATTCTTCAACCAGCCCTAATACGGTACCTGCATTCGGAATGAAGGCGTTGTCGTACTCTGTTTTTCCTTGAGGGTAAAATCAGAGCGTGAAAAACCTGTTCGAGCATGCCATGCAGAAACGCATGAATGCCAAGGCCTCGCTGGTCGCCCGCGTTTTCTGGCGGAATAAATGGCGTGAGAGCTTCCAGTGATTTACCATTAATCAAACCGGGGAAGGAGAAAATCTCCTTCCCCGGTTTGGTCTTAAGACGATGTTGCTGGACTCAATTTTGTCGCAGGCTTATGCCCATTGTGACTCTGTTCCAGCGCTTCGATAAACTGCGGATCGCGTCTGAACTGGCTCATATACAGGTTGTAATAGAAACCCTTTTTCTCCAGCAATTCACTGTGCTTGCCGCGCTCGATGATCTCGCCGTCGTTGATCACCAGCACCATGTCCGCATTCCGGATTGTGCTCAGCCGGTGGGCGATCACAAAACTGGTGCGGCCTTTCAGCAGCGTGTTCAAGCGCTTCCTGGATCAGCCGCTCGGTGCGCGTGTCCACGCTGGAGGTGGCCTCGTCCAGGATCAGGATGCGCGGGTCCGCCAGGGCTGCCCGTGCGATGGCCAGCAGCTGGCGCTGTCCCTGGCTGAGGCCGGAGCCGCGCTCGCCCAGGATGGTTTCGTACTTCTGCGGCAGGCGGTCAATGAAGATATCGGCGTGCGCCAGTTTTGCGGCAGCAAATACTTCTGCATCCGTGGCGGCCGGCCGGCCAAAGCGGATGTTTTCCATCACGGTGGTGCTGAACAGGAAGGTATCCTGCAGCACGATGCCTTCCTGGCGGCGCAGGGATTCGGCGGTCACCGAGCGGATGTCGATCCCGTCGATCAGGACTTTGCCGCCGGTGACATCGTAGAAGCGCGACAGCAGGTTGACGATGGTGGTCTTCCCGGCGCCGGTCGGCCCGACGATGGCAATCGTCTGTCCGGGCGTGACCTTGAAATTGACGTTCTTCAGGACCGGCTGGCCTTTTTCGTATTCGGCAGTGACATCCACAAACTCCACCTCGCCTTGAATGGGAGGCAGGGCTTTGGCGTCCGGCGCATCCTGGATGGCAGGCGTCTCATCCAGCAGCCCGAAGATGCGTTCCGCACCGGCAATCGCACTCTGGATATTCGTCCATAAGACGGCGATCTGCTGGATGGGCTGGTTGAAGCGCTGCACGTAGCCCAGGAAGGTGATCACCAGGCCCAGCGAAACGGCCGTGCCAAACAAAGTGCCGTTGCCGAGCAGGGCCAGCCCGCCCGCGCAGGTCACGATCGCCAGGGCCAGGTAGCCCAAGGCCTGCAGCGTGGGCGCCAGCGCGGCCGAAAAAGCCACCGCGGCCACGTTCGAATCGCGATAATCCGCGCTGGTCACCCGGAACTGTTCGATATTTTCTTCGGCGCGGTTGAAGGCCTGCACTTCGCGCACGGCGGAAATATTTTCCTGCAGCTCGGAGTTGACACTGCCCATTGATTTACGGGACTTGCGGAACAGCTTGCGAGCCTCGGCCGAAAAATAAAGGGTAGCCAACAGCATGACCGGGGCGACTGCCACGCTCAACAAGGCGAACGGAACATTGGTGGTCAGCATGTTGTAGGCGATCCAGACCAGCAGCAGCCCGCCGCCCACTACGTTCACCAGAGCGAAGTTGATCGCCTGCTCGATCGCCACCGCATCGTTGGTGATGCGGCTCATCAGGTCTCCGGCTTCATGCTCGGCGTAATAGCCCATCGGCAGCCGGTGCAGGTGCTCGAAGACGGAATTTCTCAACGAACGCAGCACGTGCTGTCCGGCCCAGGTCATGCTGAAGAATGTCATGCCGGTCAGGGCGCTGCTGATGACGAACAATACGACCAGCACCAGGATCATCCTCAGCAAGCCGGCGATACGGCCGTTGGTATCCATGTTGCTGCCGTCGGTTTTCGGACCGGCAAATCCGCCGATCGAAAAGGCATTCTTGATCAGAGTCTGCGTCAAACCGGCCGGTTTGGTGCCTTCCGCCAGCCAGCAGCTGGACTGGGAAGTGCTGACCAAGGTCGAAATGCCGGGAAAATTCCCGAAGGCGCTGCCCGCCGACGGGGTCAGGTAACAATCCACCAACTGGCCGGTCAGCTCGGGCGTCGTGACCTGCGCCCAGGTGGAAACAACGATACAAATTACAGCAAACAGCACCATCGGCCACCATGGGCCAAAACGCTTTCCCAGCCGAGCCAGCGTACGACCCGTGTTTTGCGGTTTGTGGGCATCAGCCGAAAAGAATTCTCTTGGGGGAGTACCACCAAACATAATTAATCTCCTAATAATCTATCATTGCGAGCCGCTCTTCCCTGCACCGACCGCAGGGCGGTGTGGCGACGCAATCTCATCCTAGATGGGGATTGCTTCATCGCAAAGGACGCTGCTCGCAATGACATCAAACTTGAGCTACTTCGATATCCGAAGTGACATCCCCAACCAGCTGAGAGTTGTAGATCTCAGCATAGATCTCACTCTCTTCCATCAGGTCTTTGTGCTTGCCCCGGGCGACGACCTCACCTTTGTCCATAACCAGGATCAGGTCGGCGCTCATCACCGTGCTGATGCGTTGGGCAATCACGAAGGATGTCCGCCCCTTCATCAACTTATCCAGCGCCTCCTGGATTTGGGCTTCCGTCGTAAGGTCCACGGAACTGGTCGAGTCATCCAGGATCAGGATGTGCGGGCTGAGCAGCAGCGCCCTGGCGATGGCAATGCGCTGTTTCTGTCCACCGCTCAAGGTCGTGCCGCGCTCTCCCACGCGCGTATCGTAGCCATCCGGGAATTCCATAATGAAATCGTGGGCAGCGGCAGCTTTGGCGGCCGCAATGATATCTTCATCGGTGGCATCCGGCTTGCCGAAGGCGATATTGTCGCGGATCGTCCCCAGGAAGAGCGTCGTCTCCTGCAGCACGATCCCGATCTGGGCGCGCAGGGATTGAAGGGATAGATCCCGCAGATCATAACCATCGATCGTGATACGGCCTTCGGTCGGGTCATAAAAGCGCGGCAGCAGGTTGATGATGGTCGTCTTGCCCGAACCGGTGGCTCCCAGCAGGGCTACCACCTGGCCCGGTTCGGTCTCGAAACTCACGTTCTTCAGGACCGGGTCGCCGCCGCCGAAATAGCGGAAAGTGACATTCTCGAACTTGATGCGCCCCTCCACGACCGGCAGCGGGGCGGCATCCGGTTTATCGGTGACGTCGCTTTTCGCATCCAGGATCTCAAAGATGCGGTTCGCCGAAGCAGAGGCCTGGCTGAACTGGGTAATGATGAAACCGAACTGGGCGATCGGCAGGAACATAAAGATCAGGTACAGGCTGAATTCCTGCCAGTCACCGATCGTCAGCGTGCCGTGGATGATCTGGATGCCGCCGGCGTAGAGCGTGGTGGCCTGTCCCAGGTTGGCGACCAGGAAGATCACCGGGATCAGGAAGGCAAAGACCCTGGAAACCGTGATCTGCTGGCGCATCAAAACGTCGGCTTGCTCCCTGAATTTGGCCTGTTCGCTTTTTTCACGGGTAAAGGCCTTGATGACCTTTATCCCGGCCATGTTTTCCTGCAAGGTTGTGTTCAGGATCGAAAGCTTTTGCTGGACTTTGGTGAAGAGCGGCCTGGCCAGGGAGCCGAAAACGAAGAACAGCACCAGCGCCACCGGCAGGATCCAGATGGTCACCAGCGCCAGTTTGGCGTTGGTCGAGAAGATGATGATCAGCGTGCCTGCCAGCAGGATGAATGCGCCTGCCAGCTGGATCAGGCCCTGGCCCAGGAACAGGCGGACTTTTTCAACATCATCCGTGGCGCGGATCATCAACTGCCCGGTCTGGTTTTGGTCGTGGTAGGAGAACGACAGGCGCTGGATCTTGGCAAACAGGTCGTTGCGCAAGTCATAGGCAACCGCCTGCGAATTCTTTTCCGCCCAATAAGCCTGGAGGAAGGCGAACGCGCCGTACACGATCCCAAAGACCACCAGAAAGATCCCGGCTACGATCAGGTCATGGGGCGCGTTGGTTTTGGTTGTGCTTAATTTGTCGGTCAACTGCGCCTGGGTCCAGGTAAGCGGGTAATTCAGGAACCCCAGGATTTTGGGCAAAGCCTGTGAGACGAACGCCGCAGGGATCTTTGGCAGGGCCTCCAGGATGGTCTTGGCAACTACTCCGTTCGTGACCGCATTGATCACATTTGCAACCAGCCTGGGTACTGCCAGCTGCGCCAGCGTGGCGATCAGCAGGAAAAGGTAAGGCAGCGCCGCCTGTCCCTTATAGTGCCAGAGATATTTGGCAGCACGTCCAATGCTGCCCTTTTGAGGAGTCTGTTCCCGTTTTTTGGGGAGCTGGCTATTCTTTGATGGACGTCGATTGTTCAATGTGATAATCCTTTCTTATACCTGTAGAGACTGTTTAAAAACAATTTCTTAACCACAGATAAACCCACCTGTACCTGCGATACCGGCGTAGGCAGATGAACTTTATTTTTGGATAAAATCTGCTCAACCTCGTTTTTTGTCCACTAAAATCCCATTTATCCGCGTTCATCTGTGGTGAATTCCGACCTAGTAAACAGTCGCTGAGGGGTGTTTTCTTCCATTTTTTGGGCTGCATCCGTCATGACTTGCAGCGCCTGGAAAATGGACTTCGCGCTGCTGGGAGGTCAGCGAATTGGTGAATTTCTCCATCCACCTGCGGCGGGTATCGACCAACTCTTCGGCCAGTTCATGCCCGGCGGGCGTCAGTGTCAGACGTTTGATCCGCCGGTCGAAGTGGTCTTCTCTCCGTTCGAGCAGGCCCATCCGCACCAGCCGTTCCACCAGTTGGCTGGCTGCCGCGTTGGAGACACCCAATTGCTCGCCGATGTCGGAAATGTCCGCCTCGCCCGTAAAATGCAGCCGCATTAGTGCATTCACTTGCGAGAACGACAGGCCGGATTCGTTCATGAAATGTTTAAATTCTTGCCCGGTCCGGCGCATAAAAACCTTCACCCATTGGTGCAGAATCTCTGAGAACTCTTCAGTGGATGGCATGAATGATCTCCAATTTTAGTTAACTGGCCTTATATATAATAAACATTACCTAAATTGTCAAGATTACATTCCTTGATTCAAATGGAATATATATACAGGGGGTGCCGCCGTTTGATTTTCCCCTTGACAAACCAGAACTTTTGTTCTAGTATTGCTTTATGCACCTCTCCTCCCTTTCGATTCCTCCCCTCTCCTCCTCGCCGCTTCTGGCTGCCGGCCGCAGGCTTTCTGCTCTTCCTCGCGCAGCCGCTCGCAGCCTACCCGTAGGGTATGCCCGCCAGGGGTTACCTGCAGGATGGAGGCCTGGAGACAGGCATTCGTTCCGCGGAAAATAGGTAAAGAGTGACTTTAATTCCACCTGCCTTCACTTGGTTTTGTCGAATGTCCCCGGTTCTTCCGCGGCCTGCCACCTACGGCGTCTCGGACTTCTCTCTATTCTCTATTCTCCTATCTCTATCCCCCGAATTGATCTTTCATTTGTTTTCAAATATCAAATCCTCACCAGCAACCATCAATCAGCAATCAACAATCAGCAATCAACAATCAACACTCCTCCCTTCACCCCTCGTTCGTTCCTCTTTCGTTTTTTTTCGCAGAACGATTATCGTACCCGCAGGGTGAGCGGGTTATCTCTTTTTCCAATCCTCAAATGGTACAATCACCCCATGACCGACCTGTTCGAACACGCCATGCAAGAACGTATGAATGCGGAGGCCCCGCTGGCAGCCCGCATGCGCCCGCGTACGCTGGATGAGTTCGTCGGTCAGGAACACATCGTCGGACCCGGCAAACTCTTGCGGCGCGCCATCGAGGCCGACCGGTTGTTCTCTTCCATTATCTTGTGGGGGCCGCCCGGCACCGGCAAGACCACGCTCGCACAGGTCATCGCCAACCAGACCAGGTCGCATTTCGAGACCCTTTCGGCGGTCCTGGCCGGGAAAAGCGAACTCAGGGACGTGATCGACGCGGCCCTGGAGCGGCGCCGGCTTTACCAGAAGAAAACGATCCTGTTCGTGGATGAAGTCCACCGTTGGAACAAGGCCCAGCAGGATGCGCTCCTGCCGCATGTCGAAAACGGCACATTCGTGTTGATCGGCGCCACCACCGAGAACCCTTATTTCGAGGTGATCGGCGCGCTGGTCAGTCGCAGCCGCGTTTTCCAACTCCTGCCCTTGACCGGCGAACAGACCGGGAAGATTCTGGATATGGCCTTGGCTGACAAGGACCGTGGCTACGGGACCCGCCAGGTGGCCCTGGACCCGGATGCACGCGCCCACTTGATCGATGTATCCAACGGGGATGCCCGGAATGCCTTGAACGCACTCGAACTGGCAGTTGAATCCACTCCTGCGGATGCCGGTGGTGTGATCCACATCAGCATGGAGGTAGCCCAGGAATCGATCCAGCGGCGGGCCGTGCTGTACGACAAGGATGGGGACGCCCATTACGACACGATCAGCGCCTTTATTAAGTCTGTCCGCGGCTCAGACCCGGACGCAGCCTTGTACTGGCTGGCGAAAATGCTGTATGCCGGAGAGGACCCGCGCTTCATCCTGCGCCGTCTCATCATCCTGGCCGGGGAAGATATCGGACTGGCCGACCCGATGGGATTGGTGGTGGCGGCTTCCGCCATGCAGGCATTCACTTTCATCGGGCTGCCGGAGGGCGTATATCCCATCGTCGAAGCAACGCTCTACCTGGCGACTGCGCCCAAATCCAATACCGCCACATCCTACTTCAAGGCCTTCGAGCGTATCGAGCAGGCTGGCGTTGGCAATGTGCCCACCCACCTGCAGGACTCCAACCGGGACGCGGCCGCGCTGGGGCACGGACAGGGCTATGTGTATCCGCACATGTACGAGGAACACTTTTATGCCCAGCAATATCTCCCGAAGGAACTGCTGGGTACCTATTTCTACAAACCCTCCAGTGTGGGATATGAAGTGGAAGTGGCAGACCGGCTGGCACGCTGGCGCGAAGCCCAGCGCAAAGCCCTCGGCATCACCCGGCTTGAGGAGATCCCGGACCTGACGCAGGAACAGATCGACGAGATGAAGCGGAAGATCAAATAGAATGCCCACATTGCTGCTCATCCGCCACGGCGAGAACGATTATCTCAAGAAGAGCCGCTTACCCGGACGCCTGCCGGATATCCATCTAAACAAACACGGGCGGGAGCAGGCGGCCGCGCTGGCCGAATCTCTGAAGGCTGCCCCGATCCGGGCCATCTATTCCAGCCCGCTGGAACGCGCCGTCGAGACAGCCGAACCGCTGGCCCAGGCGCTCGGCCTCGCCATCCAGGTCCGTCCCGGTCTCCTCGATACGGACGTTGGCGAATGGGAGGGGCTGCATCTCAAAAAACTGCGCAAGCTGCCCCTATGGAAGCAGGTGCAGGAGCTGCCCTCCCAGGTGCGCTTCCCGGGTGGGGAGTCATTCCTGGAGCTGCAGGAGCGCCTGGTCAGGGAGATCGATGCCATCCGGCGCGCGCACAAACAAAAGGACTTGCTGGTAGTGGTCTTCCACGCCGACCCGATCAAACTTGTGCTGGCGCATTTCCTTGGCCTGCCCCTGGACAATTTTCAGAAATTGGGTGTGGCGGCGGGTTCGGTCTCGATCCTGGTAGCCGGCAAGTCCAGTGGAATGCTGGCGGCGCTAAACCTCAAGCCCCCGTTTGTGTTGAATAAGTAGACGACATCCGGCCTCATCTGCTTTTCTCCACAAAGCCAGACCTGTATTTATATCCCCCGGGTTAGCTTTTTCACAACAGCCTGAAGAACATTCACTGCCCGTCCGTATTCATCGAGGGAGATGTGCTCGTCCGGCGTATGGTCGAGCGACGAATCACCCGGGCCGTAAGCCAGGGCCGGGCAGCCCCAGGCCGGGGCAACGATGTTCAGGTCGGCTGTCCCGGTTTTTAATAGAAAGCCAGGCTGCCCATTTGCTGCGCGTATGCCGGCCAGGAAAGCCCGCACAAGCGCAGTGTTTTTTTCGCCCTGCCAGGCCGGGATGGGAAAACCAACCGGCTGGATGGTAATCCCCTGAATGGCTGAAAGCGCCGGTTCATTGGCTAGCTGTCCATACCAGAGCTCTGGCGGCAGGTCCAGGGGCAGGCGCGCACCCACCCGCAGGCTGGCCCATTCCTCGAAACCGTCCCCGCCGGATTCCATGCCCCGCAAGGAAAGCTGGAGCTGGTCAAAGACCCGCTCGCGGCCGGCGTTGTACGCAGCCGCCTTTACGGTAAGCATCCCCCAGGCCCGCACAACCGCCTCGCTGGAGCTTTCGCCTTGACCAGCGGTGTGGGCCAGGGAACGCCGGACGGTGATCTTCGCCCAGGCGCTGCCCTTGTAGCCCAGCGTGACCCGCTCCCAGCGACTGGGTTCGCCGATGATGGCGAATTCCGGCTGGTACTGGGAAACGACATGCCGCGCCCCCGGAGAATCCGCCTCCTCACCAACCGCGCCGATGACAACAACCTGCCAGCCAGGGACAGGACCGCAAGCTGCCACCGCATCCACGAACGCACATAAGGGTCCCTTGGCGTCCACCGAGCCGCGGCCATACAACACCCTCATCCCTGACCCCTCCCCCTGAAGGGAAGGGGAAATACGGACAGGGATTTCGCCGGGCACTGTGTCGATATGACCAAGCAGTACGATCTGGCGCGGACCATCGCCCATCACGCCCACAGCATTCCCGGCACCATCGGCAAAGCTGCGTGTGAATTTGAGCTCTTGCATGCGCGCCACCAGGTAATCCACCGCGGGCTTTTCCTTCCCGGATGGGCTGTATATCCTGACCAAATTGAGCAGGGTCGCTGGATCGTCATTCATATAAGGCTATCCGAGCCTGTCACAGACGGCGCCCGTGAACTGCCGGGTTGTGGCCATGCCACCCAGGTCCGTTGTAAACAGGCCGCTGGCAAGCGTGTCCAGCACTGCCTGGCGCAGGCGGCTGGCGGCATTCGGCTCGTTCAGCGCTTCCAGCATGAGCGCGGACGATAGCAGCGCGCCGACCGGATTGGAGATTCCCTGTCCGGCGATATCAGGCGCAGACCCGTGCACTGGCTCGAAGACAGGCGTTCCGCTCCCGAGGCTGGCCGAGGCGGCTACCCCCAGACCGCCCACCAGTGCGCTGGCCTCGTCTGAAAGGATGTCACCGAACAGGTTGGTCGTGACCAGTACATCCAGGGACTGAGGGGATTTCACCAGCTTCATCGCAGCTGAGTCCACCAACAGTTCATTGACCTTTATAGCCGGAAATTCCTCCGCCACCTTCAGAGCACAATCCCGGAATAAACCATCCGTAAGTTTCAACACGTTGGCTTTGTGTACAATGGTCAGAACGGGCGGGCGGCAGCGCAATTCTGAACGTTGCATTGCCTGTTCACAAGCCACGCGCACAATGCGTTCGCTGCCGGTACGGGTGATGACACGCTCCGCTATGGCCGTATCGCCATCACGCCGTTCGCGTCCGCTGTAAAGGCCCTCGGTGTTTTCCCGCACGATCAAAAGGTCGATCCCCGGCTGCGAAAACGCGCCTGGCAGCGAGTAGACCGGTCGCAGGTTGGCATACAGGTCAAATTCCCGGCGCAGCGCCAGTATCGGGCTGCGATACCCTTCAACGATGGTGGAGGGCGAGGAGGTGGCGCCGAACAGCACTGCATCTGACTTGCGCGCCAGTGCCAGGGTCGCCTCCGGCAGAGCGGAACCGTGCTGCTCGAAACAGGCAAACCCGGCCTGGGCTTCCACAAAGGTCAGATCCAGTCCGAGGAGTTGCAGGGCTTCCGCGGCGGCCGGGACGACTTCCTGCCCAATGCCGTCACCGGGAATAAGGCAGATGGTATGCATCAATGGTTTCTGGCTTTCTTGATGTATTCAACCAGCCCGCCCGCTTCCAGGATGGCCCTCACGTGGGGCGGAAAGGCCGGGAAGGAGAAAAAACCGGCGGGCAGGCGGATAAGCCCGTTGGCCAGATCCACCTGGACGGGATCGCCGGGCTGGGCAGCCGCCACCGCGGCGGGACAGATGATGGCGGGCACGCCTTGGTTAATAGCGTTGCGGTAAAAAATGCGGGCGAACGACCCGGCCACCAGCGCTCCCACGCCCTTGAATTTTAAGCAGGTAACGGCCTGCTCGCGCGAGCTGCCGCAGCCGAAATTATTCCCGCCAAAAACCACATCACCAGCCTGAACGTTGCCGGCGAAAAGCGGGTCAAGGTCCTCCAGTGCATGAGCAGCGATCTCGTCGGCTTTGGTGACCGTGTAGGTGTACTTGCCCGGGAAGATCTGGTCGGTATTGACATTATGACCATATTTCCAGACTTTTCCGGTCGGAAGGTCAGCAGGCATAGCGCGGGCTGGCGAATGATCCAAATCCAATTCCGAGCCTGCCAGTTGGCCCAGTTCTTTCGCACCGGTTAAACCAGTCCGCAATTCCTTAGCCAGCATGACGGGTCCAGCGGAAGGGATGTGTACCTGCCCCAGGGCCGGATCCAATTCTGCGGGGCCGGCGATGCGTCCCAGGATCGCGCTGGCAGCGACTACTGCCGGAGCCGCCAGGTAGATGGACGCCTCCGGCTGGCCCATGCGGCCTTTGAAGTTGCGGTTGGCGCTCGAGATGACGATCTCGCCCGCCGCGGGAATGCCGAGGTGGTTGCCCATGCATGGTCCACAGCCGGGCACGCCAATGGCTGCCCCGGCCTTCACGAACACTTCCAGGTAGCCCTCCCGCAGTGCATCTACATACACCTGGTTGGAAGCGGGGACCACCAGCAGGCGCGTGCCAGGGTGGACCGTTTGGCCGCGTAAAACCTGGGCGGCGGCAGCCAGGTCTTCCAACCGGCCATTGGTGCAGGTGCCGATGAAAGCCATATCCACATGCTGGCCGGCGATCGCCCGGAGCGGCTGGACATTGTCCACGCTGTGTGGGCAGGCTACCAGCGGTTCAAGCCGATCAAGGTGCAGGTCATATTCAGCGGCATAGATGGCGCCTTCATCAGGGTAAAGCGCCTGTGCTTCGATCTGCTCACGGGGAGTGGTGGTTCTTTGAGCCAGGAAATCAAAAACAGCCTGGTCAGGCGGCAGGTAGGCGTTTTTGACCCCGATCTCCGCCATGGTATTGGGGATCACCATGCGGCTTTCCAGGGACAGGCTGCTGATTCCTGGCCCGACAAATTCGAGCGAATAATACAGGCCGCCATCTGCGCCCAGGTTCTTACTGATTTCCAGGCACAGGTCCTTGGCGGTTACACCGGGTGGCATTTCACCATACAGGTTGATGCGCAGGCTTTCGGGGACGCGCAACCAGAGACTTCCGGTATCCCACAGGACGGCCACTTCACTGCGGCCCACCCCGGCGCCAAAGGCCCCCAGCCAGCCATAATGGGTTGAATGACTATCCGCACCCAGGACCAGGTCACCGGGCAGTACCAACCCCTCTTCGGAAAGCACCTGGTGGCAAATACCACGCCCGACTTCGAAAAAGTGACGGATGCCCTGCTCTTGGACAAACAGCCGCGTCTCGGCATGGTTCTGGGCGTGTTTCGGCGTCGGGGGAGGCGAGGCATGATCGAGGACGATGCAAAGCCGCTCCGGATCCACCACCCGTTTTGCTTCGAGCTCATCGTGGAAGATATGGGCAATCGCCGCCGTGTTATCGTGGGAAAGGATCCTGTCGGGGCGGGCATTCAGGATGTCGCCGGCCCGAGTTTCGGTCAACCCGGCGGCGCGCGCCAAGGCTTTTTCAGCAAATGTCAGGGCAGCCATGGCTTAGTTTTCCTGTGATTTTGACAACTGGATATTGCGCTTATCCATCCGCTGGACGATCTGAGGAGCATCGGTGGGTGCACTACCGAGTTGCTCAAGGTGAAACTCATCCCGGGCAATCCGCAGGAGCAAATCGGCGGCGGAAATATCACCATTCAATTGGCCGATGTTGTCTTTAAAATGGGCGGTCACCTGGCGGGCGGTATCCTCATCGATATCGAAATAGTTGATCTCCTGCAGGAAGTAGTGGACCACGTTCCAACCGGAGAGCGGTCCCAGCAAAATATCCTGTTCACTGACGCCGAACAAATCCAGCGGGTGGGCCTCGTATGAGACGGAATCATTCAAGACAGCACCCTGATGGACCCCGGCGGTATGGGTGCGGTTGGTGAGGCTGACCGGCTCCTTGGGCGGTACGAGAGTTTTAAGCTTGTCGGCCATGGTCACATTGATCGGGTATGAACTGCGTAAATTGTAACCTTCCAGGTAATCGTATTGCTGGTCGATGAACAAGTTGAAGAAAAGGGACGTCATGGAAGTAATGCCGGAACGCTCGCCGATGCCCAACAGGGTGGTATCCACAAATTGCGCCCCGGCCAGGACTGCCTCGATCGTATTCATCAAGGCCAGGCCGCGGTCATCGTGGAAATGCAGCTCGAGCGGCGTGTGCGGGTAACGCTTGCGTAAAGCTTGCACGCGGCTGGTCACAACCGCCGGTCGTGCCACACCAACGGTATCCGGCATGCCGAGACGGTCCACATATTCCACCAGGGGATCGTATACGCGGATGAGTGAATCCAGCGGCGTACGGAAGGCGTCTTCTCCGCTGAAACGCAGGGTCAGGTCCGGATGGTTGCGGTGTACATCCTCCAGCAGGGTGCGGGCGCTGGATACGATTTCATCCACATTTTTGCCATGGTTGAAGGCCTGCGACTGGGGCGAGGTGCCGAAGTAGATATTCAGCCCATCGAAGCCGGCGTCAATGGCAGCCTCGATGTCTTTTGGGTGGCAGCGGACATGCGCCAGCAGAAAGGTGTAGCCTTTTTGTACCACCAGTTCGTCGCGTACGGCTTTGATCGCATCGATATCCTCGGCTTCGCGCGAACTGACATTTGGGGCGAACAGTTCCACGAACTTGACCCCGTACAGGATCAGGCTGCGCAGGATCTCTTGTTTGTCCTGGGTGGTAAAGTAATACTTGTAATGATCATGCAGGAGGGAGGTTTGCTGGCCCTCGCGCAAGGAGCTGTCGACAATTTCGAGAGGACGGCTCTGGTAATGATGAAAACAGTCTGTAATGGGTGTGGCGTTCAATGTAATACCTCGTTCAAGGCAGCCACCACTCGATCGATTTGTTCACGGGTGATCACCAGAGGCGGCAGCAGGCGGATGGTCGTCAGTCCGGCATTGAGGGCAATAATATGCCGGTCCTGCAAGGCCTGCAGGTAAGGAGCCACCTTTTGCTTGAGTTCGATCCCGATCATCAGCCCCAGCCCGCGCACTTCGCGGATCAAGGGTGAATTCGATTGATTTTAGTTCTTCCATCAGATAAGCACCCTTTGCCGCAGCCTGACCGGGAAGGTCTTCGTCTTCAATGACGGTCAGGGCAGCCAGAGCGGCCGCGCATGCCAGCGGGTTACCGCCAAAGGTCGAGCCATGCAGGCCGGGCGCCAGGTTCTTGACCGACTCGCCGAATAACACGGCTCCCATTGGCAGGCCACCCGCCAGCGATTTCGCCACACAGACGATATCGGGAGTAATGCCGGAATGCTGGAAGGCAAATAACCTGCCTGTCCGCCCCAACCCGGCCTGGATCTCGTCCAGGATCAACAGTGCGCCGCGTTCCGTGCAAATACGGCGGGCAGCCTGCAAATAGTCCGGGTTAGCCGGGTAGACGCCGCCTTCACCCTGGACGGCTTCGAGGATCACACCGGCAACCTGCTCTGTGACGGCGCCATCCAGGGCCTCAATGTTGTTGTAGGCGACGTGGCTGAATCCGGGTACCAGCGGCTCGAAGGCTTCCTTATATTTTTTGTTATATGTAGCTGAAAGCGCGCCCATCGTCCGCCCATGGAAGCCGCGCATGGCTGCAATAACGTTCTTGCGCCCGGTGGAAAGGCGCGCGAACTTGAGCGCCGCCTCAACCGCCTCGGTGCCGGAATTGCAGAAGAACACCCGCTCCAATCCCGGGACAAGGGAGGTAATTTTATCCATTAAAGCCGCGCGTTTGTCGTTGTAAAAAGTCTCGAAGAGCGTCACCAGTTGTGTGGATTGTTCCGCAATCGCAGCCGCGACTTTGGGATGGGCATGCCCCAAATTCGCAACTCCGTGACCGGCGGCACAGTCGATATATTCGACCCCGTCCTCGTCCCACAGCGATGCCCCCTGCCCTCTTACCATAATGATAGGCTGTTTTGTATACAGCCCCGAAGTATGCTTGTTTTCCGTTTCGATAATATCCATGTGATTACCTCAATAATATTTATTAAACAACGACTTCCTCATTCATCATTATGCATTCCGAAAATGTTCCTGCAGACTACGATAAGAAAGTCTTTTTTGGCGTAAAGCCTGGATGGCATTGACGGCAGCCATGCCGGCCGAGAGCGTGGTGAGCAGGGGCACATTCATCGCCGTGGCCGCTGCACGGATGCCAGCCCCGGCAGAGTGGGCGTGCGGACCAAGCGGAGTGTTCAAAATCAACTGGACCTGCCCGGAGCGGATCAAGTCCACCACGTCCGGAGATCCTTCCGTCACTTTCTTGACGACCTCCAGCGGTAAACCCGTCCGGCGGAAAAACTCGGCCGTCCCGGAGGTGGCATATAATCTGAAACCCAGGCGGTGAAGGTCGCGCGCAATTTTCAGTCCGGCGCTTTTATCGTAATCGTTGACACTGATCAACACCGCACCCTGTTGGGGCAGTCCCATCCCGGCAGCCAGTTGCGACTTGGCAAAGGCATGTCCAAAGTGAGCGGCGTGGCCCATTACTTCGCCGGTGGAGTGCATCTCGGGTCCCAGGATAGCATCCGAGCCGAAGAGTTTCTTGAACGGCAGAACGGCTTCCTTCACAAAGAAGCCATCCACGCGTGGCTCGGCGGTCACACCCAATTCCTCCAGGCTGCATCCGGCCATCACCTGGGAAGCCAGCCCTGCCAGGTTCATGCCGGTGGCTTTACTGGCGTATGGGACGGTGCGGGAGGCGCGCGGGTTCACTTCCAACACGCATACGATTTCGTCTTTCAATGCAAACTGTACATTCATCAGGCCGCGTACACCCAATGCCAAACCGAGCCGCTCGGTATATTCGCGCATGATACCCTGGTGATAGGCGCTGACCTTGTACGGAGGCAGGACGCAGGCGGCATCCCCTGAATGAACGCCGGCCTCCTCGATATGCTGCATTATGGCCCCGATGACCACCCGCTCGCCATCTGCGAGTGCATCCACGTCAATCTCGAAAGCGTCTTCCATAAACTTGTCCACCAGGATGGGCTGGCCGGGTGCGGCTTCGATGGCTTTTTCGATGAAGCCTTGCAAGGTTTCCTCGCTCTCGACCAGCGCCATGGCCCGTCCGCCGAGTACAAAGGATGGGCGAACCAGGACAGGGTAACCGATCCGGCGTGCCACTCGGCGGGCTTCTTCCAGCGAACGGCAGATACCGTTCTCCGGCTGTGGGATCTCCAGCTCGGCCAGCAATTTGGCAAACTCTTCGCGGTCTTCTGAAAGATGGATGGCGTGCGGGCTGAGTACCCAGGATCTTTACACCGTTGGCTTCCAGGCCTGCCAGCGAGGTTGAGCGGAGTTTGCCCGCCAAACTGAACGATGACACCCACTGGCTTCTCCCGGTCCACCACGTTGAGCACGTGCTCCAGCGTAAGCGGTTCGAAGTACAACCGGTCAGCGGTATCGTAATCGGTCGAGACCGTTTCCGGGTTGCAGTTGAGCATGATTGTCTCGAAACCCATTTCGGAAAGCGCAAAAGCTGCCTGGCAGCAGCAGTAGTCAAACTCGATGCCCTGGCCAATGCGGTTGGGACCGCCGCCCAGGATAAGGATCTTGGGCCGGTCGGTGGGACGGGCTTCGTCATCCATCTCATAAGCCGAGTAGAGGTAAGGAGTCTGCGCTTCGAACTCGGCTGCACAGGTATCCACCCGCTGAAAGGTGGGCAGGATATTGAGCGTTTTACGGAACGCCCGAATGGAGAGTGCTGAATGCTGGGTAGCGAAGGATGCATCTAAGAGCCGGGCGATATGGGAATCGGCAAAGCCCATCTGCTTGGCAGCCTTCAGGAGAGCAGCGAATGAAGGATCGGAGAGCATATTTTCACTGTTTTCTACCCTCAATTGTCTGATCTCTTCTTCCATGGAGGCAATTTGTTGCATTTCTCCCAAAAACCAAAGATCATAGCCGGTTGTTTTGGCGATGTCTTCCAAAGAGATGCCGGCCTGGATGAGGCGATAAACTTTAAATAGCCGGTCGGCGGTTGGCATTTTGAGCGGTTCGAGTGCTAAAGGCTCTTCCGGCAGACCACGTGTCGGGCCGGAACCATCCAGCGCGTCCACGCCGATTTCGAGCGACTGAAC
Source organism: uncultured Chloroflexia bacterium (assembly GCA_963830665.1). Taxonomy (GTDB): domain Bacteria; phylum Chloroflexota; class Anaerolineae; order Anaerolineales; family Villigracilaceae; genus UBA877. The sequence continues at coordinate 111,456 of CAWHNM010000021.1, forward strand.
AGCTTTGTTAAGCGCTTCGGGGAATGTCCGCCCCAGGGCCATCACTTCGCCCACCGATTTCATTTGCGGACCGAGTACCGGGTCCACATCCGGGAATTTCTCGAACGCCCAGCGCGGGATTTTGACAACCACATAGTCGAGCGAAGGTTCGAAGGCAGCCTTGGTCTGACCGGTGATGTCGTTGACGATTTCGTCCAGCGTATACCCGACCGCGACCAAGGCGGCCAACTTGGCAATCGGGACAGCCGGTGGCCTTGGAGGCCAGCGAGGAGGAGCGCGAGACGCGCGGGTTCATTTCGATGACCAGGACGCGGCCTGTGCGGGGATCCACAGCGAACTGGACGTTCGAGCCGCCTGTCTCCACGCCAACCGCGCTCATCACCTCCCGGGCCAGGTCGCGCAGGATCTGATATTCGCGGTCGGTCAGGGTCTGCGCCGGTGCCACGGTAATGCTGTCACCGGTGTGGATGCCCATCGGATCAAGATTTTCGATGGAACACACCACCACGAAATTATCGGCCTGGTCGCGCATCACTTCCAGTTCGTATTCTTTCCAGCCGAGCACAGACTCTTCCACCCAGGCCTGGCCGATGGGTGATTCAGAGATGGCAACTGCGCACCGCTTCCGGGAGTTGGGTTGGTTCATGGACCCAGGCCGCGCCTGAGCCGCCCAGGGCAAAGGAAGCGCGAACGAGCAGCGGATAGCCGATGCCTTCCACCAACGCCTGCGCTTCAGCCAGCGAGTGGGCCGGGCCGCCTTTGGGAACCGGCAATCCGGCCGCGATCATCGCCTGGCGAAAAAGGTGGCGGTCTTCGGCAGCCTTAATGGCTTCTATTGTGGCCCCGATCAGTTTTACCCCGTATTTTTCCAGCACGCCGTTTTCGCTGAGCGACAAGGCCAGGTTGAGCCCGGTCTGCCCGCCGACGGTGGGAAGCATGGCGTCGGGCGTTCCTGGACAATAATGGCTTCAAGAACTTCAGGCGTGGTTGGTTCGATATAGGTGGCATCGGCCAGTTCCGGGTCGGTCATAATGGTGGCCGGATTGGAGTTAACCAGTACCACGCGGTAGCCCTGGGCGCGCAGTGCCTTGACAGCCTGCGTGCCGGAGTAGTCGAATTCGGCGGCCTGCCCAATGATGATCGGTCCGGAACCGGGGATCAGGATGGTGTGGATATCGGTGCGGTTAGGCATGGATCATTGCTTCTCGGCTACTGCCAGGAACAGAGGATAAAACCGTTCATTTTTTGGGATTTCATAGCAAGTGCTGATACGGATATTGACAAAGCCCAGGCCGGATAATTTCTGCCTTAGTTCATCCCGGTCGAAGCCCTGGTGACCGGAAAAATCTGCCGCATGGAAAGACCCATCCTCCTTGTCCAGGTCGACGATACAAACGCAGCCGGATGGTTCGAGCATGCTGTAAAAACTTCGCAAAATAGCATCTGCGTCCGGGATATGGTGCAGGGTCATCAATGTATAGATCAATTGGTATTTCTGATCCGGGATCGGGTCCGTGCTCAGATCTAGCCGCACGGGTGTCATGTTCCGGACCCCCTGGCTGGCAATTTTCGCCTTGAGAACTTCCAGCATTCCGGTTGAGCTGTCTGCCAAAGTGATCGGACCGAGGTCGGCACGCAAGGCGAAACTGAGCAGCCCGGTACCACAGCCATACTCGAAGGCAGTCATTTCGCGTGATAGCAGTAATTGTTCCCGTATTGCAGCGGCCACGGCATTGGCGCGTTCGATCCGACCGGGTACGTCATCCCATTCCCTGGCTTCGGCGTCGAAATCAGACATGCCTGGCCTCTTGCATACCCTTGAAGAACTCTCTAAAAATATCATGCGCCTCATGCGGACCCGGCGCGGCCTCCGGGTGGAACTGCACACTCAAAACGGGCTTATGCTTCAGTCGCATCCCTTCCAGCGAGTTATCGTTCAAACTCAGATACGTGACCTCGACTTCCGCCTGGTCCAGGCTGTCTGTCTCGATGCAATAGTTATGGTTTTGGGCAGTGATGAGGACTTTGCCAGTCGGCAGGTGCCGGACCGGGTGATTGCCGCCATGGTGCCCAAACTTAAGACGCTGTTTGCGCCCACCCAGCGCCATGCCAAGAAGTTGATGCCCAAGGCAAATCCCCAGGATGGGGATATTTGAGTCCAGGAGGCCGCGCACGGTGTTGAGAGCGTAGGGGAGACCTTCGGGATCGCCGGGGCCATTCGAGAGGAAGATGCCATCCGGGTTGATCGCCAGCACTTTTTTGGCTGGCGTATCCGCCGGGACGACCGTCACACATGTGCCGTAGGATGCCAGGTGACGCAGGATGTTGCGCTTGATCCCAAAATCATAGGCAACGATGTGGATCGGGGATTGAGGATTTTTGGTTGCGGATTGGAGAACCCACTTGCTGCCAGGGTCGTCTTCCCAATCATATTGTTTCGCGGCAGGTGACTTCCTTGACGGTGTCGCAGCCATCCAGGCCCGGCCATTCTCGAACCATCCCCAATAGTTCTTCAGGCGAAGTGCCGCGGGTCGTGAGAGCGGCTTTTTGCGTGCCGCCCTCGCGCAGTTTGCGGGTCAGGTAACGCGTGTCCACCCCACTGATACCGGGTACGCCGAACTCCGCCAGCCAGTCGGACAAGCCGCACGTGGCGCGCCAGTTGGAGACAACCGGGCTGAGGGAGCGGATCACGATGGCAGAAATTTGTGGGGTGGATGATTCGTGATCCTCTGAATTTATGCCAACGTTGCCGATGTGTGGGACGGTGAAGAGCACCCCCTGGCCCTTATACGACGGGTCGGTCAAAACCTCCTGGTAGCCGGTCATGCTGGTGTTAAAGACTATCTCGAACACGGCATCAGTTTGGGCGCCAAAGGCCTGGCCCTGGAGGGTGGTTCCGTCTTGAAATACAAGGGTGGCTGTCATAATGATAATTAAATCAATCGGCTTTCTGAATTTGATTCAAATTCCGCTGATTATAACATATTGTCTAGACAACTACTTATTAATTCCTTTTCTTTATTCAATCACAGTACCATTTCCCTGGAGTGCATTGGAAATGGGATTTTCGACACGACCATCCGCTATGATCACGCGGCCCACACCACCCTGCAGGGCTTCCTGGGCCCCCAGCACTTTCTTTTTCATACGGCCTTCGGCGTAGCTCAGAGCCTCATCAAGCTTATGAAGCGGCAGGCTTGGTATGAGGGTACTTTCGTCTGGGAAGCTGCGCATCAGTCCGGGGACGGCGGTCAGTAACAGTAAAGTTCCAGCTTGCAGAGCCACCGCAAGCATGGCGGCAGCCCGGTCGGCATCCACATTTAGGGCTTCGCCTGCCGGACTGACTGCCAGAGGAGCCATGACCGGTAGGTAGCCGGCCTCCAGCAAGGTCTGCAGCAGTTGGATGTTAATGGTTTCGATTTTGCCGGTGTAATCGTCCCGGATGATCTTGCGTTTGCCGTTCTCGATGCTTTGGACTGTGTCCTTCCGGGTGGCGACCATCAATCTGCCATCCAGGCCGCTCAGCCCAAGTGCATTAATCCCCAGCCGCTGGAGTTGCTCAACCAGCAGGGTGTTGACTTTGCCATTGACAGCCATGGCGAAAATCTCCAGCGTGCGCCGGTCGGTGTAACGGGAAGTGTAGCCCGACGGAGAGGTGATGAAACGCGGCGGATAACCGACCGCTTCGCCCAAATGGTTGGCCTCCGCCGACCCGCCGTGAACCAGAACCAGCTGCTGGCCCTGGGATAGCAGCGTGGCAGCATCCTGACAAATGGCAGAGAAATCCACCCCTTCTGTGCCGCCTAGTTTGACAACAATGACATTCTTGCCCATTAAAGATTCCTCAAAACACAATTAGTTTTTCATGTTTCTTTCTAGATCGGGTGCAGACCGGGGAATTCCAGCCCCAGCGTTTCGTCGAAACCCAGCATCAGGTTCATGCACTGCACGGCCGTACCGGAGGCGCCCTTCATCAAGTTATCGATGGCGCAGATGGAAACAACATGACCAGTGATCTCATCCAGGTCAAACCCCAGGTCGGCATAATTGGAACCTGCCAGCACTTTCGGCTCCGGGACCCGGTAGATACCGCGTTGTTCCTTGACCACGCGCACGAAAGGATTTTCAGCAGCCAGGGCGCGATAGGCTTTCCACAGATCCTGGGTTGCCACGCCCGGTTTGACCGTGGCATGCGCGGTGGCCAAAACGCCGCGCACCAGGTCTACGGATGTCATGGTCAGGGCCACGTTCGACAGGCCAAGTTCCTGGATGACCTCGCCGGTGTGACGGTGCCCGAAAGCAGAGAACGTGCGGACCACTCCGGAGCTTTCCGGGTGATGTGTTCCGGCGTTGCCTTCCGCGCCGCCCTCGGAGGAACCCACCTTGATCTCGACAATGACTTGTTTCTCCATCTCGATCAGGTTGGCTTTGACCAGCGGCAGCAGCGCCAGGTTGCAGGCAGTCGCATTACAACCTACGCCGCTGGCGTAATGCGCGCCTTGCAGCTCGGCACGGTGAAGTTCGGGCAGGCCGTAAACAAATTTCACAAGCCACTCGGGAGCCGCGTGCGGCGAACCGTACCAATGCTCGTAGTCTTTTGGATCATGCAGCCGGAAATCAGCCGAAAGGTCGATGATGGTGGGAGCGAGGCTTGCAAATTGGTCAATCTTATGCTGGGCCGTCCCGTGCGGAAGGGCCAGGAAAAGCAGGTCAACCGGTTCAATGCTTTCTGGGTCAGTGAACTTGAGCATGGTCTGCTTGCGCAGGTTGGGGTGAACCTGATAAACATATTCTCCCAGGTGGCTGCGCGAGGTCACCTGTGCAACTTCGATTTCCGGGTGAGCTATTAGCAGGCGCAGGAGTTCTCCCCCGGTGTAGCCAGACCCGCCGATGATGGTGGCTTTGATCATGATCTCTGCTCCTATTACTTTTGGACAGCCACGTTCACAGTGTATCCGACGATGGTATCGGCAATATCGATCCCGCTGAGCGGCTGGACCGTGTGGAATTCCATGGTGTGGTTGACCTCGTTGACCAGCATGCCGCGGTCGGCATGTTCGATCACATCCACCGCCAGCACGCCGCCGCCCACTGCCTGGGCCGCTTTCAAGCAGATCTCCTCCAGCTCCGGAGTGACCGGGCACAGTTCACCTTCGCCGCCGCGGGCGGTATTGGTAATCCAGTGGGCGGATTTGCGATAAATGGCAGTAATGACCTTGTCGCCTATTACGACTGCGCGAATGTCCCGGCCCGGTTTATTGATATATTCCTGGATGTAGAACACGGAATGCTGGACAGAGCCAAGTGTGGCCTTGTGCTCCACGATCGCTTCGGCGGATTCCCGGTCGTTGACTTTAGCGAGCAGGCGGCCCCAGGACCCGACAACAGGTTTCAGCACCACCGGATAGCCCATGCCGTCAATGGTCTCCAAGGCTGACTCGGGCGTGAAAGCCACGCGGCTGTCCGGCTGCGGAACGTTGGCACGCGCCAGCAGGGCGCTGGTGATGAGCTTGTCTCCGCACGCCTCGGCCACCGCGGCCGAATTTACGGTCGGGATATTCCAGGAGTTGAAGATGCGGCAGGCATACAGCCCATTGTTGTAACTGATGCTGCGTTCCAGAATGGCATCGTACTGCCGCCAGGGTTCGGGGTCGTTCAGGTCGAAATGGACAAGCCGGTCATCCAGGCGTTCGTAGTCCAGCCCGCGCCGCTCGAGGGCGGCGAATATCCATTTCTCTTCCACACGGACGCGTGAATAAAGGACGCCAATGCGCAGGCGCTTTGAGACATCGGATTACTCACCCCAGTCTTCCTGCTCCATCGGAGCCAGATCGACTGTAGCCGGGTCTAGAGAGGTGACTTCGAGGTCCACGCCGCAATCCGGGCAGACGATGATCTCGCCGGTTTCCACCGAGGCATCCAGGGTGATTTCAGCTCCACATTCAGGACAAGTAACAGCGTTCATTATGATTGTTCTCCTATTTGAATTGGCGAATGGCAAATGCACAGTGAGGGATCATTCCGATCCGGCCTTCTGCATTCTGGATCTTGCATTCTGCAATTGGATCTTGACGGCTTCTGCAGCCGTGCCGCCAATGGCATTGCGCCGGGCAACACTTTGCTGCAGATCGAATACAGAGTAAACATCTGAGTCGATCGCGGGATAAATACTTTGGAATTCTTGAATGGAAAGTCTATCCAGGGGCTTGCCCAGTTGGCCGGCCAGCTGCACGGCCCGACCTGCCAGGGTATGGGCTTGGCGGAAAGGAATGCCTTTCTGAACCAGATGATCGGCCAGGTCGGTTGCCAGCATGCCGGGATCGATGGCAGCCCGCATCCGTTCAGGGTTTAGTTTCAGAGTCCCCAGTGCACCGGCCAGGACAGGCAGAAGGCTCATCAGTGTATCGTAAGCGTTGAAGACCGGCACTTTGTCTTCCTGCAAATCCTTGTCATAAGTGGATGGCAGGCCTTTAAGCGTGGTCATCAGACCGGTAAGGTAACCCAGCAGGGTGCCAGCCTTGCCACGCGCCAGTTCGAATACATCCGGGTTCTTCTTCTGAGGCATCAGGCTGGAGCCGGTGGAAAAGGCATCCGAAAGCTCAAAGAAACCGAACTCGGCGCTGGAAAACAGAATGACGGCCTCGGCCAGTTTGCTTAGATGGATGCCCGTTAGGGCTGCGCAGAACAGGAACTCGGCTACGAAATCCCGGTCAGAGACGGCCTCCAGGCTGTTGGAAGAGGGCTCGGAGAATCCAAGGGAGGCGGCGAGCGCAAGGCGATCGACCGGGAAGGATGTGCCCGCCAGTGCGCCCGAACCAAGCGGCAGGCTGGCAGTCCGCGCTCGTACCTGGGACAGCCGTTCCCGGTCCCGCTGGAGCGGCCAGAAGTGGGAAAGCCACCAGTGGCCGAGCAGGATGGGCTGGGCGCGCTGTAAATGGGTGTAGCCGGGCAACAGGATATTGAGATCGGTTTCGGCCCGTTCGATCAGGACGGTTTGCATGCCAACGATGGCCCTGGCAAGAACCGGTATGGCTTCAAGCAGCCACAGACGCAGGTCAGTTGCCACCTGGTCGTTGCGGCTGCGCCCGGTGTGCAGTTTCCCGGCTGGATCGCCGATGAGTTCCCCAAGGCGGCGTTCCACCGCGGTGTGAATATCCTCGTCGCTATCCTGGAAAGCGAAAGCCGCTCTTTCAAACTCGTCCAGGATCGTTTCCAACCCGGCTGAGATCTGCGTTTTTTCGTCATGCGATAACACACCCGCCGCTTCGAGCGCCTGAGCCCAGGCCAGGCTGCCACGCACATCCTGCAGCGCCAGTCGTTGGTCGAAAGGCAGGGAGGCGTTGAGCCTCCATGCCGCCGGATCCAACTTCCCGCTAAACCGGCCGCCCCAAAGAGTCATGTCCTATTCTCCATTTTTACCATTCTCTGCTCTCTTATCTCTGTCCTCTAATGCCTAATCTCGTTTAAACCTTGAGTAATCCGGCTTGGGCATATTCAGCCCGGAGATAGGCAGACCGTTGAGGGCGCGCACTTTCAGAGGCAGGCCGTACAAGTGGATGAAACCTTCAGCGTCGGACTGGTCGTAAACATTTTCCTGACCGAACGTGGCGAAATCTTCGCGATACAGGCTGAAGGGACTCTTGCGCCCCACCGGGATGACATTGCCTTTATATAGTTTCAAGCGTACGAAGCCGGTCACGGGGCCTTGCGTGCTGTCCATGAAGGCATCCAGGGCCTCGCGCAGGGGCGAGAACCACATGCCGTTATAGACCAGTTCGGCATACTTGAGCGCAAGGGTATCTTTATAGTGCAGTGTGTCCTTATCCAGAACCAGCGACTCCACTTCACGGTGGGCAGCCATCAGGATGGTGCCGCCGGGCGTTTCGTAAACGCCGTGGGATTTCATCCCCACCAGTCGACCTTCGACCATATCGGCTCGGCCGATGCCGTGCGTGCCGCCCAGGGCGTTCAGCCGGGCTATCAGGCTTGCCGGGGAAAGTTTTTCTCCGTTAAGGGCAACCGGCGTACCTGATTCGAATTCGATCTCGAGATAGGCGGGTTCATCCGGGGCGTTTTCGGGAGCGGCGGAGATCTGGAACATGGATTCCTCCGGTTCCTGCCAGGGGTCTTCCAACAGGCCGCCTTCATGCGAAAGGTGCCACAGGTTGCCATCCCGGCTGTAAATGGACTTTAAGCGTGGCTTTGACCGGCACGTTGTGGGCCTTGGCATAAGCAATGGCGTCTTCGCGCGAGCGGATGGTCCATTCGCGCCAGGGAGCGATAACCTTCAAGCGCGGGTCAAGCGCCGTGTAGGTCAACTCAAAACGAACCTGGTCGTTGCCCTTGCCGGTGGCGCCGTGCGAAAGTGCGTCCGCGCCAACTTCGTGAGCCACCTCCACCTGATGCTTGGCGATCAACGGGCGGGCGATCGAGGTGCCGAGCAGATATTTTCGCTCATAGATGGCGCCGGCGCGCAGCATTCGAAAGATATAATCTTCGGCCAGTTCTTCGCGCAGGTCGTGGACGACCAACTGGCTGGCGCCGCTGGCGATGGCTTTGGCTTCCAGGCCATCCATCTCATTGCCCTGGCCCACATCTGCAGCGAAGCAGACCACCTCGCAGCCATAGTTTTCCTTTAACCAGGGCACAATGACGGATGTGTCCAGGCCGCCGGAATAAGCGAGTACAACTTTCTTGACATTTTGTTTTACCATACGCTTCTCCTTCAGAAATAAGATTGAGACCGGTTCCTTGAACGCGGGTATAAAAAAAGCCCTCCTGGGGAGGAGGGCTTGGGTTACTGTGTGTACACGCGCCAGACTTCTAAGTTCTCAGGCAAGCACAAAAAACCATCCTTCCCGGTTGGGTGGGAGGTTGGGACGACGGGCGCGAGGTGACTTCAGGTTCAGACTTACCGTTTGCATATTGGGCCGGTTTATATCACGCCTGTCTAGAACTGTCAAGGAAATCGCCAAGTGTGTTAATCCGAACTTAAATATCTCATCTGTCCTACGAACCCACCAGCGGTAGAAAAATCTTCAAACCGGAAGCGCCAGGGGAGGCCGTCAGGTTTGCGTTAGCCGTCTTGTCCGCGTCCATAGTGAAGGAGAGCGGGTTGGCAGTGCCTGAGACATCGCCACTCCAGTTTACCAACCAGAAACCCATATTGAGGTTGACCGTCAATTGCACCTGCGTACCAGAAAGGTACTTGCTCCCCAGACAATTTGGGGCAGTGTCAACTGATACGCTTCCTCCTGAAACAGGTGTCACCAGCGTGGTGAGCGTATAGCAAGATTCGACGTGATTAAACATACGGGCAACCCGGTTCGTGAAATCCCCAATAACAACTATTTTTCCATCCGGCGGTTGTAACGCCAGCGCCTGCACCGGGCCGTCCATATTGGCAAAGAATGTGGTGTCCCGCGAGCCGTCGTAATTCAACCGGCCGAAATTGTTAAGCGTGTCGCCATTGTAAGTGGAGAATTTTCCACCGACCAAAATCCTGCCATCCGTCTGCGCCAGGATGGTCTGCACATAATCGGAGATCCCGGAAAAACCTGTACCAGGATTAAAAGTTGTGTCCAGAGTACCATTGCTGTTAAGTCGGGCGACTTTGTTGCGGGGAGTATCGTTGTAAGTAGTAAAGGTTCCGCCGATAAGCACCCTTCCATCCGGATCCAACGAAATCGTATTGACTGCGCTGGCTCCAGTTCCAGAGGGGTTAAAGCCCTCATCCAAATTACCATAGATGTCCAACCGGGCAATCCCGGCACGGTTAATCCCATTCACTTTTGAAAAGGTTCCGCCAATGAGGATATATCCATCCGATTGTATGGCTATATCATAAATGATTCCATCCGTTGTGGCAGTGGAGGCAAGCGAACCGTTGCTGTTCAACCGGAACAGGAGACCGGCTGCGCTGACCATAATTTTACTGTTCGCATCGCTTGGGTTAACGATCACTATATTATTGACATCCGCGTTAATCTGTGACGCAGGAGTGAAAGTGGTATCCAGCGAGCCATCGTTTTTCAACCGGGCTATCGAGGCGATGGGGGCGTCGTTATACCGGTTGAAATGCCCGCCGATCAGCGATTTCCAATTTTCTGTTCCATTGGTATAACCGGCCAGTGCATATACGATCGGGGTGCTGGCATCCGCCATCGCCAATCCCGGTGAAGGATTGTAAACATCCAGGCTGCCATCGCTGTTGAGCCTGGCCACCTTGTTGCGGGAAGCGCCATTGAAGCTGGTGAACTCCCCGGCAATCAGGATCTTGCCATTGGGCTTGATCGCTATGGCGTTTACGCGGCCATTCGCTCCCGTTCCAGGTGTAAAGGTCGCATCTGCATTGCCATCATCCTGGTTGCCTTTGACATGCAGCCAACCCTGGATCGGACTCCCCCAGGTCCATGCGTCAGGGGAAACCACCCAATTCGTAACAGACAAAGTACGGCCCCCGCTTGAGGAGGCATTTTGCTCCATGATGGTGATCAATCCCGATCCGGTCACATCCACGGCCACACCGGTGATGATCATTGCATGCCCCGACGAACCTGGGGTGGAGCCGTCTTCCGTGATGATATCGCCTGGAACCATCCCATGCGTTCCGTTGTTCGCGTAAAAAACCATTGAACCGGGTAGATGATCCTTAATGGTATTGCCATTGCCTTCAAAAGGTGCAATGCCCCATTCCAGGAAGAGGAAACGCATGATCAATTCAACACATTGAAATTCGTATTCCCCCCAGGCGCCGGTAAAGAAGTGAACAAGATGGTAGGAATTTTTCGGTCCGCAGGCATAGACACCATGCCAGTTCGCGCCCAAAGGGGCCGAATGTACGCCCGTACTAAAAAAGTTGTTATCGTTGCAGGAGTCTCTTTCGTTGGGGCTCCACCAGGCAGGTGCTCCCACATCGACAGGGCCGCTTGAGGGAACCGCCTCCGGCGTCAAATCAGGCGCCAGAAAAGCCGTTCCAAGGTTTATAGCTGTATCGGCCGGATTTTCGTCAGCAGCCTTTTGAACGGACACGTTCCTGGATGCCGCCTCCCACTCACTGGCGTTTTGCATCATAGTATCCCAGGTGATAATGAAACTCCAGAGGCGGTTGTTGTGCACCACATACCATTCGATCGAGCGGACCTGCACATTGCCTATCGAAAACGACAATGAAAGGTCCTCCTGGATGCCTTGAACAGTTTCGTTCCAGAAAACGCCGGAGGGCCCATCACTCACGCTCCGGTCTGTTTTGGGAGTTTCCAAATCCCAAACAGCCTGGCGGTAGGCAGCCGCGCCATCCCCAGCGTAGACAGGTCTCCCGGTACCGGGCGTATTTCCAATGGCTGTAGCTTTGATATTTACAATGCCATAACCATCCATTTGACTGAGCCCGGCATAATTGACCGAGGCATCCGAAGTGCTGTCTTCAACAGCACTAAATGGCAGGTCGGTTGGCGCACAAAAACCGACCTGCTCTGAGGCCAGGGTGATCTGGACAATTTGTTTAAGGCACCCGGCAGGAACTGTGGGTAGCTGGTCTGATCTGCCAAAAGGTGCCTCGGTCAAGCCAGGTTCCAACCGCTCTGACAGGGAATGGCGTGCAGCGGTTGGGCTGCCGGCTCCCATAGTGGAGAGCGCCAATCCAACTGTCATGATCCCGTACAGGGCTTTGCGGATGGATTTATTCAACAGGGTGTAAATGGCCACGCCTCTGTAAAAGGTATCGGATGCACCGGTTTTCAAATTGAACCCTTTACAGATAATTATAGTGTCACATTACAAGCTTATTCAATATTTTTTGGCCACCTTTCAAAATTGGTAAGCCGCTGAAAACCCACGGCGTATTCCCCTGGCGCGCCTGGCTTTTTGCGAAGAAAACCAGGTGGCCTTTGTTGGATTAGACTGCCAGGTTACCGATTTACCGAAGGCAGGAAAATCGGATGATCGATGGCCGCATTGTAATCCTGGCCGGTTTGATTGGAAACGATATTGTTATAGGTACGCTGGTAAGGTGAGAAAATATAACCTGCCTTGGAAGGCATGACCACGCCGGACCAGCCCGGAACCACGCTGATGGAATAGTTACCCGTGCCGCTGGCAGTCGTGGCACCTCCGGTGTAAACAACCGTCGCTCCCGCTACTCCCGCATTTCCTGAGATGATAACCGGTGAAGTATTGACCGGCAGGATCACCACCAATGAAATTGAATTGGCAGGAAAATCAGCAGAAAAGCCGTCCGCGGTGAGTGGGAGGTCTGTTGCACGAACAATCGCAGCAAGATTGGCATTGCTGTAATGGAAGACATGCGCAGTGGCTGCTGGCTGAAAATTTGCCAGCTTGACCTGGCTGGTGAGCGTCTGGCTGGTTTTATTGATCACCATGAGCGTCAATGCCCCATCCGGGCTGCGCCGGGCCGCATAGACCGCCAGTTTATCCTGGTCGGTACTGGCGGCTAGCAGGCTTGTCTCTCCAAAGGAACCACCCTGACCATCATAGTTGCGGTACATGCGAAAGGCGAATATTCCAGGGGCGTTTGGATCCTCAGGCGGCCCCCACAGCGTGGCGAGATCCAGCCCGTCACGACCAAAGATGCCGAGCAGGTCAGCCTGCGCCAGTGCGCCGTTCATGTATCCCAGCGCGCCCCAGTTGTATTCGGTGATTGCCAGCTTTGTGCCCGGATAATTGTTGGCCACCCACTGCTTCATGCGCGGGATCAGGTAAACGGGTTGCCCGATCCAACCTTCGTGGACGTAGGTCGGATCCCATAACTGGCGGGTCGAGCGCAGGCGTTTTGCCTGCACGTCGGCGCTGCCCGGAGAAGAGGAATAAACGCCGTCAATTTGCGGATAGATGTGTACGTCCAGGTAATCCAGGATGCGCACACCATGCTGTATTTCATAGGCATGCATCTGCTGGAGGTACCATTCGATGAAATCCAGGTTGCCATGCGCCTGCGCGGTCGGTTCCTGGACTGCACCCATCCGCGGCAGAATAGAAATACGCACACCAGCCCCACACCACCGGGCCGAGTGTTTTGGCAGCCGGGTCGGCTGCCTTGAGCGCGGCGGCATACGCCCAGGTTCGGTCACGCATTTCATCATAGGTGGTTGGACTGGGATGCACATCGCGATGAGTGCTGTTCCACAACATGGGTTCATTGTCGAGATCGTAGAACATGACCCCGCCGTTTGCGGCTGAACCATACAAAGCAACCAAATGGTTGACCCATGAACTGACAAAAGTAGGCGTGGTCTCGACACTTGTATCATGCGGGTCGTTTCCGGTGATATTCTTGCCGTTGGTGAGCACTCCGTTCCCGCAATCCGGATCCCATTGCCAGTCCGCGTCCTGTTGGGAGCCATATTTGCTGATCTTAAAGCCGCAGTCATAAGGGTGACCAGAAGGGCGGTTCTTGGCTACCCAACCGATCAGTGGAACCGTCAGCAAGGTTTGCGTGCCGGTGCGCAGGTCCTGAGCCACAAAACTGTCAGCCGCTCCGGTCTGATCAGGGACATTTTCAAAATACCAGTCGCTGCCGGTATTGGTGGTATCGTTCTGCCAGTTGTAACGGGAAGTCGAATTTCCGCCCCAGCGCCGGACCGGCAGATGCAGGTCCACGGCGATGGTTTCGCTGGCATAGTTCATGCCATAGATGTATGGACTGATGGGATGGCGGCCGTCTGCAGCATCCACACTCAGGACCGGTCCAACGCCCGGAGGAGAAACTGTAGGGGTGGGTGTACCGCTGTCTACAAAGGCAATATCGTCAAGGTAAAACGCGGGCTGGCTGCCAGCGGTATTATTGAACCAGGTAATGCTATAAACGGTACGAGGCGAACCGAGGGACAGTAAAGACACATCTACACGCGTCCAGGTGCTGGCTTGCGGGGTGATACTTTGCTGGAGGTCGCCCATTTGTAGGAGGATCGTTTGCCCGCCCATCGCGCCTCCGTGGATCCAAAAGCGGAGCGTGTCGTAAGCGCTGACATCCAAATTGGCGCCATGATAACCAAGCTGTAATCCGCTCCAACCCCCTGAATACGTTACGGCGATCGATGCTCCACCTCCATGCACGGGGCCAGCATTGGCATAGTTGGTGGTAATGCTGCCATAAGACCAATCCTGCCAGCCGGAGGCAATGGCATCGGAATAGATGGACAAGTCGGTGATGGCCTGGCCGGATTGCGACCTTGCGGGGATATTCCCGAGCAGGGCGATGAAGGCCAAAATCGAAATCATCAAAATGGACAAATTCTTTTTCACGGCGACTCCAATCCATTCAGGATTATGGCGCGGTTTATTGTATGTGAATTTTGGTTGGTAACCCCCTTTTGGAATTCCTCATACTTGCTGGCTCACATCTCCCCCGAGAATGCCCGGAGAGAAACAGGATAAAAGGCCGGCCGGTCAGCGCAGCCCAATCGGGAGGTAAGTCCAGTAGGTGATGATATGAGCTACTGCTGTGGAAATGCTTCCACTGAAGTTGCCATCCCCTGCATACGTGGCGGTCAGCAACTTGGTTCCTGCTGTAGTGGAAGTTAAATTGCACTTCCCGGAAGTAACCGGGGCTACACAGGTGTGGGTTCCATCGCTGACCGTGACGTTACCGGTAGGCGCACCGCCTGTTGCTGACGTGACACTAAAGGTAACCGGATAAGATCGACCGACGGCGGATGGGTTGGGCAGATGAGATGTAATTGCCGTCGTGGTGTTGGCTATATTTACCGTGTGCGTCGTTGCTGGAGAAGAGGCGCTGCCATTGAAATTTGTACCGCCTGCATAGGTGGCGGTCAGTGTTTTTACGCCCGGCGCGGCAAAAGCGATCGAACAACTACCCGCTGCTACGGTACCGGTGCAACTTTGCGTCCCATCCGAGACTGTCACATTGCCAGTGGGTGTCCCACTTCCCGGAGCGGTCACCGTAACGCTGAAATTAACGATGACCGGTTGGCCGACAACGGAGGGATCGGGCGAATCACTTGTGATAGTCGTGGTTGTATTGGCTGGAGTGACAGTATGAGTCGTTGCCGGAGTGGAGACACTGCCATTGAAATTTACGTTGCCAGCGTAAGCGGCGGTCAGGTTTTTCACACCAGAAGTCACAAAAACGATCGAACAACTTCCTGCCGCAACGCCACCCGTACAACTTTGCGTTCCGTCCGAGACTGTTACGGTACCTGTGGGCGTTCCGCTTCCCGGAGGAATCACTGCAACACTGTAATTAATGATGACCGGTTGTCCGACTACGGATGGATCGGGCGTGTCGCTTGTGATGACAGTAGTTGTGCCGGCAGCATTGGTGGCGGTGCTAACGGTATGGCTTTCAATAGCAGACGTGCTGGCATTGAAATTCGCATCGCCTGCATACGTGGCAGTAAGCGCTTTCACACCAGAGGTCGCAAAAGCGATCGAACAACTTCCCGCCGATACGGTACCCGTACAACTTTGCGTCCCATCCGAGACGGTCACATTGCCAGTGGGCGATCCACTTCCTGGAGCGGTCGCAACAACGCTGTAATTAATGGTCACCGTTTGGCCGATCGATGATGGATCAGGTAGATCAAATAGGATCCTCGTCGTAATGTTTGCTTTATTGACCGTGTGAGTCGTAGCCGGTGTGGAGACACTGCCATTGAAATTCACACCGCCAGCGTAGGTGGCGATCAGGTTTTTCACGCCAGAGGTCACAAAAGCGATCGAACAACTTCCTGCCGCAACGCCACCCGTACAACTTTGCGTCCCGTCCGAGACTGTTACGGTACCTGTGGGCGTTCCGCTTCCCGGAGGGATCACTGCAACACTGTAATTAATGATGACCGGTTGTCCGACCACGGATGGATTGGGCGTGTCGCTTGTGATGACAGTAGTTGTGCCGGCGCGAACGGTATGGCTTTCATTAGCAGACGTGCTGGCATTGAAATTCGCATCGCCTGCATACGTGGCAGTAAGCGCTTTCGCACCAGCGGTCGCAAAAGCGATCGAACAACTTCCCGCCGATACGGTACCCGTACAACTTTGCGTCCCATCCGAGACGGTCACGTTGCCAGTAGGCGACCCACTTCCTGGAGCGGTCGCAACAACGCTGTAATTAATGGTCACCGTTTGGCCGATCGATGATGGATCAGGCAGATCAGATAGGATCGTCGTCGTTGTGTTTGCTTTATTGACCGTGTGAGACGTTGCAGGAGTGGAGACGCTGCCATTGAAATTTGTACCGCCTGCATAGGTGGCAATCAGTGTTTTTGCGCCCGGCGCAGCAAAAACGATCGAACAACTTCCCGCCGATACGGTACCGGTACAACTTTGCGTCCCATCCGAGACCGTCACATTGCCACCGCCGCTGGGTGTCCCGCTTCCCGGAGCGGTCACCGTAACACTGTAATTAACGGTGACCGATTGACCGACCATGGAAGGGTCGGGCAGGTCGCTTGTGATGGTCGTGGTTGTATTGGCTGGAGTGACAATATGAGTCGTTGCTGGAGAAGAGGCGCTGCCATTGAAATTTGTACCGCCAGCGTAAGTGGCGATAAGGGTTTTTGCGCCAGAGGTCATAAAAGCGATCGAACAACTTCCCGCCGCTACGGTACCGGTACAACTTTGCGTCCCATCCGAGACGGTCACGCTGTCACCGCCGCTGGGTGTCCCTGATCCCGGGGCAACCACTGCAACGCTGTAACTAATGCTGACCGGTTGACCGACCACGGATGGATCGGGTAAGTCAGACGAGATGGTAGTCGTAGTATTTGCTTTATTCACCGTGTGAGCCGTTGCCGGTGTGGAGGTACTTCCGCTGAAATTCGCATCGCCCACATACGTGGCGGTTAACGCCTTTTCTCCAGGTGTAGTAAAAGTGATGATACAACTTCCCGAGGCTACGGTACCGGTACAACTTTGCGTTCCATCCGAGACCGTCACATTGCCTGTGGGTGTTCCGCTTCCCCCAGGGCTCCCTGTAACGCTGTAATTAATGGTGACCGGTTGACCCGCCACGGATGGATCGGGCGAGTCGCTTGAGATGGCAGTGATGGTTGTAGTGGTGGTCGGTCCAAGTGTCACGGTGTTCCTGCTGGTCAGATTCTCCGCACCCCAGGAACTGCTGACCGTCAGGCTGACCGTGTAAGTCCCGCCAAGGGCATACGTATGGGTGGAGGTTGAGGCGCACGAAGTGCCGTTCTGTCCGTCGCCGTAATTCCAACTGCAAGTGGAGAGAAAAGCAGTGTTGGTAATTGTAAATCGGACCGTCAAGGCAGGGCTGCTCAGGATTGAAATGGAAAAATTCGGCGAGGGGGTGCCAAAATATGGCACGGCTACCACCCCATCCAGCACATCCGAATCGATGCCCCCTAACGCAATACCACCCCATGACTCGGAATGGTCACCGGCATACTGGCGGATCCGCTGGTGGTTATTCCAGGCGCTGGAGGGGATGCAGCTTCCAATATCCCAAACACTTGCGCTGGGATCATAAGTGCCCTCCCCGGCGGGGAGATACCAGCGCGCCGGCCAGATGGCATCCGGGATATTTGGGATTGTCAGGTAATCACCCAGGCCGGACGTGCACCCGGAGGAAGTCGATATTCCAGTTGCACCATATACGCCCGCCAGATTCCCCAGATCGTGCATATGGGTGACCCAGCCATTCACAAAGGCATTGACAGCATTCCGGCAGGCCGCATCGTTGCCGTACATTTCCATATCATAATACGCCACCGAACCGCTCAAATCCAAATTGGAAGTGGTCAGGCCAAGCGCTGCCAGAGCCGCTGAGGCAAAATAGGCTTCATCTCTCCCCTGGACATAGGCGGTATCCACATCGGAACTAAAACGGTGAATAAAGGTGGTGCAGGGAGCTTGCGGGCCCACCCAGGTGGGGATAAAGGTCCAACCTTGTTGACGCATCTGGTTAAGATAGGAAGCCGTCAGGGCAGGGTTGGCGCACGCCCGCGCCGCTCCTCCAATATATAGATTCACGGCCTGATATGGACTGCTGTTCCACCAGGTTTGCAATTGAGCAATGGTCGGGATGGTACAAATATCAAACCCCTGTCCCACTTGCAATAAAGTTTTTCCGGGACCGGCCGAGTTGATCTGGACCTGTCCGGAAGAAACAACCTGGGAGCTTTGTGTGAGGGCGCCTGAACTGTTTCGAGGGAACGCAAGGGTTTCCCAGGTTATCCCGCCATCCCGGGTTTCAAGTAATTTCGTCGTGGATGTACATGATTTATTGGTCGAACCATCTGCCGCGGTTTGTTGGGTACAGGCGGCTTTCTCCCATTTTGCCCATCCAAAATTGAAAGAGAGCATTTTCAGGTCAACAATGCCGGCTGACAGACCATCCTGGTTTAGGAAATTTTGAGGATTTCCATCGACCAGTTGGATGATGCGGTTGCTGTCTGGAACGGCCACCACCAGATCGCGCCCATCAAATCGGCTCAGCGGCAGCAGGCCAACCTGCGATCCCAGCGGTACGCTGGAAATCGGTTTCCAACTCTGCCCCCCATCCCCGCTGGCGTAGGTTTGAAATTGAAAATCGTTTCCTGTTTGAATTACAACTGGCAGCAATCCATTTTCCGTTGAATCAAAGACCGGAGCATATAGGGAAATGGACTGCGAGCTGGCAGCCTCGGCTGGATTGAACTGTCTCGACCAGTTATTTCCCCCATCCAAAGTCTTGAAGAGTTCATCCCTGGCAGGACCGCCTGCCATCCACCCGACCCGGTTGGTCACAAAATGGACCGGCTCCCCAATCGGCAGGGATAAGCGTACCCACGTATGCCCGCCATCCTCTGTCCGGAAAGCTATTCCAGAGCTGAAATTTGAGCCGGTCAGCTGCTTTACGGAAACCCAGCCGGTGTTTTCATCCAGCCAGTCCATGCTTGCACTGCCCACTAAATAATTGGGATCATCCGGCGAAAGAGTCTGGATTATCGTGTTAGTCCAATGCCCGCCCTGGTCGGATGTGCTCTCAAGCTGGAGGGCCAGGCTTCCATCCGGCTGGCTGTTGCTCCATAGGATCCTGCCCAGATCTGTATTGAGAAACTTCACCGCGTAAATGGTTGGATCAGGAGGCAGCGCAGGGGTGATGTTTTTCCAATCCAGCCCGTTACTGGATGTCCAATAAAGCTGGCTGGCGGTCAGGATCCAACCATCCGTCTCTGAAAGCAGGTCAAAATCCTGCAAGGCAGCCGGGGCCGTGCCCTGCGCGACTGCATCCGCAGAGGTGCGCCTCAACTCCTGGTAAGTACTGGCTGTGGGAGGGCTGCCCGCGGCAAGCGTGAAGAACAACACCCCTACCAGTAAACATCCGTGCAGAACTTTCCGAATGGAGTGGTTTCTATTCATGTGATTAATTATTCACCCGCCCGTCTAAGCAGATGAAGAAGATGAAGGAGATGGGGGGAAACATGGAATCATGAATATTATATAAGTATATCGTATGATTTTTCAAGGGATAAATGTCACTTTAAAAATTGCCAGGGTTTCTCGGACGAGCTCTGTTGTGCTCTGCTGAACGGACCAGATTTGGGTAGAATTTCCAATTGACCTAATAACCGCGTTTATGCTACACTGCCAGAAGGAAAATTCCTCCAGATGGTCGAGAAAACCGGATGACTAAAATCTCCCGCCGTGATTTCCTAAACGTCTGCGCCAGTGCATCTGGCCTGGTATTCTATCCCTGGATCAAACCCTTTTCCTATCGCAGTACAGCCGCACAACCACTCCCCTCGGTTTCTGTGGCAGAGGGGACCGATGAGGACACTCCGGCCCAAATCCTGCAGACCGCCCTGGTAGGTCTCGGCGGCATGCAACAGTTTGTGAAACCCGGTCAAACGGTCGCCATCAAGCCCAATGCCACCTGGGCCTATCCGCCCAAAACGGCATCCTCCACTGACCCGGATTTCCTGGCAGCCGTCATTCAAGCCGTACAGGACGCCGGAGCGGGACGTGTCATCGTCATGGATCACTGTTCGATCGAACCGGGTGCTGATGAAGCCCTGCGGATTAACGGGATCGGGCAGTTGGTCAAAAAATTGGGGGTCGAGCATGTTTTTCCCGACCGCTTCAACGCCCCGGGTTCCACATACACAAAAATCGATTTGCCAAACGGGCTGGCGATGAAAAGCCTGGGGGTGATCAAAGCGGCCGTGGAGGCGGATGTACGGATCAACCTGGCTGTTGCCAAGACCCATAATGTGGCCAAGTTTACCATGTGTCTCAAGCATATGATGGGTTTCCTGCAGGTGCCCGGTTTGTTGCACGCCAGCCTCGAGCAGGGCATCGCCGATCTGAGCACTCCCTCCGCGCTGCAGGCACAGCTGCATATCCTGGAAGCCATCCGCGTCCGCATACCCTATGGCAGTTTTCCGACCTGTGCAGGACCTGAAACCGACCTCACCAACCCGAAGATCGTTACCCGCCGGAACAAGGTTATTGCCGGCACGGATCCGGTACTGGTGGATGCTTTCGGCTGTGTTGACCTGTTCAACATCCAGCCGGAGGAATTAACCCACGTGCTGCGTGCACACGAGAGCGGCTGCGGAGATATGGATGTCGAAGCTGCTCTGGCGGACGGGCGCATCCGGAGCTTCAAAGTCGGAGCACCGCTTCTGGTTGCCACTCGCCGTTCCTGACCAGACTGAGGTTGTCACCCAAAGTCCCACGATCTCAAAACCGACCGCAGTTTCCCTGCCTCCTTCCGAACCCGTCGGTCAATCCTCGGCTTCTGCCGGGCTGGGCGGGACGAGTTGTTCGCCGGATGACCAGGTGGTTTCATTGGGTCCGATCCTGAACAAAGCCTTTATCCCGGCCGCGTTGGTAGTGGGAGGGGTCAGCCTGGCGATCCTGAACCGCATGCGGCGCACGCTTCCGAAAGAACCCCGTGAAACCGGAGACTCGCCGGCCTCAAAAGATGTCTCAAACCCGGATGAAGACCATGGCTAAGACCCGGCGGCAGGCTGGCGGATGGTCTGACCGGCTGGCCCGCCGCATGGTGCAGTGGGGTTTTTTGTTCCTGTTCCTCTTCCCTTTGGTGCCCCTGATCTATAAACGCCTGACCTTCCAGCCCGCCAGCGCGTATGCGTCCTGGTTGTTGCCCTGGGATCCTTTGCTGGCCCTGGGTAACCTGCTTGATAGAAACATCTCGGCCCTGATCATCGGCGCGCCGCTGTTCCTGCTGGCACTCAGCCTGGTATTGGGTCGTTCATTCTGCGGCTGGGTCTGCCCGCTCGGCACACTGACGGACCTGGTACAGCCGCTGGCTTTCTGGCATCGGAAAAAACCTTCCAGACCTGGCGTCGTGAAAAGCCGGCGCAACAGCCGCTTGCGCTATTTAATCCTGGTGCTTGCCCTGGGGGGTGCGCTGCTTTCGATCAAAGGTACTCGGGCTGATCGATCCGTTGATCATTTTCAGCCGTGCGGCCACTGCCGGCGTGGTGACCCTGCTGGGCAGCCAGCAGGCTTTCGAGCGTGGCGGTTTGACTTACTTCTCACTGCTTTTCATCGCCATCCTGCTATTGGAGGCCTGGCAGCCGCGTTTTTGGTGCCGGCATTTGTGCCCACAGGGCGCCCTGCTCAGCCTGGTCAGCCGCTTCAGCCTGCTTCAACCGGCGTGTCAGCCCGGCTTGCAGCAACTGCGGCCTGTGCAGAAGCGCCTGTCCGATGAACGCCATCCCGCAGGATGAGCACAATACCGATTACAGCGATTGCACGTTTTGCCTGGAATGTGAAGGCGCCTGTCCCGTCAGGGGTACCAGTTTCGGGTTTGGCGGCCTGGCGCTGGCAGAATGGAGACCTTCCCTTCAGTCGATGTCATCGGGCAAAGTCGATCGCCGCCAGGGAGAATATATTGCCTGCAACTCTGCCATTCCCGGTCAGGGCCTATCCAGGCGACAATTCTTGCAGGGAATGGGGGCTGTGGCAGCCGGTCTGGCGATCATGCCGCTCACCCGGCTCGAAAAGCGCCCCGCGCCTCTGCGGCCTCCGGGAGCATTGCCCGAAGCCAAATTCCTGAATGTCTGCATTGCCTGCCAGGAGTGCATCCGGGTCTGTCCCACGCACGGGCTGCAGGCGGCCTTCCTGCAAACCGGGTTGAGCCGGATCGGGATGCCGGTGCTGGTGCCGCGCCTGGGCGGGTGCGCGTTGGGAATTAGCTGCAACCAGCTGTGCGAGCAGGTTTGTCCCGTAAAGGCCATCCTGCCGGTCAGCCAAAAGGATCTAAAGCTCGGGACGGCCCACGTCGACCACACCCTATGCCTGGCATGGGACCAGGGTGTGAAATGCCTGGTATGCGTGGAAGCCTGCCAGTACAAGGCGGCCACGCCGTACCAGGGCAGGGTCATCGTTGACCCGGATAAATGCGTCGGCTGTGGTTTTTGCGAAAGCGGTTGCCCGGTACCCGGCAGCGCCATTCACGTTTTCCCCAAAGATGGCTCACCGGTATAGAAATACCGCGCCGTCTTTCCCAACCAGGATGAGGTCGTTCCCCGCCAAAAGCGGTCCCTGGCTGGTCCAGTCGCCTGTATCCAATTCTCCAAGCAGTTTTCCCGTCTGAACATCCACGGCAAACAAGCGCGGATCGCCAACCGCCACAAGGTACAGCCGGTCTTTGAAAAATACCGGCGCTGCCGTAATGGGATGGTCGAAGGGCAGGCTCCAGGAAGGTGCGCCGTCCGTGAAGTGGAGCGAGGCCAATTCCAGCCCGCTGGAAGCAACAATGACCTGGTCATTCAGCACCAGCGGAGAGGCGTAGACCGCATCCGGGGTCGAAAAACGCCAATATTGGCCGCCTGTTTCAGCATCCAGAGCGTAGACGCGGCCATCATCCGAACCGAAGAAAATCCGTCCATCTGCCAGACTGGGAAGGCTCTCAATGGCTCCCTGGGTGGGAATGCCATACGGCCAGAGACGTTCACCGCTGGATGCGTTCAAGCCATACAGCCGTCCATCATTCGAACCGACATACACGGACGGTCCCGCTCAACACGGGGCTGGCATTCAATGCACCGCCGGTCTGGACTTTCCAGTTGATCTTCAGTGTCGTGCGGTCCAGAGCGTACAGTGTTCCATCGCTGGAGGCGCAAAAGGCAACCTGCCCGTTCAGGACAGGCGCAGCATAGACGGCTCCGCCGGTCTGATAACTGCCCAGGCTCTGGCCTGACCCGGCGTCGAATACATAAACCGAGCCATTCCCGGCGCCCACCCAGACCTGCCCGGCATCTGCCGCAGGGGGCGAAACCAGCGCGGCCGGGGCTTGAATGTCCCAGGTTGCCTGGCCTGAGACCTGATCCAGAGCCAACAGGCGCCCATCCGCATATACAACGAAAATCCTGCCGGCTGCAGCAGCTGCGCCTACCGGTTCTGAGCCCACTGTGGTGGAAATCCATGCCAGGGTAAGATCCAGACCATCCTGGGGTTGGGTCACCAGTCTTCGCCAGGGCGTTTTTGATCGAGGCCTCTCCAGGCTTTAGGGCGGCGGCCTGAATCAGCACCCCGGCAGCCGGCCGGCCGCGTCCCTGGGCAGCCAGGGCCAGGCCCAGCCCGCTCAACAGGTCCGGGTCATCCGGATAGGAGATCAGGGCCTGGCGGTAGGTGAGAACCGCCTCAGGCAGACGGCCATCCTCCATGAACTGTTTTGCCTGTCGCTTAAGCCTGGCAGATTCTCCAAAACCGGAACAGGCTGCCAGGATCAGACAGGTTAGCAAAATGATCGCAAAATTTGGACGATGGCGCATGGATGGATCTCACGGGTCGATCACGCCGGCATCTTTTTTCTGGCTGGCGCTGGCCATGGTTTTGGTCAAGAAGAGCGCCACCCCGACTCGCAGGCCGATCGACAGCGCCCGCCAGCTTGACCGGGAGAGAGGGCTGGGCAGAGGCATAGGTTGTTCAGGGTGGAATGAGTTTTTCGGGAAATGGCGCATATGGCATCATGATCATGCAGGGCGATCGGGTGTACGTTTTACAGGCGCCTCCTGAAGGGAAAATGATTACCCATTTACTGGTATGGCACCGTGTTGCTGACAAATGCCATGCGTTTGCCATCCGGCGACCAGGAAGGCACGTTCATGGTGCCCTGGCCTCCGTAGAGATAGGCCAGCACTGTGGGTGCGCCGCCATCCAGCGGCATCAGGCGCAGATAGACCCGTTTGGCCGGCGGGTGATCGCCCGGTTCAACTTCGCCCAACCAGGTAGGAGATGAAGACGACCCACTTTCCATCGGGCGAGATATGCGGGAACCAGTTGTTGTACTCATCGTCGGTCATTTGCTCCGGGTCGGCTGCCATCCGGCTGCATGCGCCAGATCTGCATGCTCCCGCTGCGGACAGAGTTGAAGTAGATGTACCTGCCATCCGGGGTATATTCGGGGCCGTCATCCAGGCCGGGGGTATTGGTCAGCTGGACTTCCTCGCCCCCATCCAGCCGGGATGCGGTAAATATCGTACTGGCCAGTTGCGCTGGGCGCAATAGACCAGGAACTTGCCATCCGGCGACCAGCCGTGCAGGTAGGAAGGCCCGGTGGGCGTGATCAGCTTGGGCTGGCCGCCCTGCAGCGGAACGGTATACACCAGCGAGTGGAAATCTTCGCCGGCTGTGGCTGCTGATGGCAAGCATGCTGCCGTCAAACGAGAGGACATGGTCGTTGTTGTTCCTGACCACGTCGCCCGTGTCGATCGGTGCTGGGCTCCCGCTTGCCAGGTCAAAACGGATACAGCCGACCGTCGACTGTTATAGATCAGGGCCTTGCCGTCACGCGTCCAGTTGGGGGCCTCGAAGACTTCGTCCGAGCTGTAAATGATCTGCCGGTGACCGCTCGCCAGGTCCAGGATTTCCAGGTGGCTTCCAAAGGGATCCCTGCCGCGGTCAAAATCTTCCTTCACCGGCACGACAATGCGCACATCTCGAAAAACAGCCTGTTCAATAACATCCTGCCTGGTGCGAGCAGACAAACAGCCCCACATAGACGGTCTCGCCCAGGTCAAGATCCGCGACCTGAACAGCGGCTGAACGGCTCGCCATAGCGAGCCACCGACATGATGTAGGTATTGCCTTTTCGTTCCAGTTGAATGACGTCCGCGCCGGTGAGGGATGACCGCACTTCTTCCGTCTGGCCGCCGGGTGTGCGGCGGAACTGGAGCGAAAGCAGCCCATCGCCGTGGATGGCGGCGCTGACATGCGGCGAATCGGCAGTCGAGGTTCGGTGCGCGCCATCCAGCCGAACTTGCGATGCGGATTCTTGCCCGCACCGGACAAACGCTGCCCGCATGGTCACGATGAAATTCCCGCTCATGCGCTTCCAGACGAAGTGGAAGTCATCGTGGTCACCCCAGATGTTGCTGCCAGCGCCGGTAATGGTGTAAGCCTGCCGGGCTGGATCGTATTCACAGGAACCAGGCAGATCGACCGAACCGATATCCGCCTGATCTTCAAATTGACCGAGTGGACCTGTATGTGATGAAGAAGTCATGAGGATGGTTCTCCTTCTAAATTATCTAAAAGCAGCAAGCATCAAGGCGGCGGGAGTTCGGTCCAGCAGCAATTTCGAGAGCCTAGGTGATCCTGCAAACAACCAGCGTTACATCGTCAGATAGAGGTCGATCCACAACAAATTCCTCGATAGTCTCCCTGATGCCCCGAATAACTTCTTTCGGCGAAGAATCGTGCAATCGTTCTACGACCTGCAACAAGCTTTCCGTTCCAAAGAGGTTGTCGCCTGGATCTGTGGCTTCAATTACCCCGTCGGTATACAAGACCAGCAGATCTCCCGGGTACAAGGTCTGTACAGCCTGGCCGAATTCGTTCACTTCGACCAGGCCGATGGCAGGTCCGGTCGGGCGGAGCCAGCGGGCAATGCTTGCCTGGTTGTGGTCTGGATGGAACACCAGGGGTGGATTGTGACCCGCGTTGCAGTAGGTGAGTGTCCGGGTCGCAGGGCTGTAGGCTCCGATGAACAATGTCACAAAAGTTGTGAAGTGAATATTGTGACTGAAAAGATCATGAATACGCGCTGCCACTTCAGCAGGAGAGGTACTTGCCGGAACGATCGCACGGGTTAGCGCTTGAAAGCTTGCCATTTGCAGGCTGGCAGACACCCCGTGACCTGCCACATCCGCAATAACCAGGCCATGGCTGCCAGCGCCAAAGTCAATGAAATCAAAGTAATCACCGCTCACGAATTCTGCCGGGCGGCTGTAGGCAGCCACATCCAGGCCTGGGATTGTGGGTACTTCTTGTGGTAATAGCGCCTTCTGTACTGTCCTGGCCAATTCAAGTTCATCTTCCAGCCGGCCGATCTCTTCAGTGGAAAGGTGAGACAAACATACATCTGCCGTGTAGTCCACCTCCAACAGCTCGTCTTCGACCGTGCCTCCACATATCCGGCAAATGCCCAGGGCGCCCGACTCTGTTTCTTCAATGGCCTGCTCAATAGCTCCCAGGTGATCGAGGACTGCCTGCTGGTCTGAAGAGGCGAGCAGAACAGTCTTTTTGTCTGCGGGGCTTGCGCTGAGCCATTCGCCGAGGGCGGCGCGTTTCTCGACCAGATAAGCCCCGATACGCTCGAGGATAGTGTTCTCCATTGTCAACCTCCGACAATTTTTACTGATTTGGTGAATCGACCTGCCAGAATCTCCATTATTCCAGGGTAATTGGATTGGGGCGGCGGCAAGGCAGGCAAATCTCTATTTCAATTATAAATCGCTTCCGGCTTCATATCGTGCTCGCCAACGGAATGACTCATTCCTGGTCAAACCCAGCCGGCTGCTCTTGGACAAATCGGCGCTCCTTGGATACCATTCCGGTAATTATCGCACCTCTTTGTGTAAATTTCAATAAAAAAAAGCGCCCTCCGCTTTTGAAGGGCGCTTTCATACTGCATGAGTTTACAGCCGGGGCCTGAACTTGTACCCGTAGATCAACATGCCGCGCTCGTCCCCATCCTGGCGCAGGCGGCGGGTGACCATCTCGACCGGCATGCCGATCTCGACCGGCTGGCTGCCCAGGTCGGTCAGTTGGGCGGTCACCAGCGGGCCTTCTTCCAGTTTGACCAGCGCCACGGTGTAGGGCGCGCTCTCGTCGAAACCGGTCGGGGCTTCGTAGATGGTGGTGTACGAAAACACTTCGCCCTTGCCGCTGAAGGCAAAGGTTGTTTTGGCCTCGCCTCCGCAGTTCGGGCAGACATCGCGTGGCGGGAAGATCTTGGCATCGCAGTGCGGGCAGACTTCTCCCACCAATCCATAGCGTTGTTGTTTCAATCGCCAGTGGCGTGGAATTTCCATGCTGATGTCTCCTTGTTAGCTTCGGGCCTAATTCTATTCTGTCGAACTATCAGGAACTATCAGACTTGCCTGACGAGTTTGTAAGGACTATTCCACTCTCGTTCCAGGAGATGCGTGACCGCCGTGGAGGCCGGCCCGCCCAGGCATTGGATCAAGGCCACCTTTGCGCTCGGCGATCTGGTTCGGGCCCGCCCGACCCTGCAACTGCGCGGCCGCTTCGACGGCCTGGTACACGCCGGTGGCCCCGCCCGGGTTGCCGCGTGCCTTCGAGCCGCCCAGCGTGGCACACGGGATCTGGCCGGTCAGGGCGATCGACCCATCCGCGGCCAGTTTCCAGCCCTGCCCGGCCGGGGCAAACCCGGCGGCTTCCAGGCAGAGCGCCGCATAGATCGAATAAACGTCATGGTATTCGAACAGGTCCACCTGCTCGCGCTTCATCCCGGCCTTCCTGAGCACCTGCTCCACCGAGACCTGCGCGGCCGCAAACCAGAGCGGGTCGAGGCGGTTGTGCAGCCCGAGTGTATCCGAGGCGCTGGCCGAGGCGGCGATCCGCACCAGCGGATGGGGGAAATCCTTTGGCAGCAGTTCTCGGCGGGTCAGGAGCAGCGCGGCCGCGCCATCCGCGTTGGGAGCCACGTCGAACATGTTGAGCGGGTCGCTGACCGGTTCGGCTTTCTGGTAGGCCTCCAGGCTGATCGCCTTGCGGTACATGGCATTCTTGTTACCGGCCGCGTTGGCATGGGCGGTCAGCGGGAAGCCTGCCAGTCCATCCACCGGGACATGGAACTCGTGCATGTAGCGGCGCGCCAGCAGGGCCGCCTGGGCGGTCGGCGTCAGGCCCTGGATGGCCTCGAAATCACTGTCCGTCGCAGTGGCGATGGCCGCCTCCACATCCGGGCCGACCATGTCGGTGAACTTTTCCACACCGACCACCAGCGCCACATCCACGAAGCCGCTGGCGACGGCCATGTAACCCTGGCGCAGCGCGGCGCCGCCGGAGGCGCCGCCCGCTTCGACCGTCTCGGCCTCGATCCCGGCCCCGTGCTCCTTATCATCGAAGCGCAGCCCGGCAAAATCGGCCAGCAGGGTGCCCAGGTGCGCCTGGCGGGACAGGTTGGCGGCCAGCATGTTGCCCACGTAGAGCGCCTGCGGGCGCAGACCGCCGGCATCCTGGATGGCTGCCAGGATGACTTTCACAGCCAGCGAGCGCAGGGACACATCCCAGTGTTCGCCGACGGGAGTTTGGCCGATTCCGGCAATGATGACATCAGTCATACTCATTTCATCGCAATCTTCCCGCGCAGGCGGGCATAGGTGGCATAATCGATCTCGGTGCGGCGGGCGATGTAATCCTGTGTCGAGGCAGCCTTGTCGCGTCCGCTCGAGCAGTTTGTCGGTGACGGTGATATCGAATGCGTCCGACCCGGCGCCGGAGCCAAACGAAACCATCAGGATGCGGTCGCCGGGTTTGGCCACATCCAGGATGGCAGTCAGACCGATGATGGCAGCTCCGGCGTAGGTGTTGCCAATGACTGGCGAAAGCAGCCCGGGCGCAATCTGCTCGGGTGTGAAACCGAGCAAGCTGGCGGCCCGCTGCGGGAACTTGGCATTGGGCTGGTGGAAGACGGCCCACTGGTAATCCTTGGCGGTTTTCCCGCTGGCTTCCATCATGGCTTTTCCGGCCTCGGTGATGTGCTTGAAGTAAGCCGGTTCGCCGGTAAAGCGCTGACCGTGTTCCGGGTATTTCTGGTATTCGCGCCGCCAGAAATCCGGCGTATCGGTGACGAACGAATATGAGGAATTGATGATCGCCAGGCTCTCCTCGGCCGGACCGATGACGAAGGCTGCTCCGCCGGCTGCGGCAGTGTACTCCAGAGCGTCACCGGGCTTGCCCTGGGCGGTATCCAGGCCGGCTGCGACGGCGTAACGCGCCATCCCCGAGCCGACCAGCCCCATTGCCATGACCATCGCCTCGGTGCCGGCCTTGCAGGCAAATTCCATGTCGGCTGCCTGGACATGCGGCGTGGCCCCGATGGCTTCGGCGACGATCGTCGAGGTGGGTTTGACGGCATACGGGTGCGATTCGGACCCGATCCAGACCGCCCGGATCTCAGCCGGGTCGATCCCGGCGCGCTTGAGGGCATTGCGCACCGCTTCGAGCGACATGCTGACCACATCCTCATCCAGCCCGGGGACGGCTTTTTCCTTGATGGGCAGCCCGGAGGCTTTCCCACCGGTCCAGATGCGGGCCACTTCCCTGGCGGGCAGGCGGTAGCGCGGCACATAGGCTCCGTAACCGATAATGCCGACCGGACGGGCAGGTTTCAGGAGAGTGGGTGAATGTTCAGGAGTGGTCATGCAGATATCCTTTCTTTACTTTAATGTAGAGGCAGCCGAGAAATTGGGAGATTATTATCAATAATAATCGAGAGGCGGAAATCTTTGATCTGAAAAAATCCTTTCCCTTCACGGACCGCTTCGAACATGATCGGGTAACATTGCGGTCCTCTGATCGAACCGTTGGAGATATAGCCGATCAGTCCAACCGGGATTGCGTTCAATAAATCCCGAAGCGGATAGATCCGATCGTCGAGGTAGATCCAAAAGCGTGAGGTGACATGGGTGACAAACGTTTTTCCATTGTCTTCGACCGTGATAGCATTATTGAGGAAATCCTTTAATTCTGCAGGCGCCGGTGTCGAACAAGCGCCGGACAAAGGAGTAAAAGATGGTATTGCCGGTATCGTCTTTGCTTCAAGGGTCATCTGCGAGACTGCAGTTCCGGCAACAAATGTGTAGATCAAATTGGGCGGAGTTGGTGCAGAAGCAGACAGTTGCCGCGAAGAACGACACGCGCACAAAAAGATGACAAGGATCGAAATAATAAAACCTGCCGGTTTCATCCCGATCCTGTCATTTTCAGAATCTCTTCCGCCCGATCAATTCTAATCGTTTTCTCCAGCACCATCTGTGCGGCAACCTGTTCGATCTGGTCCCCGGTTGCCCCGGCGGCGATGGCCACCTGGCGGGCGTGCAGGGACATGTGCCCGCGCTGGATGCCCTCGGTGGCAAGGGCGCGCAGGGCCGCCAGGTTTTGCGCCAGGCCAACCGAGACGATGATCCCGGCCAGTTCGGCGGCAGTCTCAACGCCCATCAGTTTCAGCGCCGCTTTGGCCGTGGGATGCACCCTGGTGGCCCCGCCGACAATGCCGACGGCCATCGGCATTTCCAGTTCACCAACAAGGTTCCCGTCCGCGTCCCTGCCCCAGGTGCTGAGACTGGTGTAACGCCCATCCCGGGCGGCATAGGCGTGCGCCCCGGCTTCGATGGCGCGCCAATCGTTGCCGGTGGCAATGACCACTGCATCCACGCCGTTCATGATCCCTTTGTTATGGGTGGCGGCCCGGTACGGGTCTGCGGCTGCAAATGCCCAGGCGGCAATGATCCCATCCCGCACCTGTTCGCCGGTAAAGGCGCGTCCATCTGCATTTGTGAAAGCCAGTTCCTTCAACAGGATCGTACAACTGGCCTTTGCCAGCCGCCGGTCCGCCAGGTTGGAGAGAATTTTCAAGTGGACGCGTCCACCGGTGATCTCTTCGATGTGCGGGGCCAGTTTTTCACAGGCAGTATTGACAGCATTTGCCCCCATGGCATCCCGCACATCGTAGATCAGGTGCACCACCAGGAATGGGCCGATGGGAGATTCCTCGATCAAACGTACTTCCAGGTCACGCGCCCCGCCACCGAATTTCTTTAACAGCGGGTCAACCGTGTCGGCCTCAGCCAGCAGTTCGGCTTTGTGCTCATACAGCTTCATGCTGGCAGCCATCAAATCCTTGACATCCAGCACTTGCATCTGCCCGATCATTTCCGGGGCAGACACGCTGGCAGTGAAACCGCCGCTGCGCGCGGGCCAGTTTCGCCATGAACGAAGCCCCTGCCACCACCGAGGGTTCCTCGATCACCATCGGCACGAGTACTTCGCGTCCGTTGACGACGAAGTTCAGCCCGATGCCGAGCGGCAGGCCGAAAGTCCCGACCACGTTTTCAACCATGTGGTCAGCCTGTTCGTCCGTCAACCCATTCAGTGTCTGCAGCGCAGCAATGTCCCCGGAGGTGAGTCCGGCGGCTTCGGCCAATTTGTTCCAGCCGTTCGTCCAGGGGCAGGTTATAAAATCCGGGAATGCGGGATGTGGTCATATCGTTTTATAGTCTCATAGTCATGTGGTCATGCGTGCATAAGGCATGCCAGTAGGTATTTTATCGTACCGCTCTGGCAAAAGCTATCAAACTCGCCAACCGGTCAAAGGCACCCTCTGATATAGGAGGGATATGGGAATATTGGTAAGGAAAAACTTGCTGATAAGCTAAATATTCTTTTCGACAGTGGCAATTTCATGCAGCCGACTTGTCATAATTATGGACATCTGGAGTAAAATTGTCTGGATTGTCGAGGTGACTAAATGCTCCTGACGCGCGAAGAGCTTCAAGATAGATTAATTGCATTACACCGGGCGAGCCTGGAACTGGTTAAAGATGTCTCGCTCGAAACGTTATTGGAGCGGATTGTCTCGCTGGCCTGCGAACAGTCCGGGGCAAAGTACGGGGCGCTGGGCGTTCTGGACGATGAGGGAGATCTCAAACAGTTCATCACCGTCGGCATGAGCGCCGAAGAGATCAAACGCATCCCGCACCCGCCGCGTGGGTTTGGGCTGATCGGCGCACTGATGCACGGCGACACCGGCAATATCCGCATCCCGGAGATCAGCAGTGATGCCCGCTCAGTCGGCTTTCCTCCCGGACACGCCGAGATGCATTCGTTGTTGGGTGTGCCCATTCGTCAGGGGAATCGGCAGTTGGGCCAGATTTACCTGACTGAGAAAATCAACGCTCCTGAGTTCACCCAGGATGATGAAACGATCATCGAAATGCTGGCAGCCTATGCCGGGGTTGCAATCGATAATGCCCGCCTCTACGAGAGCCTGCAGGAGCGCGACCAGACCCTTACCCATCGCAACGAAGAACTGGCCCTGCTAAATCAAATTGGCACAGCTCTGGCCTCTTCGCTTGACCTGGATGAGATCCTGAACAAAACCCTGGCTCTTGCTGATGGCGCATTTCAAAGTGGAAGCCGGGGAAATTTTTCTGCGTGAAGAAGACGGCGAGACCCTGCGCCTGGTGCTGCACCGCGGGGAAGCTGCCGAAGCCTTCTGGACCCGTAACCGGTATAAAATTGGCGAGGGCATGGTCGGCCAGGCTGCACAGACAAAACAACCGGTCATCAGCAATCATCTCGAAAAGGATGAACGTGTCACCCGCCAGGCAGTGGTCAAGGCCGGGTTCAGGCAGATCGCCTGCATCCCACTTAACGGCGCATGGCGAAATCGTTGGTGTGCTGACCATCGCCACCCGCAGCAGGAAGGCGATTTCCAAAAGCGAACTCGAATTACTTGTCTCGGTCGCTGCCGGCGCCGGGACAGCCATTGAAAATGCCCGTCTGCACTCCAACGTTCGCCGGGTGACGATCCTGGAGGAGCGTGAGCGGATTGGCATGGATCTGCATGATGGCATCATCCAGTCCATTTATGGCGTGGGACTGGCACTTGAGAACGCCCGGGCCGTGTTGCGCGATGATCCCGAATTCTGCCGACAACCGCCTGCAGAAAGCCATGGATGACCTGAACCGTACCATCCGCGACATCCGCAACTATATCCTCGATTTGCGCCCGCGCCAGTTGCGCGGGGAAAGCCTGATCGAAGGTCTCGGAAGGCTGGTTTCGGAGTTCCGGCAGAATACAAAGATCGAGGTCAGCCTGGCCGGACCAAAAGATCCTCTGTCAGATTTGCTGCCGGTGAATGCGATGGCATTGTTTCACATTTGCCAGGAAGCCCTGGCGAATATTGCCAAACACGCCAATGCCAGCAAGGTCACGATTGACCTGTGGAGTACATCCGACCGGGCCCTGCTCGAGATCCAGGACGATGGGAATGGGTTTCGATCTGGAAAAAGCCAACAAGACGGTTGGTCACGGACTGGCCAATATGCAGACCCGCGTCGCCAATGTGGGCGGCGATCTGGATATCATCACCGCTCCAGGGGAAGGAACGACCATTCTCGCCTGGGTGCCGCGTGCGTCTGCTCAAGGAAGTGGCCTGAGCAATAACCTTTCTTCCTGCGAAGCCTCATTTTCTTGCGTTTCACACCACCCCTGCTGGAGCCTTGTTCCAAAAAGAATTATTTAAGGTCAATCAGGGAGGGTTCTCAGTACACGCAGAAGTAAGCCTGACTCCCCCCAAGATGTGGCGGCTGCGCCGTGCCGAACCCGAGGCTGTGGGGGGACTCATTCGATCGACCACGGCTTTTCCGGCTGAAAGTTTCAGGCTCTTTTTTAAGCTTTCACATCTCTTAAAGATTCAAAAATTTTTAAGGTTGCGTAGGTTGCACGTATGGAACAAATCTGTTTTTTCTGCTAGAATGTTGCTAAGCAAAAGGATAGCGGGTACTATCCTCCCCAACAAGTAAGACCGTAAGAATATTCAGTTTTTTGGAATGAAGGGCTTCCCACTGCGCAGGCAGTGGGCTTCTGTCCCTGTACTATCAACGCCGAAATTATAGTTTCTGGAGGAAGAAAAGATGGACGCCGAGCAGGCCTGGCAGTCAGCATTGGGGCAACTCCAGATGGAGATGCCAAAAGCATCCTTTGATACCTGGGTACGGGATACCCGGATTGCTTCTTACGTGGATGGGCTGTTCACCGTCACCGTACGGAATGCCTATGCCCGTGACTGGCTGGAAAGCCGCCTTTCCAGCACGGTAACACGCCTCCTGATGGGAATCATGAACCGTTCCGTGGATGTGGCTTTTGTTGTCCACGCCAACGAGAGCAGCTTGGATGTTTCAGATCCAGCCGCGGCTCGCCTCGGGAGAAACCAGTACTGCAACCGGATGAGATCCCGGCTGCCCGTCCACGGAGCGCTTCGCTGAATCCCCGCTACACCTTTGAAAATTTTGTTGTCGGACCGAACAACCGGCTGGCGCATGCCGCCTCGCAGGCGGTGGCTGAAAACCCGGCGACTGCTTACAACCCTCTTTTCCTGTACGGCGGAGTTGGGCTTGGGAAGACTCATTTATTGCACGCCATCGGGAATTACTGCCAGGAGCACGGCCAGAATGTGCTCTATGTTTCTTCCGAAGAATTCACCAATGACATGATCAGCGCCATCCGGACCCATACCACCCAGGCTTTCAGGGAAAAATATCGCTCGGCAGATGTGCTGCTGGTGGATGATATCCAGTTCATTGCCGGGAAGGAATCCACGCAGGAGGAATTCTTCCACACTTTCAATACCCTGCATGGACAGAACAAGCAGATCATTGTTTCCTCGGACCGCCCGCCCAAGAGCCTGGTGACACTCGAAGAGCGCCTGCGCTCACGCTTTGAATGGGGTCTCACAGCCGATATCCAGTTGCCCGATCTGGAAACCCGCCTGGCAATCCTGGGTTCCAAGGCCGAACGCCTGGGACGGACAGTACCTGGCGAGATCATGGAATTGATCGCCCGCCGCGTTCAGTCCAATATCCGCGAATTGGAAGGCGCCTTGAACCGCATTGTGGCCTTTGCCGATTTGAGCGGCATGGCTCTTACACCGCAACTGGCAGAGGTGGCCCTGGCTGACCTGCTGCCCCAGCGTGGGGATGTGAAACCTGCCGCGGTGGTGGATATGGTTGCCAAGACCTTCAACCTGTCCGTTGACCGTCTGCTCTCCCCTGACCGTTCGCATGATGTGGCCCTGCCGCGTCAGATTGCCATGTACCTGATGCGTGAGACCAATGTTTCCCTGCCACAGATCGGGCAGGCCCTGGGAGGCCGCGATCACACTACCGTCATGTATGCCTGTGAGAAGGTGGCAGACCTGCTGGAGCGGGATGACCGGCTGCGCACGCAGGTTGGGCAAATCCGGCGGCAATTGTACGCATAAACGATCAACCCGAATATCCTGCAGGTAAGCTGATCCAAAAGGTACGCAAGCATTATCTCCCCCGTCCCTATGGAGCAAAATATATTCAGAGACCTCCCTATCTGGCGGTCTCTGCTTGTTTTTATGGCCTTTCTGGACAGCCTCGTGGTTAAATGCCCTACGCCAAGAGGTGCGAAAGTAAAATCCTGATGCCGATCAGTATCAGAATAATTCCCCCGATTATTTCCATTCGTTTCCCGAATTTCTGTCCCAGACGGTTTCCCAGAAAGATCCCCAGCCAGGAGATCAGCCCGGTTACCACGCCGATGACGACAGCCGGATACCAGATGGTTACACCCACCACCCCCAGGCTGAAGCCGATCGCCAGGGCATCAATGCTGGTGGCAAAAGCCAGGAGAACCAGCGTCCAGCCACGCGAAGGGTCATTCTTTTGTATCCTCGTCATCGGGGCCAAAGCCGGAGCGAATCATGCGTATGCCGACAAATGCCAGCAAGGCCAAAGGCCACCCAGTGATCATAGGCAGAGATGTACCGCACAATGGTTGTCCCGGCGAACCAGCCGATGACAGGCATCAGGAACTGGAACAACCCAAAGTGGAACGCCAGGCGAAAGACCGGCCGCGGCCCGGACGTGCTCGCCTGCGCTCCTGCGCCAAGACAGACGGCAAAGGCATCCATGGACATGCTGACCGCGATGAGGAGTATTTCGAATAAGTTCATTCTGTCTCAGACTGGGATAACCCCCTACGAGATCAAAGTAGGGGCATTTATCACGAAGTGGCTATCTTACCAGATTAAGCTTTCCAAATGGTGAAATCCTTCAAAATGGATCCTCCGACGAACTCACGCAAAATGGAATTATCCGGGATTAGATCCATCTCCAATGGCAGGAACCATTCCAGGAAAGCCAGCAGGCGCTTGGCTTCGATATATTCCGGGGTGCCATGCGGAACCTGGCGCAGGATGGGTTCAGCCAGCGGTTTGAGGGCTGGAAAGCTCGTATACCAGTGCCGAGTTAAACATCGCATCGGCGTTTTCCTGGTAGGGGAAGATATATTTTTTCTCTCCAGCGGTCACCGATTCCCAGCGGCTGATGGTCTGAACAGCCGTAGTAACCGCGCTCACGCGTATCCCGGACGATGCGCCGGATCAGGCGGGTGTCGGTGGTGGAGACGCGATTGTGGCGGTCCAGGTTGAGTTGCGTCAGGGCGGAAACATAGATCCGGTAGGCACGTTCGGCCACTGTCTGCGGGCACGAGGCGGGGATCCAGTCCATGGATGCCTTCCAGGATGATGATGTGCTCCGGTCCCAGTTGGATGGTTTCGCCAATCTCGCTTTTCCCGGCTTTGAAGTTGTACTTGGGCAGTTGCACAGCTTCCCCGGCGATCAGGCGTGACAGATCCTTTCCCAGCAGGTCCAGGTCGAGGGCTTCCAGGGCTTCAAAGTCGAATTGTCCATCCTCACCAAGCGGAGTTTTCTCCCGGTCCACAAAAAAATTATCCAGTTCCAGGGCAAAGGGCGAAAGACCCAGGGCAAGCAATTGGATGGCCAGCCGCCGGGAGAAGGTGGTTTTCCCGGAGGAGGATGGCCCGGCGATCAGAACCACGCGGGCATGTTCACCCCGCCCGGCAATCTGGCGGGCGATCTCGGCAATATTCTGCTCGTGCAAGGCTTCCGAAACGAGGATGACCTCGCGGCTGCGTCCATCCTGGATGGCATCATTCAATGCCCCAACTGAACCGATACCCAGGCGTGCCAACCACTGTCCATACTGGCGAAAAGCTGCCAGCAGCTTGGGATACTCGAGGCAACGGCAGGATGCTGGTGGGCGAGCGGCGCTGGGGGTAATGCAGGATGAAACCATCCCCGGCTGGGACAAGGTCGAACCACTTCAGGTAGCCGGTGGAGGGTACCATGTATCCCTGGTGGTAATCGCGATAATCGTCCAGTTGATAAAGCGTGACATAACCCTTCTGCCGGTAAGACAGCAGTTGGACTTTGTCGTGATAGCCCTTGCTCTCGAAGTATGCAGTGGCTTCTGCCAGAGACACTTCCTGGCGGCGGAACGGTTCATCCTTATCCACCCAGGTCGCGCATATACTTGTCGAGCGAAACCAGTTCATCATTACTGAGCGGCGGCCGGTCGGTGATCTGGCAAAAATAGCCGCCTGAAGAGACCGAATGGTCTATGGTCATATGGTTTTCAGGGAACAGATTGGCAAAAGCAGCGCTGACCAGGAAGGTCAAAGAACGGCGATAGATCAGCGCCCCATCTGCGTCGAAGCCATTGTGACGGGTGCAAGCCGGGATTCCATTTCGATGGCATAAGTAAGCTCACGCAGATCACCGTTGACAATGACAGCCACCAGCGGTGCGGCATCCGGCGGGTAGTCTTTTCGCAAAAACTCGCCCGCACTCGTTCCACGCGGCCCGGAAAGAACGTGACCATCCGGGAGGTGGACTTCCACTAAATCACGTGCAGATAACGGTTTGAATTTGATTGTTCATAAGTTCTCTCATTAAGCAGAAGGGCACGAAGGTTTTCCGTTAAACTTCACCTTGAAGTTTGAAACGGAAACTTCCCCCAAACAGCTGTTAACTATTCCTTGATATTCTCTCCAACAATTTTTCTGGCTGCCCGCTGAACTCGGTCAGCGGAATTTCCGCCACGCGTCAGGGCTGATAATATCCCGGTTAGTTGTTTATTGACAGGTGTCGGCACGCCTGACTTTTCGCCATAGCGGACAACCGCGCCGTTGAGCCACTCGACCTCGGATTTGCCGCGACCCGCATGCAGGTCAATATGGAAGGACGGCATCTTCCCGCCCCGCCCGCCTCCAACAGCCCTGACCATCAGCGGACGCGAGATAAAAGCAGGCAGAGATGCTGCCAATGCCAGGAGACGCACCGGGGTTCTGGGTGTGTCCACCACACGGATGCCCTGGGCTTTCATGACTGCCAGTGCTTCACGCAGCATGGCGATCTCAAGCCGGAACAATCCAGGATGAGCCAGCACGGCGCGCGGTGGCATATCCAGAATGGCAACGGTGCTGTTGACCATCAGGTTGGTCAGCATTTTTGACCATTTCATATCGGCGGGGCGCGGATAGAGTCGCGCATTCAAGGAAGCGCCATTCAGGGCTTCCCAGAGGCAACAGCGAGAGCGGATGCCCGTCTGCCACGCCAACGCCGCGCAGTTTTTCGAGCACGATATCCCCGAGCGCACGCCGGGCCACGGAGGATGTCACCGTCCCGGCAATGACCTTGTCAGCGCCAAGCACGTGCGGCAAGGGCTGGTTCATTGTCCACACCGTTGGAGAGGCACAGGATGGGCGGCATTTGCGCCGCAAAGGGTTTCATCCCCTCAAGGGCGGCGGCGGTATCAAAGGATTTCAGGGCAAAAATGGCAATATCAAAAGGACCAAGGGCGAGGGCTTCCTTGAGAGAAGATACGCAACTGAATGCGGAAGGTTGAATTTTGAATACAGGATCCTCTGCATTCTGCAGTTTGCCTTTCGCATACGTCAAATCCAGCTTTAGTCCGCCTGCACGCAATTTTTCAGCCGCTCCGGCTTGCTCAAGGAATACCACGCTTGTGCCCGGCCAACACAAGTGAACCGCCGATGTAGGTTCCGATTGCGCCCGCGCCGAATACCAGAATCGTTTATTTTTTCCACCTTAATCTTCCTTCCAGTGGCGGCGGTCATCGAAATTCAACATGCGCCAGTTGTGGCGTTCCGGTTCATACGTAAACGTTGCGAAGGTGGTATTGTGAAACATAAAGCGCGGCCCCGCGGAATTTGCCTGCAACGAAATACCCAGAATGGCATATAACGCCATGTTCAGGATCCCGCCGTGAGCAGCCACCAGGTAACGCCCCGGCTGGCGGTCAAGGATATGTTGGATGGCCCGTCCGGCACGCAAATAGACTTCCCAACGGCTTTCACCGGTTTCCCCATAATGAGTGTAGGGCGTTATGAAATCCGGGCGGGGGGCCACCATGCTCAGCCTGCTCGGTTGTCAGGCCAGCCACCAGACCGTTGTTAATTTCCATCCAGTCCGGATCCAATTCAAGCGGAATTTCGAGTGCTTTGCTGATGATTTCCGCCGTCTGGCAGGCCCGCAGGAGCGGGCTGGCAATACACCGGTCGAAGGTCATGCCTTCGACCTGCCAGCGGTCGGCCAACGCCCGGGCCTGGGCGCTGCCTTTCTCGGTCAATGGAAAATCGGCATGGCCCTGGAAGCGCTCTTCGACGTTTCCGACTGATTCACCGTGACGCAGGAAAGTGATATGGTAGAGAGATTCGTCAGTCATGGGAGGGTATTTTACCATCATAGCGACAGTGGAGTCGCGCGGCTGTGCCTGGCTTGTGAGGTTGCCTCCGAAGCACCTGCCGTTCTGATCACTAAGGTATTCTGCGATATATACTGAGGGTCGAGTCCGGTTTACATGGAT
Organism: uncultured Chloroflexia bacterium; assembly: GCA_963830665.1. Taxonomy (GTDB): domain Bacteria; phylum Chloroflexota; class Anaerolineae; order Anaerolineales; family Villigracilaceae; genus UBA877. The sequence continues at coordinate 151,165 of CAWHNM010000021.1, forward strand.
TGGTTGGGATTGTGTGGAAGGTCTGGAATTGTGCCGCCTTTAAAATTCCACCGGGGTTATACAGCAGATCTTCGCCTGATCCGAGAACAATAAAATCTGCTTTTTTCAACCATTGCCGGGCTGTTTCCTCATTCCATAAGCCATATTGGAGCAACCGTTCTGGATCGCCTCCCAGGCGATAGCCATACACCCCATACACCTGGGGAAGGAATACCTTGGCTCCCGGCAAATATAACAACGGGACAGCCGTTCCAGCGTCCCAATAAACCTGGCTGCCGCTGGGGATGATATTGGATAAGCTGCCGCCAATCTGTTCATAAGTTTGGAGAATATCGGCACGGCAAATCCCATCCTGGCGGTATGTGCCTCCCATCAACGGTGAAAGCAGGACTCCCGATCCAAGCAGGGCAACCAGGATAAAGGCGCTAAAGGAATGAGCGTTCATTCTTTTCGAATTCTGCCAGCGTGTATATACCAATCTCCCCAGTAACAGAAAGACTAACCCCGCAAGGAACGCTGCAATGGTGGAGACCGGTACCCGGCTTTCCCAATAATCGAGGTGATATTTATTTGCCAAAATATCCCACAGGCTGATAAATGGCACCCATTTACGAGGATCCAATCCACGCGTAAAGGCTGGAAACTGCACACCCAGCACCCATGGGCCAAATTTATCGAAAGTGGCATACCCCAACCCCGTTGAAAATAGCGGAATGAAAATGGCAATAACAGCTCCTGCCATCTTTGAGACCTGCCTTTTCCAGGTGGAGAAGGAGATTATAACCAGGAGCAAAGCCGTGATGTCGAAAAAGGCCAGATAGGGTGTGAAGCAGAACATGCACTGGTTGATCGAATTATTGGTCCCCCATAAGTGGATCAAGGTCAGAACCAGGAACGAAGCTGCCAGAAAATACGCAGTACGGCGATCAGTTTGGCTTTTCCAATCGCCCCGACACGGCCAGAGAGAAATACAAATGATGAAACCGAATAAGGTGAAGTAATGAAAACGGAAACCCTGCAGGAAAGCCAATAGCCGGCTTGACAAGTCTGTATTCGTTCCCGTCACCAAATTCGCTGGCGGGAATCGGAATGCATCCAGAAAAGGTGTCAGTTTCGGAGGCAGCCAGGTTGCCCAAATTTGCAGGATATTCGGCCAATATGGAATGTGTGCGACCAGGATCGGTAAGGAGCAACCCGCCAATGCCCAAAGGCCGGCTTTCTTACCGTGCTGCCAAAAAACATAGGCGATGAGCAAAGGTATGAACGGGATCAGATTTTGACGGGTCATTACCATGAACCCGGCCAGGCTGGCCCCGATCACGATTTGCCAGAGTGGGCGCCGGTCGTCCAGCAAGAAGAACAATGACCAGGCCAGTAAACATGCAACCAGAGCTTCTGAAATGGCCAAACTATACACTTGAACGGATACGGGTGTCAGAGCCATTGCCCAAATAAGGACTGTACCTCCCCAATTTCCAGAAAACCGGCGGGCCGTCAGCCATAAAGCCAACAGCATAAGCAGACTGCAGAAGACCGAGAAGTACCGGCCGGTGCGCAGGCCCGCGCCGAACCATTTTTCCACCAGGCCCGGGATCAGGTATGCGAGCGGCGCGTACAACCTTGGAACGGTGTAATCCTGGAACGGCTGCAGAACTCCGCGTGCAAACAGGTTCCCGATATATAAATACCAGCCCTCATCCACAAATGAGGTCTGGATGTGGGCATACGCCCAGGCCTGCACAAGGTAAAGCACAAGTCCCAATACTGACAAGGCCGCCGGCAACCAGGCGGTATCCCGCAACTTCCGGAAATTTCTCCCGATCATCTCATTTTCCCCGCTTTAACCGGATATCATCATTATTTTTTCAGGCATCATAATCTGACCGCATGCCGGTCTGCCAGGATTTCGAGCGTACGCCTTACTTCAGCTTTTTTCTGTGTCTCATCCCAGCCAAGCGATTCGCCCAGGGTATCCGCTAATTCCTCCACCAGCGGACGGGACAAATGGCCCAGGTACCCCAACAGCGTGCGACGAAGAACCAGGTCATCCAGATGAATGATCTTCTCGCGTTCCGCCATGCCGGCGATCTCGGAATGTGTGAAGTGCGCGTCAGTCCTAAGCGCCAGCGCATTGATTCCATCGCCAATCGGCAGCGACCGGGTGTCGGATCTGCGCGGCTTGCCGAGCCAGGCCAACGCACGATCGGTCACCTGCTCGGAGAAAGCCCGAAAACTGGTCCATTTGCCGCCGACCAGTGAATAAACGCGGATCTCACCCAGCTTGTCCTCCTGGATGTGGTGGTCACGTGTGATCTGTCCGGCATTCCTGGCTTTGGTATAGGCCAGTGGGCGGACACCGGAAAAACGGAAGACGATCTGCTCGCGACTGACCGGGATGTCAGGGAAGACGCGTCCGACCATGTTGATGAAATAGTCCACTTCCTCATCGGTGCATCGCACAGAATCCGGGTCTTCGATCGGGATGTCGGAGGTGCCGATCATAACTTTATCGAAGAGTGGGAAGATAAGCACAATCCGCCCATCTTTATTCTCAAAGAAGAATTCGTGATCGCCTATGGCTGCACGCAAATCGGGATTGTCGAGCACCAGGTGCGAGCCTTTGGTCGGGCCGATATATTGCGTCGACAGGTTCAAAGTCCGGTTCGTTCCATCGATCCAGGGACCGGCGGCGTTGATGATCAGGCGCGGCGCAATCTCAAAGGTCTGACCGGTCGTTTCATCCTTCAATGTGACTTTACTGCCATTTGCACCTGCCAGAGAAACATAGTTCAGGGAACGGGCATGCTCGCCTTCTTTTTCCGCATCGAGCACGAGTTCGATGGTCAGGCGTTCGGGGGAGAGAATAATGCCATCGTAGTAGGTGGCAGTGTAACGCACCGCCGGGTTGATCCGGGGATATTTTTTTAATGAGTTGGAACGATTGTCGAAGACATGCCGCGGCACGGAGCGGGTTTTGCCGGTAAAGGCATCATAGAAGATCAGCCCGACTTTAATGATCAGCCCGCCGCGTTCGGAGGGCTTCTCAAGCCAGCCCAGGAATTTTAGCGGTGCATTCAACAGGCCGGAGAAGGTTTTAAAAATGGGAATGGTGGTGGGCAGCGGCTTGACCAGGCTGGGCGCATTCCGGATCAAACGGTTGCGTTCCTGCACAGCTTCACGCACCAGCCGGAACTCGCCGTTTTCCAGATAGCGGATGCCGCCGTGCGCCATGCGCGAGGAGGCAGCCGATGCGCCGGAACAGAAGTCGGCCCGGTCGATCAGGAGCGTATCCACGCCTTGCAGAGTCAGATCTCGGAAAGTACCCACTCCGTTGATGCCGCCGCCAACAATAAGCACGGTGGGAGAATGGGATTGAATGGAAGTGAGAGTAGCTTGCCGGTTCATGCTTTCCTTTTCTCTACGAAGACACACGAAATGACGCGAATTTATCCGTGTTTTTTCATGTTTAGTTCGGACCTTTTTTATACTATCCAATCGAAAGTTCTGGTCACGGCTTTCTTCCAACCAGTATAAAGTGTCGCACGCTTTTCTGAGGGCATGGACGGCTTCCACTCCTTATCCCTGCCCCAGTTCATCCGCAGTTCCTCAAAATCTTTCCAGAACCCGACAGCCAGACCGGCCGCGTAAGCCGCGCCCAGGGCGGTTGTTTCGGCCACCTTCGGACGGATGACAGGTACATTTAGGATATCTGCCTGGAATTGCATCAGCATTTCGTTGAAGACCATCCCGCCGTCCACTTTCAGAGCGGTCAGTCTTGACACCCGAGTCTTTCTCCATTGCATCCAGCACTTCGCGGGTCTGGAAGGCAGTCGCCTCCAGGACAGCCCGGGCGATATGGCCTTTGTTGACGTAGCGGGTCATCCCAACGATCGCGCCGCGCGCGTCCGAACGCCAATAAGGTGCGAACAACCCGGAAAAAGCCGGGACAAAGTAGATGCCGCCGTTATCCTCAACTGACCCGGCCAGCTTTTCCACATCCGCGGATTTTTCGATCAGGCCCAGGTTGTCGCGCAGCCACTGGACCAGCGCGCCGGTGATGGCGATCGAACCCTCCAGGGCATAAACAGCAGGTTGAGCACCTAGCTTGTAGCCCAGTGTGGTCAATAATCCATTGTTTGAAAGGACAGGCGCCTCGCCGGTGTTCATCAGCATAAAACAACCGGTGCCATAGGTATTCTTGGCCTCTCCGGGCTCGAAGCAGGTTTGGCCGAAAAGGGCAGCCTGCTGGTCACCCAGGTCACCTGCAACGGGGACGCCGCCCAACCCGCCTTTGGCGTTCCCGTACATTTCAGAGGAAGAACGGATCTCGGGCAGCATCGAGCGCGGAATGCCCATAGTTCGGAGAATTTCATCCTCCCAATCGAGCGTCTTCAGATCCATCAATAACGTTCGGGATGCATTGGTCACATCCGTGACATGTGCGCCGGTCAGGTTCCAGAGCAGCCAGGTATCCATGTTCCCAAAGAGCAGTTCGCCATTTTCGGCGCGTTGGCGCGTTTCCGGAACGTTATCCAGGATCCACTTGATTTTCGGCCCTGAGAAATAGGTTGCCAGCGGCAAGCCGGTACGGGCCTGAAAGCGGTTCTGCCCGCCCGTCTTCGCCAGTTCATTGCAGATTTCATCCGTTCGAGTATCCTGCCACACGATGGCGTTATAAACCGGGCGCCCGGTTTCGCGCTCCCAAACAAGGGTGGTCTCACGCTGGTTGGTGATCCCGATGGCTGCAATATCGGCCACAGCCCCGCCCGACCGATCCAACGCGCCGCGCACCACTCGCTGGGTGCGCTCCCAAATCTCCAGGGCATCGTGTTCCACCCAGCCGGGTCTGGGATAGATCTGCTCGTGTTCCTTCTGGTCTGCGGCTGCAATATTCCCAGCATGGTCAAAAAGAATGCAGCGGGTACTGGTGGTTCCCTGGTCGATGGCGGCAACATATTTGGGCATGTAATTTCCTCATCGTCATTCGTGATTTTCCCATGTCCGTGCCCCTGCCAAAAAGGCTTTTCCAGGCATGGTTTTTCTACCCGCCGGTTGGACTTCCTCAAGAATAAGGATGCCGTCACCCGTACCAATTGCAGGGAATCCTTCGACGTTGAACCTGCTCCCCATGCCAGGGCTTTTCCCCCCGTCGGGTCGCCCGCGCATCACCTTCACCAGCACCCCGTTAAATTCGAAGGATGCGCCCGGCCAGGGATTCATGGCTCGGATTTGACGCTCCAACTCGACCGCTGAACGGGTGAAATCCAGCCGGCCGTCTTCTTTTTTGAGCATGGGAGCGTATGTGATCCCCTCAGCCGGCTGGGGCTGGGGTTGAAGCTCGCCGGATAGATAGCGTGGCAGCGTCTCGAGCAACAGGTTCGCACCGAGTGGGGCCAGTTTGGCGAATAGAGTCCCGGCGGTTTCGTCCGGGGCGATCGGTATGTAGCGGCGGGCCAGGATCGGGCCGGTATCCACGCCTGGATCCATCTTCATGATGGTGATGCCAGTCTCGCGGTCCCCTGCCATTATGCAGGCCTGGATGGGCGCCGCGCCACGCCAGCGCGGCAGCAGCGATCCGTGGATGTTGAGGCAGCCATATTTTGGCAGGTCGAGCACATCCGGACGCAGGATCTGTCCGAACGCGGCGACAACGATCAAGTCGGGAGCCCAGGTTCGCAGAGCCTCCATGGCCTCGGGGTGGCGCAGTTTTTCGGGCTGGATGATCGGCAGGCCGAGGCGGAGTGCCGCCCCCTTAACCGCGGGCGCTTTCAGGACTCCGCCGCGCCCTGCCGGGCGATCAGGCTGTGTCACCACACCAACAACCGGGAAATCAGTGCTCAGCGCTTCCAACGCCGGGACGGCGAAATCCGGGGAACCCATGAAGACGATGCGCGGCAGGGATATCATATTGTGATTCTAGCACAATCTATAAAACCTCCTGATGTAGGACGAAAGTCGCATGTAAATCGGTTGCTTTTTGTCCGAATTCGTTGTAAAATAAATCAACTATAAAATCCAATCAGACATTCAGGAGGCACAAATGAACCAACAACCGATGAGTACCGATGTCACCAGTGATGATAAATTATGGGCTGCCTTGGGCTACCCAATTTTCCCAATTGCCCTCATTATGCTTTTTATGGAAGAGAAGAAGAACAGGCCATTCATTAAATTCCATGCCGTTCAGTCGCTCGCACTCAATGTGGTTCTGTGGGTAGCTGTTATCATTCTTTCGGTCACTGTCATTCTTGCCATATGCGACCCGGTCCTTTGGTTGCTCATGATCTGGCCTGCAGTCCTGGCTTATCAAGGAAAATATTTTGAGGTACCTGTCGTCACCAAATTCCTGCGCGGCCAGCACTGGATTGCATAATCCATCCTACTTCACATCACTAAAACAAAATCGGAGGAGACATCAATGAATCAAGCAATGAGTTCGGACATTACGCAAGATGACAAGCTCTGGGCATTGTTAAGCTGGCTCATATGGCCGATTGCCATAATCGTGCTATTTATGGATGAGAAGAAAAGCCGTCCATTTATTAAGTACAATGCCGTTCTCTCCCTGGCCTTTGCCGTTGTCCTGTATGTTTTGGGTACCATTACAGTAGGATGTCTATTATTAGTCGGTGGAATATACGGTATTGTTCTAGCCATCCAGGCCTTCCAGGGCCAATGGGTGAAGGTTCCGGTACTAACCGACTTTATCAAGAAACAGAACTGGGTATAAAAAAATTAGTATGAATTCAGAAGCCCGCCACGCGGCGGGCTTTTTGCTAATATAATGCAACCCCTCTTCTCATAAAACGTAATATATCATAGACTAAATCACTCAAGAAATAATCAGAAGGAGAGCAATAATATGGCTGAAAAGAAATCCATTCCTCCCGTCGAACCGGTTGCTCCGGTTTCGCCGCCCGTACCACCAGCACCGGCTGTTGCATACTCCCCCCAGCCAATGGCTCCTGGGGATGAACACACCTGGGGGATGTTGTCCCACTTAAGCGTGCTGCTTAACCTTATTACCGGCTTCGCAGGCCCGATCGTCGCACTGATCATTTATTTGGTCTATAAGGATCGCTCACGGTTTGTGGCATACCACGCCATGCAATCGATGGTCTTCCAATTGATCTGGTGGTACGGCGGCGGGATATTGATTGGTGCAATGTGGGCGGTTGTAGGCGCCCTCTCAGCCATCGTGATCGGTGTTGTCCTGATCCCGATCGCGCTTCCGATGACATGCGTTCTGGCGCTCCTGCCGATCGGTGCGGTGATCTACGGCATCGTTGGCGGGGTGCAGACCAGTCAGGGCCAAGACTTCAAATACTGGCTGGTGGGTGACTGGGTCCGTGGCACCCTGACGGGTCAATAGGATCCGCGTTTCCCTTCTCTATATCATTACCGGCATCGAAAGGTGCCGGTTTTGTTACAATCTGAACCGGGTTGATCCACTTGACTCCTGCTGCGCTTGCTCTTACAATGCACCACACAATCCAAACAGCAACAGGGAAGAGACTCTTGCGTAAAACGCAAAACTGAGCGCCGAAGGTGCAAATCCGGGACCGGCAAGTCCGGATGAAACTCTCAGGCAAAAAGGACCCTGTTGCATATATCTCTGGAAAGTTCCTGCGGGAGAAGCACTCCTCAAGGGACACCGACGGGGCAATCCTTTTGCTGTGACCTGTTCACTTAATTCGTGTCCGGGCCCAGCCAGGGAGAATCTCTCAGGTTTTTTACAGAGGGCGCACAAGCTGGCTATGTGCGCCCTTCTTTATTTTGCCATAACCTTTCAATGGAGATAAAAGATGAACATTCCTGCTAATTTAAAATATACCAATACGGACGAATGGCTCGACCCTGCCACCGGCAAGGTTGGCCTGACCGATTACGCCCAAAGCCAGCTCTCGGATATCGTTTTCGTGGAGCTTGTCGTGGGGATAGGCGATGCACTCAAGTCCGGAAAACCAATTGCATCCGTTGAGTCGGTCAAGGCGGCCGCCGAGTCATATGCCCCCGTGTCGGCCAAGGTGGCAGCCATTAACGAGGATTTGGCAAACAATCCCGAAGTGCTGAATAGCGACCCGTACGGCAAAGGCTGGATGGTCAAGGTCGAGGGCGCGGATGCAGCCGGCCTGATGGATGCCGCAGCATACACCAAATATTGCGAAGACAGAACCCATTAGTTCATTGGTCGATAGTCTGGAGTCTCATAGTCGGTTAACAACTCTGAAACCTTGCGACTATAAGACGATCAGTCTATCCGACTGGAGACTCTCATGACCTATATACCTCACAGTCCCAAAGAACGGGATTCCATGCTGGACACCATCGGGGTGAAAAGCCTGGAAGAGCTCTTCAGGGATGTCCCTGAGAAGCACCGTTTCCCCGCCCTGCGCCTTCCCCCGCTTCTAACCGAGATGGAAGCTGCCAACGAACTTGGCGAACTTTCGCTCGGCAATGATAATGTCCGCACAGACCTGGTCTGCTTCCTGGGTGCAGGAGCATACAACCACTACATTCCTGCTGCCGTGGATGCCATTCTGCAGCGCGGCGAATTCTCCACCGCCTATACCCCCTACCAGCCTGAAATCTCACAGGGCACGCTGCAATCCATCTTCGAGTACCAGTCACTCATCGCCGCTTTGACCGGGATGGAAGTTTCGAATGCCTCGCATTATGATGGAGCCACCGCAGTGGCGGAAGCCGTAACCATGGCGTATGCCCAGTTCCGCGGTAAGCGTACCAGGATCGTACTCTCACCAGCTGTGCATCCACAATACCGGGCGGTACTGCACACCTACTCCCAGGATATGGACCTGACCATCGCAGGCGAAGACCTGTCCGTCGGTCAAGGCTCTGGTCCGCAATCCCTGATCAACCTGCTCGACGGCAACACCGCCCTGGTTATCCTCCAGTACCCGGACTTTTTCGGGCGTATCTATGATCTTACCGCGCTGATTGAGGCAGCCCATGCACAGGGCGCCCTGGTCTGCGTGGTTGCCAACCCGATCGCGCTGGGCTTGCTAAAAACACCCGGCCAGATGGGTGCGGACATTGTTGCCGGGGAGGGCCAGCCGCTGGGGATCCCGCTTGCCTTCGGAGGACCTTACCTGGGTTTTTTTGCCACCCGCAAGCAATATATCCACAAGATGGCTGGCCGCCTGGTTGGCGAGACAGTCGATAACCGCGGCCAGCGTGCCTATGTGCTGACGCTGACAGCCCGTGAACAACACATCAAGCGCGAGCGCGCCACATCCAATATTTGCACCAACCAGGGTCTGATGGCTCTGGCTGCGGCAGTCTACCTGTCCTTGCTTGGACGCAGCGGCCTGCGCCAGGTGGCCGATCTTTGTTACCAAAAAGCGCACTACGCCGCCGGGAAGATCGCCAGCCTCCCCGGCTATTCGTTGTCATTCGAGGCGCCCTTTTTCCACGAATTTGCGGTCATTTGCCCGAAACCGGTAGCCGAGATCAATGCAGCCCTGCTCGAACATGGCTTCCTGGGTGGTTACGACCTTGGCCAGGATTATCCGGCACTCCGGAACAGCATGCTGCTCGCTGTCACTGAAATGAACACAAAAGATGAAGTGGATGCCCTGGCAGATGTGCTGGCGGAGGTGGCCCATGGATGAGACCCCAATGTTCAGCATCGTCGAGCCGACCATCCATGAACTCTCCTCTCCCGGGCGAACCGGAGTCACTTTCCCAGCCTCCGATGTGCCGCGCACCGAACTGCCCGAGTCCCTGCTGCGGGCTGACCTGCCGCTGCCCGAGCTCGCCGAGGTGGATGTCGTCCGCCATTACACAGCTCTTTCAAAACTTAACTACAGCGTAGACGGCGGTTTTTATCCGCTGGGCTCCTGCACGATGAAGTACAACCCGAAGATCAACGAGGCTGTCGCTCGTCTACCAGGTTTCACCTATACGCACCCCCTCCAACCGGTCGAGACGGTGCAGGGGAATCTGCTGTTGATGTACCAGTTACAGGAGTGGCTCAAGGAGATCTCCGGTTTCGCAGCTGTGACCCTGCAGCCCGCCGCCGGAGCGCATGGCGAACTGACCGGCGTGCTCATCATGCGCGCCTACCATAATGCTCGTGGAGATACCCGGCGCATCCGGATGCTCATCCCTGATTCTGCGCATGGCACCAACCCGGCTTCCTCGTCCATGAGCGGGCTGGAAGTGCTGCAGATCCCTTCCGACTCACACGGCAACCTGGACCTGGCTGCCCTGAAAGCAGCCTGCGACGAGACTGTCGTCGGGCTGATGCTGACCAACCCGAATACGCTCGGGCTTTTTGATGAACACCTCGAAGAAGCCATCCAGGCTGTTCATGCCTGCGGCGGGCTGGTCTACGGAGACGGGGCCAATTTGAATGCCCTGCTTGGGCGTGCTGCGGCCGGGTGACGTGGGGTTTGATCTGATGCACTTCAACCTGCACAAGACCTTCTCCACCCCGCACGGCGGAGGCGGTCCGGGTTCGGGTCCGGTGGGCGTTTCAGAGCGCCTGGCAGAATTCCTGCCTACTCCCCTGGTCGGGATCGTCGCAGAAGGCCAGGATGACCAGCCCCCATTATTGGGCTACCTCACCCCTCCAAAGAGCATTGGTCGCGTGAAAGCTTTCAATGGTCATTTCGGAATGTTCGTGCGGGCTTACACCTATATCGCCATGCACGGCGCAGACGGCCTGCGCCAGATTGCCGAGTACGCTGTCCTGAACGCCAACTACCTCAAGGCCCGCCTGAAAGACACCTACACCATACCATTCGACCGTATCTGCATGCACGAGTTCGTGGCAGAAGGACAATGGGCGGATGCTCCGGGAGTGCGGGCTTTGGATGTGGCCAAGCGGCTGATGGATTACAATTTCCACCCACCCACCAACTATTTCCCGCTCATCGTCCATGAGGCGCTGATGATCGAGCCGACCGAGACCGAGAACAAGGATACGCTGGATGCCTTTGCGGATGCGCTGATCAAGATTGCCGAGGAAGCGCAGACCCATCCGGAATTGCTCAAGGACGCCCCGCATAATACGCCCTTCGGGCGCATGGACGAGGTCAAGGCCGCCCGTGAGCTGGTGCTGTGCTGCTGGCTGCCTGATGATTATGGGGATTAAGAAAAGCCGTGGCACCCATCCAGGAATACAGCCGGTAGTATCGGCGGCCGATTTCGTGGAAGGCGACAGGCGCCGCCATCCCGGGCAAGCCTCCATTCCCGGGCGAGGCTAAGCATGCCCAGGATTCGCAACGCCAGCCTGACCGACCTGCCGCGCCTGGTGGCGATCTACAACCAGGCCATCGCCTCCCATACTGCCACCGCAGATACCATTCCGTTCACCGTCGCAGGCGCGGGCTGGCTGGTTCACAGCTCATACTCCTGATCTTTATCCCATCTACGTCTGCGAAGATGAGAACAGCCTGGTTGCTGGCTACCTGTCCATCAGCCCATACCGCGACCGGCCAGCCCTGGCCCGTACGGCTGAAGTCTCTTACTACGTGGATTACAGCCACCACGGCCAGGGCATCGGTTCTGCTTTGATGGAACATGCACTCCAGGAGGCCCGCCGGATTGCAAAAAAGGTCTATATTGCCATCCTTCTGGAAAGGAATACCCCCAGTCTCAGATTGCTGGAGAAATACGGATTTAGACGCTGGGGCTATCTGCCGGATGTGGCCGAATTGATGGGCGGGTTGTGCGGGCAGTTCATTTACGGCAAAGCAGTCTGAATCCTCCCTGGCTAGGCGGGGTACTCCATCGGGTCCCCGTCTCCAACCCTAAGAATATGAAGGAAAGAAATCCTTATGTGTGGTATTTTCGGAATTGTTACCGATAAAGAACAAACCCTCGGCCCGATCCTGATCGAGGCCGCCCGGCGTCTGACCTACCGCGGCTACGACTCGGTCGGCGCGGCCACCCTGAATGGGAAAAAGATCGACCTGCGCAAGGACACCGGCCGGGTGGACGAGGTTGCCAGCCAAATACAATTTCGCCGAGATGACCGGCATCGCGCGGCATTACCCAATTGCGCTGGGCCACCTTCGGCGAACCCTCCCAGGTCAACGCCCAGCCGCACCTGGATTCGGATGGCGACCTGGTCGGGGCGCACAACGGCAACGTGGTCAACAACTTCGAGCTGCGCCAGCAGTTCATGGCCGAAGGCCTGACCGTCCGTTCGCAGAATGATGGCGAGTCCTGCGTGCATGCCGTTGAGCGCTATATCAACAAGGGCTATGATTTCCTGGACGCCATCCGCCTGGCCTATGGCGACCTGCAGGGCGATTACGCCTTCGTGATCGGCAAGGTCGATGATGACAAGCTCTACGCCATCAAGAAAGGCTCCGGCCTGGTGGTCGGCCTCGGCGAAGGCTTCACCTGTCTTTCTTCGGACCTGCCTTCCATCCTTCCATTAACCCGCAAGATCGTGCGCATCCAGGATGGCGAGATCATCACCCTGTGGGCAGACCGGGTCGAACTGCGCTCGGTCAAGGACGGCAAGGTCATCCACCGGGATCCTGAGATGGTCACCGAATCGATGGATGCAGTCCAGAAAGGCGGTTATCCCCATTTCATGCTCAAGGAGATCCACGAGCAGTCCCAGGTGGCGCGCGAAGTCTTGCACATGCTGGCGGGCAGTCACGAGGTCCAGGGAGTGATCGAGAAGATGCGCACGGCCCGCAATCTGTATTTCATCGGCTGCGGGACCAGTTACCACGCCTGCCTGGCCGGTGCGGTCTACTTTCGCCCAGATCGCCGGCCGGGCGGTCATCCCGGTCCTGGCGCCTCAGTTCCTGCCGCAGTACCTGCCGGCGGTCAACCACGAGGACGTGGGTCTGTTCGTCAGCCAGTCCGGTGAGACCAAGGATGTGCTCAATGCCCTGCAGGCTGCCGAGGCCAGGGGCATGACTGCCTTTGGCCTGGCGAATGTGATCGGGTCCACACTGACCAAGGCGACGGTCTGCACCCTGCCGCTGTGCTGCGGCTACGAGATCAGCGTCCCGGCCACCAAGACCTTCACCAACCAGGTGGTCACTTTCCTCTATCTGGCTTATCGTCTGGCCGAACAGGATACCGCCGAGCTGGAGCAGATCCCGGACCTGATGGACCAGACCCTGGAGATGGTTGCCCCGCAGGTTGCGGCCGTGGCAACGGAAATCAACAAATGGAATGACATGTATTGCCTGGGATATGGCGCCACCTATCCGATGGCGCTGGAGGGGGCGCTGAAGCTCAAGGAGATCACCTACGCCCACTGCGAGGGCATGCTCTCGACCGAGTTCAAGCACGGGCCGCTCTCGGCGGTCACGGACGGTTTCCCGATCCTGTTCGTCGCTCCTCCCGACGATGTGCCGCTGATCGTCAGCGGGATCAACGAGGTGACCTGCCGCGGCGGCAGGGCGATTGCCATCGGCGAGGAGGATTCCAGGCTGCGGGCGAACGCCAGCGAGTTGATCGTGCTGCCGAAAGCCACCCCGCAGATCTCCGCTTTGCTGGCTGTCCTGCCGCTGCAGATGCTCTCATATCACATATCGGTGGCGCGCGGCTTCGATCCGGATTTTCCCCGCAATCTCTCCAAGACTCTGACGGTGGATTGAGGGAATTCTTTTTTCCCTATGAACTTACCGCCCTACCCCGGGAGGGCTCACGCCGGTTAAGCCCGGCCTGGAAAACCAATCCTGCCACAAACAAGAGTGCCCCGACAAGGATCCCCACCAGGCCCGCAAGCTTTAATCCATCGACAATCAGGATCGCGCCTGCCAGGGAAGACAGGATGATCAGTGCCCACTCGAAGATCGCATACACCAGGACGATCCCAATAATCCCGCCGATCAGGACAACCAGCCACTCCCAGCCTTTTGCCTGGCTCCCAAGATAAGAAACAAGGCGAGAGGCGATAAAAGCTCCTGCCAGGAAACCGGCCGCACCGATGACCAGCTTCTGGAAGAAATATGCCAGCAGGGCTCCCACCAGACCGACCGCCAGGGCCATCAACACAGCCACCCACTCCGGTTTGATGTTCAGGTAGCGGGTTGCCAATTCAAGGCCGGCGTAGAAACCGGATGCGGCTACGAACAACCAGAAGATTTTCCGCCCGAGCGAAAGTAAAAGGGCGCCGCCAACGATATTTACGATGGACATTGGACTTTCCTCGATTCTGATGAGATCATTTAGCGTTCCAACAGGATCAGCACGCCCGCCGCGATGGCCAAAATCGCCATGATCGTCCCCAACCCGGAAATATTCAAGTGGATCAAAGGGATCAGTCCGGTCACGATCAACCATATGCCGAGTAAAAGAAATCCAAGTCGTCTGGTCACTTTCATATCGACATCTCCTTCTTGATATATTTATGAGTTTTATCTATTATATTATTTAGAACACTTGTTGAGATTAAAAAAAGATAATAACCGCTTCCAGGGGCCACCGCCAGCTTTATTAATGGGGGAATTAAGACAGCCGGCATCCCTTGGTGTGACGCAATCCTGTAGCGCCAGATATGCTGATGGAAAATATAACTCGTTCACATCTTGGGGGTACCAAAGGCTTATGTTATTTTTACTATTTGGACTTGTTATATCTTAATTGTTCTGCTATACTAAAACCATTCATATTTTCTCTTTTCTGCCATAAAAATAATATGCTATCCAAAATCCTGGCAAGGCAAATTTACCTCGGAGATTACGGCTGGCATGTTGGCCGGTTCCATTTCTCATTTGCAGATTACAACGATCCTGAGAATGTATCCTTCGGGGACTTGATCACGTTTAATGATTTTAACTTGGAGCCTTGTTCTGGATTTGATACACACTCCCACCGCGAAATTGAGATCATCTCTTATTGTTTAAACGGGGAACTCGTCCATGAGGATGATATGGGGAACAAAGAAATAATCAAGCGGGGAGAAATGCAATATACCTGCGCCGGTTCTGGCATAACCCACAGCGAGAGGAATGGCTCACAATATTCGCCTCTCCAATTCATCCAAATCTGGATCCGACCAAGATCTGCCGGGTTGCCACCCTTTTACAGCGCCTCTCATTTCAAAAAGTCAGACCGTGTAAACAAGCTGCTGCAGATCGCTTCCGGACAAACGCTGGAGAATGTAACCCATATCAACCAGGATGCAAACATATTCATCTCGGAAATGAAAGCGGACCGGCAGTTGGACTTTAAGCAGCCTCCCGGCCGCCAAGTGTATCTGGCATGCTTGGAAGGAAAGCTTAACATAAATAATTTGTCCCTCGAAAGCGGGGATGCGATCAAGGTGTGGGATGAATTGGCACTCACTCTTACGGCAGTGCAGGATTGTCATCTGGTGATGGTTGAAATGCCAAAATTTCCCAACGGGTAGGGTTGTTTTCATCCCCGAAAAAAGCAACATTTAACCGTACCATCAAGCGAGGAGTTATGGATTTTACTGAACTTTTTGCCGAGTATCTCGGCCCGAAAGATAATACTATTCTGCAGGATGTAAAAGAATACATCAAGTGGGATACAAATCAACGGCGAGTATTCATTCAATCCCCAGGCATCGGATGATGTTGCCATCCGCACCTACCTGCTGGATTGCCGGATCAGGGGAGTGAACCGTTCAACCATAAACCGGATCGCCTCTTCCATGGAGCATTTCTACGCCTGGCTTCAAGCGAATGGATGGATCGAAGAAAATCCTTTCGAAGTATTCAACCTGAAGAAACCATTTCTGAACTTAAATATACTCTGGCCCAGGTCACGATGCCTTTCCGGGTCTGCCGGATGAACGTGAGCTGGCGCACCTGCGGGCGCTCAACCGCCTGGCAGAGTCGACCAACCAGGCTACGGATGTACAATCCCTGCTCAATGGGACCCTGGATACGATGCTTGGGGTAATGACGCTGCACACCGCCTGGATCTCACTGAAAGCTGACAGCGGCTTGCTCGGCAAGTCAACGGATCCGCTACCCGATCACGGTTTTGTTCTTGCGGCTGCCCGGAATCTGCCACCCAGCCTGGAAAAGTCTGGTCGTTATTACCTGACCCGGCCGCCGGAGTGCCATTGCCAGCAATTGCTGCGCACCGGCCGGCTGAAGAGGGGGGTCAATGTGGTCGAATGCAGTCGCCTGAGAGATGCCACGGAAGGCAAGAAGACTGAATGGCGGCTTGATGTTCCATGCCAGCGTGCCGATCGCCCTTAAAGACCAGGATCATTGGTGTTATGAATTTCGCCGCCAGAGGAATGGCAATTGCTGTCGGCCTCCGATTTACAATTCCTGACCGCTGGAGCAAAACAACTTGGCTTGGCGCTTGAACGTGCGCACCGGTATGACCTCATCCGGGATGAGCACAGCCGCCTGGAGCAGGAGCTCGATATGGCGCGCAAGATGCAAATCAGTTTATTCCCGGAGGAATTGCCGGAGATCACCGGTTACAGCCTGGCTGCCTTCTGGCAACCGGCGCATGAAACTTCCGGCGATTATTACAATGTGTTTAAGCTGCCCGGAGGTCGTTGGGGATTGATCATCGCGGATGTCTGCGGGAAAGGCGCTCCGGCTGCGCTGCGAATGGCCATGGCACATGGCCTGATCCGCGAACGGGTGGAGAGTGAGACCTTCACCGGCCGCTTTGTTGACGCAGGTAAACCGGGCCCTGTGCGAACAGGATATGGATATGCAGTTCGTTACTTCATTCTATGGCATCCTGGATCCGGAAAAGGCTATTTTGAAGTACGCCATGGCCGGCCACCCCCCGCCCTTCCTGCGGGAAGGCCTCCGGCCAGGTGAAAAAGATTGCCGGCCGCGGCATTGCCCTGGGGGTCAGCCTTGAAGCCCAATATGAAGATATCGACCTGACCCTGGCGCCCGGTGACAGCCTGGTGGCTTTCACAGATGGGGTTACGGATGCCAAGCAGCCCCTCCAATAAGTCCTATGAACTGACCCAGCTAAAAACGGCCATCGGATCAGCGCCCGCCGCACGCTGAGGATCTGTTGAACCATTTACAAAGCACGCTGATCGATTGGGTCAAAGAAGCGCCGAATTACGACGATATGACACTTTTAGCAATCGCCCGCCAGCAATAATCAGGTTTTCAAACGGGTTGGCAATATTATGCTAAACTAATCCCAGCTAATACCAATTTGGCTGGGTTTTTGTTATGGAACCATCAGACCAACCTGCCCAGCCCATGCGAGGCTTTATGACCCCTTCAGCACAAGCATTTGACAAAACCGAATTCCGCGGCCAATTTGCCAAAGAACTGACCGGTAACATCCTGCCATTTTGGATGACATACGCTGTGGATAAAGCCAATGGCGGCTTTTATGGCGCCCTGACAAATGACCTGGAAATTCACAACGAAGTACCCCGCTCCGCCATCCTGTGTGCACGCATTCTCTGGACATTTGCCACGGCTTTTCGCAAGTTGGGCACACAGGAATATTTGGATATGGCTCGCCGGGCCTATGAATATCTCAAGCACGTCTTTTGGGATCCGGAATATGGCGGGCTGTACTGGACCGTCGATGCGGCGGGCAAACCGGTGCTTGATCGCAAGCATCATTATGCCCAGGCGTTTGCGATCTATGGTTTGACTGAATATTACCGGGCAACAAAAGAACCGCAAAGTCTTGCATTGGCTCAAACATTATTCCAGTTGTTGGAAAAGCACGCCTTTGATCCGGTTCATGGAGGCTATATCGAGGGCAGCAGTCGCACCTGGGAGGCGCTGGCGGATATGCGGCTAAGCGACCGGGATCTGGATTGCCGCAAATCCATGAACACCATGCTGCATATCCTGGAAGCCTATACCAATCTGTTACGGGTGTGGGATGACGCCAGCCTGCGGGCACAACACAGGGCCTTGCTCGAAATGTTCCAGCAGCATATCGTTGATCCTTCGACCGGCCATTTCAAGCTCTTTTTTGATGACCGGTGGAATTCGCTCCTGGATAACGTCTCCTATGGGCACGATATCGAGGGCAGTTGGCTGCTTTATGAAGCTGCCCAGGTGCAAGCCGACCCGGCGCTGGTGGAAAAAGCGCGTGTGCAGGCGATCCAAATTGCCACAGCCGTATACCAGGATGCACTGGAGCAGGATGGCAGCCTGCCCTATGAAGCCGGCCCGCATGGATTGGTGGATGACAATAAGAGCTGGTGGGTGCAAGCCGAGGCCGTGGTGGGATTCTATAACGCCTACCAGCTCTCCGGGCAGGAGCGTTTTGCCCAGTCAGCCCGGGGAAGTTGGAATTATATCCAGGATAAAATTGTGGACCGGACCCACGGGGATTGGTTCAAAGTACTTGCACCGGGATGGCACACCCTTAGCCGGCAGCTATAAAGTTGGGCCATGGGAATGCCCTTACCATCACAGCCGGGCCTGCTTCGAAATGCTGGAACGGCTGGAGAGCCGGTAACGCGCACTAAAATATGTATGATCCCCCGCCGATATTGGCGGGGGATTCGTATCCATATGACTCGCTGAATATTCAGGTGGTTTTGACTAAGGCAGCATAAACTTTCTCATCTCATCAAAAACCAGTTGCTCATGCGTAATAAAACAATAGTGATGACCATGAGGTATCTCGACAATTTTGGCGTGCGGCACGTTGTGGCAAAAAAGTTCCATGGATTTTTGGAACCACGCCAGCCGGGTCGTCTCGAAAAATTCAAACACCTGTGCCTGCTGGTCTTTGCTCATGGTTTCGTCTGAAATAAAGGAGCTACCATCCTGGAATGCAAAGAAACTGAGCGCCGGCGCCTGGATCTTTGCATCTTCCGGGTCGTATCCGGTTATGGTGGCGCCGAGCGCAGCCGCGATCGCATCAGACATCCGGTCGACCACCCGGCCATCGGGCAGGATCGTGATCTCGTGCAGACCCTGCTCTTCCATCACGCTGCCCCAGATCATTGCCAGGGAGGGAAAGGCTTTTTTAATGGAGGCAAAATAGTCCTGGACGGAATAATGATCACCAGCCATGACGGGATCCTGGAGCGCAGGCAGGGGATTCTTTTCCAGCATCGTCTTGAATTCCGGCAGGTTGCGGTAGAAGGCCGCATCCAGGTAGACCAACCCCAGGAGGCGCCCGGGATGGATGGCTGCAAAGTGGGACATTTCCGCCCCCGCAAAGGAATGGCCCACCAATATGACACTATCCATATCCAACCTGTCGAGGAAGAGGTGAATGTCCTCGGTGAGCGTGTCGATGTCGTAGCCAGTTTCGGGATGGTCCGATTCGCCGTGGCCGCGCCGGGTGAGGGCAAGGACATGGAATTGGTCGGTGAAACGCGGGGCGAACCGGTCGAAGATGTGGGCGTTGCACCCCATGCCCGCCAGGAAGAGCAGGTTTGGGCCGCGGCCGCCCCAATCGAGGTAATGCAGATGAATGCCGTTGACCTCAACTAGGCTGCTTTTGTGTGGGGAAGTATCCATAAAAGACCTCCTGGGAACATTAGAATACAGGGTTGTCGGGTTGACGCCGGACGTTTGTCAGGTTCTCCCTTTCATCTTACTGCTCTGGTCTTGTCGAAAAAAGTATGCTTAATAATCAATTGAATGTACATTTTGTGCATTGAAATTCCCCGCGAAATCTCGTACAATGTGAATATAAGCTGCTCAGGTAATAGGGATCTGCCAGTTTCCTCCCAGGGCAGATTTTTTAATTGTAGAACCTTCCGGAAGTATGGAGCTATTTCCCGCGCCCCTACAAAATAATCCCGATCAGCGCCCCGGCGACTGCGCAACCCACGTTGACCATGTCGTTATTCAGCCACTTCCAGCCGCGCACCTGGATCGTTTGCGTGCCGCAGGTGTGCAGGGGGTGCTTCTCGGTCTCTTTGCTGCAATGCGGGCAGCGGTAGATGGCCTGAACGGTCGCGCCCAGGAAGGAATCGAACAACGAACCGATCAGGCCGCCCAGGATGGCGACACCGGTAACCATCCAGAAAGACCCGCCCGGGCGCACCAGCCCGGCCAGGACGGCGATCAAGGCCGCGCCGCCGGCGGCTGCCAGAGTGCCATAGAACGATATGCCGCCCGAAGTGCCGCGTTCGACCGGCTTCCAACTCGTGATCAACCTGGGCATGGACGGGTTCAGCACGCCCAATTCAGTGGCCCAGGTATCTGCGTTGACGGCCGCCAGCGAGGCCGCGAAGGCCACCCAGGTCCAGGAGGCATGCGGGAAGAAGAAATGCAGCCCTGCAAAGATGGAGGCAATGCCGCCATTGGCAAGCACCTGGCCGATGTCACGTTGTCCGCCTTTGTCAAATTTCTCATTCAGGGCGGCTTTTCGTTTGGCAAAGGTGCGCGTCAGGGCGCTGGAAGAGATAAAGAAAGCCAGCAGGAGCACGGCCCAGCGCCAGCCGCCCAGTCCAAAAATGATCGTCCCTTCCAGCAAAGCCCCCCACGCCCCCGACCGGCTCAGGCTGCGGGCGCGATAGGCGGCCAGGGCAATACCGGCCGCGCACAGGAAACCAAGAACAAGTTGAAGAACGGGTTGAAGCATATTTTTCACCACAGGCGGGAATGAGTTCGCCCTAATTATGCAGGCGTAATAACAATGAACAAGCACTGCCAGCAGGAACAACAGGC
Organism: uncultured Chloroflexia bacterium; assembly: GCA_963830665.1. GTDB lineage: Bacteria > Chloroflexota > Anaerolineae > Anaerolineales > Villigracilaceae > UBA877. The sequence goes on from CAWHNM010000021.1 coordinate 171,729, forward strand.
AGGAAACCAATCCGCTGGCCCAGAGGATGTACGCCATCGGACGGTGGTCTTCCCGGCGATAGATCAGCAAGCCGGTCACCCACCCAACCAGGAAGAAGAAGATGCTGACGATGGGCAGCAGGATGAGGGTAATTCCCGCAGACGGGGGGCGTGCCGCACCAGACGGCAGGAAACCCAGCGAGATACGCGGCAGCGAGGGAGCCATCAGGCTGACCCACGCCAGCAGGCCGATATTCGCAAAAAAACCAGCCAGCCAGAGATAACGCGCCGCCAGGCTATCCCAGGCCTGTGCCACTACGAAGGATGGGTAGACCGATTTCGGTACCGCCGGGGTAAGGCTGCCCATCTCGATGGCATGCTGGATATCCTGGAGAAAATTGGCCGGGTCTTCCGGGGATATGGCAAAAATCTTGCGGGAGGTCGCCACCAGCAACAGGGATTTCTCATCCGAGGCCAGGAACTCGACCGGGCCAAGATCCGGGTGGCGGCGCGATGCCAAGCAGCGAGCCCGGCAGGCGGAAGAACGGCAGCGGGATGGACTGCGCTCATGGCCGTCAATGGGCGCACCCATTCAATGTCGGAAACCGGGATCTGTTCCACGCGCAAGCCCCAGGTAAGGGTGAGCTGGTCGCGGTCGAGGTTGTAATTGGCGCGTACCAAGGCATACAGGCGATAGGCCAGGATGGGAATGGGAAGAAAGACCAGCACAGCCAGTAAAATCAAACCTGTAAAAACCAGGCCGATCGGCTGCCGGGAGATCAGCACCGCCAAGGATCACGACGATGCCGGTCAGCACCAGGATCAGTAAAACATGGAGAGTCTGCCCGCGCCGGCGGGGAGGAGGAAAATCGCCAGGCTTCATGACTTCGGCAAGGCCTGCAAAACGGCACGAATGGCCTGGCAAACTTGCTCGACCATCTTTTCGGTCATCACGCTGGAGAAGGGGATGGCCAGGCCGCGCTGGCCCAGGTCTTCCGTCACCGGGAAAGTCACCCGGGCGATAGCCAAAGCGCTCGATCATGTAAGGCTGGAGATGGATCGGGGCGAAATAAGGCCGCACCGGGATGCCGGCTTCATCCAAGGCATGCGCCACGGCGTCGCGGTCGATCCCCCGGGCGAACTTGACCACGTAGACGAACCAGGACATGCGCGTGGTGGCGGGCTCGATGGTATAGCGTTCCACGCCGGGGATCGCCTGCCAGGCGCTCGTCGTACCACTTCGCCACCTGTTCGCGCTTGGCCAGCAGCTCCTCGATGCGCTGCATCTGGGTCACACCCAGGGCGGCCGACATCTCGTCCATGCGGTAGTTGTAGCCCAGGAAGGTGTGCTGGAGCCAGGTATCGCCGGGGGCGCGGCCCTGGTTGCGCAAGGCGCGCATGAAATTGGCGGCTTTTTCATCATCGGTCACGATGACGCCGCCCTCACCGGTGGTGATCTGCTTGTTCGGGTAGAAGGCATACACGCCGTAATCACCCAGGCGGCCGGCCTTGCGGCCCTTGTATTCCGAGCCGAGCGCCTCGCACGAATCCTCGATCACCGCCAGGCCGAGCTCAGCGGCGATCCGGCGGATGGCGTCCATTTCGGCGGGTTGGCCAAACACATCCACCGGCAGGATGGCCTTCAAACGCCCGCGTGGTCAGCGGCGCCGCGCCGGGGCAGCCACTTTTCGGCTTTTTTGCCGCCCGCAGCCAGGTCACGCGCGGCTTCGATCAGGCTGGGGATATCGAGATTGCCGGTACGCTGATCCACATCCACAAAGACCGGGATGGCATTCTCGAACAGGATGCACATTGGTCGAAGCGACGAAGGAGAAGGGCGTGGTCAGGACCAGGTCGCCGGCCTGGATGCCGGCGGCGCGCACGCACAGGTGCAGCCCGGCGGTGCCGGAGTTGACCCCGATGGCGTGCCTGGCGCCGGTGTAGTCGCAGAAGAATTTTTCGAAGGCGGCGATCTGCGGACCCATGCTCAGGTTGGGACCGTCGAGCACCTTCAAAACAGACTGCAGGTCGTCTTCCGGCAGGCCGGCCTGACGAAGGGCAGCCTGCACACCCTGGCGGTCGCTATCGGCCAGGTCGGGGTAGGACATGGGAACTTTGGGGGGATTGGATTTACTCAAGTCAGCCTTTCGGTTCGCTTTGCCGGTTTGGTCGGAGTGCCTCAGCCGGGAGCGTCCAGGCCGAGATCGACGGCATCTTCCATGCGGATCTGGCCGCGCAGGAAGGCGCCTTCCTCGGTGGCAAAGGCGGTGGTGACGATATCGCCCCAGACGCGTCCGGTGGAGCGGATCTCGACCTTCTGGGCGGTGATATTGCCCTTGACTGCCCCGGCCACGATCACATTGGCGGCGCGCACAGTTCTCGCAGGTGACTTTGCCGGTCTCGCCGACGACCAGCAAGCCTTTCAGGGCGATCTGCCCTTCGAACATGCCTTCGATGCGCACGCCGCCGGAGCCGCTGATGCTGCCCTGCCAGATGATACCCGCGCCAAGCACCGAGGTGATGCGTTCGACCGTCTGTACGGTCGGGGGGATGGTGGTTTGGTCATTTCGTTTGAACATGATTTTTTCCTGCCTGAACGAACCAGCGCCCTATTTTATCATCTAATGAGGGAGAAACCTCACCCCCGACCCCTCTCCAAATTCTTCGAATTTGCCCTTACAGGGTGCTTCGCGAGAGAGGGAACAGGCGGGGACGAGAATCCCTTCATTTTGGGGTTGGGAGGGACCCGCTGGAGGGCATGGATAGTCGTTTCTAGTGCAGCGAACTGTCGCACTCTGTTGAGGCGTATCCGCTGCATGCCCCATCCCCCCGTTATTCCAGCCCCTGCAGCCGCCGGCGACGGCGATCTTCGAAGAGGCGGGCGAGCAGCATGCCAAAGACGAACCCGCCGACGTGCGCCATGTAGGCCACGCCGCCTCCGCCCTGGGCCTGGGCCAGCGCCCCGACTTCGCTGAATAACTGCGTCAGGAACCACAATCCCACCAGCAGGATGGCCGGCAGGAAGGTGACCCGGATGAACCAGCCCAGGATGAGGACCGTGCGGATGCGGTCGCGCGGGTAGGTGATCAGGAAGGCCCCCATCACGGCGGCGATGGCTCCGCTGGCGCCCAGGTTGGGAATGCTCGAAGTGGGGTCAATCAACACCTGCGCAAGCGTGGCCGCCAGGCCCGCCAAGCAGATAGAAGATCAGGAAAGGCAGCGCCCCCATCACATCTTCGATCTCCGGGCCAAAGACCCAGAAAAAGAGCATGTTCCCAAGGATATGCAGCCAGCCGGCATGCATGAACATGGCGGTAAGGATGGTGATCCAATCCCGTCCGGCAGTGATATGGGCCGGCACCAGGGACCAATGAGTGATAAAGGCCTCTCCGCCGCCCAGTTCCAGGATGAAGGCGATGGCGTTGGCGGCAATGATGGCGAGCGTGGCGATCGGAAAATGGATCGGACGCCGGGTTGCATCTCCAAGGGGGATCATATCTGGGCTCCTCAGCTTTTTATCAGAGACTTTACGGGAAATTATACTCTTTCAGCGCCCCCAAGTAGACCGTCAAGCGTAAATCTTCAATTCCGTATCATCGTCGGGAAAAGACGGCTAAAGCCGTCACTACGATGAAAGGATACCAGTTTGACACTCTACCAGGTTCGGTCGTTTATCAGCGGGATTGGCTAATCTGGTGAGCTTCTTCTGGATTTTTACCGAGAGGACGCAAGGGGCGCACGGTACTGACCCCCATGAACGAAAGCGGACGCCCCCTCCCGGGCGTCCGCTTATGTCCACAGGGGTATTGCCAGGCCTCACTGCCCGTTGGCCAGGGTGTAGGTGCCTGCCTGCGTGTCGATATCGGTCCAGGTGCCCGTGCCCACGTTCAACCAGGAGAGGGTGTGCGTGCTGGCGTCATATTTGGCCGGGTCGGTCCTGCCGTCCCCGTTGAAGTCACAGCCGGGGACATAGGTGAATGTGCCCGAGCCCATCCAGGCGCCATCCATCGTGCCGGTGCTGGACTTGACCCACCAGACATTGCCGGTGGCCGAGTAGTACTTGGCCGGGTCGGTCCTGCCATCCCCATCGAAGTCGGAGGCCGGCACATACGTGAAGCGTATCCGGACCGAGCCACTTCCCGTCAATGCTACGGTGGTGGATTTGACCCACCAGACCGTGCCCGTCCCGGGGTAGAACTTGGCCGGGTCAGACTTGCCGTCGCCGTCAAAGTCCGAGCCCGAAACGTAGGTAAAGGTATCCGCTCCCAGCCACTGCCCATCCAAGTATGGGTGGTGGATTTGACCCACCAGACCGTGCCGGTGGCCGGGTAGAACTTGGCCGGATCAGCCTTGCCATCCCCATCGAAGTCCGAGCCGGTGATGTAGGTGAAGAGATCCGGTCCGAGCCACTGCCCATCCAGCGTGCCGGTGCTGGACTTGACCCACCAGACCGTGCCGGTGCCGCTGTAGAACTTGGCCGGGTCGGTCTTGCCGTCCCCGTCGAAGTCCGAGGCGCTGACATAGGCGAAGGTGTCCGAGCCCAGCCACTTCCCATCCCACAGGCCCGTGGAGGATTTCAACCACCAGCCGATGCCGGTGCTGGAAACAAACTTGGCCGCATCGGTCTTGCCATCCCCGTCGTAATCATCACGCACCTTCCTAAGTGTAAAGTTGGCCGTGACAGACTTGTCAGCATCCATCGTCACGGAGCAGGTGCCTGTACCGGTGCAATCACCGCTCCAGCCGGCGAAGGTATAGCCCGAGGCGGGACTTTCCGTGACGGTGACAACCGTCCCGGCTGCAATGGAATTAGTACCTGTCGGCGAGGTGGTGCCACCGGCGGTTGGAATGGAATTTACGGTCAGGTTATGGGTAGTGCCAGACTGGTAAGGTGCAATGGTGTAAGTTTCCACGGAACTCGTTCCGCCTTGACGCAGGAATTCCACCTGTGCCTGGGTGGGGCTCACTGTGACGCGCAGGTGGCCGGGGCCCTGGGTGGAATCAGCCCAGATGGTGTTGCCCGAATTGCCACCGGTGGTGTAATCATCGAACCAGCCGGTGAAGCTGCCATCGGGACAGGATTGGTAAACCACGCCATTCACCTTTTCATAGGCATACTGGTGGTCGTGCCCGTGGAAGAAGGCCGAAACGTGGTTGTTTTCCAAAACCGTGCGGATCGGGTTGGAACCCCAGCCGGATGAGGATAAACGGTTGGTGCTCCATGCGTAAGTGCTGCCATCTGTGTTGTAGCCGCCCCATTCCCCGAATTTGACTGCCCCCGCACCACCACGCCCATAGAGCGCCCAATCGGGGTCGTTGTCACTGCCAACAATCTGATGAGAGAAGATGAACTTGTACTTGGCTGAGCTGGCGGAAAGGGTGTTGACGAGCCAGTTATACTGGGTCAATCCCAGCGTCCAATCCCAGATGTTACCAGAGCCGGTGGTATCCGATTCACCGCCATCCCGATCGTATGTAAATGGCTTGGTGGTGCTGAACCAGTACGGATCGATCACCACGAAGAGCGCATCGCCCCAGGTCCAGGAATAGTAGTCGTTCAACATGCCATCACCGGTAACATAGGAATTGGTGGTCAAGTCGCCGGTATAGAATGAATCCGGTTCAGGGTTGAGGTAATACTTCTTGAGTGAGTTGGTCGCCAGGGCTGGCAGGTGGTAGCCGGTGCTGGCCGTCATATGCCAGCCTTCAACCTGTTCGTGGTTGCCGCTCACAATGAAAAGCGGGGTATCGGCACTGGCGAGGTTGAAGTATTTGTAATCATTGATGTAGGCTGAGTCAGCACCTGCCTGGCTGGTAACGGGATTCATATTAAAGGTATCACCGAGATCGAACTGGAAGTCGGCATTATCCCTGGCGACATCATTCATGACAGCCGTCCAGTTGGCAGGAATGCCCAGATTGGCAACGTTGATGTGCGAATCGGTGGTGATATCAAAAACAAAGCTGGTGCCTGGGGAGCGCTGCGTCATGAAGGAATGCTCGGGCCGTATCACCCATGTGGAGCCCCCATCCGAACTGTACTGCATCCGGTAGTAATACCTGGTGTTGGGAGTCAAGCCGGTCAGAGTCACTGTTGTTGGCGTGGAGGTGCCCGCGCTGACCTGGGAGGTGTTGACATACGGCCCACCCGAAGTTGTCCCGTACTGGTAATACAGGATAATGGTTGTGCTGGGTAATACCTTGATGGATATCTGATTGGCTTCCGGGCTGCCGAGCAGTTCCGTTCCGGTAAAGGTGATTGTCGCCTTGACGCCTAGAGAAGGCCTCCCCAGCAGGGATACAAGGAAGATCAAGAAGATGAAGATCCTCCCAGTATGACCAAGCAGAACGCGAAGAAATGCCTTGGTCCTAGGATTGGTTGTAAAAGCATGGAAATTCATGGCTTCCTCCTCGACCAGTCTGGTGCCCTATATTGTTCATTTGCTCCCACATGGCACATCAGCACCTACTTGAGTCAACCGAGCTCAGAAATTCCACGATTAAGCGATGGAGCAAATCCGGCTACATTCAAGATACCCAAGCCGCTCCGGTTGGTTTATGGATAAATCCTTATCCTGGCAAGGCTTACTGACCGTTTGACAGAACGTAAGTTCCCGTACCCGTGTCGATATCGGTCCAGGTGCCCGTGCTCACGTTCAACCAGGACAGGGTATGCGTGCTGGCGTCATATTTGGCCGGGTCGGTCCTGCCGTCCCCGTTGAAGTCACACCCGGGAACGTACGTGAATGTGCCTGAGCCCATCCAGGCGCCATCCATGCTGCCCGTGCTGGACTTGACCCACCAGACATTGCCGGTGCCTGAGTAGAACTTGGCCGGGTCGGTCCTGCCATCCCCATCGAAGTCGGAAGCCGGCACATACGTGAATGTATCCGGGCCGAGCCACTTCCCATCCAGCACACCGGTGGTGGATTTGACCCACCAGAGCGTGCCGGTCCCGGGGTAGAACTTGGCCGGGTCAGACTTGCCATCCCCATCAAAGTCCGAGCCCGAAACGTAGGTAAAGGTGTCCGGTCCGAGCCACTGCCCATCCAATAGGCCGGTGGTCGATTTGACCCACCAGACCGTGCCGGTGCCAGGGTAGAACTTGGCCGGGTCGGCCTTGCCATCCCCATCGAAGTCCGAGCCGGTGATGTAGGTGAAGGTATCCGGTCCGAGCCACTGCCCATCCAGCGTGCCGGTGCTGGATTTGACCCACCAGACCGTGCCGGTGCCGCTGTAGAACTTGGCCGGGTCGGTCTGGCCGTCCCCGTCGAAGTCGGAGGCGCTGACATAGTCAAAGCTGTCCGAGCCCAGCCACTTCCCATCCCACAGGCCGGTGGAGGATTTCAACCACCAGCCGATGCCGCTGCTGGAAACAAACTTGACCGCATCAGTCTTACCGTCGCCATCGTAGTCATCGCGGAACTTTTGGAACGGATTCAAGAGGGCCGTTCATGTATACCAGCTCGATGCCATTGCCAGTACCCAGGTTGCGACTGTACTGTTTATCGGTGGCGTTGTTCCAATGCTCGTGGACACCCTGGCTGGTCATCCGGATGCCGTCATTCTCCGGGTCGTAGAAGGTGCCCGATGGCGGGTTGTTTGCCAGGGCCATCTCATGCAGATAATCCTGGACGCCCTCATTGGCGAGGGCATGGTCTGGCCACTTCTGACTGAGAAAATCGAACGCCACCGAGTCAATGGCGACCTGATCCATTGAGAGGAACAGACTAGCCGGCCAGTTGTTGTTGAACGGCGCCATGGTCCATTTGGATGGCGCACCGGACCAATCCTTGCCGCCAAACATGCCATCAATCATGTAGAGCAGTGTCTTGCCGCCCATGCCCGTGACACCATTGAGGTCGACCACCGGGCGGTATTGGGCCATGCTGGCCCGCTGCGGCCAGGATCCTGTATCGGCGTTCAGAGGCAACCTGAGGTGGAGATTGTAGAAGTTTGGGGTATCCGGGTGGCGTATGTCATCATTCCCGCCACTTAGGGAGCCAAAATTATTCTTGGCTGTCACGGTGATACCAGCGTGGCCGTGGGTCTTGAGAACCGCCAGATTAATAATGTACCTGGCGTCGACGATGGCCTGCAGCAGATAGTCAGGGTTCTTGCCGTTGGCCTCGGTGGTGCTCCAGTACAGCCGAGTAGTGCTTCTTACCGCCTTGGTGCGTCCCAGTGTGCCGCGCGCGTCCAGGTACTTCACGTTTGGGAAGGCGCTGTGCACAGGATTGTAGAGATCGTTTACCCACAGGCCGTCAGAGTCGCCAATGGTGATGTCAGGCTGAGCCACGCCCACCACGTTGACCAGTTGATCGAGCAGGGCGATCATGAGCTGCGGCGATTCCCCGACCGAGGCCCAGGTGACTGCCACACGAGCTCGGAGTCCAGTTGTAGCTCCCGTCGTCGCAGTTTTCGGCACTGGAAGTGGTCATATTGATCTTGATAAAGATCTTTTCGCCGGACTGGTAGCCGGCGCTGCCGCCATTGAAATAACGGAAAATGGCGTCCCAGGCGGCGGAGGTCGTGGTCGTGCCGGCATAGCCCATCAGCGTCCACTGCATCAGGTTGGTGGCTTCGCTCTGGCTGATGTGATTGAACCAGCTCTGGCTGGCGTTGCTGGCTGTTCCGTTCCAGTCGGTGACCAGGGGATCGTGCCCCCAGGTCACGCGGCCGGGCATGAGGCCCCTGGCCGTGCCGATGGGACTGTTAGCCGGGTGCGCAGTATAGGCGGCGCTGGCACCGGCTGGTGCAGGCTCAACACACTCCAGGAAATCCCGACCAGCGCGCCCAGCAGGGCCAGCAAGGCAGGCAGGTAGCGGGCCTGGCGCAGACGCGCACGCGCCTTGTGGAAGAGCAGGCTGGCGCCAGTGATGCCGACCAACCACATGAGGAAGCTGCCCGCCAGGGGGCCAGCGACCTTCTGGCAAGGATAGGTGGCCCGGCTGGGTTTGGGCACCACACGGACGAGGAACCACACCAATGCCAGGAAACCGGCGATTGGAAAGAGCAGCCGCGGCACGTCGCGCGGACTGCGAACACCGATGATACGATGGGTTTTTGGACAAAACTTGAATAGGTTCATCTTATTTCATCCTCTTTCTGATCGGATTCCATTAGCGCAGGCGGCAGGTATTGCCAGGCCTCACTGACCGTTGGCCAGGGTGTAGGTACCTGACTGCGTGTCGATATCGGTCCAGGTGCCCGTGCCCACGTTCAACCAGGAGAGGGTGTGCGTGCCGGCGTCATATTTGGCCGGGTCGGTCCTGCCATCCCCGTTGAAGTCACAGCCGGGGACATACGTGAATGTGCCTGAGCCCATCCAGGCGCCATCCATGACGCCCGTGCTGGACTTGACCCACCAGACATTGCCGGTGCCTGAGTAGAACTTGGCCGGGTCGGTCCTGCCATCCCCATCGAAGTCGGAAGCGGGCACATACGTGAAGGTATCCGGGCCCAGCCACTTCCCATCCAGCACACCGGTGGTCGACTTGACCCACCAGAGCGTGCCGGTGGCGGGGTAGAACTTGGCCGGGTCAGACTTGCCATCCCCATCAAAGTCCGAGCCCGAAACGTAGGTAAAGGTGTCCGGTCCGAGCCACTGCCCATCCAATAGGCCGGTGGTCGATTTGACCCACCAGACCGTGCCGGTGCCCGGGTAGAACTTGGCCGGGTCGGCTTTGCCATCCCCATCGAAGTCCGAGCCGGTGATGTAGGTGAAGAGATCCGGTCCGAGCCACTGCCCATCCAGCGTGCCGGTGCTGGACTTGACCCACCAGACCGTGCCGGTGCCGCTGTAGAACTTGGCCGGGTCGGTCTGGCCATCCCCGTCGAAGTCCGAGGCGCTGACATAGTCAAAGCTGTCCGAGCCCAGCCACTTGCCATCCCACAGGCCGGTGGAGGATTTCAGCCACCAGCCGATGCCGGCGGCGGGATCAAACTTGACCGCATCGGTCTTGCCGTCGCCATCATAGTCATCCCGGACCTTTTGGGTGGTACTGGGTGCAATGGTATATGAATCTGTAATTGAACCATTCATGCGCACATAATCGACCTTTACCTCGGCCGGAGAAACGGTCACCCGCAAGTGACCCGAATCTACATATTTTGTCGCGCCGTTGTAGAAAAGGATCCTGGCCGGGTCGGGGTACTGGGAGGCATAGGTACCGGTTTGTTCGTTCATGAACCCGGTAAATGCGTCAACCGCTGCGGGCATCGGGATTTCCTGGTAGACGATCCCATCCAGCTCTTGTTTGGCATAGAAATGATCGTGCCCATGGAAGAATATGGTCACATTATATTGATCCATTAACTGGTGAATTGGAGTGGTCCAACCGGCCGCGGCCGATCTGTGGCTGTCAAAGCCCCAGGTGTCATCCCAATTCTTGCCACCCCATTCGAAGTACCCGGCGATTTCCGTACCGCCACGGCCGTAGGGGATGATCCCGCCGGTGACATTATGGATAAAAACGAACTTGTATGGCGCGGTACTGTTTGCGAGGGTATTTTTCAGCCACAAATACTGTTGAATGCCCAGCGACCAATCCCAACGGGTGCCTTTCGTGGCCTCTTCGCCACTTTGATTTTCTTCACCACCGAAGGGATAGGTGGAATTTTCCTGGGGAAATTTCATGGTGTACCAGTAAGGATCCAGGGCGATAAAAAGGGCATCCCCCCAGGTGAAGGCATAATAATCTTCCCTGAGATGGTCGTCATCGATATAGGTCAGGGATGTATCCAGGTTTCCGGAATAGAAACTGTCTGGCTTGGGATTGGGAATAATCGCCCGGCGGGCATTGACTGCCTGGATCGGCTGGGTTTGATTGGGATCAGCGTTGTCATCCAGGTTCCAGCCCATCTCCTGCTCATGGTTCCCAAGCACCTGGAAAAAAGGAACATTCCCACTGATGGCCTTTATGTCGCTGCGAAAGGTCTTATAACCATTCTGGTATTCAGTCAAAGAGTGCATAAAATCATCCGGAGGCGTATCACCCGCATCGATCCAAAAATCCGGTTGGTCAGCCAGGATATTAGCGAGAGTCTGGTTATACCTGGCGGCGCTGAAGAAATTTCCACCAAGTCCCGCGTGTGTATCCGAGGTTACGACAAAAGTAAAAGTATCGCCGGGCGCCCGCTGGGTATGGAATGAATGCTCGGCGCGTGTCACCCAGATATCCCCCGGTTTCTGGTATTGCATGCGGTAATAGTACTTAGTATCTGGAGCAAGGCCGGTGAGGACGACATTGCAGGGTGCGGCGGCTGCAGCGGAAACCGTCGAAGTGGACGAGTACGGGCCGCCGGAAAGCGTGCCATATTCATAATAGAGACTGATGGCCTCGGCGGGAATTATATTAATGTTAACGGAAGTATCAGTAGGGCGGGTCAGCAGTTCCTCGGCGGTAAAGGTGATGGTGCTGGCGGCGCGGACAGAGTCCGTCGGCAGACTGTTCAAGCAGAGCAGCAGGCTGAGGATGAAAAATATTGAAATGAAACGGCTTTTGATTAATTTTTCCATTTTTCCCTCCAACCAGGATCAATAATCTTGTTTAATTATACAAGGAAAGATATAAAAAATATCCTTAAAGAATCTTTCGCCGAACTGCCTGCAGTGTGGCGCAGGCACACGTGAGGCAGGGATTTATCCCGCCGAACTGACATGCCCCCTGTAGTCCAGAAATACCACTACGCTGCGCTACGGGTGCGCTGTCCCCCATATGCGCCATTCAGATTCCAGTCAGGCCGAAGCGCGATCTGCTGGATGAGATGGACCGGAATTTCTGATAAGAGGGGCGGGAAAAACGAGAAACAAAATGCAAAAAAACATATCGATCTCAGGATAAATGTTCATTCTTAAGGCGAAAGCGCCAGGGGATGGATTTCCAGGGCTCGGGGACGGTATAGAGACCGACACGCGGGCCGGTGAGAATATCCCCGTCTGCAACCGCACTTCCCGCTTCGATCCACAGCCCGGAGGCCGGGCTGCAGAGATCGGCGCCATTCAAGGTTTCATCGATGCCAAGGGCCCGGGTGAGCTTGGCCGGGCCGAGCGTGTCGCGACCCTGGCGGCGGGCAGAGATCACATCCAGCCCCTCGACCGGCCGGATGGCCCGGATCAGCACTGCGGCCGGGAAGCCTTCCGGCTGGGTGACAGCATTCAACATCCAGTGCATGCCATAGGTAAAGTAGACGTAGGCAAAACCGGGCGGCCCGTACATGACTGCATTCCGGCGGGTCCTGCCGGACCTGGCATGACAGCCCAGGTCTTCCTCGCCAATATAGGCTTCGGTTTCGGTAATGAGCCCGGCCAGACGGACACCATCCAGGAGCCGCACCAGGCGCATCCCGAGCAATGCCCGGGCGACTGTCAGGGTTGGTCGATCATAGAATTCATGAGGAAGGCAGGGGGAGGCGAGCATATTCGCCACAGGTGAACCCAGGACAGCGCGCTTATTTTGGTAAACGGGGTGGTTTTTTCTTTGGTAAATTTGAAACGTGCATCCCTTTGCAAAGTCAGCCGCAGACCGTCTTCCAACCGGATGGCCGGTTTGTAATTGAGCTTTTGCTCCGGCCAGAGTCAGGTCGGCGCACAGGCGCGAGACCCCGCCGGAGGTCTGGGCATTGTAGACCACATTGGCATGGCTGCCGGTCACATCCAGCACCAGTTTTGTCAGGCCGCGCAGGCTCGTTTCAACCCCGGAACCGACATTGATGACCAACCCGTTGAGATTCGGCGCAGTGGCGGCAGCCACCATGGCACAGACAACGTCATCCACGTAGACATAGTCGCGCGTCTGGTTCCCGTCAGAGTGGACCACCAGGGTGCCGCCACGGGTGGCCTGATGCAGGAAGTACGGCACCACGGGCGGGTGCGAGGCCGGTAAATGCTGCCCGGGGCCGTAAGCATTGAAGATACGCAAGGAGACCGTCTCGATGCCCCACAACTTGCCGATGGTCGAGACATAGTATTCCGCGGCCAGCTTGCTGACGGCATAGGGCGAACGCGGGCGCGGCGTCTGGCCCTCGGTCAGCGGCTGGATATCCTGCTCACCGTAAATGGCGCCCGAAGAAGCCAGCACCACCCGGCGGATACCGACATCCCGCATGGCCTCCATCAGGCTGACGGTCCCGCCGACATTGGAGATGTTGTATTCGCGCGGGTAGAGCATCGACTCCGGCACAGAGATGCGGGCGGCCAGGTGGTAAACACAATCCACTTCCTGGAGCAGAGTCCAAAGCTTTGGGCGATCGTTCACATCCCCGCGCGTGAAATGTACATCCGGGTCCAGAGCTTGCGGGTCGCCGGTTGAGAGATCGTCCAGCCCGCGCACCTGGTGCCCTTCATGGGCAAGATGGTTGGCAAGATGGGAACCGAGGAAACCGGCCACGCCAGTGATGAGAAAGTTCATATTGGAATTATACCCTTTCCTGGGCCAGACCCTAACCAGGGCCAGACCCTCACCAGGGCTAGACCCTCACCAGGAAGTCCATTTGATGGGCAATATAAACCAATTCACAGCGTTCGGCCTGCAGGCGCCGGGCAGCCAGCCAGCCGGCAAACTGCGCCTGGTCCAGTTCCGGGCAACCAGAAAGGGAGCTTTCGAAGAAATACAGGATGAACTGGAGAAAATAAGCTTCGTCAGCCGGGTATTGACCCTGAAGCGGATAGACCACCCAGTCCGAAGCGCCCGCCGAAATGATCTCCGCCCCGGCCCCTTCCAGATAGGCGAAAAGGTGCCGACCGGTGCGGCTATCGCCGGAGCGGACGCCGCCGGTGATGCGCTCATCCATTGTCCGATGGAAGAGCAGCTCGATCTGCGCATCCAGGGCCGGATCGATGACCGGCTCGAAAGCAGACAGCCCGTCAAAGTTGGCGGTCAGCCAGGCCAGCCCACCCGGTTGGATGAGCGAAAAGAGTTTTGGCAGGCTCTCCGGCAAGGGCAGCAGATCCAGCAACGCGTGGGCGATCAGCAGATCCGCCCGGTCGTGTTGAGACTGGACAAAATCGAAAACATCCGCCTGGATGAAATGGATCTGGACAACCGAGGCCGAAGCGCTCAAGCGGATATCGCCGCCGGCCAGGGTCTCAACCTGATAATTGTTTTGACCCGCCCATTCGGGGAGCCAGTCCCGGGCATAGCTGATATTCTCGGGCATGACATCCACCAGGGTATAGTCCACAGAAGGCGGAAGGATGCCCCAACCGAGCAGGCGTCTGAGCATGCTGCCGATCCCCGCGCCGACTTCGATGACGTTCATGGAGGTTACAGGCAGCCTGGCTTTCAGGTCGTCCAGGACGAGGCGGTTGAGAGCGCGGTCATCCACGCTTTGTTTGGAGAGCAGGTAGTGAGGAAAGGAATATTCCATATCAGCCAACCAACCCTAGAAGGAATTGATGAATACTTTCCGCCGTCTGGTCCCAGGCGGCCCGCTGACGATAGGAGGCCAGCGCGTTTAGCGAGAGCTGTTTCATTAAGGTTCGATCCGTCATCAGGGCGAGCAGGTAAACGGTGAGGGCAGCCGCATCGCCTGGCCGGATCAGAAAGCCATTCTCGCGAGGCTTGATGATCTCGCCGGCGGCTCCGGCAGTGGTGCCGATGGCAGGCAGCCCAAATGCCATGCCCTCCAGGTACACGATCCCATAACCTTCGTAGGAGGATGGAACCACCAGGATGTGCGCGGCTTCCAGTTCCTTCTGCAGACTTTCATCGTCGAGGATACCATGAAACACAACGGCATCACGCAGGCCTTGATCAGCCACCTGATCCGTGACCTTTTTGACATAAAGGGGGTCAGCCGCCTGCGAACCGACCACGCCGAGCCTGACAGAACCGGCAGGGAGGGCGGAAATGGCGCTGAGTAGAACGGAAAGACCTTTGCGAGGAATGAGATTGCCCACAAAAAGGATGCGCATTGGCCCGGTCTGCACGGCTCTTGCCGCAACCGCAGAATCGGTTAATACACGCTTGAAGCGGTCCGTGGGAGGGTTGGCAACCAGCGAGGGTTTGCCGGCTCCGATGAGAGCGTGGACAGCCTGCCGGGTGGTTTTCGAGCTGAAGATAAAACCGTCCGCCGACCGCAAATAGCTGCGCTCGATGGTTCGATAAAAAACCTTCTGCAGCCTGGGGTGCTCTTCAGAAGATCTCAGGTGATGGACCAGGCTTATGACCGGGTAAGGATGGGGCAGTCGATTGGCAGCCAGGAGCGAGGGATGTACCAGTTCATCCTGGATAAGCACATCCAGGTCCGGCGGAAGTCCAAAGGACAGGTTATCGGACAAGCGGGAAGCATAATTGCGCCACGGGAGCGAGTGGACTCGCACTGCGTGGCCGCGCGCTTGCAGGGAACTTACCAAACTACGGTCGTAGAGATATCCGCCGCTGACCGTTTCCAGTGAACCGTAAACCACCAGGCCGATCTTCATCCATATATTTTAGCTTAATACTCGATGGAATAGCTCGCCCAGGCGTTGTCGTTTTCCCACAGGACCACTGTGATGGATTTGAGGTTCTGGGCGTGAATGTTTTTATTTAATGAAATGCAAATGATCCGGCTGAAATTTTCGAGACTTGGGTTGAGTCCGCTGAATTCCGGCAGGTCGTTGAGCAGGAAATCGCGATACCCATTTACCACACCGGCGAGGGCATGCTCCACATCGACGATATCGACCAGAAAACCATGTACGTCGAGAGTATCGCCTTCCATTTGTAATTCAAGGACATAGTGGTGGGAATGGGGCTGGTTTTCCGCGCCCCAATCGCCTCCGATCAGGGCATGCTGTGCAATGAAATCACGGCGGACGGCAAGTTTATACATGGACGCCTCAGTATTCAAGGATAACCTGGATGGTTTCAAGCGGCGAATGATCGAGCAAGTCGTAGGCCTGGGCGGCATCTTCCTGGGCAAAGCGCTGCGTGATCCATTTTTCGGGCCGGATCAGCCGCAGGGCCTGCCAGGCCGTTTCGAAACGACGGGACTTATCCCAGCGGCCGGTGAGTTCGGGGGCGATACTGCTGACCTGGCTGGAGATCAACCGAATGCGCGAACGGTGGAAGGCACCTCCCAGGTCAAGCTGGACGGGTTTGTTCCCGTACCAGGAACCGACCACCACCCGGCCGCTGAAAATGGTTTCGGCGATGGCCTGGTTCAGGGTGGCAGGCGCGCCGCTCAACTCATAGGTCAGGTCCGCTCCAGCCGGGAAGAGGGCGCGCAGGCGTTCATGAAAATCAGGGGCGACCGGATCCAGGCAGGCAGTCACGCCCAGCTCGAGCGAAGCCTTGCGGCGGGAGGGATACAAGTCGGCGGTCACCAGGGCATGCAGGGGAAACTGCCTGAGCAGGGCCGCCACAAGCAGACCAACCACCCCCTGGCCAAAAACCAGGGCATTTTCTCCAAGCAGCGCAGCCCCGTCCTGGACAAGGTTGACGGCCGTTTCCATGTTTGGCAGAAAACAGGCTGATTCAACCGGGCAATCCCCAGGCAATGGAAAGACCGTTTCAGGGGTGGCGAGGAAATGGGAGGTATGAGGCTGGAAGGAAAAAACCTGACGTCCCAGCCAAACTTCAGGCAGGCCTGCTCCCAGGTCGACCACGCGCCCGACAACTGCATAGCCATAACAGAGCGGGTAATGAAAATCCCCTTTGAGCGCAGAGATGCTCGCATCCACCGGCAGGTCGGTTGGAAATTGGCCGCGGTAAACCAGCATCTCGGTGCCGGAACTGATGGCGGAGAGGCTGGTCTTTACCAGCATCTGGCCGGGGGCCGGAGCGGGGTACATCTCCTGGCGGACTTCAGCCTGGCGTGGTCCGACAAAGTAAACAGTCCGGCGCGCAGACAGCATTTATATTACCTTTCGTTCCGGGCGAAGATCTGGAAATAACGGATAGCCATCAACTCCGGGGCCGATCTGCCCAAAGGAAGCCCAAGCAGGAACAGTTCCGCGATCTTGGCCGAGTAACCAACCCGGCCGGCGAGGGATAGATCGTGCGTGCCGATGATGGCCCACAGGACGATCGTAAGGATCGCATAGCCTCCCAGCACCCACCAGACCAGCTTGTGGCGCTTCTGGAAGAACGGTATCGGCAGCAGGTAGGCGCCCAGCAGGCCCAGATAGCCCAGCCCATTCAGGGTGAAGATGGGATCCGGGCTGAGTTGAGGCGGCGGGTAAAGGGCGAAAGCGGAATAAAGATGCAAACTTGCCGTGGCGAGGTCGGCCAGGATGATCCCAATACGTTTCCAGGTTATTTGCATAATAAAACTCCTTTAGGATGGGTCACGTAGAGAAGTTTTGAAAACTCAATAAAACCACAGGTAAAAGGGATGAAAAGGCTTCACATTACGCCCACCCCTGCTCCCAGGGGTGGATTTTGCAACAGGGAGCGCATCCTTGCCAACACGAAGGAGTGGATGGCAGCCGTGTCGGTCGAACCGATCTCATCCAAACCGATCGGCGCAGCCACCTGGACTTTAACGGTTACGGGAGTGAGGTTAAAAAGGATCTGCATGAGAAGCTGGAGGGAAGCACCCAGTCTTTCGCGCTCCTCCCGGCCGGACCTGAGGCGTGTCAGCGGGTGACGGACGGCCTTATCCCAGAGCACATTTCGCACCAGGAGCGGGACGATCTTTGTCTCAGGGGCGAAACGGAGGAAGACGCCGGCCGAATCCAGCCAGGAATCGAGCGATTCGATGGCGCCATCGTAGACATCCGGGTCAGGCTCGATCTTTCCAGCCGGAAAAGTCAGCAGCGCCCCGCCGCTGCGGAGATGGCCGGAGGCTTTCCGGACCGCGCCCAGGCGCTCGCCTGGATCATCGCCGAGAAAGATGAGCTGCCTGGATACATTCGGGAGGGCTTGCAAGAAAGGCCGGCGCAAAGCGAGGATGCGCAGGTCCGGGCGTCGCAGGGCCGCAAACAAACTTAACGTATCCAGCATACCGGGATGGTTCGAGAGATACAGCACAGGGCCGGCAGGAAGCAGGTTTTCCCGGCCAAAAAGACGCACATCCCTGGCATATCCGCGCAGGGTTGCGCGGGCGCCTTCCGGCAGGTCACTCAACCCGACTTTCCGGTCGAAATCTTCCATCTGGCTGGCAAATTTAGCAGCCGGGCCGCTAAAAACAAACCGCACGGGCCTGCGCAGGAAGGGACTGTGCTGCCACCCGAATGCTTCCACCAGATCGTCAAGATTAATGTCCGAAAGGGATTTATTCACACTTAACCGTCCATTTTCAGTGGATATATATTATCATAATTATCATAAATATTAATCAACCAAATCTCCTATTAAAAAAAGGAGCTGTCTATAAAAAACCTTAAAAACAATCAGAGACCGCCAGATAAAGAGGCCTCTGATTTTGTCTTGCAGCATGCAGGCGGGCGAGATAAATCTCGCGTACCTTTTGGGACAGCCCTGCAATCAATCCCCCAAGGTCTATCTGTGTGTATCATCCCGAATGATCGTACCGGCATGAATGACCATCTTCAGATGGGTCAGAACCTGTAAATCATCCAGCGGATTCCCATTCACGATCAGGATATCTGCAAATTTTCCGGGTTCCAGGGTACCGACTTCATTCCCAAGATTGCTTACCTGGGCGGCTTTTATCGTGCAGGCAAGGATGACCTGCATGGGGGTCATACCCGCCCGGCTCATCATCTCGATTTCATACATCGGGATGCCCAACTCGAAGTCTCCGGGCCCGCCGCCATAGTCATTCCCCAGCGCCACCTGGCCGCCCAATTTAATGAATTGCCTGAGGTTCTCCACCAGCATATTCAGCGGAGCGCCGAAATTCCTGAAGACGGTAAATGTGGGGGTCAGATAGATGCCCTTCTGCACCATTTGCCGGAGGCTGTCAGGCGGGATGGTGTCATAGGGAAGGTGGGCAATATCATCGACTCCCGCGTCAATCATGGGTTGCAGATAAGCGCCCTGGGTAATGTGCCCCGAAACCAGTGTGCCGCGCTCGTGCGCTGCAGTTACGATGACTTTCATTTCTTCCGGGGTTAATTTCGGCAAGCCATGTGTACCGGCATAGCCATCTTCCAGGGAAACCTTGAGCAAGTCCGCACCTGCGTCCAATTCGTCGAATACTTTCCGGCGGGCTTCCCCGGGTGACGAAACATAAAGATATCCATACCCACCTGGAACGGTGAGCATGGTCCCGGCAGAAACCAGGCGGGCGTAATGCGGATCCGCGGCGATCCCGGCCCGGAAGGCCTTCAACCCGGCGATCGATGCGGGCATGGCGCCCTCATCCCGGACGGTGGTCACGCCGCCTTCCGCCCAGGCCTGCAGGTTGGCCTTATCAAAGGCACGGTGCACATGGGCATTGATGAAACCGGGCAGGATGGTGGCTCCTGCTCATATCAAGGTTGGCACACCTTTGGGGATACCAATCATCTTGCGCGGTCCAACCGCCAGGATCTTGTCACCGCTGACGAGAACGACCGCATCGGGAACAGGCTCTGCCCCGGTGCCGTCGATCAGGGTGCCATTGACTAATGCGAGCGTAGCCGCCAGGTAGGATTTACCCGATTCTGAAGCGGGTTTCTGCGCGGCACATCCCGCCAGCGGTGACAAGAGCAGGATAGATAAAGTAACAATCCAAAAAACACGCCGGGTGTCCATAAAACACTCCCAAAATAGTAAAAAGCCCGCCTCTGGTTGAGACGGGCTCCGGTTCACTTTATCAGGCTTTTTTGCGCAAAGGCCACGCCCCGGCTGAGCGCTTCAACGTTCTTGGGCAGCAAATTCTTATGCCGGCCGGGCATGTGGTTGTTCAAGGCCGTTTCCATGTCCGCCAGGGTGAGCACATTCATGCAGGCCAGCAGCGCGCCGATCGCGACCATGTTCGCCAGGCGCGGGTTGCCGATCTCTTCCGCAATTTCATTGCAGGGGATCGCCACAGTGGTGATGTCCGTGCGCCTGGCGGGACGGTCCACCATCGAGGCGTTGATGACCAGCGCACCGCCGGGCTTGACCATCGGTTCGTATTTGTCCAGCGAGGGCAGGTTCATGGCAAGGGCCGCATCCGGATTCTTGACGACCGGCGAACCGATTTCCTCATCGGCAATGACGACCGTGCAGTTGGCCGTGCCGCCGCGCATTTCCGGGCCATAGGACGGGATCCAGGTGACTTCCCTGCCAGAGTCCATGGCCGCATAGGACAGGATCTGACCGGCGAACATGATGCCCTGTCCGCCGAAACCGGAAAGGATGATTTCCGTTTGCATGGGTACCTCTCCTAAATTTTCGCTGCTGTGATGGACGGAGCGACCTTGTAATCGCCCAGCGGATAGTACGGGAGCATGTGCTCTTCCAGCCATTTCAGCGATTCGACCGGGGTCAGGTTCCAGTTGGACGGGCAGGTGGAGAGCAGTTCGACCAGCGAGAAACCCAGGCCGCGTACCTGCGTCTCAAAGGCGGTGCGGATGGCTTTCTTGGCCTTGCGGATATTGGTCGGGTCGTGCAGGCTGCGCCGGACAACATAACCGGCACCGTCCAGCGTGGCCAGCATTTCGGCCATGCGGATCGGATAGCCCTGCAGCTCCACATCCCGGCCATTCGGCGAGGAAGTGGTCTTCTGGCCAGGCAGGGTGGTGGGGGCCATCTGGCCGCCGGTCATGCCGTAGTTGGCATTGTTGATGAAGATGACGGTGATATTCTCACCGCGCGCGGCGGCATGGATGATCTCGCCCGTGCCGATGGAGGCCAGGTCGCCGTCACCCTGATAGGTGAAGACGATCCGGTCCGGCAGGACACGCTTGATGCCGGTCGCCATGGCCGGGGCACGCCCATGCGGGGCCTCGACGAAGTCTGTCGCGAAATAGTTATACACGAAGACCGAACAGCCCACCGGCGCCACGCCGATGGTGCGGCCGGTCAAACCCATCTCGTCCAGCACTTCGGCGATCAGGCGGTGCGCCACGCCGTGCGTGCAGCCGGGGCAGTAATGGGTCGGGGTGTCGGTAAAGGACCGGGGACGTTCATAAACCAGGTTTTCAGGAGTCATCGTTAGCCATATGTACCTCTATTTCTTCACCACAGCGTCCATGCGCTTCAACCAGACTTTGGCCGGGTCGTCCACGATTTTGGGAGTCTCCCGGGCAACGCGCTGGATCTCACCCAGGATCTCATCCGGGAACGGCACCACGCCGCCCAGGCGCCCATAGAACTCGATCGGGGTGCGCCCATTGACAGCCAGGCGGACATCCTCGAGCATCTGGCCGGAGTTCATCTCGACCACCAGTAACGTTTTCGCCTGCGCGGCCAGTTCGGCCACGCGTGCATATGGATAGGGAGCGACCGTCACCGGCCGGAACAGGCCCACCTTGATGCCCTGCTCACGGGCGGCACGCACGGCCGAAAGCGCCACCCGGCCGGCCGTCCCGAAACCGATCACGACGATTTCCGCATCTTCCAGGAAGTATTCCTTATAGCGCAGTTCGTTTTCCTGCACCTCCTGCCAGCGCTTGAGCAGGCGGATATTGGTCTTCTCCTCATCGTATGGTTCCAGGTAGATCGAGGTCAGGAAGTGCCTCGGGCGGCCCTGTGCGCCGCTGGTGGCCCAGGGGTATTCCCTGCGCTTGACTGCGCGCATGGCCGGCAGTTCGACCGGCTCCATCATCTGGCCGATCGACCCATCCAGCAGGAGGCAGGCGATGGTCAGGTATTTCTCCGCCAGGTCGAAGGCACAGCGGCAGAAGATCCACCGCTTCCTGGACCGAGGCAGGCGCCAGCACGATCGGATGGTAATCGCCGTGCCCGCCGCCCTTGCAGATCTGGTTGTAGTCGCCCTGCGAGGGGGCGATGTTACCCAGGCCCGGCCCGCCGCGCATCACGTTGACCAGCACCATCGGGACTTCAGTGCCGGCGATGTAGGATAATCCTTCCATCATCAGGCTGATGCCGGGGCTGGAGGAGGAGGTCATCACGCGCGCACCCGTGCAGGCTGCGCCGTAGACCATGTTGATCGCGCCCAGTTCCGCTTCGGCCTGGACAAACGCCCGGCCGAGTTCCGGCATGCGGCGCGCCAGCCATTCCAGGATCTCGTTCTGCGGAGTGATCGGATAGCCGAAATATGCCTCCAACCCAACGCGGACGGCGGCTTCGGCAATGGCCTGGTTGCCTTCCCAGAGTTCACGTGCCATCTCAACCTCCCGCCGCAGCAGCCTGGGCCGCGGACTTGGTCACTTCGCGGTAGACCGTGATGGCCGCATCCGGGCAGACAATGGCACAGATGGCACACCCGGTGCAGCCATCTTTGAAGACATGCGCCGGGTGGTATCCTTTGGGCGTCAGGCGCTCTTTGTCGAGCGCCATCACCTGCGGGGGGCAGGCTGTGATGCAAAGCTCACAGCCTTTACAGTAGAGATCGTTGACTTCAATCCAACCTTTTGCAGGCATCGATTGGGTCTCCTTGTTGGGAAATTGGACAATTCTCGCCTTGATTGTACTTCTGAGTTGATTATGCTGTTGTCTGACAAGGGCGGGTAGTGCCATGCGTCATCATTCAAGGGCTACGAACATCCTATCCGGCTGATTAAACACAGATTATATGCATTCGATGTGCAATTTATGCGGTCTCACAAGGTTGGAGTCAGTGCCAATCGATCTTTCGGATTCAAATCGACTATCCGAGAACGAGGTCGTATTCGGATCAGCTACCCGCAGCCTCAGGGCATTTTCGTGTAGATTTCATGGGAACCATGCCAAATGTTCGACAATTTATGCAAGAAGCAGTAGAATGAAACTGAGAAATTCCATACGAGGAGAGGATCCCATGGTCGATACTGTTTTTCCCTTTCAGGTAGTTCTCTTCACGCAACACTATTCCATTTCAGGCGGGCTGTTCCTGCGCGAACAGCGGCTTTCGGACTTCTTGAACGACCGGCGCGACTACAACCTTCCTGATGCGTAACACCAGCGTCGCCCGCCTGGAGCAACCCGCCAAAATCCTCGAGAAAACAGCCAGTTCCATCATCCCCAAGGCCGGGATTGTCCTGGCATTCGAGCCGCCCCAAAAGACGACCCCGCAAACCGCGGTACATCAAATATCCAAAACAAAAATATGATGTTTTCCTGGCGCTGGACGGCATGGAAGTGCACGGCAAATTGAACCAGGCGGGCCCGCTCGATCTGCGGCAGGCCATCACCAACCTGTCCGAGTCCTTCCTGCCGATCACGCAGGCCACCGTCACACTGATCGCCAACCCAGCCATTATCATCAAGCGGGAGGCGGTGCTGGTGAACGTCCAGCGCATCCGCTTCCTGGGCGATCTGGAAGCGCCGGCAACACCGGAAGAAAAACCATAAAGCAGGCCAAGCAAGCTCAATTCGAGCGGACTTGCTCAGATATTTATGCCGCAGCCTGTAAAGTGAAGATCCCATGCCTGTCCCTGTCATTATCGATGCCATCCGCACGCCCATCGGCGCGCTGGGCGGCGCGCTGGCAGCCGTCCGCCCGGACGACCTGGCCGCGCTGGTGATCAAAGCCATCGTCGAACGCAACCAGCTCGACCCGGCGCTGGTGGAGGAAGTCTACCTGGGCTGCGCCAACCAGGCCGGGGAGGATAACCGCAACGTGGCGCGCATGGCGCTCCTGCTGGCCGGGCTGCCCGTCAGCGTGGCGGGCGTGACCGTCAACCGGCTGTGCGCCTCCGGGCTGAACGCCGTCAACCAGGCGGCGCGCGCCATCCGCGCCGGCGAAGGGGAGGTGTTACATCGCCGGGGGCGTGGAGTCGATGAGCCGGGCGCCCTATTCGCTGCCCAAGGCCGAAGCCGGCTTCCCCTTCGGCAACCTGACCGCCTACGACACCGCCCTGGGCTGGCGCTACCCCAACCCCAGGATGCAGGAATTGTACGGCACCGAGTCGATGGGCGAGACGGCCGAGAACATCGCCGCCGAACGCCCGCACATCACCCGCCAGATGCAGGATGCATTCGCCCTGCGCTCGCACCAGCGCGCCATCGCGGCGATCGACTCCGGCAAATTCGCCGAGGAGATCCTCCCGGTGGTCATCCCGCAGCGCAAAGGCGACCCGAAAGTGGTGGATACCGATGAACGCCCGCGCCGGGATACTTCGCTGGAATCGCTGGCGAAGCTCAAAGCCGTCCTTCCGCAAGACGGCGGGACGGTCACCGCCGGGAATTCCTCCGGGCTGAACGATGGAGCGGCGGCCCTGCTGGTGATGAGCGAAGAAAAAGCCCAGGCGCTCGGACTGAAACCACTGGCGCGCATCCTTTCCTCCGCCGCCGCCGGGGTCCCGCCGCGCACGATGGGGCTGGGACCCGTCCCGGCAGTCCAGAAAGCCCTCGACACGCGCCGGGTTGAAAATCGAAGATATCGGCCTGGTCGAGTTGAACGAGGCCTTCGCCGTCCAGTCCCTGGCAGTGATCGAAGATCTCGGCCTGGACCCGGAAATCGTCAACGTCAACGGCGGGGCGATCGCCCTGGGGCATCCGCTGGGCTGCTCGGGGGCGCGCATCCTGACCACGCTGCTGCACGAGATGCGGCGGCGCGGGCAACGTGCAAATACGGCCTGGCGACCCTGTGCGTGGGGGTCGGGCCAGGGCGAAGCCAGCCTGATCGAATGGCTGGGGTGAGCCCCAACACCGGGAACATTCCTCCCAGACTGCTCGTCTAATGAAGACCGCGTGAAACATGCGCGGTCATTCCCTTTTGCAGGAGAAATGTATGCATGCCTGGTCAAAATTCGGATTGATCCTGGCACTCGCCCTGGCGCTGTCCGCCTGCGGTCCGCTCAGGCAGATCAGCCCGGCCCCGGATGAGACGCTCCAACAAGTTCCGGCTAATTTATCCGGCACAGCAACAGTCACGCCGCCTGTGCCCGCTCCGACGATCGCCAGCCTGGACATGCTGGATGCGGAGAATGGCTGGGCCTGGACGAATTCGAACCGGCTCCTGCGCACCAGCGACGGCGGTCAAACCTGGCTGGACCGCACGCCAGGCGGGCAAATTTGGTCTGAAGGCTTTTTCGCCCTGGATGCGCAGACGGCCTGGCTGCCGGTAAATTTGCAGGAAAACAACCGTTTCGGCCTGCTGCATACAAGCGATGGCGGCCAGACCTGGGCGGAATACCCGAATGGTCCGGCAGGCGGCCTGCATTTCCAGGATGGGCTGAACGGCTGGGCCCAAACCGGCGACGTTGGCGCCGGCAATATCTATTATTCACTCTCCGAAACCCAGGATGGCGGCAAAACCTGGGCGCCCGTCCCGGTCACGCCGCCGCAGCCCGAAAGCGGCCTGCCGCCTGGAACGGTCCATCTATGCAGCCTATGCGCAGATAGTTTCTACTATGACCCCGACCGCATGATCGTTGTCCATGGGGATATGGGCAGCATGCAGCCGGGCGGGGCTGTGCGCATGCAGGCCTCCTTCGACCTTGGCAAAACCTGGCAGACGAAAAGCCTGCCCCTGCCGAAAAACAGCGCCGATGCGCTCGTTTCGGCTTACCGGCCGGTTTTCTTTGGGGACAAGAACGGTTGGCTGCCGGTTATTCTCTTGAAAATGAACAACGAAGGCGCAACCATTTATCAGCGGCTGGCCTTGTATGTCACGCAGGATGGCGGCGCAAACTGGTCGCTGGCTCCCGGCCAGTTGGAAAATATCGCCCCATTCACGCAGGTGCAGATCGTTTCTCCCAGAGCCATTTTCGTTCTGTGCGGCAATGCGCTCTGCGCCAGCCTGGACGGCGCACAAACCTGGCAGACTTTAGCATCCAACCTCGACTTCACGCAAAGCGACTCCCGCTCGGTTTCAGCCATCGACTTCGTCGACGCCAGCACCGGCTGGGCGCTGATCCAGGAAAACCAAGCCTCGGCGCTCTACAAGACCGCCGATGGAGGCATCACCTGGAACCGGCTGACTCCCATGCTGGCCGCTTCTGCGCCCGTCCAGCTGACGATCGATACAAGCATCCCGACACCCACATTGATACCCACCCCTACGACCGAGCCAACAGCCACCCCGCAGGTCGCATTTGACCCGAATGCCAACGCCGAGCGGATCCGCTTTGCCCCGAATGGAACCTGGGTCGAGCTCTCCGATAAGATCGCAGCCAACGCAACCAAGCGCTATGTGCTTTCGGCCATGCAGGGACAGGTCATGAGCGTCTCGATCCCGCAGGGGCCGGCTTTCTCGGTCAATGTGACCGGCGCGGATAACAAGCCTCTCAGCGATCCAGGTTACGCGCTCCCATTCTGGCGCGGCAGCCTGCCTTCCACGCAGGATTATATTGTCTCCATCCAGTCGCAAGTCAACAGCCCGTTCACCTTGCGCATCGCCATCGACCCGCCCGGACAGGCAACTCAGGATTTCGGATTTACAGACCCGCAATTCCTGGTCGCTCTTACCTACACGGACGAGTTCGCACCGACGGATGTCCAGATCCCGGTCAATATCAAGGGCACGCCCCTGCTGACGCTCGCTTTCATTAACCCGGCCTTCTATTCTCCCAGGACGAACCTGATCGAAGCATACCTGCAGGTGGCCGCCACGGCAGACCCAGCGATCGTTTCCACCTGTACACAGCCTTCCACCCAGGTCGCCGAGACGGTCACCGGCGTAGGTGAACATCAACAACTATGCTTTCACCCGCAGCGAATTCAGCGGAGCGGCAGCCGGAAACCGGTATGACCAGATCGCCTATCGTACCGTCTGGAATAACAAATGTTTTGAGATGGTCTTCCTGATCCATTCGGCAAACATTGGGAACTATCCTCCCGGGACGGTGGTTGAATTCGATCGGGCCGCTCTGATGAGCAAATTCGAAACAGTGCTCAATACTTTCCTTGCAAAATGAGCCCGGCCTGCCCCATTAATCCCTCTGCCCGACTCCAATGGGCAGGCTTACAATATTAAAGTTCGCTTCTTTAAAAAACAAAGGAGTTTTGTATGCGTTCCCTTCGATTAAGAATCCTGCTCGCAGGGCTGCCGGTCCTGCTGGCCTTGCTGGCCTGCGGGGTGGTTTCACCGGCCCTGCCAACTCTGGCAACTCTCCCGCCTGTCCCGCCCGCAGCGGCTGCCACGAACACGGCTTCGCCCGTCCAAGCAACTGCCAGCCCTGTCCCGGCAACCGCCTCGCCAGTCCCTGCCAGCGCGGCTGCGACTCTCCCGGCTGCCACCGCCTGCCGCCATCCCAACGGTCCAGTCCCTGTCTGTCTCCGCGGCCCCATCCATCCAGTCATTGGATATGCTGGATGACCAGAATGGCTGGGCCTTGACAGATACAGGTGTGGTGCGCACCCAGGACGGCGGCGCCAGCTGGTATAACGTCACTCCCACCGGCCTGAACGGCGCTCCGGTCTCCCCCTTCTTCCTGAATGCCAGCACGGCCTGGCTGGTTGCGATGGGAACGGACCCAACGACAGGGACTCTCTATCACACAACCGACGGCGGGGCGACCTGGACATCCGCGGCGGTACCGTTTGGCGGCGGCTCGCTGAAATTCCTCGATCCGATGAATGGCTGGGAGCTGGTTGGGTTGAGCGGCGGTATGAGCCATGAGGCCGTGGCCATCTTCCGAACCAGCGACGGCGGGGCAACCTGGTCAAGAGTCTTTACCGACGACCCGAACACGCCCGGTTCCAGCGACAGCCTGCCGCTGGTGGGTGATAAGAACGGCATCACTGCCCTGGACACCAGCCGCGCCTGGGTCACCGGTGCGGAGCCGGTGGACAATTTTATTTACATTTACATGTCCCAGGATGGCGGGACAACCTGGGCGCACCAGGACCTGGCCATACCGGCCGGGTTTAGCGGAGCCATGACAGGCCCCAGCCTGCCGGTTTTCTTCGGCGCAAAGGAGGCCGTCCTGCCGGTACTGATATTCGCCAACACCAACGCCACAATCTTCTACGTCAGCCATAACGGCGGCCAGAGCTGGGCCGCCAGCACCCCGGTAGCCCAGGGCGGTTTCCTTTCCGTTGCTTCCGCGACCGATTTCTTTGTTTGGGATGGCGGTGCGCCGTTGAACGTCAGCCATGACGCGGGCGCCAGTTGGTCGACGGTCACGCCGAATGTAAACATCAAGGACAGCCTGGCTTCCATGCAGTTCGTGAATGCCAGCACCGGCTGGGCCGTCACGAGCGACGCCAACAACCACCGCACGCTGTATAAAACCATCGATGGGGGGTCCACCTGGACCATCCTGATCCCCTGAGTAGATCCTGACCTCGGAAAGAACGGATGCGAGTAAGATTTTTCCTGCCGGTCCTGGCGATTGCATTGTTCCTGTCGGCCTGTTCCAACCAGGCCGGCCCGGCCACGCCATCCACTATTGCAGCCACGGACACCCCGGTCAGCACCAGCCCTTCCTACGCCCGTCCCACTCTCCACCGACACACCCGTTCCAACCGCCACCGATACGCCCATGCCCCCGCCGCTGCCGGTCCTGGCCTCGCCGGTCCTGATCCGGATCAATTTCCAGGATGAGAATAACGGCTGGGCCATCGCTGCCAACGATAAGGGGCTATATTCTGCGTACGGTTGATGGAGGCAGCGACCTGGTTGAATGCCACCCCGCCGGGTATCGGATACGATTGGCTACTCTGCCATTCTGACAGTCTTGAATACCAGCACACGTCTGGGTGCTGGTGCCGGGCGTGGATTTTTTCTCGGGTACACTTTACCGGACCAATGATGGCGGAGTGACCTGGAACTCCAACCCGGTCCCGTTCGGAGGCGGGTTTCTCCAATTCCTGGACGCCAATACCGGCCGCGCCCTGGCTGCCCGGGAGGCCCGGGCCGGGTCCGAAGCGGTCGAATTGTTCCAGAGCTCGGACGGCGGCGCGACCTGGGTCAGCATTTTCCATAACGACTCGAGCCAGCCGGGCTCTTCCGACAGCCTGCCTCTGGCTGGCATCAAGAACGGCATGACTTTTCTCGACGCCAATACCGGCTGGGTGACGGGTTCCATCCCGGAGGATGGAGAGGTTTACCTGTATGTCACCCGGGATGGCGGCGCTTCCTGGGCACAGCAAAGCCTGCCTCTCCCGGCAGCCTATGCGGCCTACCGGTACCTGCCGCAAGCGCCGGTGTTCTACGGGAAAGACGGCTTTCTGCCGGTGACAATCTATAAGCCGGACCTGACAGATTTCACCGTCTATACCACCCATGACGGCGGGCTCTCCTGGAGCGGCGATCCTGCAGACCCTCATAAAACGATCAAGCCAGGCCTGCCCGCATTTGCCGACAGCCTGCATGGCTGGTCATGGGATGGAGGCGCGCGCCTGAATTTAACCAGCGACGGCGCCCAATCGTGGCAGGCCATTCCGGCCACCCAGGACTTGAGTGGACGCCTTGCACAAATGGAGTTTTTGCCGGCCCCTTCCGGCCATTTCACCGGCTGGGCGCTCACCCGTGCGGATGAGGCCGGTCACAGCCAGCTTTACCGTACCAGCGACGGCTCCACATGGACGCCGATCATCCCCTGATCCAAAAGGAAAATGCCTTGAACCGAAAAATCGTCCTACCCCTGCTCGTCCTGATGCTGGCCGTCCTGGCCTGCAACATCCAGTCCGCTCAGCCCACCCCAACCGTATCCAATCCGGTGCCACCCACGGATACGCCTCCGGTCGCGGCGCCTGCCTCCACGGCCACCGCCACGCTGCCCCCCACAGCCACCGCCCTGCCGCCAACTCCCACCAATACAAGCGCCCCGGTGCCGACCGCGTCCAGTGGATTGACATTGGATATGCTGAAAAACGCCACTTACCATACCCCGGTATATGACCGCACCGTTACACTGGTGAACGGATCTTATTCGGAGAGTTCCGGAGCGGGCAGCTTCTCGGTCCAGATGCTGGGCGTTACCGCCCTGGGTGACCTGAACGGGGACGGCCAGGCCGATGCAGCCGTCTTCCTGTCAGAGAACGGCGGCGGCAGCGGGCAATTTGAATCCGTGGTTGCCGTCATCAATCAGGGCGGCAAGCCCCACCAGCAAAGCGAGGCGGCCCTGGGTGACCGGGTCCTGATCAAATCAGCCGACATTTCTTCGGGTGTGATCCATCTGGATATGCTCGTCCAGGGACCGAATGATCCAATGTGCTGCCCGGCGCTCCCGCAAAAACAAAACTTCTGGCTGATCGATAACAAGCTCTGGCTGATGCGGGTGAATTCCACCATCGGCGGCATGGATCACATCATCGTGGTCGAATTGCCCGGGATCTGGAGCAGCGTGAGCAATCCATTCACTGTCCAGGGCAGCCTGACCGTGCTGCCCTTCGAAAATACACTGGCCTACCGGATCTATAAAACGGATGGCACGAAGGTCAACGAATCTTCCCTGACGGTCACGCCCACCCAGGGAACCGCCGGGAAATTTTCGCAATCCTTTAATCTCAGCTCTGCCGGTATCACCGATTGGATCATTATCCAATTCGTGGATGTCAGCGCCGCGGATGGGTCAACGGTCGCGTTGGGATCGGTCATCCTGAAAGCGCATTAGGGTCTTTCCACCAACAAGTTGAAAGCCACAGCCTGGCCGGTGTGGCTTTTTTGTTACAATAGAGCCATGAAAACAGCCCTGATCCTGATCGACCTCCAGAACGATTATTTCCCGGGCGGCAATAACGAGTTGGAAAACCCGCTCGCAGCCGCGGCGCAGGCCCGCAGCCTGTTGGACTTCTTCCGGCTGCAGGAATGGCCGACCGTGCACATCCAGCACGTCTCGACCCGCCCGGGTGCGACCTTTTTCCTGCCGGACACGGAGGGTGTGAAAATCCACACCAGCATTGCCCCTTTGGCTGGCGAGAGCGTTATTGTCAAGCACTTCCCCAATTCCTTCCGCGAGACAAACCTGCTGGAGCACCTCAAGAGTTTGGGGATCGAGCGCCTGGTAGTATGCGGCATGATGACCCACATGTGTGTGGATGCCAGCGTGCGCGCCGCGGCGGATCTCGGCTATCCGGTCCTGCTGGCCGCAGACGCCTGCGCCACGCGCGCCCTGACCTACGACGAGACACAGGTCCCCGCGCGAACATGTCCACGCGGCCTTCCTGGCGGCGCTCAAATCCTATGGGCAGGTGATGAAGACGGAGGATATTCTGGAACAACTAAAAACGGGCGGGTAGGAACAAATTAGAGGGGCAGGCTTTACTTTTTCAATTTACCGGTTACATCGATAAAATCAAAGGGTTTTTTCCAGGTTGAAAAGTAGCTCCTGTCCGCCAGCAGGGGGTAAGCCGTGCCAAAATATGCATTGAAAAGCACCCGGAATGAATTGACCGGCGTGATGGCTGCATACAGAGAACCGGCATGCCCGCCGGGGAAATAATAGGCGTTCAGGATGCTCATCCGCTCGTCCAGGTCCGTGTTCTCGACCGAATTCCAGTCGAGGTAGGCCCCCGGGCCATGATCGCCCTGGATAATGATGATCGGGGCGGGTGATGAGCGTGACAATAATTCGCTGATCAATTTCTCCATCTCCGTGTCCACGTACTCGACCTGGTCCCGGTACCCGTTAATGTATTCCCGGGTCGTTCCCGGAAAGTCTGTGCCATCGCCGATCGAGAAGGGATAAGGATCGTTCTTAAAAGACCCATCCGGGTTGAACACAAAGGGCGGATGGGGCACGATGACATGCGCAAACACAAAATACTTGCCCGGCAGCGTGGGAACCTCCGCCAGCCTGTCAAAGATATACTGCGTCTGCAAGTAGTGAAATTTGGCCTGTTTTTGACTGGCGGTTATATCCGGGAACCACCCCAGGTCGATGACCACCCGCCCCAGCGTGGAGGCCAGGAACATCTGCTGGATCTCCGTCGCCCCCATCAGTCTCTTCACATCCGCAGCGCTCGAGGTGGTGTCAAAGTTGTAATAGACCTCCGCATCCTCCGGCGTAGTATGGTAGTCATTATTGAAGGACACCAGCTTGTAGCCCTGGCGCGCCAGCAGCTCGCGCACCTGGCTGTCCTTGATCTTCCCGTCCAGCCACGTCCGCCCGGAACTGGCCGTCCCCTCCGGCAGCCCGATCGTATCCAGGTACTGCATGTTCAGGCTCGACGACAGCGAGAGCTCGGTCTGGGCATAGTTGCTGTGACTCGCATCCCCGACAAAGAAGCCTTTGCCTTTCAGGAACTGGATGAAGCCGGAATTGTCATCCGCATACAGCTCCTGCAGGATGTCCTGCCGCCCATGCGCATCCAGGATGATGTAGTAGATGCTCGGACCATTACTCGAATTGGCTGCCGGCGCGACCACCGGCTGCACAGGCTGGCCTGTCCCCACCCACCGAAAGATAGTACCGCCCGATCGTATAAAAGCTCATCAGGCATAGGATAGCTACCATCCAGCCAAAGAAAGTCACCAGCCAGGCGGGGTTGCGGACCCATTTCCAGATCCACACCAGCGAGAGCAGCATCAGGCCAAAGGCCACCGGCAGGAGGATCACATTCCGCCCGATCGATGTTCCGAGAGATGTATGGGCGACATTGTAGACCTGTCCATAACTGAAGAATACGATCACCCAGCAGGTCGCGATCAGGCTGGCCTTCGAGCGCTCCCGAAAAATGAGCAGGAACAGGCCGGTCAATCCCCCCGCGAGCAGTACGGCTGCCACCAGTATCATGGAGATATCGGTAAATCTGACAGCCTGTATATTATGAGCAAATAAAGCCAGCACCGCATAAACCGCAAATATCACCGGTATTAAGAAGCACGTAGATCTTCCTCAAAGGCATGCTAGAGCCTCAATCCAAATCTGCTTATTAATCAGGAATTGACCGCTTACTTTTTCAATTTATCGGTCACATCAATATAATCAAACGGTTTGTTCCAGGTGGAAAAGTAGCTCCTGTCCGCCAGCAGGGGGTAAGCCATGCCAAAATATTCATTGAAAAGCACCCGGAAAGAATTGACCGGCGTGATGGAAGCATACAACGAACCGGCATGCCCGCCGGGGAAATAGTAGGCGTTCAGGATGCTCATCCGTTCGTCCAGGTTCGTGTTCTCGACCGAATTCCAGTCGAGGTAAGCCCCGGGACCATGATCGCCCTGGATGATGATGATCGGGGCGGGCGTCGAGCGTGACAATATCTCGCTGATCACCTTCTCCATCTCCGTGTCCACGTACTCGACCTGATCGCGGTACCCGTTGATGTATTCCTGCGTCGTACCCGGATAATTTGCATCCGCCATCGAGTAATAGGGGCAGGGTATTATTCCTGTAAGAGCCATCCGGAATTGAACACGAAGGGGGGGTGCGGGACGATGACGTGCGCAAAAACAAAATACTTGCCCGGCAGGGTGGGGACCTCCGCCAGCCTGTCAAAGATATACTGCGTCTGCAAATAATGGTAATTTATATTGTTGCTGGTTGTTGGTTATTTTCGGGAACCAACCCAGGTCGATGACCACCCGTCCCAGCGTGGAGGCCAGGAACATTTGCTCGATCTCCGTCGCCCCCATCAGTTTCTTCACATCCGCCGGCTTCCGGCGTGGTGTCAAAATTATAGAAGACATCCGCATCTTCTGGCGCCGTCGGGATAGTCAGTGTTGAACGAGACCAGTTTGTAGCCCTGTTGCAATAGAATCTCCCGCACCAGGCTGTCCTGGATCTTTCCATCCAGCCATGTCCGCCCGGAACTGTTGTCAATCCCTGCGGCAAACCAATCGTATCCAGATACTGCATGTTCAGCGATGACAGAAAGCGAGAGCGTCCGTCTGGGCGTAGTTGCTGTGGCTCGAGTCTCCCACAAAAAAGCCTTTATCTTTCAGGAATTGGATGAAGTCGGAATTGTCATCCGCATACAGTTCCTGCAGAATGTCCTGACGCCCATGCGCATCCAGGATGATGTAGTAGATGCTCGGACCATTACCCGAATTGGCTGGCTGTGCGACGACCGGCTGCACAGGCTGCCTGTTCCCACCCACCGAAAGATAATATCGCCCGATCGTATAAAAGCTCATGAGGCATAAAATCGCCACCATCCAGCCAAAGAAACTGACCAGCCAGGCGGGGTTGCGGACCCATTTCCAGATCCACATCAGCGAGAGCAGCATCAGGCCGAAGGCCACCGGCAGGAGGATCACATTCCGCCCGATCGTGGCACCCAGCGATTTATGGACCACATTGTAGACCTGCCCATAACTGAAGAAGACGATCACCCAGCAGGTCGCTATCAGGCTGGCCTTCGAGCGCTCCCGGAAAATGAGCAGAAACAGGCCGGTCAATCCCCCCGCCAGCAGCGCTGCGGCAGCCAGGATCCAGGTGATGTCGGAAAATTTGATCGCCTGGAGGTTGTACGAAAACAAAGCCAGTACCGAATAAACCGCAAATATCGCCGGTATCAAAAACACATAGATCTTTCTGATCAAAAGGCATGCCGGACCTCATTCTCAAATTGAGCGGGATTATATCGTGTTCCTTTTATGTCTTCGCCTGCACCCTGTCCAAGAAAGCGGGCTCTCATCGACCACAAAACGCTCGTGCGTCGGCTTCCCCGATCAGTTCGACCTCGTCCCAGGCCTGGATCTTGAAGAACAGCTTGCGGCCTTCCACGCGCGGTCAGCTCCGCCCGGGCGCGCACCTGCATCCCGACCGGCGTGGCAGCCAGGTGGTGCACGTCAATGTGCCCGCCGACGGTCGTCTGGCCCGGGAGACAGGTGCCCGGTCCAGCGCCGCGACAGCGGCGCTCTCCATCAAGCCGACCAGGGCCGGGGTCGAAAAAACGGGTACCAGTCCGCTGCCCCATTTGGAGGCGGTATCGGCGTCTGTGACGGTGTGTTCGAGTTCGGCAGTCAATCCGGGGGCAAGTTCGTCCATAAAACACCTCATGTCATGGATTTTATGATTAATCTTTTATATTATATCGCCGGATATAACCCTGACCAATTCCGGACCATCTATGGCAAAATTAGAGCCATGACTACTACCGCTCTTGATCCTGAAAAACAAAAACAAGCCAGACAATACGCCCGCATCCGCCGGCGGTTGTGGCTGCTGGATACGCTCGCCAGTGCGCTCTATCTGTTGGCCTGGCTGTTCTTCGGCTGGGCCAAAAGCCTGGCCGGCTGGCTGAGGAGCTTTCACAACCAACGACTGGCTGCTCGTGCTCGGTTTCATTGTCATCTTCGGCGGGATCGCCTCCCTGCTCGAACTGCCGCTGGGCTATTACTCCGGCTTCATCCTGCCGCACCGTTTCGGCCAGTCCAACCAGGACTTCAAAGGCTGGGTGATGGACCAGTTGAAAGGTCTGCTGATCAGCGCGCCGCTGGGACTGGTCGTGCTGGAACTGGTCTACCTGGCCCTGCGGCTGACCGGCGGCTGGTGGTGGTTGTGGACGGGCGCCGGCATGCTGGTCTTTTCCGTCATCCTGTCCAACCTGGCCCCCATCCTGATCATGCCGCTTTTCAACAAATTTGTCCCGCTGGGCGACGAGCACGCCGAACTGGCCGAACGCCTGATGAAGCTGGCCGAGCGCGCCAATACGAAGGTGCGCGGCGTGTACAAGTTCGACATGTCCAGGCGGACGAAGGCCGCCAACGCCGCCCTGACCGGCATGGGCAATACCCGCCGCATCGTGCTGGGCGATACCCTGATCAACGAATTCTCACCGGATGAGATCGAAACCGTCCTGGCCCATGAACTGGGGCATCATGTCCACAAGGATATTCCCATCCTGATGGCCTTCGGAACGCTGATGACCCTGGGCGGGCTGTACCTGGCCTCCCTGGCGCTGCACTGGGCAGCCGGTTATTTCGGCTTCACCGGCCCGGCGGATATCGCCGGTCTGCCGGCCCTGGGACTGGTGCTGGGCGCCTTCGGATTGCTCACGCAGCCGCTCGACAACGCCATCTCGCGCTGGCGCGAGCGCATGGCGGATCGAATACGCCCTGCAAAGCACCGGAAAAGCCCAGGCCTTTGCTTCCGCCTTTGTCCGCCTGGCCAACCAGAACCTGGGCGAAGTCGACCCGGAGAAGTGGGTGGTGTTCATGTTCTACGACCACCCGCCGCTGGGGGAACGCATCAAGATGGCCTCTGAAATTGCGCAGGGGTCATGACCCTGCACGGCCAGCTGGGCCAGTGGCTCAAGCTGATTGCCCCAGGATCGGTGGACCGCATCGACAGCCAGGCCATCCAGGCCGGAAGGTAGTTCGGCTGGGATTTGGTCACGATTTGCATATTTTTTCCTTGGCGTAGGAGTGGGGTAGTCCACGCTGACAGGGTTTTTACGCTTTCCCCTGGAACAGCTTCGATGCAAGCACGTAAATTGTAATGCGGAATAATTGGCTTACAGGCAGGCAATTCTGCAAAGTGACATCAAAAGAACCGACCGGAACATGGTTGAAAGAGATTTGAAAGCATGTATACTTATAGCGTGGAGGGTTGCTATGAAACATGCATCGACCATATTGAGGAAGTGGGCCTGGCGGGTGTTGATGATTGGGGCCCTTGTGTTGTTCCAGGGCCTGCAAAGTGTGGGAGTGGCGGCGGGTGTTGCTCCGCTGGCGGCCAAAGCACTGCCGTTGCCCGAGCCGGGCATCGCTCCAGGGTGGCTGGCGTTTCACCCCGATGCGCCGCTGACCTTCCGGAACATGTCACAGCACAGCCTGCGGCTCTCGCCGATCTCGCCCTACTATCCACAGATCGCCTACGGCGGCGACCACCTGTACTATGCCTACGAAGACGCCGGCGGCTGGCACACCCAGACCGTTGACAACGCCTGGAGCGTGGGCAGCGGGGCCGCGCTGGCGCTGGATGCCAGCGGCAAGGCGCATATCAGCTATTACGATGCTGCCAACAGAGACCTGAAATATGCCACCAATAAGTCCGGGGTGTGGGTTTCTCAAACCGTGGTTTCGGCGGGGTATGTGGGGGCGTACTCTGATATCGCCATCGACAGTGGGGGTGATCCGGCGATCGTATATTTCAATGCGACCACTTCAGAACTTCATTATATTTATTACGATTCGGGCTATGGTGACTGGGGTAATGATGAGGTCGTGGCCCCGGCTTCAGATGTGGGTCACCCCGGCTGGTTTTCGTTTGTGCTGGATACCAGCGTGACGCCCAACCGCCCGCACGTCAGCTATTACCTGTATTCAAGCAACAAGCAAGGGCTTGTTGCAATGGGCTCATTACAACGCCAGTTCGGTCTGGACCCATGAATCGGTGGATTCCTGCGTACCAGAATCCAACGAATGCAGGCTTGGGGAATACAATTCCATTGCGCTTGATCCGACCAATAACCGGCCTGTCATCGCTTTTTCCTTTCACGATATCGAATTTACCGATTCCCTTTTGTACACGGCCTACAACGGCACCAATTGGGTTGCTGATTGGTCTGCACCTGGCTTCGTTCCCAGCTATATTTCGCTGGCGATCGATTCGACCGGTAAGGCGCATGTTTCCTGGAGCGAAGGCGGCTTTAAATATGCGCGCCGCGACAGCCAGGACACCTGGACGCAGCAACCAGCCTGGATGCCAGCACGACATCCGGGGTATGGTCTTCGTTGGCGGTGGTGGGTACGACTTGCCAAAGTCGTCCATTACAACACCGCCAGTGGAGTCTTTGCATACATCGGGCACGAGCGGAGTGGCTGGCTGGCGCCCGTGACCGTGGCGACCCAGGGGCATGATGTGGGCAGTTGTACCTCGCTGGCGGTGGATGGGATCGGGCGTTCGCACATCAGCTATTTCGACAGTACCAGCAATTCCCTGCAGTACGCCCGCTATAACGACGACGGCTCCTGGTTCAAGAACACGATCGACTCCGCCGGGACTGCCAACTGCTTCTCGGTGATGGCAGTCAATCCCGCCACCAACGAGCCATCGGTGGGTTTCATCCGCGGCGGCAGCCTGTGGTACAGCCTGGGAAATTCATCCTGGCTCAATCCCATGCAGGTCGACACAGGTGTCAACGAACACGCCCGATTACCAGGTATTTGGCATGGCGCTGGCTTCGAATGGCGCGCCGCACTTTGCCTACCGCAAGGGCAGCGACCTGTGGTATGCCACCTGGAACGGCAGCTGGTCGAGAACCAGGCTCGTGACCGGCTCGGTGAATGCGTATATTGCCCTGGCGCTGGGACCTGACGACCAGCCGCATATCGCCTATTATTACAACTTAACCGAGCTGAAATACACCCACTTTAATGGAAGCTGGTTGACCGAGACCATCGCACACCAACGCGGCCGATGGGTCGGGGGTCGGGGTGGCGCTGGCGGTGGCTCAATCTGGGCAGCCCACGGCAGCTTACCTGAACTGGGGCGGGTCCGACCTGCGCGTCTCCACCCGCCTGTGTCTTCCCATCTGCTCCTGGACAACCGGTCTCCTGGTGGATGATAATGCCGAAGAGAACTTCTCGCTGGCGCTGGATCGCACCGGAAACCCACACCTGGCGGCTTTCGCGCTGGTCAGCGGGCAGGGCTTCCGGCTGGATTACATCACCCGCCAGGGCGGTGTCTGGTCCGTGCAGGCAATCGATACCAACGACGGGGTTGGCTGGTACCCTTCGATCGGGGTGACGCCCGCAGGCATGCCGCGCATCAGTTATCACGATGGCGGCAACTCCGACTTGAAGTTTGCTCTTAAACTTAACAGCCTGCTCCTGCCGATGGTCAGGAAATAGTGAACGAGTGGTTGTCGCCTCCCACCCGGGGCAGATCGTCGGCATGTCCCGCCTGACCGGCAAGACCGGCGTGCCCACCCGCAGGCCATGCCGCCAGTAATTATAGTTACTCCCGCCGCCATCTCTGGCGGCGGGAGTTTTTTGTTAAGGATTCCTGGAATTATTTTTCTTTGAGCCCATGGGAATGCATCCCAGGACTAAGGCCCTTTGACTACAAACTGGTTGAACAACACGTCGATGCCTGCCACTCCGCTGTTCCCGGTCCGCACGATCAAACCGGCACCACCCGTGGTATAGGAGGAATCATCCACTTGCATGAGTGGAGTCCCATTTAAAAACAGCGTCAAAGTTGTCCCGGCACAAATCCCCTCGATATGGTTCTTCCCGGTGGCATTTACGTTGTTCGGATCCAAAACATTCTCGTCCAGCGGTTCCGGGCTTCCCTGTGTATATTTATAGATCCCATACGTGCCATCTCTTGCGAATTCAAAACTGTATCCGCCAACATTATCCATATAACGGCAGGAGACGCCGATCAATGCGTCGTCCGGGCCGGCGGTCTGATTGACATCCACTTCCACGCTAAAATTACTGTAACTATCACCGACCCAGACAGCCTGCCCGCCATTCTGTGCGCCGACAACCACGTGATAAGCGTTATTCTTATATTCCAGGGTGTAATTGGTATCATGGTATTGATCCCAGCCGCTCGATATCATGGAGAAATCATCCCGGCGCAGCACATTGGCAAACGGGAGCGGGGTTGGGAAGGGCGTGGCGGTTGGTTCTGGAGTATCAGTTGGCGCTGCAGTAGGTGAAGGTACAGTAGTTGCGCTGGGGACCGGGCTGGGGAGCGCCAGCGGGACCGCCACGGCAGCCTCGGTGGGGGCGAGCCCGATGGTTTTGATGGCCGAATTGACATTCCTGAACACAAAGAACAGCAGGATGCCCACTCCGCACATTACAACCACAGTGATGACCAGCGGAACGACGATGCTGGAGATGGCAATCCCGGCCGTGACCTTCCCGACCGTCCCGAGCTCACGCGCCGTCCGGTCGTCGATCTTGAAAATAAATTGAGGCGATTCCGGAGTGGAGTCTGCGTGCTCGCTGACGGCAATGGAACTGCCGCAATAAGCGCATTTGACCCGGGTATCCCCCGGCTTGACATCCAGCGGCGATCCGCAGTTTGGACATGTTGAGCTTCGAAGTTCTGCCATTCCGCCTCCTTATGTGGACAACTATGACTATTTTTCGACAAAATATACCACACTTGCATTGTGGTTTTATCCCCCTTAAGACTCATGACAGGCAGTCCGGTAAAACTTGAACCAAATTACCTGCATATTCGAGCTGGAAATCTCACATGCAATTAAGCTGAATTTGATTTAATGGGGATGGAAACCATCTCATGCCCAACCACCTCGCCAGCGCCCTGTCCCCCTATCTGCTCCAGCATGCCAATAACCCGGTTGACTGGTATCCCTGGGTCCGAGGAAGCCCTCGAGAAAGCCCGCCGGGAACAGAAACCCATCTTCCTCAGCATCGGTTATTCCGCCTGTCACTGGTGCCACGTCATGGCGCACGAATCCTTCGAGGATCCTGCCACCGCTGCGCTGCTCAATACCCATTTCGTCAGCATCAAGGTCGACCGGGAGGAACGTCCCGACCTCGACGGCCTGTACATGTCTGCGGTGGTCGCCATGACCGGCCAGGGCGGCTGGCCCATGTCGGTCTTCCTGACCCCTGACCTGAAACCCTTCTATGGCGGCACGTATTTCCCGCCCAAACCCCAACATGGGCTGCCGGCATTCCCCGAGCTGTTGAAGGCCATTCAAACCGCCTGGGAGACCCGCCGGGAAGAGATCCAACAGGAAAGTACCCGCCTGGCCGGCCAGTTGTTCGACCATTCCCGCCAATCGCAGTCACAGGAGGCTTTCGCGGCCGCCGATCTGGATGCGGCCGCCCACAGCCTGGTCGAGTCCTATGACTGGCAGAACGGCGGCTGGGGCAGCGCCCCCAAGTTCCCCCAGCCCATGCTGATCGAGTTCCTGCTGCGCCGGCATCTCGCCGGGGACGCACAGGCGCTCAAACCAGCCATGCACGCCCTGCATGCCATGTCCCGGGGCGGCATGTACGACGTGGTCGGCGGAGGCTTCGCACGCTATTCCACGGATGCCGGCTGGCGCGTGCCCCACTTCGAGAAGATGCTGTATGACAACGCCCAGCTTATCGCTGTCTACCTGCATGCCTGGCAGGTCAGCCGCGGACCCCTCCTTCCGCCAGGTGGTGGAAGCCAGTCTCGGGTTCGTCGCGCGTGAGCTGACCTCGCCGCAGGGCGGTTTTTATTCCAGCCTGGATGCCGATTCAGGTGGACAGGAGGGCCAGTACTACGTCTGGGATCTGGATGAACTGCGCCTCCTGCTGGGAGAACAGGCTGAGTTCTTCGAGACTGCCTACG
This sequence comes from uncultured Chloroflexia bacterium, assembly GCA_963830665.1. Lineage (GTDB taxonomy): Bacteria > Chloroflexota > Anaerolineae > Anaerolineales > Villigracilaceae > UBA877. The sequence continues at coordinate 212,767 of CAWHNM010000021.1, forward strand.
GGATCACTTCCGCCGGCAACTGGGAAGGCCGCACCATCCTGCAGCGCCAGGTGGACGAGGCCGGGCTGGCGGCTCATTTCGGGCTGACGCAAACCCAGGTGCTGGAGAAGCTGGCAGACTGCCACGCCCGCCTGCTGGCAGCCCGCTCCAAACGCCTGCGACCGGCCACCGACGACAAGGTCCTGACAGCCTGGAATGGGCTCATGCTGGCCGGTCTTGCCGAAGCCGGCGCGGCTTTCGGGGATGCCGGCCTGCTCGGACTGGCCGAACGCAATGCCGACTTCCTGCTGACGGGCCTGTGCCCGCAAGGTTCCCTGCGGCATGCCTGGCGGGCTGGGCAGGCCGGCCGGGAAGTTTTCCTGGAGGATTACGCTGCGCTGATCCTGGGCTTGCTGGCGCTCTACCAGGCCGATTTCAACCCGCGCTGGTTCGAGCAGGCCGGCCGGCTGGCTGCACAAATGCTGGCGCGTTTCAGCGACCCGCAGGGCGGATTCTTCGACACGCCCTCCGACGCCCAGACGGTTCTCGTCCGGCCCAAGGATCTTCAGGATAATGCCACTCCTTCCGGGAATGCGCTGGCCGCCCAGGCCCTGCTGAAGCTGGCGGCTTTCACCGGCAGGGAAGAATACCGGGCAGCAGCGCGGAAGGCTGCCTCAGGCTGGTCAAGCGCCTGGCCGGGCAATATCCGGCCGCTTTTGGGGCCTGGCTGTCCGCGGCCGATCTCGACCTGGCAGATGTCAGGCAGGTGGCGGTCATCGGGGAGCTTTCCGATCCGGGCACCCAGGCGCTGCTTGCAAAGGTGCGGGCAGCCTACCGCCCGAACCTGGTCCTGGCTGCCTCGGGCTTTCCTCCTTCGGCAGGCTCTCCAGCCCTGCTGGAGCAGCGCCCCATGCAAGCCGGCCAGCCGACCGCCTACGTCTGCCAGGGCTTTGTCTGCAACCTGCCGGTCACCCAGCCGGAGCAACTGGCCCGGCAGCTTTGATAGGACATACAGAAAAAATAATGCTTGAATAGGAGTTAAAATGACCAGGTCTACGAATGAAGAACATCCAATCCGCCAGCTCGCCCGCTACCAGATCCGACCCGAGGCGCGCGAGCGGGTTCTGGCTGCCATCCACGAGTTCCTCGCATATTTGCGGGCGAATGAGCCCGGCACCCTGCGTTACGAGGTCTGGCAGGAACACAACGACCCGACCCGCTTCGTCCACATCTTCACCTTCCGGGATGCCGGGGCCGATAAGATCCACTCCGAATCGGCGGCGGTCAAGAAATTCTCCGGCATCCTTTACCCGGAGTGCCTGGCGCCGGTGGAGTTCATCGATTACAACAAGGTGGACTCGAATATGGAAGCACGCTTTTAAGCAGCCCTTCTAAATATTTCCATTGACCGGATACCCTGTGAATCAAACCGGCCCGCACTTCGTTTTTTTGTTTTCGGACACCGGCGGAGGCCACCGCAGCGCCGCCCAGGCGATCATAGGCGCCCTGGAGCAGGGCTATCCCGGCCAGTTCACGGTTGACATGCTTGATATCTTCCGTGACTTTGCCCCGCCGCTTTTGGAGCGGGTCGTGGATATTTACCCGCCCCTGTCGCGCAATCCCAGGTTACTGGGACAGATCTTCCGTCTCAGCGATGATCCGAGGCGTATCCGCAGGATATTAAACCTGATCTGGCCGTATATCCGTTCCAGCCTGGACCGCTTGATCGCGGAACACGCCACCGACTTGTTTATCTCCGTGCACCCGCTGATCAATGTCCCCCTCGGACATGCCCTGGAAAAAGCCGGCTCGCATACGCCCTGGCTGACGGTGGTGACCGACCTGGTGAGCATCCATACCACCTGGTTCTGCCCGCAAGCCAGCTTGATCGTCGTCCCCACCCAAGCTGCTCATCAGGTCGGACTGCAGCGCGGCATTGCTCCCGAGCGCATGCGGATCATTGGACTGCCGGTGGCAGACGCGTTCAGCCAGAGGGATTGCGATCCGCGTGAAATTCGAGCCCGCCTGGGCTGGCCCCTGGATGACCCGGTGATCCTGCTCATGGGCGGAGGCGAAGGCTCCGGGAAGCTGGAAGGCATTGCAGCCGCGCTCGACGCAGCCGGTCTGGCCATTACGCTGGTCATCATCGCCGGTCGGAATAAAGCCCTGCAGCAGCGCCTGGAAGGCCGGTCCTGGAAGATCCCGGCCAGGCTGTACGGATTCGTACAGGCCATGCCGGATTTCATGCACGCCGCGAACATTTTGATCAGCAAGGCCGGGCCGGGCACGATCAGCGAGGCGGTCAGCGCAGGCCTGCCGGTGATCCTGTTCAGCCGGCTGGACGGATCTGAAGATGGCAATGTCCACTACATCGTCGATCACGGCGCGGGGATATGGGCGCCGCGTACCGGCCAGGTGGTGGCAGGTGTGAGGCGTTGGTTGGATCATCCGGATGAGCATGCCCGGGCGGTGGCTGCCTGCGCGGCGCTGGCCCGGCCTCAGGCCGCCCGCCAGATTGCCGACCTGATCATGGCGCAGGCGCAGGGCGTGGTTGTATGAATGTCAATTGCCATCTCCGGGGAGGCTGCTTATGAACCTGTCCAGGCGCATCCTGGTGGCCCTGTTCCGCCTTTTGAGCGACTCGGTTTTCCGGGTGCATGCCGAACAGTTGGCCGGCGTGCCTGCCCGGGGACCGTTGATCATCGTGATGAACCATATCAATATCCTGGAGATCCCGACGATCTACGCCCGCCTGCAGCCGCGCCCGGTGCACGGGCTGGTCCTGGCCGACCATTGGAAGAATCCGGTGGTGGCATGGGGGCTGAACGCCTGCGGTTCCATCCCTCTGCAGCGCGGCGGCGGGAACCTGGCCTCGATCAATCAAGCCCTGCAGGTGCTGCGCCAGGGCGGGATCCTGCTGATCATGCCGGAAGGCACGCGCAGCCGGGATGGCAAGCTGCAGCCGGCCCATCCGGGCGTGGTGTTATTGGCCTCCAGGAGCCAGGCCCCGCTCCTTCCGATCGTGACGCACGGGGGCGAGAAATATCAGGATAACCTGAAGAGACTGCGCCGGACCGATTTTTATATTACGGTGGGCAAGCCTTTTACCCTGCAGGCTGCGGATAAGGCGGTCGCCAGCCAGGCCCGCAAGCAGATGCTGGACGAGTTGATGCACCGGCTGGCGGCCCTGCTTCCGCCCGAATACCGCGGGGTGTATGCGGACCTGCCGGACGCTGCGTAAGGAGAACCGGCAGAAGAATCGAGCATTTTCCTGGGGACGCTCTTCGCCGGGGTCCTTTAGCTGGAGTGCCGGGCGACCGTGGGGTTCGTTGATTACCGGCAGGTAAGCTCGAATAAAGGGAGTAGGTTATTGGATCAGCGTTTCAGAAGAAGCGGGGATAGATAATAGCCAAGGAATGCCCCGACCAACGGATACAGGATCCGGATGAAGCCGATCGGCGGGGTGACCAGGATCACCCCCACACCCACGGCGCTGAGCAGCAGCGTCGCCACCAGGCGCAGCGCCTGCTGCCGGGCCAGGAAAGAATGCCGGATTTTGGCGGCCAGCGCGCCCACGCCCCACACACCCAGCGAAAAGCCCACCACAAAAACGACCAACTCCCAGCCATTGCCTATTCCGAAGATACCCGCCGGGACGAAGCCCAGCAAATTGGCTGCGATGAGCTGAAGGATCACCACAACGATCGAGACAATGCTTTTCATTCCCTGACCTCCAATCTGGCGGAAAATCGGATCGTGATTCTCCCGTTTATATCTCCACCTTGAGCAATTTACAAGGTGCCGGCCCATGCTTGAATGCAGCCCTGCCTGGCTGCCTTTCTTCGATCTGAGATTGGATGATGCTCTTTCTCCCCTGCACAGGACGGTTTATGATGTATAATAGTAATGTATATGGAGGCCTGAATGCGTGAAGTGATGGTGCGCAAGCAAATCTACCTGCCCCGGAAACAGAATTTGATGCTGAAGCGGTTGGCGAAACAACGCGGCGTCAGCGAGGCGGAGGTACTCCGCCAGGCACTGGAACACGAAGCCAAAGAGATCTCCTACCAGGTCCGTACGGATCTTGATGGATGGAAAAAGATCCAGCAGTTTGTCAAAGAACGCAAGGCAGCCTATGCCGGGAAGGGAAACCCTGTAGAGTGGGATCGCGAAGATCTTTATGAGGGGCGCGGCGCGCCAAAATCCGGCCTGGAGAAATAGCCATGCCGCCTATTCTCGTGGATACCAATGTGCTGGTCTATTTCTATGACCAGAATTCCCCGGAAAAGCAGGAGCGCGCCAACCTGGTTCTGGATCAATTGCAGCAGGCCGGACTCGGCCGGTTGAGCACACAGGCCCTGGCAGAATTCGTCAATGCTGCCATGCGCAAACTCGACCCGCCTCTTACTGCAGCCCAGGCTATGCAGCAAGTATCCATGTTTTCTACAGCATGGCCGATCCTCGATCTGACTCCCCAGATCGTACTGGAAGCTACCCGTGGCGTGCGAGACCATGGCTTGTCTTACTACGATTCTCAAATGTGGGCAACTGCGCGCCTTAACCAGATCCCCGTTATATTTAGTGAAGATTTCCAGGATGGACAGGTTCTGGAAGGCGTGCGCTTTGCCAACCCCTTCACCGCGCGCTTCGACGTGGATGCCTGGTTGTAGCAGAAAGGAGCAGAGATGATAAAAGTCAATGGAAAATTCGAGCTGGCAGATTTGAAAGCCGCCCAGGCCCTGCATGCCAGGTCTGGCAGGTTGGTCACCTGGCTGGGGTATGTCATGCTGGGAGTCATGCTTTTGATCTTTATCGGAGGCATTGTGCTGGCCCTGCTGGGATCCCTGCCCTGGTTGAGCGCGCTTATTCCGGCTTTCATCCTGGGATTCCTGGCGCTCTTCCAATTCTATTTAAAGCCTTATCAAATCACCCGTTCCTACAACCAGCACAAGGAACTCTCCAGCCCATTCGAATTGGAACTGACGGACGAAGGCTATTCCATTACGAATTCATACGGCAGCGGCAAGATCCCCTGGAAGGATTTCGCCAAATGGAAGGAAGACCAAAAGGTCATCCTTTTGTACCGCACGGACAACATGTTCAACATGGTCCCCAAGCGGCTGCTGCAGGAGGCTGCCCAGGTTCAATACATCCATGAAAACCTGCGCCAGAATAATGTGAAAGAAGCCAGCCGGGTCCGCAACCCTGTCCGGATGGTCTTATGGGGTCTCATGGTGATCCTGCTTTTGGTGGTTGTGGTTGTCAACGTGTATATGATCATCCAGAATGTGCGTTGATTGATCTGCTTTGTTTGAACGATCTTCAAGATCCATGCCCGTGCCCGTCTGCTCCTGGCTCACCACCCCGCTTCCTACCCCGGGACTGACCGCCACCGAAACCGCGCCGCTCTCGCTGCTGGCTGCATCGCCTGCTCCTCCCGCACCGCGTTCGAGGGCCGGATGTCTCTTCTCCACCAAATCCGGCTGACTCTGCCTGCATCATGAAAGGAATAACTCGCTCTTGCAATGTCTGTTTGAAATTATGAAAGGATTAAGCTATTGTCTGTCCACTTTAATTTGTGTGACGTTGAATACCGGAAGAAATGCCAGATATCCCATCCTAATAAAATAATAACTCACTCTACTTTGGCCAACAAGCTGATATTGGCGTTTCTAGGCAACGATCTGTTGGAGAATGGAAGAGTGTATAAAATTCTTGATCTGTTATCGAAAATGTATCTTCAAGCTTTTTGACAGATTTTGTAGGCGGAAAGAAATCTTGATATGTGGACCCTAATTTTAGCAAGATATCCTGTAAACCTGTACCAAGGCCTGGGGGTAAAAGAGATCCAGAAATGAGTGCGTTCGCTGGCACCACCCGATAATTTTCCCCAGATCTTTCTATGGACATTTGATAAACCAAAAAAATTCCTTGATGTGGATACCATACGTGAAGTTCAAAATAGTCGCCAACACTTGGCGTAACCAGTGTGTCACCGCGAAGATTGGCAGTGACATAGATCTGGTCAGGCTGACCAAAACTGGTCAAAATCCCTGAGATAGTATACGATTTGAGTAGTGCATTGTAGACTGGATATCCATATACATCACCTACATATTCTCGTTCTCCAACTTATAGGCCCGAGTGAAAGATTCAATACAATATAAAATTATATTTTCGCCTAAATTTGTCAAGTAAGCCGATCTGATTTCCGTCACCATGTTATCGGATGGATATGGGATTGTAATACTCGCCACTGACCAGTCTTTTGTGGGAATTCCGAAAGATGTATCAGTAGAAATACCAGTCAACAAGGCCAATTGTGTTTGAATATCCACTAAGGTAGATTTCCCAGGAGTAATTCCCAACCAACACGGTAAACGGCATTCTGACCAGTTCGTTAGGAAATCGTTCACAAGACTATATGCAACGTTAGGCGACAAGGTAGGCACAGGAGTGACTGTAGGAGTTGGCGTACTAATTGGCGAATTGGTTGGTATTTGTGCGGGTGTCTGAGAAATTGTCCTAGTTGTAGAAATTAGAGTTGGGTTCGATAAGTTGACACGCGAACAGCCACAAATGGCAAGAATCAAAAGTAAGTAAAATGATCAGCAATGGTTCTTTTATTGTCATATTAGTCGGTCACGCTGCTGATATTGCCAGTTGGTGTTTATAACCGAAGGAAAGGCTCAGGATCAGTGGATGGATTTGTGCCGCATGCCGCAGGCTGCCCGTATAGGCCCGCAGAGAGGTCAGCCCTTGGATTGCTCATGCGGTTTCGAATTCTGGACTTATTCTACAGACATTTGGAAATATTACAAGTGGTCGTATAAATTTCATTGGGTCCTCCAGCAAGGTTCCATTCCACCGACCTCCTGTTCTTCCCATTGACAGTATCTACTCACACCCTCCTCAAAAATCGCGAGGTTTGGTAAGATAGGGTCGAAATGACCCAAGACGACCTGGCTCGAATGAGCCGTGATGAACTGATTGATCTGATCCTGCGCTTGAACATTGGAAGCTTGCGGCAGATTATGAGGCTTTGAAGATGAAGCTGGAGAAAGGGCAAAGAAGCCGCCGACGAACTCCAGTAATTCATCGCAGCCTCCGTCGCGGGATCAGAAAGCCAACCATCCGAAGGATAAACGCAAGCGGCATCGGCATGGGCCGCCGGTTGGGCATGTGAAATACGAGCGCAAGTTTGTAGCGAAACCGGATCATATTGTGGAAGTGAAATCGCAGGTTTGTGAGCATTGTCAGAGCTGATCTTTCCAGAAAGTGGCAAATTGGTGGATGTGAACCAGATCACGGAACTGCCGGAAGCGAAAGCGGAAGTGATCGAAGTGCGGCAGTATGCGGCACGAAATGTCCATGTTGTGGGCAGGAGCAGGTTGAAGAGCCTCCTGCTGGCCTGGAAATGGAGCGCACATTTGGGGCACGTCTGGAAGGAACGGTGGTGTATTATCGCCAGGAACAGCACATGAGTTATGTGCGCACGAAATCTGCCTGCGTGACTTGCATGGGGTCGAGATCAGCCAGGGTGGGATCGACAGATCATGCAGCGCGGCGGGCAAGAAGCGCCATTGAGCAAACTGCGCCTATCCAAGCCGAGATCCAACAGAGTCCGTGGTGCATAGCGATGAAACCGGCAGCCGGGTGGATGGGCAGAACTGGTGGCAGTGGGTCTTTTGCTCTGCCAGTGCCGTTTTGCATGTGATCCGCTTTGATCGCAGCGTGGATGTCATCAAGGATGTCATGGCTGGACATATGGTGGATGTCTGGGTGAGTGATTGTTACTCGGCCCAAGTGAAAGCTCCGGCTCGCCAGCGCCAACTCTGCATGGCGCACCAACTGCGCAACCTGCAAGCCGTGATTGACCGCTATCCGGCTTCCTTTTGGCCAAGAGCCATGCAAGCCTTGTTCCGTTCGCGATTCATTTGCATAATCAGAGAGATCATTCTCTCACCACCAGAGTTCCAAAGCGCAGTTCCAACGGATTGAACATATCTGCGACTGGCTGCTCGAACGCTCACTCGAACAACCAGATGCCAAAAGACTCTTGAAACGATACCAAAAATACCGGGATTGCCTGTTCGTCTTCTTGCATCGGACAGATGTCAGCCCAACCAATAATGTCAGTGAGCGATATTTGCGCCCGTCCGTCATCCATCGCAAAGTCATTGGCTGTTTCCGCTCTGGCTGGGGCGCACGGAGCTTATGCTGCAATCGCTTCCGTCATCGGTACGGCTGCTTTGAAGGGTATTTCTTCCTTCGATGCCATTCAAAACCTTTTCGGTACGCCAGCACTCCCGCTTCATGTCGGGGGTGTGAGTAGATACATTGACAAACAGAACAATTGTGCTAATATTATCGCAATTAGAATATTTGTGCTAATATTCACTGACCCTGTTTTTCTGCCTTTTCTTTCCAACCGGAGAAACACCTGCCGTGCTGCCCCTTCCCTTCCTGCTGCTCTCTACTCTCTGTTCTCTATTCACCCGCCTCCGTTCGTTCCGCGAAAAATGGAATTTAAGGCACCTTAATTACGCTGACCGGTCATCCACTGACAATACAGGATCAAAATTCCTCACCCTCCCCCCATTTGTTCTTCTATTTGTTTTTGGAGATCAATTCATTCCCCACTCATCCTTCACCAATCATCAATCAACAATCATCAATCCTCAATCCTTTGTTCCTCTGAAAGGATCAGCCTGTGCGCCTGCTTGCCCGTTTCCCAATCCTTCCTTCCAAAAATCCTCCCCGGGAATTAGTCGTTCCTCCGTCGATCCGAGGAACGACTGCCGCATGCTCCAGACCTCTCTCCGCGAATTGTTCCTCAAGAACAATTCCAAATTACCAAAAATCCTGCCGGGATAATTGTTCCTTCCTTTGTTCCGCGAAACAATTCCCCTTCATTCTCTCCCCTCTCCAAATCCGCAGGATTTGGGGAGGGGTTCGGGGGTGGGGTTGGTATTCGTTTTATTCGTTTTTCCGTCCAAACGAATGCGATTTTTACCCCCATATATACGCTCCACTCTCATGGAACGATGCCTCCAACCCCCGCATCTGGGGGGCAAAATATTCGTTTTCGGTTCGTTTTTTTTCCAAAAAACGAATATTCTGAACCACACTCCTTTCCTTCTCTTTCCACTCTTTACTTTATTTGCGATATAATCCAGGTTGTCAGACAACTTCCCCTTTTCCTCGCAAGGAGCTTCCCGAAATGACCACAATTGACTTATCCGTTATCAAAGACCGCCGCAAGCGCGCCGTCCAGCGCGCCCGCGAGAAGAATATCATCATCCCCACCTACGCCCAGATGAAGGACCCGTCCAAAGTCCCTGCCAAAGTGAAGGAAGAACTGGCCAAGATCGGGCTGTGGGACGTGCACCCGCGCAACCTGTTCCGCATCACCTGGCACAACGAGCCCAAGGAAAGCGGCGGCGGGTTTGGCGGGGTCAACTATCTCGAGCTGCCCCCCAGCCTGACGGGCGTCCCGGCCCGCATCGTCGTGCTGGTCGGCAAGTGGTTCCCCACCGGCGCGCACAAGGTCGGGGCGGCCTTCGGCTGTCTGGTGCCGCGCCTGGTCACGGGCCAGTTCGACCCGACCACGCAGAAGGCGGTCTGGCCCTCCACCGGCAACTTCTGCCGCGGCGGCGCCTACGACTCGGCCCTGCTGGGCTGCACCTCCATCGCCATCCTGCCGGAAGGCATGAGCAGGGAACGCTTCGAGTGGCTGGAGAAGATCGCCGGCGAGACCATCAAGACGCCCGGCACCGAATCGAACGTCAAGGAGATCTTCGACAAGTGCTGGGAGCTGCGCAAGTCCGGCCAGGACCTGATGATCTTCAACCAGTTCGAGGAGTTCGGCAACTACCTGTGGCACTACGAGGTCACCGGTCATGCCATGGAAGAAGTCCTCAAGCAGCTGATGGGCCCCAAAGACCACTACCGCGGCATGGCCTCCGCCACCGGTTCGGCCGGCACGATCGCCAGCGGCGATTACATGAAGCAGCTCTTCCCCGACAGCAAGATCGTCGCCAGCGAAGCGCTGCAGTGCCCGACCCTGCTGGAGAACGGCTTCGGCGCCCACCGCATCGAGGGCATCGGCGACAAGCACGTCCCGTGGATCCATAACTCCAAGAACACCGACATGGTGGTGGCCATCGACGACAACGCCGTGGTCAACCTGTCGCGCCTGTTCAACGAACCGGCCGGGCGGAAATACCTGGCCAGCCAGGGCGTGCCGGAAGCGCTCATCGCACAGCTCGACCTGCTGGGCTTCTCGGGCATTTCGAACGTCCTGAGCGCGATCAAGTTCGCCAAGTATTACGAGCTGGGCGAAAACGATATCGTCCTGACCGTCCTGACCAACTCGATGCAGCTCTACCAGTCCCGCCTGAAGGAGATGCACGCCGAGTTCGGCGCGTACAGCGAAAAGGACGCCGCCGCCGACTTCGCCCGCTACCTGCAGGGCCAGTCCACCGACAACCTGCTCGAGCTGCGCTACCCGGACCGGCGGCGCGTCCACAACCTGAAGTATTTCACCTGGGTCGAGCAGCAGGGCAAGACCTACGCCGAGATCCAGGCCATGTGGCAGGAGCCGGATTACTGGACGGATGTCCAGAAGCAGGTGCCGGAGATCGATGCGTTGATCGAAGAGTTCAACGCCGAGGTCGGGTTGAACTGAGGTAGAAAGATTATACAAGGCCACAAAGGATCACGAAGGAAGACTAAAAAGTATTCCTTCGTGTTCTTTTTCCCTTGGTGATACCTGGTGGCCTTCGTGTTAAACATTCTTGACATTATGCAAATATTCCTGTACGCCATCGGATTTGGGACTGTTGGGGTATCTATGCGGCTCGCTGCCGTTCGCCATCTGGATCACGCGCCTGGTCAAGGGCGTGGATGTGCGCGATGCCGGCTCCGGTCATGCCACCACCACCAACACCATCCGCCAGGCGGGTTTCCTGCCGGGGGCGCTGGTCTTCATCCTGGACGTGGCCAAGGGCTTTGCGCCCACCTGGCTGGCGCTGCATTACGCCCCGGCCGCCTGGATCGCCGCGTTGACGGCTGCCCTGGCGGTCGTCGGGCACTGCTGGCCGGTCTTCGCCGGTTTCCGCGGCGGCATGGGCCTGGCGCCGGCCAACGGCGGCATGCTGGCAGCCTTCCCATTCGCCATCTTTATTACCTATGCCGTGCTCGGACTGCTGACCCTGATCCTGCGCCACAGCGCGCGTGCCAGCGTGATCACCGGCATCCTGATCGCGCCCCTGTTCTGGCTGATCGGGCTGCGCGGCCCGCTGTTATGGATCGCCGCGGCGGTCGGCGTGGTGGTGGCCTTGCGCTTCCTGATCGACTGGAACCGCAAGTACCGCGAGCTCTGGCTGGACCGGGAAAAGAAAAACGGTTAGGGTCACAGACCCCCAGAAGAAGTGCAGTCCCAGCAGGATTCCAAGGAACACCAGCAGCCGTCAGCGGCCAACCCACCCGCAGGAAATCCTTGAAGGTATAGTTGCCCGAACTCATGGCGATCACATTGACCGGGTGTCCGAGCGGGGTGAGAAATGCCAGCGAGCAGCCCAGGGCGATCGCCATCAGCAGCATGCGCGGGTCTGCCCCGGTGGCCCTGGCGAGGCGACAGGCCGATGGGGGCCAGGATGATCGGTGCAGCCGCCTGACCGGCCATGATATTGGTCAATAGCATCGTCACGAGCAGCAACAACACCACCAGCAGGATGAGTCCGGCATGACCGGCCATACCCAGCAATCCCTTCACCAGGGCGTTACTCAGGCCGCTGTTCTGGATGGCCGTGCTGAGCGGCCACATCCCGGCGATCAGGAAAATGGACTTCCAGTCGATCGAGGCATAGGCCTGATCCAGGCTCAGACAGCCGGTCAGCAGCATGGCAAGCGCTCCGGCCAGGCTGACCAGGGCAATCGGCAGCCAGCCGGTGATGGCGACCGCCAGGGCTGCCAGGCCGATCAGGATTGCCGGCGCGGCCCGGCGGGGCCGGGCGATGGCTTCCGGATCCTCGTCCAGGATGATGAAATCCCGCTCCTGGTGCAGCAGGCGCAGCCGGGCAACGGTCCCCTGTACCAGAAGCCCATCCCCCACGCGCAGCGGCAGGCTGGCAAACCCGATATGGATCGGTTTGCCGGAGCGCCAGAGCGCCAGAACGGTCAGGCCGGTCTTCTCCCGCAGATGGACCTCCCGCAGGGTTCTTCCCTGCCAGGGAGGAATGCGGAGCCAGGACGATTTCGGCGACACTGTCGTCCTGACCGCTGCTCTCGAAGCGGGAAGGCTGCTCCGGTTCCAGGCGCAGCCCGAGAGTTTCGAGCGTTTTCCGGTCCGGTTCCCCCTGGGTGATGACCAGGTCATCCTGCATGCAGGATGGTGCTGGAGATCCGGCGCCGGGATATATTTCTTACCGCGCAGGATGGCAAGTACATTCAGGCGTACCTTCGTCCGCCATTCTCCCTGCAGGATGGTCAGACCTGCCATGGCCGATCCCGGCAGGATGGTCACGGCCCAGAGCGACTCTTTGATCCGGTAGGCTTCCAGGAGTGTCTTCCCGGCTGCGGGTTATCCGGCCGGTTTCGAGAACCTTTTCCTGTTTCGGAAGGATCCGACGGCCGATCAGAACCATGTACAGAACCGCCAGTATCACCAATGGCAGGCCGACCGGCAGGAAATCCAGGACGCCAAAAGGTTTCAAACCGGCTTCCCGCAAGGTGCTGCTGGCGATGATATTCGAAGTGGTGAACAGGGTGGCCATCCCGCCGACAATGACCCCAAAGGCCAGCGGCATCATCAACCGGGCCGGCGAGCGGCGCGTCTGGCGGGCCAGGCCGAGCGTGGCCGGCAGCAGAACCGCCATGGCGGCAATATTGTTCATGAAGAGCGAAAGGGTTGCGCCGGCCAGCATAACGACCACGATCAGCCGGACCTCCCCAGCGCCGGCCAGCCGTTTCATTTGCTGGCCCAGCCGGTAGGCGACGCCGGTCTGGCGCAGGCCCTCGGCGATGATGGAGATCCCCAGGATGGTGACCACTGCGGAACCGCTGAAACCCGCCAGGGCAGCCTCCGGGACTGACCAGCCCGCTTACCCCCAGGATGACCAGCACCAGCAGCGCCACCAGGTCCGGGCGCAGCCAGTTCCCGATCAACAGTACGGTCGCAAGGATGGTAATGGCCAGGGTGAAGAGCAGCGGCGCATTCACGCTTCGATTATATCGCCTCCTGCGGGTACCCATCCAAAAATTCAACCAGGGTGCCCTTATTTTTAAAATTGAAGACCGGGGGCGGATTGTGTTCTCCGTCCTCGGCCTTCCGTAAAATGGGACTGTCTGCTCCGTGATCAGTCCGCGTGAAAAATTCCAGTCGTTAAAGATCAGGCGTGCATGAGGGCGTTCTCGCTGACGGGCAGCAGGTTGGGCAGCATGCTCCAGATGCCGCTGGGACAGGCCGCCGCGCAGAAACCGCAGCCAATGCAGCGGTTGTCGTCCACGCTGAATGTAACGCTGCCATCGTTCTGTTCGTGACGGGTGATGGCATTCTGCCCGCAAATGGACACACAGATATTGCAGTCCCGGCAGGTGCCGCAGGAAATGCAGCGGTCAGATTCTTCCAGCGGATTGGCCGGATATTGCCCGGGGCGTGGATTAAAGTAGAGCAGCTTCAGGCGTTCCGGCGGGATGACCTGTTTGCGCGGCAGTTCGAAGGCCTCGCCGGTGGCGCGGGCATGCAGCGCCAGGGCCGCCACCCGTCCCTGTCCGATCGCATCCGCCAGCAGGCCGGGCTTGACCACGTCGCCGACGGCATACACTTTCGGGTCGCTGGTCTGGCCGAATTCATTGACCGACAGCCACAGTCCCTTGGTGCGCGCGATGATCTCCGGGATCCAGTCGCTGTCCGGCACTTCGCCGATCGAGACGATCACCACGTCCGCCGGAAGCGATTCCCCGTTTTCAAAGTTCAGCCTGCCATTCTCAAAGGAACGGACCACGCGCGGCCAGAGCACCCTGGTCCCGAGCGCCATCGCGCCGGTCCGCTCCCGGCTGGAACTGGCGGGTTCGCGGATATCCACGGCGGTGGTGCTGGCGGCGCCCTTTTGCCAGGCCATGCGTGCAAACGTCCATGCCCACGTCGCCCGCGCCGATCACAACCACGGCTTTGCCGTTCACGTCCACGGCAGGTTTCCCGCTTTTGCAGCTGGTCAGATATTTGAGCGCCGAAATGGCTCTTCTTGTTGCCTTTGAAGTCCGGCATGCGCGCTTCCTGCGCCCCGATGGCCAGGACGATCCCGTTGAAGGATCTATAGATGGCGTCGAATTTCTCGCGCGTGATCACAGCTGTTGTATTCCACTTTGACGCCCAGGTCGAGGATGGCCTGGATCTCGGTCTGGACGATATCCTTTGGCAGGCGTTCATCCGGGATGGCCTGCGCCATCTTGCCGCCCAGGCTGCCGGTTTGCTCGAAGATGGTCACCTTGTGCCCGCGCAGGGCCAGCTGCCAGGCCGCCGAAAGACCGCCGACGCCCGACCCGATGATGGCGTATTTTTTGCCGGTCGACGGGGGAACGGCCGGGGTGGGAAGTTCCATCGAATACCTGCCCAGCGGGCCGATCAGGACGGAATAATCGATCTGCTGGCGGGTGCAGGCAGCCATGCAGGGATTGGGACAGGCTGCGCCGCAGACCGAAGCGGGGAACGGGTTGTACTGCCGGACAAGTTCCAGCGCTTCGTTCAATTTGCCCTTGCGGAGCAGGTTGATGCGATCCTGGGTCGGGATGCCGACCGGGCAGGCCGCCTGGCAGGGCGCGTTGAAGGCGGCATTGCTCCAGACCGGCGAATAGGCCCGGTCTGCCCCGGTCGTGACCAGCGGCGTGACCTTGCCGGAGTCTTCGATGACATCCCCGAACAGCCCGCCGGCGATCCACTGGTTGGGCGGAAATCCTGCATGGATGACGCGCCTGGATAGTTTCGCTTCGGACTGCGGCCTGGCAAGGATCTTATGCCAGTCTTCGAAATTCGAGAGCTCTTCGAACAGGTCCGGGCGCTCGATCGCTTTCAGGAATTTTGGCATCCCGTCCAGGAGAAAATTCCGGTCCTGCTCGTCCAACTGCTTCGGCCAACCGGACGTTGCCAGGCAGTTTGCCGACCGGGCCGCGCACGTAGACCGTGCCGCCCACCATGCCGACGCAGGAGCGTTCTCCGATGACGGACGCCAGACTCTCGCAATCCAAACCGCAAACCACCGCGATCCCGCCGCCCATGAACTCGAACGAGAACGAGCCGGTGCTCTTGAGCACCCACAATTCGGGAGCCGGATAAGCCGGGTCGTGTTTCATCATGGAGCCTGAGCGTGTCCCGACCCGCCCGCCGATATAGATCAGCCCGTCCGCGGCGGCGTAGCCGGTGGTATCGCCGGCATCGCCTTTGACAACGATGGTCGCACCGGCATTCAGCCAGCCCACGTCCGCGGGTGCCGAACCTTCGACGATGATCTCGGTCCCGGGCATGCCCATCGAGCCGACCCGCTGCCCGGGGTTGCGGACAATGAATTTTAAGGGCTGGCCCTGCCGGTTCCACAACGGGCCGCCAATATCCTGCTGCCCGGAGCCGTCGATCTCGAATTCCGTCTCTCCCTCTGCCAGGGCGGTATAGACCTGTTGGAGCAGGTCCTGCGTGGAAGTACGCTGATTGTTCGAGAAAGTGGTTATACGTTTCATAAAAGAAGTCTCATCGTCAAGAGTCTGATAGGCTTATAGAAAAAATTGGCTCGCAGCCGGCCAGCCTGAAAACGGTGACATGATCAGACTATTCGACTGAGGACTATACGACGATTGTCTAACAGGCGTAGGCGATCTTCAAGCGTTCGGCGATATGCTCGTCCATCGAGATCAGCGCATCGCTGCGTCCGATCGGCAGGCTGGAGTTCCCGATCGGGGCCATCAGCTTTTTCAGTTCGCTGTCCATGGCGAGGAAGTAATCCACGATGTTCTGGGCCACCGCATCCACATCCAGCCGGGAGACCAGGCGCGGGTCCTGCGTGCAGATCCCAACCGGGCATTTGCCGGTATTGCAGGCGTTGCAGCGGCCCTTCTCGTTGCCCACGCAGCCAGCCAGTTGCAGGAAGATCTTGGCCGAAAAGACGCCGCTGGCTCCCAGGCAGATGGCCTTGAAGGCATCCGCTGCCAGGTCGCCCGAATCGCCGAAACCGCCGCCCACGAAGAGCGGGATCTGGCCCTGCCTGCCCTGTTCGACCGCCGCCAGGTAGCAATCCCGCAGTTTGCTCAAAATGGGATGACCGGTATGATCCATGCTGACCTCGTGGGCTGCGCCGGTGCCGCCCTGGATGCCATCCAGGAAGAAACCGCCGACGATGTGATACGGGTCGCGGATCAGGTTGTTGTAAACGGCCACGCTGGTGGAACTGGCTGCGACCTTGATCGCCACGGGCACGCGGAACTTGAAGGCCGCGTTCATGCTCAGGAACATCTTCTGAACGCTTTCCTCGATGCTGTACAGGCCCTGGTGGTTGGGCGGGCTGAGCAGGTCGGCCTGGGGCACGCCGCGGATGGCCTGGATGTGCGGGGCCACTTTTTGGGAGGGCAGCAGCCCGCCGTCGCCGGGCTTGGCGCCCTGGCCGATCTTGATCAGGATCCCGGCCGGGTCGGTGACCATCTGCGGCATGGCTTTGATGATGCGGTTCCAGCCGAAATGGCCGGAGGCGATCTGGATGATGAAGTATTTCAAATATTCGGAGGTCAGCAGGCGCATGGGCATGCCGCCCTCGCCCGAGTTCATCCGCACCGGCATCCCGCACTGCTCGTTCAGATAAGCCACGGCCAGCGCCAGGGCTTCCCACATGCGCCAGGAGAGCGCGCCGATGGACATATCCCCGATCATGACCGGGTAGATCCAGTGCATGGGCGGCGTCTGGCCCTGCATGACCAGTTTGCCGTTCTCGACCTTGAATGGGAGTTCGTTGGCCGGCAGGTTGCGGCCCAGCGGGGTCAGCATGTCGAACGTGTGCCGGGCCGCATCCAGCGACGGATCGGTCATCTGGCTGATGCGGCCAACCTTGATGTAATCCAAAGCGCGCACCGGGATATGGTGGGCCCGGCCGCCGCGCTTGATCGGGGTGCCGCCGCGCCGGGCAACCAGCGGAAAGCGGTTCTGGTCATTCAGCACCGGATGGATCGAATTGGTCGGGCAGACCCTTTCACACATACTGCAACCCCGGCAGGCCAGTTTTGAATCCGGGACCTGCCGGATGGCCATGACAACCTGGTAGTTCGCCACGGGGGTTGGGAAATTACCCACGCTGACGGTCTGTCCCTGCCGCATCAGGTGCGGTTCGATCGATCCAAAGGTGCAGGCAGCCACACAGGCGCCGCAGCGGATGCACGTACTCTGCATTCCATTGGATATTCCAGGGGAAGTCCGTCGGATGAGGTTTGTTAACATAGACGGGGGGCGCCAGGGGCGCACGCACCGGGCTGTAAGATTGTTCCTGGAAACCGATGGCCGGTGAAACGGTCATGGGGCGGTCTGGTATTCTGGCCGGCATCCTTTCCACTTTTGTAGGGTTGGATCTCGTCGACCTTAAGCTGGACCGGACGGTTTATTGGAGCCATTGCTGCACCTCCAGGCGGTTGTTGATGATGACCGTTTCGCGTTCCCCGGGATAAATGTCACTGGTATAGTCGCGGTCCGGGATGACCATATTGATCCCGCACACCTCCGAGGCGACTGCCACCAGGTCATCCTGTGAACCCACCACCAACGGGCGCAGTTTTTTGGCATCCGCGACGATGCCCATCTGGTTATCCGGCAGGACAAAGACAACCGTATTCGGACCGTTTATTTCAAGATGCTGGCAGGACTGGCGGATATGCTGCAGGACCGGCTCCATCCGGATGGGCTTTCATCTCTTCGAACGTCAGGGGTGTAATGACATGCTTGTAATAATTCAGCGGCCAGCCCAACTGCTTCGACAACGTAGTGGAGCGTGTACAGGAAAGCCTGGGTGTCGGATTCAAAGCCGATATAGCCCGGGTGGAGCCCGTTCAGGAATTCCTTGTTCTTCTGGTAAAAAGTATCTTCGCCGTTGCCCATCAGGGTATAGCCTTCCAGGAAGAACGGATGGGCGGCGTAACGGACGATCTTGTAATTGGTGTTTTGGCGGCATTGGGCGGAAATGACACGCGCCTGCAGCCAGTGTCCTTCGTTCCACATCTGGAAGTAGGTGCCAATGTCACGCGGATCGCCGACCTCTTTCAGGGTCAGCACGTCCGGCCAGAAGGAATATACGTAGCCCTGGTCACCATCGGAGAGCAATTTCCGCAGGGCCAGGCTGGTATTCACCAGGAGTTTTTTCTTTTCTTCCCAGGGACGGGCATTGATAGCTCTCGGGGTAGCGATAATTGCGGAAGACATAGATGGGCATTTTCCGAAAGTCCAGGCCGGGGCGGTCATCCACATCCGGCTGGTAATCGAACTTGGGAGTGAAGCCCAGTTCTTCGAGATATTCTTCCACCCGGTCGAGGCCCTCGGGAGTGCAGGCCATGGACAGCAAGGGGAAGTCTTTGAAAGCTGCGAACGCGCCGCCCAGGTCCTGCATCACCATGGCAAAACCGGAATTGTCATGTCCCTCCTGCATGGCCAGCATCATCCGCAAGACCATCGCCGGGACGACCGGATTTTTGGACTTTATGGCTGCCATCCTGCACATGGGTCATCTTCTCCTGACTAATAAAAATCGGGGGCTGCTTTTTCAGGCAGCCCCCGATTGGTTCGGGAAATTCTTGGGCGTGTTGCTACGCGACCAGGGCTGCCTGAAAGCTTTTGGCAGATGTTCCCATAGCGGTGGTCGTTGCGCGGATCGTTTTGATCATTGTATGGAATTCTCAGATTGTTAAGACAAGTGTATATACAATGGACGGGGTTGTCTATTGGGAGTATTCCCAGAATACAGGGGTTGATTTTTATATAGTTTGCCTAAAAGTTTCAATAATTCCCCCGAACTGGATTACCTTTCGCGTTGCCCCGTTATGCATCCCTGACAGGCAACCCGAATGTGTACTTCAGAGGCCGGTTTTTTCCATCATCCGGAAGATGTGCAGCGCCAGCTGCATGGCCAGGCGGATCTCGGGATCGTCCAGGTTGGCGCCGGTCAGGTTGGCGATGCGTTCCATGCGGTAGATCAGGGTATTGCGGTGGACGAACAACGCCTCGGCCGCCTGGGACAGGTTGCCGTTATGCTCAAAATAAACCTGCAGGGTGTGGATCAGTTCGCGCGCTCCATCCGAAGCCAGCAGGGCGCCCAGCATTTCCTCCTGGAAAGCGATCAATTCGGGACTGTTCTCGAGCTGGATCAGCAAGCGGTAGACGGAGAGATCCGGGAAATAGAGCGGTTTCTGTTCGCGGAAGCGGCGGCTCAATTCCAGGGCCTGGCCGGCCTGCCGGAAGGACGAACGCCATTCACTGATGTCATTGGAGGGCGCCCCCAATCCACACAGCACCAGCGTATCTGAATATTCACGCCCGCCCTGGTCCAGCACGGCCTGGGCCAACTGCAGGGCCATATCCGGCTGGCGCAGCCCGCGCGGCAGCTGGCAGAAACAGACGATCTCCGAACCCATTGGGTTGACGATCACTTTCAACCCCAGGCGGGTCACTTCGCCGCTGATCAGGGTCTCCAGGCGGCGGCGTGAGGGCGGGCTGGCTCCCAGCCAGGCGAAGCGCATGGCAATATGCGCCTCGGAAAGGTCCAGGCCCATGTTCTGGGCCCACAGCTGCGCGTCCTGCGGACTCAGGTTCTCCTGCAGGAGCGCATTCAGCAGGTCGCCTTTCAGGCGCTTCTCGGCCTCCCGGACGGCCTTGGTACGCGACATTTCCACCGCGCAGACCAGGGCCCCCTGCTCCACCACCAGGCTGTCGAGGGCGTCCAATGTACCCGCCGCTCCGATCAGGGACAAATAACCGCGTGCCATGCCTCCCACCGTGATGGGCGCCACCAGGCGGGTGAAGCCATCCGCCAGGTTCTGTTCGACCGTTACAGCATGCAGGGCAGCCAATTTTCGGTCCCGCAAGGATTCGGGCAGGCTTTCCAGGCTGGACAGGGAAGCCAGGATCTTGTTCCAGGAGCGTTTTAGTGCTCCGGGAGCCTGGTGGGCCGGGATGGAGAGGCGTTTATCCTGGACCACCACGCCCCGACCGGAGATCTCTGCCATGGCGTTCACCAATCCGGCGATGCCATTCCCTTCCGCTTCGATCTGGGAGAGCTGGACATGGATGCGGACACCCTGTTCGACCAGGGCGACGCGTTGGTTGATCAAGGCGGTCAGCAGCAGCCTCTGGATGGTCTGGGCATTGTTTCGCCCGGGCATGGCAACCACCGCCAGGCCCTCCGGCAATACTTTTTCTGACGGAGATTCATCTCCCAGGAAGATGACTGCGGCAGTCCCCAGTTCGCGGGCACGCAGAAGCATTTTTGCCGCGTTCGAGACCGTCGATAGCAGCAGGATATCCCCCTGCTGGGCCTCCTCAACATTTGTCACCACCCAGTTCAAATGCGGGCGCTCATTCGTGCCTTCTGAGAGCCAGACAACCGGTGCTGAGAACGCCAAACGGAAAAGATCTTTGATCGTTGGAGAAGGTGTCTTCATCGGAAATTCGCGCTATTATATCAGTCCTATGGATTAACCCTCTCGACACCCACCCGGTTTTATTGTAAAGTATGCTTATCAGGGAGTTGCCCGAATTCAGGGATCAAATAGGGGTGTACCCCATATCTTCCCTTGTTTCCGGGTGATTCCCAGGCAAGGATGGCTGCATGGTCACACCAACTGATTTGATCCTGGTATGTGTTCTGCCTGAACCACGCGACCTGGAAATTGCGCGCCTGCTGGGCTGGTATCGCATCCCCTTCCGAACGGCCCCCAAGGTGGTTGCGGTGGATTCCCTGGCCTTCTACCAACCCGGGACCTTTGGCGACCTGGGCGGGCGGATCGAATACCTTGCCCCGGTACGCGGCCACGAACTGACCACCCGGGCGGAGCTGCTGCGGGATGAACAAGACCATCCACGCGCCGGGGAGGAATATTACAAGATCCAGATTGGCCCGCTGGAACGCCTGTCCCAGCCGATAGCCGCCGATAAATGGCGGCGGCTGACCTTTCTCTACACCACCGGGGAATACTTGCTGAAGGCGCAAACGCTTAACGATCTGGTTGTGCAGAGTGATGAGCGCCAGATCCTGTGGCAGAACCTGCGCGAACGCGCCGCCAATCAGCAGCTCTACAAAACCGATTTGCCGGAGGTGGACCTCCCGCCGGAAGTGTTGATGGCGTTGTTGGGGATTAGAGAAGCGGAGGCACCATATGCGCCAATGGAGCCAAAAGTGCCAAAGGAGGGTGAATGGTAGAATATTATCTAATCCTTTCAACTGACTTGAATTACGTTTCCGGTGAACAATATCAGCAGACCGAAACCCCGCGTGGCGAAGCCGGCTTCCTGCTTCATCG
Organism: uncultured Chloroflexia bacterium; assembly: GCA_963830665.1. GTDB lineage: Bacteria > Chloroflexota > Anaerolineae > Anaerolineales > Villigracilaceae > UBA877. The sequence goes on from CAWHNM010000021.1 coordinate 234,283, forward strand.
CCTGATCCAATCTCTCGTTAAGTAACCAATGACAACTCTGGTGCATCTGGTGCCTTTGGCACCTTTAAACCTTTAGAAAACTGTAGAACCATCGGAGCGAATATGACAACTTTAATAAAGAACGGCACCCTCATTACAGAGAAAGAGACCTTGGCGGCCGACATTCTCGTTGACGAAGAAAAAATCTCGCAAATCGGAACAAACCTGCAAGTTACGGACGCCCAGGTGGTGGACGCCTCCGGCAAACTCATCCTTCCCGGCGGCGTCGATCCGCATACACACTTCGACCTGCCGATGTTCGGCACGGTCTCCTCGGACGATCATTACACCGGGCACAAGGCGGCGGCCTTTGGCGGGACAACCACAGTCATGGATTTCGTCTCTTTTGATTTCCCCACCCTGCATGAATCGGTGGAGGCCTGGCATAAAAAAGCCGAAAAAGCCGCCATCGATTACTCCTTCCACATGAACCTGACCAAGCTCGACGATGCCATCGCGGCCGAGATCCCGTCCCTGCCCGGAATGGGCATCACCACGCTAAAGACCTTCACCGCTTACAACAAGCGCCTGCGCCTTTCGGACGGCGATATCTTCCGCGCCCTGCGGATCGCGCGCGACCACGGCATGCTGGTGATGCTGCACGCCGAGAACGGCGATGTGATCGAAACCCTGGTTGCCGAAGCCCTGGCCGCCGGTCACACGACTCCCGAATGGCACGCCAGGACCCGGCCTGCCTGGGGCGCGGTCGAAGCCAGCCTGCGGGCCTGCTCCCTGGCCGCCCAGGCGGAAGCTGCCGCTGTACATCGTCCACATGAACGTGGCCGGCGAAGTGGACATGCTGAGCTACGCCCGCCAGCACGGCGTCAAAGTGATGGGCGAGACCTGCCCGCAGTACCTGTTCTTTACGGAGGACGACCTGCGCCGCCCGGATGGGGCCAAGTGGGTCTGCTCCCCGCCCATGCGTACAACCGCCGACAACGCCCGCCTGTGGGAAGGCTTGGCGGACGGCACGATCCAGACCATCGGCACGGACCACTGCCCGTTCTTCTTCGATGGCACGCAACCGATCATCTATGAAGGCCAGCCGGTTGCCATCCCTGGCAAGGAACTCGGCCGGGACGATTTCACCAAAATCCCAAATGGCCTGCCGGGTGTGGGTGACCGCCTGCCGGTGCTTTGGACGACCGGCGTCGGGTCCGGGAAGCTCACGCCGCAGCAGTTCGTCGCGCTCACCAGCACCAATCCGGCCAAAATTTTCGGGCTGTACCCGCGCAAGGGCGCGCTGCTGCCGGGATCGGATGCCGACCTGGTGCTCTGGGATCCGCAAAAGAAGGTCAGGTATGGCGTGGCGCACAGCGCCCAGCGCACCGACTACAACCTGTACGAGGGCTGGGAATTGACCGGTTACCCGGAAAAAGTCTTCCTGCGCGGCGAGCTGATCGTGGATGGAGAGAACTGGCTGGGACGGCGCGGGGCTGGGCAGTTCCTAAGCAGAGGTCCGGGCAAGATTTTATGAAACTTGGAAAAGCACCAAGGACAGGCTGGTGGCACTCGCCGTGGGTTTAGTGAGTGGACATTCCTTTCAGCCTCGGGTCGTCCGCATAAAACCCCCTTCTTTCCGGCGGCAGCAGCGCCGCGATCCGGAACATCACCTCGTCGGTATATTCCTGCATGGCTGTATCCCGGTCTTTCCCATCGATGGGCGGCAAAATGAACGCCTTCCCCGCGACTGCTTTGATGTTCAAACGCTTGAAATGCTTCAGGCGGTCTTTAACAATTGCATCCTCGGTGCCCGTGAGGGCAACCGGCAGGATCGGCACACCGGCTTTCCAGGCCAGGTAGATCCCGCCCGGTTTGGCCTGGATCAGGTTCCCGCTTTTCGAGCGGGTCCCTTCCGGGGTGATGGTCAGGATCTGGCCCTGCTGAAGCCGGCGCAGGGTCTCACGGATGGCTTTGATGTCTGCGTTGTAGCGGTCAATGAACATCCCGTTGGTGATCCTGACCAGCCAGCGAAGAAAAGCATATTTTTCGTACTTCTCCGCCACCACCATGATAATATCCGGGCGATCCAGAACGTAATAAGCCAGCGCGGCGTCCAGGCGGCCGATATGGTTGGCCGCGATCACAAAACCCTGGCTGGTGGGCAGGTTATCGAATCCGATCATCTCAATCCGAGCAATCAGATTGAGGATCAGGCGGAGGATGAATCGGAATATGCCATGGGTGGATTTTTTCATATTGGTTGAATCAATAAACCCCCTGATAAGCCAAATGATGCTGTCTTGAAGGTCATTTATTCAAAAGCGTGCTCCCCCTGGTCTGTCGATTCAGCAGGCGCAGTTTTCCACCGGCAGAGGCGCTGCGATCCAAAGCACCACTTCATTTTCATTTCTGCTGCATGGGCTCCCAGTGCAGGTTGGAGTCAAGATTGGGGTTGAAATTGGGGTCCCCGGAGAGAATATATTCACCCAGGTTGTTCGCCCAGGCCTGGCCGTAACCGCAGGGCAGCTCCACCACTTCCTGGCGGTGAGGGTCGAAAAAGGCGTCCACACCACGGATTTCACGGCTCCAGTCGGTCGAAAGCCGGTCGTAAGTCTGCTGGCGCGCATACCAGTCGTTCAGGCTCTGCTGCCGCATCTGGCTCCCGGTCTGGGCATACATCTGTCCAATTTGGCCGATATTCTGGATATGCTGGATCTGACGTTGGGCCATGTATTGGGCAATTGACTTGCAGGCCGCGTACCAATTCGGGTTGAGTTGGAACGAAGCGAGCATAACCTTGTAGAGATCCATCGTGGCATCCAGCAGACCGGGAGCGGCGCGGAACGCGAACAGGTAATCCACAAACCAGATCAGGATCTCACTGGGGCCGAACATCGATGCGATCGGGGCGCGGAAGAGTTCAACCACGCCATAAATATCTTCATCGTAAGGACGGCCCTGGATGGAATAGTGGATGCGGAGTTTCCCTCCATCCGCAGAACCTCCGGAGATCGGCGCCTCAGATTTGACCAGGCGCGGCAGATCCGGTTGGGGTTCTTCTGCCAGGACTTGAAGACCCTCAACCGTTGAACGGTTGCGGGGTACGACAAGTTCCCGCAAAGCCTGGCCGACGCCCATGGGCGGGCGCACTTCTGCGCCGAAGTAGTGCGAACCGATCGGGTGCCCCATCCCGGCCATGGGGCTGGTGTTCCAGGTCAGGTTGATATTTGGCAAGACCGAAAACATCTCGGCTCCGTCGGGGTTAGTGATTTGGAAAGCCACCACTGCCGGCATGCCCGGGTTGTCCTGGAGCCAACGGCAGCCCCCCTCGAACTGCCATCCGGAAGGCAGCAGCATGTTGAATAATTCCAAGCCAGTCCCCTGCGAATCGGTGCAGGTAAACCGCTTTAAGCGCATACCGCGCAGGGCAGTGACCGGCTGCGGCTGACCTGGCGTGGATTCCGGGCGGTTCCAGATCAGGCTCGAGCCGCAGTATTGGCAGACAATAGTTCCACCCTTATCCGGGGTAAGGCCAGCGCCGCACTGCGGGCAATGCAATGACATCAGTTTTGGTTCTTTTGAAGAGGCCATATTCACCATCCAGATAAAGAAAACACATTGTTTTGGAATCAATTTGGCGAATTGGGAATACAAAAGCTAATATGAGTATACAAAATTCTTTCCCACCTTTCAATAGATTAAAAAAACCAGATCCTTCTTCCGGTTCTTTTGGTGCTTCTGGTACTTCTGGTACATCTGGTGATTCGAATGCTTATGGCGCTTCTGGTCCCTTTTCGATCCCCAACAATTCTTTCAGCCTGGGGTAGTCCGCATAGAAGCCGCGGTTTTCTTCCGGCAGAAGCGCGGCGATCCGGCACATGATCTCGTCGGTATCGGCTTTAAGCGCCTCGTCGCGACCCTGGCCCTCGCTTGGAAGTGGCGGCAGGTTGAACGCCGAACCGATGTTAACTTTTATGTGCGGGCGGCGTAGACGCTTCAATTGCGGAAAAAAGGTCTCGTCAAACGTGCCTGAGATCCCAACCGGCACCAGCGGGAATTCCATTTTTGCCGCCAGGTAACTGACCCCCGGTTTGCCCTCGATCAGGTGACCGACCTTCGAGCACGTTCCCTCGGGCGTGATGACCAGCACTTCGCCCTTTTTCATGCGGGTCATGACCGCCCGGATGGCCTTGATGTCCGGGTTGAAACGATCCACAAATATAAAATTCAACTGGCGCCCCAGCCAGCGCATGATCGCCATTTTTCCCCATTTCTCGCCCACCAGAAGGACCAGGTTGTTATGGTCAAGAATGTGGAATGGCAGGAACGCGTCCACCAGTCCCAAGTGGTTGGATGCAATGACAAAATTGCCAGTCTCAAGACTGTCGGGGATGTTTTCCTTGCCATGCACTTCGACGTGCGTCAACAGGCGCAGCAGGATGCGGATAAGGAAGCGGGTGAATTTGAGTCGCATGAGTAATGCTATTGTACAATAAAAAACGGGCGGTTTATACGCCCGTTTGGGATTTATGCTCGTTTTGGAGGATCATCTCCACAGATAGTTCCCGTTGTTTACCCGATAATCAAATGTTGATGACCCGTATTTTTCGAAGACGCGTTGGTAGATCGGTGCGTCATCCGCCGAGATATTGACAATCTCATAACCAACATTATAAATTGATGGATCGATGGGATCGCGCTGGCACCATTTGCTGCGCGCGTAAAAAACAATGAAGGCCTTCCGGGCAATCTCGTTGGTAAGGTCGAGACGGAAGGAATCCACCTTGCCGTTTGGAATTGGCACCTGACTATCCAGTTTGAAACCTGTCAGGCTTATTTCAGTCATAATTCCACGCGGCTGGTTTGTAATGGCATCAGAGACCGTTATGTAATAGAACGCGTCCTTTCGATCCAGCTTCCGTCGTTCAGCTAGCATGGCATGCTCCTTATAGAATAAGGATATTATATCATAAATAAGGTCTAATTACTACTATTTACTACCGCTCCAAATCATTATTTTGCTCCAAGCAAAAAGATAGCTCGCCTGTCATCTGCGAACTATTTAGCGTAACCCGATAATATTATGGGATTGCTGCGTTAGCCGTCTTCTCGTTTAAATAAATCCATACTGACCCAGCCTCCCTCCAGCAGGTGACCGTAGCCATTTTTGATGGTCGTGACCGTCACTACTGTCAATTCGGGCGCGGGGCATTTCCAGATAACAAAGGGTGGAAACGGGGACGATGCTTCGCTTGGCTCTGCATGCACATTGGCGCCATTCACGAGCGAGATATACCTGCCTGCGCCTACTGGTTGTCGGCCACTGGATAGGTCTATTATGGGGCTGTCAGGGACTATCCCCATAAAGGGAGGATTGCCATCATCACACGGGCATTGCGCCCAGGCCTCCCAGAAGACCTCGATCGGGACAGCCGTAATCGTCTTTCCATCGTCCCTGTCCGGATCCTGCAAAAAGACTTTGGCGATATCCATCCCCGTGAGGACGACATAATGAGCGTCGACGAAATTTTTAAACTCGGAAAATCCATTTTTGACCAATGGCTCGTAATGGATCAGGGCAATGACAGGTTTGCCCGCCTGGAGAGTCTCAAATAATGCGGCCTGCGACGGGAAGTTTATCCAGGATGCATTCAATCCCAGATCCACCATTTTTGCCGCCATATCCCGGGCACCCAACCCAATATTGCCGGTCGGTTCGATCAAATTAAAGAGTTCATCCACTGGCACGTCAATGGCGAGGTTGAACGCCTTAAGCACCATGGACATGCAAGCCGCGCCGCAATCGTTGTTATGTTGGTTTGCTCCAGGCGCCTTTTGACTTACATACGGGACTTTAAGCAGGCTGGTATCCATATTATGATTCTCCTTTCGTGTCCACAATCCAGATGCACCGGACTGCCTGTTTCGAGAGTGGGTGGAATGGAACCGGGATGCCGTGTTTTTTTGTCACCCACTCCACAATACAATAAGAGTATTTGGGTTTCTTTTGTCATATTACCACGAATTCATAGGTGGTTTTCAAGAGGGAAAACATCAGAAACCTGGACTTTCTCAAAGGAGGTGCAGGATCTTTTCATAAAAAAAACGGACGCCCAAGCGTCCGTTCTGGATCCATTGCTTCCACGTGCTGATCATTTCTCGCTTTTGATAAACGACTTATCTCCACAAATAGTCGTTATTATTTCTTGTGCTATCCCCGGATTTCGATCCATAATTTTCATAAATCTGTTGAAAAAGACCAGCATTACTCTTTGAAATATTGATAAACTCAAAACCGACATTGTATGTGGTCGGATCAATATAATCGGGTCGACACCATTTGCTGCGACCGGTAAACGTCCGGGCAGACTGAGGCGCAACATTGTTTGGCAGATCGACGCAAAAATTCCTGACGATCCCTTCGGGAATTTGGTCCCGACTATCCAATCTAAACCCTCCCGGACTGATATCCATCAGGACGCCCAATGTACGGGATGTACCCGCTTCATTTACATTTATGTAGTAGGTCACATTCCTGCGCTGTATTCTTCTTTTTTCTGCTGTCATATGTACTTCCTTACTTGTGGAACCATGCAACAAATAAGGCCTGCTCCGGCGTACATGCGGGACACATATTTTCCTGCCTGTATCATAACGCAGGAAAGCTTAATAAGCAATAAAGAAAATTACCCTTTCTGCAGAATATGCGTAATGATCGTAGCCCCGCTGCCGCCGATGTTCTGTGCCATGCCAATGTGCGCTTCCGGGACCTGGGTCTCGCCGCACTCGCCGCGCAGTTGCTGCGCCACCTCGACGATCTGGTAAACCCCTGTCGCGCCGACGGGGTGTCCGCGCGCCTTGAGACCTCCACGCGTCGTCAGCGGGATCCGGCCGGATGGAGCGATCTCACCCTCCAGGCCAAGCTGCACGCCCTTGCCGCGCTCGGCGAATCCACAGGCTTCCAGCGACAATGCTGACATGATGGTGAAGGCGTCATGGAGTTCGAATACATCGATATCTTCGGGTCCGACCCCGGCCTGCCGGTAGGCTTCCTGCACCGATTTATAGGCCGCGCTCAGGAAGAGCGCTTCACGCCGGTCGTGGATGGCGATCGTGTCGGTGGCGGAAGCCGAAGCGGCAACACGAATACGGGCTCCGGCAGCCACTTCCTCGGCCGGGACAAGGTAGACGGCCGCCGCGCCATCCCCGATCGGTGAAGCATCCATCAAGTTGATCGGAGTCGCGATCATGGCGGATTTCTCAAAATCCTCCAGCGTGATCTTGTGGCGCAGGCGCGCATACGGGTTGTGCACGGCGTTGGCATGCGCGTTAATTGCAAACGGTGCAAAGTCGGCATGTTTCCAGCCGTACTCATACATATAACGGCGCATGATCATGGCATTCAGACCGACAAAAGAGACACCCATATCCAATTCGTAATCGGCATCTGAAGCCGTTGCGAGGGCCGCAGTGACCTCGTGGGGGGTGCGATCGGTCATTTTTTCGACGCCGACCACCAGGGCCGATCCCAATTCCCCTGAAGCGACCGCCATCAACCCGGACCGGAAGGCCGCTGCGCCGGATGCACAGGCTGCTTCCACTTTAACCGCGTCACCGCCACGCTGACCGGACCAGTCCGCCACGAGAGGACCGAGGTTGCCCTGGCTGTTGATGATGCCGGACATCATGTTACCGACGAAGACTCCCTCGGCAGCCTCGCGCCCGGCGTCATGCAGGGCCTGCAGAACCGCATCGGCAGCTATGTCGCGGATTGATTTCTCCCACTGTTCGTCAACAATGGTCTGTCCGATGCCGATTATGGCAACTGGTCGCATGGAGAACCTCTTTGGCTTGCACAGAAAATCTGTTGTTGCATGAGTTTGCTGGTTGGATTTTACCCGATACCGCTCTCAGGGGCTATCAAAAAACATCCTTCGCAGGACCGTACGCCTGGCCTCTGTCAACATTTCCCTGGCGGCTACGCGTTGGCTGGATGCAGCCGGTCAGGTTGCCTGGAAGCCGTCAGAGATTTGGCGATAGACCAAATTTTTACAATAAATTTACATCCGGCTAAGCATGGCTTAATGGTTTGGGTATGTCGTATAGCGCCGGCCCTTCCAGGTAACGCCCCGCCTGGATAAAACCTTCCAGGCGGAGGCGAACATCATGGCGGCAAAAACGCCTGCGCCCAGCGGGGCGGTCAGGGCATATCCGGCGGAGATGCCCATATTCCGGCAGACCCGTACCCGCCAGAACACCAGGCATCCCCACAGGACTGCCGCCTCAACCGCCACAGCAACCGCGAGCGCAGCTCCTCCCGCAAACCACCAGACCAGGCCACCCAGCAGCCAGAGCGGGAGCAGCAGGGCCGCGAAAACGGACACGAAGGCTCCAAACGCTCCCAGCAGTAGCAGGCCGGGCCGGTCTTTCAAGCCCAGGAAGATATTTTTCGTCCAGCCTTCCCACATCTCCGGCAGGCTCGTGTACATACGCGTGCTGGCGACCGCCTGCCCGTCCGCCACCACCAGGCGGTAGCCGGAGTGTTTGACAAGCGTAGCCAGGTCCCGATCTTCGACGATGGAAGCCTTGATGGCCGCATGTCCGCCCAGCGCCTGATAGACCCTGCTTTGGATGAAAATGAACTGGCCGTTGGCAATCGCATCCGGTCTGTCCGGGTCATTGACTTTACGGGGAGCAAACCCCACCGACAACCCTGTAAAGACGAGCGGCAGGACCACCTTTTCCCAGAAGGAACCGAGTTCCTGCCGGGTAAAAATGCTGAACAGGCCGGCCGAGCTTTCCCTGGCCGCGGCATAAACGGATGCCAGCGCCTGTGGTGAAGCAAATGTATCCGCGTCCACGAAGCACAGCCACTCGCCGCGCGCCTTTCCAGCTGCCTGGGAAAGGGCATGCGGCTTCCCGGCCCAACCGGGCGGCAGTTCCTCGCCTCGCAGGATATGCAGGCGCTCGTCACGCCGGGCGAGTTCAGCCAGGATTGCCGGAGTGGCATCCGTCGAGCGGTCATCCAGGACGATCAACTCGAAATTGGGATAGGATTGGGCCAACAAGGCTTCCACACAGCGGCGGATGTTGCGCTCTTCATCGCGTGCCGGGACGATCACCGAGATCAGGGGCGCCTCGGCCGGGGCTGCTACAGGCCGGACAACCATGTCCATTCCAGGCTGGTTGTGCAACACCGTCACGATGGCAATTCCAGCAACGCAAACTATTGTCGAAATGATGAGGATGAGCATAGTACCAAACTATTAAAACGTAAAACGAAAAACGTAAAATACGAACTCAAACATCGTTGACTTCGTATGGATTTGTATCTTCCCGGAGAACGTGGCCGCGTTGTTGGGGAATCATTTTTTATATCACCATGACAGATGACCCATTTTCCGTCTTCTCCACCTCGATGCGCGTGGGGAAGGCATCCTTCAATTCCTCCAGGTGCGTGATGACCAGGATCTTCGCAAAATCGCCTTTGACCGCATTGATGGCCTGGATCAGGCGCTGGCGGCCGAGGGTGTCCTGTGAACCGAAGCCCTCGTCGATGACCAGCATTTGCAGGCGCGCCCCCTTGCGCTGGGCCAGCACCTCCGAAAGCGCCAGCCGGATGGCAAAGTTGACCCGGAAGGCTTCCCCGCCGGAATACATTTCATAATCACGCAGCCCGGCCCCATCACTGACCTGGATCTCGAGCGTCTCGCGCAGATCCTTGCGTTTCTCATCCTTATATCTGGCCTGGGTCTCGAAATGCAGGTGCATGCTGTCGTCGCTCAAGCGGCCCAGGATCTCGTTGGCTTTCATCTCGATCTCGGGCAAAGCCTGCTCGATCAGCAGCGCCGGCACCCCATCCTTGCCGAAGGCGCGCTCCAGGGCCTTGTAACGCCCGATCAGCAGCCCCAGCTCGCCGCGTTCCGTCTCCAGTTTTTTCTTACGCCTGCGCAGGTCGTCCAGCACCGTCACCTTCTGGCGCGCGCGCCCAACCTCCTGGTTCAACTGATTCTCGCGTTCCTGCAGGTCGAACAGGCTTTGTTCGGCCGCGTCCAGGTCGGGCGCCTGGTCTTCGGAGTCGGACAACGCTTTGAACGTTTGGTCGTATTCCACCTGCTGCGCGGAGACTGCTGCCTGCTGGCTGGCGATGGTGCTTCCCAGGTTGGCAATTTCATCATCAAGCGGCTTGAGGGCGGCACGCGCCGATTCGAGCTCGCGGTACTCGGCCTCGGCGGGACGCGCCTGCACCTCGGCCCGGCGGGCGGCATCGTGGGCGGCGGCATCATAACCAAGCGCCGCCAGTTCCTTATCCACGCTGGCCAGTCTCTTGCGGGCCTCGGTGGCGAATTTTTCCTTTTCGAGCAGTTTCGTTACTTCCGCCAGTCGTTTGGCGCTGTTCTGCTCCCATTCACCGGATTGCTTATGGTAGCTCTCCAGCCGTTCGGTCATCTGGCTGAGGGTGCTGGAGGCGCTCAAGCGATCGGCATCGGCAGTGGCGTACCCGGTTAATTGCGTTTCGGATTCCCTGACCTGACCGGCCAGTTCTTCCATGGTGGATTGGTTGAGGCGATAGCGGTCACCCAACTGCCTGCCTTGCAGATTGAGCTGGTCCAGCGTGGACTGACGATGTTCATCGCTGAGCGATTGTCCGCACAGCGGGCAGACTGCCCCTTCTGCTGCAGTTAGTTTTTCAATGCGACTCTTGAACTCATCCATCTCGGTCTTCAGACCGGCATTCTCGGCACGCAGTCCGGCCTGTTTTTCACGGCTCTCCTGGATCTGTTTTTCCAGCCGGCTGCGTTCGGTCAGGCTGACCTCGGCCAGTTCCAGCGCCTTTTTTGCGGCGGCCAATTCTTTCTGGTATCCAATCGCCGCGGCGGCCTGGTTATCGAGCGTCTTACGTTGCACCTCCAGACCGGTCCTTTCCTGCTCCAGCCGGGCGCGTTCCGTCTCGATCACGCGCACCAGCGGCTGGCGCTGCTGGTCATGCTCCCGGAAGCGGTCGGCCACCTGCTCCCATTTTTCCAGATCGAGGCGGGCCTCCCGCAAGGCAGTGTAGGCGGCTTCCACTTCAGCGGCGCGCCTGACCAGGTCCGCGTGACTGCTGCGCTCGGTTTCTTTAACAGCCAGCCGCGCCTGGGAGCCGCTCAGACTGGCCTGGGCGCGTTCCAGGGCCTCGCCCAGTTTGCGGACCAGCTCGCGTTGTTTGTCCAGGGCCGCCCGCACCTGCTTGGCATTCGCCAGCACCGTCTCCTGCACCTTGCGGCTGGCTGCCAGTCCCCGGAGCTGACTTTCCAGCTCGGCCAGGTGCAGCTTGCGGGATTCTTCCTCACCCAGCTCGGCGTCGATCTCGGCCACGCGCCCGTCCACCGAATCGAGCGTCGTGTTCGATCCCTTTACGGCGTTCGGCGGCGCGTTCCCGGTAGATCTCCCAGGCTTCCAGCCCGAGGATGGCTCCCAGGATCTCCTTGCGGCGGGTGGGCGGCTGCTGGGCAAACTGGTCGGCCCGGCCCTGCAGGAAGAAGGATACGTTGACGAAAGTATCGTAGTCCAGCCGCAGGATCTGCTCGATGCGCGCCTGGGTATCCCGCCCGGTCCGTTCGGTCAGCGGCCGCCATTCTACGGGCTGGCCAACCTCAACGGGCTGCTGGATCTGGAATTCCAGCGTGGTGGTCTTGCCACGCGCCAGCGACCGGATGACGCGGTAGACGTTCGTCTCATAGGCAAAGGTGAAGGCCACCTCGGCTGCCTTGGATTGCAGGTTGACGACCGCCTCGTCGCGCTTACGCGCCTGGCCGAAGAGCGCCCAGGTGATGGCGTCCAACAGGGAGGATTTGCCGGCGCCGTTCGAGCCGGAGATGCAGGCCAGGTCGAAGCCGCTGAAATCCAGGTCGACCGGGTCGCGGTAGGAAAGGAAGCCGGAGAGTTTGAGATGCAGAGGAATCATGATTCTATTTTATCATTGCAGGCCCAAGGTGCTTGCCCATCTCTCCGGCGGATGGTATCATATCCAAATGTTCACGAATGCCTCCAGGCGCAACCGCACCCGTTTGACCCTGGCTGCCGTCATCCTGGCGACCATCCCCTGCTATTGTCTGGGGGTGATCGTGATGCAACTTGCACCCGTTCACAACGCGCCGACCGAGACGCCCACACCGTCCGAGACCTTCACTCCGACTGGTACGCCAACCGCCACGATAACGCTAACACCCAGCTGGACCGCAACCCTGACCAGTTTACCCAGCTCCACCAGCACACCATCGCTCACTCCCACCGAAACCCCCACCATTACCCTCGCCCCCACCAATACGCCCAGCCAGACTCCCACCAATCCTCCGACCAATACGCCAACCCTGGCGCCGCCGCCAACCCAGACGCCCACACTACCACCCCCTCCAACACCGACCGCTACGGATACTCCGCTCCCAACTGAAACTCCTTCGCCTGTTCCAACTCTATAAATCGAGGCTGACTAAAAAACCCATGACTGACCTGCTCCCCTTTCTCAAAGACCTGCTCTCCGCCCCCGGCCTTTCAGGCTACGAGGACCCGGCCGCCAAAATCATCGCCGATAAATGGCAGCCACTGGTCCACGAACTCAGCCGGGGCAAAGTTGGTTCGCTGCATGGACTGAGACGCGGCACAGGCAAGGAACCGCGCCCGTCGGTGATGATCTCCACGCACATGGACAGCATCGGCCTGATGGTCACCGGAATCACGGAAGGCTTCCTGCGCGTCACCCAGGTCGGCGGCGTGGATGCACGCGTCCTGCCCGGAACGCCGGTAAACGTATTTGCCACCGGAAAAAGCACCAGCGGCACAGGCGCCAGTGGGAAGAACGCCAGTTCGCCCCTGCCGGGTGTGGTCGTCCAGCCCTCGGCCCAACTCCTGCCCGAAGAAGAGCGGGAAGGCCCGGTGCCGCTGGCGCACCTGTTCATCGATACCGGACTCCTGCCACGCACGGTGGCGGATCTGGTACGGGTCGGCGACGTGGTCTCGTTCGCCCAGGCGCCGGTGGAGTTGAGCGGCGAGACGCTTTCCGGCCATTCGCTGGATAACCGCGCCTCGGTGGCCGCGCTGACGGTCTGCCTGGAGGAACTGCAGTCACGGCCGCACAGTTGGGATGTCTGGGCGGTCGCCAGCTCGCAGGAGGAAGTCGGCGCGCTCGGGGCGGCCGGTTCGGCCTTCGAACTGCGCCCCAGCCTGGCGTTGGTGGTGGATGTGACCTTCGCCAAAGGTCCGGGTGGGCCGGATTGGGGCACCTTCCCGCTTGGCAAGGGCCCGACCATCGTCATGGGCGCCAACATGCACCCGGCCTTGCACAAGACCATGCAGGAACTGGCCGACCGGCTCGAGATCCCCTACGCACTCGAATATACTCCCGCTCATTCCGGCACGGATGGTTGGGCCACGCAGGTGGCGGCGGAGGGCATCCCGACCATGGTGATCGGCATCCCGCTGCGCTACATGCACACGCCGGTCGAACTGGTGGCGGTCAAGGATATCCAGCGCGCCGGGCGCCTGCTGGCCGAGTTCATCGCCAGTCTGGGAGCGGACTTCATGGAAAAAATCGTTTGGGATAAATAAGAGATAAGGGAATAGAGTAATCAGGTATTAGGTAATAGAAGGTCAAATTCGTTACTCATACTCGTAACCCGTCACCAATTTTGACTGAGGAACGATGCCTACAATCGGAAATGCTCAACTGAAACTGCTCGAAAAACTTTGCAACGCCAGCGCCGTCTCCGGCGATGAGGGCGAAGTGCGCGCCATCGTGCTGGACGAGATCAAAGGCCACGCGGACGAGGTCCGGGTGGACGCGCTCGGCAACGTGCTGGCCACGAAAAAAGGCGCCGGCGAAACAGCCTGTCCGCGTGATGCTGTCTGCCCACATGGACGAAGTCGGCTTCATGCTGGTGGCCGACGAGGGCGAGGGCCTGTTCCGCTTCGAGACCGTCGGCGGCCTGGACGTGCGCCAGCTGCCCGGAAAGGCCGTGCTGATCGGCACGGGAGCACATCCCCGGCGTGATCGGAGCCCGCCCGATCCACCTGACCACGCGCGAGGAGCGCCAGCAGAAGATCCCGCTGGATGCACTGCGCATCGACGTCGGCCCGGGACGGACCAGCAAGGTCAAGCTGGGCGACCGGGCGGTCTTCGCCACACGCTTCCAGCGCAGCGGCCCCTCGCTGATGGCCAAGGCGCTCGACAACCGCCTGGGGGTGGTCACGCTGATCGAACTGCTCAAGCACGCTCCGGCAGGGTATCGACCTGCTGGCGGCCTTCACCGTCCAGGAGGAGATCGGCCTGCGCGGGGCCAAAGTGGCCGCCTACGCCTTCAATCCGGATATCGGCATCGCCCTGGACTCCACGCCTGCCAATGACCTGCCGGATTGGGAGGGCGAAGAGAACACCGCTTATAATACGAAACTCGGTTCCGGCCCGGCCATCTACGTCGCAGATGGCTCCACCTATTCGGACCCGCGCCTGGTGCGCTGGCTGGTCGAAACGGCCGAGGCGGAGAAGATCCCCTACCAGCTGCGCCAGCCGGGCGGCGGCGGGACGGACGCCGGGGCCATCCACAGGACGCGCAGCGGTGTGCCGAGCGTCACGGTCTCGGTGCCGCACCGCTACACCCATTCGGCCATCTCGATCGCCCGGCTCGAGGACTGGAAGAACAGCCTGGCGCTGCTGCAGGCCGCCCTGGCCCGGCTCACTCCGGAAATCCTGAAGTCTGAGCGGGACTACATCCATTGAAATTCATTCCTTGGTGAAAATATGAAAAAACTTATCCAGAAACTGACCGAAACATTCAGCCCTTCCGGCTCCGAATCTGCCATCCGGGAGGTGATCCGCTCCGAAGTGGAAGCGCTGGCTGACGAAGTGCGTGTGGACGCCCTGGGCAATCTGATCGTCCGCAAAGGCACCAAAGGCAAAAACGGCAAGCGCATCATGCTGGCCGCCCACATGGACGAGATCGGCCTGATGGTCACGCATATCGACGAGAACGGCTTCATCCGCTTTACCAGCGTCGGCGGAGTCCTGCCGCACACCATGTTGAGCGGACGGGTGCACTTCGGCAACGGCACGCAGGGGGTGATCGGGATGGAAAAGTACTGGCATGTCGACAAACTGCCCGGCCTGCGCGAGTGTTACATCGATATCGGCGCGACCAGCGCCAGGGATTGCCCGGTCAAGGTCGGGGATGTGGCGGCCTTCGAGCGGCCCTTCCTGGACCTGGGCGGGCGCCTGGTGGCCAAGTCGATGGACGACCGCATCGGCTGCGCGGTCTTGATCGAGACCCTGCGGACGCTTGAAAACCAGCCCGCACGAGCTGTATTTCGTCTTCACCACCCAGGAGGAAGTCGGCACACGCGGGGCCGGCACATCCGCCTACGGGATCGACCCGGAGATCGGCCTGGCGGTGGACGTCACGCTGACCGGCGACACTCCCAAGGACCCGCCCATGGCGGTCAGCCTGGGCAAGGGCCCGGCGGTCAAGGTCAAGGACTCGGGCATGCTGGCCGACCCGCGCGTGGTGGAATGGATGTGTTCCACGGCCGAAAAGAAGCGCATCCCCTACCAGCGCGAGGTGCTCGAAGGCGGCACCACGGACGCCACGCGCGATCCAGATGACGCGCTCGGGCGTGCCGTCCGGCTGCCTGTCGGTGCCGTGCCGCTACGTGCATACCCCCTCCGAGATGGTGGATTATGAGGATGTGCAGAACTCCGTCAAGCTGATGGCGGCCCTGCTGGCCGCGCCAGTCAACCTCTAAATAGAATAACCGAAAAAATGATATGACGAGCTGCGCTCGTCATATCATTTTTTTCTCTCGCTCCGATTTATGGAAGGGTTGTAAAAAAGGAAACTGATGGACGCAATCGCTGAATTCGAGCGCCGCCTGCCGCAGGAGCTGCGCAAGGTTTTCCGGAGTTTGAAAAATCCGGTCGACGTGCAGGCTTACCTGGACAGCCTCCCGTATAAGGCCGAGGAACTGGACCGCTCGCCGCTGCGGGTGATGACGGACGGGCAGGCGCACTGCCTGGACGGCGGCATCTGCGCGGCCCTGGCGCTCTGGCGGATCGGCTTCCGCCCGCTGATCCTGGACCTGGTCCCGGCGCCCGGCTCGGATGACGACCACGTATTGGCGTTGTTCCAGTCGGGTGGCAGGTGGGGCACGCTGGCCAAGTCGAACTACCCGGCCCTGCGATACCGCGAGCCGGTGCACCGCAGCCTGCGCGAGCTGGTGATGACCTACTTCGAGTTCTTTTTCAACCTGGAGCGGGAAAAGACCCTGCGGGCGTATACCCGCCCGCTGGACCTGAGCCGCTTCCAGGATCCGAGCCTGGATGTGGGATGAAGCGGGGATCAAGAAGATCTCGAAGCGGCTGTACAGCCTGAAGCCGATCCCGCTCATTTCGGAAGAAAGCGCCGCACAGCTCCAACTGGTGGACGAGCGGTCATTTCAGGCCGGGACGGACGGGACGGATTTCAGCTGGTCATACGGGGGGAGGGAAGAGGAGCCGGAAAAGAATTAACCACGAAGAACACGAAAGAGATAAATACTTACTTTTCCAGCTTTCTTACCAGGATATTTCAGTAGTTCCACACCTGGACAATGGTGGGGGAGGTTGTGTTCATTTCTTGTGGATGAATTTGACACCGGGAAGACCCTTGAAATGCTCGTCCTGGGTCCAGAGGGTGGCAGCATTTGCCTGGGCAGTGGCGTAAATAATGCTGTCGGCCATCGGCAATTTGTGCGTATTGGAAATCTGACCGGCTGTCAGGGCAATTTCCCTGTCCAAGTCCATAATTTTTCCGAATGACATCAAACCAGCCACGTGCAACGCCTCATCTTCGCCTGCACGCGCCAATGTTATCTTGAACACCTCATAGAGGCAGATGGTTGGAATAATCGATTCTGCTCATCCTTGATCGCTGGTGTAAAAAGCCCTGCATTGGGACCGTCCGTAAAGAATTCCAACCAGCCGGATGAGTCAATGACATTCATGGCCGTTCCTCATCTTCTTCCTCCCGATAGCTCTCCGTGTTCATTCCCTTGAGCATCCCGAGCGCCTGTTCGATTGGGGGAAAATAATAACATGCAGGGTCTTGTTGAAGGGTATGAAGGCGATCCTCTGCCCCGGCTTCAAGCCGAATTGCTTGCGAACTTCGCGGGATTACCACCTGATATTTGGAAGAAATCCTAGCGGTATACATGCTTTACATCTCCTTATCGAACGAAGTTGGTAAAGCGATTATATCATATCAAACCATTATCCGCGTGCAATAGCGCCTGCCCGGCCGAGGACATGAGTTGATACGTGCAAACCGTGATGAAATATGCATCCGGCTGGGTGTAATCGTACCCTTTCAGACGGGTAGACCGGCAGTGATGAATTCGCGGGTCGGATTACATATTTCATTTCCTGAGGGCACATGTCCTGTGCCCGGGTTTGTTTGGATGCCGGGGGTCATCAGGTGGATGTTGGGGGCCAATGGGCGGATGGCATCCGCCCCTACGACTAAAGAGGCCCTGTTTTCCTTTGCGGCTTTGCGCCCTGCAGCGTTGCGTTAAAGTCTTTCATTCCCACTGTGAAGCTAGAATTCCACCACCGGCTTCAGTTCCACCGGCGGGTAGACCTGGCCCGGCACCGGCGGCATGGGGTTGTAGACCCAGTCCACCTCCACCACCCCGGCCTTGACCCCGCCCACGCGGCGGATGCCCTGGTAGGTGCCGCGCAGGAGCACGTCTTCCATGGTCAGCGCCATGCTGAAGACCGCCATGGGAACGCCCGCCGGGATGGCCTCCAACTCGTCCGCATAGACGGAGGTGGAGAACAGCACATGCTGTGCATCCAGGCTCTGGGTCTGGATGGCGGGGATGATGCAGCGGGTAGCCGTCCGCGCCGACGTAGCACAGGAATTTCAGGTTGTCGAGCTTATCCAGGAAGGCGCGCGTCCAGGGATTGAGCACGGTCTTCTTGCCCGGGCTTGCGCCCGAGCGTGCGCGCCAGCATGGTCTGGACGGCGGCAAAGATGATGCGGTTCATCGGCAGGGGGGATTTGCCGGTCTGCGAGAGCAGGTCCAGGTAATAGACGGTGTGCACGCCGAAGTAGGCGTTGTAGCGGAACATCGGCACGTTGTTGTAGTAATCGTATTCCGGGCCATCTTTGGCAGAGTGGGTATAGGTGGCCTTGCCGCGCCAGATGTTCTTGTCCAGGCTCATGATCAGAAAGCCGGTTTTGGGATTGGCGAGGATGTGCTTCTTGGACATGCCTTCGGTGAACTGGCCGAAGCACATTTGCGCCGGGCCGCAGGCCATCAGCGAGGAGAGCAGGGTCACGTGCGGCAGTCCCTGCGGGGTGACGGTCGCCAGCAGGCCGATCTTCAACTCCGGCTGGGTGCTCTGGATGTCTTCTTCGGAAAAAGTGTTCAGGAGTAAGTGTGAGATCGAGTCATGAAGTTTGCTCCTAGTGTCTAGCTCCATCCAGCGCGGGTTGCGCCGGTGGCGAGGACAAGCTCCGGGCGGAAGCCGGAGGCTTTGGCGATCTGTTCGCAGTGGGCCAGTTCGGCGCGCGTCATCAGCGGGGTCGCGGCATAGGCCCACTCCAGGCCGAGACGGGTGTACTGGTCGCGGCACAGGTTGTTGAAGGCGCACAGTTCCCAGCGGGAGACGGTCCCGTCCAGGCTGATCGGCCAGGTAGCGGCCGATGGCGGTCAGGTTTTCGTCCGAGGCGGTTGCGCCGGGGATGAGCGGGGTGCGGATCCACAAGGCTGAGCGGCCGCGCCTGGCTGCGCTGATAGTCGCGGATATGGTCCAGGTTTTCCAGGATCTGCCGATTGGAGCCGCCGGTGAACTCGGCGGTGCAGGGCCGGGTCGAGCAGTTTCAGGTCGAACAGCACCAGGTCGGTGTACGGCAGCAGGCGGTCCAGGGTGCGGGGGCTGCACAGCCCACAGGTATCGAGGGCGGTGGAGATGCCCTGTTCCTTCAAGCCGCGCAGGAGCGCCTCGGCGAAGTCCGGCTGGAAGGTCGGTTCGCCGCCCGAGAGCGTCACCCCGCCGCCCGATTTCTCATAATAGGCCCGGTCCTTGAGCAGTTCGGCCAGCACTTCATCCACGGTCACGGTTCTGCCCAGCACTTCGAGCGCACCGGACGGGCAGGCCTCGGCGCATTTCCCGCAGGCTTCGCAGCGTTCCCGGTCGATGCAGCAGGCCGTCATCGGTCATGGTCAGGCAGCCGTTCGGGCAGGTCTGCCACGCAGGTCTGGCAGCCGATGCAGCGGACGGAAAACCACTGCGTCTGCAGGCTGGGTGGAGAGGCTTTCCGGGTTGTGGCACCAGGCGCAGTGCAGCGGGCAGCCCTTGAAGAAGACCGTGGTGCGGATGCCCGGCCCATCCTCGGTGGAGAGGCGCTGGAGGTGCAGGATGCGGCCGGTGATCATTTCATCTGGTGGCTTTCGCGGGCGATGATCTCATTCTGCAGTTCGCGCCCGATGGAGGTGAAGTAGGCGTTGTAGCCGGTGACGCGCACCAGCAGGTGGCGGTAATTCTCCGGGTGCTTCTGGGCATCCCGCAGCAGGTCGGCATCGATCAGGTTGATCTGCAGCGCCGAGCCGCCGTTCTCGATATAGCCCTTGAGGAAGGCCTTGAACTTCTCGCGGTGCTCCGGGTCGCGCAGGATGGACGGGTTGAAGGTCATGGTGTGGCTGCCGCCGTTGGGCAGCAGGTTCAGGTAATCCGTCCCAATCGCCCTTGCCATCCGCGGCCTTGCCGCCCAGCACCTTGCCGACCGAGTTGACGTTGGCGGTCGGACCATTGATGTCGGCGCCATTGGAGGGGCAGAGCGCATTCGACAGGAATTTGCCCGCGGACGCCCGTCCGGGCTGGCGGGCAGGATGAACGAATCGGCCACCCAGTAGTTCCAGGACAGCATGCCGGGGCGGAACTGCCGGCCGGTGGACCGGGTCTTGTACTTCCAGGTTTCCTCCGTCCAGAGTTCCATCACCTGGCGGGCCAGCGCGTCGGCGGCATCATCATCGCGGCCGTATTTGGGGGCCTTGTGCAGGGCACGCGCCTGCAGGACTTCATGCCCGACCCAGTTATCCTTGAGCGCCTGGACCAGTTCGGCCATCGTGCAGACTTTCTGATCATAGACGAGATACTTGACCGCCAGGAGCGAGTCGACCGTGGTGGCATAGGTGACGGCTTCGATGGTGACATAGCCCAGCTCCGCGCCGCCTTCGGTGATATCCAGTCCCTTTTGGGCGCAGCCTTTCACCAGGCAGGAGACGTACGGCGTGGGCGCATACCTCGCCCGGATGGACTCGGACTGCTCGTACAGCTCCACGATGCGGCGGATGATGTGCGCGGGTCTGGGCGGCATAGGCCTGCCAGAACTGCTCCCAGGTTGCGAACTGGGCCGGGTCGCCGGTGTGCTGCACCCCAGCGCTGGAGCTTGTCCGTCTTGCCGGTGATCGCCATCGGTGAACGGGATCAGGTCATAGCCGCCGGTCAGGGTCAGCTCGACCGCTTTGAGCAGGTTCAGGTTGGCATCCACCGTGCCGGAGCGGTCATTGCCGACCATGGTGTTTTCCAGGCAGCCGACCGGGGCATAATCGAAGACGTTGTTTTCGTTGATGAGATGCGGTCACGCCGGATTTCCTGGCTTGCGAGCATCATCCCGGCCATCGAGCGCTCGTCGAAGTTGAGCAGGAAGGGCGAGCCCTGGCTGGAGGCGATCATCTCCACCACCCGGTCGAGCAGTTTCTCGGGCGAGCCGCGGTGCAGGCGCACATTGGGCTTGGGCTCCAGGATGGGTGACATCTCGTCGATCACATCCAGCAGGATATAGGTCAGATCATTGGTCATATCCCGCCCATCCGGCCCCATGCCCGAAAGGGTGAAGAGCTGGCCGTAGCCGGCGGTGATGCCCTGGTTGCCGCCGGTGCGGATCATGCCGTCGTAGGCGGTGTTGCAGTGGATCCAGAAGCATTTCAGGATCTCCTTGCCAAACTCCGGGTCCATGCCTTCTGCGATGGATTTCTCCCACAGCGGGATACAGGTACTGGTCGAGCCGCCCGAAGGAGATCGCCCGGGCCGGGATAGTTCTCGTCGGCCATGACCAGCATGTGGGTCAGCCACAGCGACTGGACCGCCTCCCAGAAAGTTTGCGGCCGGTTCCCAGGGGACACGGGTCAGGTTGTCTGCCATCTGGAGCAGTTCGCTCTTGCGGATCGGATCCGGCTCAGTCTCGCCAGGCGGGTGCACTCTCTGGAGTATTCGGCAGCCAGGTCGCGCGGCAGCGTCGCGGCGGTCATCATCGCCCGCAACTGCCCGCCCTTTTTGCCGCGCTTGTTCGGATGGCGACAAGCGCCGCATAGGCATGCTTCCAATTCGGCATGGACGGCCTTCCAGCCCTCGCGGATGATGCGCCCATAATCAGGGATGAGATGGCCGGAGGTGGCCCCGGCGTTGCCGTAGCCGTGGTTGTGGAACCAGAGCATGGCTGCCCGGGCGCCCTTTGGACCATAGACCAGGCTGTCGCGCTCCCTGGTTTCCTTTTCCGTCAGGCAGGCGGAGGTCTGGACGTTGAAGCGCGCCCCGGCCAGCAGGTCACCGGGCAGGATTTCCCTGGGCAGGTAGTGCACCATCACTTCACGGTTGAACCAGGCGCGCCGCTCCGGCAGGGTCCACTTCCAGAAATCCGGGTGCAGATGCGACGGGACGTGCCACCTGCTTGAAGGAAGAGCGGAAGGTCTGCAGGAAGGCGTAGGTTTCGGGGACGATATAAAACGTGAGCTCGTTGTACTGGAAGTCCCAGGGCGTGCCGGTGGTCCAGGCGGTGTACTCATTGTTCCAGGCGCGCTCAACGCCCTGGAAATAATAATCGCGCAGCCATTGGATGCGCGAGGAAAGATTGGCCGGCGTCTTAATGGCATAGCGCGGCTTCCCGAGCGTTAAGGTAGCCATGGACGTACTCCTTTATAATTTATTTTTTACTTTAGGTCGAACAGGTAATTCTCAACACGAACATCCATATTATAGCGCTACATCGTACTCCAAGAGTAATGACCCACTTGCGAAATTCGCGTTGAAAAATCCACTTACGATGCTCCTACGGGTTGGCTGCGCAACGAAAACCGACAGTAACATCGCGACTACCGGGGTCCAGGTATTGGCGGTCAGCTGAACGGACGGAGTACACATCACTGTGCCACGAGCCACCGCGCACAACCCTGAATTTTCCTTCCGTCGGACCGGTCGGGTTCGACTTCGGAGAGACGCCGTAGTATTTGGCGTCATACCAATCTGAAACCCATTCGCGCAGGTTCCCGGCCATATCCAGCGCACCGTAAGGACTGACTCCCTTGGGATAATTCCCCACCTTGACCGTATCGCCGGCAGGAGTGTTGAAATTCAACAGAGCGCTGGTTGGATTGGTGTTACCCCACGGGTAGGTGAAGCCTTCCGTACCAAGCGCAGCCTTCTCCCATTCCGCTTCCGTCGGCAGGCGCCGACCAGCCCAGGTGCAATATTTATCGGCATTGACCCATTTAAGATCGACGACCGGATAATCGACAAACTTCGGGCCGGTAAAGTAATTGGCATGCGTATTGGAACCAGTCGTAGCCTGCACCTCACAAGTCCCTGCCTGCACGCACTTCGTGTACATACTGTTGGTTACTTCGGTCTGGTCGATCCAAAACGCGTCCAGGGTGACAGTATGCAGCGGGGTTTCATCCGATTGTCCGACCAGGCTGCCCATGCTGAAATCTCCAGCCGGCACAAAAAGCATCTTCATGCCGTCCTTGTCCGAAACCTTCTCCGCCCCTGACAACGGGGGGGGAGCAACAACGGTGTTTGTCGGTGCAGGTGCGTTCGATTCGGCCGGTGGAGCGGTCGGGGGGGTGGTGGCTGTAGCCGCCGGCAGAGCAGTCGCGGGGGCCGGTGCGGCAGTCGCAGGGGCCGGTGCGGCAGTCGCAGGGGCCGGGGGGAGGGTGGCGGCAGGTGTTGCGGGAGATCCGCAGCCGGAAACAATCATGCACACCATGAGCAAAATAGTAAGAATAAAGGGCCTTGGGTTCATAGCATTCTCCTTTGGATTTTTTGGCCTTTAATTCGGCCAACAAATGGGAGCCAGGAACCGATTGGCGGCTTGCCTGGCGGGTCGTCCCATCCAGTGATGATATTATTATAGGCGCTCCGAACCCCTCCCTACCCAGCCAGCCATCCCAAAACCAGTCCCCCAAAGGTCATGGGGCAGGCAGAAAGAATTTCACCCTCCAAAAGCGCCCAGGAGAATTCCGCAAGGGCTGGTACGCCCGGGAAAACCGGCAACTTTTTTACTCCAGTGCCGCATGGGTAAAAGACCCTTTTCACCGGAACATTAAACCAATACCTATCGTCTGATAGTGAAGAAGCGCACAAAGCAAGCGCCCGTTCCGGACATAAAACGTTGGGGGCGCTTTCCAGCGCCCGATGAAAGGTGGAGGTTGAAATGTTTCGAAAAGCTCTGATCCTCGTGTTGATGCTGATGGGCATGGCCCTGCTGGCAGCCTGCAGCCCAAAGCCCGCCAGCCCCACCGCCAAAGCGGGCATGGCCAACCCGGCCTCGGTTTATTGCGAGCAGAACGGCGGCAAATTGGAGCTCAGACAGGATGCCTCCGGCGGGGCGGCCGGCATTTGCATCTTCGCAGATGGCAGCGAATGTGATGAATGGGCGTACTTCCGGGGGGAGTGCAAGCCCGTCGGCTCGCCTGTGACACCTGAACCTGTGTCGACTCTTGCAGCCGGCCTGCGGATCGTCTACTTCAACGGTGGACATGTCATGTACTGGATGGCAGACAGCCCGGCGCGTGAGCTGGCGCCGGGCAACGCGGAAAGCCTGCGCATCTCGGAGGATGGGCAGGTTGTGGCCTACCTGGGCTCGGACTCTGCCGGCATCTCTGGACTTTATAGCGTCAACGCGAGACGGCACGAACCCACGCTTGCTGGTACAGAACACGCAACTTCCCGGCCAGATCGTCTTCTTTGACTTCGCTCCGGCCAGCCACAGTGTGTATTTTGTGACCGACCAGTATGATCTGCAGCGCATGGACGCCGAAAGCGGAAGCCCTGTCCCCATCTTTGGAGCAGGAAAAGGCGGGTTCTTCAGCTTCTCGCCGGACGGCCAATGGATGGCGGTCTATCATCCCAACGAGCTGGTGCTGGCGCATCCGGATGGGTCGGCGGCACGGCTGGCTTTCCAATACCCGGATGATTTCAGATATACCATGCTGGGACCCGAGATCGCCTGGAAAGACGATTCGTCCGGGTTCAGCGATGGTATCCGCCTCGGGCCCGCAAGGAGAAGCCGATTCGATGACTGTGTGGTTCGTTCCGGTTACCGGTGAGGCGGTCAAGCAGATGTCCTATGCGGGTCCATATGGAGCGAATCTCTCGCCGGATGGGAAGTCGGTGGTCTACCTGAATTTCCAGCACGACCCGGTGGACGTTCACATGGTCGCCTCGGATGGGCAGGATACGCTTTGTGGAAGCTATGCTTCCAATGAATATCCAGGGATCAATTTCATGGGCTGGGCGCCCGACTCGAAATCCTTTTTGCTGAACCTGAGCAGTGACGCACGCCTGATGGATCCCTACCTTTGTGCAGCCGGTAAAAGCCCGGTCAAATTAACCGATACCCAACATGCCTACCCGGTTGTCTGGGTGGACGCGGAACGTTTTCTTTTTATCAGCGATGGCAGCCTGCGATTGCAGAGGCGCGCGGAGCAAGTATCACGCTGGATGGTGTTTCCAGCTCCAATTTTGATTTCACGGTGCTTATACATTGAGCACTCGGATATTTCAATCGGCAGGAGTGGGAAAACCCCTGCCCTGGCCCCACCCCAAATTCTACGAATTTTGGGAGGGAAAAATAATTCCCGGCCAGTAAGGCCATGAGATATGCGTCCAGGTTGACAATTTGGGGGAAAGTCCATATAATAAACGTCTGAACATACATTCATATGTTCCAGCATGCCAAAATCCGCCCCCTCCCCGACCCTCGATGAACATACCGCCGCACATGTGGCGGAACTGTTCCGTTCCTTCAGCGATACCAGCCGGGTACGGATCCTATCCGTTTTGACCGAGCGCGAAGTGAATGTCGGCAGTCTGGCCGACCTGGTGGGCATCAGCGAATCGGCCATCTCGCACCACCTGCGCAGCCTGCGCCAGATGGGGCTGGTCCAGACCCGCCGGGATGGCAAGGAAATCTTTTACCGGGTGGAGGATGCCCACCTGATCGCCCTTTTCCGGGAAGGGTGTGAAACATGTGCAATATGGATGAGGCCACCGCGCGCCACCTGCCATTGCACATCCTACTCATCCTGGCCATCTGCGTCTGCAGCCTGGCGGTGCATTTCGTAGCCGAGGGGCTGGCGCCTGAGGTTACAGGCCCAAGATGCAACCAGGCTACACAGCGGGGACATGTGCACCTGGTCGACGAGCATTGCGAGGATTATTTCATCTTTCCCTTCCTGACCCACCTCCCGGTCGAACAGATCGCGGCATTCCTGCAATCTGCGCTGGCGACCGGCGCACACTTTTTCCCGATCTCTCCCCTGCTTCCACCGCCGAATTCATAAATCCATAGCGGCTGTCGCTTTTGATTCCCCGCGATCAACCAGCCGATTGCCATTTCCCGCGCCAACCTATCATGGGAGCGGGATATCTTCTTGTTTTTTGGAGTAGAAAATGCAACCCGTAATGGAAAACAACATCACGCCAACGCACCTCTGCCGCGGGCCTCAGCCAAACCGAAGTCATCGCTCTCAGGCAGCAATACGGTGAGAACCGCCTGCCGGTCGAAAAAACCACCCCAGTCTGGGTCATCCTGCTCAACCAGGTCAAGAGCCCGCTGGTTTACATCATCCTGGTGGCTGCGCTGGTCTCCCTGGTAGCCAGGGAATACGGCGACTTC
Organism: uncultured Chloroflexia bacterium; assembly: GCA_963830665.1. Lineage (GTDB taxonomy): Bacteria > Chloroflexota > Anaerolineae > Anaerolineales > Villigracilaceae > UBA877. Next base: position 260,232 of record CAWHNM010000021.1, read on the forward strand.
GCCATCATCATGGCGGTGGTCGTCATCGACGTGATCCTGGGTTTCGTGCAGGAATACCAGGCCCAGAAGACCTATACCGCCCTGAAGGGGCTGCTCAAACCGACCACCACCGTCCTGCGCGACGGCGAACGGCGTGAGGTGGAGATCTGGGAACTGGTCCCGGGCGACCTGGTGCTGCTCAATGCCGGCGAGAAAGTGCCTGGCGATGGGCGGGTGCTCGAGAGCACCAAGCTGACCGTGGACGAGGCCATCCTGACCGGGGAGAGCGAGCCGGTCAACAAGGCCGTCGAGGAGAAGGCATTCATGGGCACCACCGTCCTGACCGGACGCGGCCTGCTGCAGGTCGAGCAGACCGGTCCCGCCACCGAACTGGGCAAGATCGCCACCAGCCTGCAGGAACACGTCGAGGAAGATACGCCCCTGCAGAAGCGCCTGAAGGCCTTCAGCAAGACGCTGACCTGGATCGTGGCCGGCTTTACCCTGGCCATCCTGGCCACCGGCCTGCTCATGGGCGGCAAATTCCTCGACATGCTGCGCACTTCCATCATCCTGGCCATCGCGGCCGTGCCCGAAGGCCTGCTGATCGCCGTGACCGTCATCCTGGTGCTGGGCATGCGCAAGATCCTCAAACGCAACGGCCTGGTCAAACGCCTGCTGGCGGTCGAGACTCTCGGCTCGGTGACGGTCATCTGCACCGACAAGACCGGCACCCTGACCGAGGGGCGGATGCGCGTCTCGAAAACCGAGATCGTCGACCCCGAGCGCGCCCTGCAGACCATGGTGCTGTGCAACGACCTGGAAGGCCCGGTGGATATCGCCATGTGGGAGCATGCCCGCCAGATCCTGAAGGGCGATCCCCAGCAACTGGTCGACCAGTCGAAGCGGCTGGAGGAGGAGTTGTTCACCAGCGAGACCAAGTACATGATCACTGCCATCACCGGCAACATGTTCCAGGGCCAGAGTTACAACTTCCTGAAGGGCGCCCCGGAGATCGTGATGGGCATGTGCGCCATCTCTCCGGAGGAGAAAGCCCGCTTCCTTGGCCTGGTGGACCAGTGGGCCGGCGATGGCCTGCGCATGATCGGCCTGGCCTACCGGTCGCTGGGCAGGCTGGAGGATTACACCGGCTACACCTGGGTGGGACTGGTGGGGATGGAAGACCCGGTGCGCGAGGGCGTGGTCGAGGCCATCCGGGTGGCACAGAAGGCCGGCATCCAGGTCAAGATGATCACCGGCGATTACCGTCAGACCGCCGAACACATCGCCCGCAGCATCGGCCTGATGAAGGCAGGCGACCAGAGCCTGGAAGGCCCTGAGGTGGCTGCCCTGAGCGACGAACAACTGCAAGAGCGCGTCCGTCAACACAGCCGTCTTTGCCCGCATCCGTCCGCAGGACAAGTTGCGCATCGTCAAGGCGCTGCAGGCGAACGGCGAGATCACTGCCATGATCGGCGACGGCGTCAATGATGCCCCGGCCCTGCAGCGCGCCAACATCGGCGTGGTGGTGGGCACCGCCACCGATGTGGCCAAGGAGACCGCCGACCTGATCCTGCTCGATAACAACTTCCGCACCATTGTGGCGGCCATCGAGGAAGGGCGCATCATCTTCCAGAACATCCGCAAGGTGGTGGCATACACTCTTTCGAACTCTTTTGCCGAGGTGCTGACCATCTTCACTGCCATGATGCTGCGCTGGCCGGCGCCTCTGATCGTGGCCCAGATCCTGTGGATCCACCTGATCTGCGACGGACCATCGGATATCGTGCTGGGCTTTGAGCCGAAGGAAGACGGCATCATGGATGAGAAGCCGAGGTCGTTCAAGGAACCCATCCTGAACCACCTGGGGCTTTCGCTGATCGGCATGATCAGTGTTTCCAGCGCCATCGGCGGCTCTGTTCCTCTTCAACCATCTGTACTCCGTGCATGGCAACGCGGCCGAAGGACGCAGCATCGTCTTCGCCTCCTTTGCCATCAATTCGATGATCTACATCTTCGCCTACCGCAGCATGCGCATGCCGCTTTTCCGCATGAATAAGCTGACTGCCAACATGCCACTGGTTTGGGCAGTTCTGGCCGGACTGGTGATGGCAGTCCTGCCTTTCCTGATCCCGGGCTTGCGGAAGCTGCTTGGCATCGTCCCGCTGACCTTCCCGGAATGGATGACAGTGGCCGGAATTGCCCTGGGCTTGCTGGCAGTGGTGGAGATTGGCAAATGGATCAGCAACAAGCTGCATGCCAGGGATTGAGATGCCGGCCTCCGACCAGACCTGCGTGACCGTCTCAGGTTTCGCACTGATGAATATTAAAACTATTATTTTGTAATGGAGATTTCCTTACATGCAATCAAATTATAACGAAACCAACCTCCAGGGCCTGACCGAACAGGAAGCGCTTGAGCGATTGGCGGAGGACGGATACAACGAACTCCCGACCACCAAAAAACGCACCTTCCTGCATATCCTGCTGGAGGTGGTACGCGAACCGATGTTCTTGATGCTGATCGCCTGCGGCCTGTTATACCTGTTCCTGGGCGATCTCGAAGAAGCATTGATGCTGATGGGGTTTGTGGCGGTCATCATCGGTATCACCTTCTATCAGGAACAAAAAACAGAGCGGGCCCTGGAGGCACTGCGCGACCTCTCCAGCCCGCGCGCCCTGGTCATCCGGGATGGTCATCAACAGCGCATTGCCGGCCGGGAGGTGGTACGGGATGATATCATCCTGCTCTCGGAAGGCGACCGCGTCCCGGCGGATGCAGTCCTGCTTTCCGGTAATACTGTCTCAGGTGGATGAATCCTGCTAACGGGCGAGTCTGTTCCGGTGCGCAAGCGGCCCTGGGACGGACGGCTCGAAATGGGCCGTCCCGGTGGCGATGACCTGCCATTTGTCTACTCCGGCACACTGGTGGTCAAAGGTCAGGGTGTTGCCGAGGTCCGCACCACCGGTCCGCGGACCGAAATCGGCAAGATCGGCAAGGCACTGCAAATCCTCGAACCGGAAGATACCAATTTACAGAAACAGACCGGAAAGATCGTCCGTAATTTTGCCATCGTTGGTCTGAGCCTGTGCGTGCTGGTGGTGGTCGTCTTTGGCCTGACACGCGGCGACTGGTTGAACGGTTTCCTGGCGGGCATCACCCTGGCGATGGCAACCCTGCCAGAAGAGTTCCCGGTCGTGTTGACCATCTTCCTGGCCCTGGGCGCCTGGCGAATCTCCCAGCACCATGTACTGACCCGGCGTGTGCCGGCAGTCGAGATGCTGGGCGCAGCCACCGTCCTGTGCGTGGACAAAACCGGGACACTGACCCTCAACCGGATGACAGTCACCAGGCTCTCAGTACAGAATAAGAAATTGGACGTGGATGGAAAACAGACTGACACTGCCCGAGACATTCCACCAGATCGTTGAATACAGCATCCTGTCCAGCCCGGCTGACCCATTCGATCCGATGGAAAAGGCCATGAAAGAACTGGGCGGCCGGACGCTGGTGAATACCGAACACCTCCACAAGGATTGGGAACTGGTGCGGGAATATCCGCTCGGGGAGGGTTTGCTGGCCATGTCACACGTTTGGCAGTCGCCGGAAGGGCATGATTACGTTATTGCTTCCAAAGGCGCTCCGGAAGCGATTGCCGACCTGTGTCACTTCACGCCGGAACAAATGGAGGCGTTGCAGGCAGAGATCAATGAAATGGCTGACCGCGGCCTGCGCGTCATCGGCGTGGCGAAGGCGGAATTCAAAGCCCATTCCCTGCCGGAAGGCCAGCATGATTTCGATTTCGAGTTCATCGGCCTGCTCGGTCTGGCCGACCCGGTGCGCCCCGAGGTGGCCGGTGCGGTGAAGGAGTGCTACACGGCCGGGATACGCATCATCATGATCACCGGCGACTATCCCGGCACGGCCCGCAGCATTGCCCGGCAGATCGGATTGAAAATGGACGATCAGCTCATCACCGGTCCCGAACTGGATGCGATGAGCGACGAAGAACTGAAGGAACGCATCAAAACTGTCTGCATCTTTGCCCGTGCAGTACCGGAGCAAAAACTACGCATCGTGAACGCCTTGAAGGCCAACAATGAAGTGGTGGCGATGACCGGCGACGGCGTCAACGACGCTCCGGCGCTCAAGGCTGCCCATATCGGCATTGCCATGGGTGGGCGCGGCACCGACGTGGCACGCGAAGTCAGCCGCGCTGGTCCTGCTCGACGACAACTTCGCTTCCATCGTCCAGGCCGTTCGCTCGGGGCGGCGCATCTTCGACAACCTGAAAAAAGCGATGGCCTTCATCTTTTCAGTACACCTGCCGATTGCCGGTATGTCGCTCATCCCGGTGCTGTTCAACTGGCCGCTGGCTCTGCTGCCGGTGCATATCCTCTTCCTGGAACTGATCATCGACCCTGCCTGCACGATTGTCTTCGAAGGCGAGGCAGATGAGCCGGATATCATGCAGCGCCCACCGCGCCGCCTGGAAGAGCCGCTCTTCGGAAGGGCGATGATCCTTTCCGGCCTGATCCAGGGACTGGGGGTGCTGAGCGTGGTTCTGGCGGTATATGCTTTGATCCACACGCGCGGTTATGGCGAGGCGGAGGCGCGCATGATTTCCTTTGCCTGCATGGTGATCGGAAATCTGGGACTTGATCTTCACAAACCGTTCCTGGAAAAACTCCATCCTGAAGACCCTGCGTATTCCAAACAAAGCCCTGTGGTGGGTGACGGGTGGAACGGTTTTCTTCCTGGGGCTTATCATGACCATCCCGTTCCTGCGGGAGCTGTTCAAATTCGCGCCGCTCCACCGCTGGGAGTTTGTTTTGATCGTGTTTTCAGGCTTTGTCAGCATTCTCATCGCTGAGAGTATAAAAATTAAAGGTATGCAGAGATTTATTCAAGGCAGATGAGATCAAAAGGAGTAATGCCATCCGCATCCTGAGGATGGTGGTCAATTTCGGCAATCGGACCAGAAACTTCATCCTCGCCGACCATTAAGCCCGCGTATGGTCCAAGGAGGTTCCTATGAGTCGACTGGCTGTTTTTTTCCTGATGATCGTGGCGCCCGCCCTGGCCATTTGCCTGGCCTTGTTGGGGCTGGAGACGCTGCCGCACCAATATTCTTGGCTGGTTCCTGCTGGTGACCGGCGTTGCCTATCCGGCCGGCGGGGTGATCTACTACTTCATCCGCCGGGAGGCTTTCTGGAAACCAGCCGGCGGCGGGGAACCCATCCGCGAGGAAAAGGGTGACCGCTCGTTCTGGTTGATCCTGCCCGGGTTCCTGGCAGTCTTCTTCGCCCCGCCGTTGGAGTGGTATTACCTGCCTGCCGCCCTGCCGCGGACTCTTTGGATGCAGATCGCCGGGCTGGCCCTGATCCTGGCTGCCGTGGCGCTGCGCGTCTGGGCCCGGGCCCACATCCGCGGGCTGTACTCCGGCCATGTGGAGGTCCAAGCAGACCACCGCCTTGTCCAGAGCGGCCCCTACCGCTTCGTCCGACATCCCGGCTATACCGGTTTCATTCTTATGGCCCTGGGTTTGGCCGCCGGTTATTCCAGCTGGATCGGTCTGGCAGCCATTTTACTTTTACTTTTGCCCGGTCTGGCCTACAGGATGCGAATCGAGGAGCACCTGCTGATCGAGCAATTCGGAGAAGAATACCGGGGCTATACCCGCAGTACAAAGGCGGTGATCCCCGGGATCTGGTAAGGTTCGGGCGCTTCCACGGGAGATGGATATGAAACGCGATGACCATTTCGAGGCATGGTTGCGATCGTCACCGGCGCCTCATCGGGGATCGGTCGGGCGCTGGCTTTGCAACTGACCGGTCAAGGGGCGCAGGTGGTGCTTGCCGCCCAGCGGGCCGACCGGTTGGAGCAGGTCGCGACCGAATGCTGTCAGTGGGGCGGCGAGACTTTGGGCGGTGCGGACCGATGTGGGCCGACGAAATACAATGTAAAGGTTTGATCGAAAAAGCGGTGGAAACCTACGGCAGGGTGGATATGCTGGTCAACAACGCCGGGCTGGCAGCGAGCGCGATGTTCGATGACTTTCCGGATCCGAATTTGTTCAAGCACACGGTGGAGGTTATTGTTACGGCGAGGGTCCGGCTAACACCAGTTGCCGGGTACCTGATAATTTTCCAAAGGAGGCGAACATGCCTGAGAAACCTTCACAAATCCTGGATGGCGTTTCTGAAACGCTGTTGATCACGCTGTACACGCGCGCGATTGAATCCCGGCGACCGGATGCCATGATCAAGGATGAGAAGGCTGTGGAGATTGTAAAGAAGATGGATTGTGAATTTTTCACATCTCAAACTCCAGGCACATGACGAAGTGGCCCTCATCCTGCGCATGCGGCATTTCGACCTCCTGGCGCGCGAATTCCTGGCCCACAACCCGCAGGCAGTGGTGGTGCATTTCGGCTGCGGTCTGGACACGCGCTTCGAACGGGTGCGACAATGGGAGAGTCGAGTGGTTTGACCTGGACCTGCCGGACGTGATCGAACTGCGCAAGAAATATATCGGCGGGGAGAGCGGGCGCTATCACCTGATCAGCGGTTCGGCCTTCGAGGATGCCTGGCTGGAAGCAGTCAACCCATATGCCGGCCGGGATTTCCTTTTCATGGCCGAAGGAGTATTCCCGTACTTCGAGGAAGCACAGGTCAAGGCACTCTTCCTGAAAATCCATGACCACTTTCCGGGTGCTGAACTTGTCTGCGATGCACATACGCCCTTTGTCATCCGGACTGATAACCTGCAATTGGCTCTTTCCGGGGTCAAGGCCCGGCTGCGTTGGGGATTAAAGCATGGCCGGGACGTGGAGAAGTGGGGCGAGGGGATATCGATGCTGGATGAATGGTTCTACTTCGACGATCCCGAACCGCGCATGGCTCCGTTTCGGTGGATGCGCCATTTCCCCGTGCTGGGAAAATCAACCGGTATCTTTCATTACCGGCTGGGGAAACAACCATGAAAATGACGAACCGCTGGAACCAGTTTATCTACCGGATCTGGGCGCCGGTCTATGATACGTTTATGGGCCGCTTTTTTTCCCCCGGCCGAAAACGGGCAATGGAAAGCCTGGATCTCAAGCCGGGCGAACGTGTCCTGCTGGTGGGGGTGGGTACCGGGGCGGACCTGGAGTTGCTGCCTGGCGGAGTAAAGGCGGTCGGGATCGACCTCAGCCCGGAAATGCTGGCACGCTGCCGTTCGAGACTGCCGCTCCCGGGCCGGGAGGTGACCCTGATCCAGGGCGATGCCCAGGAAATGCTCGTCGAGGAGAGTGCATTCGATGCAGTCATCTTCAATTTGATCCTGAGCGTGATCCCGGACCCGGTTGCCTGCCTAAGGGAAAATTTGCGTTCCCTGAAACCCGCCGGGCGGGCGGTTGTCTTCGATAAATTTCTCCCTTATGGCGGGCAAATCACTTCCGGTCGCCGGTTCTTGAATGGTTTCAGTACACTTTTCGGGACTGATATTACCCGTAAGATTCGAAGAGATCAATGCCGCCAGCGGTTGGGAGGTGGTTCGGGACGAGCCAAGCCTTTTGAACGGGATGTACCGGGTAATAATGTTGAAGAAAATGGAATCCAAATCAAAAATGTGAATCCATCAACATGATCTTTATTACCCGGTCAGCTCGCGCAGGCGCTGGACCATGAGGGATATGCCCATGGCCAGCAGGGCCGCCAGGATGATCCATTTCCAGAAATGCAGGAACAGGATCAGGCTGGCAAGCAGGGCCAGGATCAGTGTGATACGGGCGACCGTCTGGATGAAGGCCCCGCGCAGGATCGAATTCGAGCTACCACGAACAGGATCAGGACGATCGCCAGCCCCGCCCAGAGATAATGGGGGGTAAAAAAGATCAGCCCGACAATGACGAACAGCAGCAGGCTCAGGCTGACGGCCGCCCAGGTCTCGGCGGCGCGGTCGAAGCGCAGCACCCGGGTGGGATCGTCGGGCACTGCCAGGTGGCGGATATGGGCATGCGGATCATCCTGCATGCCAAGGCGCATCCGCTCCAGCCGCCGGGTCAATCCCTGGAGCAGAGCGGTATTTTCCGAGTACTCGCGCCGCAGGGCGTGCACTTCATTTGAAAACGCGGCAATCTCCTTCTCCAGCGCGGCATATTGTCTGGCCAGGTGTGGATTGCCTTCCATCGCTTTCAATTTGATGCCGAGGGATTGCAGCACGGCGGTTTTTTCCGGGATCAGTTTCTCCAGTTCCACCTGCCGTCGGGAAACCTTCCGGCAGTCCTCATCCAGCATCTGCAGGGCCTGCGGCGGCGGCGGGACCTTGTCGAGACCGGCAAAACCGAGCGGGTCATACCACGAAGCGCGCGGCGAACCATCCCGGTTGTACATGGGACCCGCCGGAGCATTCTCGCCGGAGATCGGGTCACGGGCGAAGAGCCCCCACAGGCCGCGGTACTGGCTCACCCAGGGCGTGGACTCATCCACCAGCACCGGCGACCAGGACTGGGGTTCACCGGGTCCGATGTGCAGACCATTGCCACGTGCAAAATCCACGAACGGGATATGGAAGGGTTCCACGGCAGGCTGGCCAAGCGTCTCCGTCCAGAACTTGTTCCAGGCCTGGATGAGGCCGGAGAACCAGCCCGGCAGGGGCAGAGTCGACTTCCGCCTGGTATTCGCCGCGCCGGAAATAGGAGGCGTGTGAGCCAGCCCCGGCATAGATGACCGGGTGGCCGTTCTCGATCTTCAGTTCGTCGTGGTCGTCCCAGCGGCGGCGCAGGTCGTCACCTTTGAAGTCATGCGAAGCATAAGCCGCCCACTCCGGGACGAGCTGTCCATTGTTTTCGTAGAGATAGATGCTGGCCATCTCCCAATCGGACTCGTGGTCGTTGACACCATGAAAACCGGAGCGCCAACTGTTGAAACAGAAGAAGAACCAGTATTGGAGGATGGTCCAGCCGTTCTGGCGGACCACCCGCCCGTAATAGGTGTATTGCGGGTGATCTTCCAGGATGGCGTTGTAGTCCAGCTCGGCTGCGGCAGCATTGGCGGCCGAGATCTTGCCGCGCAGCAGGAAGGAGAGCGAGAACAGGCCGTCGGCCAGGCGCGGCAGGAAACCGCCGCGCGCCAGGCGCCCGATCCCGGTATAAAAATAATCACCGAGTCTGCGCCGCAGGCGCGCCTGGTCTGCCAGCACCTGGGCGGCCTCCGCCAGGTTGAGGGCTTCGATAAAACGCAGGTAGCGGATGGTCCCAAAGGCAGCCGGGCGGGGTTCGATCAATTTCTCCAGCGTGAGTTCCCCCTGCCTGACCAGGAGTTCATCCGGTCCATCCGGATGATGCTCCCACAGGCTGCATTCACGGACATAGTGTTCCACATCGGTGGGAAAGAACTGTTCGCCTTTGGTGAAGTGCACCACCGGCTCGAATTTTCGCAACAGCTCCAGGTCAGGCGTATCGACCGGGGCAGTCGGGCGGTCAGAGGCTTGGTCCATCGTCGCTCCTTATCCCGAAAATGCGCTGCACATCGGGGATGTTAAGCGCAAAGGCGATGATGACATTGGAGGCCATCACGACATAGTTGGGGCGACTGTAGAAGTAATCCACCAGCGAGATGATCAGGCTGACGCCCGTCCAGGTCATCAGGAGCACCCAACTCCAGCGCCGCAGGCGCAGGAAGCCGATCAGGACGACGATGCCTGGCAAGAGACAGAACGAGATAGGTAACGCTGGAAAGGAGGGCGCTGCCAAGGGTCGTGAGCCTCCAGCCGGAGAAGAGCGGACCGGCGATGCCGTTCTTGAAAACATTCTGCTCGAAAAGCGGCTCATAGACCTGGTACAGGCGGATCAGGAAGAGCACTACGATCGCGACAGCGATCACAGTAACGGCAATCGGGCTCTTCTTCCGATCACTTTTCTTTCTTCTGAGCATGTTTCACCTCTGGTTACGGCCTTGTGCAGGTCATTATCTTATTGCGGAAAGGCTGCTAGCAACCCTAATTATAGAACCAAGTTGGTCCAGCGCAAACTTCTTTTTATGCATATCAGGGTGTACTCAACAGACAATTAATTTATATTATATTATTAATAATTATCTAATATATTAAGGGTATAATTGCCAAGACTCAGTTTTGCAAAGGATTGATATGTTCACCAACAAATACCTGATCATCGGAACCGGGATGACTGCAGATGCAGCCGTACGCGGCATCCGTTTAATCGATCCGCATGGCTCGATTGGGATGATCGGAGAGGAAAACGATCCTCCTTACAATCGCCCACCCCTCAGCAAGGGTCTATGGAAAGGAAAACCGCTGGAGGATGTCTGGCGCAGAACACCTTCAGAAGCGCTGACCCTGCACCTGGGGCATAAAGTGCTTTTTTTGAATTCCGCCGGTCACCTGGCAGTGGATGAGCAAGGACAAACCTACCAGGGCGAAAAGATCCTGGTGGCAACAGGCGGGACACCCCGCCGCCTGCCGTTCGGGGGTGAGAATATCATTTATTTCCGGACACTGGCGGATTTCAAAAAACTGCATGAATTGAGCGAGCAGGTGGAACGGTTCGTGGTTATTGGGAGCGGTTTCATCGGTTCAGAAATAGCTGCAGCCCTGGCGATGCGTGGCAAACAGGTTAGCCTGCTTTTCACACAGGAAGGAATCGGCGCGCATGTTTTTCCACGCGACTTGTCCCAATTCCTGAACGAGTTCTACCGCCGGAAGAGGGTCGAAATACTGGCCGGTGAAGAGGTGACCGGGATGAAGACACAGGGGAAGGAATACTTGCTGACAACCAGGAGCGGGCGGGAAATTGTCACAGATGCAGTCGTGGCAGGGATCGGACTGGCCCCAAACCTTGAACTGGCTCAAAAAGCCGGCCTGGCTACCAGAGACGGGATCATCGTGGACGAATACCTGCTTACAAGCCAGCCCGGTATTTATGCTGCCGGGGATGTGGCCGAATTCTACAATCCGGCTCTCGGACAGAGGATGCGCGTGGAACACGAAGACAACGCCAACACAATGGGCCTGCAGGCCGGGCGGAATATGGCCGGTGCATCCGAACCATATCACCACCTGCCATTCTTCTATTCCGACCTCTTCGAACTGGGCTATGAAGCCCTGGGCGAGTTGGATGCCCGCTTGACTGTTGTAGCAGATTGGAAAAAGCCGTATGAGACCGGCGTGCTGTATTACCTCAAGGATAAGCGTGTCCGGGGGGTGCTGTTGTGGAATGTCTGGAAGAAGATCGAGGCAGCCCGCAAATTGATTGCGGACCCCGGTCCTTTCAATCCCGATAATCTTATTGGCAGGCTCGGTTATTGAGCCGCGCCCGCATGAATAACCTTAATGAAAGTATTTAAAATTTGCCGGAGGAACATTATGGAAATGCATCACGAGCATGAAATCCCAAAGATCGAAATAATTCATGACCATGCCGGCCCTACGCTGGACATACAGCACGTGCATGCAAGCTCATCGCTGCAATCCACCATTGACCTACAAAAACGCCAGATTTCACAGGAACAAATCCATAAATACGAAGGTTATATGGCGGAAATCTTCTCCGCCCTGGGCATGGATCTAAAAACCCCTGCGACCGTTGACACCCCCAGGCGCTACATCCGGGCCCTGATCGATGCGACGAACGGCTACGATGGGGACCCCAAGCTTCTGAAAACCTTCAAGACCGAGTGCCGCGGTGATCCGGACTGCCACCTCAGCCAGGTGATCGAAGGGCCGATCCAGTTCTATTCCTTCTGCGAACACCATGCTTTGCCGTTTTCCGGACAGGCGTACATAGGCTATATTGCCCATGAAAACATCATCGGGCTGTCGAAACTCACCCGCCTGGTGCGGCTTTTTACGCGCCGTTTCGCTGTTCAGGAAAGGATCGGGCAACAAGTGGCCGATACCCTGAATGAAATGGTCCAACCGCATGGGGTGGCAGTCTTCCTGGAAGCCCAACACATGTGCGTGGAAATGCGGGGGGTGCGCGAGGCGGGTGCATCGACCAGGACGACCGTCTGGCGGGGATATTATGCCAGTGATGCAGCCTTACGGAACGAATTTTTAACCGCCATCGGATTGAGGCGTTAGCGGATATTCTCCCTGGCGCTTATGAAAAGACAGGATCACCAGGTCTGCCTGCTGCTGGGCTCGAACATCCGGCCGGAATATAACCTGCCCCTGGCAGTCGCGCGATTGCGCAAGGAATTGAAAGTGCTGCAAATCTCTTCGGTATGGGAATCCGCACCGGTCGGCGGAAGCGGCCCGAATTTTCTTAATGCGGCCGTGCTGGCTGTCTCGCACGAGCAGGCTTATTTACTCAAACACCACATCCTTCTCCCGTTGGAAACCAGGCTGGGCCGGGTGCGCGGCGCGGATAAGAATTCCCCCCGCCCGATCGACCTGGATATCATTTTATTCGACGACCAATTGATGGATCAAAGTCTTTGGGAGCATGCCTACAGGGCCGTCCCGGTGTCTGAAATACTGCCGGAATACCTTTCTGAGCAGGGCAAATCTCTTAAAGAAGTCGCTGCAAGTCTGGCGGTTACCTGCCCAGTCCATTTGCGGGCGGATGTCTTATTGTAAGGATCGGGAAATGTTAACGTTTTATTGAGCCGGGCCGGGTTTTCCTCCCCGGCTGAAGCGTTTTATGTGATAATGGCTTTGGAATACCTGACGGATCAGGGAACAGGAGTGGTTACTATGGATATTGCCATCATTGGACCTGGAAAAATGGGCGGGGATATGGCCCAGTACCAGCTTAGAGACGGACACGCCATGAAGACGAGGCCGGAATGAAACCCAACCAGCCTGCCACCACGATCGTGATCTTTGGCGCCTCGGGCGACCTGACCTGGCGCAAGCTGATCCCGGCGCTCTACAACAACTTCAAGAAGGGCCGGCTGACGGAATGTGCGACCATCCTCGGGTTTGCGCGCCGCCCGTTACACGGACGAATCTTTCCGGGACACAGCTGCGGGAGGGTGCGGCCGAGTTCTCGCCGGAGACTTTCGATCCAGCCGTCTGGGAGGAGTTCGTCCAAGCGGGTGCATTACTTCCAGGGCGATCTGGATGCAAGCCAGAGGATTTTCCCAGGCTGGAAGTCAGCTCCTGCGGACGCTGGAAGGCAGGCCATGGCCAACCGGCTGTATTACCTGGCGACCGCGCCGGAGTATTACCCGATGGTTGTCAGCGAACTGGGTGCGGCCGGGATGGCCTCCAACCCGGTGTGCTGGCGGCGGATCGTCATCGAAAAACCGTTCGGGATCGACCTGGCCTCGGCCCAGGCGCTGAACCAGGCCGTGCACAGCCGTCTTCGACGAGAGCCAGGTCTACCGCATCGACCATTACCTGGGCAAGGAGACCGCCCAGAACATCCTGTTCTTCCGCTTCGCCAATACCATCTTCGAGCCGGTCTGGAACCGCCGCTACGTCAACAACGTGCAGGTGACGGTGGCCGAAGATGTGGATGTGGGCCACCGGGCCGGCTATTACGATACCGCCGGGGTGGTGCGGGATATGTTCCAGAACCACCTGCTGCAACTGCTGGCGCTGGTGGCGATGGAACCGCCCAGCTCGTTCAACGCGGACGCCCTCCGCAACGAGAAGGCCAAGCTGCTCGAGAGCATCCGCCCGATCGCCCTGACGGATACGGTCCGCGGCCAGTACGCCGGTTATGCCGCAGGCAGAAGGGGTGGCGCCCGGTTCGCAGACGCCCACTTTCGCGGCGCTCAAGCTGTACATCGACAACTGGCGCTGGCAGGGCGTGCCGTTCTACCTGCGTTCGGGCAAAGCCTTGCAGCGCAAGACTTCCGAGATCATCATCGAGTTCCAGCGCCCGCCGCACCTGATGTTCCACCTGCCGGAGGGCAGCGAGATCACGCCCAATATCCTCTCGCTGTGCATCCAGCCGGACGAAGGCATCCACCTGCGCTTCGAGGCCAAAGTGCCCGGACCTCGAGCAGGAGATGCGCTCGGTGGATATGGATTTCCACTACCGCTCCTCCTTCGACGGCGCCCTGCCGGAAGCCTACGAGCGGCTGCTGCTGGAAGCCCTGGCAGGGGATGCCTCGCTCTTCACCCGCAGCGACTCGATCGAGGCGGCCTGGCGCCTGCTCGACCCGGTCCTGCAGGGCTGGGAAACACAAGGCACCCCGCCGCTGGTGATCTATCCGACCGGCAGTTGGGGACCGGCCGAGGCGGACCAACTGCTCGAGCGGGATGGGCGGGAGTGGCGGCTGGGCTGCGTGGATGAGCCGGGGATCATCCATACGGGGTTAAGAAAGATGGTTCATTACAAGGACACAAGTGCAACAAGGTAATCAGGTGATAGGTAATCAGGTAATGAGTGAGAAGATAATAAAGAAATGTAAGGAAAGATCATGATGCATGGCGGTGGCGGCGGACGGTTTGGCATGTCGATGAATGCGACAGACGAGAAACCCCGGGTGACCTGGGGACTGATGAAACGCGTCCTGGGATATGCACGTCCCTACCTGTGGCTGATCCTTGGAATGCTGCTGATCACGCTGGTGACTTCCGGCCTGTCGCTTTTGAATCCCCTGATCCTGCGGGACCTGATCGACCGGACCCTGCCGAACAAGGACCTGCAGCGCCTGGCCTGGCTGGTGGCGGCCCTGCTGTCCATCCCACTTGCAAATGGGCGGGTTGAACGTTCTGCTGCGGCAGTTGAACGCCCGCGTGGGCGAAGGGGTGGTCTACGACCTGCGCTCGGGCCTGTTCGCGCATCTGCAGCGCATGTCCTGGGCTTTTATACGCACACCAAGGTGGGCGAGTTGATCAGCCGCTTCAACAACGACGTGGTCGGGGCGCAAAACGCCATCAGCAACACCTTCGTCAACATCGTCACCAGCCTGATCCAGGCGGTGGCGGTACTGGCGGTCATGTTCACCCTGGAGTGGCGGCTGACCCTGATCAGCATCGCCATCCTGCCGTTCTTCCTGATTGCGGCGCAGCAAGCTGGGGAACCGCCTGCGGGATGTGGCCCGCCTGCAGATGGACCTGAATGCGAAAATGAACGCAGTCCTGAACGAGCTGCTCAACATCAGCGGGGCACTGCTGGTCAAGCTGTTCGGGCGGACCGCCCGGGAGGATGCCCGCTTCAACGCCCGGGCGGCGGACGTGCGCGAGAGCGGCGTCAGGCGGGCGGTGACCGGGACGCTGTTCTTCGTCAGCATCGGGCTGCTGAGCTCGATCGGCATGGCGCTGGTCTACGGCGTGGGCGGGTACCTGGTGATCAAGAGCGCCCTGACCATCGGGACGATCGTGGCGCTGGGCGCCTACCTGGGCAGCCTGTACGGTTCGCTGCAGAGCCTGACCAACGCGCCGGTGGACTTCGCCACCTCGATGGTCAGCTTCGAGCGGGTCTTCGAGGTGCTGGACCTGCCGCATGAGATCGCCGAGAAACCCCAGGCGCTGGTGCTGCAAAACGTGCAGGGCGTGCTGGAGTTCGAGGATGTGAGTTTCCGCTACACGTGGAGGAGAAGAACCTGCTGAAGGACGTGCGGCGCTTCGGGCAGATGCAGGACGTGCGGGCGGTGCTGTCGGGCGAGGAGACTGAGAAACCCCAGCAACGGCGGAACTCCCGAGGAGACGGAGCTGGCGGTGCACACCCAGGCACGCGACGAGGTGCTGGAGCACATCTCCTTCCGGGCCGAGCCGGGCAGCCTGGTGGCGCTGGTGGGACCGAGCGGGGCCGGCAAGACCACCCTGACCTACCTGATCCCACGGCTGTACGACCCGACCGGCGGGCGCATCCTGATCGACGGGCACGACCTGCGGGATGTGACGCTGGCCTCCCTGACCGCCCAGATCGGCATGGTCACCCAGGAGACCTACCTGTTCCACGATACGATCCGGGTCAACCTGCTGTATGCCCGGGAAGATGCCAGCCAGGCCGAAGTGGAAGCGGCGGCACGGGCAGCCAACATCCACGATTTCGTGATGGGACTGCCGAACGGCTACGAGACGATCGCGGGCGAACGCGGCTACCGGCTGAGCGGCGGGGAGAAACAGCGCCTGGCGCTGGCACGCGTGATCCTGAAGGACCCGCGCATCCTGGTGCTGGATGAAGCGACCAGCTCGCTGGACAGCGAATCCGAGAGCCTGATCCAGGAGGCGCTCAAGCGGGTGATGGCGGGACGGACGAGCATCGTGATCGCCCACCGGCTGAGCACGATCCAGGCGGCGGACCTGATCCTGGTGATGGACCGGGGCCAGATCGTGGAGCGAGGCACGCATCGGAACTGCTGGGAGAGAAGGGGTTGTATGCGAGGCTGTATGAGACGCAGTTCAGGAGGAGAGGTAGAGGTAGGGATGGAAGAAAAAGATTAACCCACGAAGTACACTCAGGGGACGACCCCCATAGAATTGGTTGCCATGGCGATTGTCACGGATCATGGCATTAAGGATGATAAGCAATTTACGCATACAAGCCACAAGAGCAACTTTAGTTTCTTTACCTGCCTGGATGAGGCGTTGGTAAAAAGATTTGATGACAGGGTTGAAACGAGTAGCAGCTAAAGTCGCCATGTAAAGGACACTCCGGACGGCGGGTCTCCCGCCTTTGATAAAGCGTCTGCCGCGCTTCCTGCCACTATACGCGGTTATAAGGAGCAACGCCAACCAATGCTGCGATTTCTTTGCGGTTACAGGAGCCGAGTTCGGGCAACTGCGAGGTCAAAGTTCCTGAAGTGATCTTCCCAATGCCAGGTACACTGATGAGGAGGCCTTGTCAACTCTTCAGGTCCGGCGTATGCTCAATGAGGGATTGGATGGCTTGATCCAATTCTTCCAACTGACTTTTGAGCATGGCAATACTGTTGTGAATGTACTTGATCACTTCAGGATCAGCATTTTCCAAGTGGTTTCGCTCTGCCACCAGCATTTCAAGCACTTGTTTGCGACGTTTGACCAATGTACCCAGGCGTTTTTCGTGTTCATCCGGCAATCGGGTCAAACGTGGATTGGCCCTTTGGCCAAAATTAGCCAGTAATTTTGCATCGATCTTGTCGGTTTTGGCCAGCCAATTCAGCCCCTGCGCAAATCGACGTACTCGACCGGGATTAACCCGTGCCACCGGCAAGTGGGCTTCATACAGCCTTGTAACCAATTTAGCTTCATAACCACCCGTGGCTTCGACCACAATGCAACTCGGCCATCGTACCGCTAATCGCTTGACAAGCTTGGCGATGCCTAGCTCTAAGATTATCTGTTCGCCAGAAAAGTCTTCACCTGGCTGGACAGCAATATCCAACCAAGCCTTCGAAACATCAATGCCCACAAACACCTTTTTCTTCTGCCATATTAGCGCCTTTCAGCTAGTAATAGTTATAATAGGGATGCCCGGGCTAGCAGAATTCGGTCTTCAAGACCCAACAACTGTTCGGGCCACCCCCACCGGGGCACAGCGACCTTAGTTCCGCGACGGTCTTTGAGACCTAGACACGATCGGCCTGCGGCCCTTCATTATACAGTACACGAAGGCACACGAAAGAAAAAAAGGGGAAATGGATTAAGATTCAGTGTATTAAGTAAGCCCATTGGGAAGCGGGTTTCATTGGGCACCACCCACATACCCGGGATTTTTCTCAATCCCCCGATACCCAGGGATCGGGTGGACGAAAACTTAAAGGAGTCTTGCCCACGCAATGGAATTGTTGTATATTCATCTCAGGGTGAGTTTTATTGGTAAGAGGCTGAATATAAGTCCTGCAGAGTCCGCTGTTGGCGGCGCTCTACGCCCGTATGCAACACGGGTCAACCATTAGCTGCTTTACAGGAAGAATAGTAAGCGATGACAGGACAAATACAGAATTCATCAGATTGGCCGCCCAAAGTTAGCGTGTGTGTCGGCGCGGTAGTCCTTCAAGGCAGACGGGCTTTGTTTGTTCGTCAGGCAAAAGGTCATTCTCTTGAAGGACAATGGAGCATTCCCTGGGGAATCGTAAAATCAGATGAGCCGCCAGAGGCGGCGGTTTTGCACGAAGCGCGCGAAGAAGGAGGCATCGAAGCCAGGATCGAGGGGTTACTTGGAATCCAGAATTTGCAAGAGCAGGGGTGGATGGGTATTATTTTCCTTTGCCGGCATATTACGCGGAGTTCCCAGCTTCGGATGGCGGTATTGAGACGGACCAGGCGGCTTACTTCTCTCTCAAGGAGATGAACAATTTTGACGAGCCTTTTGAAAGTTGGTGCGAATGGCTGGTACGGCGGGTATTGCGAGGAAAATATCACATCATACCGCCGGAGTCGAACAATCCTTATCAACCACGCCTGGCTTTTTTGTAAAATACTGCCATCGAAGAAGCCTCGGCTGGTCCCAAAGGGAGGCTGCACGATCGCCAGTCCCGCCGCTGGCGATAAGTCAAACCGGTGGGCGATCTTTCAATAAAGATCCATGCAATCGCCAGCGAGCAACCCATTCTTAGAAATATGAGGCCATTCATGAACGATATCGATATCAAGCATCTACGCTCGGCGATAGCACAGGCATGGAGGGCCCGGGAACATGGCAACCACCCGTTTGGGGCAGTGCTGGCGGATGCGGATGGGCAGATTCTCCTGGAAGCGGAAAACAGCGTAGTCACTGAGCATGATTGTACCGATCACGCCGAAACCAATCTGGTGCGACTCGCCGACGCGAGCCTTTCTCCCCCAGCCAACTCGCCCACTTTACGCTTTACTCCAGCACCGAGCCGTGCGCCATGTGCGCGGGTGCAATCCATTGGAGTGCCATTGGACGAGTGGTCTATGCGCTGAGCGAAGTTGACTTATATGCCATCATCGGCCCATCGCCGGATCATTTGCTGCTGCCCTGCCGGGAAGTCTTCGCTCACAGCCAACAACCCATCCAGGTGATCGGCCCGGTATCCGAGCTGGAATCGGAAGCGCGTGCCGTTCACGAGAATTTCTGGACAATGCAACATGAAGACAACCATGCTTGAATTGGGCTAACAATATGATCGTCACATTCCTGGGTACTTCCGCCGCCAATGCTTTCCCGGAGGCCTTTTGCAAATGCAGGAATTGCGAACAGGCCCGCGCACTTGGGGGCGCGAGCTTGCGAAAACGCTCTGCCTTATTGGTCAACGACGATCTGCTGATCGACCTGGGGCCGGATATCATGGCAGCCTCGCAAATCCATGGATGTTCTTTGTCAAACGTGCAGTACTGCCTTCAAACGCACCCGCATGCGGACCATTTGGATCTGAGCCATCTGCTCTCGCGCAGTCCCGAATATGGTGTGGTTGGCGCTCCGTGCCTGCATTTCTACGCATCCAACGAGACCTTGCAGCGGGCGGCGCAAACCTTTGAGCGAGACTTATCAGGAGAGAGTCTCCTGTCCCGTGATTCGCAGAAAAGCTTAAACCTGGAAATTCACCCGATCGAAGCATACCAGCCTTTCACTTTTGGTCGCTACCGGGTAATAGGGTTTCCTGCAAACCATGCGCCAGACATGGGTGCCATGTTATATGCGATTGAATCAGACGATCGTTGTATTTTTTATGGAACGGATACGGCAACCCTGCTCGAACAAACCTGGGAAGCGTTTCACCAATTTAGAATGCAATTTACTCTTGTCGTCCTTGACCATACCTACGGCCCGGACCAGCCAGGCAGTGATCATTTGAGCGCTCATCAAGTAATAGAACACGTTGCTCGTATGCGCAGCGAAGGTTTATTGACCCCGGCTGGGCGTGCTTTTGCAACCCATATTGCGCATGAAGGTAATCCTGCTCATCCGGAACTGGTTAGCTTTGCAAAACAGCATGGTTATGAAATTGGTTACGATGGGCTTGTCATTGAAGTCTAAACACTGCCCAATCCCTGCATTCCAGTACTCCTAAATTGCCCTGCTGGGGACACAATCATTCATAGTTCTGCTTTTTTTTCAGCATAAGCTTGTCTGTGTAGGTCTATTATGGGAAAGCGCCAGACCGGCTGCCTCGCACCCCACCCAGAAGAGAGCGCAGGGCACGAGGTGACCTAAAAGTACTGGGGCGGAAAAGTGCCGGAAGGGTTATATTTATTTAATTCGATACCGGTATATAAAAATGTTGGAAAGAGAGGCAGCATGCAAAAATTAACCGTTTTCAACAATGTGTCGCTGGATGGTTATTTTACAGACGCAAAGGGCGAGATGAACTTTGCGCGCAATGACAAGCCAGACCCCGAGTGGGATGCATTTGTGGTAAGCAATGCCAGCGGAGGAGCAGGCACAATGGTCTTCGGCAGGGTCACTTACGAAATGATGGCGAGTTTCTGGCCCACTCCAATGGCGGCTGAAAGCATGCCGGTGGTGGCCAGACGGATGAATTCGGCTGTGAAGGTGGTCTTTTCGAGAACCCTCGACAAGGCCGTATGGGCCAACACGCGGCTGGTGAAAGCCGACCTGCCAGGCGAAATACGCAGGATGAAGGCAGAGCCGGGCGAGGGCATGGTGATCTTTGGAAGCGGCAGCATCATTTCCCAGCTCGCCCAGGAGGGCCTGATCGATGAATACCAGATCGTGGTGAACCCGGTTGTCCTCGGCGCAGGCAGAACGATGTTTGAGGGCGTTAAACAGGTATTGCCGCTCAAGTTAATAAAATCGTGGGTCTTCTCGAATGGGAATGTCCTGCTCAGCTACGAACTTGTGAAATGAAGGGGATGAGCGGGATGAACAATACCCTCCGAACGAATTTCGATGCGCTATGGTCCGGCGACCGGGAGCTGCAAAACAGGGCTTTCGGGACCATCCTGGAAATCACCGACCGGCCGGTGGATTGGGCCTATGAAGTATGGGATGAGCTTGTGGAAAACCTGCATCACAAGGATAATCACAACCGAGCGATTGCGGCCCAGGTATTATGCAACCTGGCGAAAAGTGACCCGAGGAACAGGATGCAAACGGACTTCGACACCTTGCTGGCTGTGACAAAAGATGAGCGCTTCGTTACCGCCAGGCATTGCTTGCAAGCCCTATGGAAAGTCGGCGCGGCAGGAAAGAAACAACAAGTGTTATTGGTGGACGGGCTTGAAGGCCGTTTTAAAGAATGCGTGACCGAAAAGAACTGCACACTGATCCGTTATGACATCCTTCAAAGTCTTCGGAACTTGTATGATTCAGTCAAGGATGAGAGCATCAGAGCCAAAGCACTCGAATTGATCGAAATTGAAGAGGATGCCAAATATCGCAAGAAATATACCGGCCTTTGGAAAGCCAGGTGAGTAAGCGATGTCAGGATAAGCTGAGGAAGCAGGGACGAGGAGGGTCTTAGCGTTCCTCAGTCCCGCCCGCCTTCGGAATCGGGGTGCGAATCATGATTTGAGTCACCAGAGGAGTGCTCGTCGGAAGAGTGCTCACCGTTGGAGTTGGAAGAGGATTGGTCGCCGCCTTCGCTTTCATGGTTTGCCTCTCCAGCGGAGCCCGCCGAACCGATCGACGATTCGGTCGGAGTCTCCTGGAGACTGGATTCCCCGGACGGGGCCGCGCCGGAAGGTATTGTTGGGGTCATTTGTGGAAGATTGGTATCATCATCATCATGGCTATTCACCAATGAGATATGGGTGGCATCCAAGCCGCCGGAAGGGTTGGTCGATCCATCCACATCAACCCTGTCTCCAACGTGGATGCCTGCGTCTATCTGTGTATGAGGGGTAATGACGACTTTAATACCAGATACTTCCCAGACACTTTCCGATTGGCTCGACACCACACCGGTAAATTCAACTTCTTCGACGCGCTCATCGGTGATCAGGGATCTGGTTTCTTCCACCCGGCGCTCTTCAAACGTGTGTTCGAGCGCCTGCTTTTTCGAGCCGGGTCGGAGACCAGGTGCAATTGGGTCGATTCGACCGAACGCTTCAAGGGATAGAGGGTGTCGCCGGGGATGGAGTGAGCCGAGGCGATCAGGAGACCGTTGCTGCTCATGACCAGGAGGGCAATCACCGAAAGGACCGTCATGACCGGGCGCCAGGAAATCTCTGCGGAGCGGATGGCGGTTCTTCGCCTGACGCAGATCGGCCGCCAGGGCCAGACCACGCGCACGCTGGCGCGCCAGAACGGTCATGGGCAGGCTTTCCACCCTGGCAGAGCGGGCACACACGGCAGTCTCGAGCAAGGGACGCAATTGCGACGGCCAGGTCGGGATAGCGAGCCAGGACGGAGTCCAGCGGTTCCCCCTGTTCCATCCGCTGCAGACAACTTTCAAGGGCATCCAGCAATTTTTTGTTCATTTCTCATCACCGATCTTGCGCTGAAGGGCATTCAAAGCCCGGAATTGCAGCGCCTTGACCGCATTGATCTGCTTTTTCATCACGGCGGCGGTTTCTTCCAGGGAATATCCCTGGCCAAAACGTAAAGCCAGAACCTGCTGCTGGTCTTCGGTCAATTGGATCAGCGCCATGGTGCAGGGCATGGGAGGCAAGCCGTTGCTTCAACCTCTTCGGAAGGCCCTGCCCCGTCGAACTCGAGCTCATCCGAGATCGCTTCGCTGGGATGGCGATGTTTCCGTCGAAGGTGATCGATGATCATGTGGCGGGCGGTACCGATCAACCAGCCGCGCAAATTCACCTGCAGGCGCGCGCCCGGCCTTGATCGCTTTCAACAAACAGCAAAACACCTCGCTGGAGATATCCTCCGCCAGCGCATCGTCGTCCAGGCGATAGCGGACATAGCGGAATATCTCCGGGAAGTATTGGTTGTAGACAGCGGTAATCGCCTGGGAATCCAGATTACCCAGGGCATCTTGCTCAGGATGAGAATCGATCATGGAGAGGTTTATTGGGAAAACATTCGATAATGCCCAATCATTCATCATATTATACCAGTTTTCGGAGAATTTTCATCAACAATAGGGCAAAATACACATGGTCGATTGGTACTACCTTAGCTGAAGATTTCCGGACATTGGGCGCAGTCCTTCCCGTACAGGACTTTCCTGTACAGGACTTTCCTGACAGGATTTCCCTGCGGACTTACGGGACCTTGACGTCGCAGCCTGCGGAGGTCGGACCGGTTTGCGGCTGGTCAGGATCCGGTATACCAGCACGAACAGGAGACCCGCCGCCTGTGATCCAATAGAAATCCTGCGCCCAGGCCGTATTCGGTATCGGTGCCGCTCGTCAGCCCGTGGACCAGGAGCAGCCAGGTAGCAGACGAAACTGGCATAGTGGATCACCCGCCAGGTCTTTTTCCCGATGACTTTACGGATGTAGAAAGTCACGGCGATGATGAACCAGGCATAGAACCCGAGCTGGCCCAGCGCCCACCCAGGTCGGGCGGTATTGGACCGACCCAAAAGGCATCAGCAGCTGCACCAGCTTGTACTGGCTGTACTTATCACCAAGCAGGATCAGGGCGTGGAAACCGGCAAAGAACCAGCCAAGCAGACCGGTATACTCATGGATGGCCATGGCAGGCGGGATACCCGGCCAGAGGCGGGCCATCTTATTGGTGACCCCGATCCCGAGCATCATCGAAATCCACAACAGACCCAGGGCGACGAACCCCGCTCCACGCGACAGGTACCAGTAGGCCTTCGGGTTGGAACCGGTGAACGAGCTGGCAAGCCCGGGCAGCCAGATCGGCAGGACATAGGCGGCCGCAACCAGACCGAAGAAGACGGCCAGCACGAATACCAGGAATGCCTGGATCGAGAGGCTGGAATTCATACTCCGCTTCGGGTGTATTTTCTATCTTTTTAGCGAGGACTTCTTCTGTCATTAATTTCTCCAAAGATAATTTTCCATATTCCGGCTGTAGATGCGATTTCCATTTTCCAGCACCAGGACGCCGGCCAGGCCGCTATCGGCTTCGAGCCAATCCAACCCGGCCTGGCTGCCCAGGATCAGGACGGCCTTGGCGGCTGCCTCGGCCTCCATGACCGTGGGAGCAATGACCGTGGCCGACAGGACATCGGTATCCGCCGGCAGGCCGGTGCGCGGGTCGATGATGTGGTGGTACCAGATGCCGTCCTTCAGCCAGCGGTGGTAATCCTTGCCCGAAGTGGCCACACCGCAACGTGCCAAGCTTCAATGTCTCAAAATGGGCACCGGTGGTGAAAGGATCGTCGATGCCGACCGGCCAGGCCTGACCGTCGTTTTTCAACCCGCTGATGGCAATATCGCCGCCGGCGTTCACCAGCGCAGGTCCGAGGCGGGAAAGGCGCCGGAGCGCCTGGTCGGCAGCCCAGCCCTTGGCGATGCCGCCCAGGTCAAGATGGACGGAGTCGGGCAGGACCAGGCTGCGGGTGGGAACATCCCAGACGATGACACCGGATGGGTCTGGCATAGTCCGGCATTGCAAAAGAAGGACCCGTTTGCAATGGCTGGCAGGGACTCGAACGAGCGATCGTAGCCCGCGGAGACCAGGGCATCCAGGACGGTTGGAGTATACCAGATCCACCCGTGGATTTTTCAGCGGCGCAGGCAGCCTGAAATACTTCCCAGAGCGTCTGGCTGACGGCCATGGGCCGGCCATCCGAATGGTTCAGGCGGTCAAGCTCGTTCCCGGGACGGAAACGGCTGAGCGACCTGTTCCCACTCTTCGAACCAGGCCGGGAGGCTGGGCGAGGGTCTCATCCGCCTCGTCGGAGTTGCTATCCAGCAAGTGCCAGCATCCGGCTGCCCATGGCCTGGAATTCGATACGCTTCATTTCTTGGAGGAGCCGGTATTGGCTGCCGGAGGAGGCGGCGCAGGCGGAGGATTGTTGCCACCGCCTTTCGGTCCGACGTTCTGGTTGCCGCCGTTGTCGCCGCCGGAGGAGGCGACTATAACCGGTGGCGACGTACATTTTCCCACCCAAAAGCAGGTGCACCTGCGGAAGATGGACCGGAGCAGGCGGAGGTCCAATGTGGCAGTCGCCGTTGGATTGGGAGTGTAGGTAAATGTAAAGGTTGGATCCGGGGGCTGCGCGCCGGACGGACTGACAACCGGAGCGCTACCCCTGGCAAACACGTTCCACAGGCCCACTGTAAAAGTCACTGCAATCGAGGCAAGGATGATCTGGAGATTCAGCCAGCGTTTTTTTGATCTGTTTTGCATGGTGGAATCCTTTTAATCATCCCCGCCTTCGCCACCACCGCCACCATCGCCATCTCCGCCACCTGTATCTTTGCGGTTTTTTGGGCCGGGGAATTATCCGGCTGATCGGGGGTCGGCTCGACATAAGCGGATTGAGGGGAATTGATCGCCAGAATAATTCCCTCAGGGTTGACAAACACGATGTGACCGGAACTGAAGGTGACCTTGTAAACATCCAGCCCGTAACGGGTCTCCGTATCAACGCTATAAACCTGGGTATTACCGAGGGCTTTGGAGGCAATCGTAACAGCCTCCTGCGGGCTGATGAACGCAGAAGTGGCGGTTGGCGCCAGGGTAGCCGTATCGGTCGGCTGCAGGGTGTCAGTGGGCGCCAGGGTGTAAGTAGCCGCCGGGGCAGCCGAGGCTGCGGCGGCGGGTGAGGCGAGGCCAAGGGTCTGACTTTCAAGAGTCAGAGCTGGCCAGGATGACCAGGATGAACGTGGTGATGGCCGCAGAAAGGAACAATGTATTTTTCTTCATAACGGTAAGGAACCTCCTCAATTGAATTCCTGCCTGAATTAGAACAAACCGTACTTGCAGGACCTGTCTGGATGGCAAACGCCGTTCCGGGAGGATCCGCAGAAACACAAAGGCTTGTGCTCCAAGGAATTCGCTGGCAGCAAAATAAGAGAGACGGAATGGAATTACTCTCTCCGCTACATAACTACAGTCGACCAGGCAGGCAAAAAGTTACGGGTATTGGGATTAAGGATTAGGGGAAAAGGGTTGGGAGAGATAAGATTGAGGATAAGAATTTTTGGGTGTGAAACAATTTGGAAATGCCTTGCCACTTCGCACCCGAACCTGGCGCAATTGGTTTCGTCAAGCTGAACCCAAATGCCAGGATCGCGTGATAATATACGAAGGAGTCTTGCAGCCTGTGCCCTAAAAAGGTATTCCACGGCCGGACCAACCTTTTGATAGGTGCTTCGTGAAACCATACCCTTGGATTAAATATACGACCGAATGTTCAGATTACTGCGGCGAATAACATTTAATTTTGCGTATTTATTCAGACCACGCTGGGATACAGGAATTCCTGCACCTGAATTAGTTCGTTTTATTGCTGAAAGATCACCGGGAAATGCCATTGATATCGGGTGTGGTACTGGGACCAATTTGCTATACCTGGCCCAACGTAATTGGAGAGTCACCGGGATCGATTTTGCGCCATTGGCAATTGAGAAGGCGAAAAGAAAATTAGGAAATTATCCGAAAACACTGCTTGTGGCGGATGTGACAAAATTAGCCGGGATGGCATTGCCGGGCCCATATGAACTGGGGCTGGATATGGGCTGCCTCCACAGCCTTTCCGGAAACAGACGATCGGCTTATGTAAAAGGCATGGAAAAATGGATCAAAACGGGTGGCGTATTGATGCTCTACGCGTTCCAGCCATCCAATGATTCCGATAAGAGGGGCATAACCAGAAAGGAGATGACAGAGTATTTCAAGGAATATTTTGACCTGATCAACTACGAACAGGGGCAAGGGCGACCTTCAGCCTGGTATTATTTCAAGCGGAAATAGAGCAGGCTCGCTATTAACCTCCCTGCATATACGTCCGCGCGCTCCCCAAAAAGTTGGCACGGCAGGCAGAGCAATTACTTCCCCACTGTGAAGGAAATTTTGGCTTCGGCAGTATTGCCGGCGCGGTCAGTGGCGACCACCCTGAAAGTGTGTTTTCCAGTCTTGGAAGCCCAGACCACCCCGAAAGGCGCCAGGCTGGATTTTCCCACCAGGATTCCATCCATGTAAAAATCAACACCCGTGAGGAATGCGTCGCTGGCCTGCGCCTGCAGCGCCACCTGCGGTTCCTGAGCGGCGCTGATCGTCTGCCCGGCCAGGGGGTAGGTAATGGCCACCTGCGGCGGGGTGTTGTCCAGCGTCACCTGCACCACGGCCTGGTCCACACGCTGGTTGCTGCGCACCACCATCAGGCGCAGTGCGTACAATCCATTCAGGCCGGAGGTATCCCACCTGCCAAGCAAGCCTTCCGTGACCGGCCACTTGCTATCCGCACCAATCTGCTCCCAGAGGGACGGGTAAAGGCCCTGGCCAAATTCCAGCCGGTAGGAGACAAAATCCGAGCCGCCAGCGGCGCCGCTGATCTCGAGCACAGCGCGCCCGTCGGAGAACATTTCGGGGTCGGTGATATGAACGCCCGGCAGGACAGGCGGCTTTTGGACGGTATCATAAGAACTGGGGGGCGTTGAGATGCCAGCCGCCTTGGCCCACAGGCGCGCCTCCGGCGGAACGAGCATGTACGTGCGTCTCTCCACCAATTCAGGCGGGGTGAAAACAGTTGCCAGCAGACCGGTCTCGGAATTAACCTGGAAAACCTGGAAAAGATTATCGGCCTGGACGGGCTGGCGGCCTTCCAGGAAAAATTCATTGACCACATTCGGGCAGGCGGCGGTTGGCAGCAGGCCGGAAGGGTCACAAACCGGGACGTTCAGGATGCCGGAGGGCATATCCCAGCTAAGAGTCGGCAGGTCACGGACGACAACCTGCATGAGGGCATGCCACAGGTCGTCAGAAAAGTGCGGCGGGACAGACGCAGAGGCGTTGGAGTCGCCCGCCGAAAGGCCGCTTCCCGCCCCGAGCCAGACGACGGCCACCCGTTGAGGAGTGTAGCCCACCGTCCATGCGCCGGACAGGTCAAGCGCACGCGAAAGCTTTGCTCCGGCCGGTCGACCGATCTCGAGTGGATTGGGATGTCCAAGAGAGGGCCAGCGAGCAGTCTCGTCGCTTAATACCTGGTTCATAAGATAATCCAGTTGTGGGCTGAGCAGCGAGCGTGTCCGGGCAACCGTCCAATCGGCCCAGACCGAATGGTCGACGCCAGTGACTTTCAATACGGTGAAGGAATGCAGACCGGCGTTGCCGATGGCTTGCCCGGCCAGCGTGCCGCCAGCCGCGAAGATACCATAGGCTTCTGCCAGGGCCAATGGCGAGATGGGGAAATCGTCCTGCAACAGGTGCGCGCCAGACGGGAAGTTCAAGCCAAAGGGGGCGGCAATACTCTGAACACTTTCCTGGCCCATTTGCCCGAGCAGGTGGAGTGCCGGAGGGAGATAATCATTGGCCAGGGCAGTACGCAAACGCACAGGGCCGCGATAGACCTGACCAAGCGCGGGAGCGTTGACGGGGATATCCCAGCCGAGCGAGGCCGGGTTAAGGCCGCGCGAGAAACCAGTTAAATAAATGAATGGGGTGATGGACGTGCCAGCGGAGTGGGGGGCCAGGGAGCCGGTCTGAACACCATTTTGGAGATCCCCGACCGCAGCCAGGATCTGCCCGGTCTGCGGGTCAAGCAGGATCATACTGGCAGCAGCGTCCGGCAAGCTCTCGCCAGCCGGGAGTACAGGCAAAAGGCTGGCAGCCTCGCAGGGAGAGCCATCCTCGGAAAGCACTTCCGCATGCGAGCCGGCCAGGCGGTCAAGCTGAGCCCGGGTAACACAGACAGCCTGTTGTTGCAGGTCATAATCCAATGTGGTGGTAATGTTCACGCCACCGCGTTCCACACGACCCGGACCGAAGCTTGCGTCAAGCTGGGAAAGGGCCAGGTTCACAAAAGCCGGAGCAATCGGGCCCTCACCCCTTGTCCCCTCCCCCGATGGAGAAGGGGTGAGGGGTGAGGGAGGATTTCGAACTACTTGAGCAGCTTCCGCCGGCGTGATAAAGCGCTGGTTCAGCATGGCCCGGATGACCTGGAGACGGTTCTGTTCGGTGGCTGCGGGTGCATCGATGGGGTTAATGGCGGGCGCCTGACCTATGGCAGCCAGCAAGGCAGCCTCGCCGAGATCAATCTGTGTTACAGATTTCCCGAGATAGAGCTGCGCGGCCGCTTCCGCCCCGTAGGCATAGTGACCGTAATCCATACTATTCAAAACCCATTCCAACACCTGCTGGCGCCCGAAGCGAGCAGTGACCTGGCCTGCCAACATGCGTTCGTGGATGGCTCGAAGGGCCGAATCTGGCTGGCCCCCCAGCAGCAGGTCGGAGACCAGGCGCTGAGCCAGGGTGGGATGACTCTTTGGATCCTGCCAGCCGGCCAGTTCGTATCCGGATGAAGACCAGAAATCCGGCTGGGATATGGCGATGGTGGCATTGATCAAAGCCTGGGGCATCTGGCTGTAGCTCGCAACCATACGCGCGGCATCAGCCGGAGCAAGTGTCGCCAACAAATGTTGGCCAGTACGGTCATATAGACGGGTTGGTTGGAGCAATTGGCCGTCGGTGGGATTTAGCAGGATGGATAATCCCTCGACCGGCGGCAGGCCGCGCGTCAGGGCAGCGTACGCCAGAGCCGCCACCAGGATGACCAGGACCAGCGCGGCACTCACGGTGAATCCAAACCCGAAAGCCGCCCGCTGGGAGCGCTGTTGAGCGCTGCTGCGCGTCTGGGTGCGACGATGACGCCGTTGGCGGATGATGGTCAGGATTGACATAAGAACCAAACAGAGCGTTTAATCAATGCCGGACGCCCCTATTGACCGCCAAGCATATTTTCCAGCCAGCCTGTCAGCCCGCCGGCATGGATTTCGCTGTGGACAGAGCCTGTGCGGCCGTTGATGATAACCAGCCCGGACTGATCAAGGGCCCTGATCTGCGTCACCCAGACCGGGACAAGGATCAGTTTGAAGGCGCAGACCATAAGGCCGGAAGTGGAATATCCCAGGTCCTGGATGTACCCAAATTCCTGGCGGATGCTTGCACGTACATGCTCCACGGCAACCCTGCGGGCCTCCAGGGAGGCTTCCGCCATGGGGAGGTCGCAGGTGGAGGCCATCCAGCCCGCCAGGAAACGCGGATCATACGCGGCCGCGGCAGACAAGTCGAATTCGGGGAGCGTCCGCACCATCAGACTGGCCAATTTTTGCGAAGCGAGGATGCGGACATCATTGAAAAGGATTTCCTTCTCGCCGGAGATGGGAACCTGGCGCTTTTCGCGGTAAACCGTGCCGTTCCAGGGGATATTGCCCTGGAGACCAAACGACCAAACCGGCAGAAACAGGCCACGCGGCGCCTGCGCCTGAACAACCGGAGTGATCTTCCTTTCCTGCATCCATTGGTTCAGATGGCTGGAGGCCTGTTCCTGGTCGAACGCCATGGGCAGGAGCGAGTCTGGCTCCACCATCCGGCGCTGCTCATCCCGGGCGACCACGTGCACCGAACCGCAATAGGCGCAGATAGCGGAGATTTGATCAGGCGCAAGCACGAAATTGGCCCCACACCCCTGACACAGGAAAGTCTGGACCGCCACCGGAGCGCGCTGGCCCGATCCATCCGCCATGGCGATGAAAAAATCCTGCTCCCCTCCGCCGGCCTTCGTGGACAAGCGCTGGTTCCGGCTGCAGTGTTCACAAATCAGGGCAACGCCATCCGGCGCAAAGACCATCCGCGCACCGCATTTCGGACAGGTAAAACGATCCGCCTGCACTGCGACCGTACCGGCGCTCTGGGATGGCAAGGCCTCGGGGTCGACAATTTGATCGGATTTGAGCCTGCCATCCAGGACAGCCAAGCCGCGCCGGGCCTCGGGATGGGTCATATCAATTGCGAGGGTTTCCTCAAGATAATCGCGTTTCCGGATGGGATCGTCGGTCAGCAGGCTCAGGTAATAATTCGCCTGAGCGCGCGTCTGAAGATCATCTGCATTTTCCAGGGCGCGTTCGAAATACTTGCGCGCCAATTCAAATTCTTTTATCTTGAAATGGGAAATCCCTTCACGCAGGAGGTCATTATCGTATTCTGTCATCACTGATCATTTCCGTCTTACGATCGCATCGATCATGCGCGCCACACGCTGCATGGGTTCCACATCATGCACCCGGACGATGTCAGCTCCACGGGCAATGCCAACGGCAATGGCAGCAGCCGTCCCTTCCACACGCTGGTCAGGAGGCAGGTCCAACGTATACCCGATAAAGGATTTGCGAGAAGGTCCGAGCAGGACCGGGAAACCCAGGGCGCGGATCTCATCCAGGCGGTCGATGAGTTCGAGGTTTTGCGCCACGGTTTTACCGAATCCTATGCCGGGGTCCAAAATAATGTGCTCGTCCGGTATTCCGGCGGAGCGGGCGATATCGACCGATTCCAATAATTCGCGTTTGACATCCTCAAGTAAATCCTGGTATTCAGCGCCCAGGTAGGCCTGGCCGAGCCGTTCCCGCACCTCGACATTGGCAGGTTTCGAGCGGTTGTGCATCAGACACCACGGGAGCTTTATAGCCGGCAGCCACCCTGGCCAGGTCCGGATCGGCACGTAAACCCCAAACATCATTGATCATGGCTGCCCCTGCCTTGAGGGCTTCTTCGGCCACCGCGGCCTTATATGTGTCAATTGAGATCAAGGCTTGCGGGAACTCCGCCACAATCGAATGGATGGCAGGCAGTACCCGGCGCAGTTCCTCTTCGGCTTCCACCGGCTGGGAACCGGGGCGGGTCGATTCCCCGCCGATATCCAGGATCTCTGCACCAGCGGCAAGGAAACGGCGGGCTTGCCTCACAGCACCCCCCTGTGTGTCTCCGCCCATTTCCCCTACGGGATGCTTCGCGATCTCCGAAAATGGGGGGAGATCGGAGAGAGGGGCGGAGGGCAACAAACCATCTCCGGAAAAACTATCCGGGGTGAGATTCAGGATCCCCATGACGTAGGTACGCTCGCCCCACATCAGGGTGTGGTTGCCAAGGGTCAGGGGATGCATTTGCATTCCTGGATGGAGAATGTGTCCCAGGAGAAGTTCACGCCATCTGGTCAAGCGGGCGGCTGAGCCAGGCTTCGGCAGCATCGATGTCAGCAAAAATCTTGATGGCAGCGGAAGTTTCCGGGAGGGACTGGTAATACAACTCCCGCACGGCGTTGGCGACTTTTTCGCTATTTACCACCACCGCCACACGGATGTTGCGCGCAGCCGGGTCACTGTTGACTTCGATGGCGGTGTGAACGGCCTTCTCCGGGATCTCGTTCACCTGCCGGAGGTCATACAGGTTGCGGGTCAGCCGGTCGGAACTGAGCAGATGCTCCAGGGCAAAATCACGCCAGTGCTGGATGGTGGCATCCGAGAGGTCCGTGACGGTGACCGTCATGCCGCCATCCGGACGGCGGACAACGGTAAAGCCAATTCCGGGTTCGGGTTTCCAATAAAGGGGTTTGGGTTCGGTCATAGGAGGTCTCCTGTCTGGGTGATTATACTGCGTCCGGAGGCGGCACATGAACCCCACCAGCCGTCCGCAGAACAAAGAGCGCCCCGGCAGTGACGAATGGATTTATTCATAGCGGTTCACCCCTTGCGCGTCCACTCCGGACAGCAACTGGCGGACGGTTTTTCCCAGGACAGGATGAACCAGGTCCGGCGCCAGATCGGCCAGCGGGACGAGTACAAAGGCGCGTTCGTGCAGGCCGGGATGGGGGATGGTCAAGTCAGGCGTTTTAAGGATAAGGTCAGCATAAAAGAGAATATCAATGTCAATTTTGCGCGGCCCGTAGCGCACAGAGGCCAGGCGACCCAGTTGGGTTTCCAAAAGTTTCAAATGCTTTAGAAGTTCCAAAGGCCTCAAATGTGTATCCCCTTTTATAACCATATTTAGAAAGGCCGGCTGGTCGATAATGCCCCATGGCTGTGTCTCGTAAACAGGCGAGCTCTCCAACAGGGTTACTGCCGGCAACAGGGCTGCCCTGGCGGCCTGCAGGTTCCCTGAACGGTCGCCAAGATTGGTGCCGAGGGCGAGGTAAACGATATTTGTGGGCATCCGGTTGACAGGCATACTATCATGATTATTGTACTCTTTCTGAATATGAGCGAGTCAGTGAATCTGCCATTTCTGCCTGACATATCTGATAGGCGCTTGGCATGGTAATATAATTGCGGAATTCCCGATTTTGTTGTAAAGTTATTCGAAATGGTGACAGAAACGATAGATGCTGTGGCGCCAATGCTGCATGGCTGATAATTCCGGAGTTACCGTACTTGTTGTTGATGATGTTCCAGAAAACATTGCTCTATTGTCACGCATTTTAATGATGAGCGGCTACCATATCGAGGCAGCCGATAGTGGTTCACGTGCGCTCGAAATTGCTTCAAGTTTGCAACCTGATATCATCCTGCTTGACATCAACATGCCTGCGATGGACGGCTTTGATACGTGCACACTGCTAAAAAAAGACGAGCGTACACGTGAAATCCCGGTCATTTTTATCAGTGCGTTGGATGACATCGAGGAAAAAACCAAAGCCTTTCGTATCGGGGGTGTAGATTACATCTTAAAACCATTCGACTATCAAGAAGTGCAGGCGCGTGTCGAGACTCATCTTGTCCTGCGAAGCCTGCGGCTTCAGCTCGAGCAGGCAAACCAGGCTTTAGCCGGACGCGTACAGGAATTGACTGTCTCAAGGGAACTCCTGGCTGAACGGGAAAGAAGATTAAGCGCGTTCGTGAGTGCTTTACCGAATATCTCCTTTGTGATGGATCAACAAGGCCGTTACCTTGAAGTGATCGCAAACGAGACCAGCCTTCTTTTTGCCAGACCGAGTGATCTGATCGGCCGTTTGACCGAGGATATGCTGCCCCCGAAGGAAGGAGCCAAGATCCTGGATGCCATCGGGCAGACGATCCTGACAGGAAAGATCCAGGTGATCGAATATAAGCTGCCGGTCCTTTCAGGGAGCGAACGCTGGTTCGAGGGGCGGATTGCGCTGATGGAAAAAACGGATTCTGGAGAGTGCAAAGTTATTCTCATGGCTAACGATATTACCGAGCGCGTCCTGCTTTACCAGGAAGTCCAGCGCCTGGCCAACCTGGATGTGCTAACCGGTTGTTTCAACCGGCGCCATTTTATGGAGAAAGCTGACCAGGAAGTAAAAAGGGCAATGCGCTATACACGGCCTTTGTCTCTTCTGATGATGGATATTGACCACTTTAAGGATTTCAACGACCAGTATGGGCACCAGATCGGAGATCGTTTGTTGTGTCATCTGGTGGAGCTCTGCCAGAAGGTAATAAGGAATATCGACATACTTGGACGCTATGGCGGAGAAGAATTCGTGGTCCTGATGCCGGAGACTGCAATAGAAGGGGCCAGCCAGGCCTCAGAACGGCTCCGAAATGAGATCGAGAATATGAAGATAAACACCCCCGAAGGGAAGTTATCGATAACCGTCAGTATGGGTCTAGCCAGTCTCGAACGGGGTTTTGACGATTCGAATACGTTGGATTCGCTGATCAAGAGTGCTGATAAAGCTCTCTACGCTGCCAAGGCGGGCGGGAGAAATTGTGTCAGGGTGGGTTAGGATCCGGCCGGAAGATTGCGCGTATTCCGTATGTAAATAATCAGTCGCTCCGGTGGAAATCCCCGGAGCGACTGGGTTTGTTTACCAGCCGGCCTGTTTTATCCTTCAGTTTCCCTCAAGTGCGGGAATAAGAGCACCTCGCGGATGGAGTGTTTATCGGTCAGGAGCATGGTCAGCCGGTCCACACCCATGCCGAAGCCGCCGCAGGGCGGCATGCCGTAGCGCATGGCGCGCAGGTAATCTTCATCCATCGGGTGCTTCTCTTCATCGTCAGCGGCATAATCACGGCCCATTTCGAGGAAACGCTGTTCCTGGTCGAGCGGGTCGTTCAGTTCGGTGAAGGCGTTGCAGAGTTCGAACCCGGCCACATAGCCCTCGAAGCGTTCCACGGTCAAGGGATCGCCCGGTTTGGATTTCGCCAGCGGGGAAATATCGCGCGGGTAATCGAACAGGAAGGTGGGCTGGATCAGGGTCGGTTCGAGGAATTCCGAGAGCATGAAGTCGATCAACTTGCCGCGCGTTGCCTGCGGGTCCGGGCTGTTTCCCGGCCTTGACCAGGGCCTTGATACAGGCTCTCGGCATCGGTATGCTCAGCAATATCAATGCCGGTAACCGCCTGCAGTCCGGCGCGCATTTCCAGCCGCTTCCAGGGAGGCGTGAAGTCAAGCGCATGCCCCTGGTAGGCCACCTGCATGCTGCCATTCACTTTCTGGCAGGCGGACGACACCATTTGCTCGGTCAGTTCCATCACCTGCAGATAATCGGCGTAGGCCCAGTAGAACTCCAACTGCGTGAACTCGGGGTTATGCTTGTAGGAAACACCCTCGTTACGGAAATCGCGGCCGATCTCGTAGACACGTTCCAGGTTGCCGACCAGCAGGCGTTTCAGGTAGAGTTCGAAGGAGATGCGCAGGAACAGATCCTGTTTGAGCTGGTTGTGGTGCGTGGTGAATGGCCGGGCAGCCGCTCCGCCGTAAATGGGCTGCAGGATGGGCGTCTCGACTTCCAGGAAGCCGTGATCATCCAGGAACTCGCGCAAAGCCCGGATGATGCCGGCGCGTTTGCGGAAGGTTTCACGCACATCCGGGTTGACCGCCAGATCGGCATAGCGCTGGCGGGCGCGCAGTTCCGGGTCTTCCAGCGCGGCGTGCCGGACGCGTTTCACCGTTCTCCGTGACCTCGTCCTTGGCAGCCGGGAGCGGACTGACGGCTTTCGCCAGGAGTTTGAAGTCGTGGACATGCAGCGTCACTTCGCCCGTGCGGGTGCGGAACATGAAGCCCGAAGCCTGGATGAAATCACCCAGGTCGAACATCTTGTCGAAGAAGTCGATCCGCTCCTGTCCAAGATCGTTCATCCGGAAGAACAACTGGATACGCCCGTCGCCATCTTCGATATGAGCAAAGGTGATCTTGCCCATGGGGCGCGTGGCACGGATACGACCTGCCAGCGTGACCTTCACCTCTGCGGGCGGCTGGCCTTCCGGTGCAGCCTTCTCGGCGGCTTCGAAGGCCGCAATGGCCTGGAGGCTGGTATGCGTCCGCTCGGCCCGGGTAGGGAATGGCTCAATCCCTTCCTTGACAAGTTCATCGATTTTCTCAAGACGGATTTTTTCTAGGGAAGTGTACTCGCTCATGCTGGAACCTTTCTGGTGTATTTTACCATTCCCATCCACTGCATCCTTCGCGATGGAGAGGAGGGATGGTCAGGGACTGAGGGATAAGAAAAAGCCCCGCGCACCTGACAGGCTGCGCGGGGCCTAAAAGGGCATGCCCCAGGCCTATTTGATCTTGACCACGCGGACTTTGAACATCCCGCCAGGAGCTTCGACGGTGACATCATCGCCGACGCCGCGATTGAGCAAGGCTCTGCCCAGCGGAGATTCGTTCGAGATCTTGCCTTTGCGCGGGTTCGCCTCGGCAGCACCCACAATGGTATATTCTTCGGGGTTGTTGTTGCCTTCCTTGACAACCACTGTATCACCGACCTGAACGGTGGTCGGGTTCTTATTCTGCTCTTCAATGATGCGCGCCGAAGCCAGGATTATTTCCAATTCCTGGATACGACCCTCAACGAAGGCCTGTTCGTTTTTGGCGTCCTCGTATTCGGCATTCTCGATCAACTCGCCGCCTTCCATGGCCTCGTGCAAACGTTCAGCCACTTCCTTGCGCTTGGTCGGTGCGCAGGTGTTCAAGCTCATCGGCGAGTTTTTGGTAGCCTTCTTTGGTCAGGAATGTTGTCGTCATGTTTTTGTCCTGAAAATACAAGCATCTCTGAAACAGAGATGCATTTGTGTAGGATTCCCTACCCAGCGATATTATACATGATTCCGGATGAAAATCAAGCAATTTTTAACAAGCTTGTCTAGCGGATATGCCACAAGCGGATGCCGCTCTCTCTGGCCCAATAGGAGCGGATGGCATCCGAAAGGGTTCCTTCGCCTTTGAAAAGCGAATCCACCTGCGACCGGTAGGCTGCCACGCCGTCCAGCCAGGCCTCCAGGCCGGTTTCAGACACCGGATAAAGCTGGCTTTCGAGTGCTACGACCGCCGGTTCAAGAGTCTGAGGGTTGTTGAGGACATAGGGAACATCGGCATAGTAAAGCAAGGGCCGCTGCAGGGATTCAGCCGCCTGGCGGACCAAGACGTGGTCCACATGACCACCCAGGGCCAGCGGACAGACCAGCACGTCGTCCTTGACGCAGCTCGGATCGCAGGGCAGCCGGCGATGCGGTCCGGGCAATTTTCGGTCAGCCGGATGAGGGGATGCGATGACAGTCTCGGTATAGAGAAATTCCCCTTTCGGCGAACGACGGTAGATGCAGTCCGGGATATCGAAATGGACCAGGTCCGCGCCCACGAGGCTGGCGGCTGCCTCATCCTCGGCCCGGCGCATGGCAACCGTCTCTTCACCGCCGGTCAGCGCCCCACAGGGCATGGTTCTGCCGGGCGAATTCCGAGAGCGGGCCCGGGGGCGGGTCGCCGGCGAGGATGGTCCAGATCTCGACCTGGAGTTCCCTGGCGGGCCTGTTCAAAGATCAAGCCGCCGCAGGACAGCACGGCGTCGTCAAAGTGAGGGGAGAGGTAGATCCAGCGCATGATTGTTTGTGTTTGCAGGGCAGAGACGTGGCAGTAGCAACGTTGCAGTGCAACGTCTCTACATGATTCCTCTTCGATGATTTCTTTGGCCAGTTTTTGCAGGGCATCGGCCTCGTCGGTTTTGCTCGGCCCGCCAGTACTGATCGAGCAGTTCGAGCGGACTCGAGGCTGCTGACGGTCTGATCGGCGGGCAGGCGGATGCGGGACTCGATCTGCGGACGCTTGATCAGGTGGAATTCGAAGGCAGCCTCGGTGTAACGGCGCAGGGCGGCTTCATCGATCAGCGTATCCCACTCGCGCAGGTAGTCCACGGTCAGGCGGACGATGGCATCCGCCAGCTGGTCGGGAGCGGGCAAGGCCGACTTGAGCGCAGCGGTGACATCCTCGGGCGACTCGAGTTGAACGAAACCGGTCAATGAATGGCCGGACGCCGGTCAATTGCCGCCACTCGACCTTGGTATTGCCTTTTTCGACCTCGGCGATGATGAAGAACTTATCATCCCCGGCCTCGCCAAAATCGACGCGCTCGATCGAGCCGGGATAGATGACCGGCGGGTGGGCGTTCTCGTTGAGGTCCTGCGGCTTGTGGATGTGACCCAGGGCCACATAATCCAGGCGCGCATCCCGGACGAGCGAACCGGGCAGGACCAGGTCCGCACCCAGCATGACGGTCCGTTCGGAGCCGTATTTGGCGCCCTGGACGGAGGCGTGGGCGGTCAGGATGATCGGCAGGTGCGGGTCGGCCTTTTCGAGCCAACCGTTCACCAGGTCGGTCAGGCGTTCTTCGATATTCGTGAAAACTTCGGAAGCATCGGCAGCGCTGGCATCCGGTGGCTGCCACCAGGCCGGAGCGCGCCACCCACGGGATGGCAATCACCTGGACCGGCAGGCCAAGTTCATCTGCAGAGAGGAATTGGGGCTTGGCCAGCACGGTGACATGCGGGATCTCGAGCGTTTCGAATTCCTGGATGGCGTTGGCGCGGCCCAGGGCAGGCGAAAGATCGTGGTTGCCGACCAGCAGCAGGGTGCGGATGCCGGCTTTCGAAAGGCGGATGATGCGTTTGCCCCATTCGCGCTGAAAGGTGGGCGCCGGAGAACGGTCCCGGTAGGCATCCCCGGCAAAGATGACCAGGTCGACTTTTTCCGTAATGGCGGTTTCGACGATGGTATCGAGGGATTTGAGAAAATCCAGCACGCGCAAGCGGCAGGCCCGTTTCGGGGTCGTGGCGGCCATAGTTGGCCATGTCAATGTGGGCGTCGGCGAAGTGCAGGAGTTTCATAGTCGTGTAGTCTGATAGTCTGATAGTCAGGTAGTTGGATGGTCTGAATAGTCTAGCTGACTATGAGACTATTCGACTATTTGACTATGGACTGACTCCCCAAAGCGCGAACATATCCAGGGCGGGCTGGAAATTCGGGTGGAAGTGGAGCGCCTGGCGCATATCGGCATAGGCGGTTTCGGAGTTGCCCAGGGCATATTCGGCCCGGGCGAGCCAGAACCAGCTCTCCTCGAGCGAGCGGGTGGCCATGATCCGTCTTCAAATTTGCATCCGCCAGGTTGACGACATCCTGGTAGCGGCCGGTGAAGTAATAGGCCTTGTAGGGAGCGGTCTGATACCACATGATGCGGTAAGGCAGCGGCTTGTCATCGCTGACACTGAGGGTGTTGTTAAAATAGGCATTGGCCTGGTCGATAGGCGGCTGCGGCCGGCCCGTAATCCGGGTTTTGCAGGTTGACCAGGCTGGTGACCTTGTTGAACATGGCAAAGAACAGGTCGTTGCCGGTCAGGGTACTGCCCTGGATCTCCTGGTTGGCAATGTCCAGGGCATGCTGGGCGGCCCAGTACTGATCTGCCCACGGTCCGAGCACCTGGTTGAGCTCGGCTTCGCGTTCGGCCGGATAGACGACAATGAAAACGTAGTCGAAGGAGCGCCAGCCGGAGAGATATTCGTCGTAGGAGGTCTTGGTATCCTTGCCGACCGGCTTGTTGGCGTGGCAGATAGGAATCCTGCCAGATGAAATTCCTTGCGCGGCATCGTCATAACCGGTGGTGAAGGCGTAGTGACCGCCCCATTGGACGGTATTCTCCGGCAGGAGGGGTTCGTAGATGCCCTTCTCGGTGATGGCCGGGAAGCCGGCCGCGATCAGGCGCTTGAGCAGATCCAGGTCGCCGCCATAGCGGAACAAGGCCTTGTAGGTCGGTATTTTCATTGACAAAATCGACCATCTCATAGGGCATGACGTTCACGTCCGACTGGCTGCGGTCGACGAAGTTCAGGCTGGGATCATCCTGCGCCCGGCTTGATCACGGCGGCGACCTGGTCACGCGGCGCCAGGATCGAGCCGGGATCGCCCTTCCAGCCCCAGTACTCGAGCGCCATGGTCAGGTTGGCCGGCCCGCAGTAGTTATAGCGGCCCATCTGATCCACGAAGGGAACATTGGCAAGGATGACGGAAGCCGGGACGGGCGTGGAGGTAATGGTGGGCGTCAGGCGTGGGCTGGTCGGTCGGAATGGGCGTGGCCGTGGGGGTGAGGGTGGCGGTGGGGACAGGCGCGTCGGGCGTGGGAGTGGGCAGGGATTGACCGCCCGGCTGGAAGGTCACTTTCTGCGGCGGGTTGAAAAAATAGATGATGCTATTGCGCAGGTTGTTCAGGCGCCAGGCAAGTTTGGCATGGATGGGCGGGACGAAATACAGGGCGACGGCCAGCAGCGCCAGGGCTACCAGGCCGAGCAGGATTTTTACGATACGGGGGGTTCTTTTCAACATGGGCAGGATTATACTGCGTTAGGTGAGTGGCTGGGTAATCAGGTAATTGGGTAATCAGGTGATCAGGTAATCAGGGACCAGGTAATCGGGGATCAGGTAATCAGGAAGTTGGGATTGGGTATCAGGTATTGGGGAAGGGGATGGTTTTGAGGATTAGAATAGATGCATTCGATTTTGAGGAGAAACGAATGGAAGGAGGGGAAAAGAGAACGGAGAGTAGAGAGTAGTGAGTGGTAAGCGGTGAGTAGAGGATTGGCTTTGACGAGCGAGCCGGAATTAAAGTCACCTTTTTTGAATTTTCCGCGGAACGAATAAGAACGAGCATATCCCGGCCGAGGATACGAGATAGGGACAAGTAACGAGTGCCGAGCAACGAGCAACGAGTTTCGAGAAATGGGGGGGACGTGAAAGGTATAGGCATGGTGGAGGCTGCTCCGGGAGGAAGGCGAAGGCTGAGCAAATTCACGCTGAATATTAGTACAAATGTTCTTATTTGGGAAGGGAGAAATTCTTCTCCGGGATAAAGAACAGGATAAATCCCAGCAGGCGCAATCCGGCGCTGAGCCAGAGCGCCCCTCCCAGCCCAATGTACCCTGCCAGCCACGTCCCGACCAGCGGGGCAAGAATGGTGGAGAGATATTGCATGGACTGCGCCAGTGAGACGAACATGGCGCAATATTCCTCCGGGACGGTCTTCATCAGTTCGTCGAAAAAGACCAGATCGAGACCAGCCTGGAACAACCCGGCGATCCCGGCGAAGAGCATGATGCGATCCACGTAAGGATTGGCGGCGGTCAAGGCGGGATATAGAACCATCCCGAGCGAAGTTGCCAGCAGGACCAGGCGCCCGCCCCAGCGCTTCGAGATCGCGCGGCCAGATGAAATACCCCACCAGCATGGTCAGCGCAAAGATCATGTTGAGGCTGCCGATCTGCGAGTCGCTCGCGCCGACCGTGCGCACCAGGAAAAGCGGCAGGATGGGCGCGCTTAATGCCAGCGCTGATAAATAAACGAACCGCTTGGTTGAAAAAGATAGAAAGGCGGGAGCCGATCGAACCAGGGTCAGGTAATTGTGAAGCGTTCCCAACGGTGATTTAGCGCCGGGAAGCGGCGAGGCGGCCTGGCCGGACAGGTCGATGCGCCTGGAAAAATAAAAACTGATCAACCCGCCCAGCGATAAACCCAGGAACATGAGGGCGTAATTCAAAGGGAAGGCGACCCGGTCGATCAGGCGCGTGATGATAAAAGTCCCGACTACGGTCGTCAGGCCAAAGATGGCCCAGCGGCGGCTGAGCAATTCGTAGCGCCCCTCCGGGCCGGCAACTGCATTCATTACAACTGAAAAAGCAACCGCCAGGGCAGTTTGCGGCAGGCTGGCGAAAGCCCAGATGGCCAAAGTGGAAGCCACCATGAAACCCTTCGGGATGAACAGGGTCAGCAGCCCGGTCAGCGTATAGCAGGATATGACCATCAAGCGCGACAGGCTGTACCACGGGACAATGTTACGGCGCGTCTGGAGAAAACGCCCGACGAGGATGGCCAGGAGCAGCCCCGTCACGCCCGGTATGGATGAGAGCAGCCCAACCTGGAAATTGCTGGCACCAAGACGGGTGAGGAAGACCGGCAGGAACGGTGCGGCAACGTTCGAGATGCTGACGCCGATGGCGTCGATCTGGACATTGCGGAAGTTACGTTTTCGAATCTGAGAGGATTGGTCAGGCAGGGAGGAGGCCATAAAAGGAAATTCGTAGCAACGACTTTAGTCTTTTTTTCGCAGGGGAGACGACTGAAGTCGTCACTACAAATGCCATTACAAATGCCACTTCAAATGCCATTCAAATGCCGCTACAAATGCCATTACCATTTACAAGTTTACACCAATTCCAGGATGTGCATCAAAAGTGGAAAACAAAGGCGACCAACCCGGATGGATTGGTCGCCTGTTTGATCGAGCGGAGTTCAGGCGTCGCGGACTTCGCCGTCGATCACGTCGCCATCGTCGCGGCTGCCGCCGGAGGGAGGCGTCTGCGGGCCGCCGGGCTGAGGGCCGCCTTCGGGCGGCTGGCTGGCCCTGGGCATACATCTGCTGGCTCAAGGCATAGAACATGTTCTGGAGCTCATCGGTGGCCTTCTTGATGCGGTTCAGGTCATCGCTCTGGGCAGCCTGCTTGAGATCGCTGATCTTGCCTTCGATCTTGCCGCGCTCTTCCGAGGAGACTTTCTCGCCCAGGTCGCGCAGGGATTTTTCGGTCTGGTAGATCAGGTTATCGGCGTTGTTGCGGGCATCGATGATCTCACGGCGTTTCTTGTCTTCGGCCTCGTATTTCTTGGCCTCTTCGACCTTGCGGGCAATATCATCCTTGTTCAGGTTGGTCGAAGCCGTCACGGTGATCTTCTGTTCCTTGCCGGTGGCCTTGTCCTTGGCGGTCACGTTGAGGATGCCGTTGGCATCGATATCGAAGGTGACTTCGACCTGCGGGATGCCGCGCGGGGCCGGCGGGATGCCATCCAGGCGGAAGCGGCCCAGCGACATGTTATCGGCCGCCATCGGGCGTTCGCCCTGCAGGATGTGGATATCCACGGCGGTCTGGCTGTCGGCGGCGGTGGAATAGGTCTCGGTCTTGCGGACCGGGATGGTGGTGTTGCGCTCGATCATCTTGGTCATCACGCTGCCCAGGGTTTCGACGCCCAGCGAGAGCGGGGTCACGTCGAGCAGCAGGATATCCTTGACTTCGCCGCCCAGCACACCGGCCTGGATGGCCGCGCCAACCGCCACGACCTCATCGGGGTTGACGCCCTTGTTGGGTTCCTTGCCATGGTCAGCGTGCGGACCAGTTCCTGCACCATCGGCATGCGGGTGGAACCGCCCACCAGGACGACTTCGTTCAGGTCGGAGGCTTTCAGGTTGGCATCCTTGAGGGCGTTTTCGAAAGGATGGCGGCAGCGGTCGAGCAAGTCTTCGGTCATCTGCTCGAATTTGGCACGGGTCAGCTTGAGCACCAGGTGCTTGGGCCCGTTGGCATCCGCGGTGATGTAGGGCAGGTTGATCTCGGTCTCCATCATGCTGGAGAGTTCGATCTTGGCCTTTTCGGCGGCTTCGCGCAGGCGCTGGAGGGCCTGGCGGTCCTGGCGCAGGTCAATGCCCTGTTCCTTCTTGAACTCATCGGCAGCCCAGTTGACGACGCGCTGGTCCCAGTCGTCGCCGCCCAGGTGGGTATCGCCGTTGGTGGACTTGACCTCGATGACGCCCTCGCCAACATCCAGGATGGACACGTCGAAGGTACCACCGCCCAGGTCGAAGACCAGGATGGTTTCGTTCTTCTTCTTGTCCAGGCCGTAGGCCAGGGCGGAGGCGGTCGGCTCATTGATGATGCGCTTCACATCCAGGCCGGCAATCTTGCCGGCATCCTTGGTGGCCTGGCGCTGGCTGTCGTTGAAATAGGCCGGGACGGTGATGACCGCCTCGGTGACGGGCTGGCCGAGATAGGCTTCGGCATCGCCTTTGAGCTTGGCCAGGATCATGGCCGAGATTTCCTGCGGGCTGTATTCGCGGTCGGTGATGGGGATCTTTACACGGGCTTCATCCGAAGGACCGGCGACGACCTCGTAAGGCACCATCTTGCGCTCGGTCTCCACTTCTTCGAAGCGGCGGCCCATGAAGCGCTTGATGGAATAGATGGTATTTTCCGAGTTGATGACGGACTGGCGTTTGGCGGTCTGGCCGACCATGCGTTCGTTATTTTTGTTGAAAGCCACCACCGACGGGCACAGGCGCCCGCCTTCGGCGGTGGTGATGACGGTGGGCTGGCCGCCTTCCATGACAGCCACCACGCTGTTGGTGGTCCCCAGGTCAATTCCGATGATTTTTCCCATGGCAATGCTCCTTATAGTAAATATGCGCTCACAAAATTGCGCAAGATTTCAATCTGGAATAAGGATACTGCATGGGTGCAAGAAAAACGTTAACACTATGTAGAA
The DNA here is from genome assembly GCA_963830665.1 of uncultured Chloroflexia bacterium. Classification (GTDB taxonomy): domain Bacteria; phylum Chloroflexota; class Anaerolineae; order Anaerolineales; family Villigracilaceae; genus UBA877. Next base: position 304,435 of record CAWHNM010000021.1, read on the forward strand.
AAAATAAAAGAGGCAGAAGAAAAAGAATTCACCACGAAGGTACACGAAGGGTCACCAAGAAAAACCCGTTTTTTATAAAAGAGCCACCTTTGAGGGGTGGCTCTTGCATCCTTCAATCACAAGATGGTTTATTTATATATCCATATCCAGGAATTATGAAATGAACAGGTGGTCTTCCCGGCATCCTGCCCGGCAATAAAAGGCCAGCCCGCCTTCGGCGTGTTCACTGCTGTCATCGTAATAACGGCCTTCGTAGTTATCATTTATCCAGACCTTGAACTCATTCCCGATCGCGGCGAGGACAATCCTGTTCATGTCGGCACTCTCAAGCTCCAAATAGCTTGAAAAGCGAACTTCCTGGGTGATATTCGCCAAGAACTCCCCATTCTTGATAGTATTCAATATCCCACGCAGGCAGACCGGAAAAGCGCAGGAATTGAACGTAATAAGAATTGCCTTTGAACCAGCGATTATCCGAGCGGACCATGAGGCCACATGTCGGCCAACTATCCGTATTCCAGGTCATTTCGGTGAAAAAGATAAAGTCGCTGACAGTCGAAAGATCACTGATCTTGGAGAAATCAGCGCTCTGGACCTTTCAAATCGATGGCAACTGGCTTGGTTTGATACCAGCCAAGTTTGCCCGAATCGGTTGAAAGATCTAATCCAGCCAGAATTTCGCGGGCCTGCTGTTCGAGTTTGGCGTCCAAGGTGGCCTTAGCATTCGGCGTAGCGGTTGCCGTAGGTCGAGGGGTGGGGGTATCTGGTGCTGGTGGGAGATGGCGGTAGCAGTCGCGGTTGGCGTGAATGTGGGAGTCGGTGTTATTGTAGGTGTCGGCGTCGGTTTTGCCAGGAATGGCAATCCGCAAGCTGCATTTGTGGCGGAGATCATGATGACAACAAGCAAAGTGGTTATGAAAAATTTAGGCTGCATTGTTTTCCTCCCGAATTAATGTGGCTTTAATTTGGTTTAATATATCACAGATACAGGCGTGCATAGCAGATTACACCTACATTACAAAAAAGAATAGGAGAAAAAACCTGATTGATCCAATTGCCTGCCCGGCGAGAACGTGTGAGCGATCTCTCAAATGCGCTACGCAACTGGCGGGTGTGGCAGTCGGGGATAGCGAGGAGGAAGCCCGTCACGGATGGCATGTTACAATCGCGAGATGAACCTCCCGGAAAAACCCCAGCGTAAATTCCTGCGCCTGCGAGGATACGATTATTCGCAGGCAGGTGGGTATTATGTCACCATCGTGACGCAGGGGCGGGAGTGCTTGTTCGGCGAGATCGTCAATAATGAAATGGTCCTCAACGAGGCCGGGAAGATGGTTATCAAATGGTGGAACGAATTGCCGGGCAAATTCCCAGCGGTCACGGTGGATGCATTTGTGTGTCATGCCCAACCATATTCATGGGGTTATTATTATCCATGAAACCGTAGGGGCAGAGCCTTGTGCCTGCCCAGGAATTTTGATATCGCCGTCATCAATGGGGACGACCACAAGGGTCGCCCCTACCCTCGGTGATATCGTAGGGGCATTCAAATCCATTACAACCCATGAATACATTCGCGGGGTAAAACAATCCAATTGGCCGCGATTTAATGGGAAATTGTGGCAACGGAATTATTACGAACACATTATCCGAAGCGAAGAGGATTACGAACGTATTTTTAATTACATCGAATCCAATCCATCCAATTGGGGGGAGGATGAGGAAAACAGGTAACAAAAACGCATCCAAAAATGGATGCGTTTTCAGGTGGAGATGGCGGGAATCGAACCCGCGTCCGAAAGACTCGACCCTCGGAAATCTACGAGCGTAGCCGGTTGGGCATGTCGCCACAGGTCACTCAGCCGGCAAACTTGACCTGCGGCCAGCCGCTTGGGCCCGAAAGCCCTCTTTCGCGCAGTCAGCAGCATCATGCGCGGCACTCCACCTTTGTGACGCCCAGTCCCATCACCGGGTGGAGTACGGGACAGGTGGACGCGGCCTCATCTAGGAGACCGGCTGATCAGCTCATCGCTTATGCAGCGAGGGGCATAGCAGCGTAGGAAGTGCGATTGGCACTTGATTGTTTGCACTGATTTTACGAGTTCGGCGCCTCTCGGCTCGCATTCCGGGACCAGCCTCTTCCGTCGAAGCCTGTCATCCCCATGTCTGGGGACCTTCCCCAGAAAACAGGGACAGTCCCTGGGGCTCAAATTATAGCACAATTCAATTATGATATACTTTGTCAAGATAAGGTTCTCGAGAAATTGCCAGGGCAAACAACGGGCGAACACGCAGATTGAGGCCACGGTGGTCAAGGCCGACACGCAGGTCGGCCCCTACGGATGTCATGGCGATTCCCGATGAACCAAAGAAACCTCTGAAAGCCGGCGGGGTTATGGTATGCAGACCCTTCCGGTAAGGTGAGCCAAGTGCCGGAATTCGAAGAAAAGGAAATCCTGGCCCGTGCATCGCAGGGTGACCGGGAGGCCTTCGGTGCCCTGTACGAGCAGTACGTGGAACGGATCTTCAACTACGTTTACTATCGTACCGGCAACGTCCATGACGCCGAAGACCTGACCGCACGTGTTTTTTACCGCGCCCTGAACCACGTCCAGAGCTACATCGACCGGGGCGTGCCATTCTCGGCCTGGCTGTACCGGATCGCCCACAACCTGATCGCCAACTGGCACCGCGACCGCAGCCGCCACCAGGAGATCCCGCTCGACGATGCCCCCACGCTTCATTACAAGGGTGATGCGCCCGAAGTGGCGCTGATGCAGGGCCAGGACCGGGATGCGCTGCTGAAATTGATCCGGCATCTGCCGGCTGAGCGACAGCACCTGCTGATCCTGAAATTCGTCGAACACATGTCGAACGCCGAGATCGGCGAGACCATGAACCGGAGCGAGGGCGCGGTGAAAAGTCTTTACCACCGCACTCTTTTGGCACTACGAGACGAATTGGAAGGTATTGATCTGGAAGGAGAATAAGCCATGTTACGGATTGTCACAGACGGCGCGGCGGATATGCCGGCCGGATGGGAAAAAGAATACGATATCCAGGTGGTACCGATCAATATCCAATTCGGAGATAAGACCTATCTGCAGGGAGTGGACCTTTCCAACGAGGACTTTCTACCAGATGGTGGAAGAGAGCGGGAAAATTCCCAAGACTTCCCAGCCGTCCCCGTTCCAGTTCAAGGAATTCTATGAACGGGTGGCAAAATCGGGTGACACGATCCTATCCATGCATGTGACCAGCAAGTTGTCAGGAACGTTCGAATCGGCGGTTGCCGCAGCGCGCGAGCTGGCCGGGAAGTTCAACATCATCCCTTTCGATTCGGGCGCCGGTTCGGCTGCGCTTGGCATGATGTGCCGCGAGGCACGTATGATGGAGCGCGCCGGGGCCGCCAGCCAGCAGATCGTTGAGCGGATGTACCAGATCCGCCGCAATGTTCAAATCGTGCTTACGATGGATAAACTCGATTACGCCCGCATGAGCGGCCGGGTTGGGGCGCTACAGGCCGCACTGGCTTCGGCGCTCAACGTCAAGCCGATCGTGGTGCTGCGGGAGGGACTGCTGGATATGGCCGAGAAAGTACGCACCCGGGGAAAAGCCCTCGACCGGGTGGTGGAGATGCTGCATAACCGGTTCGAGAAGGAACCGGTGCATGTGGCGGCAGTGCATGCACGCGACCTGGGTCAGCCCAAGCCTTGTTTGATCGGGCCAGAAATGTCTTCAACATCCGGGAACTTATTATCACCGAATTATCAGTCGCAGTAGCAGCCAACCTGGGGCCGGGAACGGTTGGCCTGGTCGTTTATCCGGCGGGAGAGTGAAACATGGGAATGGGAAAAAAACTTGCCGATGCATCAGGCAAAAATTTCATCGCTTGAAAACCGGTTATCGGGAACCTTGAAACCGGTGGCGCCGCGCCGGGAATTCGTGCATGGGCTCGGCCAGCGCATCCAGGCCGGAAACCGGGCCTCTTTGGTAAACCAGGTTGCCAACTGGCATATTTTAGCCATACTGATCGCCGGTCTGCTTTCCCTGGCTGTGTTCCTGGCAATGGTGGCACGGGCATTGTTTGTGCTATACGGAAAGAAACGCACAGCCTAGATCCCACCTGCTGGAACAAACCAAAAAAGGTGCGTGCTGCGCTGTGCGCGGCCCGCACCTTTTAAGTTGGCTTAAATCACTTTCACGCCAAGTTTCCTGGCAAGGGCGTCATTGGTAGGTTCCACCAAAATTGAGCCATCCGGCCAGACGATGGTAGGCACGCTGCGGTTGCCGTTGTTGACGCTCTCGACATATCTGGCAGCGGTTTCGTCCTTGTCAATATCCACCCAGCGATAAGGGATATGGTGCTGGTCGAACAACTGGCGGGCCCGGCGGGAACTTCCACACCAGGTATTTCCATACAAGATGATTTCAAGGGTATCGTTCAATCCAATCCTCCAATCAATTTACGTGCATCAGAAATGAGATCGGCGTCCACCGGCAGCGTAAAATCCGGGGCGAGAGCGCGTGGTCAAATGGAGCGCGGCAATCCGCAGGTCCGGGGCAAGGGCCGGGAAATCCGCCAGCACCTGCAAGGCGGTGTAGGCACTCGAGTCACGCAGGATGACGCCATGGCTGGTCAAATAAGCGCGGGCGGCGCGGCCGGCTGCCCGGCGCGCGCAGACACGCGCCCGGCCCTCGTTCCCGGCCAGGCGGGCGCGTCCGGCTTTCTCCATTTCGGCTTCAATTTCAGGGGTGGTGGGCGTCATTTCAAGCCAATGTCCCTGGATCCGGGAATAAACCAACAAGAGGCATGGGTCGATTTTATCACGCGGGGATGGTCTAGCCCTTCACCAATGATAGAAACACGTCTTCCAGGGTCGGTTCGCCGTGCTCGAGCGCCAGGATCGAGAATCCGTCCGTCCGGATGCCAAGGCGCAACTGCTTCCCGCTGAGATCCCGTTCTGCAATCACCCTGAGATGATCGCCAGCCAGTCCCACCCGCAGAATGCCTGTGAACCTGCCGCAGGCTTCCAGGGCCGGCTGTAATGGTTCAGCGTGCAACTCCCAGACATCGCCGGGAATGACCGTCCTTTTCAATTCCGCCGGGGTGTCCATGGCCAGTAATTTGCCATCCCGCATGATACCCACCCGCCCGCAGTACTCGGCTTCATCCATATAATGCGTAGTAACAAAGACAGTCACACCTGTCTGCAGCCAAAGCGTAGATCAGGTCCCAGAAGAGCCGGCGGGCAGCCGGGTCCACCCCGGAGGTGGGTTCGTCGAGGAAGAGCAGTTTGGGCTGGTGGACCAGGGCAATCGCCAGAGCCAGGCGCTGACGCCAGCCGGCCGAAAGCGCCCGGGCCAGTTCGGCTTCATGGCCGGCCAACCCGACCAGGTCGAGTGTGGCCTGGATGGCTTTTTTATCCCGGATGCCATATACGCCGCCGTAAAAGGTCAGGTTTTCCCAGACGGTCAGATCGTCGTACAGGGCAAATTTCTGGGACATATAGCCAACCCGGGCCCGCACCTGCTCCGACTGACGGAAAGCGTCGAAGCCAAGCACCGTGGCGCGGCCTTCGGTGGGTTCGAGCAGACCCAGCAGCATGCGAATGGTGGTGGTCTTACCAGACCCATTCGGACCGAGGTAACCGACAATCTCCCCGGCATTGACAGCAAAGGAGACATGATCCACGGCAACGAAATCACCGAAGACGGCGGGTCAGATTTTCCAGGAGGATGACAGGTTCAGGCATACTGTCTCCCGGAAGGAGCACTCATTCCCATATCGATTACCTCCCGGCTTTCCGGATGGCCTGGCGGATCAGGGCAGCTTTTTCGGTGCGGCCCATGGCCTGGTAAGCCTCGAGTTCGTCCTCGAGCGGGAAAACCGGGATACGCAGAGCATGCGTCCCGACCCAGATAACCCGGGAGAAATCGGTGTACGTGCACCAACTGCCATCCGGCCGGCGGTGGGAGATATTTGCCAGAAGCTCGATCTGGATGCCCTCGAGGATCGGCTTTTCCATCCAGAGAGCGCATCCCGGCCGACTCCCACAGGTGAACGGGCGTCTGCATGAAACCTGCCAATTCCTTCTCGATCAGGTAGATGGTTTTCTGGTTGGTCTGGATATCCAGATCATGAACCGGGATATCGACACCCTGCAAGCGCAGTCCGGCAGAGCCGGTGAGAGCCCAGACAAATTCCAGCATTGCCACCCGCTTGAAAAGAAATTCCAGGGCGTGCAGATGGGTTTCCGGCAAATCGAGCATCGCCAAGCGATCAGTCATCGGGGATCAATCCTTGCTTTCAGATAAGGAAATGAAGACATCCTCCAAGCTCGGAGGAATGAGGCGTGATTCGAGACGTGGACTGCCACGGGTGGTGGGGATTTTCGCAAGGGCTGACAGAACCGAATTGGCCTGGCCAGCCGCCACGCGCAGGTGCAGTTTATCCCCAAAGAGGCGTACATCTTCGACAGCGGTGATCTTCCGGGCCGCCTCCCGCAAGGACGGAAGCGATGCGCCGCGCAGTTCGAGGATGCGCCCATCCAGCGCCGAACGAAGCTCGGAGGGTGTGCCCTGCGCAATCAGCCGGCCCTGGCGCATGAACCCGACGCGGTGGCAGCGGGAGGCTTCGTCCATGTAAGGCGTTGTGAGGAGGACCCCCCTCCGGCTGCCCCCATTTCCTTCAGAAATGGGGGAAGAGATGGACAAGGGCGCAGAAGCAATCCGGATAAGCAACTGCCAGAAATCCTGGCGGGTGACAGGATCAACGCCGGTGGTAGGTTCGTCGAGCAGGAGCAAGGCCGGCCGGGTGACCAGAGCCGAAGCCAGACCGAGTTTCTGTTTCATCCCACCGGAGAGCTGACCGGCGCGGCGATCCTTGAAAGCCAACAAGCCGACAAATTCCAGGATCTCCAGGCTGCGCGGCAGCCACTCCTTGTGGGTCAGGCCGCGCAATTCGGCAAAAAAGCGGATGTTTTCCAGCACGGTCAAGTCTTCATAGAGGGAAAAGCGCTGGGAAAGATAACCCAGGCGGGCACGCGCCTGTTCAGCCTGTTTATCCAGAGGAAAGCCACAGACACTGGCCTGGCCGGAATCGGGTTTCAGGGCGGCAACCAGCAACCGGATGGCGGTGGTCTTGCCGGCTCCGTCCGAACCGACCAGACCGTAAATCTCACCAGCCTCCACATGCAGAGAAAGGTCATCCACGGCAACCGTTGCGCCGAAAGTTTTACGCAGGTGGGAGGCTTCGATCAGGGCAGTCATGTGGCCAACAGCTTCCTATCAGGCGTGGCGCTGCGGGCGTTCCAGTAACTGAACAGGAACAAGGCTGCCAGGAGTGCCTGGATGGTCCAGGTGGGGATCAAGGCGGAAACTGCGATATAGCCGGTGCAGGCTGCCGCGATCTCATTGATCACCTCGCCGATGACCACCAGCACGGTGATGGGGAGCAGGCCTTTGCGCTCCAACGGTTTGCGGTCGGCCCAGAGCAGGAGGACGGTCCAGGCAAGCATCAAGGGCGCACCCATACCCATGGCGTAGCGATAGGCCGGCGTCGGATAGAAACTGCTCAACTGGTTGTTGATAATAAAGAGCGCCGGGAACAGCATGGTCAGCCCGGCCAGCAGGTCGAGCACGGCTCCGGCCCAGTAACTGATGCGGAGCCAGAGTACGATGTTTTTCATTATTCCTCCATCGCAGGACGCAATATAACAAGTGGAGTAGACTTGCCCAGTTCCAGAAGCTGGAGCCGACTGGGCCGCATCGGCAGGTGGTGGGCAAATTTCATCATCAATCCGATCATGAAAGGGTGGCGCTTCAGGCGGTATTCCAGGAAGTCTGCCACCCGGTCCGGATCGGTAACCGGCTCGGCAACGCAGTCGAACTCAACCCGATCCACCCTGACGTGGACATGCGGGTTGGCAAGGAGGTTGCAGAACCAATCCGCCCTGGGGCCGCGACCCGCCCCAACGCAGTACGCGTCCGCCGATCTTCTCGTATTGGAGGGGTGTGTTGTAACGATTTCCGGACTTGCGACCGGTGTGCGTCAATACCAGGATGAATTTCCCGACGATCCAGCCTTTGCCGGAGTCGTACAGGCGTTTGTGGATGGTTTGGACGGTCTTCATTCTCTGCCAGAAGGAATCGGGGAGCATATTTTTAGCCTTTGTAAAAGATATGTCAAAAGTCAAAGGTCAAAGGTTAAAGGTTGAAGGTCGAAGGCGTTACACCTTGTATTCGAAGGGGTCCTCAGATACACGGCGGGGGCGAGGATTGGCTTCCAAGTAAGAAACGAACCCAGCGATCTGGCGAGCACATTTATCTGCCATAGCATAGGTTTCTTTGAATTTTTCATCCGTGAGGTAACCTTGATCCAAAGCGACATAAAGTTGCGCACGTACCTCACCTGCCGATGCTCTCGCCAAACCGAGGTAGTTGATGAATTGCACATCCGTCCGGCTTTCAAAGCCTTCAGCAATGTTGCTCATCACCGATACCACAGCTCGGCGAATTTGACCCCTCAAGCCATAATCGCGGCTGAAGCCTGTCTGATTGGTTGAGGCGTAGACCAGGTTGGTCAACTTTCTGGCTGTCTGCCAGGCTTGTATCTCTTCAAATCGTGTGATACCAGTCATAATCCTCGCTCCTATTGACCTTTGACCTTCGACATTTGACTTCCAATGACAAATTTAAATTAGTCGAGTCGCTTGCGGAAACGGACGGAGGCGGCGGTCATGATGAGAACGCCAAATACAACCAGAGGCACGATCTCATTCCAAATTGCATCGATACCGACTCCCTTAATGAGCAGGGCACGGATGATAACCAGGTAATAACGCAATGGGATGATGTAGGAGACCCACTGAAGCACAACCGGCATGGCCTCGATCGGGAAGAAAAAGCCTGAAAGGAAAATGGATGGCAGGATCGTCATGAAGACGGTCAGGATGGCCTCCTGCTGGGTATTGGCGATGGTGGAGGCAAACAATCCAACCCCCAATCCCGAGAGGAGCATCAGGCCTGAGCAGGCCAGGATCAAGCCAAGGTCGCCGCGCACCGGCATGCCAAACCACCAGTGCCCGATGGCAAGCACCTCCAGGGTGTCGATGAAAGCCAGGATGACATACGGCACAATTTTCCCGATCACCAGTTCCATCGGCCGCACCGGAGTGACGATCAACTGCTCGATGGTGCCACGCTCGCGTTCCCGGACGACCGCCGTGGCGGTCAGGATGGAGGTGATGGCGTACAGGATCATCCCGATGACACCCGGGATCATGAAATACGAGCTGACCAAATCCGGGTTGTACCAGACGCGGGTGCGGACCTGGAGAGGCGGCTGGATCGTGGCGGCGTTCAACCCGCTGCGCTCGAGCTTCTGGATCATGAGCTGGGTGGCCTGGGACTGACCGATCAGGGTGGCGGCCGAATAGGCCGAAGAACCGGCGGTGGCATCCGAACCATCCAGGATGAAAGCCACTTTGGCGTTCCCCCGGGCAAGCTGGAGGTTGTAATCGGGCGGGATGATGATACCGCCACGCGCCCGGCCCTTTTCGACCAGGCTGCGGATCTGATCTTCCGAACTGGTGTCAAATTCCAGCTTGAAATAACTGGCCGAACGATAAGCATTCAGCAAGGCGCGCGACTCCGGACAGCGACATTGATCGAGGACTGCCAGGGGGACATTGCGCACGTCACTGGTGGCAGAATAGCCCAGCAGGAAGAGCTGGACGATCGGGATGACCAGAATGATGGCAAGCGTGCGTTTGTCACGCATGATCTGGATGAATTCCTTGCGAATTATGGAGAGTAAGCGTGAAATCATGCAGTCTCCTTGTCGATCATCACGCCGTGCAAGAAGATATCGACGAAATGGTCCAGGGCGTTCTCCTGCATGGTCGCGGCAGGAGTACCGGCCAGAAGGAATTCGGTCATATAGAAGGAGAAGAACAGGCCCAGGAAGGCCCGAAAAAGAATGAATGGCGGGATGGAACGCAAATTCGCCTGGCCGCTCTGGAAACGCTGGATCAGCGGCAGGATTTGCGGGAAAACCACCCTGAACATCTCAGGGAAATCGCGCCCGTTGAACTCGACCATTTCAATGAACATTAGCTTGATGAAATCCGGACGGCGGCCCAATTCATCCAACATGCGCCTGGCGGCATTACGGACGAACTCTTCGACCGTGTCCCCCGGGGCAGCCTGGAGGAGCGGCAGGATCTGATGGAAAGGGTGCCGTTCGACGATGAGTTCGCTGAAAATGGCTTGCTTGTTCTCGAAATGGTTGTAAATGCCGCCCAGGGCCAGGCCGGCCCGTTCGGCGATCTCGCGCATGGAGGTAGCCGCGTAGCCTTTTTCGAGAAAAGCCTCGTAGGCAGCTTGCAGGATAGACTGGCGGGTGCGCCCGCCTTTGGACAGGGTTTCTTCATCCATGACGTAGTTTCTCCAGATAAATGAACGAACGTTCGTTTTTATTTTATCCCGATACGGAGATTTGTCAAGAGGCGGGAAGAACGTGCCGGGAGAGGGTGACCGTGCTCTTCAAAGAACCGAAACCTGGAAGGGTATAGGATAAAACCCCATCCGGGACAGATGGAATTCCTTTTCGAGGCTTTTTATATGAAATGATAAGTCACTCTCAAAAAACTCTTGACAAAGCGATTGGTTTTCACTATACTATATTTACTAACACGTGTTAGTAATACGGTAATACAATGCCAAGAAAACGCATCACCAGCTTTGTTGTTGCCGAAAAATCGGGGGTCTCCAGGACCACGGTCTCATTCGTATTAAATAATGTTCCAGGGATCAGCATCAGCGATGCCACCCGCCAGCGTGTCCTCCAGGTTGCAAAAGAACTAAACTACCACCCCGATTCCAGCGGGAGAAAACTGGCCAGCGGCAGGTCGAATACGCTCGGGTTGGTGCTCCGCCAAAGCCACGAACAGGTATTTGCGGATGCCTTGCTACCCCAAGTATTGTTGGGTATCGAACAAGCTGCCACCGCGCAGGGCTATCAGGTACTCTTGAAAGCTTTGGAACCACAGGATGGCGAGGGCTACATGCGCCTGGTGCATGAAAACCACGTGGATGGCATCGTTCTCTCCGGACCTCGCCAGGATGAGACCGAGATCATCCACCTGCACCAGGAAGGGCTGCCAGTCATGCTGATGGGACAACTCCCGGGGAGCAACCTTCCGTTCGTGGATATCGATGCGGTGGATGGATCCGTCCGGGCTGTCAGACACCTGATCGAGCGCGGCCACCGGAGGATAGGCTTGATCACCAATGCGGCGCTGGAATATACATCTGCCCAGCAGCGCCGGCTGGGTTATCTCCAAGCGCTCAGAGAAGCCGGAATTGAAGAGGATGAATCCCTTATGCGAGAGGGGGCCTATACACCGGCGAGTGGATTTAATGCGATGGAGGAATTGCTTAGAAGTCTTCACCTCGCCCAACGGCGGTCTTCATTGCCAGCGACGTGGTCTGCCTGGGCGCCATCCAGGCGATCAAACGGGCAGGATTAAGAATACCAACAAGATATCGCCATCGTCGGTTTCGATGATATTCCACTAGCGAATTTCTACGATCCGCCCCTTTCGACCATCCGTATCCCAGCCTATGGGCTGGGCTGGGCGGCGGGGGAGCGCCTGGTGCGCCTGGCCCAAGGGGATGTCCTCGATCAGGAGAGTGTGTTACTCGAATCCGAGCTGGTCATTCGAACATCAAGCCAGTAAACCAGCCTGGAGAATATTTTTTTTACAAGGTTATTAACACGTGTTAGTTTACTCATTAACATCCACCTGCAGCCGATACCCTGCATTGTTGCCAAAGTGGTCCACCCGCCTGACACGAAAGGAGGTGAATACCAGCCAATAAATACAAAGTATCTCCAATTTCTCTGAGGCCCGATCTCCGTAAAATAAGAATAGATAAGTCCTGACAATAACTCGATAGGTGATGAAAAGCCACGATTTAGTAACACGTGTTAGTCGATCCATACAATCCTCCGCATCCAATATATCCTCCTCTGTCGCTCATGCGGCTTGTTCTCTTCCTGAGAAAGGAGGCGACCTTTTGATGACGTATCACTTCTTCCAGGCTAAATTGATCTGAAAAAACCAACCAACCAAACCTTAAGGAGAGTAGAAAAATGAACGCAAGAATTATGCGAATACTCGCAGTGTTCATCGCCGCAAGCATGATCTTCGCCGCCTGTGCGCCGGCAACCACCCAGCCACTCGTAGCGCCAGCCCCAGCAACGTCGGTTCCCGCCACAGCAGCGCCTGCTTGCAGCAGCAATTGATTGCAAGGGTGCGAAATCAGGTGACACCATTTCGATGTTGTACCAATGGTCAGGCGCGGAAGAAACCAGCCTGCAGCAAGATCCTCAAGCCGCTGGTGGATGCCTGCGGTATCGTGCTCAAGCCGGAATCCACGCGCGACCAGGCGTTGCTGGACACCAAGGTCAAGGCTGGCACGCCGCCGGACATCGCTTTCTGGAACGTGACACAGTTGGTGCAGTACAAGGATCAGCTCAAGCCGATGGACACTCTCGGCGCTCACAAAGACAACTATGCCGACTTTCTTCACCGATCCCGGCACAGTCGATGGCAAGTGGCTGGGTTTGCCGGTGAAAGCCGACATCAAGACCATCATCTGGTACAGCCCGACCGTCTTTACGGCCAAGGGCTATACTGTGCCCAAGACCTGGGATGAACTGGATGCCCTGGTCGAGAAGATGAAGGCCAATGGCGATGTGCCCTGGAGCATGGGTATGGAGTCGGGGGATGCCACAGGTTGGACCGGTTCTGACTTCATCCAGGATATCCTGCTGGTGCAGCAAGGACCGCAGTACGTACTGGACCTCATCTCAGGCAAGGTCGCCTACAATGACGCCGGGGTGTAGAAGGCCTACCAAACCTACGCCAAGTGGGCCGCGGACCCGAAGTACACGGTCGGCGGCGCGCAGGGCACGCTCTCCACCGCTTTCCTGGATGCCATCTATAAGCCGTTTATGGACCCGCCCCAGGCCATGATGGTCAAGCAATCCGGTTTTGCCGGCGGCGAAGTCGTCAAGAAGTTCCCAGACCTGAAATACGGCACCGACTATGACTTCTTCGCGGTTCCCGGTGCACAAGGTCTGCAAGGCGGCGCCGACTGGATGATGGCCTTCAGCGACAAGCCGGCTGTGAAAGCCCTGGTGGCCTACCTGTCCTCCACCGAAGGCGGCATGAACTGGGCCAAGGCCAGTTTCGGCGTCTCACCGAATAAAGGCGCGAACGGAAACTACACCGACCCGGCGCTGGTCAAGCTCGGCGATGCCATGGCCAACACCAAGGGCTTCACACCTGACATCGGCGACACCATCCCCGGCGGTTTCGGTAAAGCCGAGTGGACAGCCATCATCAATGTCGTCAACGGCAAAGACCATCCAGGCCGAGCTCGACGCAGTTGCCAAAGTGCAGGCCGAAGCTCTCAAGAAGTAAACAGAAGCTGTAATGTAAAATACTGTAAGTTTGGACACCGGGTGGTTTAACCAAGTACTTCGAAACGAAATCGAGGAATCCCACCCGGTGTCCACTTTAAAAATCTAGCAAATCACGATTTTGCCGGCAGGGTATTGCCCCTGCCTTGCTGGACAGCAAGCCGTCCGGCAAGTTCACTGTCTTTCCAAGAATAGGAGGATGCTAAAGTGGCCGCTAAAACTGATACTACTCCCATGATCATGAAGCAGGGCCGCTTCGTACCCTGGTTATATCTCTTACCGGCTCTGGTATTGATGACTGCGTTCATCATTTACCCCGGCATCAATACCATGTATCTAAGTTTACGAAACAATGACAGCACCGCTTGGGCTTCTGTCAATTGCGTCGCCGGCGAGCCATGCTGGGGGATCTTCGAGAATTACCGTTACGCCCTCACCTCAAATGTCATGCTGACGGCCTTCCTAAACAACCTGAAATGGATCCTGCTGATGGTCAGCGGCACGGTCCTGTTTGGCCTGCTGACTGCCACACTGGCTGATAAGGTGCGCTACGAGCCCCTGGCAAAGGCCATTATTTTTCTGCCAATGGCGATCTCGTTTGTTGGCGCAGGCGTGATCTGGAAGTTCGTCTATGATTTCAGCTCGGGAGGGCCAGCGCCAAATCGGTTTCCTGAACGCCATCGGTCATGGCCCTCGGCCGGCAGCCTGTTTCATGGCTCACCGAACCACAGATCAATACCTACATGCTTATTATCGTGGGCATCTGGATGTGGACCGGTTTCTGCATGACGATCCTCTCGGCGGCCCTCAAGGGCGTTCCGGTCGAAATCATCGAGGCAGCGCATGTGGATGGCGCCAACGGCTGGCAGGCCTTCTGGCAGATCACGGTGCCGCAAATCATGCCCACCATTACGGTCGTCATCACCACCATGGTCATCAATGTGCTCAAGATCTTCGATATTGTCTACGTGATGACTGGCGGCAATTACGGCACGGAAGTCATCGCCAATCGCATGTACATTGAGATGTACACGAATTTCAAGACTGGACGCGCTACGGCCATCGCCGTCATCCTCATCGTAGCCATCATCCCATTCATGATCTTCAATATTCGCCGATTTCGCGAACAGGAGGCCACGCGATGAACACCACTCCGGCTTCGAAACTGGTTGGGCAAGTTGCCCCTGCATGTGATTCTGATCGGTTTATGCGCCATCTGGTTGCTGCCGACCTTTGGCCTGTTAGTCACTTCCTTCCGGCCTTTTCAGGATGTAAATGATACCGGTTGGTGGACGGTGCTCTCACCGCCCAAGGGTGCTACTGAGTATGCGCAATCCTGCGCTGAATGTCATGGCAGTGATGGGCGCAAGATCGCCACCGCAGATCTTACCAACCAGGCATTGGTGCAGAATTTCAAGCGCTCGTTCACTCTAATTGCGGACGCTTAAAAAAGACATCAACGGACAGCCACACATGGGTACTGTTCCCGTGCCCAACGAAACCGCCGCGGCTGCCATCGCCACATACATGCGGCGGATTTCAGGCATCGACGCACATACCGGCTTTCACCATAAACAATTACATCGATGCCATGACTGGCTATCGCGGTACGACCACCTACACGGCGGACTGCGCCGCCGGGACCCAGTCACTGGATCTGTATTGTGATTGGCGCGACCTCGGCAATCCGCGCGGCATGGGGCGGGCTTTTCTTAACAGCTTATTCGTTGCCATCCCCTCATCCTTTTTCCCGATTTTGTTTGCTTCTTTTGCGGCCTATGCTTTTTCCTGGATGAGCTTCCGCGGCCGCAACTGGCTGTTTGCCATCCTGGTAGGGCGTGCAAGTTGTGCCGCTGCAAATGGCCCTGGTTCCCATTTCGCGAGTGTATGCGCAGTTGGGCCTGTATGGGACCTTCCTGGGGATCTGGCTGTTTCATACCGGCTTTGGCATGCCCTACGCCATTTACCTGATGCGCAATTTCATCGGCTCCCTGCCGCGTGAATTGTTCGAATCGGCCTATTTGGACGGAGCCTCGCATTGGACGGCGTACTATCAGCTGGCACTCCCGCTTTCGGTCCCGGCGATCGCCTCATTGGCCATTTTCCAATTCCTGTGGATCTGGAACGACCTGCTGGTGGCGCTTGTCTTCCTGGGTGGCCAGACCCCGGTAATGACCTATCAAATCGCCAACATGGTGACTTCGCACGGTAGCGGCTGGCATTTGCTCACCGCGGCAGCCTTCATTTCGATGGCCTGCCCATGCTGGTCTTCTTCAGCCTCCAGCGGTACTTCGTGCATGGGATGTTGAGTGGCTCGATCAAGGGTTAAATGGGCGCCCCCTTGCACCTGCCACGCAACTATTATCACTGTTTGCTGGGCAATGGCCTCGATACAGTTCTCATCGGTCCTACCGGCTCCATGGTTGCTGACAAAGCCGGAAAGGATCGCTGCTACTGGTACAAATCTGACCGATACTATTCAGAAGATAAATTAGTTCAAGTTGTTGATAGCCGTTTTCCATCCGACAGGCCTTTAGAGCATGCGCGCGGATCGGGCTGGTACGAAATCGCACCGTTGGGCCGCACATGGTATGAAGTGATTTGGCAAGGCCAGCCTTTGGTCGTTCAAGCAAGTGAGCAAAACTTTGTGCCTCAAGAAGGCTGCCTCTATTCGAAAGTAGACTATGGACCGGTCCGCTCCCAAGTCACAACATTCCTTCACGCCAGTCGATCCCTCCTGATCGAGCGTTATGTGTTTGACGGCGAGGTAGAATTCCGAGGCTGGATGGGTCCAGGCGTATGGAAGGAAGAAGGTTGGGATACCGATCCGTTCCATTCAGTTAATATGGAGGAACACGCGGCTACGGGCCGCTACGATCTAGGAGAGACCCAAGGTTTGATGGGCCTGTGGCTGGAGCCTGGGCCGACTGGTTTCGGCGGACAAGGGCGCGACCGCTGGCTAAGTGTCAGGGGCACAACAATCACCAAGATCTTTGCCATCCAGGATAACCGGCAGGGGCCGCTGGAGGCCCCCTTACCAGATCCAATTGCGATGGTTGGATATGAGAAGCTGCGTCAAGAGCATCTGAACTTTTGGCGCGATTATTTCTCCGCTTCCAACATTGACATCCCGGATGAACAATTCCAACAATTCTATGAGGCCAGCCTGTATCACTTTAAAGCCGCACAGAACCGCATCTCAGGCGGACTGCCGGTGAATAACTTGCGTCTAACCTGGTCCTCGCACATCTTTTGGGATTCGTATTTTATCCAGCGAGCACTATTGGAGGCAAATCACCGATCTGAAGCCTTGGAAGCGTGCCGCTTTTTTCAGCGCACCATCGAACACGCGCGCCGCCATGCGAAAGAAGAGTTCGGATTTGAGGGACTAAAGTGGGATTGGGAGATCACCCACGCTGGGCGTAAAGCCTATGGCGTGTACCTGCACCAGAAAGAACAAGCACACAACAATGGCTCATACGCCAATGAAATCTGGCAATACTATGCTGTTCACTCGTGACCGGGAGATGTTGCGCGAGTTCTATCCCATCCTGGAAGGACTTGCACGCTTTTTCCTGGAAGGCATTGTCGAACAGACCACACGGGGCTTTGAGATTCGCTCGTTGGTTGGGGTTGCCGAGAAGCCAGAGTTGATCAAGAACGATGGACTTAATCTCTCGGCCACGATCGCAATTTTGCGACACGTCACCAATGCCGCGCGCATCCTGGAGGTCGAATCCGATTTTACCCGTCGCTGTGCAGAGACTACGCAGGGGTTGATGACGACACTGGATCGGCTATACAACGGACGTTTCTTTGCCTCCGCCGAAGGGAGTGATACCCTTAACCTGGGTTCGCTCGCACCGTTTTATCCAATGTCGTTGCTGGATTTCAACGACCCACGCGGCATTCAGACGGCACATGCCTTCCTGGAATATTACAAGGCCGGTTACAGGCGCCGCATGGCTGTCCATGGCAATAAACCCATCGGATTCCACATGGCTGAAGATGACCTGAATAGCCTGCCATGGCTGGCCGGTTGGCTGGCAACCGTGCTCGCTTACCAGAGCATGGGCAATGCTGCCTGGGAAGTTATCGAGAGCATCCGCCCGGCGATCTGCAACCATGGCGGCATGGCTGAAATAATAGACGGTAACCAATGGAACATGCAATACTTTAGCACCGCTCAAGGCGCTGTTTGTACCGCCATTCATACCCTGCTGCTTCGATCCCACAATTACGAAATCCACCTTTTCCCCGCTGTGCCAAAGATCTGGATGGATAAGGAGCTAAAATTCAATGATCTCCTGGCGGATGGATTGACCGTGTCGGCGACATTGACCGGCCCAACAGGGAGCGTGAAAGGCACCGTGCGGAATATCGCGACAGTACCCTTAAATCGCCGGATCTCTTTTGGTCAGCAATCCATGCTGGTTACCTTGCAGCCGGGTGAATCGCAGAGTATCGAAATGGAATCAGGCTTTTCCTCTGGATCTTAAGAGGAAAAAGCCCAATCGCCACTGGAAAGATAAAGCTGAAAATGGATCATCAATCGCTCTGGTATAAAAATGCTGTCTTTTATGAGGTCTATGTCCGGGCCTTCTTTGATAGCAACGGTGACGGCCACGGTGACCTGAACGGCCTGACCCAGAAACTCGATTACCTGAAATCCCTGGGAGTGGACTGCCTGTGGCTGCTGCCAATCTACCCGTCCCCGCTGAAGGACGACGGTTATGATATTTCGGATTACACAGGCATCCACCCGGATTATGGCAGCCTGGATGATTTTAAGGCCTTACTGGAGGCTGCCCACTCCCGCAAGATCCGCCTGATCATGGATCTGGTGGTCAACCACACCTCCGACCAGCATCCCTGGTTCCAGGCGGCCCGTTCCGATCGGGAATCGCCTTACCGGGATTACTACGTTTGGAGCGATACCGATCAAAAGTACGCCCAGGCGCGCATCATTTTTGTTGACACCGAAAAATCGAACTGGACCTGGGACGAGGCTGCCGGTCAATATTACTGGCATCGTTTTTACAGCAGCCAGCCGGACCTGAACTTTGATAACCCGGCGGTGCGGGCAGAGTTCCTGCGCATCATGCGCTTCTGGCTCGAACTGGGTGTGGATGGCTTCAGGGTGGACGCAGTGCCATACCTGTTCGAAAGGGAAGGAACCAATTGCGAGAATCTGCCCGAAACGCATGCCTATCTCAAGGAAATTCGCGGTTTTATTGACCAACATTTCCCCGGGAGGATCCTGCTGTGCGAGGCAAATCAATGGCCGGAGGACGTGCGCACCTACCTGGGGGACGGCGACGAATTCCAGATGGCGTTCCATTTCCCGCTCATGCCGCGCATCTTCATGGCGCTCAAACAGGCTGACCGCACCCCGGTCGTCTGGGCGCTCGAGCAAACCCCCAGTATTCCTGAAAACAGCCAGTGGGTCACTTTTCTACGAAACCATGATGAGCTAACGCTGGAGATGGTGACGGAAGAGGAACGCCAATGGATGTGGCAGGCTTATGCACCCGACACGCGCATGCGTCTGAACCTGGGTATCCGCCGGCGCCTGGCCCCTTTGCTGGACAACGACCCGCGCAAGATCTGCCTGGCCTACTCCCTGCTCTTCACTCTTCCCGGTTCCCCGATCATCTATTACGGAGACGAAATCGGGATGGGAGACAACATCGAGCTCCCCGATCGGAACGGCGTGCGGACTCCAATGCAGTGGATGCCGGGCTTCAATGCGGGTTTCACGAATACCGAAGCCATCTATGCCCCCGTGATCAGCGATGCTCCTTATGACCCTGAAAAGGTGAATGTCCGGGCAGAGTGTGCAGAGCCGGGGTCGCTGTGGTCTCGCATCCAAACGATGATCACCGTTCGGAAAAGTCAACCGGTCCTATGCTGTGGAGACCTGGTCTGGGTGGATTGCGGAACCCCGGCGGTGGCGGCCTACCTGCGGACTCAACGCAATGCGCGGCTGCTGATGATCCATAATCTCAGCGCCGTGCTCCAAACGATTAACTTATCCATGACAGTGGACAATAACGGAAAAATCACTGACCTGCTTGAAAACAAACCGATGAATATGAACCGGGAACGGCCATCGCTGTCGCTCCAGCCCTATGAATACCGCTGGCTGCTGATCCCCATTTAAAAAAGCCTGCCGGAGGGGCACACATGTCGAGAACCTGCCCAAAATGGGGGTGGTAGAATTGGCAGGTATGCCCACTCTCGAGCAATCCGTCCGGAAACACCTGCGCTTTAACCTGGCCGTCAACCTGGCAGATGGCGCTTTTTTTGGCCTGGGCTGGGGCTTCGGCTCGATCGGCACCATCATCCCGCTCTTCGTCAGCCAGGATGACCACATCGGCTTTGCTGATCGGGCTGATCCCCGCCATCCATGCCGTCGGGTGGCAGTTGCCGCAGTTGTTCATGGCGAATTCGGTATCCCGCCTGCGACGCTACAAACCGATGGTGATGCTGATGACGATCCACGAGCGCGTCCCGTACCTGGGACTGGCGCTGGTGGCGCTGTTCCTGGGCAGCGCTGGGGAATAAAGCTTGCCCTGGTACTGACTTTCGCGATGCTGATCTGGCAGGGAGTTGGGGCCGGTTTCACCGCCAACGCCTGGCAGAGCATGGTCGCCAAGATCATCCCATCCGACTGGCGCGGCACCTTTTTTGGCGCCCAGGCCGCTCTGGCAAATATCCTGATGAGCGTTGCAGCGATCGCGGCCGGTTTCATCCTGGACCGGCTGCATGACCCGATCAACTTCTCTGTGTGTTTCGTTTTAACCGCTGTGGGAATGGGATTTCCTATATCGCCATGGGCCTGACGCGTGAACCGGTGGATAACGAAAAGACCATCCCGGAGCACCAGCCCTCGCCCTGGAAAGGCGGGCTCGAAATCCTGCGGCGCGACAGGAACTTCACGGCGTTACCTGGTCATCCGCCTGCTCTCCCAATTCGCCACGATGGGATTTGCTTTCTATATCGTTTACGGACTGCGCCGCTTCGGGATGAGCGACCTGACTGCCGGGTTCCTGACTGCTGCGTTGATGATCACATCAGACGGTGGCCAATGCCGTCATGGGCTGGCTGGGCGACCGGCTGGGGCACCGGGCCATGTTGATCGCCGGTTCGGTGGCAGCGACGCTCAGTTCCCTGATGGCCTGGGGAGCGCCCTCCATCGGCTGGTTGTATCCCGGTCTTCATCCTGAGCGGACTGGCCAACGTGGCCTACTGGACGACCGGCATGGCCATCACGGTGGAATTCGGCAACGAGGAAACCCGCCCAACCTACATCGGGCTGTCGAATACGCTGGTGGCGCCCTTCACGATCATCGCCCCGCTGATCGGCGGCTGGATCGCCCAAACAGCCGGCTTCCAGACCACCTTCATGGTCTCGGCAGTCGGAGGGCTGATCATCGCCGCACTGCTGTTCTGGCTGGTGCGCGATCCGCGCCCGCGCCTGAAGGCGGAAAACGTTTAAGTTCCAGAAAGAAAACAAAACCTGGGATTTGCGAGCGCAAAACGCTCGCAAATCCCAGTTTTTATCTGCCAGATACTATAAACTGGCAGAATTAATTTGCCAGCAGCCACTCATCGCTTGGCAGGCTTATTTTAGCGGGGATATCCAAACTCAGATTATCCTCCAGGATTTTTTCGATCAGAGTGGTTCTTGGAAGCATCAACTGCTGGTATTGCTGCCGAGAATCGGATTTGAGGGTAACGAGGTAGACCAGGCCGAGTTGATCCTGCGAAGGAGCCAAATCGATATTAACAACTTTCCAACCATTTTCGAGGATCAGGACCAACAGGAGCGGACTGGGTATATAGGTATCACAATGAGCTTCCTGGCTGACTTTCCAACTATTTACATTATTTTTATTTGTGATGGTTTGCATCGCTTCAACCTTTCTACTAGTAAGGTATTTCTATATTACAAGGATAAACCCGATTGATTGTTAATCCTTTAACGGCCGGTTAATGTTATGTAAAGAAAATAGCAAGCAGGCACAGAATCCTGCTCGTCTTTTCCCCCGGTCAAATCAATGAAATGGGTTGAATTACCCGAATCGCCCCTCGATGTAATCTTCAGTGCGTTTAATCTTTGGATGTGTAAAAAGTTCTTTTCCCTCTGCATATTCCACCAGTTCGCCCTGCAAAAAGAAAGCGGCGTAATCCGGCCGTCCGGGCAGCCTGCTGGACGGAATGCGGCACCAGAATAATGGTGTAATCCTTTTTGAGTTCCTGCAAGGCTGCTTCGACCTTGCCGGTCGAGATCGGGTCGAGACCGGAGGTGGGTTCATCGAGCAGGATGACCTCCGGCTGGTTGGCCAGGACGCGCGCCAGGCACAGGCGCTGCTGTTGGCCGCCCGAGAGGGCGATGGCCGGATCATCGAGGCGGTCCTTGACTTCATCCCACAGGGCGGCTAATTTAAGGCTGCGCTCCACGGCTTCATCCAGCCTGGATCGGCGTTTTTCATTGGCCAGTTCCAGGCCATAGGTCAGGTTCTGCCGGATGCTCATCGGCAGGACGACCGGGCGGGCAAAAACCATGCCGACGCGCCGGCGCAGGGCAATCACATCCGTTTTCGGATCGAGGATATTTTCACCATCCAGAAGATATGCTCCCAGTAAGAGTCTGAATTTCGACCAGGTCATTCAGGCGGTTGAGACAACGCAGCAAGGATGATTTTCCGCCTCCCGCCGGTCCGAACAGCACTGTGATGGCATTGGCCGGGATATTCAGGTTGATATCCTTGAGGGATTCGGTCCCAGTCGGGTATTTGAGACTGAAGTGTTCGATGACAATTTTGTCCATGCTTACCACTGTCTCTTGGCACGCGCCCGCGAGCGGATGATGGTTGCAGTCAAATTCATGCCCAGCACAAAGATGATGAGCACCAATGCCGTACCATACTGGATCTGGATGGGCATTCCCGGAACCTGCGTGGAAATGACAAACAGATGGTACGGCAAGGCCATGGTCGCGTCGAACGGGGAATTGGGCAAATGCGGCAGGAAGAAAGCTGCGCCGGTGAAGAGGATCGGGGCAGTCTCCCCGGCGGCGCGCTCCAGGCCAAGGATGACGCCGGTAATGATGCCGGGCAGCGCCTGCGGGCAGGATGATCTTGCGGATGGTCTGCCAGCGGGTGCCGCCCAGCGAAATGCTGACGGTACGGAAAGACTGCGGAACGGCCCGCAGGGCTTCCTCGGCGGCGCTGATGATGACCGGCAGGGTCATGATGGATAAGGTCAGAGAGGCGGAGAGGATGCTGGTACCGAATTTCAGGAAAAGGACGAACAGTCCCAGACCGAAGAGTCCATAAACAACCGAGGGGATGCCGGCCAGGTTGATGATGGCTATGCGGATGAGGCGGGTCAGCCAGTTCTCGCGGGCATACTCGGAGAGGTAGATGGCGGCCGCGATCCCGAGCGGGACCGAGAAAATGGCGGTGCCCAGGGTGAGGTAAAACGTCCCAATGATGGCCGGCAGAATGCCGCCGGCGCGCATCCCATCGCGCGGCATGGCGGTCAGGAACTGCCAGGAAAAGGCCGGCGCGCCTTTCCCGATGATATAAGCGAACACGGCAATGATGGGAACAACGGTGAGAAGGGCGACCAGCGTGATCAGTGAAATTCCGAGACGCTGGATCAGGAAGCGGTCAACAGCAAAACGGCGTTTCATGACAACACCCTCTCGGCGCGTGTCTTGGACTTGAAAACCACTGAGGAGGCAACGATATTGACCACCAGCGAGATCAGGAACAGCACCAGGCCGATGAAGAACAGGACGTGGTAGTAGGTGCTGCCATTCGCCACCTCGCCCATTTCAGCCGCGATGGTGGCGGTCATGGTACGGACGGGGGAAAAGATGGAGGATAATTTGACGGCCATCACCGGGGCATTGCCGGTCACCATCATGACGGCCATGGTTTCGCCGATCGTCCGGCCAATGCCGAGCATGAGAGCGGTCAGCACGCCGGAGCGGGCAGCCGGCAGGGTCACGCGCCAGATGGTCTGCCATTTGGTCGCACCCAGGGCCAGCGCTCCCTCCCGGTAACTCTGCGGGACCGCATCCAGGGCATCCTCGGCAATCGAGACGGTGGTCGGCACGGCAATCCCGCCCAGGAGCAGCGCCCCGGCCAGGGCGGTCAGGCCGGTCGGCAGGTCCAGGAAGACCCGCAGGAAAGGCGCCAGGATCAGGATGCCCAGGAAACCGAGCACCACGGAGGGCAGCCCGCCCAGCAGCTCCACCAGCGGCTTGAGGATTTCACGCAGCCAGCGCGGGGCGATTTCGGAGAGGAAGACGGCCGTCCCAATCCCAAAGGGGATGGCGATCAGCATGGCGCCCAGGGTTACGAGGATCGAGCCGGTGATGAGCGGCAGGATGCCGAAGTGGTTTTCGATGGGATACCAGCGGGTCGAAAACAACTCGCCGAGTTTCACTTCGGCCAGGGCCGGAACGCCTTCACGCAGGAGGAAGAAAAAGATCAGGATGACGAAGACAATGGCCGAATATCCGCAGGTCTTGACGACCGCAGTGATAAGGGTCTCGCTCCAACTGAGGGATTTTTTCATAAGACTCCTGCCTCGACCTCTCCCATCGTCCGGCTTTGCGCTCCACAGGTAGAACTGAGAGAGGGCAGAGAGGGTGAGGGTTATTTTAAGATTGGTACGAAGCCCAGATTCGCAACAATGGTCTGGGCTTCGGAGGAGACGATCCAATCAAGGTAGGCTTTTACCGCACCGGTCGGCTGGCCGGCCGTATACATGTAAAGGTCACGGGCGATCGGATAACTTTTATCATTCACGGTGGCAATTGAGGGAAGAACGTAAGGACTCTGCGCATCTCTGGCCACCGCGACCATTTTCAGATCCGAGGGGACATAGCCCAGGCCATCGTACCCGATGGCATTCGGGTTCTGGCGGACCTCGCTGATAATGCCCTCCGAGGAGGGAAGCAGCAGTGTATCCGTGGCGAAAAGGGTCTTGTTCTTCGAGTCTCCCAGGCGGATGACCGTATCCCGGAAGTAGACATGCGTACCGGAGTTGACCTCACGCGAAAGCCGCACGATCGGCCGGTCCTGGCCGCCGACCTGGGACCAGTTGTTGATCTTGCCGGAGTAGATATCGGAGATCTGCTGCATGGTCAACCGGCTGACCGGGTTGGCCGGGTTGACAATGACGGCAATGGCATCCCGGGCGATCACAAACTCAACCGGGTCAAACCCATTGGCTTTGGCCTGCTGGATCTCTTCGGCCTGCATCTGGCGGGAGGCATTGGCAATATCGACCGTCTTGTTGAGCAGGGCGGCAATCCCGGTGCCAGACCCGCCGCCGGTCACCGAAATGCTGACATCCGGATGCTCAGCCTGGTACTTCTCCGCCCAGGCCAGCGCCAGGTTGACGATGGTATCGGAGCCTTTATTTTGAATGTATGCGGATGTGCCTGGTTGGGAATTTGTCTGCCCGGAGGTCCCTCCGCAGGCGGCCAGGAATACCAACAGGGTGAGAAGAGCAAAGCGGAGAGATTTCATCGGCCCGAATTATAAGGCATAAAAGTCGGGCATTACAGGTAGAATCGTGTAAAATTGAGCTCGTGACCAATCCCCCTGTTTTTACCGTCCGGGACCTGGATTTTTATTACAGCGAAAAACTGGCCCTCAGCAAGATCAACATGGATATTCCAGCGCGCCAGGTCACGGCCCTGATCGGACCCTCGGGCTGCGGCAAGTCCACTTTCCTGCGCTGCCTGAACCGGATGAATGACACCATCCACGGGACACGCGTCGAAGGGCAGATCCTGTTGGAAGGCAGGAATATCTATGCCCCGGATTACAACGTGACCGAGCTGCGCCAGCGGGTCGGGATGGTGTTCCAGAAACCGAATCCCTTCCCTCAATCGGTATATGACAATGTCGCCTTTGGCCCACGCGTGCTTGGCATGGTGCAGAGCAAGTCCCAACTGGACGAAATCGTGGAGAAGAGCCTGCGGGATGCCGTGCTGTGGGATGAGATCAAGGATGATCTGAACGCGAATGCCCTGGGCTTCTCGCTCGGCCAGCAGCAGCGCATCTGCATCGCGCGCGTCCTGGCCGTCAAGCCGGAGGTGATCCTGTTCGACGAATCCACCTCCGCGCTCGACCCGATCGCCACCGGCGGGATCGAGGACCTGATCGCCGAGCTCAAGAAGCAGTACACCATCGTCATCGTGACGCACAACATGCAGCAGGCCGGGCGCGTTTCGGACTTGACCGGCCTGTTCTGGCTGGGCGAACTGGTCGAATTTGGCCCGACCAAACAGCTCTTCACCCGGCCGCAAAAGGAACTGACCGAGGCGTATCTGACCGGCAAGATGGGGTAGTCAAATTTATTGGAGACAAAACAGCCCTGCAGAAACTTGCAGGGCTGATTTTCTATTTCGTGCTCGTGTAGTCACCCGGGGTGACCTGCCCGTTCCAGCAGCGCTGCGCCAATCAGCAAGACCACCCCGGCGGCATCGAAAATGATAAAGCGCAGGATGGATGTATGCAGGAAGGGATACCCGGTTGGGAGAGAATTCAGGATCAGGCTTTCCCCGAGCACCCCAACGACCTGCATGGCCAGCGCTTCCCACAGCGAGACGCGGTGCCGGCGCGGATTCCAGAGCGCCACCAGGTAGGGGATGTTCCACATCACGAACAGGACGGCAAAGCCGCGCACGGCCGCCTCGCCCGGGATGCCGGTCAATTCAAAGCCCGGGGCATACACACCCGGGTTGAGCAAAAAGACCAGGGCACACTCCAGGTTCCAGGCCACCACCACGGCGATCAGCAGCCGGGCAGCCCATATGCGAGGGCGAGTTTTTCGTCCCGTTCCCGAATTTTGATATTCCAAGTTAACCTACTCAAAACGCTCTGCATTTGAATGTGACAGTCACCTTGAGCGTGCTGGTGATCAGACAGAATCAATAAAGGTGACTGTCACATGCGCTCTAAAATCCCTGGTGCTCGGTGCGGGCGATGATCTCATCCTGCAGGGCCCGGCTCAGGTCGCAGAAATAATCCGAGTAACCGGCCACCCGGACGATCAGGTCACGGTGTTGTTCGGGATGCTCCTGGGCAGCCCGCAGGGTGGCGGAATCCACCACGTTGAACTGGATGTGGTGACCGTCCAGGCGGAAATATGTCCGGATAAGCTGGACCAGCTTGTCCAGCCCGGCTTCATCCTGCAGGGCCTGCGGGCTGAACTTCTGGTTGAGCAAGGTGCCGCCGGTGCGGGCATGATCCATCTTGGCGACCGAGCGGAGCACGGCAGTCGGCCCGTGCCGGTCCGCGCCCTGGACAGGGGAGACGCCCTCCGATAAGGGCTGCCAGGCATGCCGCCCATCCGGCGTGGCGCCGATGACCGAGCCAAAATAGATGTGACAGGTGGTCGGCAGTAAATTGATCCGGTAGTGACCGCCGCGCGTGTTCGGACGCCCGTCTATGGCGGCAAAGTAGCTTTCAAAAACCCGCACCATCAGCCGGTCGGCGCTGTCATCATCGTTGCCGTAGCGGGGCGTCTTGTTCAGCAGCAACTGGCGGACCTTTTCGTGGCCGGCGAAATCAGCCTTGAGGGCGGCCAGCAGGGCCTCCATGGTCAGCGTCTTTTTATCAAGACATGGTATTGGATGGCGCTCAGGATATCCGTCAGGGTGCCGATGCCGACCCCCTGAATATAGGAAGAATTGTAGCGTGCCCCGCCGGCATGATAGTCCCGGCCGGTGGCGATGCAGTCGTCGATCAGCAGGGAAAGAAAGGGCGCCGGCATGTGGCGGGCATATAATTGCTCGACCAGGTTACTGCCGCGCAGCTTGATATCGATGAAATGGCGCAGCTGCTTTTCGAAAGCGGCATACAGTTCGTCGAAGGATCCGAATCGGAGCGGGTCGCCGGTCTGCAGGCCGAGCTGGCGGCCGGTGCGCGGGTCGAGACCGTTATTCAGGGTCAGTTCGAGGATCTTGGGCAGGTTGAAGTAGCCGGTCAGGATATAGGCTTCCTTGCCAAAGGCGCCCGCCTCGACGCAGCCGCTGGTCCCGCCGCTGCGGGCATCCGCCACGGATTTGCCCTGGCGCACCAGCTCCTGGACCACCAGGTCGGCATTGAAAACCGAGGGCTGCCCGAAGCCGGTGCGGATGATCCGGGCGGCGCGCTTGACGAACTGGATCGGGATTCTTCTTGCTGACCTGGATGGACGAACTGGGCTGCAGCAGGCGCATCTCCTCGACCACATCCAGGATCAGATAGGTGACTTCGTTGACACCATCCGAGCCATCCGCGTTGACACCGCCGGTATTGATCTGGGCAAAATCGGTGTAGGTGCCGCTTTCGGCGGCCGTCACGCCGACTTTGGGCGGGGCGGGCTGGTTGTTGAACTTGACCCACAGGCACTGCAGCAATTCCTCGGCCTGCGGCCTGGAGAGCGTCCCATCCGCCAGACCCTTTTCGTAAAATGGCTGGAGGTGCCGGTCGAGGTGGCCGGGGCAGAACGAATCCCAGGTGTTCAACTCGCTGGTCACGCCCAGGTGAACGAACCAGTAGTATTGCAGGGCTTCCCAGAAATCACGCGGGGCATGCGCCGGAACATACTCACAGACTTCGGCAATCTGCTCCAGTTCGGCTTTGCGGTCAGGGTCGAGTTCCCGAGCAGCCAGGGCGCGCGCTTTTTCCGCAGTGCCGCTGCGCAAAGCGGATCAATGCGTCCGCGCAAATGGCCATGGCACGCAGTTCCTGCTCCTTGTCATAGGCCTGCGGGTCGTTCAGAAAATCCAGGCCTTCCAGGCTGCGCTGGATATCCTGCTGGAAATCCAGCATGCCCTTGTGGTAGATCTTGTCATCCAGGACGGTGTGGCCGGGAGCGCGCTGCTCCATGAACTCGGTGAATATCCCGGCTTCGTAGGCGGCCTTCCATTCCTCGCGTCATTTCGGAAAAAAGCAGGTCGCGCATCGACCGGCCCTGCCAGAATGGGATGATGGTTTCTGCGTAGACCTTCCGGACCTGCGGGCTGACCGCGAAGGAGGTCTTTTCGCGTGTATCCAGGATATCCAGATCCTGCAGGCTGTGGCAGCACAATTCGGGATAGGTGGGCGTGGCCTTGGGGGCAGGGCCCTTCTCGCCAACGATGAGTTCGCCTTCGCCGATGTAGATGGTCTTGTGCTCCATCAGGTATTGAAAAGCCAGGGCGCGCCGCACCGGTGCGGAGATCAATCCCAGGTTCTGCCGGTAGAATTCCGTCATCAGCACAGCCCGTTCGGCCGAGAGAGTCTCTCTGGCGTTCCAAGGATTGCTGGCGTAATTTGCGGACACGGTCAGTCATCGCCATTGAAATTCTCCTGCTGTTCATTCGGTTCGAATTGTCGATACCAGCATCGTCTTTCCAGTATAACGCCTGAGGCCAGCATTTCTTCCTGCTTTCACAGTTTTCGCAGTAACCGACCGGCTGAAATGCTCTTCCAGGTATTTGCGACCGGCCAGCCCCATCTGGCGGGAGCGGGCGCGGTCCGCAGCCAGCACCTGGACCGCCTGCGCCAGTGCGGATGGATCGCCCGGTTGGGCGAAGATCCCGCAGCCGGCCGCCTCAACCACCTCGCGGATGACCCCGTCGATGGCCAGGATCACCGGCCGTCCGGCGGCCATGTAGTCGAAGACCTTGTTCGGGTAGGTGGTCTTGTATTCTTCGATGGGCTTCAGGATGGCCAGGCAGGCATCCGCCCCGGCCAGGGCAGCGGCCATGCCGTCCTTCGGGACCGGCGGCAGGAACAGGACGTTGGCCAGGTGCATTTCAGCGGCCTGTTCCTGCAAGGCAGGTTTTTCCTTGCCATCGCCAAGAAAAACAATCTGGACTTCCGGAGTGCCTGCAGATTGCAGCAAGCTGGCTGCTTCCAGCACCACGCCCAGATCATTCGACATGCCATGCGCACCGGCATAGAGAACAACGAATTTATCCTCCAGATGGTTGGCGGAACGGAAGGCGGTTCCCTGGTCAGCCGGATCGAACATCTCCGGGTCGGCGCCATTCGGAACGAGTTCCACCTGCCTGGCGCCAAGCTCGGTGACATGCGCCACATAGCCGGGGCTGTTGACCATCACCCGGTCGGCGTGGCGGTACAGGAAACGCTCCAGCCAGAGCGACATTTTGATCAGCAGCGGGTTTTTCAGCACACCGACGGCAATGGCGAACGTCGGCCACAGGTCACGCACTTCGAAGAGGAACGGCACCCGCTTCAAGCGCGCCAGCAGCCAGGCAGTCACGCCCTGGAAGATGGGCGGCGAGGTGCCCCAGACCAGGTCCACGTTCTTTACACCCAGACCGGCAAAAAACGAGGAGGCCATGAAGGAAACAAATGCGAACACACGGTGGACAAAGGATTTATGCAGGGCCTGGTAGGTATAGGTACGCAAAACCCTCACCCCACCCCCACTCCGGCTGCTCCCATTTTCGTGGAAATTGGGGGAGAGCGGGACGGATGTACCCGTCAGGTAACTGACCGGGCTGGCGATGATGGTCACCCGGTGACCGCGCCCGGCCAGGTAGCGCGCCAGTTCGTGATGACGTGTCCCGCCGGGCTCGTCGAGAGCGGCGAAAGCCTGGTGAATTAAAAGAATATGCATGTCATTCTTCGTCGTGCAGGACCGGCGCCGGATCCGGCCAGCCTGCAGATTGGGCTTCCACTATCATTTCTGCCAAAACGATGGGGCAACACCGGCAGGTCGAGCAAACTCCTTGACCGGCACCCAGACCGGCTGGTAACTGCCCCTTTCCGGAAGCGGATGATGCATTTCTTCGCCCGTCCCGGTTCCAAATTCACCGCCGACGATCTCAACCAGATAGTAATATTGCGGCTTATCGTGCCACCAGATCTCCGCCACCAGCCGCTGGATGGACACATCCAGACCAAGTTCTTCCCTGGCCTCCCGCACGGCCGCCTGTTCGGGCGTCTCGCCGGGTTCCACGTGACCGCCCGGGAAGGTGAAATAGTGCAGGCCGGCGCGGTGACGTTCGATCAGCGCGATCTTGTCATCTTGCAGGAGGACAATGGCAGCCCGGTAGCTCATTTTGGAAAAGTAAACTCGCTGATGAATTGTACATCATTTGCGGATTTTGTTTCAACAGCCAGGGATAAGGCCGGGACTTTGACCCCATAGGTTGGGGAAACCCAGCCGCGGATCGTCGTCTGCCGGCAGGGACTTTCGACCGTCAGGCCCGGACATAAAGACCTGCTCGCCCGCCCGGACCAGGTCCATGCTGACAACTTCTCCACCAGTCACGCCAATGCTGCAAGCCAACCGGTCCATAGCGGCGAGACCAGTCGAAGCGTCATTCCGTGATCGGCTGCTTTCCACCTGCCACTCCCAATCCGGCAGGAGCCAGTGCAGGCGGAAGGTGAGCGGTCTTTTCTCCCAGGGCATTCGCAGCGGCAGCAGATCATCCCGGATCTGCCAGTGACCGTCGGCGTAGGATGTCACGGTGCGTTCGTGCCGGACGCCCTGTTTCCAATAGCCCCAATGCCGGCCCCGGATGCGCTGGAGGATGGCAGGATCGGCTTCAAGGCTGCCGCGCCGGTAGGCATTGAACCAGTCGAGGTAAAGGAATCGTCCGGCACGCGTGAACTGGTCGCGGCCGTTGACCGTGACGGTGTTGTGGACCAGCGCGGTGGTCAGACTGTTATCCCAGGGCGGATCGGCATTGTAGAGATATGTCCCGGCATCCTGGGCCACGTTCAGGCTGCGCCACCACAGGTCAACGTGCAGTTGGTCGGCATGGGATGGACGGGAGGTGAATTGCGCCGTGCGCAGATAGGCCCAGGAATCCTTGCCGTAAATCTGATCGCCGAGATAACGCGGCAATGGAACATACTTCCGGTTCTCCAGAGGCACTTCGAACCAGAGCGCCAGTCTCGTCCCAGGGCCCACGCGGCAAGTCATAGTCGAGGAAAGCACGCGCAGCGGCATTCAGGACCGGACGATAATCGGAGAATGGACAGATGGTCAGGGGAAAGATATAGGCCCCATCATTGGCACCCAGGTTGGGAACCCGGCCTGAGTCGGAATCCAGGATGGACAGCAACCAGTGGATGGAACGCAGGATGGCTTCATTCGTCTGGCGCGGCCAGCGATAACGACTGTAACGATTGCAAAGTCGTTACTACGAATCAATGCATTCGCCCATAAAACCACCTGGAGCATCAGGCGGTGGTAGTTGGTGGAGTGCTGGGCATACTCGCCGTAAGAGTCGATCTGGGACTGGAGGCCTTCGTTGAGCCATTTCCAGCCAAGCTGCGCACCAGCGGGAAGCTTTTGGATGGTCAGGCAAAGCCAACCCGGCGGTGAGCAGACCGGCGGCTTCCGTCAGCAGATGGTTGTTCTGCTGGGAGCGGGCATAGACGAGGGTGGGAAGAATGCGCACAGCATGGATCGCAACCGCACCGGCGAGAGCCGCATTCCGCTCAGGTGTGCTGCTGGAGGAAGCGCTGAAAACCTGCGCAGCCCAGACGAAAGCCATGATCCGCAGGGCAACTTCCTGGCCGGAGGTCCAGTTGGGCCCAAGATAGGGCGGGTTGGCGGTAGCGAAAGTTTCGAAGTTATCGCCAGAAGGCTTCGGCGTATTTTTCATCCCGGGTCAGATGGAAGGCACGCCCGAGGCTGAAGGCCCAACCAAAGCGGGCCGGCTCCCAGAGATATTTAATGTCAGGAATGGTAAATGAGTGAGCGGAGAGGCAGCGACGGCCTGGTCTCGTAGGCAGTCCAGTGTGCCAACTTTCCGGGAACGGCAAGATCGAGTTCGCACCGGCTCGGCGCCAAAAAGACGGACCTTCCCGGCCACGATTTCGTCCGCTTCGGCGAGCAGGGCGGCTTTCCCAGCCTCTCCCAACACAGCGAGAAGTTCTTCAGGCGTTGGAAAAGCAAACAACGGGCGTAACGCAATCCCTTGCTCCTGCTTCTCTCTGCTCTCTGCCTCTCCATCCTGCGATAATGCCCGCTCGCCAGTCCCAGGCGGTAGAGTGCATTCAGCAGCACCGGTTGGACTCCGAGCTGGCTCAAGGCTTTGAGAGCGATCCAGGGGGAAGGTGACATTTTCAGACGATCCGATCCAGGTATGCCAGCGCAAAAAACACGGCGCTGACCTGCATGGACTGGAGCAATTCGCCGTTCTTCGCCATGGCGAATGACTTCCTCCAGAGGCTTGAGCACCACTTCAATTTCTTCCGTTTCATCCAGGTTCTGGCTGCCGACTTTTTCAGCATCCAGGGCCAGGAAGGAGTAGATCAGGTTGGTCTGGTTGGCCGGGTTGGGAGAAACACAACCGATCTGGATGAAATTATCACTCGTATAGCCGGTCTCTTCCAGCAGTTCACGCCTGGCGGCCTGCAGCGGGCTTTCATCTTCGGCCTCCATGGCCCCGCCCGGCAGTTCCAGGATCACTTTTTGCGCACCATGACGGTACTGCCGGACCAGCACCACCTCCTGCTCCTTCGTCAGCGCGACGATGGTCGCCCAGTCCCCGTATTCGAGCACGAATCCATCGATCACCTTCCCATCGGGAAGTTCGCATTTATCAATGCGGACATTCTTATGCAGGTAGTGGGATTCCAGGATTTTCCAGGGTGTGATGGTCATGAGGGTTTAAATCCTTGCGCTTCTACAATTCTCACTTACACCACTGGCTTATACCAGACCAGGGAATAACGCCAGAACAAATGCTTGCGGATGATCGACCCCGGCAGGATATCCCGGCAAATACGCCGCACTGCCGATACTTTCAGGTAGTGGTCATGGTTTCCATGTTCCATCCAGGCAATCCGCTGAGCCTGTGATTGTCCTACCTGGCGGGTTTTAATCAGGCGCATTATCAGGTTAGCCGGGAAGGCAACCGCATTGAAGAGCAGGTCGGAAAGGTCTTCGGCTTTGAAAAGGTCAAGAACGAGCAGCACGCCGGCGGGCTTGAGGGCTGCCTTCATTTTATCGAGCAGAACCTGCAGTGGAAGGTGGTGCAGGGTGGCAATTGAAGTGATGCAGTCGAATTTTTCCAACGGGAAAGGCCATTCCAGTACGTCTGCGACCTGGTAATCGAGGTTCGAAAAACCGATAGAACGTGCACGCGCAACCCGGATCATCTCAGGCGAAAGGTCCAACCCAAGGACATGGCGTGACTGCCGTGCCAGCAAGCGGGCAAATGCGCCGGTCCCACAGCCAATTTCGAGGCTCTCGGTGCAGGGATTTGGAATATGCCGGAGCAAATAAGGGTGGTAGTGGTCATTGTGACTCCAGCCTCCCGCTGCGTCCTCCAAGACTGCCAACCTGTCGAAATCAGCCCGGATGGTTTCCATCATTCTTCCGGCCGATATACAGCAAATGGTCTGAGGCGCCCGGCAGGCAGGGCTCCTGGGCCATGCGGTATATTTTCAACGTTGGACATTACTTCACCTCAACCGCAAAACCCCCGCTGAGCGCAGCGACTCCACTGCCGCAAAGGTGGCTTTGGTCACGCCGACCAACTGCTCGTAGGGGATGGGCGGCTGGCCGCCGGTGCGGATGGCATTCGCAAAAGCCACCCACTCGTCCTTCCAACCTTTATCCTGCGGCTTTTTTCACCATCGTGCGACGCCCATCCCGCACCATTTCCAGCGAGCGGAAATCGTCCAGCACGGCAATGCGCCCGCCGCAGAAGACTTCCAGGCGCTCCTTGGGGAAGGATTTGTCGCCGTTGGCAAGGTAGTCCACCACGCCAATCGAGCCATCCGGGAAGGTGAAGGTCATCGAGACATTATCTTCGCGGTACTTGCCGTTATCCGGCAGGGCAATGGCAGTCACCGAGACCGGCGCAGCCCCGGCCAGGAAGGTCAGGAAATCCACGAAGTGACAGCCCTCGCCGATGATGCGCCCGCCGCCTTGGGCCGGATCATGTGTCCAGTGGTTCAAAGGAATGTATCCGGCATTGATGCGGTAGTGCATGTAAAGGGCTTTCGTTACGGGAAACGAGTGACGAGCGCAGAAGTTGAGCGAGGGGAGCAAACCGGCGATTGAAACCGACAGTCAGAAGTGGGACTGAAGAATTGTGAAGTTGTGCGCTGACTGCTGAGAGCTGATCAGCGTTTATCGCCAGCGGTTTTTCGACAAAGACATGTTTGCCGGCCTGCAAAGCCCTGACCACCAGATCGGCAGTGCGTGTCGTGGCGGGTCAGGATGGCAACGGTGTTGATGTCCGGGTCATTCAGGATCTCGTCATCATTGGAAGTGGCATAGGCAAAGCCGAATTTCCTGGCCGAATGCTGCGCATGCAGCCCACCCGCCGAGGCGATGCCGACCAGTTCGATGTCCTTGATCTTCCTGATGGCCGGCAGCAGGGTGGCATTGGCAAACAGGCCCGCGCCCAGAACACCCAGCGTCACTGCGACGTTTCACGTGTCAGGGCAGTGTCTGGAACGTTGATACCGTGACACTGGGAACACTTGACATCGTCTTGACGGGATAGGTCAGCAAAACCCCCAGGAATGGCTCTTTCTTCTTCCCGGTGATGACTTCATACGCTTCGGCGGCTTTTTCGATCGGGAAACGATGGCTGATCAGGGGGGCGACCTTCAGCTTGCCACTTGCCAGCAAATCCACAACGGCCTCAAAGTTGCGGCCCTCCGTCCAGCGCACGTAACCGATCGGGTAGTCTTTGCCATTTTCTTCATAAGAAGGGTCATAGCGGCCCGGTCCGTAGGAACGCGAGTTGATGAAGCTCAATTCTTTTTCATAGTAGATCTTGCGCGGGAAGGTCAGCCCGACCGCACCGGTCGCCACGACATTGGCCCGGTCGCGGGCGATGACCGCCGGCCAGTTCGACCGGGTCATTGGAAGGGGTGTCGGCGCAGATGATGACGTTGTCGAAGCCGCGGTTGGCGGTGAAGGCCTGGGCCGAATCCACGGCCTGCTCACGGGACACAGCCTCCAGTCCAAGCGACGCCTGCCAGGGCCACCCGCTGCGGGTCGACATCGATGCCCAAGCACCCGGCAGCCGGCCGCAGCCGCGATCTGGCCCGTCAACAATCCCAAAAGGCCCATCCCGATGACCGCCACGCTTTCGCCGATCTGCGGATCCGGCCAGCCGGAAACCGTGCAGGGCAATCGCGCCGAGGGTGGTGAAGGCGGCCGACTCGAAATCGACCGAATCCGGCAGAGGGGTAAGCAGGTTGCGCGGCACCAGGTTGTATTCGGCATGGACGGCGTAGCCGCCGCCTGCGCAGGCCACCCGCTGGCCGACTTTGAAAGCCCGTCCATTTCCGCTTCGCCCAGCGCAACGATGCGTGCCCGCGGAAGAATAACCCAGCGGCATGGGTTGGTCGAGACGGTTGAAGGCCGCGCCGAGCGTGACCAGCACGCCCTCCCGGCGCATTTTGTCGAGCACCTGTTTGACCAGGTCCGGGCGTGAGCGGGCTTTGCCCACCAGCGATTTCTCGGCGAATTCGACCAGCATCCGTTCGGTGCCGGCCGAGACAAGCGAGGCAGCCACGCGTACGAGCGCCTGCCCGGAGCGCGGGGTCGGGACGGGGATTTCTTCAATGGTGGTCTTCCCGGTTTTCATGTTCTGGAGGAGTTGTTTCATAGGTATCAGGAAAAGTAAATCGAACTTGGAATAAAGTGGAATGAGCTCCAAGGTCACCGTCTGGTAGTATACCGCAAGAAAGGCTGGCAATGGATATGGGCGGCAACGCGGCCCGGAAACGGGTAAAATTGTCCTACATCCATATGACCACCGATATTCCTGTCAGCCGCACCAAGATCATCGTCCCTGCTCTCCGTCCGGAGATCCTGCACCGGGCGCGGCTGCTGGCGCTTTTCGACGATCTGCTGGACAAGAAACTCATCATCGTGGCTGCTCCGGCCGGTTACGGAAAAACCTCCCTGCTGGTGGATTTTGCCCGCCAGTCCGAGATGCCCGTTTGCTGGCTCTCGTTGGATGCCCTCGATAAGGATCCCCAGCGTTTTTGCGCTTATCTCATTGCCGCGCTGGAGCAGCGCTTTCCAAAATTTGGTAAACAGTCGAAAACTGTCCTGAGAAGCCTGACCAGTCTCGAGCAGGATACTGAACATCTTCTTTCGGTCCTTGTCAATGAGATCGATAGTCAGATCGACCAACATTTCGCCCTGGTGGTGGATGATTATCAATTCGTGGATACCATTCCCGATATTCGCAATCTTTTCAGCCGGTTCGTCTACCTGGTGGGTGAGAACTGCCACATTATCTTATCTTCACGCCGTTTGCCGACCCTGCCCGATATCACCCTCATGGTGGCACGCCAGCAGGTGAGCGGGTTTGACCTGGAAGAACTGGCTTTTCGTCCCAATGAAATCCGTTCTCTTTTTGAGATGAATTATGGGATGACCCTTGCCGATCATGCTGTCGAAGAACTGATGCACCAGACAGAAGGATGGATCACCGGTCTGCACCTCTCTGCTTCCAGTGTCGACCAGCGAGCCTGCCAGATCTGACACGCGCCTCCCGCGCGGCCGGGGTGGATCTGACCGGTTATCTCGATCAACAAGTTCTTGCCACCACAACCTCCAGAACTGCGCAAGTTCCTGCTCCAGACCTCGCTGCTGGAAGAGTTCGATGCCGATTTATGCGAGGCAGTTTTTGGCAAGGGTGATTGGAAGAGCCTGATCAAAACAATCCGGCAGGACAATCTGTTTGTCCTGCCGGTTGGTCCGGGTGGGAAATGGCTGCGTTACCACCATCTCTTTCAGGAGTTCCTGCAGCAACGCATCCGGGAGGAAGAGCCTGAAAAAGCCCAGGCGATCCTTTCGCGCCTGGCCGAGGTCTATAAAGAACGTCATGAATGGGAAAAGGCATATGCGATCTACCGCAAGTTCAGGCAATCTCGATACCCTGGCTGACCTGATCGAGCTGGCCGGAACCCCGATGCTTTTGAGCGAGCGCCTTATCACCCTCCGAGCCTGGCTGGAAGAGTTGCCTGCCAGACTGCTTGAAGAACGCCGCATCCTGCTCTCGCTCAAGGGATTCCTCTTGTGCACCTTTGGGGAAGGGTACAGCGCCCTGACCGTACTCGATCAGAGCCATAGCCGACATCCAGAAGATCGAAGATCATGCCCGGTTTGGCGCTGGCGTCTTGTCCGGCGCTCCGCAGCATACCGGGTTATCGGAGATTATGCCAGTTCTTTGCGAGATTCTGACGCAGCTCTGAACTTGAGTAAAAACCAGCCAGATCTGGAAATGATCTATGCTGAGGCCGAACGTTTCAAAGGACTCAGCCTCTATCACCTCGGGCGGATCACGGATTCGATCGGCTTTCTGGAAGATGCACTGCGGCGTTACACACAATCTGGAGAGAAGCAAAGCGTCGCTCGGATACAGACCGAATTAGGGATGACCTATCGAGCGACCGGCAATTATGAGGCTGCCCGGAATGGCTATGAACAAGCTCTGGCTGAATGGCGCAGAGAAAACAATATCTATTCGCAGGCAAATGTGCTCAATAATTTGGGAGTGCTGTATCACAACCAGGGCAAATACGAGCAGGCCCTTCGGACCCTGGAGGCTGGATTGGATTGCATCAGGTCCAGCCACTCCCTCTGGCTTGAGGCGCTGCTCTTAACCAGTCTGGGAGATGTATATTGTGATTTGGATGAATACGAATCCGCTGAACAGGCGTATACCGGCGCCGGGAACGCAGCGCATCAAGTCAATTATCAATTCCTGAACAATTACCTCAGCCTGGCGAGAACCCGACTAAAAAGATTACGCGGCAAGTACAAAGAAGCGCGGCGAAGTCTCGGCGAAGCCGAATCAAATATCCGGGCAGGTGGTTCGGATTATGAGCTCGGCTTGTTTTACCTGGAACATGGCTGCCTGCAATTGGAAGAAGGGCGTCAAAGCTCGGCAGTCATCGACCTGCAACGGGCTTTGGATTTTTTTGAGCGCAGCAATCTGTCCACAGAAATCATTGGCTGCCATATCTGGCTGGCGGCGGCCTATCTCAGCGCAGAGGAAATCGCCTCAGCACGTACTCACCTGCAATTTGCATTCAAGACACAGCAATCAGAATCGGAAATTTTTTCTCTCACCCAGGCTTTCCGCCGGACACGCCCACGGCTGATAGCCTTGCAAGAAGACGGCGAGATTGGACCTGCCCTGAAACCCTGGTTGGAAAAGGCCAAACAGGCGGAAGCACAGCTACCAGCCTTACGCAAACATTTGCGCCGGTTGCTTATCTACTGTGCCCCTCCAGGCTCCCCATTTGAGCATTCGAGCGTTTGGCAAGATACATGTAAGAGTCAATGGAAAGCTGGTTACATCAGCACAGTGGAAGACGGCCTCAGTCCGCGAGTTGTTCTTTTATGTTCTGGCTGCATCCCACCCCCTGACGAAAGAAGAGATCGGTGCAACTCTCTGGCCGGAACTTGACGCAAGCCAATTGAAGCTCCGATTTAAAAATGATTTGTATCGTTTGCGGCATGCCATCGGACAGGATGTCATCCTGTTTGAGAATGACCATTACCTCTTTAATCACTTTCTGGATTACGAATACGATGTTGAGAATTTTACAGTGCACCTAAAAAAAGCACAAGCGGCCTTACAAATTGAAGAGAAAATTGCACAATTGCGCTCCGCCATCAGTTTCAGGGTTGGCCCTTTTCTTCAAGATATCGATGCCACCTGGGCCTGGCCTGAACGCGAGCACCTGGAACAAGCCAGTGTGAATACCCTGAAAGAACTGGCAGAATTCCAGCGTCAGAAGGGCGATAGGGCATGCCGCATTACAAGCCTGCCAGGAGGCCTTGAAAATTGATCCGTGTCGTGAAGATATCCACTGCCTGGCGATGCAACTCCATGCCGAGCAGGACGATCGACTGGCCGTCATCTGGCAATATCAGGCCTGCCGTGAAGTCCTGCGGTCTGAATTGGGGGTGGATCCTTCAAAAGAGACGGAAATTTTGTATCAACAACTAATCTGCCTGAGAGCAGGTCAAATCTCATAGCTTTATGGGGGAATTTTCTAATCTTTGAGATCAGTTTTGAAGCCACCTTTGCAGCCTGCCATGATTGTATATTGAAATAAATCAAATGCAGAAAAGGTGGCCCATGAAAACCAAACTCGCTAATCTCTTCCTCTTCACCCAAAAAATCAACCGCCAGCACGTTCAGGTCGCCCTGGCTCTTTTAGCACTGGTCTTGTTCGTCCTGGGCGCCGGCGCACCCGATAGCGGTGGACTTGGTGGTCGTTAGTCTTTGATCCTTCTCGCCGCAATCCTGCTGGGAATCCCGGCAGGATTGCTCCTGGCCCGCTGGCAAAAGCGTTCGTGGACATTTCCCACGCTACGTGATCGTGTGGCTGGTATTCGTGGCATTTTTACCGCAGTTCATTGCCTTCTACCTGCCAGCCACACGAAAACATATCCCGGATAGTTGGGTTTCCGCCGGGCTTTTAGTTCACAAGTCCTGTTATTGGTTTTTTGCTGGCTCAACCGGCGTGCGCCAGGGGTCTGGTTGCTTGCACTCGGTTTGAGCCTCAATTTTCTAGTGATTGCGGCCAACGGTGGGTTTATGCCGATCAGTCCGCAGACCGCCAGCCGGCTTGTCCCGCAGGAAATCGTGCAAACGGTTCCACTTGGCAGCCGCTTCGGATATGGGAAAGATATATTATTACAGCCCAAAGATACCCGTTTCGTTTGGCTATCGGACCGTTTCCTGCCCCCAGAAAATTTTCCGTATCAGGTGGCATTCAGTCTGGGAGATGTGGTAATAGCAACCGGAGCCTTCTGGTTAATGGCAGCCCAAGGAAAACCACCTGAAAAATCGTCGAGTAGCATATAAGGAGGCCGTATGCTAGCAACCAAAATCTACAACCCTCCCATTTCCCTGATCACCCGGAATCTTTCGGATGAACTCTTGGAACTAAGCCGGCTGCTGGCTGCCGCGGTGATCAACCCGGAATTTAGTTGTTTACTGCTGAATGACCCGGAACTGGCTCTAAAAAGTGGATTCCAGGGAGAAGATTTCTTGTTCACTGAAGAGGAATGTGAACTGATCTTATCCATTCGTGCAGATTCGTTGGCCGATCTGGCCTACCAACTTTCACGAACTTTTAATGAGCAAGTACACATACCTGTAAATCCTTCCGTTCAGTTGACCGCTGTATTCGGATACTGAGCGGCGAGAACCGGATGACGCGGCGGGTAGGGACGCGGTGATCCAGGGGGATCATCGTGCCCCGCGTCCGCGTTTTCAGCCTCGTTTTCTTGAGAATAAGTCATTCATTAAGGAGAATTTTTTCCTTGGTCCGCACCCGTTCTGTTAGCCAATGCGCATCGGATGCTTCCACTCAACTGGATGCGATTTTTCGCGCCTTTCCGGACCTTCTTTTTTCCCTGGATGCAGAGGGTCAGATCTTTGATTACAAAGCCGGGAAGACATCCACTTTTTTCCTGCCTCCGGAACAATGCCTGGGACGTTCCATGCGGGATATCCTGCCTGCGGAAGTCGGTTCCAAATTTGACCGCGCCGTCCAGGAAACCTTAAAAACCGGCAAGATCGATTCGATCGAATACCGGCTTATGCTTGAAGAAAAGGAATGTTGGTTCGAAGCCCGCCTGGTTCCTTCGGGCGAGTCTGGTGTAATAGCGACATTACGGGATATCTCTGAACGGGTAAGAAATGTTGAACAGATCCAGTGCCAATTTCGGCGGTTGTCTGCCTTGCATACAATCGATACAGCCATAACCGCAAGCTTTCGATTTAAAGCTGACCTTAACTGTCATTTTGCGGCAAATCATCAATCAATTAGGGGCGGATGCAGCCGACATCCTGGTTTTGAATCCAAATACCCACATGTTGGAAGTCTGCTGCCGGGCAAGGTTTCCAAACGAGCAAGGCTCAACGTTTACCTTTGATGATCGGGCAGGGCTACGCCGGTAAAGCAGCCCTCGAGCGGCGTACGATCAGTATCCCTGACCTGGAAAATCAGCCGTCTGATCCGCTATTTTCCTTTGATCTTCTCAAGGAGAGATTTGCCAATTATTATGCCGTGCCACTGATCGCCAAAGGTCAGGTTAAAGGGGTCCTGGAAATCTATCAGCGCGCATTATTGCAGCCTGATG
Organism: uncultured Chloroflexia bacterium; assembly: GCA_963830665.1. Taxonomy (GTDB): domain Bacteria; phylum Chloroflexota; class Anaerolineae; order Anaerolineales; family Villigracilaceae; genus UBA877. The sequence goes on from CAWHNM010000021.1 coordinate 346,070, forward strand.
ATGAATGGTTGGATTTCCTGGCCACGATGGCAGGGCAGACTGCTGTGGCGATCGACAGTGCCTGCCTGTTCCAGGACCTCCAACGGACCAATGCCGAGTTGAGCCTGGCTTACGATGCGGCGATCGAGAGTTGGGCACAGGTGCTTGAATTGAGCAACCGGGATAGCGGGGCACACGCTTACCGTGTGGTTGAACTGACCATAAGATTGGCTCGTTCCATGAGTGTGGCTGAACAGGAACTAAAACATTTCCGGCGAGGTGCCTTGCTTCACGATGTTGGCAAAATAGGAATTTCAGAAAGCATACTCAACAAACCAGCCTCTTTGAATGATGAAGAGTGGAAGATCATGCAGAGGCACCCACAACTGGCTTACCAATTGCTTTCTTCAGTAAATTATCTGGCTCAGGCCCTGGATATTCCCCATTACCATCATGAACGCTGGGACGGCAGCGGCTATCCGGAAGGTCTGGTGGGGGAACAGATCCCCTTTCCGGCGCGTCTCTTTGCAGTGGTAGATGTCTATGATGCTCTTACTTCAACCCGGCCTTACCGGCCCGCCTGTTCCCGCGCGGTCGCTTTGGATTATATCCAGCAAAACGCTGGAAAACTCTTCGACCCGGAGGTTGTCCAACGCATTCCTGCATATTATGAGGGAAGAATCAAACTAGATCCGATGGACTGACCGTCTTTTTAGGGGGCAGTGTTGCTACAACGATACAGGCCGCTCTTCAGGATGAGCGGCCTGTTTTTATATGACCTGCCTGGGCTAACACCGCCCAATCCACGCAAAGTGTCAAATAACCGGTTTCCCATTCTTATAGAACAGGTCCCCATCCACATGGATTTCGGCGTCGTTCATATCGCACAACATGTCCCAGTGGATACCGGATTTATTTTTGCTGCCACTTTCCGGATAACCCGCGCCTGCCGCCAGGTGGATCGTGCCGCCCATCTTCTCGTCGAAGAGCATATTCTTGGTGAAACGGTTGATCGCGTAATTGGTGCCGATGCCGAACTCGCCGAGTGTGCGCGCCCCGGCATCCGTATTCAATTGGGCGGTCAGGAGTTCCTGATTCTTGGCGGCAGTTTCTTTAACCACCCTGCCTTTCTCGAACCATAGTTGGATATCGGTGACTTCCTGTCCATACTCGATGGCCGGGTATTTAAAGCGCACCCAGCCCTCCACCGAGTCCTCGACCGGACCGGTGAAAATCTCCCCATCCGGGAAGTTGACCTGCCCGTCACAGGGGATGAAAAGGCGTTCCTTGATGGACATTTTCAGATCCACATCGGAACCTTTCAGCACAACCTGGTCATGGCCCTTAAGCCAATCCACCAGTTTCTGCTGCTCCTGCCCGACTTTTTTCCAATAGGCAACCGGATCTTCCTCGTTGAGCATCCCGGCCGCGTAGACGAACTCGCGGTAATCGGCCAGGCACATATCCGCTTCCTGGGCCATGGCCTGGCTGGGATAGACTGTCAGACACCAGCGCAATTCCTTCCTGGCTGAACGCTCGCATAAATACCTTGCTGAGCGGTGCGCCTGCCCTGGCGAAGTGCGCCATGCGGCGCGGGTCAACACCAGAAAGAGAACGCGTATTGTGCTCGGTCCAGATGTCCAGACTGGCGTCAAAGGTCTCGGTGATGAGTCTTGCGGATGGGGGAAACGTAGTCCAATTGCGCATCCGAAGCATATTTATAGAAAATTTCATCCGTGCCAGGCACAGCATTTTGGATGAAAACATTTGCTCCGGCCTTAATGGCTTCCTCGTAGACTGCCAGGGTCAGCTCTTCGGCAATGGGATGGGTACGGATAACCACCTGTTGGCCAGGTTTGAGCGCCAGCGAGTAATGCACCATTATTTTGGCAAGTTTGGTAACGCGGGGATCGGGCATGGGGGATTCCTTTCGAGATGAGGGAGTGAGGTATAAAGGGTGTATGAGGTTGCTGAGGAACCAAAGGTACCAAAAGCACCGGAAGCACCGAAAGGGTTAGTGGTCGTGATCGGCCGGTTGGATTTTATCGGCACCTTTTATTTTGCCGGCCAGCTTGGCGGGGGAGTGGATCAGGGTGGGGAAACATTGCGAGCAGATATAAACCGGCTGTCCCAGGTATTGCAGGGTCACCAGGGGGATTTGTTGTTCGGTTTTTCCACAATTCAAACAGGTTTTCATAAATATTTTACTCCTCAATCCTATTCTTAATCAATAAACCTTCAGGTTCTTGACCGTTCAATCTGTAATCGAAAATCGTCCATTAAAATCTACAGGGTGCCTTTATACATCCCGCCATCCACGGTCAGCATGACACCGGTGATGTAGGACGCCGCCGGCGATACCAGGAAGACGGCCGCGTTGGCAAACTCTTCCGGCCTGCCCATGCGCCCCAACGGGCTGTCCTTGGATTGTTTGGCGATCTCTTCTTCGAGCGTGGTCTGGTTCAGTGCGGCTCGGGATTTCATCAATTCATAGACGCGCTCGGTCTCGGTCCAGGCCGGCAGGATGGAGTTGAAACGGATGCCAGCCGGGCCCAGTTCCAGCGCCAGGGATTTGGTCAGGCCGACGGTGGCAGCCCGGATGCTGTTGGAGAGTACCAGGTTGGGGATGGGCTGCTTGACAGAATAGGAGGTGATCGTCAGCACGCTGGCAGCCCTGGACTGCTTGAGATAAGGCAAGTGCGGCCCGGATCAGGCGGACGTGGCTCATCAGCGACAGGTCGATGGCCTTCTGCCAGGCAGCTTCGTTGAATGAATTCGAATGCCCCGGCCGGCGGGCCGCCGGCGTTGGTGATGAGAATATCCAGCCCGCCAAAAGCCCTGGCTGATTCGCCAACCAGCCGTTCCGGCACATCCGGGTCGGCCACATCCCCGGCCAGGCCGATCACCTGCGCACCGGTTTCCCCGGCAATGACCTTCGCTGCGGCAGAGACTTTTGCCTCATCGCGGCTGTTGATCGCCACCCGGCAGCCTTCCTGTGCCAGCACAAGGGCGGTGGCATAGCCCAGTCCGCGGCTGGAGCCGGTGATGAGGGCACGTTTATCTTTGAGTTGTAGATCCATGTTACCTCCAAGTGGTTTCTGAGGGTCCAAAAAAGTAATTCCGTTCGTAATTGAGGAACATCAGAAACCTAAGATACTTCAGAAACCTTAGATCAATTCTATCTTCTCTTCCATCACATTGCATATCCGGCCAATTGGTTTCCACCCAGTGCTCAATGGCCTGCAAAGATTGCTCCAGGTGAACCCGATCATTACCCACCATCCCACAGGCGACGACCGTCTCCTGCCATTTATCCTGCAAACCCATCTCCGCCGCAGAGACATTGAACTGGCGGTGCAGGCGTGCCAGCAGCGGCTTGATGCGACCGCGCTTTTCTTTGAGCGAGGCGCAACCCGGCAGATGCAGATGGAGGGTAGAGAATTCCGATCATGATTGTTTTAATGCTTCGCGGAGCGCCACAGCTAATTTCTGAGCTTCCGGCTCCTGGCAGTATAAATCCTTCTCCAGAAACTTAATGCCACGCTCCGGGATTTCTTTTGTCCGCGGTACCAGCCAGGCGTGAAAATGAGGTACTCCTTCCAACATAATCACCTGATAGATGCGTTCTGCTCCCGTAATTGACTTGAGCTCTGTGTAGAGCCTTTTTAGCAAAGGGCCATAACTGGCAACCTCATCCGGCAATGCTTCCGAGAAATCCAGAAAATGTCGTTGAGATTCAATAAACAAAGTCCCCAAGGGACCTTTATCAACAGGAGCGTGGCACACCATCCAATGGGTGTCTGCGTAAATATACCCTCCTGGAGGAGAGGCAACTTTCCCGGCATGTTTCTGACACAAGAAGCATTCCATGCTGCCCTCACGTTTTACGATTTACGTTTTACACAATACCATTTACAATGCTTTCACGATGGACACCGAAACCGCTTACAACCAGGCTCTCGATTACCTGTATTCTTTGTCGATTATAGCCTGAAAAAATCCTCCGAACTCGCCAAAGCCCACTTCGAGCTGGGACGCATGCGCGACCTGATGGCATTGCTCGGCAACCCGCAGGATTCCTACCCGATCATCCATGTGGCCGGGACGAAAGGCAAAGGTTCCACATCGGCCTTGACGGCCTCGGCATTACAGCGCGGCCGGCTACAGGACCGGCCTGTATACCTCTCCACATTTGCAGGATTACGTTGAACGCATCCAGATCGATGGCCAGCCGATCTCACATGCCCAACTGGTCGAACTGGTTGAGCAGATAAAACCAGCCGTCGCGAAAATCCCCAAACTGACCACATTTGAGATCACCACCGCCATCGGCTTTCTTTATTTTGCGCAACAAAAAGCGGACGCGGCGGTCATCGAGGTGGGATTGGGCGGGCGGTTGGATGCCACCAATGTTGTCACGCCGCGCGTTTCGGTGATCACATCGCTTTCCTACGATCACATGGCAGTCCTTGGCAATACCCTGGCCTTGATCGCGGGCGAAAAAGCCGGAATCATCAAGCCCGGCGTCCCGGTCGTCTCTTCTCCCCAGCCGGACGAGGCGCTGGCCGTGCTGGAGAAGGTCGCCGCCGAACGGAACGCACCGCTGACGCTGGTCGGACGGGATGTGATCCTTCAAGCCCATCGAACACTCTCTGGATGGCCAGACTCTTTCAATCGACAATCGTCAATCATCAATCCGGACAAATCCAAAATCGGTTATACTGCGTATCCCTTTGCTGGGTATGCACCAGGTGGTGAACGCTGCCACAGCCTATACGGCACTCCAGGCAAGCGGATTGCGCTCTTGCGGAGCAGGCCATCCGAAAAGGCTTTGGCGAAGTTCACTGGCCGTGCCGCTTTGAAATCCTTCGCCGGGAACCGCCGGTCGTGTTAGACTCGGCCCACAACGCCGATTCTGCCAGGCACCTGCGCCAAACACTGGATGAATACTTTCCTGGCCGCCCGGTCATTCTGGGTATTTTCCATCCTGGAGGATAAGGACGCGGCCGGGATGCTGGCAGAGTTGAAGCCCAGGCTCCAACAGGTCATCGCCACCCAGACCGACCACCCGCGTGTACTCGAGGCAGAGAAAATCGTCAGCCTGGTGCAATCCGCCGGGGTTCCGGTGGAAGCGGTCAGACCGGCCTCCGCTGCGCTGACCCGGGCGATGGAACTGGCCGGTGACCGGGGAGTGGTCCTGGTGGCAGGCAGTGTCGCCTTCGCCGGCGAGATGAAGACAGCCTGGGAAAAACGATTCACTCGTTTGAACGTTTTGAGACGTTCAGAACGTAGAGGTGATATGACACAAAACGACTGGTCATTTCAAGAAGAAGATTCCTTCAACATGGCACTCACCCAACGCACCGAAGAACTGTACCACGTCCCGAACCAGACGCCGGATGAAGATGGCTGCATCGAGGCGCTCGTTCTGCCGCTGCGGGATATCGTCATTTTTCCGCACATGGTCACACCGGTCTTTGTGGCCCGCCAGAGCTCGCTGCTGGCCATCCAGGAAGCCCACGAACGCAATCTGACCGTCATCGGCCTGACCCAGCGCGACCCGGAGATCGAAGAGCCGGGGCCGGAGGATTTCATGCCGATCGGCGTGGAACTGGCGGTCGGCCGGCTGCTCTCCATGCCGGATGGCTCTTCTTCGGCACTCGTGCAGGGACGGCTGCGGGTGGAGGTGGTGGAGTTCACACGCCTGACGCCGGTGCTCAAAGTGCGGGCACGCGTCATCATCGAACCAACCATCGCCGACAAGACCACCCAGGCCCTGATGCGGAATGCCCTGGACTTGTTCGAGCGCTGCGTTTCCCTGGACCGGGCCATCCCCGAAGAGGCCCATCTCTTCGCCATGAACATATCCGAACCGGGCTGGCTGGCGGACATGATCGCCACGGCGGTCTCGATCAACCTGACCGAGCGCCAGCAACTGCTGTTAATGAAAGACCCGCGCCAGCGCCTGCAGCGCATCAACAAACTGCTGGCCCAGGAACTGGATGTGCTCGAACTGGAAGATGAAATCCACAGCCGCGTCCAGGATGAGGTGGATAAGAGCCAGCGCGAATTCTACCTGCGCGAGCAGATGAAGCAGATCCAGACCGAACTCGGCGAAGGCGATATCTTCTCGCGTGACCTGATCGACCTGAAAAAGAAAATCGAGTCGGCCAGGCTGCCGGAACAGGCCCACACCACCGCCATCAAGGAACTGGAACGCCTGAACCAGATGCCGCCCATGGCTCCCGAAGTGGGCATCATCCGCACCTACCTGGATTGGATCATCGACCTGCCCTGGTCGAACAGCACCGAAGACAACCTGGATGTCAGGCACGCTGCGCGTATCCTGGAGCGCGACCATTACGGGCTGAAGAAGGCCAAGGAGCGCATCCTGGAATACATTGCCGTGCGCTCGCTCAAACCAAAGAAGGAACGCCAGCCGATCCTGTGCTTCGTCGGTCCGCCCGGCACCGGCAAGACCTCCCTGGGACAATCCATTGCCGAGGCGCTGGGGCGCAAATTCGTGCGCGTCTCGCTGGGCGGGGTGCGGGATGAAGCCGAAATCCGCGGCCATCGCCGCACCTACATCGGCGCGCTGCCCGGACGCATCATCCAGACCATGAAACGCGCCGGGACTGCCAACCCGCTCTTCATGCTGGATGAGATCGACAAGCTCGGCCAGGATTTCCGCGGCGACCCGTCCTCGGCGCTGCTGGAAGTGCTCGACCCGGAACAGAATCACGCCTTCTCCGATCACTATCTTGAGCTGGATTTCGACCTCTCCAAGGTGATGTTCATCACCACCGCCAACACCCTGATGACCATACCACCCGCCCTGCTCGACCGGCTGGAGGTGATCGAGTTCCCCGGTTATATCGAAGAAGAGAAGCTCATCATCGCCAACCGGTTCCTGATCCCGCGCCAGATGGAAGAAAGCGGCATCGATAGCCCTGAGCCTGACTCTTCGCAGCCGGAGGCGCTCCAGCGCATCATCCGCGAATACACCTACGAAGCCGGTGTGCGCAACCTGGAACGCGAGATCGGGCGCATCTGCCGCAAGGTGGCGCGCTGGAAAGCCGAAGAGAAACGCTATCCCACCGTCATCTCTCCGGAACTGATCGAGAAATTCCTCGGCCCGCAGCAGTTCTTCCAGACCGAGGCCGAACGACAGGATGAGGTGGGCGTGGCTACCAGCCTGGCCTGGACCGAGAACGGCGGCGAAATCATGTCCATCGAAGTCGCCGTGCTGGACGGCAAAGGCAACCTGCAAATGACCGGCCAGATCGGCGATGTGATGCAGGAATCGGGCCAGGCTGCCTTGACCTACGTCAAAATCACGCGCAGCCGATCTGGGCATCGACCTGGATGTCTTCGAGCGCATGGATATCCACGTGCACATGCCGGAAGGCGCCATTCCGAAGGACGGCCCATCTGCCGGCATCACCCTGGCAACCGCGCTCATCTCTGCACTGACCGGCCGACCGGTCTATAAGGAAGTCGGTATGACCGGAGAGATCACCCTGCGCGGGCGTGTGCTGCCGATCGGCGGCCTGCGCGAAAAAGTGCTGGCTGCCCACCGCGCCGGGCTGAAGGTGGTGCTCATCCCGGAGAAGAACATTAAAGACCTGGTGGATGTGCCCAAGAAGGTGCGCGAGGATCTTGAAGATCATCCCGCTTCAGCACATGGACCAGGTGCTCGACATCGCCATTGCCCCCGACCCGGTGCTCCAGCCGCCACGACCGAGGCGCCGGCCGGAAGAACAATCAGCAGGAAGAAACAGGAATGAACGGAAAGAGTACAAGTCATTACTCGTTTCTCAAATTCATTCAGCAATGGATTCATGCCGACAAACTGGCCAACAAGGTTGTCCTCATCACCGGCGCATCCTCCGGTTTCGGCGCAGATGCAGCCCGGCTCTTCGCCCGGGAAGGTTGTATCGTTGTCCTGGCCGCCCGCCGCCTGGACCGGCTGACTGCCCTGGCAGAGCAAATCCGCAGCGAGGCTGGCCAGGCTTTTGCCGTCGGCCTGGATGTGACCGAGCAATCCCAGATCGACGAGGCCATCCAGACCGTGCTGGATAATTTCGGCCGGATCGACATTCTCTTCAACAATGCCGGTTTTGGCCGCCTGGACTGGCTCGAAACTCTTGAACCATGCCAGCGGACATCGACTCACAGATCGACGTCAATCTGCGCGGCCTGATCCAGGTCACGCGCGCCGTACTGCCTTCCATGCTGGCCCGCCGCTCCGGGACGATCATCAACATGTCTTCGGTGGCGGGTCTCATCGCCGCACCGATGTACAGTATCTACGCCGCCACCAAATATGGCGTCCGCGGTTTCACGGATGCCCTGCGGCGAGAAGTGGTCTCCTTCGGGATGCACGTTTGCGGCATCTACCCGGGCCCGGCAGTCACCGAATTCAGCCAGCATACCGGCAGCGATAGCGCCATCAAGAAGAATCTCAAGACGCCAGGCTGGATCTATATGACCTCCGCATACGTCGCCCGCCGGACCGTCGGCCTGGCGAAACATCCCCGGCGGACATTGATCATCCCGTGGTGGTTCCGGCCCATCATCGGCTTTCGACACGCTCTTCCCCGGCCTGGTGGACTGGTTCCTGCAAGTGACGCTCGTGAAAAGATTTCACAGCGTCTGAATTACGGAGCTAACTTGCCATCTCGCACCGGCGTGCCGCCGAATTCGCCTGTCCTGCAAGCCAGGGCGGCACAACCGGTGCGATCATGACACAGGAAAAGGAAGTCCTCTACGAAGAAAGGTTTTCCATGTTTCCTCCCGCCTCAAAAAACTAAACGCATCTGCTGAAATCTTCCAACCTGGATGCCCTGGCCCTCAACCCCAGCCCCAGCCTGGTCTACCTGACCGGCCTGCACTTCCACCTGATGGAACGCCCAACGGTGGCCTTCTTCACGGCCGATTCGGCTCCCGTGCTCGTGCTGCCCGAACTGGAAATGCTCAAAGTAAGGAACCTGTCCTTTCGAGATCAAGGCTTTCCCATACGGGGAGGACCCGGCCGAATGGGACGCCGTTTTCCTGGAAGCCGGCCGGTCGCTGGGACTGGCAGGGCAAACGCATCGGCATCGAGCCGCTGCATATGCGCATCCTGGAATTCGGCAAAGTGAAAGCCATCGCCGGCGAGACGGAATGCCCGGATGCCACCCAGCTGGTCGGCAGCCTGCGGGTCTGCAAGGATGCGGATCGAAATTTCTGCCATGCGCAAAGCAGTCAAGGTGGCCCAGGCTGCCCTCGAGGCGACCATTCCATCCATCAAGGTCGGCACAACCGAAAAGGAAATTGCTTCCGAATTGGTGGTTCAACTGCTGCGGCACGGCTCGCAACCCGAAATGCCTTTCACCCCGATCGTCTCCAGCGGGCCGAACAGCGCCAACCCGCATGCCTCCCCTTCGGATCGGAAGCTGCAGTCCCGGCGACCTGCTGGTGGTGGACTGGGGCGCGGCGGTGGACGGCTATATCTCCGACCTGACGCGCACCTTCGCAGTGGGCAAAGTGGATGAAGAGTACCGCAAGATCCACCAGATCGTGCAGGAGGCCAACGCGGCCGGGCGGGCCGCCGCGCAGCCGGGCGTCCCGTGCGCCAATGTGGATATTGCCGCCCGGACAGTCATCGAAAAAGCCGGGTACGGGCAGTATTTCACCCACCGCACCGGTCACGGCATCGGCATGGAGCCGCACGAAGACCCGTACATGCGCGGCGACAATCTGCAGTTGCTGGAAGCCGGGCATGACCTTCACCGTCGAGCCGGGCATCTACCTGCCGGAGCGCAACGGGGTGCGCATTGAAGATAATATGGTGATCACCAAAGATGGCGCGGAGTGCTTGAGCGACATGCCGCGCGAGATCCGCACGGTAGGATAAATTATCGGCATTTATAAGAAAACATGAGACAGATACTTATCTTAACGCTCTGCATGCTGCTTGCCAGTTGCGGGAATGGATCGTCTGTTCCGGTATCCAGCCTGACTGCCATCCCGCCGGAATTGAGCATCGAAGAGCACGCCCTGGCCCGGCAGCCGGAAGCGGAATACACGCAGTTGTATTTCGCCGAAAGCACGCCGGAAGGCATCCTCGCGAAACATGCCGGTGAGCGTTCGCAGATCATTTCTTTTATGGATCGCTCCTGCAACATGGAGGATCACTTCGGCCAATGTGTCAGGCAGGGCGCAGACCAGTTGGCAGCCTGGGTAGATTACACCAGCGGTCTTTTACACTCCGGCAGCGTGACCCTGACCCGCAATGGCAAGCGCATTTACCGGATCCCGGTCGGGGATAGCAGCCCGATCGAATCGTTACGCGGGTTATGGACATACGATACCCATTGGGCGCTCGAAACCGCCTTCGTGACCAATCACCGGACCGGGAACGTGATCGACAGCCAGGCGAGCGGCCAGATCAGCCTGGATGGCAAATTGCTCAACCAGCAGTTGGGTTACCAGGAAGCTTTCGGCTTCCAGACCATGCACGGCAAAGCCTTCTATTTCTTCAAGCAGCATGGAGAAATTGGTGTGGTTTACAACAATGTGGCAATCCCGCTCGGCTATGCCGAGATCCCACATTATGGCTGCTGCAGCGCGGCGACCCTGAATCCACGCGTGGCGCAGAATATGGTCGCATTCTTTGCACGCAAAGGCAGCACGTGGTACTATGTTGAAATAGGTGTATTCGGACAAAACGCTCCGTGAGAGGAAATCGGGATGAAATTCCTGGCCCTCGAAAAAGAACTCCCCGGCGCAACAGCAGAAGCATTCCAGCCGCTGCTCAAAGACTGAGGCCCGGCGGGTCTGGGAATTGCAGCAATCCGGCGCACTGCGCGAGATCTATTTCCACGCCGACCAGCACACTGCCGTTCTGGTGCTCGAATGCGCGAGATATGGAAGAAGCGCAACGGCTTTTATCCACCCTGCCGTTGGTCAAGGCGGGGCTGATCGAATTCGAAACTCATTCCACTGGCGCCTTATGATGGTTTCGCCCGCCTGTTTGCCAAAAAGCCCTGACCCGATCATCTGATTTAGGAGAGGCATCCAATGATTGAATTCCTTGCAATTGCCATACCTGTACTGACAGTCGGATTTTTTGCCTGGTTCTTCATCCGCATGCGCCGGCCGCGCAAACCGAAAACCAGCCAAGGACGATGATCGCACGCGCCAGGAACGCGCCGTCTGGGCCTGGGCAAAGATCCTTTCAGCCAGCCAGGGACCGGTCAACACCTTCCGGATGGCCCGGGTTGAGCTGAAACTCGAAGTCCATATGCCCGGCACCCCGGCTTACCAGGCCAAAACCACCTGGCTGGTCGAGCAGGAGTCGCTGGCGTCCATCGAAGAAGGCAAAGAGATTTCCTTGAAAGTGGACCCGCTGGCTCCGCAGTACGTCTACCCGAATGGCGCCTGGGCCAAGTTGTTGGAATAAGGCTATGACCAGCTACTGCGAATACCTGCAGCGACCATCCGGAAGATACGCTGAACAAGCTGTATCACGACAACGAGTACGGCTTCCCGCTTGACGAGGATGCCGCCCTGCTCGAACGCCTGACCCTGGAGATCAACCAGGCCGGGCTTTCCTGGACCCTGATGCTGAAGCGCAAGGAAGCCTTCCACCGGGCCTTCGAAGGCTTTGATGTGGATACGGTGGCGGCCTACGGCGAGAAGGATGTGGCCCGCCTGCTGGCAGACGCCGGGATCATCCGCAACCGTCTGAAGGTCAATGCCGTGATCGAGAACGCCAGGCGCATCCAGGGTCTGCGCGGCGAGTATGGCTCCTTCAAAGGCTGGCTGGATGCCCACCATCCGCTCAGCCTGGAAGAATGGACGAAGCTCTTCAAGAAAACCTTCGTCTTTACCGGCGGAGAGATCGTGAAGGAATTCCTGCGTCACACCGGCTACCTGCCGGATGCGCACGACCCGGATTGCCCGGTCTATCAACAGATCGCCAGGCTGAAGCCGGCCTGGATGCGATAATTATCATCAGACCAACCCCGCCTGGACAAGGCGGGGTTATAATTTGCTTGTACTCCTGTCACAAATCCCGAATAAATTGATTCCTCAACTTTGAATCCTATGCCCCAGATCATCCCCACTGCTGAACCCTTCTTCTTCCCCGGTCAGGGGAAAAACGCCCGGATCGGCTGCCTGGTCACGCACGGCTTCACCGGGGCGCCCAAGGAAATGCGCTGGCTGGGCGAGTATCTCAACCGGCAGGGCTATACCGTCTGCGGCATCCGGCTGAACGGTCACGCCACCCGCCCCGAGGATATGATCCGTTCGCGCTGGCGGGATTGGCTGCTCTCGGTGGAGGACGGTTACAACCTGCTGAAATGCTGCACCGACCAGGTTGTCCTGCTCGGGCTTTCCATGGGCGGGATGCTCTCGCTGACTGCCGCAAGCACCTTCCCGGTGCGCGGCGTGGTCGCCATGTCCACGCCCTATGACCTGCCAGGCATGCCCCTGCCGTTGTGGGCAATCCGCATATTGAGCCGCTTCAAACCCTACCTGCCGAAAGGGAAGGTGCCGGGCAGCGGCTGGTTCGACCAGGCCGCCTACCGGCAGCATGTGGCTTATCCGCAGAACCCGTTACGTTCGGCGGTGGAATTGAAACTCCTGGTGAATGAAATGCATTCAGCCCTGCCGAAGATATCGGTGCCGGTGCTGCTGATCCACTCACACAACGACGATTATGTCATCAAGGACAGTATGCAGCAGATCTATGCTCGTCTGACCACGCCCGATAAGCACATGCTGTGGGTGGAAGGCGGTGGGCACGTCATCACCGAAGAGCCGACCAGGGATACGGTCTTCAAGGCTGCGGCTGATTTCATCGAGCGGGTCTCAAGCCTGGCATGAGCATTGACCTGATCCTGCTCTCGGTCTCCCTGTTCACCTGGGGGATCGGCGAAGGCATGTTCATCTATTTCCAGCCGATCTATTTGCAGCAACTGGGGGCAAATACGATGACGATCGCCTCCGTATTCAGCCTGTTTGGGCTGGCAATGATGATCGCACACATCCCGGCCGGCTACCTGGCCGACCGCATCGGGCGCAAACCCCTGCTGGTGGCCGCCTGGACCGCCGGTGTGCTGGCCACCGGGGTGATGGCGTTGGCCCGGACGCTGCCGGTCTTCATCCTGGGGATGCTGGTCTACGGCTTCACCGCTTTCGTGTCCTCGCCGATGAACAGCTACGTTACCACGGCGCGCGGGAAACTGTCGCCGGTGCGTGCCATGACCCTGGTCTCGGCCGCTTATAACCTGGGGGCGGTGCTTGGCCCCATCATCAGGCGGCTGGATCGGCGCACACTTTGGCCTGCGCAGCGTATACATGGTCGCAGCCGGTATTTTCATCGTCTCAACCGTGATGGTGTTTTTCCTGCGTTCCCAGCCCATCGACATCCATGACCCGGCCGCGCCGCCGGAAAAGCTGTGGAAGAATGCGCACCTGGTCAGTTTCCTGGGGATCATTTTCCTGGCAATGTTCGTCATGTACCTGCCCCAACCGCTGGCGCCGCGCTTCCTGCAAAATGAACGCGGCCTGTCACTGGAGAACATCGGCCTGCTCGGCTCCATCGGCAGTTTTGGGAACGCCGTGTTGGCCCTGGTTCTGGGACAGCTCGGCTGCCCGGACCGGCTTCCTGCTGGCCCAGGTCTCGGTGGCAGCCTTCGCCTTGCTGTTATGGAAGGGCAGCGGGCTGGGCTGGTACGCGCTGGGCTATTTCCTGCTGGGCGGTTTCCGCTCGGCACGCTCGCTGATCTTCGCACAGATCCGCCCGTTGATCCATCCGGCCCAGATGGGGCTGGCTTACGGCGTGGCCGAGACCTTCAGCTCGGGAGCGATCATGCTGGCCCCGTTATTGGCGGGGGTGTTATATACCAGGCAGCCGGTATTGGTTTACCCGGTCAGCCTGGGGCTTTTGGGGGTAATGCTGGTGATAGCGGGGATTTTCGGGCCGCGCAAGGCCGCGGATGAGGCAGCGACCGTGATCATCTCACCGCCGGAGGTATAAAATGTTGGAAATCGTCCCGCTCGAGCTGGGTGAGTTAGCGACAAATACCTACTTGATAACCGACTCCGATACTCGTGAAGCGGCAGTCATCGATCCGGCCGGGGATGGGCAGGTCATCCTGGCGCAGGCCAAACGGTATTACTGTCGGATCGAGCAGATCTGGTGTACGCACGCACATTTTGATCATATCGGCGGTGTGGGCGAATTCGCGCGTGTGCTGGAAACGGCTCCTGTGATCGCCTTGCATCCCGCTGACCGGCCCTTGTGGCAGCTTCAGGGAGGCGCGTCCCTTTTCGGTCATTTCCTGCCCGCCAGCTCCCGCTCCCACACTGGATCTTGCAGAAGGCATGGAATTGCACCTGGGCAGCACAGTCTTCGAAGTGCGGCATACTCCCGGCCATACTCCCGGGCATTGTATCTACTATTGCGCATCTGCCGGGGTCTGTTTTTGTGGGGATCTCATTTTCCAGGACTCAGTCGGCCGGACGGATCTGCCGGGAGGGAATTGGGATACGCTGGTCACAAGCATCCGTTCGCAAGTGTTTTCATTGCCAGATGAGACCCGCTTACTTCCGGGACATGGGCCTGAAACGATGGTGGGACAAGAGAAGAAACACAATCCGTTCGTGCGATGCCTGAGGGTAACCAGCCAAGTTGCATATCAGGTGAGAACAAGGCCGGTACACAACCGGCCCTGTTCTATATCATCCCCAGCACAAATTGAAACACCAACAATGCCGCCATCCCTGCAATGATCGTCAAAATAACATTCTTCGTGCGCCAGGCCACCAGGATCGCAACCGCCCCGGCCAAAAGTTGTGGATTACGCCAGGAAAGGAATAAAGCTCCCATCCGGTCTGGTCAATTCGGGCAGGATGATCGCCGAAAGGACCGCCACCGGCACGAAACGCAGGCCGCGCCGGAACCACTCCGGTACCCTGATCCGGTCGAAGCAGGAGGATGAATGACAGCCGGGTTGCAAAGGTAAGCAGTCCGCCAACGAGCATGACCAGCCAGATATTCATTTCGGTCTCCGCTCGACCAGCAGCCCGGTCATTATGCCGACCAGGGCCGCCAGCAGGAGCCCGGTCTTGTAGGGGAGACCAAACGCCAGCAGGCCGACCGCGCCAGCCACGAGGGCAGCCGTCACGCCGGCCCGATCCTTGAGTGCGGGCACGACCAGGGCGATAAAGGTCAGCGGCAGGATGAAACCGAGCGGCCAACTGGCCGGGATCTGCGCGCCGATGAATATGCCAATTGCCGTACTGATCTGCCAGGAACTCCACAGCGTCAGACCGGCTCCCAGGAAATACCAGTGCCGGGTTTCGGAATCCCCTGTCCCGGTTGTAGTGCGTGATCGTGACGGCATAGGCCTCATCGGTGAGAAGGTAAGCCAGCAACAGCTTCCAGCCGGTGTTCAGGTTTTTGATGTGCGGCGCCACCGAAGCACTGTATAACGCATGCCGCAAATTGACGACGAAGACGACCATCAGGATCACCAGCCCGGAAGTGCCCGTACCGACCAGTTGGGCGGCGATGAACTGGGCCGAACCGGCGAAAATGATCGACGACATGGCCTGGGCCGCCAGGCTGGACAGATGCGCGCTGATCGCCAGGGCTCCAAAAAGCAAGCCAAACGGAACCACCCCCAATAAAATGGGGGCTTCGTCTCTTACGCCGCTCCAAAATTCCTGTTTTCGCGTCATCAACATCTGGTTTACCTCGGCTTGAATTCCAAAATTCGTTCTATTATACCCGTCGAGCTCGCGCCAATGAAACCAAAATGAATCCCACAATTTTTTCTTTCCTACCAGCACACCCCCTAAGAGTACTAAGCCCCGTAACGAATCCGTGGATGACAGGGTTATATGCCACAAGGACAACCCATCCGTCCTCAAGGAGACTTGAACCATGGATACCACTCTTGCTCCAACCCTGTTAGCCCGCTCCCTGCCCACGTTTAAACCGGCGCATACGCGACCTGCTGCTGGTCATCACCGGATGCCTCTTCGTGGCCGGGATGGCCCAGGTCAGGATCCCGCTGCCCTTCACCCCCGTTCCGATCACGGGACAGACTTTCGCCGTATTACTGGTGGGAGCTTCGCTCGGGTCGCCGCCGGGGCGCGGCCAGCCTGGCACTCTATCTCTTGCTGGGAATCCTCGGCCTGCCCTTCTTTGCAGGCGGTGCCAGTGGCTTATCGGCCTTGCTGGGTCCCACCGGCGGTTACCTGGTCGGGTTCGTTGTGGCAGCCTTTCTGGTCGGCTTGCTGGCGGCGCGCGGGCTGGACCGGCATGTTCCCGGCGCTTTACTGGCCTTCCTGGCCGGTGAGCTCGTCATTTACCTGTTCGGCGTGGCCTGGCTGAGCGTCTACCTTGGGATCTGGCCAGGCGATCGTGGCTGGTTTTCTGCCTTTCCTGGTCGGAGATGCCATCAAACTGGTTGCGGCCGGATTGGTTCTGCCGGCGGCCTGGGCATTGGTGAAATAATTCACAGCCGTAACCGTGTCCACGGAATAGTGTTTTACATCACGAGCCGCCAAAAATATGTATAGACAAGATGTCCTTTTCAGGCAAGATCGAGTAGAAGAGCACATCGAAAAACCCTAACCTGCGCCAAGTTCGAAGAATTATTGGAATGAACAGCTGTACATGCTACAGCTGGTAGTTTAATGTTCGTTTGATGTCACTTCTCAGATCACAAAATCATCGAGGCAAATTGAACGATATGGAAAATGTAACCAATCCATTGGAAAAAATCCGCACGGAAGCCAGCCTGGGCGGCGGGGAAGCGCGCATTGCCGCACAGCACGCCAAGAACAAGCTGACCGCCCGTGAGCGTATTGAACAGTTGCTCGATCCCGGAACCTTCCAGGAAATTGGCATGTTCGTTACCCACCGCGCCAGCGGGCTGGGGATGGAAAAATCCCATCCCTATACCGACGGCGTGGTGACCGGCTGGGGCAAGGTGGACGGAAGAGTGGTTTATGTCTTTGCCCAGGACTTCACCATCATGGGCGGATCGGTGGGCGAAGCCCACGGGATGAAAATCGCCAACCTGCTGGACATGGCCCGCCAGAATGGTGCCCCGGTCATCGGCCTGAACGATTCGGGCGGAGCGCGCATCCAGGAAGGCGTGGAATCCCTGGCAGGCTATGGGCAGATCTTCTATCGCAACGTTCAATCCTCCGGCGTTGTGCCGCAGATCTCGGTCATCCTGGGACCCTGCGCCGGTGGCGCGGTCTATTCGCCTGCGATCACCGATTTCATCTTCATGGTCGAGAAGACCGCCCATATGTTCATCACCGGTCCGGAAGTGGTCAAGGCCGTCACGCACCAGGAGGTCAGTTTCGACCAGTTGGGCGGCGCAGCCATCCATCGCGAACAGAGCGGCGTGGCCCATTTCACTGCCCCGGACGAGGAAACCCTGCTCTCCAACGTACGCTGGCTGCTCTCCTTCCTGCCGTCCAACAACCTGACCCCACCTCCCTACCAGCCCAGCAGCGATGACCCCCTGCGGCTCTCTCCCGGAATTGGCGACAGATCGTCCCGGCGGACCCGCAGCAGCCTTACGATGTGCGCAGCGTGATCGAAGCCCTGGTGGATGGCGGTGAGTTCCTGGAAGTCCAAAGCGAATACGCCGCCAACCTGGTGATCGGTTTCGCCCGCATGGACGGTTATCCGGTCGGAATCGTGGCCAACCAGCCGCTGCACCTGGCCGGGGTATTGGATATCAACTCGTCAGACAAGGGCGCCCGCTTCATCCGTTTCTGCGATGCCTTCCATATCCCGCTGGTGACGCTGGTGGATACCCCCGGATTCCTGCCTGGCACCGACCAGGAGTACGGCGGCGTGATCCGTCACGGCGCAAAACTGGCCTATGCCTATTCCGAAGCGACCGTTGCCAAGGTAACGATGATCCTGCGCAAGGCCTACGGCGGCGCCTATATCGTCATGGGTTCCAAACACCTGGGCGGGGATTACAACCTGGCCTGGGCCAACGCTGAGATCGCCGTGATGGGGCCGGAAGGCGCGGTCAGTATCGTCTTTTCGAAGGATATTGCGGCTGCGCAAGACCCGGCGGCCGAACGCGACCGGCTGATCAGGAATTACCGGGCTGAGTTCGCCACCCCGCTGATCGCCGCCAGCCGCGGCTACCTGGACGATGTGATCGACCCCTCTGATAGCCGCAGCCGCATCATCCGCGCCCTGGAAGTGCTGCGCGAAAAACGCCAGAATACCCCCTCCCGCAAGCACGGGAACATCCCGCTCAGGTGAGAATGAAAAAGTCAAAGTCTGGTTGCCAACCGCGGGGAGATTGCTGTCCGCATCCTGCGCGCCTGCCGGGAGATGGGACTGCCTTCCGTGGCAGTCTTCACCGATGTGGACGAATTGGCCCTGCACGTGCGCTATGCGGATGAAGCCATTCCGATCGGCGACAAGGGGAAATACCTGGATATCCAGGCGGTTCTGGATGCAGCCCGAAAGAGCGGCGCCACCGCCATCCATCCAGGCTACGGCTTCCTGGCTGAAAATGCAGATTTTGCACGTGCCGTGGAAGAGCAGGGGATAACTTTCATCGGTCCGCGCCCGGAGACGGTCTCCATGATGGGCGATAAACTGGCCGCCCGGCGGGTTCAGCCGCAAAGCCGGCCTGCCGGTCATCGCCGGTACGGACGAACCCCTGCCAGCCGTACTGCCGCTGGATATGGCCGAAAAGGTGCAATACCCGGTGCTGGTCAAGGCTGCGGCGGGCGGCGGCGGGCGCGGTATCCGCCTGGCGCTTTCCCCGGCGGAACTGCCGGCCATGATCGAAGCAGCCCGTCGTGAAGCCAAGGCAGCCTTCAATGACGATACCGTCTTTCTCGAATCGCTGGTCCAGCAGGCCCGCCACATCGAGGTGCAGATCCTGGGGGACGGCGAAGGGAATGTGGTCTGCCTGGGTGAACGCGAATGCTCCATCCAGCGCCGCCGGCAGAAGTTGATCGAAGAGGCGCCGGCCAACGGTCTTTCTGCGGAACTCCGCCAACAGGTCCACGAAGCCGCACTCAAACTGGGCAAAACGCTGAAATATCGCAGCCTCGGAACGGTCGAGTTCCTGCTGGATCAAGAAAAACCGCTTCTATTTCATCGAGGTCAACCCACGCATCCAGGTGGAGCATCCGGTCACGGAGATGGTCACCGGCGTGGATATTGTCAGGGAGCAGCTCTCCATCGCCCTGGGTGAACCGATGCGCAAGTTTCCCGGAAGATGATCCTGCCGCGCGGCGCAGCCATCGAAGCGCGCATCCTGGCGGAAGACAGCCAGGCCGGTTTCCTGCCTTCCACCGGGCAGGTGCTGTACCTGAAGGAACCGGGCGGCCCCGGGGTCCGGATCGACTCGGCCCTTTACCAGGGTATGGACGTCGGCTCGGAATACGATTCCCTGCTTTCCAAGGTGATCGTCTGGGGCGAGAACCGCGCCATCGCCATCCAGCGCCTGCGGCGGGCCCTGCACGAGTACCAGATCGGCGGCCTGAGCACGGATATTGACTTCATCCTGCAGATCATCGAAAGTCCGAAGTTCCTGAGCGGCGATGTGACCACCACCTACCTGGAGACTTTCCAGCCGGTGCCCCAGAGCACCGAGCCGGAACTGGAACGTGACCTGGCCTGGGCGGCGGCGATGTTCGCCCACCAGCAGCGCGGCGCACATGCTAGTCCCGGAGATCTCCCAGGGAAGCACCTGGCAGATGGTCGCCTGGAAAGAACAGATGAATAAGAATTAACCGAGAGAGAAAGCATATGTCTCTCTACACCGTCACAATTGAAAACCGGATCTACAAGGTGAACATCTCCGGGGATCATTGCACCGTCAACGGCGAGGAAGTGGATGCCAGGGTGATGCCGTTGAACCGCAACGGCCTGCATGTCCTGCACCACGGCAAGCAGGCTTACGAGGTTTTCCTGAGCAACCAGGAAGCCGACACCTACCAGATGCTCATGCTCGGCGGGAAACGCATCATCACGCAGATCAGTTCGCGCGTGAAAAAACACCTGAAAGGCCGGCGAGGATTGCAATGCGGGCTGTCTGTCCGCTCCGATGCACGGGCTGGTGGTGGATGTGCCGGTTCACGAAGGTGACACGGTCGAGAAAGGCCAGACCCTGGTGGTACTCGAGTCCATGAAAATGCAGATGCAACTGCGTTCCCCGCGCCCGGGCAAGCTGGCCAAGGTAACCGTCCAGGCGGGGAGCCAGGTGGAAAAAGGCGCTTTACTGGTTCAGTTTGAATAATAGATGTCATTGCCTGCACGTGTACCTGCGGTACACCATCCTGCGAACGCTGCAGGGCTGGCGCTTGCAATGACATATAAAGAGGAGCATTATGAGTGAAACTACAGCCATCGCCATCGTCGGCGTGGGCGCCATCCTGCCGGATGCGCCAGACGTACAGACATTTTGGAAGAATATCCAGGCAGCCCGGTATTCGATCACCGATGTGACCGCCGACCGCTGGAATCCCGATCTCTTCTACAACCCCGACCCTTCCGCCCTGGACAAGACCTACAGCAAGATCGGCGGCTGGGTGCGCGGTCTTTCAAATTTGAGCCTGCCAAAATGGGGATCGCCATCCCGCCCCGCATCCAGGAACAGATCGACGAGGCCCAGCAGTGGGCCATTTCCGCCTGTTACCAGGCGTTGAACGATTACGGCTACCCATCCCGGTCCCTGGACCCGGACCGTGTGGCGGTCATCCTGGGCAATGCCATGGCCGGCGAGAAACATTATCTCTCCACCATCCGCATCCATCTGCCGGAATATATCCAATGCTTTATCTGTCTCTCCGGCGTTCCAAAACCTTTCCGAGGACGTTCAATCTTCCTTGATCCAGGGATTGACCTCCGGCGTCCAGTCCATGGTGCCGGCCATCACAGAAGACACCATGCCAGGCGAACTCTCCAATATCATCGCCGGCCGGGTGGCGAATGTCTTCAATTTCACCGGTCCCAACTTTGTGACCGATGCGGCCTGCGCCTCCTCGCTGGCAGCCCTGCAGAGCGCCGTGGACGGCCTGCGCTTCGGCCAGTTCGATGCCGTCCTGACCGGCGGCGTGGACCGCAACATGGGCGTCGAATCCTTCGTCAAGTTCAGCAAGATCGGCGCGCTCAGCCCGGATGGTTCCCGCCCGTATGCCGAGGGCGCCAACGGTTTCGTGATGGGCGAAGGGGCGGCCATTTTCCTGCTCAAGCGCCTGGTGGATGCCGAACGCGACGGCGACAAGATCTATGCGGTCATCCGCGCCATCGGAGGCAGCAGCGACGGTAAGGGCAAGGGCATCACCGCCCCCAATCCGCTCGGCCAGCAGCGCGCCATCCAGCGCGCCTGGAAGAATGCCGCCGTTCCGCTCTCCAGCGTGGGCCTGATCGAAGGCCATGGCACCTCCACGCCGGTCGGCGACCTGGCTGAAGTGAACAGTCTCAACGTCATTTTCGGACAGCTTGGCCTCAAGCCGGGCAGCGTGGCGCTCGGCTCGGTCAAGTCCAATTTCGGGCATCTCAAGAGCTCTGCCGGCGCAGCCGGCCTGCTCAAAACGACCCTGGCGTTGTACGACCACGTTCTGCCTGCCTCGGTCAACTTCAACCAGCCCAATTCCAGGATCGACTTTTCGCAATTCGCCCTTCTATGTCAACACGCAGACGCACGCCTGGGAAGTACCCTCCGGCGAAGTGCGCCGGGCCGGCGTCAGCGCCTTTGGTTTTGGCGGCACCAACTTCCACGTGGTCATGGAAGAATACCTGCCGGGGGTGCTGACAAAAGAGTTCGCCGTTTACCCGGGAGCAGATCTGCAAGTAGCTGCCCAGGCCGTTCCGGAGGATCTCAGGCCTTACCGCGGGCTGCTCTTCCTGGGCGCTCTGTCTGCTTCAGAATTGACGCGAATCCCTGGCCAGGATCCTCCACCAGGCCAAGTTGGGCCATCTCCCGGAGAATATCTGCCCGACTCCGGCGCAGTTGAGCCAGCCCGAACGCCTGGTGATCGATTACGAGAATCCAAGGAATTCATTGCACGCACTGAAAAAGCGCTCAAAGCCCTCGAAACCGACGCTCCCGCCGGCTGGCAGGCACTGGGCGTTCAGGGTATCTACCGCGGCAGCGGGCGGCCCGGAAAGGTGGCCTTCCTGTTCCCCGGACAGGGCTCGCAGTATGTCAACATGCTGCGTGACCTGCGTACAGTCGAGCCGCTGGTGGCGGAGACCTTCCGCGAAGCGGATGCCGTCATGACCCCCATCCTGGGCCGGCCCATCTCCAGTTACGTTTTTGTGGATGGCAAGGAGGATGCCATCACCCAGGCGGAGCTTGAAACTGCGCAGCACGGATATCACCCAGCCGGCCCTGCTGGCAGTGCACGTCTCGCTCCTGCGGGTGCTGGAAAAGTACGGGTTCAAGCCCGATATGGTCATCGGACACAGCCTGGGCGAATATGCCGCCCTGGTGGCTGCCGGTGTCTTGAGCCTGACCGAAGCCTTGCAAGTGGTCAGCGCGCGTGGACAGGAAATGTCCAAAGTGGCTGCGGATGACAATGGCTGCATGGCGGCCGTCTCGGCCCCGCTGGCCGAAGTGGAGCGCATCCTGAAGACCATCGAAGGCTACGTTGTCATCGCCAACATCAACAGCCCGGTGCAGTGCGTGATCGGCGGGGCAACCTCTGCCGTGGATGCGGCCATCGCAGCCTTCCTGGCCGGAGGCCTGCAGGCCACCAAGATCCCGGTTTCGCACGCCTTCCACACCCGCATCGTTGGCCCGGCCAGCCAGCCGCTGCGCAAGGTCATCGACCGCATGAACGTGCAGACCCCGAAGATCCCGATCATTGCCAACGTGACCGGCAAATCCTATCCCACCGGCCGCGCCGAGATCCTGGATATCCTGGCGGCCCAGGTGGCTTCCCCGGTCCAGTTCGTTCAGGGCGTTACCACGCTTTACGAACAGGGCGCGCGCGTCTTCGTCGAAGTAGGTCCCAAGCGTGTCCTGAGCGGACTGGCAACGGACATTCTGAAAGAACCACAAGGATGTCACCGTGCTCTCCACCAACCATCCCCGCAAGGGCGACATTCCCAGCATCAACGAAGCCCTCGGACGCCTGTATGCCGCAGGCGTGAACGGCGCCGCCGGCACGGCGCCTGTCGAGATTCCGCCCGCAGCGGTTATCGAAATTCAATCCAATACCGTGGGGACAGAGCCTGTCCCTGCCCGCGTAGAGACGGTCGGTTCCGTCCAACCCCAAGGAGCTAATATGGACGGTCGCCTGCCGCTTACCGGTTCGGTTGTCATCAGCGGCGCCGGTCTGGGCCTGCCCGGACGCGGCAAACACGTTTTCGACGATAACAACATCCTGGATATTCTGAACGGCGAAATGCGCATCGAGCCGCTGCCCGTGGAGACCCGCCAGGGCATGCTCGAAAAACGCCCCACCCGCCTGGTCAAGAGTGAAGCCGGGGCGATCATGCAGACGATCGACGATATGGAACTGACGCTCAAACTGGCCGGGCAACGCGGTGACATTCGACCCGGCCAGCGAGTTCGGGATGCCGCAGGACCGCCTGGAAGCGATCGACATTTCCACCCAACTGGCCATCGCCGCCGGGATCGAAGCCCTGCGGGACGCCGGTATCCCGCTCGTGATGGCCTACAAGCCGACCAGCACCGGCTCCACCCTGCCCGACCGCTGGAAACTGCCTGAAGCGCTGGCAGACGAAACCGGCGTTATCTTCGCCTCGGCCTTCCCCGGTCTCGACCGCATGGCCGATGAAACCGACAAGTTTTACCAGAACCAGATGGTGGTCAAGCAGATCGAAGAACTGCGCCGCATGGCCGCCCTGGTACCGGCAGAGCAGACTGACCTGAAAATCTCCTTTGAAAAACGCATCGCTGAACTGGAAGCCGAGGCCGCCCGTCTGGATTACCACTTCGACCGGCGCTTCATCTTCCGCGTCCTGACCATGGGCCATTCGCAGTTCGCCGAGTACATCGGGCGCGCGGCCCCAACACGCACGTCAACGCCGCCTGCGCCTCCACCACCCACGCAGTTGCCATTGCCGAAGATTGGATCCGGCTCGGGCGCGCCCGCCGCGTGGTCATTATCGCCGGGGACGATGTCATCAGCGGCAGCCTCTCGCAGTGGATCGGCACCTCTCTGATGGCCAGCGGCGCCGCCACCCCCGAAGGGGACCTGCGCCTGGCGGCCCTGCCATTCGACCGACGCCGCAACGGCATGATCATCGGCATGGGCGCAGCCGCCCTGGTGGTCGAATCGGAAGACGCCGTGCGCGAGCGCGGCATGCGCGCCATCTGTGAAGTGCTTTCAACCAATATTGCCAACAGCGCCTTCCACGGCACCCGTTTGAATGTGAACCACGTCAGCCAGGTGATGGAAACGCTGCTCAAAACCGCCGAGGGACGTTTCGGCATCTCCCGCAGCCAGATTGCCGCCGAGACCATGTTCGTTTCGCACGAGACCTACACCCCGGCGCGCGGCGGCAGCGCGGCGGCCGAGATCCATGCCCTGCGGAGCGTGTTCGGCCAGCAGGCCAACCAGGTCATTATTGCCAACACCAAGGGCTTCACCGGTCATACCATGGGTGTGGGAGTCGAAGATGTGGTGGCCGTGAAAGCACTCGAATATGGACTGGTCCCGCCCATCGCCAATATCCAGGAAGGCTTCGAACCAGACCCGGATCTGGGCGACCTGAACCTGTCCCACGGCGGCAAGTACCCGGTGCAGTATTCCCTGCGGTTGGGCGCCGGTTTCGGTTCCCAGATCGCCATGACCCTGCTGCGCAAGATCGCCGGCCAGGGTGAACGCGTGGATAAAACCACCTACAACCGCTGGCTCTCGGATGTCTCCGGTTACGCGACCACCGAATTGGAAATCACCCAGCGCACCCTGCGCATCAAGAACCAGGGCGCGCCCGCCCAAAAACCGGCGGCTTCCCACTGGCAGTTTGGCCAGGGTCCGACCTTGTGGGCAACCAAGCCACAAGCCGCTCCGGATGCCGTGGTCAGTGACAGCTGCCAGATCGGTTGCCTGCAGGTCGCGTGCAGCCTCAGTCGGCAGCAAATTGTCACTTTGCCCCACAGCAGCGCCCCCATCTTCCGGCACACGAGGAGATCAAAGCTTATGTGCTTGCCGCGGTCAGCGAGAAGACCGGCTATCCCAGTCGAAGTGCTCGACCTGGACCTGGATCTCGAAGCCGACCTGGGCATCGACACCGTCAAGCAGGCCGAACTCTTCGCCGCCATCCGGGAACAGTACGGCATCGCCCGGCGCGAAGACTTGCGCCTCTCGGACTACAACACGCTCGCCAAGGTGATCGGCTTCGTCAAGGATTCGCTCGGCTCAGCCGCCTCACCCGGCTGCTCCCCAGGCTGCCAATCAGATGCTCAAGGCGGCCTGCCCCGCCGCCGCTCCTGTCGTTCCTGCATGTCAGCACCGGCGCAAGCAGCCACACCAACCGCTGTTTCCGCCAGCACAGAAGATATCAAAGCCTACGTTCTTTCCGCCGTCAGCGAGAAGACCGGCTACCCCATCGAAGTGCTCGACCTGGATCTCGATCTCGAAGCCGACCTCGGCATCGACACCGTCAAGCAGGCCGAACTCTTCGCCTCCATCCGCGGACCAGTACGGCATCGCCCGGCGCGAAGACTTGCGCCTCTCCGACTACAACACGCTCGCCAAGGTGATCGGCTTTGTCAAGGACTCGCTTGGCTCGGCCGCCTCCCAGGCTGCGCCACAAGCTGCCAATATTGCTCAAGGCGGCGTCCCCGCCGCCGCTCCTGTCGTTCCTGGTGTCACACCGGCGCAAGCAGCCACACCAAGCGCTGTTTCCGCCACCACCGAAGAGATCAAAGCCTATGTTCTTTCCGCTGTCAGTGAGAAGACCGGCTATCCCATCGAAGTGCTCGACCTGGACCTCGATCTCGAAGCCGACCTGGGCATCGACACCGTCAAGCAGGCCGAACTCTTCGCCTCCATCCGCGGACCAGTACGGCATCGCCCGGCGCGAAGACCTGCGCCTCTCGGATTACAACACGCTCGCCAAGGTGATCGGCTTCGTCAAGGATTCGCTCGGCTCAGCCGCCTCCCCGGCTGCGCCACAAGCTGCCAGATAATGCTCAAGGCGGCGACCCCGCCGCCGCTCCTGTTGTTCCTGCTGTCACACCGGCGCAAGCCGCCACAACAAGCCGCTGTTTCCGCCACCACAGAAGATATCAAAGCCTATGTTCTTTCCGCTGTCAGCGAGAAGACCGGCTACCCCATCGAAGTGCTCGATCTGGACCTCGATCTCGAAGCCGACCTCGGCATCGACACCGTCAAGCAGGCCGAACTGTTCGCCTCCATCCGCGGCCAGTACGGCATCGCCCGGCGCGAAGACCTGCGCCTCTCGGACTACAACACGCTCGCCAAGGTGATCGGCTTTGTGGAAATCGAACTCACAGCCATCGGAACAAGTCTGCCCGGCTCAGCCCCCATTGCCGGTTGTAATCCCCGATCTGGCCATGACGTGAAGAGCCCGGCAGCATCGTCCGGCGCGTCCCCATGCCAACCTTGCGCCCGCGCCTGGACCTGTGCATCCCGACCGGCGTGCAACTGGACCGAGGGCCAGCGTGTGCTGGTGGTGGAAAGCCAGGCCCGAAACCGCCGAAGCGCTTGCCAAAAAACTCACCGACCGCAAGGTGAACGTACTGCGGCTGAGTGCCCGGCTTGGCTCCGAAGAGATCATCGCCAGACTGACCGGCTGGCTGGCCGAAGGTCCGATCACGGGTGTGTACTTCCTGCCTGCCCTGGAGATCGAACCCAAACTGGCTGAGATGAATATCAAGGATTGGCAAACCGGCCTGGAAGAACGCCTGTACAGCTTGTACACCATCATGAAAGCGCTGCCCGAAGAGACCTTCCTGGTGTGCGCCACCCGCCTGGGCGGATTGCACGGTTATTCCGCCGAAGGCGCCTCCGCCCCGTTGGGCGGCGCGACCAGCGGCTTCGCCAAGGCCGTGGCGCGTGAACGCGAGAAGGCTTTCGTCAAGGTCGTGGACTTCGAAACCGGCGCCACTCGCGGCGGTCATCGCCACACGCCTGATCGAAGAAACCTTGCAAGACCCCGGCGCCCTCGAAATCGGCTGGGAAAACGATCTACGCTATGGTATCGCCAGCCGTGGAACAGCCTCTGCCCGCAGAAAACAACTTCTCTCTGGAACAGGGCAGCGTTTTCCTGATCTCCGGCGGTTCCGGCGGGATCATCCGCCCGATCGTCGAAGACCTGGTGCGTGCCACGCGTGGCACGTTCTACCTGCTCGACCGCGTCCCGTTGCCCGCCGCGGACGATCCGGATATCCTGCGGTCTCGCCAGCGACCGGGAAGGCTTGAAGAAGGAATTGATCGTCCGTCTCACCAGAGACGGCAAAAAACCGACCCCGGTACAGGTGGAAGGGGCTTTGTTCGGCATCGAGCGTTCGGCCACCACCCTGCAGACGCTGCATATCATCGAGCAACTGGGCGGCAAGGCGCATTACCTGGCCTGTGATGTGACCGATCCCGGCGCTGATCGACGACGGCCATCCAGGAGATCAAGGACACCGAAGGCCATATTGATGCCTTCCTGCATGCCGCCGGGATGGAGCGCAGCCGCAAGTTGGAGATGAAACCGCCCGAGGAATTCCGCCTGGTGGTATCGGTCAAAGCCGACGGATTCTTCAACCTGTTCAAGGCCATGGAAGCCAAAGACATCCTGCCGCGCGGCATGGTCTTCTTCTCATCGGTGGCTGGTCGCTTCGGCAACTCCGGCCAGACCGATTACGCCGCCGCCAACGACCTGTTGTGCAAGATCGCTTCTGTCTCCGCAACCAGGTATCCTGAGATCAAGGCCGTTGCGATCGACTGGAGCGCCTGGGGCGGCGTCGGCATGGCCACGCGTGGAAACATCCCCACCCTGATGAAGATGGCCGGTATTGACATGGTTCCGCCTGAACAGGCCGCGCCGATGGTGCGGGCTGAACTGCTGGCCAGCCGTGGGGAAGCCATCATCGCCGGTTCGCTGGGCGCGCTGCTCGAAGAACGCTGCCCGAACGCAGGCATGGACCTGGCCAGGGCTGATAATGCCCTGCGCGCCGGCCAGCCGATCCATGCCATGCTCAGCCACGTCACCGGCTTCGATCTCAACCAGGGTCTGACCCTGGAAGCCGAACTCGATCCGAAGGCCCAGCCCTTCCTGTACGACCATACCCTCAAAGGCATCCCTGTCCTGCCGGGCGTAATGGGCATCGAAGGCTTCTCGGTCGCCGCCAAACACATCGGATCGGTGCTGGCCTCCGGCAACGCCGGGTTGGAAGTCGACAGGCTGGAGGATATCCATTTCCTGGCCGCCTTCAAGTTCTACCGACAACGAGCCCCGCCGTGTCACCTGGGTCGCGCGTGCCATCCGGGAAAGCCCGGGTCTGGTGGTCTACTGTCACGCTTGAATCGTGCCGCACCCTTAAGACCGGTTCGGATGAGCACATGCAGCATTTCAGCGGCAAGGTATTTCTGAAACCGCCGGAGAACGGAAGCCCGGGAAGCCAGCGCCGAAGTGCCAAATTGGAATGGCAATTACACGGTCAAGGCCGAAGATATCTACCGCCTGTACTTCCACGGGCCGGCTTTCCAGGTCCTGGAGGGCGTCCAGCGTTCCGGGACTACCGTGATCGGCAAATTGAACAAGGAACACCCATCCATACTAAGGACCGAGCAGGCCCTGTTGAGCACACCCACCCTGGTGGAGTTGTGTTTCCAGACTGCTGGCATCTGGGAAATCGGCAAGACCGGAATCATGGCGCTGCCGCGTTCCATCGAAAGCCTGACCCTTTACCGGCAGAGCATCAACGGCGCGAGCATCTATGCCGAAGTCCAGCCAACCACTGCTTTGAACGGGGAACTGCATTTCGATGCCCGTGTGGTAGACTCGCAGGGCCGGCTCTACCTGGAGCTGAAGGACTACCGCACCAGCCCCATGGCGGATGCAGTCGAACCGGGCCTGCTGGCGCCCTTGCAGGAGTTGATGAAAAACTCCTGACCGCTCGCGGAAACCTCCGCCCGCAGGCAATTCTGCGGGCGGTTTTTTTGTCATACAGCTTGATACCGCATATAAGGATTATGTCCAATACCTCATTTACTGGATGCTGGTCGATTCTGATCTAACACCGCCCCAGGTCCAAGGTGTGCTCTCTCCGTCCGAACTCACAAAGTTCTCCGCTTTTCGTTTCCCCAAGCGGCAAAAGGAATGGCTGCAGGGACGCTGGGCTGCCAAAGCCCTGGCGCACAGCCTGCCGGCCTATCGGGTTACCCCGCTGGATCAAATCGAGATCCTGAACACACCCGAGGGGGCTCCCTTTCTTCAAGTGCAGGGCCAGGCCGCCCGGGCGGATTGCCTGACCATCAGCCACAGCGGGCACCTGGCTCTGTGCGCACTGGCCTCCGGTCCGGGCTTCCGTGTGGGCGCCGATCTGGAGAAGATCGAGCCGCGCACCGAAACGTTCATCCTGGATTACTTCACGCCTGCTGAATGCCAGCTGGTCGAAGCAGTCTCTGCCGAAAGCCGGGCGGTCCTGGTGACCCTGATCTGGAGCGCCAAGGAAGCCATGTTAAAAGCGCTGGGAGTCGGTTTGCATTGGGATACCCGCATGGTGGAAGTGCGCGCCGTGGGCGATATCCTTCAAACCGGCCGCGATGAATGAAGAATGGCAAAAGATCCAGGTCGGTGAGACAAAGGCCGGCGAGCGGATTTGGAACTGCTGGTGGCGGCGCCGCGAGCAGTTCATTCTCACGTTGGCAGGTTTCTCCACTTCGCAGGCAGGACTCCGGTCAGCGCGCCTGGTTGAAAAGAAACCGTGAACGACAAATAGCCTCCTGGCCCGTTTACGATCCCACATTGAAGATGAAGGCCGGCGATTCCGTGATCCGCTGGCTGTTACCGGCAGAATCCGTATAGAAGCCTTTTACATAGACTCTCAAAATGACCTGCCCTGGAACCTTTGGATCGAACTTCCAGGAGATCGTGCATGTTTCATTCAAAGCCAGATCTTCAGATTTGGGGCAATCGCTGAAGGGGTTTTCACTGACTCCCCAGCCATCCGGCACGCTCAAATTGGCCACAACCTGCAGGGGAATATTGCTGGTATTTTGAACCTGGGCACGGAAGCTCAGGATTTGATTGACAGAAATCGACGCCGAATTCGAGTTGTTCTCGCTATCGTTGACGATCAGCGTAACGCTCATCGTCGGGATCGGTCCTGCACTGATTTCCGCAGTACCAGGTACAACAAGCACGATAGCCGTGGGGGTACTGGTTGGAACGGGAGTATCGGTGGGTGGCGGAGTATGGGTGGCTGTTGGGGTGGGGGTAGCCGTGGGGGTGGCTGTGGCGGTCGGCACCGCCTGTACGGTCTCGGTCTGGTAAGCCCAGGCAGTTGAGGCTACCTCCGTATAGATGAAGGCTGTGTCAACGGTGGGGGCAGCCACATTCCCAACCCCGCAGGCAGACAGGGACAACAGGGCCAGGGCCATAAACAGCCAGGCTATTTTCGGTGTGCAATTCATTTGGAACTCCATCGAATAGATTTACCGGGGCACAAACCCTTCGGAATTGAGGAATTCATTATAACAGTACTGGGGAAACGGGAAGGAGTGCCGGACACGCCTGGAAAGGGGCTGAAATAAAAAACCGCTCCCCAACTGGTTGAGCCAACGAAATCCGCCGGATGTAACTCCGGCGAATTTTCAACTCGAAAATCAACCTGCTAGGATTGTTCCGGGATATACCGCTTCAACGCCGCCGGGAATACCACTCCCTGCGCCTCCAGCGAGCGCACCCGCTGCATGACATGCGCAGCCGGTCAGGATCTGCCTGGCAACGTCCACCACGCGCCGGTTCTGCGGAGCTTCCAGGTACGTGCCCTTGACCCACTGGTTGAACGCGCCCATGGCCGGCCCTGTCCAGACCTGGTAATCCATCTCGCGGCCCTTCTCGCCCGCCGCCGCCCAGCGGCTCGAAAGTCCCAGGTACCAGCGGAAGACCAGCGCCATCTTGTCCTTCGGGTTGGCGTTGCCGCGTTCCACCTGGCGCGGGTCCCGCTCGGTGAAGAAAGTGACCGTATCCGCCCAGATCGACGCAAAATCCCGTTTGAAAACAGTCTTCTCCAGCTTTTCGCGTTCCGCCGCCGGGATCTCCTCCCAGGCATTGTAGCGGGTGTAGAGCTCATATAACTTTTGGGCGCGCATCGCGAACATGCTGCCGCGCTTGAGCACCTGCACCCTGGCGCCCATCTCGAACATATCCCCGGCCGGCGCCATGGCCACGTCCGCCATATCCATCTGCGCCAGCAGGGTCCGGGTATGCTCGGAAGCGTTTGATTCGACGCATGCCTGGTTGACCGAACCTGTCACCAGGTAGGCCGCGCCCAGCGTGAAGGCTGCCAGCGCCGCTTCCGGTGTGCCGATCCCGCCCCCGCGCCCACCCGCACCGCTTCGGCGTACTGCCGTTCGGCCTGCACCCGGTCACGCAAGGCAATGAAGGCCGGCAGCATGCACACCAGCGGACGGTTATCGGTGTGCCCGCCCGAGTCGGCCTCCACGCTGATATCGTCTGCCATCGGCACCCTCTGGGCCAGTTCGGCCTGCTGCGGCGTGACCTTGCCCTCCGCCACCAGCTTGCTCAGGATATCTGCCGGCGCGGGATCCAGGAAGCGCTGCGCCATTTCCAGGCGCGAGATCTTTCCGATCACGCGGTTGCCGATCACCACGCTCCCATCCGCCGCCTGGCTGAGGCCCGCCGCACGGTACTGCACCAGCGGAGCGGTCATGGCCAGGTAGGCCGAGGCTTCGATCACGTGGATCCCATGCTTCAGGTACAGATCGACCGCATTTTGTTCCAGGGCCGGTTCGTTGGGACTGTTGAGCAGGTTGAAAGCGTAGGGCCCTCCGGCAGGGCGGCCTGGATATTCTGGATGGCCGCTTCGATGCGCTTCCCTGATACGCCGCCCGCCCCATAAGAACCCATCGTGCCGGCCTTACCCAGGGCGATCACAAAAGAATCCGAAGAAATCCCGTTGGCCATCGCCCCGGCATAATAAGCGTAGCGCGTGTGATAGGTTTTGCAAAAGGACGGGTCACCCAGGCTCTCCAGGGAAACGGCCGGGGCAAAACCCAGCACCTCCAGCCCCGCCCCTGCCGGACAGGCTCTGCCTCCCACTGCCAGGCCGATCTTGCCTTCCTGCTCCACCGCCCACAGCGGGCTGTCCAACTCCAGCAAGGCCCGCCGCATACTCCTGGTGGGAAACAGAAACCACCCCATTATCGTCTTCCCAGCCCAGCCCCGTCGAACCTTTTGCGCCGCGCAAAGACAGGCTATCTTCCAATTGCATCTCCTTAACCATTAAACCTTTCTGCACTTTGTGTCCTTGGTGTTTAGGATCATTATCCATTTGGGTCTTACTCGGGGTAATCTTATAGCTTAACCCTGCCCCGGCTGGTTCGGTGCGAGCTTAAAAACAGGTTTCCGGCCTTATTTTTGCACAAAAAACAAGGCCGGAAGTCCATCAAACCCAACCATGGATCGGATAAATCTTTACCGTTTTCTTTCCTTTTCCCTCCTTCTGTATCTTCGTGTCCTTTGTGTTTAATGTTTTTAATGCCCCAGCTTCTCTTTAACGATGATCAAGCTCACCCGCCCGGGCCGGAACTCACGCTTGAAGATCAATATCTTATTGACACTGGTGTCCATATTGTAAAGCTGGTGGACGTGGGCTTGTTCCAGCGGGTAACTGTATTCCTCGATCCGCCGCAGCCCTTCGTTTACATCCTTGACGATCTTCTGGGCCCCCGCCACCCAGATCACCTTGCCTGCTCCCGAGGCATACGGCCCCAGTTGGCTGCCGGTCTTGGAGGCGATCAGGATCTGCCCATCCTCCGTGATGGCCTGCACGCTGCCGGCCGCGAAATCGGGGCTGGCTCCCAGCTTGCGGATCTCTTTCCCCTGGGTGGCCCGGTCCATCGCGAAGATTTTCGGGCGTAGGGCGTTGTAATGCCCCGACTTGTCGATCTCCTGTTGGATCCCAATGGTTTCCAGGGTGACCGAAGCGCCCAGGAAGATCTCTGAGCCCTGCGGCACCAGCTCGAAGAACATCCGGCGGGCTTCCTGCGCGTTTTGCGCGATCAGGGTCTGGATGCCGTTGGCTTCCAGTGCTTTGGCGGCCCGTTCTATCCGGGCATCGCTTGCCAGCCTGCCAAAAACCGGGTTGGGGATTTGTTCGCTTTCAGCGTTCTTGATATTTGCGAATAACATCTTGACTCTCCTTGCCATCACTTCAATACTGGATTATCTTTTTCAACACAAAGGAATTGACTTTTCTTTTTTTTTCTTCTTTTCTTCTTTTCTTCTTTCTTTTCTTTCTTCTTTTCTTTTTTTAGTGTTTCTTCGTGTTCTTCGTGGAGAAATCATCCTGACTCTCCAACCAAACAGTGTTCATCATCAAGCCATCTTGTGTTACAATACGGTTGTTGCTTTAACAACATATGTTGTATAATTTACTCCAGTGTTTCGAAAAAATCAACCCACAAAATCTCGTTTTTGTTGTCTAAACCACACCTGAGGAAAAATGTTGCCAAACCGAACCGAAAATCTCGACCCGCGTGTCCGCCGGACCCGCCAGAGCATCCTCCAGGCTTTCGCCGACCTGGTCGATCGCAAAGGCTTCCAGGCCACCAGCGTCCAGGATATCACCGAACAGGCCGGCATCAACCGGGCCACCTTCTACGCCCATTTCCCCGATAAATTCGCCCTGCTTCAGCGTTCCATCGAGCAGGAATTCCGCCAGGAAGTGGAAAAGCGCATGTTGAACGCCTGTCAATTTTCGAACCACAACCTGCTCGAACTGATCGTGGCGGTCTGCGAGTTTGTCGCCCACACGCATGAACGCTGTCCGGTCAATGAGGAAAACTTCCAATCGCTGGTCGGAACGGAAGTGCGCGCCCAGGTTTACCGGCTTCTGAACAAGTGGCTCGAAAAAACCCCCACGCTTGCCAATTCCTCCGTCAGCCGTGAGCAGGCTGCCACCGCCGCCAGTTGGGCCATCTATGGTCTCGCCACCGAATGGAGCCGTGCCAAACGCCAGCCGCCGGTGGAACAATACTCCGGTGAGGTCCTCCCCCTGGTGGCTGCCAACCTCGGCCTGACCATCGCACTCGCCTGATCTCATCTTTTTGTTCCCCCCATTTCTGCTCGTCTTGCCCCGTGTTCTTCCGGGTGAAATGGGGGGACATCGTACCCGGAGCATAGCGTAGCGGTACATCGTACCCGGAGCGGAGCGTAGCGGTACATCGTACCCGGAGCGGAGCGTAGTGGTACATCGTACCCGGAGCGCAGCGTAGGGTATCTCCGTAGGACAGGGGGGGCTGGTTCGTTGCCCGCGCCTGCATATCCGCCCTTACATTTCGACCCACGCATGCTAACTCCTCCCCCATCCGTGCAATCCGGATGGGCAGGTTTGGAGGGGGTCGAATTTGCCTGACTATCGCCTCGCTTCATCCGGGCGTTTCACTGCAATCAGCTGGCCTGCGCAGCAGTATGCAAGCAGCAGGTTGCCCTCATTCCCCCAGGTAGTCGCGCAGTTTGCGGCGGATGGACGGGTGTCGCAGGCGGTTCAAGGCCTGGGCTTCGATCTGGCGCACGCGCTCACGTGTCACGCCCACCTTGCGCCCAACTTCCTCCAGCGTGTAGGCCTGCCCATCCAGCAGGCCATAGCGCAGTTGCAGGATGCGCACTTCACGCGGCGGCAATCCGTTCAAGACTTCGCGCAAATGCTCGCGCAGCAGGTTATAGGTCGCGGCTTCATCCGGCGGAGTAATTTCTTCATCTTCAATAAAGTCGCCCAGCACCGATTCTTCTTCATCACCGGTTGGCATTTCCAACGAAAGCGGCCGGCGCGCCACCTCGGATGATGTTCTCGACTTTTTGGGGCGGCCACTTCCAGCGCTTCGGCCATCTCCTCGACGGTTGGTTCGCGGCCCAGGCGCTGGGTCAACTGGTGCTGGATGCGGAAGAGCTTGTTGATATGATCGCCCATGTGGACCGGGACACGGATGGTGCGTCCCTGGTCGGCAATCGCGCGTGTCACGGCCTGGCGGATCCACCAGGTGGCATAGGTGCTGAATTTATTACCCCGCTGGTAGTCGAACTTCTTGGTGGAACGGATCAGGCCGATATTGCCTTCCTGGATCAGGTCAAGGAAGGGCTACACCGCGTCCCATATATTTTTTGGCCACACTGATCACCAGGCGCGAGTTGGCTGTGATCAGGTGCTCACGCGCCGCCCAACCGTCTTCGATGGATTTACGCAATTCGATCCGGCGGCGGGGGCTGACTTTGCCGCGCGCCAGTTCTTCACGCGCCGTCCGCCCGTGCTCGATCCGCTGGGCGAGTTCGACTTCTTCTGTCGCTGTCAACAGCGGGACCTGGCTGACTTCTTTGAGATATAGTCCGATGCTGTCGGTGGTATCAATGCCTGCGAGATAATCATCCGGCGCAAGTTCAGGCTCGGGCCCGGCCTCGCTTTCTTCCACAGCGCCTAATTCATTCTCCGGAGGTTCACCGGCAGGCGCGTCTTCAACGAAAGCAACTCCCGCGCTCAAGAGCGCCGAAAAAGCCTCCTCCAATTGCTCGATATCCTTTTCGGCTTCAGGGAAGAAGTGCAGGATATCGTCAATCGTGACGTATTTCTTCTTCCGCCCCAACTCGATCAGCCGGGCGATGGGTGAATATTCTTCGTCCACCTCAACCAGGAAACGGTTTTCCATGGTTTTTTCCTGACCGGATCAATTTTCAATACAGCACTCTTTCCGCTTGCTTTTCTGGCCCAATATCTTTCCCCCATTTCAGCGCTTCCCGAAGGATCCGCTTGCCGGGCGCTAATCATATCATAGGTTTTGATCATAATATTCCAAAAAAATTCGCTTTTACAGATGTTCTTAAGGCACAAAGCCCCTCTTTGGTTCATTGCCTGCGCCGGTCTGACCCGGGTATCCGCAGAAAGTCCGTTCCCTATCGCCCGCTTGCGTATATTTCCTGCACTTCGCCTGCTGAAAGTGCCCGGCCGAATATTTGAAATTCGTCGATGCTTCCCTGAAAGTTAAATCCTTGGAATTCTGGCCAGGCTCCGTTCCTAATCGCAGGATTTATAGAACACACCATAGATTGGCGCGACCAGATAAAGACTCGACTGCCAGAGCAGCAACCCTCCAATGAAGTAGGTATTGGGAGTGCGATTGGCTAAAGCGAGGACTGCCGCCCCCAACGCCAGGCAAAGCAGACCAATACCTACCTCCCATTGGGTTGCAAACAAGGCGTTGAGCAACGGCACCTTGCTCATCGTTTTCGGCGTGCGCAGAAAGGCGGTTTTGGATTGGAACAGGGCCTGAAAACCGGCCAAAGTGACCACCCACCCCACACTGAACATGCCATACATGGAGCGGAACGCCAGCCCCCAGGAAAGTTTCAGGGCGTTGCGTATTACCCAGACGAGCCGCCACAGGTTCAGCAGAATGAAAATGAAGGCCAGGCTGATCCACGGACCAGTGATGGGCAGGATGGTGAAATTCGATGAGACCAGCTTGATGATCCCGCCCGCCACCAGGAAGCAGACAAACGCGAAATTGAACGCATCGGAGAACCACTGCACGGTTCCAGCCAGATAGAAGTAGCGCTGCGCCTGGGTGAGGCGGTTTTGCGGGTCGACCCAATGCGCCCACGGCATCAGGGCTTCCCAATGTTTGCGCAGGATCTGGATGTTGCCAAAACACCAGCGGAAGCGCTGGCGTCTTCAACCCGGCGAAGGTGCAAGGCATCAACCCGCGGCCCAGGCTGCGGTGAAAGTACATCGATTTGTAGCCGCGCTTCAGGACGCGCAGGCTGGCCTCGGCGTCTTCGGTGACGCACCACTCGCTCCAGCCGCCGATCTCCTGCAGGACCGACTTACGGATCAGGCCCATCGTCCCGGAGAAGATGATGGCGTTGCGCTCGTTACGGACCGGCATGGGTACTTCGAAGAAGTATTCGTACGAGTAATACATCGCCTCCGAAAAGGATCCCGGTGCGAAATCCCGGTAATCCTGCGGAGCCTGGATGAAGGCCAACTGCGGATCGGTGAAGGCCGGAACCAATTCACGCAGGAAGAGCGGCTCCACCTGGTAATCTGCGTCGACCACTCCGATGAGTTCCGCGAGGGCGAGGTCTGGGTCAGGGCAAAATTGAGCGCACCGGACTTGTAACCCGGGCCAATTTTCCAGGTGGATAAACCGGAAACGCGGCCCCAGTTCCCGGCAGAGTTTTTCGATCGGCCGCCAGGTTTTTTCTTCCGGCGTGTTGTTGTCGATGACCAGCACTTCGTAAGGCGGGATAATCCAAGGCCGCCAGGGCTCCGCAGGGTTGCCTCCACGACCTCCGGCGGTTCGTCGTAGGCCGGCAGATGCAATGAGACCAT
Source organism: uncultured Chloroflexia bacterium (assembly GCA_963830665.1). GTDB lineage: Bacteria > Chloroflexota > Anaerolineae > Anaerolineales > Villigracilaceae > UBA877. The sequence continues at coordinate 383,617 of CAWHNM010000021.1, forward strand.
CGGTGCAAAACCCGGCGCAGGATTAACCCGGGCAAGCCGGTTGTGCCAGCGCACGCGGCAGGTGACGTCGAGTGTTCTCAAACATATGGGTCAGCGCCACCAGGGAAGCGACAGATTGAAGGAAAAGGAACATCTGGGCTGCAATGAAAGAGGCGGGTGCGAGACGGGCGGCAAGGATGATGGAATACGCGTACGCCAGAAAGAGCGGGGTGATGATGAGCGTCGTCAGCCAGGCCACCTGGCCGAAGGCATTCCAATCACGTAGCCGCCGATGCAGATCAACCCCAAGCACGGCGGCCAGCCCGGTGAGAGACAATACTTCCGGCGGCCTGCCAAAGGTGGTCAGCGCCCAGAGGTCGCCGAGCCCCAATACAACGGCCAGCCAAACAACGGAGAACGAAGTATGGGTAAAGCGCAGGCGCGTGCCTCCCAGCAACATCACGACCAGGCTGACGGTAAACCACGCTGCCAGCCAGATACAATGCACGGGTTATCATGGGAAGCGTTCCTGAATGTGGAAATGCGCCAGTACCAGCGTGCTCACGGGGATGGCGATCCCGAGCAGCAAGGCGGCAATTCCCCAAACAACAAACACCCGTCTGCGGTCAGCCCGGATCAGAGGACGAGTTAATATCATCCAGAGCCCAAAATTCGGCCGGAGCCAGGACGAGGGTGACCGATCGCCAGGGCCTTCCTAAAGTCTGGGTCTGGCGTCTTGCGCGTAGATATGGGGGTGGGGGCCACGGCCTCGGGAGCTTCAGGAGTGCCCTGCGAATTAAACCGACGGTTCCAGGATGGAGGTCTGTCCACTTGAAGCGAAAGGGTTCAATAATACCAAAATTAATAAAACTGCCCCTCCGGAAGCCAGGAAGGGCAGAATTAAATCAGAGTCAAATCAGTTTGTGTTTATGCTTCGTTCAGGAAATAGACAGTGGGTGGTCCCATTACCCCGGCTTTTTCCATCGCGGCCTTCAGTTCGGGAGAATGGGCGAATTTTTGAGCATTTTCCAGAGAATTCCACTTATTAATGGTGGTTATACGTGTTGGGGTCGCTTGCGTCGCGGAAGACCTGATATGTAAGTTCCGCCGTTGGAGCTGCGCAAACCAGCAGCAGAATCAAATACTTTTTTCCACTCCACGAAGTCTTTTACCTTAAGTTGAATTAACATATTTACCATGATTATTTCTCCTTTTGTAGGTTGACGCTGAATATAAAACCTGTTCAGCAAAGGGTAAGCCAGATCAGCGATAGGTACATCCCGTCCACTGCACGCACCGTTTGCCTGTAGCGATTGCTTGAAGGCCGGCGTGCCATGAACGCGATCTGGTTTTTTGCCAGGGCGAGCTTCGAGGCTCGCATTGCCATGCCGGTCCAGGTGGCTCCCGGCACTTCTACTCATTTTCATTGTTCCTAAAAAGACGCCACCGCTGCCTTCAGGTCAGTATGGATTTCGAACAAGGCGTCGAAACTGGCAATATCCAGAACTTCTGCCACCCTGGGTTGCGGGGAAAGCAGTTTCACATGTTTCTGGACCCCGCTGCCACGATCCCGGTCAATGGCATGGTAGGCTGCCCAGCCTGATTCTTCATTGGCTATTGGCTGGTCGCGGAACAGCAGCGCGGTCTTGTGGATTGCCGCGAGGCCGGAGCTGCCCAGAAATGTCAGTTTGCTCAAGTCGATCAGCAGATCACGCATGCCGTTGAGATAGTTTTTCTTGGCTTCATCGACAAGCAGCATGTAATTGGAACCATCCACTATTCCAGCCAGCTCCAGGATGGTCACGAGGACGCGGCCTTGTTTTTGCGAAGTGGTTATATACATTTCCGTGGGTCGATTGATCGTGTAAATCTCTTCATTTGTCAACATATTAATTTCCTTTTGAAAACGATTGATCCTAAGATGGACCAGATAAGATCCTGGGTTGGCAAAACGGACGAAAGCCGGCCTTGTTTGGACTTCGCTTTCACCTCCCTGAATCGAAATTGGAGAATCTCCAAAAATGGTTCCTGGGACGCCTGCAAATGGATATTCGAATGCCTATTGAAACAGGGAAGGGTGCTCTGCATTCATGTTTCCCACTGACCAGATATGAATACAGATAAACAAGGTAATAATAGGTTAATTTAGTATATCACCTTGTTCTACAAATAGATAGAGACAAAAGCTGTCTGAGGGATGCCATGTCCCTCGGATGTAAAAATTGGTGCAAGCTGGGGGAAGCAGCCGCGCGAAGCACCCGGCTATGGGTGTGACAGTCTATGGTCCCAGCGACAAGCATTGCGATTGAGCCACCGCCGACGAAGCCAGGTTCGAAGCCCGGTATCTGGAGCTGCTCAGAAGCCAGGTCACCTACTCTAACATCAAGCCGGTCATAGTTCCTGGCCGGGAAGGTGTATGCGATTGGGCCTACTACGCTCAAGGGCCAACGCCTCCCGAGGAACGCAGCATTGCGCCCTTCGTCATCGGCCTGGCATTCTTGGTACCCACGTTCTGCCTGGTGGGTGGAATCTTGTTTTACTACATGATGCAAGGCAATTGACGAAACTAGAACCCCATCTCTTTTGCTTTCGGGCAATACTTTTCATTGTGGGATCCGCCTCAGAGGCCCTCACCCCCGGCCCCTCTCCCAAAGAAGGGAGAGGGGAGCGAGGCTGGCTGATGAGGCGGCAGGCTCATTCACTTTGGATCTTCGTTAGGGTCGCCAGGCGGGGTCAAAAACCATCCCGGCCTCTGGTACTTTTTTAAGCCCGGAGCCATCGGCGTTCACGATGGTCAAGGACGAGGGGCCCTTCCATCCATCCAGAAAGCTCTCCGCCAGGGCAATCGCTTTCCCATCCGGTGACCAGGAGAGCTTGACATCATCACAATCACCAAACGCATCAAGTAGTAGGACCTCGTTCCCGGGAGCCTCTCTTGGATGAACCACAATTTGAAAGGTTGCCCCCCTAAAGACTGCCAGGCGCTTTCCGTCGGGCGAGAGGGCAAAGCCTCTCAGGAGCTCATTCTTGGTCACCTGAACAATACCGCTGCCATCTGGTTTTATGGCAAACACTTCGGCCAATACATTGGGGGGAGTTGATCGCATAAAGAGTATCGTTCCATCTGGCGCCCAGGTCATATAGGCGTCATTAAAAGTCCCGCTGGTCACCTGATGGATATCGCTCCCGTCGGCATTCATTACGAAGATATGCACCCATTCGTCATCCGATGACCAGCCAAAAAAGGTGATCTGCTTGCCGTCCGGCGACCAGGCCGGGTGCAGGCCAGCCTGTGGAAGCTGCGTAAGCTGCAGCTTGTCCGAGCCGTCCGCGTTCATGATCCAGATGGTGGAGGTGCCATAAGTCGTGTACACCTGATTAGTTCCGGTCCTCGATTGAAAGGCAATTTTGGTACCGTCTGGAGACCAGGCCGGGTATTCCAGAAACTTGCCTGGGTCGTGCGCCAATAGCGTGAGACCAGTGCCATCGGTCTTGATGATGTATATATCCTTTTCCATGTGTTCCTCGGAGGTGAATTTCGAAAATGCAATCGTGCCGGTTTGCAGCGGTGTGGTGGCAGTGGCAGCCGGTGTGACAGTGGGCCCGGCCGCCGCCTGGCCGCAGGCAACTGCGACGAGCAGGATCGCGAACGCAAAGAGAGTGAATAGGTGACTCGTGGCTTTCATTTGGTGCCTCCCTCATAAGTGGCCTGGAATTTACCCTGGCAGGATAAAAAAATAATAGCCGCCAGGGTTTAATTGGCGGCTTCATCAATCAACGTTGAAGCAATAATGATCTACATAATAGTCCGCGTTCGATGTGGACAGGCTTTATGATGTTGTATATACAGTACAACTATTCAAAACGTTTGTCAATCTAAATATCCGATTTTGCCAAAAACGCTTTTGCAAAGGTAGCTGTATAAGTCTCCCCTGCAAGGATGATGATAAAGACTTAGGAAGTCTTAAAAATCCCATCTCTTTTGCCTTCGGGCAATACTTTTCGTTATGGTTTCCGCCGCAGAACTGGCAGGGGACCGGGGAAAGGTCCCGCTGGTCACGATCAACGGTGAGGCGGGTCACGATCTCAGCCATCAAAGTTAAGAAGAAAGCGAGTAAAATATCTGCTTTACAGACGTTGTAACTTTGATCAACTAATCTTCACTTAGGAGAATGTTATGCCCCGCATCCGCTGCCACTACAATGAATGTGTCTTTGTAGACAACGGCTACTGCGGCGCCGCGGCGGTTGAACTGGATCCCGAAACCGGATGTGCCACTTTTACCCCCAATGAAGATGCTGCTTCCAAAGATGAAAATTTGGAAGAAGAGGAACAGGAAGAGTTAGAAGGTGAGGAAATCGACGAAGAGGAAGATGACACCTGGGAAGAAGACAAGGACGGTATCTAA